>NZ_SLZL01000004.1 GCF_004342605.1 Caulobacter sp. BK020
CCATCCATGCTGGCCTCCTTCCCAGCCAGCATCTTGAATCAGACGCCAGCTGATTTGGGAATCCCGCGATTCAGCTAAACCTCAACCCGCTCTAGGCCATAGGTCCGGGGAGGGAACCATGGTCAAGATCGTCACCCTGAAATCCGTGCTGGCGGCCGCCGGCGTCTCCGTCGCGCTCGGCGCGGCCGGCGGCGTCCAGGCCCAGGCCGTCCCCCACACGCCGCAGATCAAGTACGACCCGATCGCCGAGGCGCCCGCGGTTCCGCCCGGGTTGCAGGTCGTCTGCGTCAAGGTTCCGGACGACGGCGCGGAGATGAGCAAGACCTGCCCGGTCATCTACTATGGCGGCTACAAGACCTGGATCTACAGCTTCGCCGACAACCGCACGTCCTTCGCCCTGGTCAGCTACGACAGCACCGGCCAGGTGGTGCAGAACATCACCCGCGACGGCGCCCGGTATGTCTTCGACGCGCTCAGCGACGACAAGGGCCAGAAGATCACCATCGTCGGCCAGGCCAAGAACTTCGTCATGATCAACTGGTCCGACCTGCCGCACTAGAGCATCGCGCGGAAAAGTGGACGCCGGTTTTCCGCAAAAGCGATGCGAAAACAGAAATCTAGAGCAAGCCGCACGATTCTCATATCGCGCGGCTTGCTCTAGGCCGGACCAGTCGGCGCGCCTCAGCCGACCTTCAGCACGTTGAAGCGGTAGAGCAGCGCGCCCAGCACCGCGCCGATCGCCGGGGCGACGAAGAACAGCCACAGCTGCGCCACGGCCTGGCCGCCGACCAGGATGGCCGGGCCGAAGCTGCGGGCCGGGTTGACCGAGACGCCGGTCACCTGGATGCCGACGATGTGGATCACCGCCAGGGCGATGCCGATGCCCAGACCCGCGAAGCCGGGGGCGGCGTCGGTGCCGGTCGAGCCCAGGATCACGATCACGAACAGGGCGGTCATCACCACCTCGAAGGCGAAGGCGGCCTCGACCCCAAAGCCGCCGCCATAGCCCGTCCCCCAGCCGTTCTGGCCCAGGCCGTGCGCCGTGCCGCCGGCGATCAGCAGCAGCACCGCCGCCCCCGCCGTCGCGCCGACGAACTGGGCGATCCAGTACAGCCCCATCTCCCTGGCGCTCATCCGCCCGGCCACAAAGGCGGCGAGACTGACCGCCGGATTGACGTGGCAGCCCGAGACCGGGCCGATGCCATAGGCCATGGCCACGATCGCGAAGCCGAACGCCAAGGCTATGCCAAGTTGTCCGACATGGTCGCCGCCCAGCACGGCCGCACCGCAACCGAACAAGACAAGAGCAAACGTGCCGATGAACTCGGCAACAATTTTTGACATTTCGCGATCTCCCGCTCCGCGCCCGCGCTTCACCTTGAAGACAGGCCGACCGACCTTGTCTCTATTTGGCGAGTCCTGGAATAGGAGAAATGCTCGGGCGTCCAGAACGAACGGGGACCTCAGGTCTCCAGCAGCATGTCCGGCCGCCCCCTCAGGCGGGCGGCGTCGCGAAGCGGCGGCGCGCCGAACAGCCGGGCGTATTCGCGGCTGAACTGCGACGGGCTGTCATAGCCCACCGCGTGACCGGCCGAACCGGCGTCCAGCCGCTGGGCCAGGATCAGCTTGCGCGCCTCCTGCAGGCGGATCTGCTTCTGGTACTGCAGCGGACTGAGCGCGGTGACCGCCTTGAAGTGGCGATGCAGGGCCGAGGGGCTCATCCGCGCCTCGGCGGCCAGCTCCTCGATGCTGAACGGCTGGTTGAAGTGCTGGGTGATCCAGCCGATGGCGCGCTTGACCTGGCGCATGCGGCCGTCGGCCCGGGCGATCTGGGCCAGGCGCGGCCCCTGATCGCCCAGCAACATGCGGTAGAGGATCTCGCGCTCGATCAGCGGCGCCAGCACCGCGGCGTCGCGCGGCGTCTCCACCAGCCGGACCATCCGCATCACCGCGTCCAGCAGCGGCGGATTGACCTGGCTGACGGCCATGGCCCCGATCAGCGGCCCGGCGTCCTGGGCCAGGGCCGGCTCGCCGCCCAGCTGCAGCAGGAGGTCGCCGATCACCGCCGGGTCCAGCGTCATCCGGAACGACAGGTACGGCGCTTCGGGCGAAGCCTCCACCACCTGGCCGATCACCGGCAGGTCAACCGACGCCACCACGTAGTTCAGCGCGTCGTAGACCAGCACCGATCCGCCGCTGAGCACCTGCTTGCGCCCCTGGGCCACCACGCAGACCGCGGCCCCGAACACCCCATGGGTCGGCTCGCTGGGCTGGCTGGCGCGATGCAGGGACGCCTTTTCACAGACCTTGTGATCGCCGTCCACAGGCGCGTATCGTTCAATCAGAGCGGCGAGTTCGCCTGGCTCGACCATCGACATTTCCTTTTGCTGATGGCGCTTGTCCTACGCCCGGCGCGGTCGCCCGTCACGTCCGCCAGACATGATGTGCAGGATCGTGCAATCAAGGAGCAGCATCGGTCTATCGCGAAGGACGATCCATGGGTCATGGTGGGGATGTCCCGCCCCGCCGCCATCGCCGCCCCTTCCCGAGCCGTCGGCCAGAGCCGTCCGCCCGGGACCGAGCGACACGGCGGCCGTCCGCCCCCGAGGATGTCATGACCCGATACACGCCCCGCCGGCCCCAGGCCGCGCCACGGTGGTTCGTCGCCGCCTGGCTGACCGCCACCGCCCTCGTCACCGCCGCCTCCGCCCTGGGCGGCGCCGCCTGGGGAGCCGTCCATTGACCGGCCGCCGCGTCTCCGGCGTCTGGGCCAGCGCCGACGGCGGCGTCAGCCTGGAACTGCGCCCCGACGGCCGCTTCGATGAGCGCCATGACGGAGAGCTGGTGTTCGCCGGTCACTACGAGCTGATCGGCGACGACATTCGGCTGTTCGAGGACGGCGGCGGCCAGCTATCCGGCCGCCTGACCGAAGGCCGGCTGAGCCTGACGCCGCCGCCACGTCCCGCGCCCCATCCCCGTCAGTGGCGGCGTCGCTCTTCCCATGGCGAGCCTCACCCCCTATATTGAACGTGTTCGGGTTCGCCCGGACTATGGGGATAAACGCGCACGTAATAAGCGGACTGGACCCGGGTGCGATTCCCGGCGGCTCCACCAAAACCTCCCGAGTTATCACGGGACTTCATGGGGCCGATCAGCATCGACAGACGTGTAAAGGTGTCTGCTTTCTCTCGGCGTGGCTCACCGTATCGGGCCGCTAAACTAACTGCGAACGATAACTTCGCTGAAGAGTTCGCCATCGCCGCGTAATGCGGTGCGGGTGATCTCGCCTCTTAAGTCCTAGGGGTTCAGATCCCTAGGCGGGGCCCGGAGGGAGCCTGCCAACAGAATCCCTCCACTTTCCACGACATCGCCGAGGCTCCCTCCTCTTCCTTGCGAAGGGATGCGGGAGCCTGCCAACAGAATCCCTCCACTTTCCACGACATCGCCGAGGCTCCCTCCTCTTCCTTGCGAAGGGACGGGGAAGCGGTCGAGCCAATTGTGAAATTCCCCCGCTCCCCCACCTTCTCGCCGCCCCTGCGACAGGCTACTCTGCGCGCTTCGTTCCAGTTCCCGCCTCACGATGGACCGCATGGCCCAGACCAATCCGCCTGAAGACCTGATGCAGTACGAGGCGATGGCCCAGGACGCCCTGCGCGGCGTCGTCAAGGCCGCGCTGAAGAAGGCCGCCGCGCCCGGCGGCCTACCCGAGCCGCATCACCTCTACATCACCTTCAAGACCCAGGCGGCGGGCGTGTCGGGCCCCCAGGATCTGCTGGGCAAGTATCCCGACGAGATGACCATCATCCTGCAGCACCAGTATTGGGACCTGGCGCCGGGCGAGACCTTCTTCTCCGTCACCTTGAAGTTCGGCGGCCAGCCCAAGCGGCTGTCGATCCCCTACGCCGCGGTGACCCGGTTCTACGACCCGTCGGTGCAGTTCGCCCTGCAGTTCGAGGCCCCCGAGATCGCCCCGCAGGAGCCCGAGCCCGAGCCGGAACCCGAGGTCGCCGCCACCGTCGAAGGCGGCGAGGAAGCGCCCAAGATCATCTCCCTCGACCAGTTCCGCAAGAAGTAGCGCGTGAGCGACATCGCCCCGAACGATGTGGCTTTCGACACGCCGCAGACCCTGACGGACGAGGCGATCCTCGCGCGCTTTCACGCGTCCAAGAACCCGCCGGGCAGCGCCCGCACGCTGGGCTTTCACATGCTGTCGGTCAGCCAGGCCGAGCGTCGGGTCGAGATCGCCTTTGCACCCTCGGTCGAGGCGGTCGGCAATCCGATGGGCCAGGTCCAGGGCGGCTTCGTCTGCGCCATGCTGGACGAGTGCATGTCGGTGGCCGGCATGATCGCCTCGGGCATGACCTCCGTCGTTCCGACGCTCGAGATGAAGACCAGCTTCCTGCGCCCAGCCCGGCCCGGCCCGCTCAAGGGCGTCGGCTGGGTGGTCAAGTGGGGCCGGACGGTCTGCTTCCTGGAAGGCGAGCTCTACGATCCCGAAGGCCGGCTGCTGGCCCGGGCCAGCGCCACGGCGATCCCGACGCCGTTTTCGAAGTTCAAGACGTAACGGGACCATGCGGCGGTTCGCGAGCCTGGTTCTGGGTTTGCTGCTGACGTCGCTGCTGGCCGCCGCGCCGGTTCGGGCCGACACCCCTACGTTCTCCGACTGGGCCGCCGTCGTGGTGGCTGGCGACTGGCACGCCCATTCGGGCGGTCCCACCGAAGCGTTCGACAACGCCCGCCGCGACGTAAGCGCGACTCTTGTCGATCTCGGATTTTCCGCCGACGCCGTCCGTCAGTATTCGATGCGTCCCAGGCGCTATCCCACCGCCAAGCCTCGCAAGACCGACCTGGGCGCCATTCATGCCGACCTGCGCGATCTGGCGACCAAGCGCTCCGCCGGATGCCTGGTCTATCTCACCAGCCACGGCGCGCCCGAGGGCGCCTTGCTAGGTGAGGACATCCTTCCGCCCAGCCTGATGGCGGCCATGATCGACGACGCCTGCCCGGCCCGCCCGGCGATCATCGTGGTCTCGGCCTGCTTTTCAGGCGTGTTCGTCAAGCCGCTGCAGCGCGAGAACCGGATGATCCTGACGGCGGCGCGGCCGGACCGCACGTCGTTCGGCTGCAGCGAGGACGACAAGTACCCGTATTTCGACGACTGCTTCCTGTCGTCGGCTCCCACCGCTCACGACTTCGCGGCCTTGGGCCGGGCGGTGCAGGCCTGTGTGGCGCGGCGCGAGCGCGACACCGGCGCCGAGCCGGCCTCGGAGCCGCAGCTGTGGATCGGCGCGGGTCTGCGACCGCTCCTGCCGCTCTACGCCTTTCCGCCACGCGCGGTCGCGAAGCCCGCGACCGCCCGGCGGCGCTGACCGACCGGGCGTCCACGGGAAAGACACCCAGGCAAGGCCACATCCCCTTGATCCCCGGCCCGGACGCCCTAGAAGTCTGAGCACCCTTAGTTTTCCAAAAAGTCGGCGAGGTCTTGTTCGTGACGCTGCGTCTTTCGTTCAGGGCCGTTCTTTCGGCGGCGATCATCGGTTGCGGCCTGTTCGGCGCGACGATCGCCGAGACCCAGGACGTCGCCCGCGCGGCGCGACCGCCCGCGGCGACGACCGCCACCCTGCCCTCGGCGCCGATCCCCTACAGCCAGACGGTTCGACGCCGCCGCGCCCCGCGCCCGCAGCCCGCCGCGCCGGCCGCGGCCCACCCCCCCGCCACGCCGGCGTCCGCGTCCGTCGCCACGGCGACAGCGGGCCCGGCGACGGGTGCGCTGGCCAGGCCGACGGCGACGCCGGCCGGTGGCGAGGCCGCGCCTCCTGCTCCGGTCCTGGCCAGCCCCGCCACGCCGCTGCCGCCCGCCGACCTGGAAGCCTATGTCGACGGCGTCGTGCGCGACCGCATGGCCCATGACCACATCGCCGGCGTGACCGTCGCGGTGGTCCAGAACGGCCAGGTGGTGCTGAAGAAGGGCTATGGCGTCGCCAGCCTGAGAGACCACCGACGCGTCGATCCCGACACGACCCTGTTCCGGGTCGGCTCGATCTCCAAGACCTTCACCTGGATCGCCCTGATGAACGAGGTCGAGGCCGGACGGATGCGCCTGGACGCCCCGATCAACGTCTACCTGCCCGAGAAGCTGCAGCTGAAGGACCAGGGCAAGAAGACCCCGGTGCGGCTGCGCGACCTGATGACCCACACCGCCGGGTTCGAGGATCGGGCCCTGGGCCAGCTGTTCGAGCGCGACCCGCGCCGCGAGCGGCCCCTGGAGCTGTACCTGCGCCAGGAACGTCCCAACCGCGTGCGCGAACCGGGCCTGCTGCCGGCCTATTCCAACTACGGCGCCGGCCTGGCGGGCGCGGCCCTGGCCAACGTCACCGGTCAGCCGTTCGAGAAGGTGATCGCCGACCAGGTGATCCTGCCCGCCGGCCTGACCCACACGACCTTCCGCGAGAATCGTCCGTGGCGCGACGACCTGCCCGCCCCGATGGCGCCGGCCCTGGCGGCCGGCCTGTCGGACGGCTTCCGCTGGACGCCGCTGGGCTTCCAGACCGAAGCCCCCGAATTCATCGGCCATATCGCCCCCGCCGGCGCGGCCTCCAGCACCGCCGGCGACATGGCCCGCTACATGACCCTGCTGCTGAACGGCGGGACGATCGACGGCAGGACGGTCTTTTCGCCCCGGACCAGCGCGATGTTCCGCACGCCGATGTACCGGCCGGCCGAGAGCGCGCCGGGCTGGAACGCCGGCTTCATGGACATCCCCCTGCCCGGCGGCAAGCGCGGCTTCGGCCACGCCGGCGCCACCCTGTGGTTCCATTCCAACCTGGTCATGGTCCCCGAGCTGGGCCTGGGGGTGTTCGTGGCGGTCAACACCGACACCGGCGCCTATCTGCCCGCCACCCTGCCCTCGACCATCATCGAGCGCTTCTATGCCCCGCGTCCGGAGATCCCCGCCCCCAGCCGGATCACCTACGACGAGGCCCGGGCCTATGAAGGCCAGTTCCTGACCACCCGCCGCGCCTATGGCGGGCTGGAGGGTTTCATCGACCGCCTGATCGGCCAGGCGACCGTGCGCGCCGCGCCCGACGGCCGCCTGACTCTGACGGTCGACGGCGAGTCCAGCCAGTGGACCGCCACCGACCAGCCCGACACCTTCGCGCCCGCCAATGGTTCGGGCCTGCTGGTGTTCCAGCGCGAGGACGGCAAGGTGGCGCGGTTCTTCTCGCCCACCGGCGGGGCGGCGTTCGAGCGCATCGACTTTCCGCACCAGCGCAACCTGTTGACCACCTTCGCCGTCCTGGCCGCCCTGGCCGCCCTGGCGACCCTGATCGGCGCGGCCACCCGCGACCGCCGCGAAGCGCGCCAGACCCCGACCCAGGCCCGCGCCAGCCTGCTGCAGACCATCCAGGCGCTCCTCTGGCTGATCGCTCTGATCGGCGTGGGCGTGTTCGCCACCGGCGCCGACGACATGGCGCGGGTGTTCTATGGCTGGCCCAGCGGCTGGCTGCTCAGCGCCTCGGCCTGCGCCTTCGTGGCCACCCTGCTGACCATCGCCACCCTGGCCATGCTGCCGGTGGTATGGCGCGGCGGACGGCGGGTCGACAGCTGGACCGCGCTGCGCAAGCTAGCCTTCAGCTGCACGACCCTGATCTTCCTGGGCTTCGCCCTGCTGCTGGCGGCCTGGGGCTTCCTGGAGTTCTGGAACGCTTAAGCCGCGCGCCTCAGCCCTCCAGCGTCGCCCGCAGGAAGCGCGACTCCAGCTTGCGCACGACGATGACGATCCGCTCGCGCTCGGCCGGACGGCGCTCGACCAGCAGCCGGGCCACCTGGGCGTCGTCGTGGAAGGCGTAGCCCTTGATCGCGTCCAGCAGGGCCTTGGCCAGGTTGTCCAGGTCCATCCACGGCGGCTCGCCGACGAACTCCATGCCGATCTCGACCGAGAACTCGCCCCAGGCCGGGCGCGAGCCGCGCCAGACCTTGCGGAAGAACTCGTAGATCAGCGGCTTGTAGTACTTGGCCTGGGTGGTCAGGCCGTCGACCACCAGGGTCAGCTCGCCGTCGGCCTCGCGGGCCCGGACCTTGCCGTGGTGGATCCAGCCATCATCCATCACTCGGCGATCGGCTCGACCTTCACGGCGGTGCCATAGGCCAAAACCTCGGTAATGCCTTCCATGATCTCGTTGGCGTCGTAGCGCATGGCCAGGATGGCGTTGGCGCCCATCTCGGTCGCGTGGGCCACCAGCAGGTCGTAGGCCTCCTTGCGGGCCGCCTCGGCCAGATTGACATAGATCGACAGCTTGCCGCCGAAGATAGACTGGATCGAGCCGCCGATATTGCCGATCACACTGCGCGAGCGGACGGTGACGCCGCGCACCAGGCCCAGATGGGCGACGATGCGGTGGCCGGGCAGGTCATTGGTGGTGGCGACGAGCATGGGATATCTCCTTGGCTTGCCACCGATATAGCCAAGGCCGGCGGGCCGCGTCCCCTACAAACCCACCATCGCCGCCAGCTTCAGCACCGTGTTCCAGTTGCGGGCGGTGCCCGGCGGGGACTTCTTGGTCTTCTTCCAATCGCGGTCGAGCATCGAATGGCCCACGTCCTCGGGATAATCGATATAGAGCTCGCGCGCGCCCGCCTTGAAGGTCTCCGGGCCGGTGATCGCCGCGCGCAGGACCGCCTCGTCGCCGTCCGGCAGCGGCGCCTTCATGAAGTGCACCAGCAGGTGGTTGGGGTGGCTCTTGACCTCGTCCGGATAGGGGTTGGCGTCGATGATCGCCTTCAGCTCAACGGGGGTGCGGACGAAGAACTCGGTGCGCAGGCCCATGTGCTTCTCCAGCCCGTCCTCCAGCCGCTTCTCCAGATCGGCGTCCGCTTCGGCCTTCCCCCACAGCACCAGGTTGCCGCTGGCCAGCAGGGTCTTGGCGTCGTCGAAGCCGAGGTCCTTGGCCAGGCCCAGCAGGTCGTCCTTCAGCACCTTGCGGCCGCCGACATTGACGCCGCGCAGCAGGGCGATGTGAGGGCTCATGAGGCGAACTCCGTTCTTCTAACGTTCCCGTCGTAACTTCACCCGCGCGGCTTCGCAAGCCGGGAGCGTTGCCCTTCGCCCGCCTTGGGTCTAGACCCCCGCTCGACCGTTTTTCCGGGAGACCCGCCGCATGACCGCCACGCGCAACGAGACCGACACTTTCGGCCCGATCGCCGTCGAGAACGACAAGTACTGGGGCGCCCAGGCCCAGCGTTCGCTCGGCAACTTCAAGATCGGCTGGGAAAAGCAGCCGCTTCCCGTCGTCCGCGCCCTGGGGATCGTCAAGCGCGCCGCGGCCGAGGCCAACCTGGCCCTGGGCAAGCTGGACCCGAAGTTGGCCGAGACGATCGTGGCGGCCGCCAACGAGGTGATCGAGGGCAAGCTGAACGAGCACTTCCCGCTGGTGGTCTGGCAGACCGGCTCGGGCACCCAGTCGAACATGAACGCCAACGAGGTGATCTCCAACCGCGCGATCCAGATGCTGGGCGGCGAGATGGGCAGCAAGAAGCCCGTCCACCCCAACGACCACGTCAATATGAGCCAGTCGTCGAACGACACCTATCCGACGGCGATGCACGTGGCCTGCGCCGAGCAGATCGTCCATGATCTGCTGCCGGCCCTCAAGCACCTGCATGAGGCCCTGAAGGCCAAGTCCGACGCCTGGGCCAAGATCATTAAGATCGGCCGCACCCACACCCAGGACGCCACGCCCCTGACCCTGGGCCAGGAGTTCGGCGGCTACGCCCAGCAGGTGGCCAACGGCATCGAGCGCATCGAGCAGACCCTGCCCAAGCTGATGCAGCTGGCCCAGGGCGGCACCGCCGTCGGCACCGGCCTGAACGCCCCGGTCGGCTTCGCCGAGAAGGTGGCCGAGCAGATCGCCGCCATCACCGGCCTGCCCTTTACGACCGCCCCCAACAAGTTCGAGGCCCTGGCCGCCCATGACGCCATGGTCTTCAGCCATGGCGCGATCAACACCGTCGCCGCCAGCCTGTTCAAGATCGCCAACGACATCCGCTTCCTGGGCAGCGGCCCGCGCGCGGGCCTGGGCGAGCTGAGCCTGCCGGAGAACGAGCCCGGCTCGTCGATCATGCCGGGCAAGGTCAACCCCACCCAGTGCGAGGCCCTGACCCAGGTCTGCGTCCAGGTGTTCGGCAACCACGCCGCCGTCACCTTCGCCGGCAGCCAGGGCCATTTCGAGCTGAACGTCTTCAACCCGGTGATGGCCTACAACTTCCTGCAGTCGGTGCGCCTGCTGTCGGACGCCGCGATCAGCTTCACCGACAACTGCGTGGTCGGCATCGAGCCGCGCGTCGACAACATCGCCAAGGGCGTCGAGAACTCGCTGATGCTGGTCACGGCCCTGAACGGCAAGCTGGGCTACGACATCTGCGCCAAGATCGCCAAGACCGCGCACAAGAACGGCACCACCCTGCGCGAGGAAGCCGTCGGCGGCGGCTACCTGACCAACGAAGAGTTCGACCAGTACGTCCGCCCCGAGAACATGATCTCGCCGGGCTGATCTTGCTTCAGCTGATCCGGATCCTTGAGGACCTGCCGGAAGGCTTCGACGCCCTCCTCGCCGACGCGGCGAGCGAGGGCGTCGGCCACATGGCGCGGCTGGCCGACGGATGGGCCAGCGGCGACCAGCGCTTCGACGGCGATGGCGAGGCCCTGCTGGGCGCGCTGCTGGCCGGCGAGCTGGCGGGGATCGGCGGCGTGTCGATCGAACCCGCCGCGACCGAACCGGCCCGCCGCGTGCGCCGCTTCTATGTCCGCCCCGCCTTCCGCCGCCAAGGCGTCGGCCGCACCCTGGCCTCCGCCCTGATCCAGGAAGCCCTCGACCAAGTCGACCTCCTGACCTGCAACGCCGCCGCCTCTCCCGCCGCTGCGCCGTTCTGGAAGGCGCAGGGGTTCTCGCCAGACCGTTCGGGCCCCTGGACGCACGTGCTGCGGCGGAGCGTCGGGTGAGCCAGACCCTCGACTTCGCCCGCGACGGCGCGACGCTGTTTCGCGCCGCGCTCGACGACACGACCGTCAAAGCCCTACGCTCCCTGGCCGACGAACGGGTCGGAGCCCGTCCCGGTGCGCGACTTCGGGGCGACGCGATCCTGGCCGACCTGCTTGCGGCGAACGGCGCAATCGGCGCCTTGGCCGCCTGCCTCACCTCTGCCTCCGCCCGACCGGTGCGCGCGGTGATGTTTGACAAGACGCCAGAGGCGAACTGGGCCGTGGCCTGGCACCAGGACCGCGTGTTGCCGGTGGCCGAACGAGTCGAGGTCGAGGGCTTCGGGCCTTGGTCCACCAAGGACGGCCTGTTGCACGTCGCGCCGCCGTTCGCGATCCTGGCCCGGACGGTCACCCTGCGCGTCCACCTCGACCTCGTCGATGCCGGCAACGCACTGCTCCGGGCGGCGTTGGGCTCGCACCGCCTCGGCCGCGTGGCCGCCGAGAACGTGGCCCTCCGCGCAGCCGAACATCCGCAAATCGCCTGCTTGGCCGAGCCGGGCGACGTCTGGGCCTACGCCACGCCGATCCTGCACGCCTCGGACCGCGCCGCGCCGCCACGCCGCCGCCGCGTGCTGCAGGTCGACTACGCCGACTTCGACCTGCCCGGCGGCCTGTCCTGGGCGGGACTTCGCGCGCCATGACCGCCCTCGACCGTCCCTACTGGATCGAAGCCCTGTTCGAGCGGCGCGACGGATGGAACCCCAACGCCTATCCGTTCAACCTGCCTGTGGTGCGCGACCTGGACCGCCTGGCGTTCCATCCGCGCGTCACGTTCCTCGTCGGCGAAAACGGTTCAGGCAAGTCGACCCTGATCGAGGCCTTGGCCATGGCCTGGGGCTTCAATCCGGAAGGCGGGTCGACCAACGTCAACTTCTCCACCCGCGCTTCGCATTCGTCCTTGAACAACTACATTCGCAGGGTTCGCGGCGCCCTTCGTCCGATCGACGGCTATTTCCTGCGCGCGGAGAGCTTCTTCAACGTCGCCAGCTATATCGAGGAGGTCGGGGTCGGCGGCTACGGCGACACGCCGCTGCACGAACAGTCGCACGGCGAGGCCTTCTTCGCCCTGTTCGACAACCGCTTCCGGGGCGACGGCCTCTATATTCTCGACGAGCCCGAGGCGGCCCTGTCGCCGCAGCGGCAGCTGTCGTTCCTGGCGCGGTTGCATGAACTGGTCCTGGCCCGCTCGCAGTTCATCATCGCCACCCATTCGCCGATCCTGCTGGGCTATCCCGACGCCTGGATCTACCAGGCCTCCGAGCGCGGCCTTGAGCGAGTGGACTACGAGGACACCGAGCACTTCCAGGTGACCCGCAATTTCCTCAATCGACGCCAGACCTTCCTGGACGTGCTGCTGGCCGACGACGACTTCGAAGCCTGACGCGCGGCAAGGCGCGTGTTAGCCTTGGCCCATGGGCAAGGTCGAACTCGACATCGGCATCGATCCGGAACTGCTGGCGCAGGCCAAGCGACTGGGAATCTCCGTCGCCGGCATGAGTGAGACGCAGCTTCGATTGCACCTCCAGAAGGTCGATCCGGCCGGCGCCGAGGAACGTGCGCGGCGATGGGCGGACGAGAACGCCGGCGTCATCGACGAGTTGAACCGCTTCGTCGACGAGCATGGCGCCTTCGGTGCGGAGTGGCGTCGCTGGTGATCCGCCAGTACGACGTCTGCGACAATCCCACCGCGGCCACGCGCGCTAAGGTCCCCTATCTCGTCGTCCTTCAATCCCACCTGTTCGACGCGCTGCCGACATTGATCGTCGCGCCGCTGATGCGGCTGGATCAGCCCGCGCAAGCGGCAAGGTCCTGATCGAAGTCGACTTCGCCGGCGAGGTCCTGGTGATGAACGCGGCCTTCCTGACCAATATCGAGCGCCGATTGCTTGGCCGGCCGCGTGGCTCTCTCGCGGCTTACGAAGACGATATCCGCCGGGCGATCGACCGCCTGTTCACCGGCTTCTAGCGCCGGTCAACCACGGTCCGCCCGATCGGAGCCAGGGCCACGACGGCCAGTTGCAGGTCCTTGATCGCGAACGGGATGCCGATGATCGTCACGGCCTCGGCCACGGCGGCGATCAGATGGGCCAGGGCGATGTACCAGCCGCCCAGCACGAACCAGATCACGTTGAGCACGCAGCCGAGGGGGCCGGTGCCCAGGTCCTCGCGGCCGGTCACCAGGTCGCGCGGCACGATCTCCTTGCCGAACGGCCAGAAAGCGAAGCCGGCGATGCGCCAGGCCGCGCCCGTATAGGGCAGGCCTACGATGGTGATCGCCAGCAACAGGCCGCCCAGCAGCCATAGGCAGCCGGAGATGAAGCCGCCGAAGATGAACCACAGGATGTTGAGCAGCAGGCGGATCATGACGGCCTCCGGAAGTCGCGAACCTAGGCGTGCGACGAATCGCGGGTGATGTCGAGCTTCGCCTTTCAGGCCTCGCCGGACGTGACCTTGCCACAAGGTATCGCTATGTGACGCCTCCGAAACAAAGGCGCGGCGCGATTCCGCGCGAGGCACCGAACGAGGGCACGATGGGTCTGTTCCGCAAGAAGAAGCACCAGGCGATCTCGCTGCCGGTCGGCGTCGCCCCCGTCCCCGCCTCGGTGAAGTTCCGCGGCTGCACGTTCCGCATGCCCGACCACTGGGTGATCACCAAGCAGCTGCTGGACGGCAAGGACTACGAGCCCTGGGTGCTGGACTACTTCCTCCAGACCCTGAAGCCCGGCATGACCGTGCTGGACGTCGGAGCCAGCTGGGGCGCCTTCGCCCTGCCCGCCGCCAAGAAGGTGGGTCCCGCCGGCCGGGTGATCGCGATCGAGATGAGCCCAGGCAACGGACGGGTGATCCTGGAGAGCGCCAGGACCAACGCCATCGACAACATCCGCCTGATCCTGGTGGGGGTGTCCGATAGGTTGGAGACGGCCTTCCTGCGCCGCCAGACCATGCACAACAACCACCAGCTGGAACCCGCGGGCCAGGCCGCGCCCGACGACCTGAGCGACTACGATTTCGCCCCCGTGGTGCCGATCGACCTGCTGCGCGGCGAGCTGGGCAAGGTCGACGTGATGAAGATCGACATCGAGGGCATGGAATACCGCGCCTTCATGGGCGCCAAGGCGTTCATGGCCGAGCAGAAGCCGATCACCTTCCTGGAATATTCGCCGCGTTTCCAGGCCGAGACCTCGCGCGCCGAGGGTTCGGCCCTGCTGAGCTTCTTCCTGGACCTGGGCTACGGCGTCGAGATCCTGCACCGCAAGAAGAAGCGCGAGGCGGTCAAGGGCGCGGACGCCGCCGAGGTCATCGCCCGGATCGACGCGGCCTGGACGCGCCACGTCGAGGACGACAACGGCACGCACCTGGACCTGTGCCTGAAGGCCGGGGCCTAGCGGCTTTCGCCCTGCGCCCGTCGAGCTTCGTCGGCGGCTCGCTCCTCAGGATGGGGAGTTCAGCAGCAACAAAGCTCCTCATCCTAAAACGCCCGCGCAGCGCGCCTCGAAGGACGCAGGGCCTCCCAACCTATTTGAGCAGCTGCCACCGCTTGGCCCATCGACCCTTGGCGAAGCGCGTCAGGATCAGCAGATACAGCCCGGCATAGATCACCGTACCGACGCCGACGAGGGCCATCGCCCATGGTCCCGGCGCATGCCAGGGCGGTGGAGCCAGCCAATCGTGCCGCGGGGCGGTCGCTTCCAGCCACAGCCCGCCCACCCAGGCCAGCGAGAACAGCAACACCGCCGGATAGCGCAGCAGCGGGCTCTTCTGGATCAGCAGCAGGAACTGGAGGAACGCCACGGCCAGACCGGCGGCGATCGCCGCGCCGGCGGTCAGCCAGCCGTTGTGGGCCAGGGCCTTGACCTGCATCGCCGCCGAAACGGCCGCCCACAGCGGGGCCCACAGCACCGGGCCGAACATCAGCAGCAGGACGCAGAAGCCGATCACCACGCCCAGGCCGCCGCCGATCACCTGACCGGCCGCCTCGCCGGCGCGGTGAGCGTGGTCGTTCGCTTCGTCGCGTGAAGTCTCGGAGGAGGCCCGCCGCCCCGCCCTGGCCATGTCAGGCCCGCCGACTGACCGCGAAGTCGGCCAGGCTCTCGAGACTGGCGCGCCAGTCGTTGGCCGGGAAGCCCGACAGGGCCGCCTTGGCCTTGTCGGCATAGGCGGCGGCCAGATCGAGCGTAGCCTCTAGCGCGCCGGTGCCGACGATCAGTTCGCGAGCCCGGCGGAAATCGACCTCGGTCTGCTCGCGGCGGCCGATGGCCCGTTCCCAGAACTCGGCCTCGCGCGGGCCCGAGCGGGCGATGGCCAGCAGCAGCGGCAAGGTGGCCTTGCCTTCGCGGAAGTCGTCGCCGGCGTTCTTGCCCAGGGCTTCGGTCGTCCCGCCGTAGTCCAGAGCGTCGTCGGCCAGCTGGAAGGCCAGGCCGAGATTCATGCCATAGGCGCGCAGGGCGTCGGATTTCTCGGTCGGGACGCCGGCCGAGACGCCGCCGGCTTCCGACGCCGCGGCGAACAGCTCGGCGGTCTTGGCGCCGATGATCTCCAGGTACAGCGCCTGCGAAAGGTTCAGGTCGTGACTGCGGGTTAGTTGAAGCACTTCGCCTTCGGCGATCACGCGGCTTGCACGGGCCAGGATCTCCAGCGCCTTCATCGAGTTCGTCTCGACCATCAGCTCGAAGGCCCGGGCGAACAGGAAGTCGCCGACCAGCACGCTCTGCGCCGCGCCCCAGATCAGGTGGGCCGCGACCTTGCCGCGCCGCAGCTGGCTGCCGTCGACCACGTCGTCATGCAGCAGGGTGGCGGTGTGGATGAACTCGACGGCGGCGGCCAGCTTCAGGCAGGTGTCGTTGTCCGAGCCGGCCAAGCGCGCGGCGGCCACGGTCAGCAGCGGACGCAGGCGCTTGCCGCCGGCGGCGATCAGGTGCTCGGCCAGGGCCGGAATGACCGGCACTTCGCTCTGCATGCGCGCGGTGATCAGAGCATCGACCCCGGCCATGTCGGCGGCGGCCAGCCGCACGAGACGATCCACCGATCCCGGCTGGCGGGCGAGGGTCGCTGCAGCTGCGTCCAAAACCATACTCTCCCTGGCTGACGCCCGCCGGCGGTCGGCGTACGCCTCGCGTCCCTTGGGCTTGATCAGCCGTTGCGAGCGACAATGGTGGCGGGATAGGTCAGGGTCAAGGCGAGCACAAGGCTTGAAACGTTGCCGAACGAGATACCCGCGGCCGGAAGCCCGCCAAGCGTCACCGAAGACGCCGTCCTCAACGGCCGCGTGCGGCTGCGCCAGCCCCTGGCGGGCTATCGGGCGGGCCTGGACGCGGCCCTGCTGGCGGCGACCTGCGACGCGGAGCCCGGCGAGCGGGTGATCGAGGCCGGCTGCGGGGTCGGCGGCGCGCTGCTGGCGGCGGCCGCCCGCCGCCCCGGCGCCCGATTCGTCGGCGTGGAGCGCGATTCCGTCGCCGTCGAACTGGCCCGAGCCAATGCGGCGCTCAATGGACTCCAGGATCGGGTCGAGATCGTCGGGGGCGATGTCGAGCGCGGCTTCCGCTTCCTGGAGCTGCCGGTGTTCGACGCGGTCATGAGCAATCCGCCGTTCTTCGACGACCCCGCCGCCTTGCGCGCCCCCGCGCCGGAGAAGTCCGGGGCCTGGATGGCGGATGGCGGCCTGGCGGCCTGGACCGGTTTCTGTCTCAAGGCGGTGCGCGAGGGCGGGACGATCACCGTGATCCACCGCGCCGACCGGCTGGCCGACCTGCTGGCCCTGCTGGCGCCCAAGGCCGGCTCGTTCCGGATTCGCCCGGTCGCGCCTTTCGCCGACGCTCCGGCCAAGCGGGTGATCGTCCGGGCGATCAAGACCGGCAAGGCCCCGCTGGTGTTGTTGCCGCCGCTGGTGCTGCACGAGCGGGACAGCCCGGGGCATTCAGCGGCGGCCGAGGCGATCTTGCGGGGAGATGCGGCGCTCGGGTGGTGATCACTTGCCCCCACCTGGCGGCTTCGCCGCCTGTCCGCCCCCATAGGGGGCGGAGCCTAAGCGCGTAAGCTCTTCCCCCTATGGGGGAAGACGATCGCGAAGCGATCCGTAGGGGGCAAGTGCGTGAGCCCTAGCCCCCTACTCCGCATACAACGCCAGCGCCTCCAGGCACATCTCCAGCCCGGTCAGGTCGTGCAGCGGGTCGTCGGTGATGATCACGAACAGCCGGCGGGCCTCGGCCCAGAGCATCAGGGTCTCGGGCAGGCCGAAGTCCTCGACCACGCAGCCGTCCCCGTCGCGCCACACGCCGTGCTCGTCGCGCTGGGCGCCGACATGCACCTCGACCCGGTCGACATATTCGGCCTCGCTCTCGTCGGCGACGTTGACATAGGCCACGACCGGACGCCCCAGCCCGGCCAGAACCCCGGCCTCGAAGGCGGCGGCGCTGGCGCAGGAGGGGCCGCGGAACGGCGTCAGGTTGATGATCCCGGCGTCGGCCTGCCGCAGCTTGGCCATCCTCTCGGCGTAGAGTTCGCGGGCCTGGACCTCGACATTGTCGGCCTGGGTCTCGACGACGGCCGGCGCGGTCAGGCCGGTGAAGCCGTTGTCGGCGCAGAAGGCGCGCTGGCGCGCGGCCTGGGCCTCGGCGTCGGGAAGCCAGGGCTCGGGGCCGGCCAGCCAGATGGAACGTACGGGTCTCATGTCCCTTAGAACTTGCCGAAACGCGACGCTGTCAACCGCCATGAGAACCATGATCGCTCCAAAGACCGACCTGGACCGCCGCGCCCTGATCGCCACGACCGCCGCCGCCCTGGTCTCTCCCGGCCTCGCCCAGGCCGCCCCCAGCGATCCGTGGCTCGCCTACGACCGCCGCCTGCGCCGCCAGCTGGCCGAGAGCCGGGGCGACTTCGACCCCGATTTCGAGACCGACCTGCGTGACCTGGGCGACCTTTTCCGGCGCGGCCGGGGCCTTTCCGAACTCGCGCCCGATCCCGGCCTGACCCTGGCGGCCCGCGCCCACGCCGCCGACATCGCCCGCACCGGCGTCTTCGACCACATGACCCGTGAGGGCTTCGGCCCCGCCGCGCGGGTCGGCCTGCTGGCCCGCGACCTGGTCGGCGCCCCGGCCGAGAACATCGCCGAGCGGCTGAACGCCGACGGCGCGGTGCGGCCCGACCAGATCATGGGCCAGTGGAAGGGCAGCGCCGGCCACCGCGCCAACCTGCTGGCCCCGGGCTTCACCCATGTGGGCTACGGCGCGCTGCGCCGGGGGCGTGAGGTGATCGCCGTAGGAGCCTATGCCGAGGTCTCCGCCCGTCTGACCACTCCCGCGCCCCTCCGCGTGGCGTCGGTCGCGGCCATCGCCGCGGGCCTGGCCAACGCCACCCCGCGCATCGACCAGTTCTCGGTCTCCGAGCCCGGCGTCGAGGCTCTGGTCGAGACCTATGTCGAGGCGCCGGGAGCCCGGACCCTGCCGCCGGGCGCCTGGCAGCTGCGCCCGCACCTGTCGACCGGCGCGCGGAAGTACCAGGTGGCCTGGGGACCGGTGTTCGTGCTGGGGTAGCGCGCAACGAAAAACGGCGAGCCCTTTCGAGCCCGCCGTTCGTCGCTCCGGCGATGAAGCCGAGGCCTAGTTCTTGGCCACGTCCACCAGCTTGTTCTTGGCGATCCAGGGCATCATGGCGCGCAGGCGGCCGCCGACTTCCTCGATCTGGTGCTCGGCCGAGCGGCGACGGGTCGCCTTGAAGCTCGGCTGGCCGACCTGGTTCTCCAGCATGAAGTCGCGGACAAACTTGCCCGACTGGATGTCGTCCAGCACCCGCTTCATCTCGGCCTTCGTCTCGGCGGTGATGATGCGCGGGCCGGTGACGTATTCGCCGTACTCGGCCGTGTTGCTGATCGAGTAATTCATGTTGGCGATGCCGCCTTCGTACATGAGGTCGACGATCAGCTTCAGCTCGTGCAGGCACTCGAAATAGGCCATTTCCGGCGCGTAGCCGGCTTCCACCAGCACTTCGAAGCCGGCGCGGACCAGTTCGACCGTGCCGCCGCAGAGGACGGCCTGCTCGCCGAACAGGTCGGTTTCGCACTCTTCGCGGAAGTTGGTCTCGATGATGCCCGAGCGGCCGCCGCCGATGGCGCTGGCATAGGCCAGGCCCAGGTCGAGGGCGTTGCCGGTGGCGTTGTGGTGCACCGCGATCAGGCAGGGCACGCCGCCGCCCTTCTGGTACTCGCCGCGCACGGTGTGGCCCGGGCCCTTCGGGGCGACCATCAGCACGTCGATGGTGTCCTTGGGCTCGATCAGGCCGAAGTGGACGTTCAGGCCGTGGGCGAACAGCAGGGCCGCGCCGTCGCGGATGTTGGGCGCGATGTCGTTCTTGTAGATGGCGGCCTGGTGCTCGTCGGGCGCCAGGATCATCAGCAGGTCGGCCCAGGCGGCGGCTTCGGCCACGGTCATGACCTTCAGGCCTTCGCCTTCGGCCTTCTTGGCGGTCGGCGAGCCGGCGCGCAGGGCGACGGCGACGTTGGTCGCGCCCGAGTCCCGAAGGTTGAGGGCATGCGCGTGACCTTGCGAACCATAGCCTACGATCGCGATCTTCTTGTCCAGGATGCGGGCGAGGTCGGCGTCGCGATCATAATAGACGCGCATGTTTTTTCTCCAGGACTTGGTCAATATGGCCACCCCGCGCAACGGCGGAGCGACAAAGGCCGGGCGTTTGAGCGTTTTTTTGCCGTTTCGTCAAGGCGACGACGACAGAACGTTGTGGCCGGAAAGCCTCTGTGGCGACGTTTTAGACGCTGGAGCGTTTCCCCGCCATGGCCAGCCTCGAAGAAGCGCCCGAAGACGCCCCGCTTATTTCCCCCAGGCCCAGCGAGGACCGCGCCCTGCGGGTGCTGGTGGTCGCCGGCTCGCAGCGACGCCAGAACAGCTGTCCGGGCCTGGATTCCAAGGCCCGCGCCCTGATGCTGCGGATGGCCGCCCGCCTGCCCGCCGCGTGGCAGATCGACACCGAGGACCTGGGCAACCAGCACGGCAGGCCGAAGATCCAGGCCTGCAACGCCTGCGTCAGCTCGTCGATGGCGCTCTGCGTCTGGCCCTGCAACTGCTACGGCCCGCGCAGCGGCGCCCAGCCGGATCTGATGTGGGACCTGGACCTCTATGGCCGCCTGGCCCGGGCCGACGCCTGGGCCTTCATCGGTCCGACCAACTGGTATGGCCCCTCCACAAACTTCAAGCTGATGTTCGACCGCCTGGTCTGCGCGGCCGGCGGCAATCCGCGCCCCGACCTCATCGACAAGAAGGACACCCTGAAAGCCCAGGCCCTGGAGCGCTCGCCCCAGTGGCGGCGGCTGACCCGAAACCACCTGGAGGGCCGCACGGCGGCGTTCTTCACCTATTGCGACGGCGGGGCCAACGAGATGGGTGAGGACGGCAGGCCCCGGCTGGTCCGGCGCAAGGACTGGTTCGATCCGGGCCAGGAGCCCTACAAAGACGAGAGAATGGCCTATCAGGGCCTGGTCTGGCAGTGCCGCTACAGTGGGATCGAGGTTCCCGATCCGCTGTGGACCGCGGGCGTGTTTGGCGAGGGGCGGCCCTATGCCGACGATCAGGCCGACGACATGATGACCGAGACCGACCACCTCGCCGACTTCGACGCCTGGGTCGATCGCTTCATCACCCATGTGGCCCTGAAGGGGATCGTGGCGACCAAGGCCGACGAGCGGGCGGCGAAGTCGACGACGAACGTCTAGAGCAAGCCGCGCGATACAGGAATCGGGCAGCTTGCTCTAGATTTCTGTTTTCGCATCGCTTTTGCGGAAAACCGGCGTCCACTTTTCCGCGCGGTGCTCTAGGCGTTCGCCGTCTCGCGCCAAGGGAACAGCGCTCGCAGCGCCGGGGTGCGCAACCAGAGGCCGCCCCACATGAACAGGCCCAGATAGATCGAGAACAACTCGTGGCTGAACAGCGGGTTCTCGACTCGGATCTGGGTGGCCATCGCCCCGCCCAGCAGGCCGGTCATCAGAACCGCGCCCAGCACGGCCGTACGCGGGAACAGGTAGAGGACGACGAAGGTCAGCTCCATGAGTCCGATCATCAGAACGTAATCGGCCTTCCAGCCCAGGGCGGTCAGGGTGTCGGCCGCCACTGGCATGCCGGTCAGTTTCGGCAGGACGGACGCGCCCAGCATGAACAGGGCGAACAGGCCGGACAGGACGCGTCCTGTCCAGACCATGGGCGAAGCTTTCAACATCGTCTTTCCTTTCGAGGTCGCCATGCGGCGGAAGGCGCCGCGGCAGAGCCCCCAGGACGATCCTCCAGACCGACCGCCGACACGCTCCGTCGAAAAACCTCAGCACGGAAACCTTGGACTTGAGAGCGGCCCGGAAACGAAAAACCCCGGGCGGATCGAAATCCGCCCGGGGTCCATTCAGGACGAGGCCGATCTACCAGAACAGGTCGTAATAGACGCTCAGCACCTGGCCGCTCCAGACGTCGACCAGCACGGCGTCGTCGCCGACCCGCACCCATTCGCAGCCGATCGGCGGATAGGGCAGGCCGTAGCGCCAGGCGTCCAGATAGTAGGACGAACCGTACCAGCCGCCCGGCAGGTAGTCGCCGAACGCCCAATGCCGAACATAGAAGCCGCGCGGATAGCGGTAGGCCGGGACCCGGTAGCGCTGCACGGCGCGATACGAGGGCCGGTAGCGGCGCTGGTCGTAACGCGGGCGATCGTTGTCGCGGTCGCGCCACTGACCGTTGTGACCCGGACGGCCCCAGTCGGGACGGCCCTGGTCGCCACGTCCGGGACCCCGGTCCCAGCCGCCGTTGCGGTCGCCGCGATCGCCGCGGTCGCTCCAGTTCCGATCGCCACGGTTTTGGTCGTCGCGGTTCTGATCGCCACGATCCCAGCGGCCGTCGCGACCGTCCCGGCCTCGCCAGCCGTCCCGGTCGCCGCCTTCCCGCGGGTTGCGGGCCTGAGGCGCGGGCGGGGCTTGCTGCGGCTGCGGGGGCTGCTGAGCCTCGGGCGCCGGCCGGCCGCCGCCGTTCCAGTCGGGACGGCCGCCGCGATCGCCACGGTCCTCGCGCGACGGGCGCCAGCCGCCGCCTTCCCGCGGATTGCGGGCCTGAGGCGCGGGCTGGGCTTGCTGGGGCTGCTGTTGTTGCTGACGCCAGCCGCCGCCCTCGTCGCCGCGGCCGCCGTCCCGGCTGGCGCCGCGTTCGCCCCGACGATCCGGGCGATCCTGCCCGGCCCCGGCGGCTTCCGCCGCGACGCCGCCCATCAGGGACAGGATCATCGCGGCCGTAATCAGACGTTTCATGTCTTTCCAAGTGCTCCAGGGGGCCCTTGCGCTGGCCCCGTCGCTCATCCCTTGTATGGAAGTGTCGGCCTTGCTCCATGAACCGCGTTTGAACGACGCCGCCCATCCCAGATTGTCTGAAAAGGGGATCCGCCATGACCGCCAAACCGCAGGATGTGCTGGGCTTCTGGACCGCCGCCGGCCCCGACAAGTGGTTCGCCAAATCCGACGCCTTCGACGACGCCATCCGCCTGAAGTTCGAGCCCGTCCACCTGGCCGCCGCGCGAGGCAAGTACGACGCCTGGGCGGCTGAAGCCGACGGCGCCCTGGCCCTGGTGATCCTGCTGGACCAGTTTCCTCGCAACCTCTACCGCGACAGCGGCCACGCCTTCGCCACCGACGGCAAGGCCCGCGCCGTCGCCGCCGCCGCGGTGGCGGCCGGCCACGACAAGGCCGTCGCCCCCGAATTGCGGCCGTTCTTCTACCTGCCCTACGAGCACTCCGAATCCCTGGCCGACCAGGAAACCAGCATCGCCCTGTTCGAGGGGCTGCTGAAGGACACCGGCGACGCCGACAGCCTGAAATGGGCCATCGCCCACCGCGACATCATCGCCCGCTTTGGCCGCTTTCCCCACCGAAACAAGGCCCTGGGCCGAAGCACGACCGCGGCCGAGCAGGCCTTCCTGGATCAAGGCGGCTTCGCCGGCTGACGCGAGCTTGGCCGCGCCCTCCGCGCAAGCTAAGGTTGGCGCTCGCAGTCAGGGATTACTGGAGCACATCATGAAACCGTTATCGGGCCTGCTCACGGCCGGCCTCACGCTGTCGATCCTCGCGCCGAGCGCGGCCCTGGCCCAGGCCAAGCCGAGCAACGCCCAGAAGCTCCAGACCCAGGCGGTCGCCGAGATCCCCCACTGCGCCCGCAAGCTGGGCACCCTGTCGATCATGGACGGCGACGATCCGCGCGGCTGGATGCAGTACAATCTGGCTTCGCCGCAGAAGCTGCTGAAGGCCATGGTCCAGAAGTCGGGCTGCTTCAACCTGGTCGACCGCGGCGCGGGGCTCAACGCGGCGCAGATCGAGCGCAACATCGGCGGCAATCTGGGCCTGCAGCGCGGCTCCAACGTCGGCCAGGGCCAGGTCAAGGCCGCCGACTACGTGCTGGTGGCCGAGGTCCAGGCCAGCGACAGCAACGCCGGCGGCGGCGCGGTGGCCGGCGCCATCGGCGGCTTGATCGGCGGTCGCGTCGGCGGCCTGGTCGGCGGCATCAAGACCAAGAAGCTGGAAGCCAACACCGTGCTGTCCCTGACCAATGTGCGCACCACCGAGACGGTGGCCGTGCAGGAGGGCTATGCGGCCAAGAACGACATCGGCTGGGGCGCGGGCGGCGGCTGGGGCTTCGGCGGCGCCGTCGGCGGCGGCTACGAGGACACCGAGATCGGCCGGATCATCACCCTGTCGTTCATCAACAGCTACACCAAGCTGGTCACGGACCTCGGCCTGCTGTCGGCGACGACCACGGCCGCGGCGGACGCGCCGTCCAAGACCTTCGTGGCGACCCGCGTGACCAACATGCGCGCTACCGCGGCGGCCGGCGGCAAGCTGATCCGCGCCCTCCCCGCCGGCGCCATCGTCTATCCGACCGGAACCAAGAACGGCCTGTGGTGGGAAGTGGCCGACGAGAACGACAATGTCGGCTGGGTGCTGAACACCGGCCTGGAGCCGGCGAAGTAGGCCCGCGACAGATCCACGACCAGACGCCCCGCCCGAGACCTCGAGCGGGGCGTTTTTGTGATTGGCCAGCGCGGCGATTCGCGTAGGACAATGACGTCATGAACGCCGTCGCGCCCATCCATGCCGATCCCGCCGCCGCCGACCATCCCGAGCGGCAGTACCTGAACCTGCTGGCCGACATCCTGGACAACGGCGTCCAGCGCGGCGACCGCACGGGCACCGGCACGCTGGGCGTGTTCGGCCGGCAGATCCGCTTCGACCTGTCGAAGGGCTTCCCGGTCCTGACCACCAAGAAGCTGCACCTGCGCTCGATCATCGTCGAGCTGCTGTGGTTCCTGCGCGGCGAGACCAACGTGAAGTACTTGCAGGACAACGGCTGCAGGATCTGGGACGAATGGGCCGACGGGAACGGCGACCTGGGGCCGGTCTACGGCAAGCAGTGGCGCTCGTGGGCCGCGCCGAACGGCCAGTCCATCGACCAGATCGCCAACCTGATCGAGGGCCTGAAGACCAATCCCAACAGCCGCCGCCACATCGTCAGCGCCTGGAACCCGGCCGATGTCGAGGACATGGCCCTGCCGCCCTGCCACTGCCTGTTCCAGTTCTTCGTGGCGGATGGAAAGCTCAGCTGCCAGCTCTACCAGCGCAGCGCCGACGTCTTCCTGGGCGTGCCGTTCAACATCGCCTCCTACGCCCTGCTGACCATGATGGTCGCCCAGGTGGTGGGGCTGAAGCCGGGCGAGTTCGTCCACACCTTCGGCGACGCGCACCTCTATCTGAACCATCTGGACCAGGCCCGCGAACAGCTTCGGCGCGAGCCCAAACCGTTCCCCACCCTGAAGATGGCCGACAAGCGCGACCTGTTCGCCTTCGCGTACGAGGACTTCCAGCTGGAAGGCTACGAGGCTCACCCGCACATCAAGGCGGCGGTCGCGGTTTGACCTGGGCCACCGACCGGCTCGACCAGATCAAGAGCGGCGACACCGCCCTCCCGCCCGTCGTCCAGACTCTGAAACTCGGCGGCCTGGACGACTGGAGCGAAGGCTGGGTGCGCAAGACCTGGACCCCGGCCCCGGAGCTGCTCAACAGCGACGGCTCGCTGTTCGGTGGCTATGTCGCCGCCCTGGCCGACCAGATCCTGGCCTTCGCGGCCATGACCGTGGCACCCGCCGATGCGATGTTCCGCACCAGCAACCTGAAGGTCGACTTCATCCGGGTCGGTAAGGCCGAGATCCTCGCGATCGCGGGCCGGGTGGTCGCCCGGACCAAGGGCGTGATCCATGTCGAGGCCGACTCCGCCGGCCCGACGGCGAACTGATCGCCCGCGCCGGCGCCCAGCAAATCATCGTCCCCTTCGGCGGCTGAACCGTCAGCCGCCATCGCAAATCCGACAGAGCGGTGGCCGCGGCGCCCGACGCAGGGTAAACTTGTCCCATGCCCGTTATCCTGACCGTCGGCCCAGTGGCTCGCTCCCTCAACGGCGTCATCGGCCGCGACAACGACCTGCCATGGCGGCTGAAGTCCGACCTGGCGATCTTCAAGGCCTGCACGATGGGCAAGCCCGTGATCATGGGGCGCAAGACTTGGGACAGCCTGCCGCGCAAGCCGCTGCCGGGGCGGATGAACATCGTGCTGTCGCGCGACGGCTCGTTCGAGCCGCCCCAGGCCGTGGTCTGCGAAAGTTTCCTGGAGGCCGTGCAGATGGCCAAGGAACAGGCGGCCGAGGACGGGGTCGACGAGGTCTGCGTGATCGGCGGCCGGGCCCTGTTCGAGACCGCCCTGCCCAAGGCCAGGCGACTGTACCTGACCGAGGTCCAGACCG
Source organism: Caulobacter sp. BK020 (assembly GCF_004342605.1). GTDB lineage: Bacteria > Pseudomonadota > Alphaproteobacteria > Caulobacterales > Caulobacteraceae > Caulobacter. Next base: position 25,857 of record NZ_SLZL01000004.1, read on the forward strand.
AGGTTTCGGGCGACGTCAGCTTCCCCGCCTTCGACGAGGCGGCCTGGACCGAGGTGCGCCGCGAGGAACATCCCGCCGGTCCCGACGACGACCACGCCTTCGTCTTCCGTGTCCTGGAGCGTCGATGATGACCGCCCGTTCCCGCGCCCTGACCGGCCTGCTCTGCGCCCTTGCCCTCTGCGTCGGCATGGCCGGCGCCGCCGAGGCCGATATCGGCCTGGGCCAGGGCGACAGCCTGGCGCGGGCGGCGGCCACCGACGTGGTGGTGTTCAACGTCGTCAAGGTGCGACCGCTGGACGGCGGCGAGGTGGCCAGCTGCCGGGTGTTCGGTCGAGCGATCCGGGCCGAGCGCGGCAAACGCTTCAGGCCTCGCCAGTCGGTGCGCCTGGTCGTCCCCTGCGCGACCCAGGGCGCGGACGCCTCCGACGCCACACCCAAGTGGGTGGACCGCGAGGCCCTGGTGCGCTCGGCCCACGGCCGCGCCTTCCTGGGCAGCGATGGCGGGCTGATCGCGTATGAGCTCTATGACCTGAACTGAGGCGGGTCGCGTCCTGCGGGGCTTGCCTGCGAACGCGCTTGCTCCGTCATTCAAACGATCGTTTACTCCCGACATGCGCCCGCTAGCGGCGCCATGCCGGGAGAGACGCATGGAGCTGGAACTCGTCGCCGAGGGCCTGCAATTCCCCGAGGGGCCGATCGCCATGGTCGACGGCTCGGTGATCCTTGTCGAGATCCAGGGCCAGGTTCTGACCCGGGTGCATCCCGATGGGCGCAAGGAGACGGTGGCCCAGGTCCCGGGCGGGCCCAATGGCGCGGCCATCGGCCCGGATGGGGCGATCTATGTCACCAACAACGGCGGCAGCTTCCAGTTCGTCGACATGGGCGGCCTCAACGTACCCGGCCCCACACCGCCCAGCCACCGGGGCGGCTCGATCCAGCGGGTCGATCCCGCCACGGGCGCGGTGACCACGCTCTATACCGAATGCGACGGCAAGCCGCTGGTGGGCCCCAACGACCTGGTCTTCGACCGGCGGGGCGGCTTCTGGTTCACCGACCACGGCTGCAGCACGCCCGACGGCCGCAAGCACGGCGCACTTTACTACGCCCTGCCCGACGGGTCGAAGATCACCCGCTGGCGCGACCACCTGATCTCGCCCAACGGCGTGGGCCTGTCGCCCGACGAGAAGACCGTCTACATGGCCGACACCCTGCTGGGCCGGCTATGGTCGTTCGAGGTAGCCGAGCCCGGCGTGCTGGCCGATCCCGCGCCGCTGCAGCCGGGAAACGTGGTCTGCAACCTGCCGGGCTACCAGCTGCTGGACAGCCTGGCGGTCGAGGCCGACGGCAGGGTCTGCGTGGCCACCATCATCAACGGCGGCGTCACCGCGTTCTCGCCCGACGGGACGACCGAGCACTTCGCCGTGCCCGACGCGATCGTGACCAACATCTGCTTTGGCGGAACCGACATGCAGGACGCCTGGATCACGGCTTCGGGGACAGGAAGGCTTTACAAGGCCCGCTGGCCGCGACCGGGGCTGCGACTGAACTTCAACGGCTGACGGCCCGGCCCTGACAAGCAAAAAGGCCCCGGATCGCTCCGGGGCCTTTCCGATCGTCTTCGACGGGTCGACGCTTACGAAGCGTAGAATTCGACGACGAGGTTCGGTTCCATCTTCACCGGATACGGCACCTCGGCCAGTTCCGGGGCGCGGACGAAGGTGGCCGACAGGCCCTTGGCGTCCACGGTGATGTAGTCGCAGAAGTCGCGCTCCGACGAAGCGACGGCTTCCAGCACCAGGGCCATGTTGCGCGACTTTTCGCGGACGGTGATCACGTCGCCGGCCTTGCAGCGGTAGGACGCGATGTTCACGCGCTTGCCGTTCACCTGCACGTGGCCGTGGTTCACGAACTGGCGGGCGGCGAACACGGTCGGCACGAACTTGGCGCGGTAGACGATGGCGTCCAGGCGCGACTCAAGCAGGCCGATCAGGTTTTCCGAGGTGTTGCCCTTGCGGCGGGCGGCTTCCTCGTAGGTGCGCGAGAATTGCTTCTCGGTCAGGTTGCCGTAGTAGCCCTTCAGCTTCTGCTTGGCGCGCAGCTGCAGGCCGAAGTCCGAAACCTTCTGCTTGCGGCGCTGACCGTGCTGGCCGGGGCCGTAGGACCGCTGGTTCACCGGCGACTTGGGCCGGCCCCAGAGGTTTTCGCCCATGCGGCGATCGATCTTGTACTTGGCGCTATGGCGCTTGGACATAAGTCACTCTTTTTCGTCGATCCGGGCCGGCTCCCCCAAAAGGGGTGCGATCTCAACGGCGGCTTCGGGTCATTCCGTCATGCGTTTTTCGCGCCGTCCGGCAAGCCGGCGGCGAGAAGGGGCGGTTTATGGCGGAGGGGCGGCGGGGAGTCAACGGATTGGTCCCGCACGCCGACGGATAAATCCCGCGCCGCGATGTATGACGATTTAACTTCACCGTTTACAATCGTCTTACATCAAGCCAAGCTCCACCCATGGTCGCGCTGAACACGCCCTTGAGCGTCAGGCTCTCCGAGGAGGACTCGCTGTTCCTGGCCCAGCTTGAGCTGGAGGGGGCGGTGACGTCCAGCGATAAGGTGCGCGGCCTGATCCGGCTGGCCCGCCAGCGCGCCCAGGCGCCCGAGACCTTCGCCGGGGCCCTCGGCGCCAGCCACGACATCATGGCCCCGGCGGTCCGCGCCGTGCGTCAGGCCGAGGACGCCACCGACCGCCGCTCCGGCGTCGTCGTCGGCCTGCTGACCACGATCGAGGAATTCCTGGCCCTGGCCCTGGCCACGCCCGGCGAGATGGCCGGGGCGGACGCCAACCGCATGGAGCGCCACGAGGCGCGCCTGGCCGACTGCGCCGCCCGCATGACCGAGCAGATGCTGCGCTGGGCGGTCACGCCCTCGGCCCCCGCCTACGACCCCGGCGTCGTCGCTCGGCGCCTGGCCGCGCTGGGCGACCTGATGAGCCTGGTCACCCAAGCCTCGGCCGCCCGGCCGACCACCACCTCTTGAGAAGCCCCATGCCCGAGTCCCTCCGCGTCCGCGTCGGCCGCATCGTCGCCGGAAGCGCCCACGCCATCGTCGACGCCCTCGAAAGCGCCCTGCCCGACACCCTGGGGCATCAGGCCCTGCGCGAGCTGGACGAGGCGATCGACGAGGTCCGCGCCGAGCTGGGCAAGACCATCGCCGCCCGCCACCTGGCCGCCAAGCGCCTGGCCGAGCAGAGCAGCCGCCACGACGAGCTCTCGGCCCAGGTCGAACTGGCGCTGTCGCAAGACCGCGAGGACCTGGTCCGCGCCGCCCTCGAGCACCAGCTGGACATCGAGGCCCAGATCCCGGTGCTGGAGACCGCCGTCGGCGACGCCGCCGCACGCGAGGCCGAACTGGAAGGCTATCTGGCCGCCCTGCAAGCCACGCGCCGCGAGATGAGCGAGGACCTGCAGAACGCAGCCGCCGTCCGCGCCAGCGCCCCGGCCAAGCCGGCCCAGCCCGACCGCGGCGCCAAGCTGTCGGAACTGGACAAACTGGCCCGCCGCCATCGCGTCGAGGAACGCCTGGCGGCTCTGCGCGCGGCCCGAGCCGCCGAGGCGGATTGACACCCATGCTGGCCTTCCTGACCTCGGGCGACAACGTGCCGTTCCTGGCGGCGCTGGTGCTGATGCTGCTGATCGGCCTGGTCGAGGCCGTCGGCCTGGGCGGCGGCGCGCTGCTGGGCGATGGACTCGATCACGCCCCCGATGGCCCGCACGTCGACGGCGATTTCGATCATCCCTCGCTGCTGAGCTGGCTGAACGTCGGCCGGCTGCCGCTGCTGATGCTGATCGTCGTCTTCCTGTTCAGCTTCGGCCTGGTCGGGCTGATCCTGCAGCAGGTGATCGCCGGGATCTTCGGCAAGCCTGGGCCCTGGTGGCTGGCCGCGCCGGCGGCGATGGCGGCCGCCCTGCCCTTCACGCGCCTGTTCGGTCGTGTCGTGGCCAGGATACTGCCCCAAGACGAAACCACCGCCGTCTCCCGCGAGACCCTGGTCGGCCGCTGGGCGACCATCGTCACCGGCAAGGCCCAGGTCGGCTCCGCCGCCCAGGCCCGGGTTCGCGACGCCCACGGCCAGACCCACTACGTGATGATCGAGCCCGACGACGCCGGCGAGGTGTTCGAGGAAGGCTCCCAGGTCATCATCGTGCGCCACGCCGGCGCGCGCTTCTTCGCCATCCAGAACACCAGCGCATCCCTGCGCGATCTTTGAATTTGTCCGGTACCTAGGGGGTAATCATGAACATGCCTGCTCTGATCGAGATCGCCGTCATCGCCGGCGGCAGCCTTCTCGCCCTGCTGATCCTGGGACTGATCCTGGCCCGCCTCTACAAGCGCGCCTCCAAGGAAACTTCCTTCGTCCGCACTGGTTTCGGCGGCGAGAAGGTGGTGATGAACGGCGGCGCGCTGATCTTGCCGGTGTTCCACGAGACCATTCCGGTGAACATGAACACCCTGCGCCTGGCCGTGGAGCGGAAGAACGATCAGGCCCTGATCACCAAGGACCGCATGCGGGTCGACGTGCTGGCCGAGTTCTACGTGCGGGTCCAGCCCAGCGCCGACGCCATCGCCAGCGCCGCCCAGACCCTGGGCCAGCGCACCATGCATCCCGAACAGCTGAAAGACCTGGTCGAGGGCAAGTTCGTCGACGCCCTGCGCTCGGTGGCCGCCGAACTGACCATGACCGAGCTGCACGAGCAGCGCACCCACTTCGTCCAGAAGGTGCAGCAGGTCTCCAGCGAAGACCTGCTGAAGAACGGCCTGGAACTTGAGACGGTGTCGCTGACCGGCCTTGACCAGACCGCCATGGAATATTTCAACCCGTCGAACGCCTTCGACGCCGAGGGCCTGACGCGGCTGACCGAGGAGATCGAGCTGCGCAAGAAGCTGCGCAACGACATCGAGCAGGACACCCAGGTGCAGATCCGCACCAAGAACCTGGAGGCCCAGCGCCGCACGCTGGAGATCAGCCGCGACGAGGAGTACGCCAAGCTCGAGCAGGAGCGCGAGCTGGCCATCCGCCGCGCCGAACAGGCCGCCGAGGTGTCGCGCCAGGAAGCCGAAAAGTCGCGGGAAGCCGAGGGCGCAAAGATCTCCGCCCAGCAGCAGATCGAGACCGCCAAGATCGAATCCGACCGGGCCCTGGCCCAGCAGCGTATTGCCATGGAGCAGGAGCTGGGCGAGCGGGAAATCGCCAAGGCGCGGGCGGTCGACACCCAGAACATCGAAAAGGCCAAGGCCATCGAGCTGTCGGAACAGGACCGCGCCATCGCCGTGGCCGAAAAGTCCCGCGCCCAGTCCGAAGCCCAGGCCGAAGCCGACAAGGCCCTGGCCATCGCGGTCGCCGCCGAGGAGCAGGTCAAGACCGTTCGCGAACGCGAGGCGGCCGACCGCCAGAAGATCATCGAGCTGATCGAGGCGACCAAGGAGGCCGAGCGCGAGGCCATCGCCGTCAAGGTCGCCGCCGAGGCCCAGAAGACCGCCGCCGCCGACCAGGCCGAGGCGCTGCGCGAGGAAGCCAAGGGCGCGGCCGACAAGACCCGCATCGAGGCCGAGGCCGCCGCCGAGGCGGTCCGCGTCGCCGCCGAGGCCGCCCGGGTGCGCTACGCCGTCGACGCGGCCGGCAACAAGTCGCTGAACGAGGCCGCCAACCTGCTGTCAGCCGACCAGGTGGCCATGGCCATCCGCCTCAAGCTGATCGAGAACCTCGACAAGATCATCGCCGAGTCCGTCAAGCCGCTGCAGGCCATCGACTCCATCCGCATCGTGCAGATGGACGGCATGAACGGCGTGGCCGCCAATGACGCCGGCGGCGGTTCGAATGGCGGCAACCTGGCCGACCAGGTGGTCAACGGCGCCCTGCGCTACCGCGCCCAGGCCCCGCTGCTGGACCAGCTGATGGCCGAGGTCGGCCTGTCGGGCGGCGACGTCCACGGCCTGACCGCCGCACTGCGCGAGCCCGTGGCGACATCGGGCGAAGCGGCCCCGGCCGCCGTCGAGACCCTAGCCGCTCCCAAGAGCCGTAAGGCCAAGTCGATCCCCGCCGCCGTCGAGCCGATCGAGATCGTGGCGGACAAGGCAGAGGATGCGGATGACGCAGAAGCCTAGGCCTCCGTTCCAGGACTGAAATGCGGACGCCCCCGTCACCTCGTGGCGGGGGCGTTCTGTTTGCCCCTTGTGGGAAGAACGGGAATTTAGAGCCTCGCCGCGTGCCAGGCCACGTGCTCGCCGATGAAGGTGGCGATGAAGAAGTAGCTGTGGTCGTAGCCCTCCTGGCGGCGCACCGTGACCTTGCGGCCGGCCTTGGCGGCGGCGGCTTCGATCAGTTCTGGCTTCAGCTGGCTGTCCAGGAAGCTGTCGGCCAGGCCCTGGTCGATCAGGATGTCGTCGAAGGCCTCGCCCGCCCCGTCCTCGATCAGGGCGGTGGCGTCGTGGGCCCGCCAGGCGCTGCGGTCCTCGCCCAGATAGGCGGTCATCGCCTTGTCGCCCCATGGGCAGTTCAGCGGCGAGACGATCGGCGAAAAGGCGCTGACCGACTTGAACAGATTCGGATTGCGCAGGGCGATCGTCAGCGCCCCGTGGCCGCCCATCGAATGGCCGAAGATCCCCCGCCGGGCCGGGTCCAGCGGGAAGGCGCCGTCGACAGCCTCCAGCAGGTCCTGGGTGACATAGGAATACATCTTGAAGTGCGGCGCCCACGGCGCCTGGTTGGCGTCGACATAGAACCCCGCCCCCTGCCCCAGGTCATAGGCTGGATCGTCGGCGACGCCCTCTCCGCGCGGCGAGGTGTCGGGCGCGACGATGGCGATTCCGTGCCGGGCCGCGTGCGCATAGACGCCCGACTTGGTGGTGAAGTTGTCCTCGGTGCAGGTCAGGCCCGACAGCCAGATGAGGTAGGGGAACGGCCCCTCGCCCCCTTGGCTATCTTTGGCCGGGGTCCAGACCGTGAACTTCATCGGCGTGCCGGTGCTGGCGCTGTCATGCCGGCAGTAGCGCAGCGTCCCGCCCTGGGTGCGATGGGTGGTCAGGGTTTCGACGGTCATGGGACTAGAACGTCACCACCGTCCGGATGCTCTCGCCCCGGTGCATCAGGTCGAACGCCTCGTTGATGCGCTCCAGCGGCAGGACGTGGGTGATCATCGGGTCGATCTGAATCTTGCCGTCCATGTACCAGTCGACGATCTTGGGCGTGTCGGTGCGGCCGCGGGCGCCGCCGAAGGCCGTGCCGCGCCAGACCCGGCCGGTGACCAGCTGGAACGGCCGGGTGGCGATCTCCTTGCCGGCCTCGGCCACGCCGATGATGATGCTCTCGCCCCAGCCGCGATGGCAGGCCTCCAGCGCCTGGCGCATGACCGTGGTGTTGCCGGTGGCGTCGAAGGTGTAGTCCGCCCCGCCGTCCGTCAGGGCCACCAGGTGGGCGACCAGATCGCCGTCGATGGTCTTGGGATTGACGAAATGGGTCATGCCGAACTTGCGGCCCCACTCTTCACGGTCCGGATTGAGGTCGACTCCGACGATCATGTTGGCGCCGACCAGCTTCAGCCCCTGTATGACGTTCAGGCCGATGCCGCCCAGGCCGAACACCACCGCGTTGGCGCCCGGCTCCACCTTGGCGGTGTTGGTCACCGCGCCGACGCCCGTGGTCACGCCGCAGCCGCAGTAGCAGGCGGTCTTGAACGGCGCGTCCTTGCGGATGCGGGCCACGGCGATCTCGGGCAACACCGTATAGTTCGAGAAGGTCGAGCAGCCCATGTAGTGGTGGATCGTCTGCCCCTTGTACGAGAAGCGGCTGGTGCCGTCGGGCATCAGCCCCTTGCCCTGGGTGGCGCGGATCGCCGTGCAGAGGTTGGTCTTGCCCGACAGGCAGCTTTTGCACTGGCGGCATTCGGGCGTGTAGAGCGGGATCACGTGGTCGCCGACCGCCAGGCTGGTGACGCCCGGCCCGACCTCGACCACCACGCCCGCGCCCTCGTGGCCCAGGATCGAGGGGAACAGGCCCTCGCTGTCCAGCCCGTCCAGCGTGTAGGCGTCGGTATGGCAGACGCCGGTGGCCTTGATCTCGATCAGCACCTCGCCCGCCTTGGGGCCCTCCAGGTCGACCTCGACGATCTCCAGCGGCTTCTTGGCCTCGAAGGCGACGGCGGCGCGGGTTTTCATCGGTCAGGTCTCCGGAAGGGCGAGTCGGCGGACTTTGCCTTCGCGCCGGGACCGGGTCGAGCCCCTGGATCGCCATCCTCTCGACTTGGTCGGGAGATGGCGATCCCTTCCGGACCTCAGAACGTGAACCGCGCGCCCCCGCCGACCACCAGTCCCTTGCCCTCGGACCGGCCGCGCAGCGACAGGTTCATAGGAAAGGCCGTGCCGTCGTACAGCACCTGGTCGCTGTGGATCGCGCTGTCCTTCAGCTTGATGTAGGCGGCGCTGAGATCCAGGTGCATGCCCGGCTTGGGCGTCACGGTCGTGCCGACGCTGTAGAGCTTGCGGTCGCCGTCCGGCACGCGCGGGTCGCGATAGAGGTCGTTGGTCGGGGTCGGGTCCTTCTGCGCCCCGGCCCGCACGGTCAGCCAGTCGGTGACGGCGAAGTCCGCCCCCAGCGCCACATTGGTGGTGTCCTTGTAGAACTCCTTGACGGTGATCGACTTGGGCAGCAGCGCGCCCGGTAGGAGTTGGCCCGCGCCCTTCAGATCGACGCGAACATTGTCGAAGTCACTCCAACCGAAACGCTGGACCTGGGCGTGCAGGGCCAGGCGGCGCATCGGGCGCACGGTGACGCCGCCGGTGGCGATCCACGGCAGGTCGAAATTGGTCGTGGCCTCCTGCTTGCTGGTGACCAGGGCGAACGGACCCTGGAAGCCGTAGATGGTCACGTCGCCGTCCAGGTGATGCTTGTAGCCCGAGCGGTAGCTGGCGCCGACGGTCACGGTCTTGGCCGGACGCACCTGGGCCCCGGCGTTCCAGCCGAAGCGGGTGTTCGATCCCTTGACCTCGATCTTGCCGTCCGGGAACGGCGCGGTCAGGTCGGGGCCCATCTGGCTGAAGGTGGCGTCGAAATAGTCGACGTTGCCGCCGCCGCCGATCGTGAGCCAGCGGTTGACCCGCATCGAGACGGCCGTCTGCAGGTTGATGTTCAGGAACCGCGACTTGATGGCGCCGTAGCGCACCCAGCTGTCGCCGTCATAGGTGGTGATGGCGTTGAACGGGGCGTTGATCCCCAGGCCCACGGAGAGGCGGTCGGTCACCGGCATGGCGAAGGCGAAGTTGGGGACGATCGACTTGGGGATCGGGTTCTTGGCCACCGGATTGCCGCCCACCGGCTGCGGCGGCAGCAGGGCGATGTTGGGCAGGCTGTTCAGCGTGGGGATCAGCACCCCATTGGTCAGGCCGGGCAGCACGCCGCTGAGCAGGCCGGTGACGCCGTTCGGCAGCCCCGGGATCGGCGTTCCCAGCGCCGAGGGGACGTTCAGGGTCGGCCGCTGCAGGGTCGAGCCCTCGTCGGTCACCTCGCCGATGACGAAGACGCCGAACGCGCCGTTATAGACTTCCTTGCCCTCCAGCCGGCCGATGGCCGCCGGGTTCCAGAACATCGACTCGGCCCCGGTGTCGGTGACCTCGCCCGAATAGGCCCGCCCCGCGCCCTTGACCGACTGTTCCTGGATGTAGAAGGCGCCGGCCGCCGCGCTTGAGGCGCAGGCCAGCACGTAGCCGGCCGCGCCCATGGCGAGCCATGCCCTGAAACCCTTGATCACGATGTCCTCCCTGCGGTCTGTTTCCCCCCAAGCCGCAGGGGGCCAACGTGACCGGAAGGGTTTGGTTCCGCTTAGTTTTCCGAGCCCGTTTCGCCTTCCGTTACGGAAGTTTCGGCGGTTTTCCGGGCCTTTTGCTCGGCCAGCTTGGCCAGGACCCGGCCCCGCCCCCTCGACAGCGCCGTGACTACGCCGCGGAAGGTGCGCACCTCCTGCTCGGTCAGGCGGGCCCGGGCCAGCGGGGCGCGCAGGTTGCGGACCATCGACGGCTTCTTCTCCGGCGGATGGTAGAAGCCGGCCTTCTCCAGTTCGTCCTCCAGCTGGCCGTACAGGCCCAGAAGGCTGGACTGGTCGGCGGGCTCGGCGACGTTGTACTCGAACTTGGACCACGGCCGGTCGTCGACCGTCATCTTCCACTCGTAGGCGTTGATCGACACGGCCTGGGCCAGGTTCAGCGACCGGAAGCGCTCGTCGATCGGGATCGAGACGATGGCCTGGCACAGGGCGATGTCGTCGGTCTCCAGCCCCGCCCGTTCGCCGCCGAACAGCAGGCCCACCGCCCGGCCCTGGGCGACGTCGGCCGACAGGTGGGCGGCGGCCTCGCGTGGCGTGTAGACCGGCAGGCGGGTCTCGCGCGGGCGGGCGGTGGTGGCGAAGACCAGCTTCAGGTCGGCGATGGCCTCTTCCAGCGTGCCGAACACCTTGGCGTCGTCCAGCGGCCAGTTTGCGCCCGAAGCGCTGGCCCAGGCGCGCTCCTGGGGCCAGCCGTCACGCGGCTTGACCAGGCGCAGGTCCGACAGGCCGAAATTGGCCATCACGCGCGCCACCGCGCCGATGTTCTCCGCCAGTTGCGGCTGGTTCAGGATGACGCAGGGCGGGGCGTTCTGGGAGCTCATCGTCCCCCTTTGCCGCCGGACCGCCGCGCGGTGCAAGTCCCATGATGGAGTTCGTGCGTCGGGCGATGTGCCGCTGGCGGGACGACCGAGGCCTAGCCCGCCGCGCTAAGCTCGGCCGCCCCGCGCCCTATCCGCGCCCGCGCCAGGGCTTCCAGCAGCTGGGCCGGACGCACCGGCTTGGCCAGGTGGAGGTCGGCGCCCGCCGCCCTGGCGGCCAAGATGTGCTCCTCCATGGCGTTGGCGGTCAGCATGACCAGCAGCACCGGCGGAGCGCCGGCGGCGGCTTCGCGCTCGCGGATCAGGCGGGTGGCGGTCAGGCCATCCATGACGGGCATCTGCATGTCCATCAGGATCGCGTCGAAGGCTCCGGGCGCGAAGGCGTCCAGCGCCGCTTGGCCGTCCGCGACCATGGTCAGGTCCACGTCGAACGGCTGGAGGATGATCTCGACCACCTTCTGGTTGGTGGGATGGTCTTCGGCGACCAGAACCCGCAAGCCTTCGAGCGAGATCTCTTCCTCGGCGTCGGGCGCGGCGTCCTCGACGGCCCGGATGCGGGTCAGGGGCAGGTCGACTCGGAAGGTCGCCCCGCGGCCCACCACGGCGCGCGCGTCGATGCGGCCGCCCATCATCTCGGCCAGGGCGGCGCAGATCGACAGGCCCAGGCCCGAGCCGCCGAACTGGCGGGTGATCGACTGGTCGGCCTGGACGAAGCGCTTGAACAACCGCCGGCGCACCGTGTCGTCAAAGCCGACGCCGGTGTCGCTGACGATGAAACTCAGGCCCTCGGCCCCGCTTTCGACGCTCAGCGCCACCTCGCCGATGGCGGTGAACTTCACGGCGTTGGCCAGCAGGTTGTTGAGGATCTGGCTGATCCGCCCCGCGTCGCCCAGATAGCTGCCCGCCAGGCCGGGCTGGATCGACCAGCGGAAATTCAGGTCCTTGGCCTGAGCCGACGCCCGATGGAGTTCGGCGACGCCGCTCACCAGGGTGGCCAGGTCGAACGGGGCGGGGGTCAGGTGGAACTGGCCCGCCTCGATCTTGGAGACATCGAGGATGTCGCTGAGCACCTGCTCCAGCAGCCGGCCGGACGACGTGACCAGGGCGGCCAGCTCGCGGCGGCGCTCGGGATCGGCCTCGTCGGCCAGCCGGTCGCCGATGGCGATGACCCCGTTCAGCGGGGTGCGCAGCTCGTGGGACATGTTGGCCAGGAACACCGACTTGGCCTGGTTGGCGTGCTCCAGCTCGGCCGTGCGCTCGGCGACCCGCTCCTCCAGCGAGCGCAGCAGTTCGATATTGCCGTCGCGCTGGTCGCGCAGGGTCCGGGCCAGGGCGCCGATCTCGTCGGCGCGGTGCTCGATGGGCTCGGCCTCGACGACATTGCCCGTGCGGTGCGCTTCGGCCAGCACCCGCAGCGGCCGCTCGACGGTCAGGCGCATCACCCGGTAGAGCAGCGCCACCTGGATGATCACGCCCAGCACGCCGAACAGCAGCACCCAGGAGGCCGTCTTGACCGCCGACCACACCAGGTCGCCGGACGGGAAGCTCATCAGGAAATACCAGTCGGGCTCCTTGAGCCGGCCGTAGGCGATCACCCGGTCGCGGTTTCGGATGGCGCCCGCGTCCGCGCCCAGCGCGCGGATCTGGCTGACGACGTCGGCGACGCCCTCCTTGGCCTGGGCGCGCACCAGGGCCTGGGCGTCGACGACGCCGTTCTTGGCCAGCCCCGGCGCGGCGATCAGCTCGCCGTCCGACGAAACGATCATGTTGCGCCCGCCCGGCAGGGCGTCCTCGACGGCCCGCAGCAGGTAGGAGTCCAGAGACAGGCTGGTGCCCCACGCCCCCAGCTGCTGGCCGTGATAGTCGAAGGGCGTCATGCAGGCCGAGTTCAGCCCCCGGCCGCTGGGGTCCGACAGCAGCTTGCGCAGCTTGGTGCACTTCATCACCCGCTCGCTGTTCTGCGCGGGCAGGGTCAGCAAGGTCATTTCCTCGCCGCTGACGTCGAAGGTCGGCGGGGCCTTGTGGCGGTAGTAGGTCAGCCGGTCCGGACGCCGGGGCCCGAACATCACCAGCCGGGTGTCCGGGGTAAAGAAGTAGAAGTTGTCGTAGCGGTTCAGTTCGGCCTCGCCGGTGTGCGACACCACCTGGGTCGCCGCGAGGAACAGAGCCTTCTGCGCGGGGGTCAGCTTGTCGGCCCTCCGCAGGTAGCCGCCGACGCCGTAGGTATAGTCGCCGTCGACCATCCCGCCGTCATAGAGGGTGTCGGCCGTGCGGCGGGTGCCGTCGCCGCGCTTGGGGAACTGGGCGTCGAACTCGCGCTCCACCGTGCGGGGATCCATCGCCTGCAGTCGGCGCGCCAGGGAGTCGGACGCGGCCTCGTGCACCTTGACCAGGTCGGAAAACAGCCGGTCCTCGGTCTTGACGCGCTCGGCGACGTACTCGGTCAGGTGACGCATCTGGGCGTCGGTGGCCGCTTGCTGCACGAAAACGAAGGTCACCGCCGTCGCCACGCCCGTCACGGCGATGGACAGGATGGCGACAATGGCCAGCAGCCGCCGCGCGAGCGGCGAAGTAACGTCGGCTATGGCGGCCCGCTTCTTCACGCCTGGTTCGTACCCCAAGAAGCCTCAACAAGGATTTACACGCAGATCAAACACTTAGCGCGCGGAAAGGGCTTCATCGCCGGTTCGAGGCGACCTCGGCTTTCCCCCCGGCTCGCAACAGTCTATAGGCACGCCGTCCGCGCCGCTCCTTGGCCCTGTGCGCCAAAGAGTCACAGGCGCGCCACCGCGAGAGGAAAGACCCCGCAATGGCCAAGATCAAAGTCGCCAACCCCGTCGTCGACATGGACGGCGATGAAATGACCCGGATCATCTGGAAGCTCATCAAGGATAAGCTGATCTTCCCGTACCTGGACCTGGAGCTCGACTATTACGACCTCAGCGTCGAGAACCGCGACGCCACCAACGACCAGGTCACGATCGACGCGGCCGAGGCGACCAAGAAGCACGGCGTGGCCGTCAAGTGCGCCACGATCACCCCCGACGAGCAGCGCGTCACCGAATTCAATCTGAAGAAGATGTGGAAGTCGCCGAACGGCACGATCCGCAACATCCTGGGCGGCGTGATCTTCCGCGAGCCGATCATCTGCCAGAACGTGCCGCGCCTGGTGCCGGGCTGGACTCAGCCGATCATCGTCGGCCGCCACGCGTTCGGCGACCAGTACAAGGCCACCGACTTCCTGTTCCCGGGCAAGGGCACGCTGTCGATCAAGTTCGTCGGCGAAGACGGCCAGACCATCGAGCACGAAGTGTTCAAGAGCCCGTCGGCCGGCGTGGCCATGGGCATGTACAACCTCGACGAGTCGATCCGCGACTTCGCCCACGCCTCGTTCGCCTACGGCCTGAACCGCAAGTATCCGGTCTACCTGTCGACCAAGAACACGATCCTCAAGGCCTATGACGGCCGCTTCAAGGACATCTTCCAGGAAATCTACGACGCTCACTACGCCGAGCAGTTCAAGGCCCTGGGCATTCATTACGAGCACCGCCTGATCGACGACATGGTGGCCTCGGCCCTGAAGTGGTCGGGCGGGTATGTCTGGGCCTGCAAGAACTATGACGGCGACGTGCAGTCCGACATCGTCGCCCAGGGCTTCGGCTCGCTGGGCCTGATGACTTCGGTGCTGATGACCCCGGACGGCAAGACGGTGGAAGCCGAGGCCGCCCACGGCACCGTCACCCGCCACTACCGCCAGCACCAGAAGGGCGAGTCGACCTCGACCAACTCGATCGCCTCGATCTTCGCCTGGACCCGCGGCCTGGCCCACCGCGCCAAGCTGGACGACAACCAGGAGCTCGCCAACTTCGCCCACACCCTGGAGAAGGTCTGCGTCGACACCGTCGAAAGCGGTTTCATGACCAAGGACCTGGCCCTGCTGGTCGGCGACAAGCAGTCCTGGCTGACCACCGAGGGCTTCCTCGACAAGATCGACGAGAACCTGAAGAAGGCCATGGCCGCCGCCTAGGCTCCACGGCGAACGGCTCTCGCGACGCCTCCCCCGCAAGGGGGAGGCGTTTTCGTTTCAGGCTCTCGCCAAGGGCGCAAAAATTGGCTCTTCTGGGCGCCGCGACCCCGTGCCGCGCGTTCCATGATCGTGGGGTAGCGCGCCCGATCGAGAAGTTTGCCCTATGGTCCATGCATGACCGCGATCGCTTGTCTGAAGATCTTCGTGGGCGAGGAGCTGGTCTTCGCCGACACCGACACCATGGCCAGCGTGGTCGCCAAGGTCGCTTCCGCCTATCTGGAAACCCACTGGACCTGGCCGCGCCGCTACGGCCTGGTGGCCCCGTTCTCCTTCGTCCTCGCCGATCCCCGCGCGACCAGCCTGGACGCCGAGGAGCTGTGCCGCATGTCCCGCGACCTGCAGTACAAGCTGTTCGGCGAGAACGGCGCGGGGGAGGTCACGCTGCTGATGCTCGAAGGCGATCAGGCCGAGGTCATGCGGTTCGCGGGAACGCCCGCCCTGGCGCTCAAGACCTTGCTGGACGGCCTGGGCGACGGCGCCTTCGCCGGCCGGGTCTGCAAGATCACGCCCGAGGGCGCGGTCAGCCTCGCGCCGCCGGACGGCCCGACGGAGGGAGCGCCGCCGGCCGAGGAGCTGGCGGCCCTGTCGCCGGCCCCCGGCGACATCGACGACCTGCTGCAGGTCGAAACGCCGCGGACCGGCTGGTGGGGCATCTACTATCTGCCCAAGGAACGGTTCGTCGGCGGCGGCGTCGGCTGGGGGGCCGAGATCAACGGCGGTCCGGTCACCGACCTCGTCGAGGCGGTGGAGCGCGACCAGGTCTGCCACGAGGCCGCGCTGGTCGAGGCGAAATCCGGCCCGTCTGGGTACCTGTTCCTGCCCTTCTGCTTTTCGGCCCTGATCAAGCCCAGCCTGCAACGGACCTACGACACCACGCTCCAGAAGCTGCCGCGCGCCCTGCGCCCCAGGCTGGCGGCCAACATCTACGACGTGCCCCGCGAACCCAGCTACGGCGCAATCAACAAGGTCCGCTCGTTGCTGATCGACCGCTTCTCGCTGCTGGACCTGCACGTGTCCGACCCGGGCTTCCGGATCGAGAGCCTGCAGGCCGGCGCGGTGAACAGCGTGACCCTGGTGCTGAGCGGCGAGGACGAGCGACAGCGCGCCGCTGCGATCACCCGGTTCCTGCGCGACCCCGCCATCTATCGAAACAAGAGGGTCTGGCAGGGCATCGCCGGGGTCCAGAGCCTGCGCGAACTGGATCTCTGCCGACGGCTGAAGGCCCCCTTCCTCAGCGGCCCGATCGTCGCGCCGATCTCGGCGAAGTTCCCCGGCGAGCCAGCCTGCCCGTCACTGAACCTTCCCTATCGCCACGCGGTCTAGAAGGGGGCGCTCCCGCCGTAGAGGGCCGAAAGGCCCAGAAGGCCGCAATCGGCCTCCAGGACCAGGTAGAGCGGGATGTCCTTCATATAGACGTCCATCCGCCCCTTGGCCTCAAAGCGGGCCCGGCACAGGTCGCGGTCGAACAGGTCGGTCCAGCCCAGCATCATCGGGCTGAAGATGTAGACGCCGCTGCGGGCGCCCGCCACCAGCGCCAAGTCGCCGGAAACCGCCCCCAGCCAGCTGGAGAACAGCGCGAAGGCTTCCCGCGCGATCGGGTCGTCGGCGCGGGCCGCCGCAACCAGTTGAGGGAAGTCGCCGCTGGGCGGCGCGTGGCCGTCCAGTTCGGCGATGGCGACGGCGACCTCCAGCAGGCCGCCGTCGGACAGCACCCGGTCGGCCGAGACATAGGGATTGGCCAGCCGCAGGTGTTCGATGACGGCGCATTCGCGGGCGGTGCCCGCCGCCAGGGCGGCGTGTCCGCCTTCGCTGGCGGTGGCCACCCAGCCCACGAAACCGTCGGGATTGAGGATCGACACGCCCAAGCCGGTGCTCGGCCCCAGAGCCGCCGCCGGGGCCTGGCCTTTGGGCGGCGCCCCGCCGATCTGCTCCAGGGCTTCGGGCCCCAGTAGCGGCATCGCCATGGCGCGGGCGGTGAAGTCGTTGACGAGGCGGACATCGGCCACGCCCAGCCGCTCGGACAGCACATCGGCGTCGAGCTTCAGGTCGGCATGGGTCACCTGCAAGGTCTTGCCGAAGATCGGTCCCGGCGCCGAGAAGGCCGCCCCGCGCGGGCGCGGCGCGCCCAGCTCTTCCAGCGCCTGGCTCAGGACCGCGATCAGCTCGTCCAGGGATCTGGCCGGCGCCGCCTCCGTCGTCGCAGGCGGCTCGCCGGCCTCGACCACCGCGAAACGCGCATACGCCCCGTCCGCATCGACCAACAGGAACTTATCGGACACGAACACCTCACTGGCCGCCGGGTCTTGCGCCATAAGAAACGCGCGTTTTCCCCAATGAGGCAAGGCTGTTCGGTCATCAGCGCAGCGCCGCCACAGGCAACGCGCGCAACGTCGCAGCGTTACGTTGAACAGCGGGCGGAACCTTCGGCAAGAGGCGGCTTGTCCCTGGCGGCGGAATGGGGTGTCCTTCCGGCCCGAACCTTCGCGCGGAGCGGCGATGACCTTTCACAGGCGGCTTTGGGATCTGGTCGTCCTGGCGATCGCGGTCTTCGCCGCGGCCTTCGCCACCGCCCCCTGGTTCGCCTTTCGCGCCCTCAAGGCCGCCGCCCAGTACGAAGACGTCCAGGCGATCGGCGAGCTGGTCGACTTCCCAGCGGTGCGCCGAAGCTTGACCGCCGAGCTGAACGAGACCCCGGCCGCCGCTCCGGCCGAGCCGCCGTCGCTCTGGCGCGACCCCTTGCGCGTCTTCAAGCGGGCCATCGAACCGATCGCCCCGCCCGAGCCCAGGGTCGACCGCTACCTGACCGTCGCCGGCCTGGCGGCCCTGACCCGCGGCTACCCGCCCGGCGCGGCGCCGCCCGCCCCGCAGAAACCAACGACCGCTCTCGACCAGATCGAGGCCGCCGTGGCCGGTCCCCACCCCGCCGTCGCCTACTGGGATCCCAATCGCGTGCGGATCTCGGTCAAGCGGCCGGGCCAGCCGTCCAAGACCACGACCTTCACCTTCCGGCGCGACAGGCTGTTCACCTGGCGGCTGGTGCACATCCGCCTGCCCGTGGACGAGCGGTAGGCGTCGCTGAATTCGGGTCGCCGGAAAACGGCCGAACTTTGACCGCCCCCCGCGACCGATGCTATCGACGGATGGCCCCTTCGGGCGGAGACCGCCACGCTTGCGCCCTATGCCGGTGACCCTGTGATCGACCTGTTGATCGACGTGCCGCAGCGGGTGGTGCCGTTCTTCCTGCTGGTGACCGGCGGCGTAACCCTGGCCAGGCTTCGGCTGTTCGACGCCCGGATGTCTGCGGGCCTGTCGACCTATGTCTACTGGATCGGCTTTCCGGCCCTGCTGGTGCATTCGTTGTCGCGCGTCGGCGTCCCTGACCACGCCCTGACCCTGGGCCTGCTGACCTACGGGGCCTGCGCCCTGACGGTGGTCGCCCTGATGGTGGCCGTCGGCATCGCCCTGCGCTGGACCCGTGAGGAGCGGGCCGGCGGGGCCCTGTCGGCCAGCCTGGGCAACAGCGCTTTTCTCGGCCTGCCCATCGCCCTGGCCGTGCTTGGTCCCGAGGCCGCGCGGGTTTCGGCGGGCGTGGTGGCGGTGGACTTCGTGGTCGTGGCGGCCATCGGCGTGGGCCTGCTGGGCTGGGCCGGCGGCCGCTCGACCTGGCGCTCGCTGATGCAGGCCTTGCGCAACCCCATCGTGCTGGCGGCGATCACCGGGTCGGTCATGGCCCTGGCCGGCCTGTCCCTGCCCGGCGTGCTGGACCGCGCCGTGGGCGCGGCGGCCGCCTCGGGCAGTCCCGTCGCCCTGGTCGCCCTGGGAATCGCCCTGGGCCTGACCGGCCTGCCGGCGGCCGGCGTACCCTGCGAGCCGACCGACGAGGAGCCCTCGCCGATCCCGCGCTGGGGACCGATCATCGTGGCCGCCGTCGGCAAGCTGCTGGTCATGCCGACCCTGGCCTGGTTCGCCACCGGCCTGGTCGACGCCCCCCTGCCCTTCCGCCTGGGCGCGACCCTGCTGGCCGCCACCCCGACCGCGGTCAACGTCTTCATCCAGACCAAGGCCTACAGCGTGTTCGAGCGCGGCGGCGCGCGGATCGTGGCCCTGACTACGGCCGTCTCCTGCGTCAGCCTGTCGGCGATCGCCATCCTGCTGGAGCGCTACGCCGGCGCCTGACCGCGGCGCGGCGCGGTCGTCTACGACCCTACGCGCCTTGCGCCGACAACGCTGTCAGCTACCCTGGCGCGCAGCCCCGGCAGGGGGCGCGGGAGGATGCATGCTCAAGATTCTGGCCTTCACCCTGGCGCTCGCCGTGGCCGCCCCCGCCCTTGCCACGCCCCCTGTGGCCGCTCCGAACCCGCCCCTGGCGCTCGCCGACATCCCCAAGGCCGCCGGTCCGGCCGTCGCGCTGTTCAACGGCCGGGACCTGAAGGACTGGAACGCCTGGCTGGGCTATGCCGACCCCGCCCTGACCTACAAGCGCCCGCCGGTCGCCCCGATCGGCGCCGGGCCCCGGAGCGCCGAGATCTTCAAGGCGGTGATCGAGGACGGCCGCCCCGCCCTCTACGTCAACGGCAAGATCTGGGGCAGCCTGGTCCACAGCGGCGACTTCCACGATTACCACCTGCGGCTCCAGTACAAGTGGGGCAAGGGCCGCTGGGCGCCGCGCGAGGCCCAGGCGCCCAACAACGGCCTGCTCTACCACGCGCATGGCGCGCCGGGCGCGGTGTGGGGCACGTGGAGCCAGGCGGTGGAGTTCGAGATCATGACCGGCTCGATCGGCATGGTCGTGCCGGTGGGCGAGGCGATCAGCGCCACCGCCACGGCCGTCGACGATCCCTCCCTGATCGCCCCCAGGCTGCGGTTCTCGCCCGCCGGCCGCGCCGTCACCGCCAAGGGCGGCACGGCGCTGTGGAACGTCGAGGCCTACAGCGACGCTGAGAAGCCGGCCGGCCAATGGAACACCCTGGACCTCTACGTGCTGGGCGACCGCGCCGTCCACGTGGTCAACGGCGTGCCGGTCATGGAGGTCCGCGACCTCCAGGCCGACGGCGCCCCCCTGACCCACGGCGCGATCCAGCTGCAGTCAGAGGGGGCCGAAACCTTCTTCCGCGACATCACGCTGGAGCCGATCAGGAGCCTGCCGAGGGTGGCGGCGAGGTAGGCGGGCCGCCAAACATTGACAATCTTTGCCAAACGGCCATCCTCGACGGAGAGGTGCGAGAATGGCCACGATGAACGTTTCCCTGCCCGACGCCATGAAGGACTGGGTGGAAAGCCGCGCCGAGACCGGGCGCTACAGCAACGCCAGCGACTATGTGCGCGACCTGATCCGTCGCGACCAGGAACGCGCTGAGAAGATCACCGCCATGCAGCGCCTGATCGACGAGGCGGAGGAAAGCGGCGTCAGTCCAAACGGGATGGCCGATATCCTCGCGACCGCCCGTCGCCGCGCCGGCGTGGATCGTGGCGTATAGGCTCAGCCGCAAGGCCGAGGAAGACATCCTCGAGATCTACGCGACGGGCGCGGCCCAGTTCGGCGTGGACCAGGCGGAACGCTACTATTCCGGCCTGGAGAAAGCCTTCGCGTTCCTTTCCCAATTCCCGCGCGCCGCACCGGAGCGGCCGGAAATCGACCGCCCCACCCGCGTGCACCCGTACAAGAGCCACATCATCCTCTATCGACTGGATGGACGCGACATCCTGATCCAGCGGGTACGTCATGGCAGCGAAGACTGGACGACGTAGGACGTGCCTGGCTCCACACACTGAGAGAAGCTTAGTAGGCCCGGAGGGACTCGAACCCCCAACCAGACCGTTATGAGCGGTCGGCTCTAACCATTGAGCTACAGGCCCCCAAGACTCGAAAGGGCCGCGCGGCCCCTTCGGGAGGAGGGGTCGATTAGCATGGGCTGCACGCGGCTTAAAGGTCCGGTTCAGGTTGAGCCTGTCAGGAATGCCACCGTCCGTCGTCGGCCGCGCTTGCCGGGGCCGGCGGACGGGACGATCAAGGTCGCGGCGCCTGTCCCCCGAGCCGCATGGAGAACGACGATCATGACCGCCCTGACTGCCGCCCGCCCCGTGTTTCCCCTGGCGGCTTCCTTCGCCGTGGCCGCCGCCCTGATGGCCGGCGCGGTCGCTCCGCCCGCCCAGGCCCAGACGGCGGACGCGGCCTTCCGCGCCACGACCCTGAACCTGTCGGCGTTCGGCGAGAGCAAGGTCACGCCCGATCTGGCGACCATCACCCTGGGCGTCCAGACCGACGGCGCGACCGCCGCCGCCGCCCTGTCGGCCAACGCCGCCCAGATGACCAAGGTCGTCGCGGCGCTGAAGAAGGCCGGGATCGCCGAGCGCGACATCCAGACCTCGACGCTCAACGTCAATCCGCAATACGTCTACATCCAGAACGAGCCGCCCAGGCTGAACGGCTACCAGGCCAGCAACCAGGTGACGATCCAGGTGCGCGACCTGACCAAGCTGGGCCAGACGGTGGACGCCACGGTGGGCGCCGGGGCCACCAATGTGGGCGGGATCAGCTTCGGCCTGCAGGACCCCAAGGCGGCCGAGGACGCGGCGCGGCTGGACGCGGTTAAGGCCCTGCAGGCCAAGGCCGACCTCTATGCCCGGGCCACGGGCTACAAGATCGTCCGCCTGGTCAGCCTGGGCGAAGGCGGCGGCTATACGCCCGCCCCGCCGATGCCGATGTACGCCATGGCCAAGCGCGAAATGGCCGACAGCAGCCCGGTCTCGGCCGGCGAGCTGAAGGTGCGGGTCGACGTCTCGGCGACCTATGAGCTGGTGAAGTAGTCGTGGCTGGGGACAGGCCCATGGGCCTGTCCCCAATCTCGTCCCCGATCGTCTAGAGTCCCGCCTTGCCGAACGCTTCCTCGACCCGCTCCTGGACCTCGCGGCCCGGCAAGGCGCGCTCGCCCTCCATCACCGCGACATAGGACAGGCCCAGGTCCGGCTTGCCCGCGCCGACCGGCACGGGACCCATGGCCCAGCCGACCGTGTTGGCGCCGGGGCCCGAGGGGCAGCTGGCGAAGCGGGCCGGCTTGCCGACCGCGCCTTCCAGCACCGTCTGGGCCGTGGTGGTCGCGCCGCCGCAGGTGGGCAGGTTGCGGGCGCAGGTGATGTAGCCGCCGCCGGTCCAGACCACCTTGCCGGCCTTGTCGGCCAGCAGCACGCAGGTGTTGGGCCCGCCGATGGCCCGGCCGACCGCCTCCGACAGCTGCTGCTCGTCGACGCCCTTGGGCAGCTTGGGCGAGCAGGCCGCCAGGGCCAGCCCCGCCGCGACCAGGAGAACGGCGGCAGCCCGCACGCTCAGGCGGCCTTCTTGATGCGGTTGCCGTCTTCCAGCAGCACCACGGTCGGGGCGTAATTGCGCGCCTCCTCGGCCGGCATCTGGCAGTAGGTGACGACGATCACGGTGTCGTTCTTCTGCACCAGCCGGGCGGCGGCGCCATTGACGCCGATCACCTTGGAGCCGCGCGGCGCGGCGATGGCGTAGGTGGTGAACCGAGCGCCGGTGGTGATGTTCAGTACGTCGACCTGCTCGTTGGGCAGGATGTTGGCGGCCTCAAGCAGGTCGGTGTCGATGGCGATCGAGCCTTCGTAGTCCAGGTCGGCCTGGGTGACGGTGGCGCGGTGAAGCTTGGCCTTCATCATCGTCAGCAGCATGGCGATATCCCCTTATCTTTTTGAAACGTCGCGGGATTTCCCGGGTCGCCACACACATGACCCGTCGTCAGTCCTGGCCATATAGCCAGGAAGCGGACGGCGTTCAATCGCGGTGCGACAAAGCGGCCGCTCCCGGCGAAACCTATCGCGGACACGAACCCGTGGGGACGTCCGAAGAGGTCAACGCCCTTCCACGTCTCCCAAGGTTCAGGGTCGGACTTCGAACACCAGGTTGAACGGGGTCTGGGCCACACGGCGGAAGCGCGTGAAGC
Organism: Caulobacter sp. BK020; assembly: GCF_004342605.1. GTDB lineage: Bacteria > Pseudomonadota > Alphaproteobacteria > Caulobacterales > Caulobacteraceae > Caulobacter. The sequence goes on from NZ_SLZL01000004.1 coordinate 48,580, forward strand.
CGGCCTCCTGGCAGACCCGGCGCAGGCGCGCCTCGCCCGCCTGGGCGCCCAGACCCAGCCCCACCTCCTGGCTCAGCGACGCCGGCGTGCACAGCATGGTCGAGGCCGCGTAGAACATCCGGCCGACCGGGTTGAGGTTGTCGGTCAGGTCGTCATTGGCGAACGGCTCGACCAGCATCCACGTGCCGTCGGGGCTGAGGCAGCTGCGGATATGGGCCGCCGCCCCGACCGGGTCGCCCATGTCGTGCAGCGCGTCGAAGATGCAGATCAGGTCGTAGTGATCGCCAGGGAAGGTCTTGGCCATGGCGGTCTGGAACACGGCGCGGTCGCCCAGACCGGCGGCGGCGGCGGTCTCGCGGGCCCGCTCCACGGAGGCGTCGTGATAGTCGAAGCCAAAGAACCGGGACTTCGGGAAGGCCTGGGCCATCAGGAGGGTCGAGGCGCCATGGCCGCAGCCCACGTCGGCGACCACAGCGCCCCGCCTCAGCTTGGCTTCGACGCCGTCCAGCGCCGGTATCCAGCTGGTAAGCAGGTTGGCGTTGTAGCCCGGCCGGAAGAACCGTTCCGTGCCACGGAAGAGGCAGGCATTGTGCTCGTGCCATCCCACCCCGTCGCCGGACTTGAAAGCGTCAGCGATCTTCGGCTCGTCGCGGAACATGGCGGCAATCACGTCGAAGCCGCCGGCCAGGAACACCGGCCCGCCCTCGTCGGCGAACACCAGGGTCTGCACCGGATCGAGGAAGAACCGGTGCTCGTCCTCGTCATAGGTCACGTAGCCCGCGGCGGCCTGGCCGGCCAGCCATTCGCGCACGTACCGCTCGGTCGTGCCGGTGCGGGCCGCCAGTTGCGCCGAGGTGGCCGGACCGCCGTCCGCCAGGGCGCGGTAAAGTCCCAGATGGTCGCCCAGCAGCACCAGGGCGGCCGACATCGCCGCCCCCATGTCGCCGACCATCTTGCCCATGAAATCGTCGAGCGCGCCCGGACTGGGCTGCGGAAGCGGCCCCGCGGGGTCGGTGGGTGGGGATTGTCCAAGCATGATGACCTCCGATCATCGGCGCATAGCGCGGACGGGCCGTGGTCACACCTGTTCGGCCCGAAGACGCGAAAGGACCTCGATCCTACGCCTGGCCACCGGAACGCCCAAGGTCAATCACCGCCTGGCGAGGCCCGAAAACGCGTTTCGCGTCGCTGTCCCGCAGCCGTGGATAGGCATAGGCCGAGGATCGCCGGAAAGTGGCGATCACGGCTTCCCGGAAACGGCCCTACAGCCGGTAGCCGCCGGCCAGGATCTTGGCGTGCACCGTCTTGGTCAGCTTCACATAGCCCTTGGCCGGGTCGCGGAAGTACAGCGGATCCTTGATCTTGCCCGGGTCGAAACCCTCCTGGACCAGGTCGATCTTGCGGTACTTGAAGGTGCCTGTCGTCTCGATCTCGGGCTGCAGGCGCACGAAGATCGGCCGGGCGTAGGCCGGCAGTTCGCGGTCGACATGCTCGGCCAGGGCGCCGATCTCGAACTCGGAGCCGACCACCAGCGAGGCCATGCCCGCCTTGCCGTCCAGCTCGCCCACGGGCACGCCGTAGACATTGACCTCCTTGACCCCGGCCACCGCCGACAGGCGTTCGGACACTTCGCTGGTGGCGACGTTCTCGCCCTTCCAGCGGAAGGTGTCGCCGATGCGGTCGACAAAATAGAGGTAGCCGTCACCGTCGGCGCGCATCAGGTCGCCGGTGCGGAACCAGGCGTCGCCCTTGTCGAAGACGTCGTGCAGGATCTTCTTCTCGGTGGCCGCCTTGTCGGCGTAGCCGGTGAAGTTCGAGCGCGCGTCGCTGGCGATATGGCCGATGCACTCGCCGATCTCGCCGGGCGCGGCCTCGATGCAGCAGCCGTTGGGGCCGCGCACCGGGGTCTCGGTTTCGACGTCGAACTTGACGATGCGGATGTTGAACTTCTTGCGCAGATAGCCTGGCACTCGGCCGATGGCCCCGCGCCGGCCGTCGAAGTTGAACAGCGAGACATTGCCCTCGGTCGCGCCGTAGAACTCCAGCACCCCGCCGACCTTGAAGCGGTCCAGCATCACGTCCCAGACGTCCGGGCGCAGGCCGTTGCCGAAGATCAGCCGGATCTTGTGGGCGCGCTCGCTCGGCGTTTCCGGATGGTTGGCCAGGTAGCGGCACAGCTCGCCGATATAGACGAACATCGTGCAGTTCTCGGCGACGATGTCGTCCCAGAAGGCGCTGGCCGAGAACTTCTTACGCAGCACCACTGCCCCGCCGTTCAGCAGGGCCGCGCCCATGGCGCACAGGCCGCCGGTGGCGTGGTACAGCGGCAGGGTCACATAGATGCGGTCGGTGGCCTTCGCATCGGTCGAACCGGCGAAACCCCGCATGTAGAGCTGGGCCCGCATGTGGGTGATGCGGGCGGCCTTGGGAAGGCCGGTGGTGCCGCTGGTGAAGATGTAGAGCGCTGTGTCCTTGGCGACCAGGCCGTTGCGGGCCGTCAGGCGGTCCGGACGCAGCTGGCTGCAGCTCTTGAGCGCATTGGCCAGGTCGCGCTGATCGCCGTGCGCCTGGCCCAGCACCCACTGCTGGACATGGCGTTCCAGCCCGCCCTTCACCTGCTCGAAACAGGGCGAGGTGTCGGGATCGACGATGCAATGCAAGGCCTGGGAGATGTTCAGGCAGTGGGCCAGGGCCGGCCCGGTCAGCTGGTTGTTGATCAGGGCGGTGGCGACGCCCACCTTGGACAGGCCATACCAGATCGCCAGGTATTCCAGGCGGTTGGGCATGAACAGCGCCACCGTCTGGCCGCGGGTGATGCCCTGTCCCTTGGCCCAGTGGGCGTAGCGGTTGGCGATCGCATCCAGCTCGGCGTAGGTCACCGACTTGCCTTCGAAGACGATGGCCTGGCTGCCCGGCCACTTGTCGACGGCGGCCTCCAGATCGTCGCAGATCAGGTTCGAGCTGTCCGGCGCGATGGACTTCACGCGCTTGAGCGTGCGCGAGAGCCCCTTCAGGAACTTCAACTCGCGTTTCAACCTGGCCGGCAAACTCATCGACGCACTCCGTTCAAACAACCATTGGAGAGCGGCGAGCGACCGGTCAAGACGTGGCCGCGCCTCGATCGACGGTTGTCGACGAGAGTTGGAAATGCACAGCCCCTCTACGGTAGTCGAGGGATACCGTTTGGAAGATGCTGAGCACGTCCATGCCCAACAGCAGAGCCGGCCGATCCGAGATGCCCCAATAATCAAAGGTGTGCACCGGACCGAACACGACCGGCAGGTTTACGAGGGCGATCGATCCAAACCGCAAGCGTTTGAGCGCCGCCAGCCGACCGGCCAAGGTCTGCCCAGTGAGACTGACCAGCTGCAGGTCGGCCCAGTCGCTGGTGATCTCACGTTTGCGGACGGCCGCGTCCATCAAGGCCTGGTTGCCAACTGTCGTGGTCGAGCCGGTGTCGAGGAAGCAAAGCGTCCGCACGCCGCCGGCCAGCGCCTCAATCAGGCTCAGGCCGCTGCGCTGAATCTTGGCCGGCACCGAAACGCTATATTCGTCGGTCTTGGGAAGGCTGGCTCCGACGTGCATCTGACGGCCGGCGACGTCAAGCGTCAGGCCTTGGGAGCCCAGCCAATCCATGCCCAGAATACCAGGCGCGCTGAGGTGGCGATCCGGCAGCACCGACAGCACCAGGTCCCGGCGCTCGCGCCGCCCCACCCGCACGCGGTCGATGGTCACCGTTCCCACGACCTGGACGCCTGCGATGCCGTGCAGATTGACCTCCTTCCCCGCCGGGAGGCTCAGCTGGGACGCCAGGGCGCTGGAGATCACCGAAGCGTTGGCGCCGGTGTCCACGAGAAAAGAGAACGGTCCTTGATCATTGAGGAAGACCTGCACCGTCAGGCGACGCGCGCTGTCCAGAACCCGGGTCGGCGCTGTCGTAACCGGAGGGGGTTGTTGCTGGTCGGCCAAGGCCAACCCTGGAAATGCCACGCATGACAGCGCGATCGCCAGATTCCGGCGGGAAATCGGGACGTTAGCCACGGCGCCGCCTCCTTCTTCTTGAACGGAGACTACACCCGTGGGCGAACAGAAGCCACATTGTCTAACGGCGTTATCCCGTGGCAAGGCGACGCTGGTCGTCGCGCGCCGACTTCAGCTTTTCGGCCACCAGGAACGCCAGTTCCAGGGCCTGCTCGCCGTTCAGGCGCGGGTCGCAGTGGGTGTGGTAGCGGTCGGCCAGATCGCCTTCCGAGACCGCCCGCGCGCCGCCCAGGCACTCGGTGACGTTCTGGCCGGTCATCTCAAGGTGCACGCCGCCCGGGTGGACGCCCTCGGCGTGGGCCACCTCGACGAAGGTCTTCACTTCCGAGAGGATACGGTCGAACGGCCGGGTCTTGTAGCCGGTCGAGGCCTTCAGCGTATTGCCGTGCATCGGGTCGGTGGCCCAGACCACCGAGCGGCCGGCGGCCTTGGTCGCCTTCATCAGGCGCGGCAGGCGGTCGGCGATCTTGTCCGAGCCAAAGCGGCCGTACAGGGTCAGGCGACCCGGCTCGTTGTTCGGGTTCAGCACGTCGATCAGCCGCAGCAGATCGTCGCCTTCCATGGTCGGGCCGCACTTCAGGCCGATCGGGTTCTTGACGCCGCGCATGAACTCGATGTGGGCGCCGTCCAGCTGACGGGTGCGCTCGCCGATCCACAGCAGGTGGGCGCTGGTGTCATACCAGTCGCCCGAGGTCGAATCGACGCGGGTCATGGCTTCCTCGAAGCCCAGCAGCAGGGCCTCGTGGCTGGTGAAGAACTCGACCCGGCGCAGGTCGGGCTGGGTTTCGGGCGTGACGCCGACCGCCGCCATGAAGGTCAGGGCCTCGCTGATCTTTTCCGACAGTTCGCGATAGCGCGCGCCTTGGGGACTGTCGCCGACGAAGCCCAGCGTCCAGCGATGGATGTTGTAGAGGTCGGCATAGCCGCCGCTGGCGAAGGCGCGCAGCAGGTTCAAGGTCGCGGCCGACTGGCCGTAGGCGCGCAGCAGGCGGTCCGGATCCGGGACGCGGTCCTGGGCCGTGAACTCCATGCCGTTGATGTTGTCGCCCCGGTAGGACGGCAGGGTCACCTCGCCGATCGTCTCGACAGGCTCTGAGCGCGGCTTGGCGAACTGGCCGGCGATGCGGCCCACCTTCACCACCGGCTTGCCGCCGGCGAAGGTCAACACCACGGCCATCTGCAGGATCAGGCGGAAGGTGTCGCGGATGTTGTCGGCGTGGAACTCCTTGAAGCTTTCGGCGCAGTCGCCCCCCTGGAGCAGGAAGGCCCGCCCCTCCGCCACCTCGCCCAGGGCCGACTTCAGGCGGCGCGCTTCACCGGCGAAGACCAGCGGCGGCATCTGGCGAAGTGTCTGTTCGACACGCTCGACCGCCCTCATGTCCGGATAGTCGGTCGGGACGTGCTTCGCGGGCAGGGTTCTCCACGACGACGGGGTCCAGCGGCTGGTCATGACGGTCTCGAACATCTCAAAAAGGGAGCGGCTTTTATCCCAACCGCGGCCCAAAGGCAAAATCGTTGCGACGGAAACAGGAAAGTCACCCCAACGGGGTAAGTTCATCCAAGGCGGTCCACTGCGGTTCGGCGACCGCGCGGGCCAGGCCGCAGGCGATCAGCGTCACCGCGCCCAGGCCCAGCCACCACTCCTGCCAGACCCCGAAGCTCAGCCCGCCGATCACCAGGTAGCTGACGAGGGCGGCAGCGGCCATCGCCGCCTCGGATCGCGAGCGCTGGCTCAGGCGCACGACGCCGTAGGCCAGCCAGCAGAAGAACACGCCGGCCAGGGCCGCGCCGATCGCGCCCAGCTCCAGCCACAGCTGAAGCTGGGCGTTATGGGTGTGAAGCGGGATGGCCGGACCGAAGGTGCGGCTGGCGTCCAGTCCCCAGCCTCGGAACGGATGGCTCTGAATATGGTCCGCGGCGAAGGTCCAGATGTTCAGCCTGGCGTCCCAGGAGGCCGGAACCATGCGGTGCAGCCAGGCGATGGTGCCGGTCTGGACAGCCACCAGCACGGCCAGGGGCGCCAGCACGAACGGCGCGGCCACCAGCCCGACCAGCACCTTGGCCCCCGTCTGCCTGGCGAAGTACACGAGCAGCCAGACCAGCCCGCCCGCCGCGAGGGCCACAAGGCAGGCGTCCGAACTGCAGATCACCGAGGTTACGATCGTCCCAACGACCATCAGCCAGATCAGTCCACGACGCCAGAGTCGCGACAGGATCAGCGCGGCCGGCCAGAACAGCAGCGCCAGAGCGTAGGTCGACAGCGAGACCTTGACCATCGCCAGGTCCGGCCGGATCGCCTCGCCTGTCACCTGATGGAGCTTCTGGTAGATCGCCGCGCCGGTCAGCGAGTCCAGCGCGGCGACGCTGGCCAGCGCCACCGTGCCATAGGCCAGCACAGCCGCCGCCCGTCGCGCGCCGGCGTCGGACAGACCGCGCAGGGCCACTACGGCCGAGCCGTAGGTGGCCAACTGCAGGAAGAGCTTCAGGGCTGTCAGGCTCTCGATATCGCCATAGTCCTTGAGCTTGGTCGCGTCGATGACCACGGGACTCCAGCTCATGCTGGCCGCCGCCCACAAGGCGATGGCCACCAGGATCAGCAAGGGCGGCGCGGCGGCGCGCGTCAGCCTGAGGCCCGGCAAGGCCAGCAGACCCGCCAAGGCCAGCAGCGGCGCGAAGCCCAGCGGCGCCAGATAGGCCAGCAGCGGCGTCATCACCACGAGGAAGATCGCCACGGCGGTCAGCCAGGGCGTGCGGCGCTCCGGCGCTTCGTTCGACTGGGACACGAACGTCGCGGTCATACGGTTCCCATTTCCGAGGGCATGTACTTCTCGCGCATCGTCACCAATTCCTCGGCCAGCGTCGGGTGGACCGCGCAGGTGGAGTCCCACTGTGGTTTGGTCACGCCCATCTTCACCGCGATAGCCGCCATCTGGATGATCTCCGGCGAATCCGGCCCGACCACGTGCACCCCGACGACCCGCTGGTCATCCTGCTTGACCACCAGCTTCATCAGGCAGCGATCCTGGCCGCCGTAGAAGGTGCTCTTCATGGGCCGGAACACGGCGCGATAAATATCGACCTTGCCGAACGCCTGCCGCGCCTGCGCCTCGCTCATGCCCACGGCGCCGACCGGCGGCTGCGAGAACACGGCCGAAGCGACCATGTCATGGTCGAACGTCGTCGGGTTATCGTGGAACTCGGTCTGGGCGAAGGCCGCGCCCTCGCGGATCGCCACGGGCGTCAGGTTGATGCGGTCGGTGACGTCGCCCACCGCCCAGATATTCTCGGCCGTGGTCCGGGAATAGTCGTCGACCATGATCGCGCCGCGATCGTTGAGCTTCACCCCCACCTTCTCCAGGCCCAGGCCCGCCACATAGGGGTCGCGGCCGGTGGCGAACATCACCGCGTCGGTCTCGAAGGTCAGGTCATTGTTGAAGGTGCTGAGCAAGCCGGTCTCGGTTTTCTCCAGCTTCTCGTGCGAGCAGCCCAGCACCACCTTGATCCCGCGCTTTTCCAGTTCGTCGGCCAGGTGCGCGCGCACGTCGTCGTCGAACCCGCGCAGGATATTGGCGCCGCGGTAGCAGAGCGTGGTCTCTACGCCCAGGCCATTGAAGATGCTGGCGAACTCGACCGCGATATAGCCGCCGCCGACCACCATGACCCGCTTGGGCAGTTCCGGCAGATGGAAGGCCTCGTCGGAGGTGATGCCCAGGTCGGCGCCGGGGAAGTCCGGACGCCAGGGCCGACCGCCGGTGGCGATCAGGATCTTGCGGGCGGTGTAGCGGCCCGCGTCCTTGCTCCCGGCCTTGGGCAGCACCTCGACCGTATGGGCGTCGACGATCTCGGCCCGGCCATGCAGCAGGTGGGCGCCGGCCTTCTGCAGGTTGGTGACATAGATCCCCGACAGGCGGGCGATCTCGACGTCCTTGTCGTGAAGGAAGCCCTTCCAGTCGAAGCTGGCCTCGCCGATCGTCCAGCCGTAGCCCTTGGCGGTCTTCAGCTGAGCCTTCACCTCGCTGGCGTAGACCATGAACTTCTTGGGCACGCAGCCGCGGATCACGCAGGTGCCGCCCACGCGGTACTCCTCGGCCACGGCGACCTTGGCGCCGCTCATCGCGGCCACCCGTGCGGCGCGCACGCCGCCGGAACCGGCGCCGATGACGAAGAGGTCGAAGTCGTACTCAGCCATCGGAGGCTCCAGGCTCACTGGGAGAGGGTCCGGCCGGCTTGGCCGTGGACCCGAAAGAGGGCGGATATGGGTCTAGGGGACCAGCTTGACCACCCCCTGGTCGGTTCCGATCAGGGCTTCGTCCGCCAGGTCGAGGAACAGGCCGTGGTCGACGACGCCGGTCACCGTCTTGAGCGCCGCGCCCAGGGCGGCCGGCTCGGCGATCACGCCGGACGGCAGGTCGTAGATCACATTGCCGCCATCGGTCACCACGATGCCCCGGTCGGCCATGCGCAGGCGCGGTGGCAGGAGGTCGAACTCCGCGGCGATGTCGGCCAGGCGGTGGCCGGTGTGGACGTGGCCGAACCGCACCACCTCGATCGGCAGCGGGAACTTGCCCAGGGCGTCGACCTTCTTGGCGGCGTCCGCGATCACGACGCAGCGCTTGGACGCCTCCCAGACCAGCTTTTCGCGCAGCAGGGCCGCCCCGCCGCCCTTGATCAGCGACAGGCCCGGACCGACCTCGTCGGCGCCGTCGACGGTCAGGTCGATCGACCGGACGTCGTCCAGCGCCGCCAGCGGGATGCCCAGCTCGCGGGCCAGGTTGGCGGTGGCCTCCGAGGTCGGCACGCCGCGGATGTCCAGCTTGCGCGCCGCCAGGGCCTTGACGAACCACGCCGCCGTCGAGCCCGTCCCCAGGCCCACCACCATGCCGGCCTCCACGAACTCGGCGGCCGCCTCGCCCGCAATCCGCTTCTGAACGTCGGCGCTCATTTGCTGTCCTTCCTGGCCTTCTTGGCCGCCTTCATGGCCCGGAACTTGATCGCCCAGCCGGGCTTGTCGCTTTGCACGCCGCGTCCCAGCGCCAGCGCGCCGTCCTCGACATCCCTGGTGATCACCGAGCCCGAGCCGGTCATCGCTCCGTCCCCGACCCGCACCGGGGCCACCAGGGCGGTGTTGGAGCCGATGAAGGCCCCGGCGCCGACATGGGTCTCGAACTTGTCGAAGCCGTCGTAGTTACAGAAGATCGTGCCGGCTCCGATATTGGCCTTCGGGCCGACCGAGCCGTCGCCCAGATAGGACAGGTGGTTGGCCTTGGCGCCGGCCCCGACCTGGACCTTCTTGACCTCGACGAAGTTGCCGATGTGGGCGTCCGGACCGATGTCGGCCCCGGGGCGCAGGCGGGCGTAGGGACCGATCAGGGCTCCCTCGCCGACCGTCGCGCCTTCCAGGTGGCTGAACGCCTTGATCACCGCCCCAGCCGCGACGCTGACGCCAGGGCCAAACACCACGAATTGTTCGACCGTCACGCCGGCGGCCAGCCGGGTGTCCCAGCTCAGGTGCACCGTTTCCGGAGCCGGCATGGTCACGCCTTCGACCAGGAAGGCGGACCGGCGAGAGGCCTGCCATACGGCCTCGGCGGCGGCCAGTTCGGCCTGGGAGTTGACCCCCTGCACCGAGGCCTCGGGCGCGAAGGCCGCGCGGGTCGACAGCGAGCGGTCGTGGGCCAGGCCGACCACGTCGGTCAGGTAGTATTCCTGGTTGGCGTTGTCGTTGCCGACATCGGCCAGCAGGTCGAACAGCAGGGCGCGGTCGGCGGCCAGGACGCCGGAATTGCAGTGCTTGACCTGCTTGACGGTGTCGTCGGCGTCCTTGGCCTCGACGATGCGCAACAGCACGTGGCCGGGCGCCAGGATCAACCGGCCGTAGGCCCCGGGGTTGGCGGCTTCGAAGCCCAGCACCGCTACATCCGCCCCCCTGGCCCGCAGGTCGAACAGCGGCTCGATCACCGGCGCGCTCAGCAGCGGACAGTCGGCGAAGGTCACCACCACGTCGCCATCGAAGTCGGCCAGGGCCTCGCGGGCGGCCAGCACGGCGTGGCCGGTGCCCTGGGGCGGATCCTGCAGCACGGTCGCCCCCTCGCCCAGGCGCTTCCTGGCGTGCTCACCGACCTGAGGGCTGTGGGCGCCGACCACCACCACGATACGCTCGCAATTCAGGGCCTGGGCGGTGTCGATGGCGTGGTCCAGCAGGGTCCGGCCGCCGATCCGGTGCAGCACCTTGGGCGTCGGCGACTTCATGCGCGTGCCCTGGCCAGCGGCCAGGATGACGGCGGCGCGCGCCCGGGCTGGCGAAGAGACGGCGTTGGTCATGGGCGAAGCGACTCCCGAAGCGCGGACCAAAGTTGCATTAGCCGCGCGTTTAGCCGAAAGGCCAGAGCCATGCATGCCCAGAACGACATTCCCAAGGCCGAGATTCTGCAGGGCGCGACGATCGCCTTCGATCTCGACGGCACCCTGGTCGACACCGCTCCCGACCTGGTGGCCTCGCTGAACCTGATCCTGGCCCAGGAAGGTCTGCCGCCCTTGCCGTTCGACGACGTGCGCAAGATGGTCGGCCGCGGGGCCAAGGCCCTGCTGGAGCGCGGCTTCGCCGCCGCCGGCGCCCCGCTGGACGCTGACCAGGCCCCCCAGCTGGTCGAGCGCTTCGTCGCCCTTTATCTGGGCCGCATCGCCCACGAGAGCGCCCCGTTCCCCGGCGTTGTCGACGCCCTGGTCGCCCTGCGCGCGGCCGGCGCACGGCTGGCGGTCTGCACCAACAAGCTGACCCACCTGTCCGTCGCCCTGCTCGACGCCCTGGACCTGACCCAGTATTTCGACGCCGTGGTCGGGGCCGACAGCGCCCCGGCGGCCAAGCCCGATCCACGCCACCTGCTGGCCACGATCGCGGCCGTGGGCGGCGACCCGGCCCGCGCGGTGATGGTCGGCGACAGCATCAACGACGCCCTGGCCGCCAAGGCCGCCAACGTGCCGACCCTGCTGGTCACCTTCGGCTATACCGAGGCGCCGGTCGAGACCCTGGGCGGAGATCTGTTGATAGACGCCTTCTCCGACGCGCCATCGGCCTGCATCACGCTTTTGGCCTCTTGCGGTCGCGGAAACGCCGGGCTATAGGCCCGTCCCTCTCGCGGCGGGGTCTTCGAACCTCACCGACACGGCGGATGCGTAGCTCAGCGGGAGAGCACCTCGTTCACACCGAGGGGGTCACAGGTTCAATCCCTGTCGCATCCACCATTTTCCTCTCCCCGACGGACAGGCCGAGCGTTCGATGGACTCGGTCCGATGCGGGCCGAGCGACGCCGCCCCGGACTTAACGGTCCTTTCAATACGAGCTGCGCATATGGCGATAGCGAAGCTGCTTCCCTAGGGCGTCGCTCGTAACCTCGTAAGGGTGTCGGCGTGCAAAACCAGGCTTCCAGCGACCAGGACGGAGGCTACGGCGCGCTCGACATCCTGGACGCCAGCCAGGAATGCGCCTGGATCCTGCGGCTGGACGGGGCGGTCGAGCACGCCAACCGCCACGCCCAAGCGCTGTTCGCGGCCAGGCAGGACGGTTCGGCCGCCTGGCGCTCGATCTGGCCCGAGGAAAGCCGCTTCTCGCTGGATCGCGCCTTCGACATCGCCCGCGGCGGCCAGGTCGCCCACTTCCGCGCCTTCCTGGGCGACGCCCGGCGGCGGGCCTATTGCGACACGACGATCTCGCCGATGCGTGACCGAAGCGGCGCTGTGATCCGCCTGCTGGCCTGCGCCCGCGACGTCACCGACGAAGTCGAGACCCTGGGCTTCCTGAAGACGGTCATCCAGCTTCTCCCCTCGCCGCTGACGGTCAAGAACGCCGAGGACGGCCGCTATGTCCTGATCAACCGGGCCGCCGAGGACGCCTTCGGCCTGGTCGCCGAGGAGGCGGTGGGCAGGACGGCCGCGGAGGTGCTGCCCGCCGCCCTCGCCGGGACCCTGACCGAGATCGAAAGCCGGGTGCTCAAGACCGGCGAGATGCGGATCTGCGAGGAACAGGTCGGCGGCGAGCCCGACGCCGCGCCCCGCTACCTGCTGACCAAGACCTTGGCCACCTATGACGACATCGGCGCGCGCCATCTGATCACCCTGGGCGACGACATCACCGCCAGCAAGCTGGCCGAGGCCTCGTTGCAAGCGGCCCTGGACCAAGCGGAGCAGGCCAGCCAGGCCAAGACCGCCTTCCTGGCCAATATGAGCCACGAAATCCGCACGCCGCTGAACGGCATCGTCGCCGGCGCCGACCTGCTGGCCCAGGGCGAGCTGCCGCCCAGGGCGCGCGAACTGGTCGAGATCATCGTCCATTCGGGCCGCAGCCTGGAGCGGCTGCTGTCCGACATCCTCGACCTGGTGCGCATCGAGGCGCGACAGGTGACGGTCGAAAGCCAACCCTTCGACCTGGGCGACCTGACGCGGTCGGTCGGCGCCCTGTGCGCCCTTCGCGCCGAGGAGAAGGGCGTCCTCCTAGAGACCCGCGTCGATCCAGCCGCCGAGCGGACGGTGTCCGGCGACGACGCCCGGCTGCGCCAGGTGCTGACCAACCTGGTGAGCAACGCGGTCAAGTTCACCGATCGCGGCCGGGTGAGGCTGGATGTCGCTCCGGATACGGACGAGCGCGTGCGCTTCTGCGTCCGCGACACCGGCATCGGCTTCGACGCCGCCGAGAAGAGCCGCATCTTCGAGCGCTTCCAGCAGGCCGACGCCTCCTTCACGCGCCGCTTCGGCGGCACCGGCCTGGGCCTGGCCATCTCGCGCGAGCTGGTCGAGCTGATGGGCGGCGTCCTGCACTGCGACAGCGCTCCCGGCGAGGGCTCGACCTTCTGGTTCACCCTGCCCCTTCCCGTCCATCAAGGGATGCTCGTCGAGGAAACGGCCGACGCCGCGCCGGAAGCGCCCGCCATGCCTCGGGTGCTGGTAGCCGACGATCACCCGACCAACCGCAAGATCGTCGAGCTGATGCTGGTCGAGGTCGCCGAGATCTTCAGCGCCGAGAACGGACGCGACGCCGTCGAGCTGTGCGCCGCCGTCGCGCCCAGCCTGATCCTGATGGACATGCAGATGCCGGTCATGGACGGCCTGGACGCCGTTCGCGAGATCCGGGCGCGCGAGGCGAAGAGCGGCGCGGCGCGGACGCCGATCATCATGCTGACCGCCAACGCCCGCCCCGAGCATGTCCGCGCCAGCCGTCAGGCCGGCGCCGACCTGCACCTGGAAAAGCCGATCACCAGCGCCATGCTGTTCTCGGCGATCGGCCAGGCCTTCGAGGCTGCCCACGGCCCGCCGAAGGCCCTCGCCGTGCGGGCCTGATCGAGGCCAAAGGCGTCCGATCTTTACCTGACCTTCGCACATGTTCCGGCATGATGCGGCAACAGTAATCATCCGGCGATTTCATGGGCTTGGCGTCTTCCTCGGCGGCTTTCGCAACGACTTTCCACACCTCGGGCGAGGCCGATGGCGGCGCACGGATCGGCGCGCGCCTGGAATCGGCTCGCCAGGTGGTGGAAGCCCGCTTTCTTGAGGCTGGCGACGTCTTGTCACGGGCCGTCGACGGGGTCGGCGCCCTGATCGCCGGCCTGGAGGCGATCCGCGCCAATCTTGACGCCGAGACCGTGACGGCGACCACCGGCGAACTGGCCCAGGCCGCCGCGACCCTGAAATCGCTGCCCGACAGCCTGGACGCCCGTCGCCAGCGCGTCGGCGAACTGGTCAAGTTCAGCGACGGCCTGGCCGGCCGCATCGCCGAGATGCGCCAGCACCTGGCCTATCTCCGGGTCTTCGCCATCAACATCAAGATCACCTCCGGCGGCATCGCCGCGGCGGGTCCCGAATTCGCGATCTTCGCCCAGGAGATCTATGACTGCATCGAGATGGGCGGCGCCCAGCTGGACGCTCTCAACAACGACCTGACCGGCCTGGACCAGACCCTGCGCGGCGCCCTGGCCCACGAACAGAACCTGGCCCGGAACTGCGCCAACCTGCTGCCGGCGGTGCCCGACGCCCTGACGGCCAGCGCCGCCGCCATCGCCGACCATCACAGACGGATCGCCAGCGTCGCCGTCAGCGTCGCCGTCCTGGCCCGCGACGTCCAGAAGAAGGTCGGCGGCGGCCTGGCGGCCCTGCAGATCGGCGACATCACCCGCCAGCGGATCGAACACGTCCAGGCCGGCCTGGGTTTCCTGGACGAGGCGAGCGAGATCACCGCCCTCGCCCCGGAGCCGCGCCAACGTGCCCAGGCCTTCGTCCACCGTCTGCTGGCCGCCCAGTTGGCCGCCATGGCCGAGGACTTCCATCGCGAGGTCGCGCGCATCGGCCACAACGTGGTCGGCATGGCCGCCGACGCCACCGAACTGCTGCGCCTGCGCGACCTGGCCTCCGGCCAGGCTCCGGGCCGGATCGGCCAGGTCGAGACCAACTTCCTGCGCGATCTGGAAGGCAATGTCGGCCAGGCCCTGGACCTGGTCGGCGACATGACCGCCGGCGAGCAAGCCGCGGAGACGGTCAGCCGTTCGGCCGCCGTCTCGGCTCGCGAGCTGACCGAACGCATCGCCGGCATCCAGAACATCCGCGCCGACGTGCAGATGATGGCGCTGAACACCACGCTCAAATGCAGCCGCATCGGCGAAACCGGCAAACCGCTGGGCGTCATCGCGGTCGAGCTGCGCCAGCACGCCATCCACCTGGAGAAGTCCGCCGCCCAGACCACCAGCTCGCTGGAAGGCCTGTTCGACGCCGCCGAGGCCCTGGGCCAGGGCGAGGCCGGCCAGGGCGACGGCAGGGCGGCGGCGGCCGCCGCGGTGCTGAGCGGCGCGGTCGCCCGGATCGGCAAGGCCGGCGACGGCGTCGACAGCGCCCTGACCGCCGCGGCCCGCCAGGGCGCCGACGTGGTCGACATGCTGCGGCGCGCCGCCGAGCGCTTCGACTTCCACAAGCAGATCGGCTCGGTGCTCGACGCGGCCGCCAACCAGCTGCTGGACATGGCCGGCGACGATGAGATCCCCACGGACGACATCGCCCACGCCCTGCGCCCGCTGCTCGACCGCCTGGCCAGGCAGTACACCATGGCCCAGGAACGCGAAGTCCATCGGTCGCTGACCGAGGGGCTGGCGGATATCGAAGGTTCCGCGCAGGCCGCCCCCTTGGTCGGGGATGAGGACGACGTGCTGTTCTAGACTGGCGTGCGTACCGCGGCCACGCACCTGCCGATCATGGCTCGTACCGTTGCTGCTGAATGACCGCTTCGCGGCTGGCCAGGGCGTGCAGATACCTGAAGCGCTCCTGCGATCCCTTCCTGTATCCGCCCAGCTCCGCCGCCTGGGCGGGGGTCAGTGTGAACCTGACATAGCCCTTGTCCGACAGGCACGCCTCGACATGGTCGACGAGGAGCCGCTGCAGGGCCTTCACCTTCGGCTCAGGCCGGCTCTTCAGGCCGTTGAGCGCATAGTCGCGCGCCAATTTTTCCACCGGGTCTTCCCGGGTCAGGGACGGCGGCAGGGACCGTCCGATGTCGATGTCGGTATCCTGGCGGTCCAGCCCCAAGACCACCGCGTCGAACTCGCTTCGCCCCTTCATCGAGGTGGAGGCGCCCCGCGCGCCACACTCGATCGAGTCTTTCCGGTAGTCGTCGAACGAGACGTCGGACTTGCCCCACGACACGACCGGCGCCGGCTTCACGCTCGCAGCGCCTGCTGGGCCGCACAAGATAGCTGCCAGGACGGTCGCGAGGCAGACGGCGGAGTTTCGCATGGCCACACGTTCGCAGGAGGACAAGGGCGGGCGGGTAAGGCTTGCCCAGGGGGAGTGTTAGGATAAATCCTCACAACGTAAAGATGCAATCAGCGGCGCGCGACCTGGACCACGGCGCTTCACACCGGGGAGACCGCCGTCTACCGGCTGGCCGCCCGCAGCACTTCGCCCGCCAGGCCCGGCAGCGGGACCACCCGGTCGACGCAACCCAGGGCGATGGCTTCCTTGGGCATGCCGAACACCACGGAGGTGGCTTCGTCCTGGGCCAGGGTGAAAGCTCCGGCCTGCTTCATCTCGGACAGGCCACGCGCGCCGTCGTCGCCCATGCCGGTCATGATCACGCCCACCGCGTTCGAGCCGGCCGAGCGGGTGGCCGAGCGGAACAGGACGTCCACGGACGGACGATGTCGCGACACCAGCGGGCCGTCCTTGACCGACACGTAGTAGCGGGCCCCGCTGCGCTCCAGCAGGGTGTGCCGGTTGCCTGGCGCGATCAGCACCCGGCCGCGCCGCACGGTGTCGCCGTCCTCGGCCTCCTTGACCTCGACGGCGCACAGGCTGTCCAGCCGACGGGCGAACGAGGCTGTGAATTTCTCGGGCATGTGCTGGACGATGACCATGCCGGGCGAGTCCGGCGGCAGGCCTTCCAGCAAAACGCGCAACGCCTCGGTGCCGCCGGTCGAGGCCCCAA
Source organism: Caulobacter sp. BK020 (assembly GCF_004342605.1). Taxonomy (GTDB): domain Bacteria; phylum Pseudomonadota; class Alphaproteobacteria; order Caulobacterales; family Caulobacteraceae; genus Caulobacter. Next base: position 65,078 of record NZ_SLZL01000004.1, read on the forward strand.
TGCAGACCACGCTCTCCGTCGTGCGGGCCATGGCCCGCCCCCCGGTCGGCGGCGGCAGCATGGCGTCGGCGGTCAGCTTCTTCTCGGGCTCGTGGCCTAGGCGGGTGAACTGCGGGACCGCACGATTGACGCCGGCCAGCCTGGCGCCGGCCGCCGCCTTGACCGCGTCGCAAATGCGGATCTTCGATTCCAGCAGATGGTCGGCCACCCCGACCTTGGGCTTGAGGATGATGTCGACCGCCCCGGCCTCCAACGCCTGCAGCAGGGTCTCCGAGCCCGCCTCGGTCAGGGACGAGCACATCACCACCGGAATCGGCTTCTGCGCCATCAGCTTGCGCAGGAAGGTGATGCCGTCCATGCGCGGCATCTCGACGTCCAGGGTGATGACGTCGGGGATCTCCTCGGCGATGCGCCGGGCGGCGACGAAGGGGTCGGACGCGACGCCCAGCACCTCGATCTGCGGATCGGACTCCAGGATCGAACTCAGGGTCTGACGCACCGTGGCCGAGTCGTCGATGATCAGGACACGGATCTTGCGGACCACGGACATCAGCTATCGCTTCTGGAAGACCGTATTGGCGATCTGGACGACGGGCAGGTCGATGCCGACGATCGACTCCGAGTGGCCCAGGAACAGATACCCGCCAGGCGCCAGATGGTTGCACAACCGGCTCAAAACCTTGGCCTGGGTGGCCTTGTCGAAATAGATCAGGATGTTGCGGCAGAAGATGATGTCGAGGCCGGTCTCGATCGGATAGGCCTCGTCCATCAGGTTCAGGCGGCCGAAGGCCAGCTTGGACCGCAGGTGCGGCTTGATCCGCACCTCGTTGCGCGACGCATCGCGCGCCCGCATCAGGTAGCGCTGGCGGCGGGCCATCGAGACCGGCTCGATCATCTGCTCGGAGAACCGGCCGGCGATCGCCTGGCCCAGCACCTCGGTGCAGATGTCGGTGCAGAGGATCGAATAGTCCATCCTCCGCTGCCTCTGGCAGAACTCGTCCAGGATCATGGCCAGGGTGTAGGGCTCGGCGCCGGTCGAGCAGGCCGAACTCCAGATCCTGATCTCCGTCTTGCCCTTGGCGGCCAGCGCGGGCAGCCCCTTGGCCACCAGGAAGTCGAAATGGGCCGGCTCGCGGAAGAACTCGGTCTTGTTGGTGGTCACCGCGTCGATCAGGTGGATGACCTCGGCCTCCATCCCGTTCTCGTCGAACAGGTAGCGGCAATAGGCGTTGACGTCGTCGATGCGCGTCGCCCGCATCCGGCGGCGCAGGCGGCCCTCCAGCATGGTGCGCTTGTTGGCCGGCATCTTGATGCCGCTGTAGTCGTGGATGAACGTCGCCAGGCGCTGGAAATTGCGGGCGCTCAGCTGTTCGATCTCCGGGGCTTGCAGCACGGCGGCGGCTTGTCTCGACACGGGCGTCTCCGTTCGCGGTGTTCGGGCGGCGGCTCGGGCCGCCGGCGCAATCCTAGGCGGCCAGGCTGAGAGCGGCCGCGTCCTGGCTGGTCAGCAGGCGTCCCAGGTCGAAGATGACCACGAAGCCGCTGCCGCCGGACGAGGGCTCACGACGCACCACGCCCTGGATGTACTCCGAACGCCACGGCACCCCGATGTCGGGCGCGCCTTCGATCTGGCTCTCCGAGAAGGCCACGACCTCGATCACCCGGTCGGCGACCAGGCCCAGCGACAGCACGCGGTCGTCCACCGGCACGTCCAGCACCAGGATGCGGGTGGCGCCGGTCGGCTCGACGCGCGGCAGGCCCAGCTTCAGGCGCAGGTCGAGGGTCGGCGTGCCGCGGCCGCGCACGTCGGTCAGACCCATCAAGTAGTCGGGCCCCTCGGGGATCGCGAACGGCGGCTGGTAGTCGAGGATCTCGCGCACATGGCTCACCGACACCGCGAAGACCTCGGCGCCCAGACCCAGCGTGACGAACTGGCGATCGGCGGGACCGGCCATCAGGCGTATTCCCGGAAGTCGGCGTCGTCGGCGTCGGGACCGCCGCTGGTCAGGTCCAGGGCGAAGCCGCCGGCCCGGGCCTGCTGGGCGGCGACCGTCTGGCGCGGCGCCGAGACGGCGGACTTTCGGGCCGCGGATGTCGCGGGGCGCTTGGCGACGGCGGGGCGTGCAGCCGGACGACGCGGCGCCGCGCCGCTGGCGTTGGTGCGGAAATAGGCGATCGAGGCCTGCAGCTCCTCGGCCTGGGCGGCCAGTTCCTCGGAGGTGGCCGACATCTCTTCGGAGGCCGAGGCGTTCTGCTGGGTCACCTTGTCGAGCTGCTGGATGGCCTCGTTGATCTGGGACGCCCCGATGTCCTGCTCGCGGCAGGCGGCGCTGATCTCGGCGACCAGCTCGGCGGTCTTGCGGATGTTGGGCACCAGGGTGGTCAGCATCTCGCCGGCCGACTGGGCGGCCTTCACCGTGTCGGAAGACACCGCGCCGATCTCGGTGGCCGCGGTCTGGGACCGCTCGGCCAGCTTGCGCACTTCGGAGGCGACAACCGCGAAGCCGCGGCCATGTTCGCCCGCCCGGGCGGCTTCGACCGCCGCGTTGAGGGCCAGCAGGTCGGTCTGGCGGGCGATCTCCTGCACGATGGTGATCTTCTCGGCGATCGTCCGCATGGCCTCGACGGCGCGGCTGACGGCCTCGCCGCTGACTTCTGCGTCCTTGGCCGACTGACGGGCGATCTTCTCGGTCTGGGCGGCGTTGTCGGCGTTCTGCTTGATGTTGGCGGCCATCTCCTCCATCGAGGCCGAAGCCTCCTCGGCCGACGAAGCCTGCTCGGTGGCGCCTTGCGACACCTGCTCGGAGGCCGCCGACAGCTCCTGGCTGCCCGCCGAAACATTGTCCGAGGCCGAGATCGCGTCCGAGACCACGCCGCGAAGGCGCTCGATCATCACGTTCACATGGCCCAGCAGGTCGCCGATCTCATCCTTGGTGGTGACATCGACCGTCTTGGTCAGGTCGCCGTCGGCCACCGCGCGCACGGCTTCCGAAGCGCGGTTGAGACCCTTGCCGACCGCCATGGAGATGTAGAGCGCGGCGCCGGCGGCGATCAGCAGCGAGACCACCGTCAGGGCGACCAGGCTGTTGCGCACGGAGGCGAAATCTTCGTCGGCCTTGTCGGTGGCCGCCTGCAGCTGGGCCTGGGAGAGCTCGACCAGTTCATGGACCTGGTCCGCCGCTTCGGTGACCGCCTTGCGCCCGTCGCCCATCGAAATGGCGGCGGCGGCGGCGTCATTGTCGGCGATGGCCAGGGCGTAGACGCGTTCGTGGGCGGCGATCAGCCGCTCCCAGGCGTCGCCCAGGGCCTGCCACTTGGGCTTGCCCTCGGCGGTCGCCAAGCCCTCGGCCTTGGTCAGCAGGGCTTCGAAGGCGCGCTTCTCCTTCTCGATCGAGGCCTCGAAGGTCTTCACCTCCTCAGGGCTGTCGACCAGGACCATGTTCTTTTCGGCCCGCACCACATTGAGCAAGTGGATGTTCAGCTGCTGGGCGGCCTGCAGGCGCACGGCCGGGCCGTCGACCATCGCATTCATGTCGCGATTGGTGCTCGACAGGCTGTTGATCCCGAACAGGGTCGCGGCCAGCAGCAGGGCGATGATCAGGCCAAAGGCGAGGCCGAGCTGCAATTTGATTGTAAGGCGCATGGTCTTGTCCTTGGGACGGATCAGTATTCGGTGAAGTCGCGGTCGTCGGCGTCGGGACCGCCCTGGCTCAGGTCGAGGGCGAAGCCCTGGGCCCGGGCCTGCTGCGCCGCGACGGCTCGGGCGGGGGCCTTGCGCGGCGCGGCCTTGGCGCCGCGGGCCGGCAGGCGCACGACGGGGGCCGGCTTGCGCGACGCCTGGGCGACGTTCGACAGGCGGAAATAGGCGATCGAAGCCTGCAGCTCCTCGGCCTGGGCGGCCAGTTCCTCGGAGGTGGCCGACATCTCTTCGGAGGCCGAGGCGTTCTGCTGGGTCACCTTGTCGAGCTGCTGGATGGCCTCGTTGATCTGGGACGCCCCGATGTCCTGCTCGCGGCAGGCGGCGCTGATCTCGGCGACCAGCTCGGCGGTCTTGCGGATGTTGGGCACCAGGGTGGTCAGCATCTCGCCGGCCGACTGGGCGGCCTTCACCGTGTCGGAAGACACCGCGCCGATCTCGGTGGCCGCGGTCTGGGACCGCTCGGCCAGCTTGCGCACTTCGGAGGCGACGACCGCGAAGCCGCGGCCGTGCTCGCCCGCCCGGGCGGCTTCGACCGCCGCGTTGAGGGCCAGCAGGTCGGTCTGGCGGGCGATCTCCTGCACGATGGCGATCTTCTCGGCGATCGTCCGCATGGCGTCGACGGCGCGGTTGACCGCTGCGCCCGACACCTCTGCCTCCTGGGCCGACTGGCGGGCGATCTTCTCGGTCTGGGCGGCGTTGTCGGCGTTCTGCTTGATGTTGGCGGCCATCTCCTCCATCGAGGCCGAGGCCTCCTCCGCCGACGAAGCCTGCTCGGTGGCGCCCTGGGACACCTGCTCGGAGGCCGCCGACAGCTCCTGGCTGCCCGCCGAAACATTGTCCGAGGCTGAGATCGCGTCCGAGACCACGCCGCGCAGGCGCTCGACCATCCTCTGCAGGGCGACGCCCAGGATGTCCTTGTCGGACAGGGGCTTGGTCTCGACCGTCAGGTCGCCGTCGGCCACCTTGTCGGCGATGGCGGCGGTGGCCCGCAGGTTCTCGGTCATCTGGTTGACCGTCTCGACCAGGTCCTTGATCTCGTCATTGGTCGTCACCTGGACCTTCTGGTCCAGGTCGCCCAGCGCCACGGCGTCGGCCAGGGCGGCGATCTTCGACAGGCCCCGGCCGATCGACAGGGCGATCCAGGCCGCCGCCGAGACGGCGACCAGCAGCGAGACCGCCACCAGGCCGATCATCAGGTTGCGGGCCCTGACGTAGGCCTCGCCGGCCGCGTCCTCGGTCGCCTTAAGAAGTCCCTGGTTCACCGCCACCAGGTCGTCGACCTTGTCGGTGATGCGATTGGTGATCGTTCGTTGCGAGGTCTGCATCTCGCGGATCGCGTTGGCGCGCTGGTGGGCCAGCAACTCTCGCCGCATCGTCGTGTCGGACGCGGCGTAGGTTTCCCAGTCGGCCTGAAGGGCGGTCCACTTAGCCTTGGTTTCGGGATTGGCCGCGGTGGCGACGCCGCCGGCCACCAGCTCCTGAAAGACCTGCCGCTGCTTGTCGGCGCTGGCGTTCTGGCCTTCCAGCTCCTCCTCGTCGTCGGCCAGCGCCATGTTCTTCTGAGCGCGGCTGATCTGCAGGAGGCTGATGCTCAGCGACTGGGCGCGTTGCAACTGGGACATCGGCCCGGCGATCATGGCGCTCTGGTCGGCGTTCAGCCTGTTCAGCTCGCTGATCCCGAGCAGGGCCGCGCCCGTCATCAGGACGATCAACAGTCCGAACGCCGCGATCAGTTTGGCTTTGATGGTGAAACGCACTGGAGGACCCCGTTCGTTCAGGACTGAATTGAGTGAAGGCTGGTCACAGACGCGCCGGTCCGGCCGCGCGCGGCGAAAATCTGCTCAAGATCGGGAATGACGATCACGTCGCCGTCCCGGCGCGCCAGCAGGCGGATGAAGTCGGACCGCCAGCGAAGGCCGACGCGCGGAACCTCCTCGGTGACGGCGCGGTCGATCGTGGTCACCTCATGGACCTTGTCGGCCCGCAGGCCGATCAGGGTTGGCTCGCCGTCCAGGTCGTGCTCGATGACCACGATCCGGCTATCGATCGTGGGCTCGGCGGCGTCCATGTCGAAGGCCAGGCGCAGATCGACCAGGGGGATCACCCGGCCGCGGAAATTGATCACGGCGCCGACGAACGGCGGCGCGCCCGGCACGCCGGTCTCCGGCAGCAGGTCCAGGACCTCCCGGACCAGGCTGGCCTCGAGGGCGAAGGTTTCGCCGCGCAGATCGAAGGTCAGGGCCTCGATGGCCTGGGTCGACGGTTCGGCGGTCATGTCGGGGCCCTTCATCAGCTGGCGGCGCGCAGCTGCGCGTCGTGGCCCTGGCCGGCGGCCACCAGGTGGGCGATGTCGAGGATCAGGGCCACGCCGCCGTCGCCCAGGATGGTCGCCCCCGAGAAGGCGCCGACCTCGGCATGGAAGGCTGACAGGGCCTTGATGACGGTCTGGTGGTCGCCCAGGATCTGGTCGACGACCAGGCCGACGCGTTCCTGGCCTGTGGAAACCACGACGATCTTCTGGTGGGGATCCGGCTCCAGGCCGGTGGCGAACATCTGGCGCAGGCGGATGAACGGCACCAGCTGGTCGCGCAACGTGATCAGGTTGCGGCCGGTGGAACGGACGTCCTGCTCGACCGACAACTCGACGCACTCCTCGACCGAGGCCAGCGGGATGACGTAGCGCCCCGTCCCCACCCGCACCAGCAGGCCGTCGATGATCGCCAGGGTCAGCGGGATGCGCAGCGAGACCACCGAGCCCTGGCCCGGCGTGCTGGTCAGCTCGATCGAACCGCGCAAGCCCTCGATCGTGCGCTTGACCACGTCCATGCCGACGCCGCGCCCCGACAGGCTGGTGATCGCCGCCGCGGTCGAGAAGCCCGGCGCGAAGATCAGCTGCAGCAGCTCGTTGTCGCTCAGCGCCTGGCCGGGCTGGATCAGGCCGTTCTCCTCGGCCTTGGCGCGAACGCGAGCGCGGTCGACGCCGCGGCCGTCGTCGGTGATGGTGATCACCACCTCGGCCCCGGACTGGCGGGCGGCCAGCACCACCTGCCCGGTCTCGGGCTTGCCGGCGGCCAGGCGCTGTTCGGGAGTCTCCAGGCCATGGTCGGCGGCGTTGCGGATCAGGTGGATCAGCGGATCGGCCAGGCGCTCGATCACCGTCTTGTCCAGCTCGGTGGCCTCGCCCTCGGTCGACAGCTCGATGGCCTTGCCGGTGTCGCGGGCCAGGTCATGGATCAGGCGACGGAAGCGGCCGAACAGCTGGGCGATCGGCACCATGCGCACGACCATCATGGTGTCGCGCATCTCCGAGGCCAGGCGCTCGATCTCTTCGGCCACGGCGCGCAGGGCGATGTCGCTGCTGGAGGCGGCCAGCTGCTTGAGACGGGATTGGGCGATGACCAGCTCGCCCACCCGGTCCATCATCTCGTCCAGGCGTTCGGCCGGGACGCGCACGGTGTCGCCGCCGACCTTGGCCCCGCGGCCTTCGCCGACGGTCTCGGCCTGGATCGCGACGACCTGAGGCGCGCCGGGAGCCTCGGCCACTTCCGCGATGGTTTCGAGCTCGGCGGGAGCGGCGTTCATGTCCTGGATGTCCAGGGTCATGTCGTCGATCACGAAGATGAAGACGTCCTCGATGGCGTCGCGGCCGTGCCGAGTGGTCAGGGTCACGTCCCAGGCCAGGTGGCATTCGGTCGGGACCAGCACGTCGAAGTCGGGCGCCGCGTCGGTGAGGGCGACCACCGTGCATTCACCCAGCTCGCGCAGTTCGTCCAGCAGGGGCAGCGGCCGGGTTCCGTTGACCAGCGCATCGGCCGGCAGGCTGAAGCGGACCCGCCAGCGGTTCAGGCCGGGCTCGGAAGAAATCTCGGCGGACGTCGGGCGGCCCGCGGCCTCGACCACGCGATGCAGGTCGGCCAGCAGCAATTCGCCGTCTGCGTCCGACGCGGGGCGACCCTCGGCCAGGGCCCGCATGTGGTCCTGGGCGGCCAGGACGGCGCCGACCAGTTCGGGCGTGGCGGCGACCTCGCCCTTGCGGACGCGGTCGAAGGCGGTTTCGCAGTGATGGGTGAAGGCGGCCAGGGCGTCGAAGCCGAACATGGCCCCCGACCCCTTCAGGGTATGGAGGCCGCGGAACACCGCGTCCACCAGATCACGATCCCCCGGACGATGGGCCAGGTCGAGCAGGCCCTGCTCGATCTCTTCCAGCAGGTCCTGGGCTTCCTGGCGGAAGGTCTCGATGGGATCGAGGCCGCTCACTTGGCCAGGACCTTCTTGACCACCCGGATCAGCTGCTCAGGGTCGAAGGGTTTGGTCAGCCAGCCGGTCGCGCCGGCGGCCTTGGCCTGGGCCTTGATCTCGGCGTCGGATTCGGTGGTCAGGAACAGGATCGGCACGCCGGCCCCGGCCGGACGCTGGCGCAGCGCGCGGATCATCGCCAAGCCGTCCATGACCGGCATGTTCAGGTCGGTGACGATCAGGTCGAAGCCGCCCGCGCTGCCCTTGTCCAGCCCGTCCTGGCCGTTGACCGCCTCGGTGACGGCGTAGCCTTCGCCGCTCAGGGCGATCCTGATCGCCTGCCGGATGCTGGCGGAATCGTCCACGGTGAGGATCGAGGTCATTGGGCGGTCCCTTGAAGCCAGAACTTGGCGCGCTCGGAGGTCTCGTCGTCATCGAGGAAGCCGCCGCGGCGCAGCACTTCCAGTACCGCGCCGCCCGCCGGATGACGCAACCTGAAGTCACGCCCAGTCCCGGCCGCCTTGCGGCGCGCGGATTCGATGAGTTGGATGAACGTCAGGTCGGTCTCGTCCACCGAGACGATATCGACAACGACCGGACCACCCTCACGCAAAGCCGCGTCAAGATCGTCGCGAGCCGCGCCGATATTTGAGATCGTCACCTCTCCGGCGAACGAAATCGTATTTTTACCTGGACTCAACAATAACGTCGGCCCCCGCCGCGCGCAGGTACCAGCGTTATCTGGCACCACTACTTATCATAACTTGCGATGCGCGCCTTAAATTAGCGTAAACCTGACAACCTCAAGGGGAGCGGCAAACTGTCGCAAAGCGTGTGCGCTCGAGTTTGGTCGCGCAGCGACTGCGGCGGGGTTGATTGCAGGGCGCCGGTCGGGCGGAACACAGGGTCCCGCCCTCGGGGTGAACGGAGCGGCGTAATGCGCGCTTAGGCCTCGTCGTCGGTGTTGGCCATGGCCTTGGCCAGCGCGACCAGGCGACGCCGCAGGTTGGGGTTCATCGCCTTGAACGCGACGACCAGATCCTGCGAGCCGCTTTCCCCGAGAAAGTCGATCAGGCCGCCGGCGGGGGTGTCGCCGCTGATCCCAGGATGATCCAGGCCCTCGAAGAAATCGGCCAGCGGCGTGTTCAGCTTCAGGGCGATCTCGTAGAGCTTGGACGAGCTGACGCGGTTGGCGCCCCGCTCGTATTTCTGGATCTGCTGGAAGGTGATGCCCAACGCCTCGGCCAGCTCGGTCTGCGACATGCCCAGGGCCTTGCGCTTGGCCCGGATAAGGGCCCCGACGTGCCTGTCCACATGATGCGGTTCGGAAACGGACGTGACTTCCATGGTCTTCACCTTCCCTAAAACTCTTGACGCCAAAGCCTCCAGACAAGCGCCACTGTCGCCCATTATAAAGCCAAGGTTGCGGCTTGGTTGCAGGCGGATCGTCGCAGGCGAGCGACGCCTGGATGTCGGCGATTCAGGGTTTCGAAGGCGGCCTTTACGGGAGTCGTCACCCGGTGCTGGCCACGACCTAGCGTGGGCGCTTTTCGCCGTCGGCCGCCCAGTAGCGGGCCATGCGGGCCTTGACCGCGGCCGGCGGCGGCTCGGTCCAGCCGGCGGCGCGCGCAGCGGCCGGCGGCCAGGCGCCCGCCAGGACCAGGCGGCGAATCTCGCGCGCCTCCAGCGCGCCCGGGAAGCGCCATCCGGCCTTCTCCAGGACCGGCACGACGCGCTGACGCGCCGCCTGCTCCTCGGGCTCGCCCGGACGCATCGGCCCATCGACCACCGCCCCTACGGTCTCGCCGTTGGCGCCGACGCTCCAGGGATTGGCGCCCCGCTGCAGCAGGAACTCCGCGATGCGGTAGTTTTGCTGCTCGACCGCCAGGCGCAGCGGCGTCGCGCCGCTGGCGTCATGCTCCTCGACCGCCGCGCCATGGGCGACCAGCAGCCGCACCGCCCCCAGGGAGTTCAGCCCGATCGCCGCCTTCAGCGGCCAGTAGGCGCCGTCGGCCCGCCGGCCAGTCCCGGCGCCGGCCTTCAGAAGCCGATCAGCGAACCAGGGGTCCGTCGCCCGCAGGGCCAGGCTGAGCGGGATGGCGTCCGCCGCGCCGTCGGGCGACGCGCCCAGGGCCAGCAGGCGCTCGACCATCGGCTTGTCGCAGCGCGCGATCGCCAGGCTCAGCAGGTCGCCGTTCGGACCGCCGCGCGTGGCGACCAGTCCCTTGTCGGCGGCCAAACGGCGCTCGACGCCGGCGACGTCGCCGTCCAGCACGGCGGACATCACCTCTCGCCCGGCCTGACCCTGGTCGGCCGCCGCCAGCGCCTGGCGGGGATCGGGCAGGGCCGTGCCGCTCACGAAACACGCCGCCCCAGCCGGATCCGCCATCACCATCGTCGCCATCAGGACGGCGAGCCTCAAGAGCATGAGAAAGGCCTCATCGGCCTACTGGACCGCCGCGCGATAGGCGGCGTCAAGGCTGGAGATCAGCCAGGCGCGGCCATGCAGGTCGCCCAGCGAGGCGTCGTCGCCCGATTGCCCCTCGGGCCCGACCGGCCGCAACCGGTGGCGGTCGCCATAGGCGGCCGGCGCGTCGGCCAGCAGCGCGCCGAGAACCCCGCCGCCCAGACCGCCGAACAGCCCGCCCAGCCCCGCGCCGATCCAGCGGTCGCCGCCGTCCTGCACCCGGCTCAGCGGATCACCGTCCAGATAGTAGGCGTCGACATGCGGGGCGGTTGCGCCATTCGCCCGCGCCGCCTCAAGGGTGTCGGCGCTGAGGCCGGCGGCGTTGAACGTGTCGGCCTCCAGGCCGGACGCCACCGCCGCGGCCGAGGCCAGGCCGCCGCCCAGGGAGTGGCCGGTCAGGGTGACGTCCTCGCCCGCCGTGCGCAGGCGCTCGCCGATGACCAGGGCCTTGTCGTAGTGGCCGGAGTCCAGGCCAAGCCCCTGCTGGAAATTGTTGCGCCAGTCCTCGGCGGTGGCCGAGCCTCGGAACGCGACCACGTAGCCGCCGTCCGCGTTGGCGTAGACCCGGGCCCGGAAGCTGGAGCCCGGCTCCTCCAGGTCGGTGGCGTCCAGCCCCAGCCGCGCCAGATCGTCCTCGCCCGCCACGCGCCAGCCGGCGGGCGGGTTGGGCGTGTCGTTGTAGACGTCATTGGCCAGGGCCAGGTGCACCTTGGCCCGGGCCAGCTCCTCGGCCTGGCCGCCGGGGTTGGCCGCGACCGCGGCGCTGGCCTGAGCCTTGCCGACCGCCGCCACGCTGATCGGCGCCCTGGCGGTCGGGGCCGCCCAATCGGCGGCGACAGCCGCGTCGACGGACATCGCGACGACCTGCGGCTCGCGCGCCGCGCCGATCGCCGTCGTTGATCCGCTCTCAATGCGCATGACGCCTCCCTGGATCGGCAGGAACTGTCGGGATCGTTGCATGCTGGAGGCGGCGAGGGCGAACGCCTAGCTAGGGTCTTCCCTAGTTATGCGGGGCGGCCGCGGGGCGTAGCGTTCGGGACAGTTGTCCGTGCGAGGAGCGTCCCCATGACCAGCGTGTCCCTGAACATCCAGGCGTCGGCGACCGGCGGCGGACGCTCCGGAGCCTCGCCCGACGAGCACCTGGTCAAGCCCGGCGAGACCCTGTCGGGCATCGCGGCGGAGCGCGGCGTGTCGCTGGACGCCCTGATCCGCGCCAATCCGCAGATCGTCAATCCCAACCTGATCCGCCCCGGTCAGGTCCTCACTCTTCCGGCCGGCGGCGAGCCCCGCTCGTATCGTGTGGCCGACGGCGACACCCTGTCCAAGATCGGCGCCAACCTCGGCGTCTCCTGGCAGGCGATCGCCCAGGCGAACCACCTGGCCAATCCGAACCTGATCCATGTGGGGCAGGAACTGCGGGTCCCAGGCGCTGGCGCGGCGCCCGTGCGGGCCGGCGTGCGGACCGGGACGACGGCCGTTTCTCCCGCGACGCCGGTCCAGACCCAGGCCGCAAGCCGCCCCACGGGCGCCCTGCCCTCGACGGCGGGGCTCAGCGCCAGCCAGAAGTACGAGCTCTATGCCGGCTATGTGAACGCCTATGGCGGCGCGGAGGCCAAGGCCGACTTGGCCGCGGGCCGGCAGGTGATCCTGGGCCTGCGCACCGACACCGCCGTCAACATCAACGGCGGCAAGGGCGCCTATGACGACCGCGTCGTGGTGATTCAGGCCAACGCGTCCGGCGGAACCGCGACGGAGTTCTCGGCCAATACCGAGCCCTCCGGCCAGTACGACGGCCGCTTCGGTTCGGACTTCAATGGCGACGGCCGCCTGGAGCTGGGCCGCCTGGCCGAGGGCACGGTCAACTTCCAGAAAAGCCGCAGCGACAGCCTGGGCGACGTGCTGCGGCCGACGGGCCCTGTGAGCGTCGAACGCGACACCAACCACGACGGCCGGATCGACGCCACTGATCCGCGGGGCAAGGGTCAGAGCACCGACAATTCGTTCCTGTTCCACGCCGGCGGCAACAGCAACACCGGCTCGGCCGGTTGCCAGACCCTGAAGCCGGCCGACTTCCGCGCGTTCTGGAACGGTTTGGGCGATCAGAAGACCTTCAACTACGTGCTGGTGGATGTAGACCGCCACGCGGCGCCCGGCGGCGCCACGACCGTCCAGGCAGCGTACAGCGACAACGCCCAGCTGGGCGCCCTGTCCGAGCGGTACGAGACCGGCGGCCGCGGCCCCGGCACGGTGTCGTCGGGAGCCGGCGACCCGGGCGGGGTGTCCTACGGCAGCTACCAGCTGGCCGGAAACCTCGGGCGTCCGCAGCAGTTCCTGGCCAACGAGGGCCGGAGCTGGGCGGCGGAGTTCGGCGCCGCGGCTCCCGGCTCGGCCAGCTTCACGGCGACCTGGAAGGCGATCGCGGCGCGCGAACCCGAGGCGTTCAAGGCCGCCCAGCACGCCTATATCCAGCGCACCCACTACGACGTCCAGGTCGCCCACGTTCAGGCGGCCACGGGGTTGGATCTTTCGACCCGCTCGGCGGCCCTGAAGGACGTGGCCTGGTCGACCTCGGTGCAGCACGGCCCGGAGACCAACGCCATCGTCAAGGCGATGGCCAAGGTGGAGGCGCAGGGCGTCACGCCGTCGGACGGTCAGACCTATGACCGGGCGCTGATCAACGCGATCTACGACGAGCGCGGCAAGCGCGACGCCAGCGGCGGCCTGGCCTATTTCACCAGCTCTTCGGCCCAGGTCCAGGCCTCGATCGCGGCCCGGTTCGGCGACGAGCGGCGCGACGCCCTGGCGATGCTCGACCGATGAGCGCCGCGTGAGAACCGTCGGGACCTCGCCGCGTTGTCGGCTCATGCCCCCTCGCCTGTTTCCCCTGCTTGTCCTTGCCCTGGCCCTGGCCGGTTGCGAGCGCCCGGCGGCGGCAGTCGCTTCCCCCCCGCCTGACGCCGCCGCCGGATCCGCTTCCCAGACGGCGCCGGCCGCCAAGGCCTCGCCCGCCGGGACCTACGCCATGCAGGGCGATCGGCGCGCCGCCCTGACCCTCGCCCCGGCCGGCGCTGGATGGCGCGTCAGCCTCAAGGGGGGCTCCAGCGCGGCGGACGGCGCCGGGGCTGCGGCGGACTGTGAGATCGAGGCGGAAGGTCCGTTGAACAACCAGACGATCGAGGCCAGGGTCGTTCCCTTCGAAGGGACCGACCTGTCGGTCAGCGCCCAGGACCTGGCCGCCCGTCCCGCCGGCGTGAAGGTCGACCTTCGTCCGCAAGGCGCGATCGTCAGCACCGACTTCCAGGGCTGCGGCGTCGGCGCCGACCTTTCGGGCCGCTACGTCCGCGCCGGAGCGGCGCAGAAGGGCGTCGCCGCCCTGCGGCCGGGCGCCTCGATCGCCGATCTCCGCGCCGCCTATCCGGACGCCCGGCTGCAGATCGTCGAGGGTTATCCATGGGCCCGCTTCGCCGTCCGGCAGGACGGCCGCGCCACCGCGATCCTCACCTTCGACGGCGAGAACGAGGAACTGGCCGACGGACGCAACAGCATCCAGGCCATCGGCGCCGTGGTCGGCTGGGATGCGCTCAAGCCGAGTCTGCGGGTCACCAAGGTGGAGGCGGCCAAATCATGATCCGTCCGGTCGAACGCACCGCCAGCGCTGAGTTCTCGACCTCCTCGCCATCGACGACCGCCGCACGAGCCGGGGTGGCGCGGCTGGCGCTGGAGGCGATGGCCACCATCGCCGGCGCGGCCCTGGTCGATCCCCTGCGCGGCGGCGACCGCGCCGGCGCCGTGGCCCAGACCTGGTCCGAGCACGGCCAGAGCAGCATGGCGCAGGTCGGCGGCGACCTGCGCACTCTGGCGGCCCAGAGCGGCCAGACCGTGGCCGGCCGCCTGTCGGCCACATCGCCGGTCGACGCGGGCCGGATCGAGCGGGTGCTGGCCGACTTCGCCCGCGAGCTGCGCGCCCAGGCGATCGACAAGCCGCACATGACGCCGGCCGCCCTGGTCGAGCCGCTGATGCGGGCCATCGCCGCCGGCCTGCAACGCGATCCCGCTCCTGGCGCGGCCCGCGCCGACGCGGTGGAACAATTCGTGCGGATCATCGACGGCGCGACCCAGGACCTGCGCGACGCCTGCTAGAGCATCGCGCGGAAAAGTGGACGCCGGTTTTCCGCAAAAGGGATGCGAAAACAAAAGTCTAGAGTAAATCGTGCGATTTTGACTTTGCGCGATTTACTCTAGGCTCGAACGAAGCCGCCGGCGGTCAGGCGCAGCCCTCGCAGATCGACGCCCATCTCGCTTCGAAAGCGCGCCACCGCGGCGTCGCCAAGCCGCTTCTGGGTCGGCCAGTCGCCGCGCTTGAGGGCGTCGACATAGGCCGCCTGCTGGACCAGGAAGTTCAGCATCAAGGTCTCGGCGAATTCCTGGCGGCCAGGGTCGTCCAGGCGCGCGAACGCCGGATTGCCCGCCATGATGGCCCGGACCTGTTGGCGAACGGCCAGGACCTGGGCGCGGTCGCTGTCGGCGTTGTTGGCGATCACCCAGTTGAGGATCCAGTAGGCGGCCAAGGCGTCGGCCGCATCGCCCGGTCGCAGGCCATCGCCGCCGACCAGTTGCGCCCAGTCGCGCACCGGGTCGCCGCGCTCCAGCAGCTGCGCCACGCGACGCCCCTCTTCCGGACTGGTCTGCTTGCCCATCCAGTCGGCGAACTGACGCCGTACTCTGGCGCTGACCGCCGGGGCCGGACGATAGACAGTGGTGATCGAGGTCGAACGAGGCTGGCTCGGAGTCGGCGCCCGCCGGCTCGCCTCGCCCGGCCGCGCGCCGATGGCCGCCTCGACACGCTGCTGGTTGAGAATGTCCTTCAGGACATAGTCGTTCGGCAGAACGGTCGGCATGTCCTGGGCGTGGACGGACGTGACCGCGCCGGTCAGGGCCATGAGCAGCGCCAGGCCAATCGATCCCAGGATCTTCAAACCTTCGACTCCGGCGCCGGCGCGGTGGCGTCCGTGCGGGTCAGGTTCGCCAGGGCCGCGGCGGGCCGATCCAGCTTGTGGTGGAAGGCCAGGGTGACGTCCATCTGGGCCTGGCCGCGCATCTGCGTCCACCACTGGTCGTGGACCGCCGCCTGGAAATTGCCGTTGGTGCGCTCGGAGCGGGTTTCGATCGCCGGATCGGCGACCGTGTCGGCCGTGTCCTCCACCGCGCCCGCCGCGTCGTCGACCACGCCGCCGACGCCGTTCAGCAGCCCGCCCAGTCCTTCGGCGAGCAGCGCCCCCTCCAACGCGCCACGCTGAGCCGGCGGCAACCCTCGCAGGGCGGAGGTCAGCTCTGCGCGGTCGGCTTCGGCGAAGGCCGCGCCATCCAGTTCGCCGCTGCGCCGAAAACGGTCGACCGCCTCATCGAGACGGCCATCGCGGGCGGGAGCGGCGGCCGCGGCGCGCCCTGGGCCGGGAAGATCTTGCACGATCATGACGGAGCCTCCTGCTCCTAACCTGCGCCAAGCGGTCCGGCGCGACTATTGGGGTTTTCCCCAGCGGTCACGAAGCTTCAGCGCACGAAGCCGGCCGGGGTCAGCCTCAACTGGCGCAGATCGACGTTCATCTCGCTGCGGAAGCGCGCGACCGCGGCGTCCGAGAGCCGGCTGGCCAGGCTCTTGTCGCCCTTGGCCGTGGCGTCCGAAAACGCCGAGCCCTGGGCGACGAAATTGTACATGAACACCTCGGCCATCTCCTGCCTGGCGGCGTCGTCGAGACGGGCGAACTGCGGGTTCGCCCCGAGCGCCCGATAGACCTGGCCCCGGACGGCCTGGACCTGAGTGCGGTCGGTGAAGGGCACCTTGTTGGCGATCTGCCAGTTTTGCACCCAGTAAGCGGCCATCGCATCGGCCACGTCGCCCCGGCGCAGGCCATCGACCGAGACATGCTTTTCCCAGGCGCCGAGCAGATCGTTCTGCTGGACCGCCTGGCGCAGACGGGGACCGTTGGCGGGGTCGGTCTTGGCCACGAAATCGGCGAACTGGCTCTTGACCCGCGTGGTTACGGCGGGCGAGGCGCGGTAACGGGTGTTGACCGACACGGCCTGCCGCGACGCCGACAGTCCGGCGCCAGCGCCGCCGCCCACCCGGCGGGCGCCGCTTCCGCCCCCCCGCACAGTGTTGCCCAGCACGTTGTTCATCTGGCCGACGGCCATCATGGACGAGCCGAAGTCGATATACTGGCTGCCGATGCTGGGAAAGTCCTGGGCCGCGGCGGGAAGGCCCACGGCCAACACCATGGCGCTCAACACGGGGACAAGGCAGCGTTTCATCCGGCTTTCTCCAGTTTTTTCCAACCCTGACGTGCAATATTGACAACAAAACGACAGGCGGTCCAAGGACCGCCTGTCTTTCTGTACTGCAAAGCTTGAGCTTAACCCTTGCGGGCCAGGGCCGAGCCGGCTTCGCCGATGGACTTGATCGAGTTGTTCAGCGCTTGGCTGACCATGTTCATTTCCTGACCCAGAGCCTGGATCTCGGCGGTCAGCTGGCCGTACTTGGAGTCCTTGGAGTCCAGGCCGCCCAGCTGATCGGTCTTGGCCTTCATCTGACCCATCTTGTTGTCCATGACCTTGCCCAGCGCCTTGGCCAGGGCGACCAGGAAGCTGTCGCCCTTGGTCGACTTGGCTTCGCCGCCGTCGCGGACCTGATCGAGGATCGAGCGGGTCCAGCTTTGGGCCACGTCCTCGGCGGTGCGCTGCAGATCGCCCTGCTGCTGCGGGTTCAGGTTGAAGGCGTCGCCCGCGTTCTGCACGGCCTCGGTCAGGCTCTGGGCCGCGCCGCCCGGATTGCCGCTGGCGGCTTGGAAGACGCCTTGCGCCATGTCGATCACGCCTTGCGGGAGGCCCAGTTGCTGACCGACCTGCTGGATCACCTGGCTGGCGACCGAGCTGATGATCTGCTGGAAGATCGACTGGAAGGCCAGCGAGGTGCCGCCCGTCAGGGCCGCGAGGGCGACGGTGCTGAACAGGCTGCCGATGTTGAGACCGCCGCCGCTGAAGATACCGGACATGATTGGGACTCCGCGATGTGAAATCTGGCGCCTTGGGTCTGCCTGGCGCTCATCGCCGTGACCTGGCGATAGAAGACAACCATTCCGCGCCGTTCGTCAGAAGTCGGGGCGTTCCCTAGCTAGGGTTTTCCCTATCAGCCGGCGCAGGGCCGTCGGAGGCTGGGCGGCGCGGCGACGGGCCTGTTCGGCGGCGCTGGCTTCGGCCGCCAGTTCCTCGGGCGAGCGGGGCCGGCGGTCGAGGACCGTGATCTGGCCGGCCGTGACCCCCAGCAGGAACACTTCGTCGCGATAGGCCACCAGGGTCAGCCGCTCGCGCTGGCCCACCGGCAGAGCGCGCAGATAGCGGATCTGGTCGTCGCTGGGGGCGCCGGCCTGCAGGCGCTTCAGCAGCTTGAGGGAGAAGAACGCCAGGCCCAGCACGATGGCCAGGGCGACGGCGACCGTCAGCAGTTCGAGCAGCGCGCTGGCGAGGTTCACTGGGGCTCCTGATCAGGCCGGAAGCCGCCCTCCGGCGGCGGCGGGAAGATGGGGCCCGAAGCGGCGCCGTCCGGGCTGGAACGCGATTCGCCCGGCGAAGGTTCACCTGCCGCCTCCTCGCGCAGGCGGCGGGCCCAGAGGATGACCTCGGCGACAGCCGCGAACAGGTCCTGCGGGATGATGTCGTCGACGGCCACCTTGTCGCGCAGCGCCCTGGCCAGCTCGACATTGCGGATGATCGGCACGCCGCCGGCCTCGGCCGCCTCGCGCATGGCCTGGGCGATCAACCCCTCCCCCTTGCCCAGCAGTACCGGCACGGCGTGCTCCGCCGGGTCGTAGGCCAGAGCGCAGGCGATGTGGGTCGGGTTGACCACCAGCACCGAGGCGTCGCGCGCCGCCTGCACCGCGTTCTGCTGCGCCCACTCCTGGTGCAGCTGGCGGCGATGGGCCTTCACGTGGGGATCGCCCTCAGAATCCTTCATCTCCTGGCGGATGTCGCGACGGCTCATCCGCATCTTCTTGGTGAACGAGAACTTCTGGTAGGCGAAGTCCAGCATCGACACGAACAGGAACACCCCCACCGTACCGGCCAGGAGCTGGAAGGTGATCCCGCCATAGGCCGCCAGCGCGCCGTCGGCCTCGCCGGTCGGCACGGCCATCAGCTTGTCGAACGCCGCCGCGGCGACGATCCAGGTCAGCACCACCAGCAGCAGGGTCTTGGCCAGCGACTTGACCACCTCGAACAGGTTGTCGGTGTTGAACATCCGCTTGAGCCCCTCGCCGGGGTTCATGTGCGACATCTTCGGGCTCATCTTCTCCAGCGTGAAGACCGGCCCGACCTGGGCGAACTCGGCCAGCATGCCGAAGATCGCGATCGGCAGCAGCAGCATCGCCGTGATGGAGACGAAGGCCCTTCCTGCGGCGGCGCCGGCGATCGGCCAGGCCTCGGCGAACGGGCGGTCCATCACGGCGAAGATCTCGTCGAACAGCCCGCCCAGCCGGTCCAGGGTGAAGCCGGCCGCCATCAGCCCCAAGAGCAGCCAGGCGCCCAGGACGGCCGTCGAGGTGACGTCCTTGCTCTTGGGGACATCGCCTTTCTTGCGGGCGTCGGACAGGCGCTTGGGCGTCGGCTTTTCGGTCTTGTCGCCACCGTCATTCTTCTCAGCCATAGCGTGTGCTCACGAAGAAACGCCGGTCCTTGACCGTTGATCGGCCAACGAATTTGACGAGTTCATATCCAAATGGGGCAGAAAGATGACAACCTGAACCATAGATGATCATAAGCTTAAGCTTGGACTATCTCGCCATTATATCAGTATACCGCGCTTAAAAATTGTCACGAATGCGCAGTTGACAGGTCAGACAGCCTAAAGTTAACCTTTAAATCGTCGGGAAAACAGACGGGGCGCTACACGAGGGAACCAATGAATGCGCAAGTTCTGCGTAGCGCCAACTATTGCCTGTTTAATATTGATTTCATCCAGCTCAGCACTTGCTTATGAATGCGAGACGGAGGACGGGCTGAAATTCAGCTCAAGCCAGGCGCTCAACGAGAAGTTTTCCTTGGCGCTGGCCGATTGCAGGGTTGAAACTCAACCAACGGCGGCATCCGAACAGCTCAGGCTCTATGACGCGCCCGTCTCGGCGACTGCGGTCATCTCTGCGGGCCGGATGGTCCCGACGCCCACCGTCGTCGCCTCGCGGGGGCTGGCGGGAACCGCGCTCTATGCCAACCAGACCGCCGCGGTCGCCCGTGACTACAACATCGACCCGGACCTGTTGCGCGCCGTCATGCACGTGGAATCGCGGGGCAACGCCGCCGCCGTCTCGCCCAAGGGCGCCCGGGGCCTGATGCAGATCATGCCGGCCACGGCCAAGCGCTTCGGGGTCCGCGAACCGCTGGTCGAGCTGAGCGATCCGATGATCAACATCCGCACCGGCGCGGCCTATCTGAAGACCCTGCAGCACCGCTTCGGCAACAATCTGGAACTGGTGCTGGCGGCCTACAACGCCGGCGAGGGCGCGGTGATCAAGTACGGCCTGAAGACCCCGCCCTATCGCGAGACCCAGGGCTACGTGACCAGCGTCATGGGCCGGTACCGCACCCTCGTCTCGGCGCGCGGCAGCCAATAGGCGGGACGAAGGGCCGAAGCGATGAGCGTCGAATCCTATCTCAAGCGCCTGCAGCGCCGTCCCGATCAGGGCTTGGTCGCGCGGTTCAGCGACCTGTTCCTGGTCGCTGGCGTGGTGGCCATCGTCGGGCTGATGATCCTGCCGCTGCCGGCCCTGGCGCTGGACACCCTGGTGGCGGTCAACATCTGCTTCGGCGTGATGCTGCTGCTGGTGGCGATCTACATCTCGACCATCGTCGAGTTCTCGGTCTTTCCCAGCCTGCTGCTGATCACCACCCTGTATCGCCTGGCCCTGTCGATCGCCACGACCCGGATGATCCTGATCGAGGGCCACGCCGGGCATATCATCGACACTTTCGGGACCCTGGTGGCCGGCGGCAACCTGGTGGTCGGGCTGGTGGTGTTCCTGATCATCACCGTCGTGCAGTTCATCGTCATCGCCAAGGGCGCCGAACGGGTCGCCGAAGTGGCCGCGCGCTTCAGCCTGGACGCCATGCCGGGCAAGCAGCTGTCGATCGACAGCGACCTGCGCTCGGGCATGATCGACAAGGACGAGGCCAAGCGTCGCCGCCGCGTCCTGGAGATGGAAAGCAAGCTGCACGGCAGCCTCGATGGGGCGATGAAGTTCGTCAAGGGCGACGCCATCGCCAGCATCATCATCGTGGTGATCAACCTGCTGGGGGGCCTGGCCATCGGCATGATCCAGCAGGGGCTGGAGTTCGGCGCGGCGATCCACAAGTACTCGATCCTGACCATCGGCGACGGCATGGTCACCCAGATCCCGGCCCTGCTGGGCGCCATGGCCGCCGGCCTGATCGTCACCCGCACCACCGACGAGGACAGCGACAGCCACCTGGGCGACGCGGTGCGCAAGCAGTTCGCGGCCAAGCCCCGGGTGTTCCTTGTGTCGGGCGGCATCTGCTGGCTGATGGCCCTGATCCCCGGCTTCCCCGCCCCGGTGTTCCTGCTGCTGGGCGGCGTGGCCCTGGTCACCGGCGCCCTGCTGGACGTCGATCTGCGGTCCAGGCTGACCCGGCGGTTCGCCCCCGGGCGCGCCCTGGCCGAGGAGGCCAAGGCCCCGCCCGTCGCGGCCCAGACCCGAACCCTCGACGCCCAGCCGATCGTGCCCCTGCTGCTGGAGCTGGACGGCGACGGCGTGCGCCGCCACGAGGGCGCGGTCCTGGCCCGGGCGCTGGAGGAGGTGCTCGAAAGCTTCGAGGTCCGGCTCGGCGTCGCCCTGCCCCGCGCCTCGTTCCACTACGGCGAGCCCGCCGGTCCCGCCCGCTGGCGGCTGCTGGCCTTCGAGGCCCCGATCGGAGCGGGCGAGCTGGCGGACCCGTCGGACCTGTCCGCCCTGCAAGAGGCCGTGCGTCAGGCCCTGCGCCGCAACACCGGCCTGTTCGTCGGCATCCAGGAGGCCAGCACCCTGCTGAACCGGGCCGGCGCCGACTATCCTGAGGTGGTCAAGGAAGCCGCCCGCGCCCTGCCCCTGGCCCGCATCGCCGAGGTGATGCGCCGCCTTGCCGAGGAAGAAGTCCCGCTGCGGAACCTGCGCGACATCCTGGAATCCCTGGCCGACGCCGGCCAGCGCGAGAAGGATCCGTTCGCCCTGACCGAGTTCGCGCGGGTCGCCCTGCGCCGCCAGATCAGCCACCGCTACGCCCCGGACGGCGCCCTGCGGGCCGTGGTGCTGGAGCCGCCGCTGGAACAGCACCTGCGCGAGGCCATCCGCACCGGCGGGGGCGCCCAGCAGCTGGCGCTGGATCCGGAGATGTCGCGCCGGATCACCGACGCCATCCTGGCCAAGGTGGACGACACCCAGGCGCCGGTCCTGCTGGCCGCCATCGACCTGCGCCGGCATGTGCGCAAGCTGATCGAGCCCGCTCGCTTCGACTTGGGCGTGCTGTCGTTCCACGAGCTGCTGCCCACCCTGAAACTCGACATCGCCGGCCGCGTCGCCTTCCCGCGCGAGCCGCTGACCGTCGTGCCGAACGATCCCGAACCGCCCCAAACCGCGCCGGCCGCGGCCTGAACCTGGAGACGGAATGCGCCTACGACCGGACTACGCCACCGCTTCCCGCCGCGCCTGGCGAAAGACCTTGCTCGCCGCCGGCCTCGGCGCCGCCCTGCTGATCCCGCCGCCGGCCGCCGTCGCCGGCGAGGTCCCCCTGGGCGCGCGCACCGTGGACCTGACGGCGCGGGAGCAGCCGATCAGCCAGTTCCTGCAGAACTTCTACAGCCAGATCGGCGTGCCGGTGGTGATCTCGTCGTCGGTGGCCGGCACGATCAACGGTGTCTTCAAGGGCCCGGCCGCCAAGATCGACGCCGACGTCTCCAAGGCCTTCGATCTGGTCACCTATTACGACGGCGGCGCGGCCTATGTTTACACCGCCTCGCAGCTGTCCAGCCGCAGCTTCCCGATCTCGGCCTCGGCTTCGCGACGGGTGGACCGGGCGGCCCGGCAGCTGGGGATGCTGGACAATCGCAACACCCTGCGCGCCACCGGCGACATGCTGCTGGCGTCCGGCGCGCCGCGCTTCCTACAGCAGATCGACGAGCTGGCGCGCGGCGGGGCCCAGGCCGAGGCCGCCTCGCCGACCCTGCAGTACCGGGTGTTCTATCTGCGCTACGGCTGGGCCGACGACGTGAACCTGACGGTGGGCTCCAAGCAGGTGACCATTCCCGGCGTCGCCTCGATCGTGCGCTCGCTGGTCAATTCCGATCCCAACGAGCGCACCGGCGCCAGCGCCCGCAGCGAGAGCCTGATCCCCGCCGCGGTCCAGGGCCTGCGGGGCCAAGGCTTGGCGACGCTGGGCACGCCCAACCCAGGCGGTCCGGGCTACGCCAACGACCAAGGCACCCTGGGCCTGCCCCTGGCCAGCGAGCAGACGGGCGTCTACTCGCCGCAGAACCCGGTTCGGATCCAGGCCGACTCCCGGCTGAACGCCGTCATCGTCCGCGACGTGGCCGAGCGGATGTCGGCCTATGAGGAGCTGGTCCGGGCCCTCGACGTCGAGCCGCAGTTGCTGGAGATCGAGGCGGCGATCATCGACATCGACACCACCAAGGCCCGTGACCTGGGCGTCAACTGGCGGTTCGACGACGGCAACGGCGGCGTCCAGTTCGGCCGCGGCCCCAATGCGCCGGCCGGCCTGGAAGACAGCAACCTGGTGCGCGGCAACACCTCGCCCAAGTCGGCCACCGGCCTGGTGGCCTCGACGATCATCGGCAACGGCGACTATTTCTCGGCCCGGCTCAACGCCCTGGAGACCGAGGGCGTGGCCCGGGTCGTCTCACGGCCGCAGGTCGTCACCCTGTCCAATGTCGAGGCGGTGTTCCAGAACACCCGCGACTTCTACGTCCGCCTGGCCGGCGAGCGCGACGTCGACCTGTTCAACGTCAGCAGCGGCACCACGCTGCGGGTGACGCCGCACGTCACGCGCGACAACAACCAGACCCGGATCCGCATGCTGGTCAGCATCGAGGACGGGGCCCTGACCAACGCCAGCGTCGACAACATCCCGGTGGTCCGGCGCTCGGCGCTCAACACCCAGGCCCTGATCGTCGAAGGCCAGAGCCTGCTGCTGGGCGGCATGACCGTGCAGTCCGACACCAACGACTCCACCAAGATCCCGGTGCTGGGCAGCATTCCGGGCCTGGGGAACCTGTTCAAGGTGCAATCGCGCAGCAGCGGCCGCGTCGAGCGGATGTTCCTGATCACCCCGCGCCTGGCCTCGATCGGCGCGCGATCCACAACCCAGGCGGGCCTGCGCTACGAGGCCCCGGCCTCGGGCTTCGAGACCGCCCCCCTGCCCTCGGCCCCGCCCCTGCCCGTCGACCGCAAGAAGCCGCCCCGCGCGGCCAGGACCAGTCGCACGACGCAGCCTCCCGTCCCCCCGTCGGCGGCCCCGCCCGCCAGCGGCACGATGCAACCCATCCCCAACCCGAGTTAGGCGCCATGTTCGACACAGCCCTCGAAACGTCCTCGGAAACCCTCGTCCTCAAGGTGCTGGCCGGCCGCGTGCGGGGCGCCTCCGCCCCGCTCGGCGACGGCGAGCCGGTGGACCTTGGCCATGGCTTCGACGCCGACATCGTGCTGCGCGATCCCAGCGCCAAGGGGATCCGCGTCCGGCTGACGGCGCGGGAGGACGCCGCCGACCTTGAGATCCTGGAAGGCCGCGCCGAGATGCTCGGCCACGTCCTGGCCGCGCCGTCCCGAGCGGTGTTGCCGTTCTACGTGCCTCTGCTGGTCGGCGACAACGCCGTGGCCATCGGGCTGGAGGACAGTCCCCGCTGGGCCGAGGCCGAGCGGCTGCTGGCCACCGCCCCGCCGAGCGCCGCCCACGACGTCGCCGATGCCGACCACGATTATGGCGAGACGATCGCCCGCCGGCTATTCGACCGCACCGTGGCCGTGGTGCGCGGCACGCCGCACCTCGTGCCCGGCCTGGTGTTCGGCGCGGCCCTCGCCTGTGTGACCTACGCCGCCGCCAACGCCCCGATCTGGGGCGGTCCCCACGCCAGCGCCAGCCAGGTCCACGCCCTGCTGCGCGAGGAAGGCTACGGCGCCCTGGCGGTCAAGCCGGGCGAGGGCGACAAGCTTGTGATCGCCGGGGTGCTGAACCGCGAGGCCGACAAGGACCGGCTGCGCCAGATCGTCGACGCCCGCCAGGTGCCGGCCCGCATCGAGGTGCAGACCAGCGAGTCCCTGGCCCAGAACGTCGAGGACGTGTTCATGGCCAACGGCCTGGCCGCCACCGCCCGGCCCAACGGCCTGGCGCGGGTGCAGGTGCAGGTCACCGGCCCCGCCGAGGAAGTCGCCAAGGTGCAGAAGGTGGCGCTGGCCGACGTTCGTGGCCTGCGCGCCCTGGACATCTCGCGCGTCGACGGCGGCGACCGGTTCGGCAAGGTGTTCGACGAAGGTCCCGGCAAGCGGGTGGTGTCGGTGGTCGGCGGCGACGCCGGCTACGTCGCCACCGCCGACGGCGCCCGCTACTTCGCCGGCGCGATGCTGCCGACCGGCGACCGCATCGTGGCCGTCGAAAGCCAGGCGGTCACCGTCGAGAAGGGCGGGGCCCAGACCAAGCTGATGTTCTGAAATCCAATCCGAGAAGGAGAACGACCATGGCCGACGAAATCCAGGGGTTTGGCAGCCTCTCCCTGGCCTCCACCCTCCAGGGCACCAACAACAAGAACCGTCCCGGCACCTGGTTCGAGGCCATGGCCCACGCCTGGGGCCAGACGCTCGACGCCCAGGCGGTCAAGATCACCGAACTGGCCGACCAGATCGGCCCGGGCGGCGAGGACAAGCCCTCGGTCATGGCCATGCTCACCGCCGAGAGCCTGCGCATGAACTTCATGGCCAATTCCGAATCCACCTCGGTCGACAGCGTCGGCCGGGCCCTCGAAACCATGGCCCGCAAGAACTAGCGGTCCCTCAATCGGAAGAGACGTCATGTCCTTCGATCCCGTTTCGGCGGCGGCCCTGGTCGCCCCGCAGGAAGCCCAGGTCACCCAGGTCGGCTACGGCGCGACCATGACCGACGCGGTCCAGTTCCAGAACGCCCTGCACACCGCCGGCGCCCAGGCCCCGTCGGGGCTCG
This sequence comes from Caulobacter sp. BK020, assembly GCF_004342605.1. Classification (GTDB taxonomy): domain Bacteria; phylum Pseudomonadota; class Alphaproteobacteria; order Caulobacterales; family Caulobacteraceae; genus Caulobacter. The sequence goes on from NZ_SLZL01000004.1 coordinate 90,742, forward strand.
GTGGTCCCGAAGCCCTGGCTCCGGCCATGAAGGGCATCTTCAACCAGCTGGAGTTCGTCAACGGCCAGGCCTCGAACCTGGCGGCCCACGCCAGGGCGGCCGAGGCCAAGGGCGCGGCGATCACGCCCGGCGAGATGATCGGCCTGACCGTCCAGTGCCACGAGTTCATGTTCAACTGCCAGCTGACCTCGAACATCGCCAACCGCACGTCCGACGGCCTGCAGCAGTTGTTCCGGCAACAGGCCTAGGAGGCAGCCATGCGCAGGAGCCTTCTGGCCGTCCTGGCCGCCACCGCCCTGCTCCTCTCGGCCTGCGCCGAGAAGGAACTCTACGGCGATCTCTCCGAACGCGAGGCCAACGAGATGGTCGCCGTGCTGCAGAACGCCGGCGTGTCGGCCGCCAAGAGCACCAAGGACGGCAAGGTCTGGACCCTCAAGACCCGGCCCGAGCAATTCTCGTCCGCCGTGGCCGTGCTGCACGACCAGGGCTATCCCCGCGACAAGTTCGAGAGCCTGGGCGACGTCTTCAAGAAGGAGGGCTTCGTCTCCTCGCCGATGGAGCAGCGGGCCCGGCTGATGTACGGCCTCAGCCAGGAGCTGAGCCAGACCATCTCGTCGATCGACGGCGTGGTCCAGGCGCGGGTGCATATCGCCGTGCCCGAGGCCGACCCGCTGGCCGAGACCCAGAAACCGTCGTCGGCCTCGGTGTTCATCCGCCACAATCCCGACGTCGACCTGTCGGGCCAGGTGGGTTCGATCAAGGCGCTGGTCACCAACTCGATCGAGGGCCTGCCCTACGACAAGGTGACGGTGGTGATGTTCCCGGCCCGGCCGGTGATGACCCAGGCCCAACCCTCGGCCGTCAAGTCCCTGACCGTGCCGGCCATCGCCGTGGTGCTGGCCGTGGGCGGGGTGGCGGCCTACCTGCTGACTCGCCGTCCGAAGAAGAAGCCACGGCCCCGCCTGCGCGCGGTCGAGACCGAGAGGCCGGCGGCATGAGCGGCGCCGACGCCCGAGCCCGGATCGTGGCCCAGGCGCGCGTGCTCGACGCCGCCGGCGCGCCGGCCGGCCTCCCGGTCGACCTGGGCGCCCGGGCTCGCCGCCTGTCGCGCCGGCTGGCCGAGCACGCCGGACGCGGCTGCGCCCCGGCGGTGGCGTTCGCCGACGTCGCCGCCCTGCCCGACTGGGCGTCCTGGCCGGTCGAGCGCCGCGACCTGTTCGTCCACCTGGCCGCCGCCATGGCCTGCGCGCCCGCCCTTCGCCGCACGATCGACGGCCGCGTTCTGGCCCGCCTGGCGCGTCGGCTGGGCGAGGCGACGCTGGATGCGGTGCTGGCCACGCCGCCCGGCCTGATCCCGCCCTCGCCCTGCGACACCGCGCTGGCCAGCGACGAGGGCCTGCGCGACCTGGGCGCGGCGGTGCTGCTGTCGGAGCTGGCGGACCGCCCCGCCCTGTCGATGCGCCTGGCCCACCTTCTGGACGCCCAGCCCTGGCCCTTGCCGGCCGCCGTCGGCCAGGCCGCCCTGCACGCCGCGCGCGGAAGTCTGCTGGCTCTCGAGGCCGGCCTGATGGAGGCCGCCGCATGAGCTACCTGCTGCTCGCCTCCGCCCCCTCCGCGGTCCTGCTGACCGACGACCCGATCCTGCGCCGCGAGGACGTCGCCCACCTCGCCGAGGCCGCCGAGGTTGTTGCGGGCCTGGAGGCCCACCGCCAGGCCGCGCGCGACACCGCCGTCGCCGAAGGCTTCACCCAGGGCCGCGCGGAGGGCGCCGCCAAGGCCGCACGCGAGACCGCCGAGACCTTGGCCGGCGTGCACAACGCTCTGCAGGCCGAACGGGCTCGCCTGCGCGCCTCGTCCGCCGCCCTGGCCCTGGACATCGTCCGCCGCATCGCCGCCGGCCTGGCGCCCGAGGAGGTGCTGGCCGCCCTGGCCGAACAGGCCGCGCGCGACCTGCTGCCCGAGGAGCCGATCGGCGTCCGCGTCGCGCCCGAGGCGGTCGGCGCCGTCAGCCGCCGCCTGTGGCCGATCGGAGCGCGGATCGAGGTGCAGGGCGATCCCGACCTGGCGACCGGCGACTGCGTGCTCGACACCCCGTCAGGCCGTACCCACGCCGGGCTCGAGGTCCAGCTGCAGGCCCTGGAGACCGTATTCGCCGCCCGCGACGAGGCCGCCGCATGACCGCGCCCGACGCCATCCTGCGCGACGCCCTGCGCCATGCCCGCACCGTCGAACGGCGCGGCCGGGTCGTCCAGGCCTTCGGGACCACGATCCGCGCCACGGGCCTGGACGCCCGCATCGGCCAGGAGTGCGAGATCGTCGACCGCGCCAGCGGCGGTCGCGTGAAGGCCCAGGTGGTCGGCTTCCAGGACGGCGCGGCCATCCTGACGCCCCTGACGCGGCTGGAAGGCCTGTCGATCGACGCCGAGGTTCTGGCCGGCCCGCGCCGCAGCGAAGTCGGGGTCGGCGACGGCCAGCTGGGCCGGGTGCTGGACGCCCATGGCGAACCCCTGGACGGCCTGGGCCCGATCGCCGGTCCGCTGCGCCCGCAGGCGGTCTATGGCGAGGCGCCCAATCCCCTGGCCCGCGCGCCGATCGACACCGTCTTCGCCACCGGCGTGCGCAGCGTCGACACCCTGCTGACCACCGGCGAAGGCCAGAGGGTCGGGGTGTTCGCCATGGCTGGCGGCGGCAAGTCGACCCTGCTGGGCATGTTCGCGCGCCACGCCCAGGCCGACGTCAATGTCATCGCCCTGATCGGCGAACGCGGGCGCGAGGTGCGCGAGTTCCTCGACGACTGCCTGGGTCCGGAAGGCCTGGCGCGCTCGGTGGTGATCGTCTCGACCTCCGATCGGCCGGCCATGGAGCGGGTGCGCGCCGCCCACGTCGCCACCGCCATCGCCGAGGGCTTCCGGGCCCGGGGCCGCAAGGTCATGCTGCAGATGGACAGCGTCACCCGCTTCGCCCGAGCCCTGCGCGAGATCGGCCTGTCGGTGGGCGAGCCCGCGGTGCGCCGGGGATTTCCGCCGTCGGTCTTCGCCGAGTTGCCGCGGCTGTTCGAACGGGCCGGCGCGGCCGAGGGCGGTGCGATCACCGCCTTCTACACGGTGCTGGTCGAGGACGAGGACGGCGGCGACCCGGTCGGCGAGGAGGTCCGCTCGATCCTGGACGGCCACATCTATCTGTCGCGCAAGCTCGGCCAGGCCGGCCACTATCCGGCGATCGACATCGCCGCCAGCCTCAGCCGAGTGTTCCCGCGCGTGACCTCGACCGGGCACCAGGCTCAGGCGGCCAGGGTGCGCGGCTGGATGGCCAAGTACGCCGACATCGAATTCCTGTTGCAGATCGGCGAGTACAAGGCCGGCGGCGACCCGCTGGCCGACATCGCCATCGCCAGGCGGCCGGCGATCGAGGCCCTGCTGCGCCAGGGTCCGCACGAGCGCATCGCCCTGGCCGACGCCCTGGCGACCCTGGCGGAGACCGCCGCATGAACCCGCGCCGCCAACTGGACATCCTGACCCCCGTGGTCCGTCTGCGCGAGCGACGGGTCGAGGTCGCGCGCCTGGAGGCGATCGCGGCCCGCGACGCCCTGACCGCCGCCGAGGACGCCCTGGCCGCCCGCGACCGCGCCGTCGCCGCCCACGACGCCGCCCTGGCTCGCCTGGACGCCTGGTTCGCCGAAGGCCTGTCCGGCTCGGTCGCCATGGTCGAGACCGCCTTGGCCCGCCGCGAGATGGTCGCCGAGACCCGGGCTCGCGACCTGGACCTGCGCGAGCAGGAACGCCTCGCCGTCCAGCAGGCGCGGGAGGACCTCGACGCCGCCCTGCGGACGCTGGTCCGCGCCCAGGGTCGGTTCGAGGCGATGAGCGGCCAGCGCGACCGCGCCCGCTCGGCCCTGCTGGCTCGGCGCGACGAGCGTCAGCAGCAGGAGATCGAGGAACTGCCCATCCGGAGGGCCACGCGATGACCACCACCCGCGACGTCTCGTCGGCCGAACGTCCGACCCCGCCTCAGCACCATCCGGCCAGCGAGCCGGCCACGCCGTGGCGCGGGGCCGAGTTCAACGCCGCCTTGCGACAGGCGGCCGAACGCCATGCGCCGGCGGCCCGCCAACAGCCGTCCCGCACCGAACGCGAGGACGAGGACAGGACCGAGGACGGCGCCGATCTGTCCGCCCTGTTCGGTCCCGCCCGCGACTTCCAGAGCGCCGACGCCGCCTCGACCGACAAGCCGCCCGTCGAAGGCGTCGGCGTGCCCGGCGCGGCGCATGGTGCGGCCGAACCCGTCGTCGTCCAGCCGCCGGCCGGGGCCACGGGGGCGGAGATCGAGGCCTTCGCCGCGGCCATGGAGAAGGCCTGGCTGGCGGCCGGGGGCAACGCCTCCAAGGGCGTGGCCATGGGCCTGGCCGATCGCGGCTCGCCGTTGACGGGCCTGGGCCTGGCGCGCGGCGCGGACGGATCGCTCTCCCTCACCCTCGCCGCCCATCCCAACGCCACGCCCGAGGTGACCAAGGCGCTGGAAGCCCTGCGCAAGCGACTGGAGGTGCGGGGCCTGACCCTGGCCGACCTGCAGGTCGAGGCGGACGACGGCGACTTCGAGCGCCTGATTCCGAAGGTGCGCTGATGAGCTCAGCGGAGCGGAAGACCCCAGCGCGCGGCGCCCCGGTCGGCCTCGGCCGCGCGAGCCACGGCGCGCGCCACCTCGGCAGGAGCGTCGCCGGCCGCCCAGCGCTCGGCCAGGGTCTCGATCAGGCGACGGGTCTGGGCGTTGTGCAGGCCCTCGGTCGGGTCGCTGGCGTCGGCGCGCAGCTTGTCGACATAGAGGGCCGCCGCCCGGGGCGATGCCGAGATCAGGTCGACCAGATAGGTCGCCGCCGTCTCGAAGGCCTCGCCGCTCAGGGCCTCGTCGCTGACGTCGCGCACCAGCCAGACGCAGAGGAACTCCAGCGGTCCGACATTGCGGCTGTTGGTGCGCAGCGGACCGTCCAGCCCCAACCCTGCGAAGCCGCCAGCGCCCCAGGCGGGCAGCCGCGTCGAGGGCAGGCGCGCGGTCATCAGGGCCTGGGCCAGGGCGTCGGCGCCCAGCACCTTGACCTCGCGGTCACCGAAATGGTCGACGGCGGCCAGCAGCTTGGCGAAGCCGGGATACAGCGCCTCGCCCAGGTCAAGGCATACGCGCTCCAGCACGTCGACCCGGCCATCGAGGGTGGGTTGCGCCTGCAGGCCCTCGACCAGGGCCTGGGCGGCGCCGAACCAGTCCGGCTCGGCCTTGAGGATGCGTTCGGCCATGACGCCGGGAAGCTAGCCTCAGCCGAAGCCGTTGTCGCGGGTGTCGGTGAGGCGATCACTGACGGCGCGGGCGGTGCTCTCCAGATCGCGATGGGCGGACGAAAGGCTCAAGGCCCCGTCCTGGCGCGAGAAGGCCGAGAAATCGCCGAACGCCTGGCCCTGACGGCCGGCGGCGGACGGCGAGGCGCTGTCCAGGCCCCGGGCCCAGACGCCGGAGACGGCGTTGGCGTCGATGCGGATGGTGGACATGGCGGACTCCTTCGCAGCCTGGATACGGCTGAGAACGCGCGGACGCCATTCGGGTTTTCCCTAGTGAGACCGCCTGTCGCAGGAGGCCGGCCATGAGAGCCCTGCGCCTGCACGCGCCGGACCTGGATCCGGCCGAGGCCGCCTTCGCCGCCCTGGACCTGGCGGTCGGGGCGTTCGACGGCGCGCCGGCCCGCCTGGTCTGGCGCACCGACGCCTTCGCCCGGCTGATGCCCGAGGCGTCGCCCGGCGACGTCGCCCCGCCCGCCCTGGACGCCGCACTGGCGGCGGCGGCGCGCGGCGAGACCGCGCCCCTGTCGCTGGAGGCCGGCGAGGCGGTGCTGGAGGTTCGACCGGGCCGCAGCGCCGACGGACGGCTGTATCTGAAGCTTTCCGACGCCGCCGAACGCCAGGAGGCCGAGGCTCGCCGCCTGGCGGATCGCGAACGCCTGCTGCTGACCTCGCGGGTGATGTCGGTCGGCGAGATGGCGACGATGATCGCCCATGAGCTGAACCAGCCGATCGGCTCGATCGCCAATATCGTGCGTGGCCTGAAGGCAAGACTGTCGCGCGACGCCCTGACCGTGGCTGACGGCGTCGAGGCCTTGGACAAGGCCGCCGACCAGGCGCTGTACGCCTCGGGCGTGATCCAGCGCATGCGCTCGTTTGTCGAGCAGCGCCAGCCGCAGGTCGAGCCCCTGGACCTGCCGCGCCTGGCGCGCGCCACCCTGGACCTGCTGGACTGGGAAATCGCCCGCGACCGGGTCTCGGCCCAGGCGGTGTTCGACGACGACCTGCCGCCGGTGCTGGGCGACGCCGTGATGATCCAGCAGGTGCTGGTCAACCTGGCCCGCAACGGCCTGGACGCCATGCGTGGCGAGCCCCAGCCCCGCCGCCTGACCATCACAGGCCGCCGCCTGGAGGGCTCGACGCGGATGGTCGAGCTGACCGTGACCGACACGGGTCCCGGCGTCTCGGAGGAGGCGGCGGGCCGGATGTTCTCGCCGTTCTTCTCGACCAAGCCCGGCGGCATGGGCGTGGGTCTGGGGATCTGCCGCTCGATCATCGAACTGCATCGCGGACGCCTCTGGCACACCCGCGAGCCCGGAGGGTCCAAGACCTTGGGGGGAAGCGTGTTCCACATCGCGCTGCCGACGGCGCGCCAGGAGGATGAACCATGACCGTTCAAGACGCCGTCGCGTCCCGTTCTGAACCGCCCCGCAGCCTCGGCGCGGTCTGCCTGGTCGACGACCACGGCGAGTTCCGCCAGTCGGCCGCCTGGTGGCTGGAAAGCCTCGGCTACGAAGTCAGGACCTTCGACGATCCGCAGGCCTTCCTCGACGCCGGCGACCCGCCCGCCGACGCCTGCCTGCTGTTCGACGTGCGGATGCCGACGATGTCCGGACTGCAACTGCTGGACGCGGTCAAGGCGCGCGGCTGCGAGCGGCCGGTGATCTTCATGACCGGCCACGCCGACGTGCCCCTGGCGGTCGAGGCGATGAAGAAGGGGGCGATCACCTTCCTGGAGAAGCCCTTCCAGGAGGCGGCGCTGGAGGAGGCCCTGGGCCTGGCCTTCGCCCGCCTGCGGCCGGCGACGACGCCCGGCCAGGACCTCTACGCCCGCCGGCTGGCCAGCCTGACCGAGCGGGAGCGCGAGGTGATGGCCCTGGTCGTCGCCGGCCGGGTCAACAAGATCATCGCCTACGAGCTGGGCATCAGCCCCAAGACCGTCGAGCTGCACCGCTCGCGGATCATGACCAAGATGGAGGCGACCAGCCTGACCGAACTGGTCCGCATGGCCATCACCGGCACGACGGACGGCGACGCATGACGGACGTACTCGCAGCCGAACCGCTGGTTCATGATTTGGAGCGCTTCGACGCCGCCGAGGTGGCCGCCCGCAACCGCGCCCTGGCGGTGATGTCCGCCCTCCCCGCCCCAGGCCTGCGCATCGCCGCCAGCTTGGTCGAGCCGCCGGCCGGTCCGTGGATCCTGTTCGGCTCGGAGGCCGACGCGCCGCGCCTGGCGATCCCGGCCCTGGACGGCGCTGCGTTCGCGCCGGCGGACGACGCCGCCCTGCTGGTGGCTCTGGACCGCCTGGAGCCCGTGCTGGCCGCGATCGAGGCGGCGACCGGCCTGAACCTCGACCCCACCGACATCTCCAGACGCCCTCTGGAAGCGGGGATCGCTGTCGCCCTGGACGTGGCGCGCGACGCCGAGACGGCGCCAAGCCGCCTGGTCCTGCACGTCGCCGCCGATGCGCCCGCCGCCTGGCCGGCTCCGGCGATCGACCTTTCCGTCGACGGCGCCCACCTGGCCGTACCGATCGCCGGAAGGTTGGTGCTGGACGCCGCCGTCGTCTCCGCCGCCCGCGTCGCGGCGCTGCGGACCGGCGACATCGTGCTGACGGCCTGGGGCCCCCGTCGGCCGGGCGACGCTCGCCTTGCGCTGCCCAATCGCCACGTGGTCGGCCGCTTCGACCCCGCCGACCGCCGCTTCACCGTCATCACCCTGGAGGAGGACAGCGCCATGACCGCGCCGCCCATGGAAGCCCTCGTTCAATCGGCCGAGGCCGCCGCCCCGGACACCTCCCCTATCGCGCCCGCCGACCTGCCGGTGGCCCTGCGGGTGATGCTGGGCGAGGCCAGCCTGCCGCTGTCTGAGCTGACGGGCCTGCGCCCCGGCTCGACCGTGGTGCTGGGCGGCTCGGCCCGCGACACCACGGCCGTGCTGCTGGCCGGCGACCACCCCATCGCCACCGGCAAGCTGGTGGCCGTGGGCGAGGCCTACGGCGTGCTGATCGAACAGCTGGCGAAGGGAGCCTGACCCCGGATGGACCTGTCGTCGTTCACGCCCGGCTCGGCCCTCATCACCGTCATCCTGCTGGCCCTGGCGCCGTTCGTGGCGGTCATGGTCACCTCGTTCACCAAGATCGTCGTCACCCTCAGCCTGTTGCGCAACGCCCTGGGCCTGCAGCAGGTGCCGCCCAACATCGTGCTCAACGGCCTGGCCCTGATCCTGACCCTTTACGTGATGTATCCGGTCGGCCAGCAGATGGCGGCGGCCAACCAGGGCGTCAAACCCGTCGCCGCCGTCAGCAGCGACACCCAGGCGCTGTTCACCTACGCCGACAAGGCCAAGGAGCCGCTGCGCGCCTTCCTGATGAAGCATTCGACGCCGCGCGAACGGGCCTTCTTCCTGAAGACCGCCCAGCGTATCAACGGCCCGGACAAGGCCCGCACGATGACCCAGCGCGACTTCATCGTGGTGGTGCCGGCCTTCACCGTCTCGGAGCTGGCGGCCGCCTTCCAGATCGGTTTTCTGATCTTCCTGCCGTTCCTGATCATCGACCTGGTGGTCTCCAACATCCTGCTGGCCATGGGGATGATGATGCTGTCGCCGACGACGGTGTCCTTGCCCTTCAAGCTCCTGCTGTTCGTGCTGATCGACGGGTGGGTGAAGCTGGCCCACGGCCTGGTCCTGTCCTACACCTGAGGAGCCTCCCATGATGAACGCCCAGGCCATCGAGCTGGTGAACCAGGCGCTGTGGATGGTGCTGATGCTGTCGGCGCCGCCGATCGTCGCCGCCTCGGTGGTCGGCGTCGCCGTGGCCATCGTCCAGTCGGCCACCCAGTTGCAGGAGCAGACCCTGCAATACGCCGCCAAGTTCTTCGCCATCGTCCTGACGATCTTCCTGACCGCCAGCCTGCTCGGCGGCACGCTCTACCGGTTTGGCGATCGGGTGTTCACCGAGTTCCCGGCCATGGTCCGCCGCTGATGCCGGAAACGGCGCCGGACTGGCTCGGCGCGATCTTCGCCAACACCCTGGTGCTGGCCGTAGGCGCCACGCGGATCGCCGCGGCCTTCATGCTGCTGCCGCTGCTGTCGCCCGAGACCGTGCCGGCCCTGGTGCGCAACTCGATCTTCCTGGCCTTCGGGGTGATCGTGATCACCCTGCAGCCGCAGATCGCCCACAGCGACCTGCCGACCGTCCAGTGGATCCTGATCTTCGGCAAGGAGGCGCTGATCGGGGTGGTGATCGGCTTCTTCTTCGGGACCATGCTGTGGGCCTTCGAGGCGGCGGGACAGATCATCGACGCCAAGGTCGGGGCGACCATGGCCCAGGTCGTCGATCCGCTGAGCGGTCACCAGACCTCGCTGAACGGCGAGTTCCTGGCCCGCCTGGCCAATTTCGTCTTCATGTTCTCCGGCGGGCTGCTGCTGCTGGTCGGGACGATCCTGGACAGTTACGCGGTCTGGCCGATCGGCAGCATGACGCCGGTGCTCAGCCTGCGCAGCCTGTCGCTGTTCGAGGGCGAGTTCTCGCGGCTGATGGTGCTGGCTGTGATGCTGGCCACGCCCGCCCTGGCCATCCTCTATCTGGTCGATGGGGGCCTGGGCCTGATCAACCGCTACGCCCCGCAGCTGAACGTCTTTTCGCTGGGCCTGGCGATCAAGTCATGGATCGCCACGGCGGTGATCCTGGCCATGCTGACCGGCCTGGTCCAACTGCTGCTGAACGAGATCGGCGCGCGGCCCTCGACCATCCTGCAGGTGCTGCGGGCGATGTCGGGAAAGCCCCTCTGAAGCGGCGCTAGGGAATACCCTGATGGGGTACGCCCCAGCTAGCGGGGCCGTCGCGTCTGGAGCCAACTGTCGCTTGAGGCCGCAGGACGCGGCCGGCACGATTGGACAGGGGTTGAAGGATGACCAGCATCAACACGGCCTTGGCGAGCGCCGTGAACGCCAGCTTGCTGACGGAGATCGGGGCCTCGATGGGCCAGGGACTGCGGACGTTCGGCGCCATGCAGTTCACGCTCGGCCTGATGGCCGGCGGGGCCTTCCAGGCCGCGCCCAGCCAGCCGAAGTTCACCGCCGCCATGCCCGAAAGCGGCAAGGCCGAGATCGACCTGGGCGACGGCAACACCCTGTCGATCAACGAGGCCAGCTCCGAGGTCGTCATCCGCGACGCCGACGGCAACGCCACGCGCATCTGGGGCGACCCCCACGTCAGCTACAACGGCAAGCAGGTCGGGGACTTCTGGGGCACGACCACCTTCGTGCTCGAGAACGGGACAAAGATCACGATCAACACCGAGACTTCCAAATGGAACAACATGACCTACGCCGAGCAGATCGTCGTCACGCGCGGCGACCAGGCCTTGGTGATCGACGGGGTCAGCGAGCAGACCAAGGGCGACCTGAAGGTCTCGCTAGGCGGTGACGGCTATGCGCTCGACGCGGCCCATGACGACGGCCTGGTGGTCAACGAGAACGACGGCACCAGCAGCGGCTGGACCAGCTCGATCACCGGCGCCGCCGTCGGCCAGGCCGACTTCAACCTGACCAAGCCCGGCGCCGAGGGCCTGCGCGAGGCTCTGGAAGCGTTCAACGCCACCCTCGGCCTGATGCTGACCGGCTGGCTGCTGGGCAATCTGGTCAAGGCGGACACCGACGTCGCCGCGACCGTCACGGCCAAACCCTTCTCGACCCTGCCCCTGGTGAACGCGGCCCGGTTCTGAACCCTCGCCGAGACCGCGTCCGATCCCGGATCCGCCCACGCGGATCCGGGACTTTTTCGTGCCTGAAGAACGGGTTGGTCGCGTCGCCGTCAGTCCGCGTTGGTGCGGACCACGACCGGCAGGCCCGCCGCCGGCGGAGCCAGGGCGGGACCCGGCTCGACTCCGGCGACCATGAACCGGCGGGGACCGGCCTTGTAGCCGAACGACCAGTACTGCCCGGCCAGGGTGGACCGCGCGGGCGGCGACAAGTCAGGGTCCGCGACCCAGCCGCCTTCGGCCGCGGCCTTGCGATAGTAGGCGGTGATCGCTTCGCGGCCCAGCCCGACGGGCGCGCGATAGACCTTGGTGCTGACATTGGGGGCGCGCCAGATCTGCGGCTCGGCGGCCAGGCCGGTTTCGAGCACGCGATCGTAGTCGCCGGCCGAGGCCTGGCTCAGGGGCAGGGTGCGGGCGTCGACGAACTGCGCCGGCGGTGCGGGCGTACGCGCCGCCGGCGCCTGGCCGCAGGCGGCCAGGCCGAGGGTCGTGGCGAAGGCCGCCGCCAGCAAGGGCGGGGCGAAGGCGGTCGGTCGCGTCATCGGGCCTCGACGTCGGCGGGGCGCCGGCGTCAGGGTTTGGCCTGCCGCACGACGGTGTCCAGGGCGGTGTTGTAGGCGCTCTTGGAATTGCTGCCCACCGCCTCTTCGCCGGTCTTGGGGTTGGTCGGCACGGCGGTCAGGTCCAGCGCCTTGCCGGCGGCGGAGGGATCGTCCTGGATGGCCTTCAGCGCGGCGTTGGTGCCGATGGTCACCCATTCCTTGGCCACCGCCGCGGCCGCCCCGACGCCCTTGCCGCCTACGCCCGCCTTGTCGATGATCGTCAGGCCGCTCTTGAGCACCGCGGTCAGCAGTTCGGCCTGCTCCTTGCGATCGGTGGTGATCGAGGCGGCGGCGGCCTGCACCCCGCCCACATAGTGGCCCAGGGCCGCGGCGTTCTCATAGCGATCGACCTTGTCGCCGTTGGGCAGGGTCACCTTCTCGGTCGCCTCGAACCGGTTGATCGGGTTCTCGTTCTTGCTCCCGCCCACCTGCAGTTGCTGCATCATGTCGGCCAGCGGCTCGGTCTGCTTGTCGTTGAGCATCTGCTTGGCGTAGGTGGCGAAGGCCGTGCCGTCGCGGGTCTCGCTGTTGAACGACAGCTCGCGCATCACGCCCGACACGTCGCTCTTGAGCACCGCCGTCAGGCCCTCGGCCATGGTCCGCGTCGCCGCGTCGCGGTCCATGACGCTGACGCCCAGCAGCAGGTTCTGCTGCGGAACGTCCTTCAGCACCGCCGAACCCTCGGCGAACAGCCTCGCCTTGAAGTCGGCGTCGGTCGACTGGGCGCCGGCTTCCAGGATCGCCTTGTAGGTCGAGGTGTCCAGCGAGGTGCTGTTGCTGTGCGCCGCGCCGCCCATCGATATAGTGGTGGTGTCCATCTCTTCACGATGGATGGAGGCGGACAGCACGCCGCGCAGTTGCTCGGGGCTGAGGGCCTTGAACGCCTGCTCGGCGACGGCGGGATTGCCCTTGAGGCTGGCCAGCACGTGGCCGACCGCGGCGGCCTCGGCGTCGCCGTGGCTGGTCACGCGGATCGAGCCGCCCAGGGTGAACGGGCTGGTGGTGTCGGCGGCGTGGTCCAGGGTCGAACCGGCCTGGGCCTTGACGAAGTCGAGCTTGGCGTCGGGGGTGGCGTGGGTGGCGATGGCCTTGCCGAGGGCCTCGACATCGGCCTTGCCGTGATAGTCGCCGCCCGCCTTGGCGAAGGCGTCCGACAGCGCCTTCAGCTCCGTCCCGCCCAGGTCCTTGGCCATCTCGGTGAAGAAGTCGCGCTTCTCGTCGGCCGACAGGCCGCCCAGGCCGAAGCTCTTGCCGTCGTTGATCTCGGAGGCCAGCTTGTCCAGCCCGCCGTCCTTGGCCAGTTCGCTGATCGCCGCCTTGGCGTTGGTCGCGTCCAGGCCCTTAAGGGCGCTGACGGCGTTCTTCACGTCGCCGTTGGTGATCGGATTGAAGAAGCCGCTTTCCATCGCCTTGTGCACGGTCTTGACCGCATCCTTCGCGGGATCCAGCGAGGGCGGCGGAGGCGGCGGCGGAGGGGCCTGGCGGACCGTGGTCGAGGATGTGGCGTCGAGCATGGCGAAACTCCCTGACTGGCCGCCGACCTCGGCGACGCCGGGACTTTCGTCGCGGACGACCGCAGCCGCCAGCTAGGGAATTCCCTAGTCTTGGCGATCAGGCCCCACGCTCTCCCCCCCTCAGGTTGCGCGCGATCTCGGAGCGCGCGATGGTCGGCGGCCGCGATCTCGCCGTCCTACGGAACCCCAAGGGCAGACGCGGGGTTCCACTTCCAACACCAGCGCTTCCAGGTATGTCGGACTTCATGCTTTCTCGTCGTTTGACCGACCTGGCTCAGGCCGAGCGCTTTCAGCTGCTCGTCGACGCGGTCAAGGACTACGCCATCTATCTGCTCGACAGCGAAGGACGCGTGGCGACGTGGAACACCGGCGCCCAGCTGTTCAAGGGCTATACCGCCGATGAGATCATCGGCCAGCACTTCTCGACCTTCTACACCGAGGAGGACCGTGCGGCGGGCCTGCCCGAACGGGCCCTGCACACCGCGGCGACCGCCGGCCGGTTCGAAGCCGAGGGCTGGCGCGTACGCAAGGACGGCACGCGCTTCTGGACGCATGTGGTGATCGACCCGGTGATCGAGAACGGCGAGGTGATCGGCTACGCCAAGATCACCCGCGACGTCTCCGAGCAGCGCGCGGCCGACCGGGCGCTGTACGAAAGCGAGCAGCGCTTTCGGCTTCTGGTCCAGGGCGTCAAGGACTACGCCATCTACATGCTCGACCCAGAGGGCAACATCACCAACTGGAACTCCGGCGCGCAGGCGATCAAGGGCTACAGCGCCGACGAGATCATCGGTCAACACTTTTCGCTGTTCTATACGCCCGAGGATCGCGAGGCCGGGGCGCCGGCAAAAGCCCTGGCTACGGCCTTGCGCGAGGGCAAGTTCTCCGGCGAGGCCCAGCGCGTCCGCAAGAACGGCGAGCGGTTCTGGGCCAGCGTCCTGATCGATCCGATCCGCGACGAGACCGGCAAATTGCTGGGCTTCGCCAAGGTGACGCGGGACATCACGGAAAAGCGCCGGGCCGAGGAGGAACTGGAACGCTCGCGCGAAGCCCTGGTCCAGGCCCAGAAGATGGAAGCCATCGGACGCCTGACCGGCGGCGTCGCGCACGACTTCAACAACCTGCTGACCGTGATCCGCGCCTCGGCCGACTTCCTGCGGCGGCCGAACGTGCCGGAGGAGAAGCGGGCGCGTTATGTCGAGGCGATCGCCGAGACCGCAGAGCGGGCCGCGACCTTGACCGGGCAGCTTCTGGCCTTCGCTCGCCGCCAGCCTCTCCAGCCCGAGGTCTTCGACGTCTGCACGCGCCTGAGGGGCCTTCAGCGGATCATCGGCAGCATGATCGGCTCGTCGGTGACCATGCAGAACGACCTGCCGGAGGCGGAGCACGTCGTGGAGGCCGATCCCACCCAGTTCGACACCGCCATCCTCAACATGGTCATCAATGCGCGAGACGCCATGCCCCGCGGCGGGACGATCAGGATCGGCGCGCGGATCGTCGACGGCCTTCCCGCCGTCCGAGGCCATGCCGCCGCCAGCGGAACGTTCGTCGCCATCGAAATCTCCGACGATGGCGAGGGGATGTCGCCGGAGACCCTGCAAAAGATCTTCGAGCCGTTCTTCACCACCAAGCCGGTCGACAAGGGCACGGGCCTGGGTCTGAGCCAGGTCTACGGCTTCACCAAGCAGTCGCGGGGTGAAATCGACGCCCGGAGCCAGCTGAACGTCGGCACGACCTTCACGCTCTACCTGCCCAGCGCCGACGGACAGGTCCCGACGATTTCCGCCTCTGGCGGCGACCTCGCCGAGGCGTCGAACGTCCCGCGCCGCCGGGTGCTGCTGGTCGAGGACAACGAGGGGGTCGGCAAGTTCGCGGCGGGCCTGCTCAAGGAGCTGGGCCAAGCGGTCACCTGGGTTGGGGACGGCCAAGCTGCGCTCAGGCAGCTGAACAACGATCCCGGCGGCTTCGACCTGGTGTTCACCGACGTGGTCATGCCCGGGATCAGTGGACTGGAACTGGCCCAGATGATCCAGAAGCAGCGGCCCGACCTGCAGATCGTGCTGACCAGCGGCTACAGCCACGTCATCGCCGAGCAGGGCGCCCAAGGCTTTCCACTGGTGCGCAAGCCCTATTCCATCGACGGTCTGCTGGCGATCCTGGCCTCTAGGCCGGATCAGCGCGGATAGCCGCCCACCTCGTTCTCGTCGTCGATCACCCGC
Organism: Caulobacter sp. BK020; assembly: GCF_004342605.1. GTDB lineage: Bacteria > Pseudomonadota > Alphaproteobacteria > Caulobacterales > Caulobacteraceae > Caulobacter. The sequence continues at coordinate 106,166 of NZ_SLZL01000004.1, forward strand.
CCGGTTCCCTTGCCAACCTCCTGGACAATGCGGCGGTCGACGGCGTCACGGTCCCAGGGCCGGGCGCCGGCGTTGGCCAGGACCCTGGCCTCGACGAGCGTGGCGTCGATCGCATGCAGTCCCTCCGGCCATAGCGGCGGCCTGTCCAGCAGCCGGATCTTCGGCAGGGGCGCGGACGGCAGCACGCGGGTCGGCGGCATTTCGCCGCCGTCGGCGTAGGTCGCCAGGTTGCCGCGCGCATGGAGGTCTAGATCGCCCTGCCCCTCGACGATCAGGAACGGCAGATTCGGATCGGTCGAGGCGCCCCCCTTGACGACGTTGCCGACCAGGGCCAGGCGTCCGGTCCGCCAGGCATGACCCACCCACTCCGAGGCGTTCAGGGCATAGTGCATGGCCCGCGTGCCCGGATCATAGACCAGGTTGTTGACCGAGACGGCCTCGACCGCGCCCTTGAACAGCTGGTTGCGCTCGCGGTTGTGGGCGTAGAGGTTGCCGACGATCAGCACCTGGGTGGCGTTGTCGTGGATCAGGCTGCCCTTGGAGTGCTCGCCCTTCACATGGCTGGCGTTCGACAGACCCTCGGCCACGATGTTGTTGCTGAAGGTGATCCGGTGCGAGGTCCCCTCTTGCCAGCCCTTCGGATCCTCGCCGCCCGTGAAACGCGGGCCCGAGGCCGACAGGTTCTCGTCGGTGGCCCAGCTGATCGAGCAGTGGTCGACGATCACGTCGTGAGCCTTCCAGCAGGTAATCCCGTCGACCTCCCAGCCGCTGCGCGAGGGCGCGCCGTCGCGGCCCGCCCGCACCCGCAGGTGGCGGACGATAACGTCGTGGGTCTCGATCGCCAGGCCGCCTTTGATCAGCGTGACGCCGGGCGACGGCGCGGTCTCGCCGGCGACGGTCAGGAAGGGTTCGGCGACCTTGAGACTGTGCCGGCCCAGGTCGACGACCCCGGCCACGTCGAAGACCACGGTGCGCGGGCCCTTGGCCGCCAGCGCCTCGCGGAACGACCCCGGACCGGAGCCGGACAGGCTGGTGACCCGGATGACCTTGCCTCCGTCGCCCCCCGGCGTGCCGCCGGCCCAGCCCAGCCGTTCGAACATCCGCGGCCTGGGCGCCGCGACCGCGCCGAAAGCCGGAAGCCCCAGGGCGCCGCCCAGCAGCATCGCCCGCCGCCCGATCCTGGTCACTCTCACCACGTCCGCCTCCCTCAAGATCCGCGCGCCAGCCAGTCGACGGCGTTGGCCAGCCAGCGCCGCTGCAGCGGGCCGGCCATGTCCGGCAGCCGGTGGACCAGGACCCGCATCCCGACCCGGCGCGCGATGAAGCTGGCCGCCCCGTTCTTGCGGTCGTGGTCGCGGCTGTAGGCGGCGATCACCTCGACGCCGTCGCCATCGACGACCAGTCCGTTGGACGGCTGGCCCTCGACCTGATGCAGCACGCTCAGGCCCCGGTCGACCGGCAAGCCGGCGAAGGTGGAATGGGCGCGGACATAGTTCCAGTTGCCCATCCAGGGCGCGCGCAACCCGCCCACCTGGCCGGCGTCATCGAACAGGCCCAGGCTGGAGAGCTGCCGGGCCACACCCTCGGCCAGGCCGTCTTCCTGAACCATGGCCAGCAGCGGAACGCCGGCCTTGACCGCCGCCAATACCTCGGGCGGCAGTTCGCCCAGGACGACGACGGGCTTGTCGCCCTTTTTGGGCTGGGCCTCCAGGCCGGTCTGCTCGCCGACCTGTCGCCGGACGATCTCGTCGCTCTTCAGGCCCGAGGCGATGACGCCGTCGTAGCGGACGCCGGGCTTGAAGTCCTCGAGGACGACGCCCTGGAGGAGCGCCAGTTGGTCGCGCAGGCTGCGGGCTATGCCCGAAACGCCGATGCGCGCGGCCTTGGCGGGTTTGGGCCCAGGCCCGGTCACCCAGATCTCGCGGTCGGAGACGATGTCGCCCAGGGCGATGCGGATCACGTTCAGCCCTTCGCGCCGTAGGAGCGGGGTGCGGACGCTCTCGGCGACGAGATAGCTGAAACGGTCTGGCGACTGAGCCGGGGCCGGCCAGCGGCCCAGCGCCTCGACGGCGCCGTCGGGTCCGACCAGACTGAGGACCAGCTCGCCCGTGACGGCCCTGCCTGTGTCGTTCAGCAGGTAGAGGTCCAGCTCTGCGCTGTCGCCCACGGCATAGGCCAGGGCCCGGGGCTTGGCGATGGCCAGCACCGGCCGCAGGCTCTGGCTCAGCAGGGCCGGATCGGCCTTGAAGCCGCGCAGGTTGTCGACGATCCCCGAATGGTTCTCGATCGCCGTGCTCTCCCAGCCGGAGATGGCGGCGACATCGACGGTGTCGCCGATCCGGATGTTCTCCAGATACTCGCGCCAGGCCTCGTAGGCCTTGCGGCCGACCGACAGGAACAGGCTCTCGCTGGTCGGGAAAGCCTTCTGAAACCCCCAGCGCTCGAGATAGCTGTTGGTGGCCGCGACCACCGCCCTGTGGTCCTCCTGGTCGTAGCTCTTGCCGCCGTTGGCCAGGATCTCGGCCAGCATGGCCGAGTGATTGTCGGCGACCGCGCAGCCCTGCATCTCGCCGAACTCGACGATGAACGGCTTGCCGGTCTGGCGATGGATGTAGTCGTCCTTACCCTTGTAGAAGCGGTCGTACCACTGGTCGCCCGCCCCCTGGTGGTTGACCCACCAGCCGCCCCACGCGTCCCTGTCCGAACGCCAGTAGCGATCGTCATAGGGCAGGTACATGGCCTGGGCGGCGCCCCGCGCCACGAAGCCGTCGTTGAGGATCACCGTGCGGCTGGGATCGACTTCGTGGATCGCCTTCAGCACCGCCTGGACGTCGGGATTGGCCAAATCGGCCCCGATCTCGTTCTGCAGGGTGTACTGGACCAGCGACGGGTGGGAGCGGAAGGCCCGGGCCATGGCCTTGCACTTCTCGACCATGAAGTCGCGGCTGAAGGCGTCCGCCGGCGATAGGGCCTCGCCGGGCTTGAGGTCTTTGCCGATGGCGTGACGACCGCCGCCCGGCTCCATCACTCGCAGCAGGCCCATTTCGTCCATGGCCGTGAACACCTCGGGCTTGCCGACGTTGCGGTGGAAGTGCAGCGTGTTCAGGCCTAGCGTCCGGGCCGCGCCGACCTCGCGCCGCGCCAGCTCCGGCGTCGGCCACAGGCCATTGAATCCCCAGTAGCCCCACGAGATCGCCGAATAGAGCCGCACCCGCCGGCCGTTCAGGCGCAGCAGGGCGTCGGAGCCCAGGCCCTCGGGCGCGAACCAGCGGAAGCCGAAACGGACCTCGCGACTGTCGGCGGCGTCGCGGCCCCCGGCCCAACCCAGACGCAGGCGATGGAGGATAGGCGTGTCGAGATCCCAGAGCTGGACGTCGGGCGCCGAGACCGTGAACCGCGCGCGCAGGCGGTGGTCACCGAGCCTCTCCAACGCCTCCAGCCGGATGTCGCCGACGACCGGCCGGCCCGTGTCGTCGACCAGGACCGCCGAGGCCTTGGCCTTCAGGCGCTCCAGCTGCCCCTCGGACACGGGTCGCTCCAGCGCGACCTCCATGAAGGCGGTGACGCGACGCGGGTCGGGCGTGTTCAGCACCCAGGCGTCGTCGATGCGCGCCGCCAGGGGGTGGACGCCGAGGGTCAAGCCGCGATCGAGGCCGCCGAAGCCGTGCGAGGCGAACAGCTTGGCCTTGCCCCACATCATGGTGGTGCTGTCGCGCCAGTCGAACCGGCCGCCGGGATTGGTGATGCGGATCGCCAGGCGGTTGGCTTGGCCCGGCCGCATGGCGCGGGTCAGGTCGCAGGCGATCGGCAGCTCCGACATGATCGAATAGCCGACCAGCTGCTCGTTCAGGAAAACCTCGGCCCGCAGCCGCGCGCCGCGGATGTTCAGCATCACCCGCTTGCCCTTGGCGGACGCGGGGATGTCGATGCTCCTGGACCACCACGACACGCCCTTGTAGGCGCCGTAGCGCGGCACCTCATCGTCCTCGGCGTAGCGGTACTCGTCAGCGCCGTACGGGCGCGTGCCGAACTTGCCCCAGAAATGCTGCTCGACCGTGGTCGGCAAGGTCACCGTCACCGCGTCGGGCGAGGCCAGCGCGCCCCAGCCGCCGGTCGGCGGATTGACCGGCAGCGCCGAGAGGTCGAACCGGCCCGGCAGATGGATCTCGTCGTCCTTCCAAGACGCGGCCGTGTCAATCCACAGGCTCCAGCCCTGGTCGGGGATGGCCAGAGGGTCGGCCTTGGCGGCGTGCGTCAAGTTGGGCGCCAGGCTGGCGGCCACGCCCACGCCGCCAGCGGCGAGCAGGCTTCGTCGGTCTACGCGCATCGTCGAACTCATCAGGCTTGAAAGGTCACGGCCGCCATCCGTCGGCGCCGGCCAGGAAGGTGTCGCGCGACCAGGCCTTGGCCTCGTCCGCCGTCAGCTGGCGGCTGCGGCGCTCGCGCGTCCGGGGACTGGCCCCCTGCCCCGTCGAGGCGAACTCGGCATAGGTGGCGGTGCTCAGGGTGTCGGTCTTGCCGGGCGTCCATTCGCGCCAGCCTTCCGGATGCAAGGCCGCATCGATCTGGGTGCGTAGGAAGACGACGGTCGCATAGGGTCGCCAGGCGCGGCCGAAATAGAGGACCCCCACCGTCGGGTCGGCGGTGATCCGGCAGCGGTCGAAGACATAGGCGCTGTCCTGGTCGGGCCTGGACTTGCTCTGGGCCGTGATCATCACCGTCTCGTGGGCGATGCCGTGAATGTGGCAGCGATCGAAGAACGCCTTGGCGTCGCCGAAGATGAAGTCGACGTGGCCCTCGACATAGCAGTCGCGGAAATATTGCCGGCTGGGCGCGCCCTTCTTGCTGGCCGCATAGAGCGTGTCCTGGGCGCCCAGCAGGCGCACGCGCTCCAGCACGGCGCGGTCGGCGGTGATGGCCAGGGCCACGGCCTGGGACGGACGGGCGTCCTTCAGGTGATAGTCGTTCTGGATGGTCAGGTTGCGGGCCTGAAAACCGTCGCCCGACACATTGACCGAGGCCGACTTGAACGTGCCGCCGGCGGTGATCGCCCCGTCGCTCCAGACCAGCACCACGTCCTGCGGCCGCTTGCCCTTGCCGACCAGGCGGACGTTCGGCTTGGCGATCTCGAGCTTCTCGCGATATTCGCCCGGCGCCAGCTCCAGGGTCCCGCCTTGCGCCGGCAGGGCGTCGACGGCGGCCTGGACGCTGGCATAGGCGCCGTCCTTGCCGACCCGCACGGTCGTGGCCCGGGCGCCCAGGCCGACCGCCAGCGCGGCCAGCGCGCAGATGAGGGCGATCAGCCTGGCCACGTTCAGGCTTTCCTCAGCACGCCGTCGCGCGCCGTCAGGCGAACGCGCTGGCCCTTCTTGAGGTCGAGGTCGATCGCCGAGGCGCCGTAGCGGACATGGTGACGGCCGTCGGCGGCTGCGGTCAGCATCGCGGACTCCAGCCTGCCGCGCGTCCAGGTCACGTCGACGCCGACCGCGCCCCGGGCCCGCAGGCCCGTCAGGCGCCCGGTCGGCCAGGCCGACGGCAGGGCCGGCAGCAGCACGATCTGGTCGTTGCGGCTTTGCAGGATCATCTCGGTCATGCCCGAGGTCCCGCCGAAATTGCCGTCGATCTGGAACGGCGGGTGGGCGTCGAACATGTTGGGATAGGTCCGTTCGGGACCCAGCAGCAGCGACAGGATCCTGTGGGCCCGGTCGCCGTCGCCCAGTCGCGACCAGAGGTTCAGCCGCCAGGCGATGGCCCAGCCGGTCGAGATGTCGCCCCGGGTGTTCAGCGACGCCTTGGCGGCCTCGGCCAGTTTCGGCGTGGTGTCGATGGCGATCTGATCGCTGGGGAAGACGCCGTACAGGTGCGACACGTGGCGATGGTGGATGTCGCCAGCGTCGGCGTCCCAGTCCTCCTGCCACTCCTGCAGTTGGCCGTCCTTGCCGATCCTGTACGGCGCCAGCTTGTCGCGCGCCGTCGTCAACTGGGCGCTGAACGCGGCGTCGCTATCCAGGATGGCGGCGGCCTTGATGCAGGCGGTGAACAGGTCGCGGATGATCGCCTGGTCCATGGTCGGGCCAGCGACCAGGGACGAGCCGTGGCCGTGATCGTTCTCCGGAGAGATCGACGGGTTGGTCACCAGCTTGCCCGACTTGGGATCGACCACCAGGGCGTCGAGGAAGAACAGGGCCGCGCCGCGCATCAACGGATAGACCTCGGCCAGATAGGCGCGGTCACGATTGTAGTCGTAGTGGTCCCACAGGTGCTTGCAGAGCCAGGCCCCGCCCGTCGGCCAGACCCCCCACATAGCGCCGTCGATCGGGCCGCTGGCCCGCCACAGATCGGTGTTGTGGTGAACGACCCAACCGCGGGCGTCGTACATCACCTTGGCCGTGCGGGCGCCGGTGACGGAGAGGTCGCGGACCATGTCGATCAGCGGCCGCACGCATTCGGCCAGACCGGTCGGCTCGGCCGGCCAGTAGTTCATCTCGGTGTTGATATTGATCGTGTACTTGCTGCCCCAGGGCGGCGAGGTCTTTTCGTTCCAGACGCCCTGCAGGTTGGCGGCCTGCCCGCCGGGACGCGAGCAGGCGATCAGCAGGTAGCGGCCATACTGGTAGTACAGAGCCGCCAGCGCCGGGTCATCGCTGGTCTGCGAGGCCTTGATCCGCTCGTCGGTCGGCTTCAGCGCCGCCGTGGTGGTTCCGAAGTCGGCCTCCACGCGTCGGAACAGGGCCCGGTGATCGGCTTGGTGGGCCGCCAGCAGGACCGGCCAGGACTTGGCCGAGGCCTTGGCCAACACCGCGTGGTTGACGGCGACCGGATCGCCGCCCACGTCGTCGAAGCGGCGATAGCTGGTGGCGGCGGCGATCAGCAGCAGCACCTCGTCCGCGCCCGCGACCGACAGCACGCCGTCCTTGGCGCCCAAGGTCCCGCCTTTGTGGATCACCTGGACCCGGCACTCGAACGTCAGCCGGGCGGGAATGCCTTCCTGACTCTCGTTGGCGCCGGCCAAGACCAGGGTGTCGCCGCCCTCGACCCTGGAGACGGGCTTGGACTTCAGCGGACAGTCGAACGCCAGGTCGACCGAAATCGCCCGGCCCTTGTCGGCGGTCAACCGCACGGCGATCACCCGGTCCGGATAGCTGCCGATGACCTGGCGCGTGTATCGTGTCCCGCCGATCGCGAACCGGGTCGTGGCGATCGCCCCATCCAGGTCGAGCTCGCGGACATAGTCGGTCGCCTGGCCGTCGAGACCTGGGAAGGCCAGCTTCAGGTCGCCGATCGTCTGGTAGGCCATCTGCCGCTTGGGCTTGGCCATGAAGCGGGCGTTGGCCACGTCGGTGGCCTTGGCGTAGTCGCCGGCGTCGATCAGCGCCCGGATCTCCGGCAGGGCCTTTAACGCCTCGGGATTGGCGGGATCATAGGGCCCGCCCGCCCACAGGGTGTCCTCGTTCAGTTGCAGCCGCTCGGCCGCTACGCCGCCGAACACCATCACGCCCATGCGGCCCGACCCGATCGGCAGGGCTTCCACCCATTCCTGAGCGGGCTGGCGATACCAGAGCTGCAGGGGCGAAGCTGAAGCGGCCTTCGCCGACGCCAGGCCGCCGGTCGCGGCTCCGGCCGCCAGGGCCAGTGTGGTTCTACGGGTTAATCGCACGGCAAGGTCCTCGTGGGGCGAACTAGGGGATCAGGAACCTGCGCAGGGCCGGAACGGCCTTGGCGAGGTCAGCCGTGACCATGGTGGCGAAATAGTCCGCCCCTGTCTCGCCCAGGTGGGTATAGTCGAACGACAGCTTGGCCTGGCCCATCGGCTCGACGGCCGCGTTTTTCTGGTCGGCATTGGCGGGGCCGGCCAAAGCGACCCCGGTGCTGGCGGCGATCGTCGTGCCCGTGCGGGCCGCGGCCAGGACCTCGGGCGAGGGCGGCTTCTGGGCGAAGCGCGTCGCCTCGGCCGCGCCCATGGCCTGGACCGCGGCGGCGCTGTCGGCGTGCAGGTCGACCAGCGGCGTCCCGGTCTCGGCCGCCACCTTGCGGACCGCCTGGGCCCACGGTTCAAGGTCGTCGACCAGCTTGCCGTCCTTGAACTGCCGTCGGGTCAGCGGAGTCACCAGCACCGGCTTGCCGCCGGCGGCGCGGACGTCCTCGACATAGAGCTTCATGTTGGCCGGGAACTCCATGGCCAGATCGGTCGAGCGGCCGGGCTTGCCGGGCTGGTCGTTGTGGCCGAACTGGACCAGCACATAGGTGTCGTTGAACCCGCCCGACCGGATCTCGTCCATCGCCAGGGCCCACGAGCCTTCCGTTCGGTAGTTGCCGCTGCTCCGACCGCCGCGTGCCAGGTTGATGCAGGCGGCGAACGAGGTCACGTGCTTGGCGCAGAAGCTGGGCCCCCAGCCGCCCTGCACGGCCGTCGTGGAGTCGCCGACCAGTACGATCTTGATGGCGTTGAAGCGGGGCGCAGGATCGGGAACGGGAGTCTGGGCCCGGGCGCCTGCGGCGCCCAGGGCGCCGGCGGCCAGGCAACCGGCAAGGAGAAGAGCTTTGAAACGCATCCGTCGTCTCCGGACTGGGACCTGAACAAAGGTGGCGGACGGCCAGGAAGGACGGCCATCCGCCAAAGTCACCGCGGGAGGCGGCTTGGCGACCGGCTCGCGATTGGTCCGGCCCAAGCCGGCCGACCGCGGGCCGAAGGGGATCAGTACTTGTAGCGGACGCCGATCCGGTAGTTCGGACCGGTCCCGCCGTAGGACTGGACGACCGGGTCGGCATAGGCGAACCGTTCGGCCATTTCGTTGGTGATGTTCAGCGCCTCGAAGGTGATGCTGACCTGCTTGAGCGGCTGGTAGCGCATCGAGAAATCCACGTTGGTGGTCGACTTGGCGCCGCTGAACTCGTTGATCAGCGGGCTGTCGCAGGCCGAGCCGTTGGCCTGCAGGCCCGGATCGCAGTTGCCCGCGCTGATGGGATAGGTCGTGTAGTACTGGCTGCGATGGGCCACCGAGACCCGGGCGTTGAACTTGTCGGTCTCGTAATAGAGCGTGAAGTTCACGCCCTTCGGCGACGCGCCCAGCCACGGCCCCTCGCCGTAGACCGGCGCCTTGGTCACCGCCCCCGTGGCGGCGTTCACCGAGCCCGGATCGAGAATATAGGTCAGCTTGGTGTCCAGCTTGGTCATGTTGAACTGGACGCCCAGGTTCTTGAAGTACCAGGGCAGAAAGGTCAGGTCCTGCTGGTAGTTGAACTCCCAGCCCTGCAAGACCCCGCCGGGCGCGTCGCGGACCTGACGGGCCAGCACCGGATTGTCGGCGTCGATATAGGCGCGGCGGAAGACGTCGCCGCCGGTCGTGCCCGGGAACTGCAGCTTCAGCTGGGCGATGGCGTCGGCGTCGAGGAATTCCGACAGCGGCGCCTCGTAGAAGATCGTCTGCGGGTACGAGGCGATGTCCTTGCGGAAATAGCCCAGGCTGATCAGGCCGCCCGGCGTGAAGTACCATTCGGCGGCGACGTCGTAGGCTTCGCCGCGGAATGGCGAAAGCTTGGGATTGCCCACGGTCAGCGTCGCGCCGGTGCTTGACCCGTCGCTGGGGATGCTGATGCCCGTCACCGCCGGCGACAGGTTGCCCAGCAGCGGACGGGCCATGACCTTGGCGGCGGCCGCCCGGACATAGAAGTTGCGGAAAGCCTCGAACGTCACGTTGCCGGCCGGCAGGGTGTCGTCATAGCTGTTCTTGCCGTAGATCGCCCGGCCCGCGGTCGTTTCGCCCTGGGCGTCGACGGAGGTGTGGGCCTGGCGGACGCCGATGTTGCCCGACAGGCGGCGGCCGTCCAAGACGTCGTAGTTGAAGTTGAACTGGGCGTAGTAGGCCAGGTTCTCCTCGGTCACGCCGAACGAGGCCGAGCGGTTGCGCTTCCGCGTGATGCGGAAGTCGCCGTACTTGTTGATGCAGTTGCAGGTGAAGCCGAAGACGTTGTCGAAGGCCTCCAGGCTGGGCGCGAAGAAGCTGGTGGTCGTGCCCTCCGGCACCTTGAGGCCGTCGCCGAACTCGACGACCTGGCCCAGCGAGGCGATGCTGACCCCGGCCTCCTTCTCGGTCGGGTTCAGGATGTCGCTATTACGCTCGAACTGGTTGGTGGTGAACTCGAAGCGCCGGCCCGTGCCGCCGAACTGGATCGTCCAGTGGTCGTCCACCTCGTAGGTGAAGTCCGCCTTCAGACCCTTGTAGGTGTTGACCGTCTCGCGCTCGTAATTGCGCATGGCCGAGAAGCCCTTGATGATCCCCCACTTGTTGGGATCGGCGGCGTTGAAGCCCGCGTCGAACCTGGGCATGCCCGTCGCGCCGCGCTCGTCGAAGATGAACGGCTCGGCGGCGTCCATGTAGTTGAACTCGACCAGCGTGCCCTGGTTCTTGTTCGTCGATTCCGACAGGCCGGCGCTGAACTGGCCCCTGAACCGGCTGCTGAACTCGTGCGTCAGGTCCAGGGACACCTGGCGGAAGTCGGTGGTGTAGGCGCCGCGGTCGGCCGCCGAGCGCCAGTCGACATTGCCCAGTTTCAGATATTCGGCGTTCTGGCCCACCACCTCGGCGTCGAGCAGCTTCACCGACGGACGGCCGATCAGGTCGCCGCGGAACGGCAGGCTCGCCCCCGGCCCGGCGTAACCGGGTGAGGTCGGGCTGGTGTAGTATTCGTAGGGATCCAGGTTGTAGGGGTTGTAGCTGAAGCTGTAGCCGCTGACCGGCGTGGTCCCATAGATCGACTGTCCGCAATCCTGGCCCGGGTTCAGCTCGGTTTCGTCGACGAACGTACAGCTCCCGGGATAGAGCGCGCGGCGCTGGGCTGCGGTCATGGCCGACCCGGTTCGCGCCGTCGCCGTAGGCACGTTGGCCCCGTAGGCATAGCTGGCGTTGGTGTTGTTGCGGTTCAGGCCCACCGGCGAAAGGCCGTAGTTGGTGGTCACGCTCTTGAAGCGCGAATACAGCGCGTCGACCGTCAGGCGCGTACGGTCGCTGATCTGGACCTGGAACGCCCCGGTCAGGCCCAGGCGCTCGGTGTCGACGTCCTTCTGGTTCAGCGTCGGCAAGGCCGGGAAGCGGATCAGCGAGTCGTTGCAGCCCGGGCTGGTCGGGGTCAGGGACGCCACCGGCTGGGCGGCCGCGGCGGCGCAGTTCGGATAGAGCTTGGCGTAGGCGGCCGGGTCGGACCCCGTCATCTCGGCATAGGCGGCCGGATTGGCCAGCGGGTTGTAGTAGTTGGCCGGATTGGCCTTGTAGGTGTCGAGCGCGGCGCCCGTCAGATTGGTGGGGATCAGGGCGCGGAACACCGTGCCGGTCGGCGCGGCGAAGCCGGCCCGGCCGGGCAGCTCGTCGCCGGTCCAGGTCGAGCCGCGGTAGGTATAGTCGGACGAGCCGGCGCCCCGGCCATAGTTGTCGTCGATCGACTTGCGCTTGGCGTAGGCGCCCGACAGCAGCAGGCCGACCTTGCCGTCGAACCAGCGGTCCGAGGCCAGGACGGTCAGGCGCGGGCTGTGGGTCTTGCCGTTCTCGTAATAGGAGTCCTCGGCCGAGGCGGCGAAGGCGGTCTTCTTGTAGTCGAACGGCTTGCCGGTGATCAGGTCGACCGTGGCGCCCAGCGAGCCTTCGTCGGCTTCGGCCGATGACGACTTGCGCACTCGCACCGAGCTGAACAACTCCGAGGCGAAGGCGTTGAAGTCGAAGGCCCGCGAGCGGTTGGGGCTGGCGCCGGCGTCGTTGTTGGCGCCCGTGGACAGCGCCTCCATGTTGTTGATCCGCACCCGGCTGAAGTCGCCGCTCAGGCCGCGAACGCTGATCGTCCGGCCTTCGCCGTTGTCGCGATCGATCGAGATGCCTGGCAGGCGCTGCAGGGATTCGGCCAGGTTCGAATCCGGAAAGTCGGCGATGTCCTCGGCGTTGATGGCGTCGAGCATGACGTCCGAGGTCTTCTTGGTCTCCATGGCGCTGCGCAACGACGCGCGATAGCCGGTGACGACGACTTCCTCGACCACATCGGGCCCGCTGGCTGTCGCCACGGCGGGGTCCTGGGCATGGGCTGCCGCCGCCCCGAGGCCGATCGAAAACGTGGCTGTGAGCGCCGCCGTCAGCGCTCGGCGCGACGTGTCGCGCAGCAGGGCGCGGGTGCGCGGATGCGTGGACGTGGTCATGGACTTTTCCTCCCCAGTCGGTCCCGGGCGGTTCTTGACCACCCTTCGCCTTCCGGCCTTTTGTCACCGGTGTCATAAGGATAGACATGGCAATAACTTGGAGAAAAGGGGAAAAGTTAGCGATATCATGCAGAAAATTCTGAATATTATTCCTTTTCGGAACTCGACAAAGAACGACGATTTCGGCCTATCGATCCGCACAAAAAAGTCGAGACCAGCCCATTTTTTTCGCTTTCGGTTGATCGCGCCGCCGTTCCCTTCCATCGTCGCGCCTTCAAGAAAAAGACCGACGTGACTGGGGAGCACCGGTGTTCGAGGCGAAGGCGCCCAAGCTTCGAATCGTCAGGCCAAGCGTCGGAGCGGATCGCGACGGAAGGGATCGGTGGCGTGATCGCCCGTCCTATTCGGCGACCTATGCCCGTGAATGGCGCGACCTGTGCGCCTTCCTGCGCGCCCGGTTCGGACCCGGACCGCCCGACCCCGAGGATGTCGCCCAGCAGGCCTTCTTCAAGCTGGGCGAGCTGGAGGGCGCCGAGCGGATCGAAAGTCCCCGGGCCTTCGTCTTCCGCGTGGCGATCAACCTGATGCTGGACGAACGCCGCAGCCAGGCGCGCGTCAGCCGCACCCTGGACGCTTCGGCGCCGCTGCTGGCGATCGACAGCGAGGAGACGCCCGACCTGGAGCGCAGCCTGATCGCCAAGCAGCAGATGGGTCTGCTGGAGAAGGTGGTGCAGGGCCTGCCCGACCGCCACCGTCAGTACCTGCTGGCCAACCGGCTGGAGGGCCAGAGCTTCGTGGCGATCGCCGAGCGCTTCGGCGTCTCTCAGTCTCTGGTGCGCAAGACCGTCGAGGAAGCGCTGGCCGTCTGTCAGCGCGCCCTGATCCATGGAACCGCCGATTATCGAGGACTGTCGCGTGAACGAAGCCGTCGATCCTGACTCGCCGATCGGCCGGACCGCCCGCGCCTGGGCCTTGGCGGTGGTGGGCGAGGACTTCCCGCCCGAGCGCTCGCGGCGGTTCGGCGCCTGGCTGGACGCCGACCCGCTGCATCGCCGCGCCTATGAGCAGGCCGAGGCGGTCGTCATGATGCTGGGCGCCTTGCGCACCTCCACGGCGAGCGAACCCGCCCGGCGCCCGGCGCCTCGGTGGCGCGTCCCGGCCGTGGTCGCCGCCGGCGGGCTGCTGGCGGCCTGCCTGGCCCTGGCCGTCGTCGCCCTGCCCGGCCCGGCCTACGAGACGCCGGCGGGCCAGAGCCGCCAGATCGCGCTGGCCGACGGCAGCCAGATCACCCTCGCCCCAGGCTCTCGCCTGCGCGCCGCCTCGCGCTGGCGGCCCCGGGCCTTGTCGCTGGACCGCGGCGAGGCCTTCTTCGTCGTCGCCCATCAGGGCGGCCAGCCGTTCACGGTCCAGGCAGGCGACGCCCTGGTCCGCGTCGTCGGCACGCGCTTCAACGTCCATCGCGGGGCTGGCCGCGCCGTTCGGGTCGAGGTGGAGCAGGGCGTGGTCCAGGTCTCGAACCGTCCGGACAGCCAGGATGGGGCGGTCACGCTGCGCGCCGGCCAGACCGTGGTCGCCGACGGACGCGGCCTGACCTTGGGGACGCTGGACCAGGCGCAATCGGCGGGCGGCTGGCGGCAGGGACGCCTGGCCTATGACGACGCGTTCCTGGCCGAGGTCGTGGCCGACCTCAACCGTTATAGCCGACAGCCGCTGGCGATCGGTTCCCCCGCCACCGGCCGGCTCAAGGTCACCGCCGCCTTCGATGTCGCCCAGGCCGAACGGTTCGTCGCCGAACTGCCGCGCGTGCTGCCCGTGCGCCTGACCTCGGACGGTCATGGCGGCCGGATCCTGGTCGCCGCCGATCCGAACCGCGCCCCGGAGCCCCGTGCCCCGTGAGGTCCGCGCCGCGGGTCGCGATCGTCGGCAGGCCTGCCTCGCGGCGATACTGGCCCTGTCCCTTGCGCCGACCGTGGCGCGGGCCGCCGCGACGCGATCCATCGACCTTCCCGCCCAGCCGCTGTCGGCGGCCCTGCTGACGCTGTCGCGGCAAACGGGCACGATCATCATCGCGCCGGCCGCCCTGGTGCGGGGTCGCGCGGCGCCGGCGGTGCGTGGCCGCCTCGAACCGGCCGAAGCCGTGCGACGCCTGCTGCGCGGCTCGGGCCTGGACCTTTCGATCAGCGCCGGCGGGGTCATCAGCATCCGAGCCGCCCCTCCGCCGCCCGCGATCGCCCCCACCCGCCCTCGCCTCCTGCCGCCGGAGGACAGCGAGCCCGCCGCCCTGAGCACCGTTCTGGTCGTCGCCCGCGACCTGGGAAGCGAGGCCCTGCGCATGAAACGCCTGTCGGCCCAGACCAGCGACATCCTGCTGGGCGAGGACCTGCGCGGCCTGGCCGACCCCAACCTGGGCGGCGCCATGCAGTTGCTCCCCGGCGTGGCCGTCACCAATGACGGCGGCGAGGGCCGGCAGGTCAGCGTGCGGGGCGTGGGTGGTGAATTCACCCGGGTGCGCATCAACGGCATGGAGACCCTGGCCACGTTCGGGGGTACGAACGCCGGTGGCGGCACCAACCGCGGCCGGGCTTTCGACTTCAACGTCTTCGCCGCCGACCTCTTCAACCAGATCCGCCTGCGCAAGACGCCTTCGGCCGATGTGGACGAAGGCTCGCTGGGCGCGACCGTCGACCTGCAGACCCGCTCGCCACTGGACGGTCCACGCTCCAGGGTCCAGTTGACCGTCGAGGGGGCCTACAACTTCGGCGCCGACAAGGCTGTTCCGCGCCTCTCGGCCATCGTCTCGCGCCGTAGTCGGGACGACCGGTTCGGGATCCTGGTCTCGGCCGCCTATAGCAAACGGGCCGTCGAGGACGTCGGCGTCAACGCCGGGCAGTGGCAGACCGGCGACACCGTCTATCCCGGGTTTGGAAGCACAGCGACGGGCGCGCCGGACCTGACCGCCCTGAACGCCGCCCTGCATCCGCGCATTCCCCGGCTGGAGATGTTCCAGATCGAACAGGAACGGCTGGGCCTGACCGGCAGCCTGCAGTGGCGACCGTCCAACCGCACCCAGGTCGCCCTGGACGTCCTCTATGCCGAGCTGTCGTCGGAACGGCGAGAGGATCTGCTGGAGACTTTCACGCTGCGCACCGCAGGTCCCTGCCGCACGCCGCCGAACGCCGACTGCGGGATCGCCGCCGTCAAGGTGCGGGACGCCACGATCACCTCCCCTCGCCCAGGCCTGCCGGTGCTGATCGCCGGCGCGTTCGACAATGTCGATGTCCGCGCCGAGTCGCGGCTCGATCGGCTGAAGACCATCTTCCGCCAGACCACCCTGTCGATCAGCCAACGCCTTTCGGACCGGCTGATCCTGAAGGCCCTGGCCGGTTACAGCCGGTCCGACTTCGGCAATCCGTTGCAGGCCACCGTCCAGCTGGACCAGTACGACGTCCAGGGCTTCGCCTACGACTTCCGCGACCGTCGGCGACCGCGGATCGACTTCGGCTCGGCCGACCTGACGACGCCGGCGAACTGGACCCTGGCCGAGCTGCGGTCCGAGCCCAACTGGGTCGACAACAGTTTCAAGACCGTCGGCGCCGACCTGGAATGGACGCTTCGCGAAGGCCTGACGCTGCGGGGCGGGCTGCAGCACAAGGCCTACGACACCGAAGCGACGGCGCAGTCGCGCTCGAACGGCACGATCGCCAATCTCAACGCCGACATCCCGCCCGCCTTCGCGGCCATCCCGCCGTCGGCCTATCTGCGGCAAGTCTGGTCGAACCGCTTTGCGACCGCGGCCGGAACGCCGGACGCCTGGCTGGCTCCGGATGTCGCCAAGGCCTTCGTCCTGTTCCAGGCCGCCTGCGCGTTCAGCGCCTGCGGAACACTGACGCTGGGCGCCGAACCGTTGCTGGGCCTCAACTATGTGGTCGAGGAACGTGACAGCTCCGCCTATCTGCAGGCCGCGTTCGCGGTTCCCTGGCCCTGGTCGCCGCGCGGCGACCTGGGCCTGCGCTACGCCCATACCGGCCAAGTGTCCCGAGGGTTCACCCTGGACCTGAACGCGCCCGGCTTCGTCGCGCCGGTCTCGGCCAGGCGGAACTATGACGACTTGCTGCCGTCGTTCAATCTGGCGCTCGAGCCGCGCGAGGACCTGCTGCTGCGGTTCGCCGCCGCGCGGGTGATGGCGCGGCCGGACCTGCGCAGCCTGCGCCCCGGCGTCACGGTCTCGACGGGCGGCCTGCGGTCCGTCTCGGCCGGCGATCCGTTTTTGCGCCCGACCCGGGCCGACACCCTGGACACCGCCGTCGAATGGTACTTCGCGCCGGGCTCGGTCCTGTCGGTCGCCGTCTTCCACAAGACCATCCGGTCCAACCCTCTGTCCGTCGCCACCACGCCGACGGTGTTCGCCGACAACCCGTACGGCCTGCCCGACAGCGTGGCGGCGACGGCCTGCGGGCGCCTGCCCGGCTGCGCGCCGGCGCTGCCGATCTGGCAGTTCCTGACCCGGACCGACCGCGGCGGCGGCCACCTGGACGGCCTGGAACTGGCGCTTCAGGCTCCACTCGACCTGGCCGCGCCGGCCCTGAGCGGATGGAGCGTCCGCGCCGGCCTGACCTACACCCGCGCGCGAATGCGCTTCCAGGACCTCGCTGGCGCGCCGTTCATCGCCCATGACAGTCTGGGCTCGCCCCGCCTTGTGGGGACATTCACCTCCGCCTATCGCCGCAACGGCCTGGACCTGCGCGCGACCCTGTCGCATCGGGGACGCTACCTGACCGCCATACCGGCCTCCACGGGGGCCGATGTCGATGGGGTCAACGGCCATACCAGTCTTGACGTCTCGGCCCGCTACCAGCTGGCGCCGGGCTGGTGGCTGACAGCGGCGGGCGGAAACCTGCTGAACGGGGCCCAGCGCCAGTTCTCCGACACCAGCGGTCTGGCCAACTACCAGCACCATACCGGCCGGGAGATCCGCGTGGGGTTAGAGATGCGGTACTAACGTTCTAGCTCGGGTTCAACCGCGCGGGATTGAAGCCCAGGCCGGCGCCGATCTTCAGGGCGGCGGCCTTCACGCGCGGCGTCAGCTCGGCCATCCGCGCCTCGTCCATGTATTGCGGCACGCTGGACAGGCTGATGGCGGCGACGATCGCGCCACTGGCGTCGCGGATCGGGGCGGCGATGCAGCGGATGCTATCCAGGCCGTCGTCCAGGTGCAGCGCATGACCGACCTGGCGCACCGTCTCCATCTCGCGGAAGAACGCCGCCGCCACCGGCGAATTCGGGTCGTCGGCGAACAGCTGCGACCATCGCGCCGGCGGCGCGTCGATCAGCAGGGCCCTGCCCAGGGCGGTGTCGCGGATGCGGTTGCGGTCGCCCACCCGGTGGCGGACCTCCAGCCGACGCCGGCCCGGCGCCTGGCCCACATAGAGGACATCGTCGCCGGCGATCGTGCCCAGGTTGGTGGCGTCCTGGGTCTCGGCCGACAGCGCGGCCAGGACGGGCCGGGCCACCTCGGCAAGCCCCAGCCGCTCGCGCGCCTGGTGGCCCAATTGCACCAGGCGGCCGCCCAAGCGGTAATCCCGCCCTACCGCCGACAGCAGGCCTCGATCGACCAGGGCCGAGGCCAGGCGGTGGGTGGTGCTGCGGGTCAGGCCGACGCGGGCCTCGAACGCCTTGAGGCTATGGGCGCCCTCGGCGACGGCTTCCAGAATGTCCAGCGCGCGATGCAGAGTCTGGCTGGCGCGATCCGAGGCGGCGGAGGCTTGAGGCGCTTCTGTATCAGACAAGAGGGCATCCCATCGCGAACACCCACCTAGATAGCATCGGAACGCCGATTCCGAAGATGTCGGCGGATGATCCAGCATCGAAATCTTCGGGTCCTGGGCAAGCTGGGCGCTGGGAACGCCCCTCCTTCCGATCGGTTTGGAAAGGGCAGATATGGAGGAAGCCAATGTCCAAAGCCCCGCCCATTCCGCCCGAGCAACGCGCCTTCAAGGGCCAGAAGCCGGCGATCGAAGGCCAAGGCGATCGCGACGACCTGCAGTCGCCTGATCCCGGCAACGCCGACGTGAACCTCAAGGAACAGGGCCGTCATGGCAACCTGGCCCAGAACACGTCCCACTCCGGCAACGTACAGGATCGATGACCATGCCCGACAAGAATCCCGCCGCCGATCGCTGGGGCGGCCCCGGCGCCAGCCACGAGAACGCCAAGCAGCCGCGGCCCGACCCTACGGTCAAGGATCCGGACGATCCCGACCGCTACAGCCGCCACAGCAAGGTCTCGGGCGGCGGCGGCGAGTCCGACGTCCACCACGCCCACGACCCTGACCGCAAGGACGATTTCCAGGCCAACGACGCCCAGAAGAAGAAGCACTAGCCTCCGCGCACGGCTGGGGACACACACTCGTTCCACGGCGGCGGATCACGTCGCAAGCCGTGGAACGAGTGTGTGTCCCCGATCGTAATCCTCACGCCGCCTCACGAACCTCCGGCGCGAAATCCGGATAGTATCCCGCCATCATCCGCTCGGCGTAGGCGACCAGATTGGGCAGGCCCTCGGCGCGGCGGCGCAGCGGCGAGTCGAAGAACGGCGTCAGGATCTGGGCCAGCATGGCGAAGGTGATGGCGTCGACGCTGGTGGGCCGGTGGCCCATCATGAAGGACTTGTCGCCCAGCATCTCCGACAGAGCCGTCAGCGACCAGGCGCCCAGTTCCACGATTTCGTCCGGCGAATGGCGGCCGATACCGATCGACTTGAGGCTGGCCTGGACGGTGTCCAGCAGGCCGTCGATCGCCTTGGCCTTCGCCTCGCCTGGCATGTTGTCGAACCAGCGGGCCGGCCCTTTGGCGAAGTTGGCGTCGTCGAAGAACCGGAAGTGGCAGCTGGCCCAGCCCAGGTGGTTCTCGACCATCCGCTCGATCGCCCAGGCCTGGCCGCGCTGGGCCTTGCTGAGGCCGGCGTCCAGGTCGACACCGTAGCTGCGCTCGATATAGGCGCGGATGAAGGTGGAGTCGGCGACCTTGACGCCGTCGTCGTCGATCCACGGCAGCTGGCCCTTGGGCGAGGTCTGCGGATGGGCCGGGACCTTCTGGTACCAGAGGCCCGCCATCTTCAGGTGGATCTCGGTCTTGGTCACATAGGGGCTGCCTTCGGGGAGGCCGAAGGCGGGTCCGGCGGCGTAAAGCGTGATCATGGTGGTCTCTCCCTGCTGAGCCGCCTTCGACGTCCGTCCAGACTTCGTGTTGCGACAATCGGACGCTACCGCCATCCTGCTGCCAGCATGCTGTCAGCATCGGTCGAGCAGAGTGGCCCCATGAGACGCGCCGAACGCCTTTTCCAGATCATCCAGATCCTCCGCCGCAGTCGCCAGCCGGTCACGGCCGACGCCATGGCGGCCGAACTGGAGACCTCCAAACGTAGCGTTTATCGCGACATCGCCGCCTTGATCGGCCAGAGGGCGCCCATCCGCGGCGAGGCGGGCGTCGGCTATGTGCTGGAGGCCGGATACGACATGCCGCCCCTGATGCTGACACCCGACGAGATCGAGGCCGCCGTGCTGGGGGCCCAGTGGGTCGCCGGTCGCGGCGACCCGGTGCTCGCCACCGCCGCCAACGACCTGATCGCCAAGATCGCCGCCGCCGTGCCCGAACAGCTGCGCCCCTACGTGCTGACCCCCGCCACCGGGACCGGCATGAACTGGAAGGCCCTGCCCGACGGCATCGACATCGCCCAGACCCGCGCCTGGATCCACGCGGGCCGCAAGATCCGCCTGGACTATCGCGACGAGAAGGGCGCGGTCAGCCAGCGCGTCGTCTGGCCGGTGACGGTGGGCTATCTGGAGACCGTGCGCCTGCTGATCGCCTGGTGCGAGCTGCGCAACGACTTCCGCAACTTCCGCACCGACCGGATCGAGGGCGCGGAATTCCTCGACGAGCGCCACGGCCAGCGGCCCGGCGTCCTGCGCGCGCGCTGGCAGCGGGCGCTGGAGGAGGAGCGCAAACGGTGGCGCGATTGCGAGAAGCCGGCGGCTACCTGAAGCCCAGGCCTTCGACGCCGTTCGCCCGGGCGAGCGACGGCGTCAGATCCCGTGCCGCTTGGCGAAGGTCTCGAACAGGGTCGGCCAGGCCGCGACCGGCTTGCCGTCGATCGAGCGCAGGCCAAAGCCGTGGCCGCCTTCCTCGAACACATGCAGCTCGGCCGGGATCGCCTTGGCCTTGAGCGCGGTGAACATCATCAGGCTGTTGACCACCGGCACGGTCCTGTCGTCGGCGGCGTGCAGCAGGAACACCGGCGGGACGCGGTCGGTGACGTTCTGGTCGGGCGAATAGAGCGCTGCCTGCTCGGGCGTCGGCGACGGGCCCAGCAACTGCTTGCGCGAGCCGGCATGGGCTGGTCCCTCCACCATCGACACCACCGGATAGATCAGAGCCGACAGGTCGGGCCGGGCCGACAGGTCGTCGGCGGCGTCGACGCGGTCATAGACCTTGGCGTCGAAGCGGGTGGTCAGGCTGGCGGCCAGGTGCCCGCCGGCCGAGAAGCCCATGATTGACAGCCGGGCCGGGTCGAACCTCATCGCCGCCGCCTTCGAACGCACAAGGCGCACGGCGCGCTGGGCGTCCTGCAGCGGGGCGTCGGGACCCGCGCCCCAGTGGTCGCCGGGCAGGCGGTAGAGCAGGACGAAGCAGGTGTAGCCGCGGTCGGCCAGCCAGCGGGCGGTCTCGAAGCCCTCCTTGTCGCTGACCACGCGCTCGTAGCCGCCGCCAGGCATCAGCACCACCGCCGCGCCGTTGGCCCTGGCCGGGCGGAACACGGTCAGGGTCGGCTTGCGGGTGTGGGTGGTGGCGCGGTCGCGAAGACCGCCGGCCACAGTGCGGTCGATCAGGGTCTCGACGGCGGTGACGCCGGCCGAGCCCGGCGGATCGCCGGGCCACAGGGGGAGAACTTCGGTCGGATCCGTCGGGGCTTTGGCGGGCTGGGCCGGCTTCGGGTCGGCTCCAGCGACGCCGGCCAGCAGCGATGTCAGCAGGCCGCCCGTCAGGCTGGCCAGGGTTCCCCGGCGATTGAACATGCGACCTCCCTAAGCGACGCGCAGGGACCCTATGGCGGGGCTTCCGCCACGGCAAGCCACCGGTGTCATTCCCGTTCGTCAGCCCTTCGCGAACCGCAGATGGTGCAGCACGATCCCGCTGGTGGTGGCCACGTTCAGCGAGTCGAAGCCGTTCGCCATCGGAATGCCGACGGTTCGCGCCCGATCCATGACGGCCTGCGACAAGCCCGGGCCCTCCGCTCCAAGCAGCACCGCCGCCCGGGCCGGCGGACGCAGTTCCGCCAGGGTCTCGCCGGCGCTCGGGCTAAGCGCCAGCGCTTGGAAGCCGTGGCGCGCCAACAGGGCGACCACGTCCTCCCCCGGCGCCAGCCCGGCCGTCGGCACGCTGAGCGTAGCTCCGATCGAGACTCGGATGGCCTTGCGATAGAACGGATCGCAGCAGTCGCCGTCCAGAATCACCCCGTCGACGCCGAACGCCGCGGCGTTGCGGAAGATGCCGCCCAGATTGTCGTGGTTGGCGATGCCCATCAGCACCAATACAATCGCGCGCGGCCCCACGCCGGCCAGCAACCCCTTCGCGGACATCGGCTCGGGCTTGGCCCCGACGGCCAGGACGCCGCGGTGCAGGTGGAAGCCGGCGATGGCGTCCAGCACGGCCTGTCCGGCCACGTGCACCGGAACGCCGGGCGGCAGGCCCGCCAGCACCTGGCCCAGCTTGTCGATCCGCTTGCCGTCGATCAGCAGAGACTGGACACGCTGCGGGGCGTCGCGGACGAAGGCGGCCAGCACGGTTTCGCCCTCGGCGATGAACAGCCCCTGGCGGCCGACCAGGTCGCGCTCCTTGATGTCGCGGTAGGCCGCGACGCGCGGGTCGTTCGGGTCGTCGATGGGGATCAGGTCGGGCACGAGAATCTCGAAGAAGCTAGCGCACGCCCCGTATCGGAAGGATGGCCATGCCGCCAGCCGCCGCCAGTCCGGCGGCCACCAGATAGAGGGCGTGATAGTTGACGTGGGCCGGGCCCAGCACCCACATCGCCAGGATCGGCGCCATGGCCTGGGGCAAGGTGTTGGCCAGGTTGATCACCCCCAGGTCCTTGCCGGCGTCCTTCTGCGAGGGCAGCACCTGGCTGACCAGGGCGATGTCGACGGCGTAGTAGCAGCCCACCGCGCAGCCGAAAATCACGAAGCCCACCACCACGACAGGCCAGCCGGGCACGAGCGAGAAGACCAGCATCGCCGCCGCCAGGCCCAGAGCCGCGCCCGCCGCGAACAGCTTGCGACGCTTCAGGCGGTCGGACAGCATGCCGCCCAGCATGCCGCAGGCCACGTTGGCGCAGGTGGCCACGGTGGTCAGCAAGGCCATGCCCTGCTCGGCGCGACGGCCCGGGAACAGGTCCGAATAGTGCAGCGCGTCCTGCAGGTAGAACAGCATGTAGCTCTGGGTCAGGGTGATCGCGACCAGCACCATGAACCGGCTGGCCCAGGCCAGGGCGAAATCCGGATGGGCGCGCGGATCGATCCAGAACCCGGACACGAAACCGCGCCAGTCGAACGGCGGACGCTCGCCCGGCGGCAGCGGCGGGTCGTTCAGGCCCAGGGCGAACGGGGCGATCGCCGCCAGCAGCACCACGGCGATGGCCAGATAGCGCGGGGCCTCGCCGACCAGCAGGCCGCCCACCAGGATCGCGCCGGCCATGGCGCCGATCGGATGGCCCAGGCTGAGAAAGGCGGCCACCCGGCCCTTCTGGGCGTCCGGCACCCGGTCGGGCAGCACCGCCAGCAGGGCGGCGAACAGAAGATTGAAGGCGATCTGGAAGCAGACGATCCCGGCCATCAGCTGGACCGCGCTGTGCGCCATCATGATCAGGAAGTACGAGGCCACGGTGCCCAGGGCGCCGATCACCATCCAGGGGCGTCGCCGGCCGAAGCGCGAGGTGGTCCGGTCGCTGATCGCCCCGGCCAGCAGGTTGGCGAAGCTGGCGCTGATCGAGCCAAGGATGGCCACCTGGCTCAGGACGATGGCCTTGCCAGCCGAATCGATGGTCTGGGCCTTCAGCGGCAGCAGCACCTGGAACAGGGGCATGAAGCTGACATAGGCCCCGATCTGGGCCAGGGTGAACGCGGCGATGAAGCTGGGCTTCACGGGCGTCGTCGGCCTTGCCGTGTCGATTCCCACTGCCTCCGCCGCCGCCATCACGCCTCCCCCGCCGCACGCGATCTCCGCCGCGATGGGTTCGGACACTGGCCTTCCAGGCCAGGAGACACAAGGCGCGAGCGGCGACAAACCCCGCATTGTCGTTCTTGATCGCTTTTTTTTGGATTCCGAGCGTCGCCTTATGGCGCGCAGTTGCTCTAGGCTGGCGCCATGAAGATGAGTCCTCCCCACCAGGACCAAGGCGAACGGGCAGGCCCATGGCGTCGGTGACGATCTACGACGTGGCGGCGCGGGCCGCCGTGTCGATCAAGACCGTGTCGCGGGTCATGAACAACGAGCCGAACGTCCGGCCGCAGATGCGCGAGCGCGTGCTCGAAGCCGCCGGCGCCCTGGGCTACGCGCCCAACCTGTCGGCCCGCAGCCTGGCCGGCTCGCGTTCGTTCGTGATCGCCGTCTTCGTCGACGCCTCCCTGACCCTGGACCATTGGCGCAGCGAGCGCGGCTCGGATTATTTGCAGCGCATCCAGCTGGGGGCCACGGTCGAGACCCGGGCCGCCGGCTACCACCTGCTGGTCGAGCTGGTCGATCATGACGGCCCGCGCGTGCGCCAGGAGGTCGGTGCCCTGCTGGCCGCCCTCAAGCCCGACGGCGTGATCCTGACCCCGCCCTCCTGCGACAACGAGGTGGTGCTGGAGCTGCTGGACAAGGCCGGCACGCCCTATGTGCGCCTGGGCCCGGAAAAGCCCGAGGGCCGCGGGCCCCGCGTGCACATGGACGACGTCGCGGCGGCGCGCGAGATGACCGACCACCTGATCGGCCTGGGCCACAGGCGGATCGGCTTCATCACCGGCGACCAGCGCTACGGCGCCAGCCAGGCTCGCCTTGAAGGCTATGTCGCCGCCATGCAGGCGCGCGGCCTGGAGATCGACCAGGCCTGGATCCGCCCGGGCGACTTCACCTTCGAGTCGGCCCACACGGCCGCCGCGGCCCTGCTGGCCCTCGACGAACGGCCGACGGCGATCTTCGCCAGCTCCGACGAAATGGCCCTGGGCGCCCTGGCGGCGGCGGCCGAGGCCGAATTGTCCTGTCCTGGCGACCTCTCGGTGGCCGGTTTCGATGACAGCCCTGTCTCGCGCCTCAGCCGTCCGCAGCTGACCACCATCCGCCAGCCGCTGGTGGAGATGTCGACCCTGGCCACCAAGATGCTGATCAATGGCGTGGCCCGCAACGCCGAGGCCGGGACCCGCCCTCGCGACGAACTCATCCCCTTCACCCTGATCCACCGGGCTTCAACCGCCTCGCCGAAAGGGTGAAGCTCAGTCCTGAAGGTCGACTTTCCAGGTGTCGAGGGTGGCGCCCAGCTGCTGGTCCAGGATGGTCAGGGCGTTGAGATAGTTGATCGAGGCGCTCAGCGCCTGCAGGTCGGCCGAGCGCAGGTTCGCCTCGAAGGTCAGGAGCTCGAAGTTCGAGGCCCGACCGGCGCTCAGCTTCTCGCGTTCCAACTCCAGGGTCTTGGCCGCCAGGTCGCGTGACAGGCGCGAGGCCTCCACCTGCCGCCAGGCCAGCTCCACGCCCTGGACGGCGTCGCGCACCTGGGCCTCGACGTTCTGGCGCAGGTCGTCCAGGCGCAGTTCCTGGGTCCGCACCAGGGTTTGCGCCTGGATCTCGGCCTGGCGCGGCCGGTAGTCGCCCAGGGGGACGCGAAACTGCACCCCGACCGCGCCGCTGGTGCGCGGCAGGCCCGTCCCGGTCAGGGGCGCGCCGGTGATTGGATCCTCGAACAGGTCGCCGCGCTCGGTCTGGCGCTGCACGGTCCCATAGACCGACACGTCCCACAGGCGGTTGTTCCGCGCCAGGATCAGCCCCTGGCGCGCCTGCTCGACCGAGCGCTTCTGCGACAGGAAGTCGGGACGGTTATCCAGGGCCGTGGCGATCGCCTGATCCAGGTCGACGGCCAGGGGTTTGGCGTCCAGGGCGTCAGCGGCGACCACGTCGGTGTGCAGGTCGACGGCCAGCAAGGTCAGCAGCGCGATCTGGGTGCTGTTGCGCTGCTGCTCGGCCTGCAGCAGGGCCACCTGCTGGGCGGCGATGTCGGCCTGGGTCTGGACGATGTCGGCCGCGGCCATCCGTCCAGCCTCGATCAGCGCCTGGTTGGTGGCCAGCTGGGCCCGGGAGCGCTCCAGCGACTGGCGGGCGATCGCCAACTGCTGCTGAGCCTGCACGAGGTTGCGATAGGCCAGGATGATGCGGCTGACCGTGTCGGACACGGTCGCCTTCAGGTTCTGACGGTCGATGGCGTCCTGGAGCCGAGCCAGGCGTACGGGCGCGGCGTTGACAGCGACGCCGGCCCCGCGCAGCAGCGGTTGGCTGACGCTGAGCGTGGCGACCTCGGTCGTCAGATCGTTCCCGCCGCTACGGACCGTCTGGCGCGCCCAGCCGAAATCGAACTGCGCCCCGGTCGAGACCAGCCATGAGGCGCTGGGGTTCAGCTGCAGGGTCGAGCCGCGCAGCCCGCCCGCCCGGGTGGTCTCGGCCGAGCCGATGATCGCCCCGACCGGTCGGAACCGGGTCTCGGCCACGAACAGGTCGTACTTCTCGGCGGCCCGGACCACATAGGCCGACTTGATGGCGCGGTTTTCGCGCAGGCCCAGGAACACCGCGTCCGCCAGGCTGAGCGCCAGGCGCGGCCCCGTCGCGGCGGGCGGCGGCTTGGCCGGCGAGGCGACCGGCGACTGAGCCCAGGCCGGCGCGGCCAAGGCCAGCGCCGCCAGGAGCGTCAGGATCGGCCGCCCCCCTGGAAGGCGCTGGCGCGGGCGAGGCTCGGCAACCCGATACGCTGACATCCTCGCGCCACCCGACGAACGATATTGACACTAAAGTCAACAAAACACGCTCGGAGCTCTTGTTCAAGTTGCGCCGCCGCGCAAGATGGGCGCGTGCTCGAAGTCCTTGACCTGACCAAGACCTACGGCCCGCCCGACCAGGCCACGCCCGTGCTGCGCGGCGTCAGCTTCAAGGTCGAGGCGGGGTCGTTCTGCGCGATCGTCGGCCCGTCCGGCTCGGGCAAGAGCACCCTGATGAACATCATCGGCCTGCTGGACCGGCCCACCAGCGGCGTGCTGCGCCTGGACGGCCTGGACGTGGCGTTCGGCGATCGTGGACAGGAGGCCCGGTTTCGTGGCGCGACGATCGGCTTCGTCTTCCAGTCGTTCAACCTGCTGTCGCGCCTTAGCGCCTGGGAGAATGTCGCCCTGCCCCTGGTCTATGCCGGCGTCCCCGCCCGGGATCGCGAACAGAGCGCCCTGGCCATGCTGGAACGCGTGGGGCTGTCACATCGCGCCCACGCCCGCCCGGCCGAGCTGTCGGGCGGCCAGCGCCAGCGGGTGGCCCTGGCCCGGGCCCTGGTCCGCCAGCCCCGCCTGATCCTGGCCGACGAGCCGACCGGCAGCCTCGACAGCGTCACCGCCGGCGAGGTCATGGCCCTGCTGCGCGATCTAAACCAGCGCCTGGGCGTAACCGTGCTGATGGTGACCCACGACAAGGACCTTGCCGCCCGTTGCGAGCGGCGGATCGAGGTGCTGGACGGCCGGGTCGTGGCCGAGGCGGGCGTGACGGCATGACGATCCCGACATCGCCCTCGCCGCGCGCGGCGCTTTTGACCTGGACACAGTCGGGCGCCGAGGCGCTGGCCAACCTCCTGGCCCAGCGGCAACGCTCGGCCCTGGCCCTGCTGGGCATCCTGATCGGCGCCGCCTCGATCGTCGCCATGCTGACCATCGGGCACATGGCGCAGCGCGAGACGCTGAAGTTGTTCGCCCACATGGGCGTGGACATGCTGCAGATCCACGCCAATCCGGTGGGCCCCCTCCCCGCGACGATGGACCGGGCGGCGATCGAGGCCCTGCCTCGCACCGATCCGGATGTCGAGGCCGCCGCGCCCCTGACGATCGACCGGGCCAAGGTGGCGGTCGGTCCGGCCAGCCAGGACGCCGGAATCATCGCGGTCGCCCCCAACCTGCCCAACCTCGTCCGGCTGTCCCTGGCCAGCGGACGGCTGTTCGCCTCGGTCGACGAAGGCGCGCTGGTCGCGGTGCTGGGCGCCGACACGGCGGCGGCCCTGTCCGCGCCCGGCGCCCCGGCGGGGCCGGGCTCGCAGATCCGCATCCGGGGCTATGTGTTCACGGTGATCGGCGTGCTCAGGCCCGTGGCGTTCACCGCCATGGACCCCGCCGACTACAACACCGCCGTGCTCGTCCCGCTCGGCGACTCGGCCCGGATCATGGCCACGCCGGAGCCAAGCACCGCCCTGCTGCGCCTGCGCCCCGGCGCGGACGCCACGGCGGTGGGCGAGCGCCTGGTCGTCCGGCTGGCCAACCCGACCTCTGCCCCTCAGGCCACAAGCGCCCAGGAACTGATCCAGAGCCTGAACGCCCAGAAGGCCATCCATAGCCGCCTGCTGACGGCGATCGGCGCGATCTCGCTGCTGGTCGGCGGCATCGGGGTGATGAACGTCATGATGATGGGCGTGATGGAGCGCCGGCGCGAGATTGGCCTGCGGGCGGCGCTGGGTGCGACGCCGCGCGACATCCAGGCGATGTTCCTGATCGAGGCCGGGATCCTGGCCTTGATGGGCGGTCTCGCCGGCCTGGCGTTCGGCCTGCTGGCCGCCTTCGTGGCCGCCCGGGCTTCGGGCTGGACCTTCAGCCTGTCGGCCTACGTCCTGCCGCTGGGACCCGGCCTGGCCGCGGTGGTGGGGATGGTCTTCGGCTTCTATCCGGCCCTCAGGGCCTCCCGGCTGGACCCGATCGTGGCGCTGCGCGACGAATGACCGCCCGGATCGGCAGCTACTGACATTGTTGTAGACGGCGGCGCAACCTCGATCCTAAGGTTGAGCCATGACGGCGCGCGGACAGGCTCTGGCGATCTGGCGTTCTCGCAAGTGGACGGTCGTGGCGGCCGTGTCCGGAGTCGCGATCCTGGGGCTGTGCCTGGCCCTGGCGCCGCGCCGGGACACCAGTCCCGATCCGGCCGCACTTCAGACCCAGACGCTTTCGCCCCGACCGTTCGCCGCCACGCTGAGCCTGGTCGGCTCGGTGGTCCCTGGCGACAGCCTCGACATCGTCGCCCCGTTCGACGGCGTGGTGCGACGGCTCGGCTTCGAATACGGGACCAGCGTCGCGGCCGGCCAGGTGCTGGTCGAGCTGGATCCCGCCGAGATCGGCCAGCGCCGCAACGAGGCCGAGGCGGCCTATCTGAAGGCGTCGAAGACCGCCGAGACCCTGGCCGACTGGTCCGGCGGGACCGAGGTCTCGCGTGCGCGGCGGACGGTCGCCGCCGCCGCCCTCGACCTTGCGGATCTCGACCGCAAGCTGGCCGAGACCAGGGGGCTGCTCGACCGGGGGCTGGTGGCGCGGGGCGAGTATGACGGCCTGGTGCAGCAGAAGCGGAACCAGGAGATGGTGCTGGCGGGCGCTCGCCAGGACCTGGCCGCGGTGCTCGCCCAGGGCGCGGGCTCAAGCCGTCGGGTAGCCGCCCTGGATCTCGCCAACGCCCGCGCCCAACTGACCCGACTGGACGGCCAGGCCGCTGGGGCGATCGTTCGCGCGCCTGAGGCGGGCGTCATCGTGCGGCCGGTCGGCAAGGGCGAGGACGCCGAGCCGCTTCACGCCGGTCAGGCGGTGACGCGAGGCCAGCTGATCGGCTCGATCGCGCGCGCGGGGGGTCTGGCGGTGACTTTCCAGCTCAGCGAGACCGACGCCAACCGCGTGCAGCCGGGCATGGCCGTGACGGTCACGGGACCGGGCTTCGGCGGCCTGACGGTCGCCGGCCATGTGACCTCGGTCGCCGGCCAGGCCGCGGCGCCGGCCGTGGCCGGGGGGCCGCTGGCCAGTTTCCCGGCCGTGGCGCGCCTGGACGCCCTGACGACCGATCAGGCCAGGGCCATCCGGATCGGCATGACGGCCAACGTCACGGTGGACCTCTATCGCAACCCGGCCGCCCTGGTGGCGCCGCCGGCCGCGATCCAGGGCGCGGCGCCCTCCGCCTGGATCAAGGTCCAGGATCCGCGCGGCGGCCCGCCGCGCACTGTTCCCGTCAAGCTGGGCCGGATCGCACCGGACGGCGTTGAGATCGTCTCGGGAGTAAAGGCTGGCGACGTGCTCGTCTGGTCGGCGCCAGCCCCGCCCGCCCCTTCGTCTTGAACCGCCCGGATCGTGCAGCCGCTCCCCGCAAAGAAACGCCCTGACGACTGAGTCGTCAGGGCAGGACCGGTCGGGCGCCGCTGGGGTAGGGGAAGGCGGCGTCTCCGGAACAGTGTTGATCAGGGGACGATGGTCAGGGCCGGGCTGGTCTGGACCGAGCCGTTGATGGCGCAGTCCGGGCTCAGGGTCTGGTTGTCGAAAGTGATCAGGCCCCCGGCGCTGACCGAGACGTTCACGGTGCTTGGGCCGCAGGTGCCGAACAGCGAGGCCGTCACGGCGACCCCGGTGATGGTGGCCGTGCCGGCGCCGGCGCCGGTCGCCGAGGTGGCGGTGGCGTTCCAGGTGCCGGTCTTGTGGATCAGGCCGCAGAGGCCGCCGCCGCCGCTGAAGGTGGCGGTGTCGATCACGCCGAGGCCGCCCGTGGTGTGTCCCGTGAAGTTGGCGGTGCAGGGGATGGTCAGCGAGCCCTTCTTCAGGCTGGTGGTGCCCGTGCCGGTGAAGGTGCCGTTGGCCGGGCTGAACGAGGCGGCCGAAGCCGAGGCGGCGAACGCGGCCGTGGCCAGCAGAGCGACGGCGGAAGCGAAGATTTTCATGGCGTTTCCCTAGTATTTATGAGGCGCTACGGCGCCGTTCGGGCGATTGCCTCACCCGATGTAATAGACGCTTCAGGTTAGCTTTAGGGGGGTGTGTATCGCAAAAATAATCATCGAAGATATAGGCGGTCTATTCTTATAGATATAACCACGATGCAGGCACATAAAGGCGTCCACAAAGCTTCGAAAGCCTTGCGGTTTCAACTCCTCGACATCGCCTGCAAGATCGTCTCACCGCGAGCAGCGGCAGGATCAGGCGCCTTTCAAGGCCTGGTCGAGATGGGCGTGGGCGCGTCGCAGGAGCTCCTTGACCGAGTCCTTCGAGATTCCCATCCGTTCGGCGATCGCGCCGTAGCTGAGGTCCTCCATGCGGTTGAGGCGAAAGGCCATGCGGGTGCGGGGCGGCAGGCGCTCGATGACGGCCATGGCGCGGGCGTAATCCTGCCGCGCGCCGACGATGCGCTCGGGCGACAGGTCTTCGGCGGCTTCCGACCATTCGGCGAACGAACGCCGCAGCTCGGCCGCGCGCACGCCCAGCCGCCTGGCCCGGCTGACCAGGACATTGTGGGCCACCGTGAACAGGTAGCGCTCGACCTCGACGATCGGCTCGTCGAGCTGTGCCGCCTGGACGCGCAGGAACACGTCCTGGACCAGATCCTCGGCGTCGGCGCGCGGGGCCCGGCGCGCGAAGTAGCGACGCAGCCGGGGCCCATGGGCGGCCATCCAGGCGCCCAGGTCGGGGCGGATCGGCGCGGAGCCCGCGGCGGACGCGGGCACGCGGGGTGATGCCATCGTACGAACTCCGGCACGACAGCGGCGCCCGCCCCGTGGTCGGGACAGGCGCCGCGGGGTTTGGATCAGAAGCGCTTGCGGACGCTGGCGCCGATCATGCGCGGATCCAGGGTGAAGACGTTGGTGGTCAGGGCGGTGTCGTCGCTGTTGATGAAGGCCCCGGTGATGGGCGTGTCATCCAGCAGGTTCTTGGCGTAGAGCTCGAACTCCAGGCCGTCGTCCGGCTTGGCCAGGGTCAGGCGCAGGTTGACGTTGTACCAGCCGTGCAGCTTGTCGATCGCGTCCTCGTAGACGCGGGCCCAGGACTGCGACTGGTGATAGACGTCGCCGTGCACGCCGCCGACCCAGCCGCCCGGCAGCGGCAGGGCGTAGTCGACGCCGATCGACTGGGTCCATTTGGGCTGGTTGGGCAGGCTGTGGCCCGACACGTCGGCATAGAAGCCGCGACCGCCGTTGGGCAGGTCAGCCTCGGTCGGCGCCGGGAACAGGAACAGGCCCAGGATCGAGCCGGGGCAGACGGCGCTGAGGCTGGCGTAGTCGGGCAGGCCGAAGGCGGCGTTGGTGGCCAGCAGGCTGGCGATATAGCTCTTGGACACCACGCAGTTGGACGGCAGGAAGGGACTGCCCTTCATCACCGTGAAGTCGGTGTTGCCCTGGGTGCGGTTCTCCACGTCGATCGACCGGGAGCCGTCGGCCAGCTTGCTGCCCTGGTAGCCGAGATTGACGGTCAAACGCAGGTCGCGGGTCGGTCGCCAGGCGGACTCCAGCTCCAGCCCCCAGATCCTGGCGTCGAAGTTTTCGTTGATCGCGGTGCGGTCCTGGATCTGCGAGACTTGGTAGCCCTTGTAGTCGTAGTAGAAGGCCGCCGCATTCAATGTCAGGGCGCCGCCCGCCAGGGTGTTCTTCGTACCCAGCTCGAAGGCGTTGACGTATTCGGGCTTGAATGTGTCGGGATACGAGGTCAGCTGCACCAGCGGCGGCAGGCCCGGCAGGAACGGCTCGTCGCTGTAGCCGATGGCCGGCGGGTTGGCGCCGCCGCCCTTGTAGCCGCGGTTGTAGAAGGCATAGACCAGGGTCTGGTCGGTGAACGACAGCGTCGGCGACCAGTCCAGGCCCAGGCGCCCGGTCACCACGCCCCACTTCTGCTTGATGTCGTCGCCGACCGGATAGCCGCCATCCACCGTGCCGCCGTTCGAGGACGACAGCAGCACCTGGGTCGGCACCGGGGTGAAGGTCTTGCGGTCGCGGGTATAGCGCAGGCCGGCGGTCAGCTTCAGGTCGGGCGTGAACGCGTAATAGAGCTCGCCAAACACCGCGGCCGACTTGACCCTGTAGATGTTCTTGCTGCGGAAGTAGTTGTGACCCAGGCCGTCGACCTGATCCAGCGGATGGGGATCGATATAGATGCAGCCGGTCGTCCCGTTCGGCGTGATCGTCGGCGTCGAGCCGTCGAAGCTAGTGCCGCACTTGGTCGGGTCGAGGCTGTTGTTGCCGTAACCGCTGCTCTGGGCGATGGCCGAGACGATGTTGAAAAAGACGTAGTAGTCCTCGGTCGTGCGGTAGTCGGTGTAGTTGCCGCCCAGGCTGAAGTTGACCGGACCGTCGAAGGCCGACGACAGGCGAAGCTCCTGGGAGACCTGGCGGCTCTTGGCGCGCACCTGATCCAGGCCGGCGATCGTGCTGGAACAGCCCAGCTGCGGATCGCAATAGACGCCGCCCGGCGTCAGGTTCGGGGCCGGGGCGCCGGGCACCACCGCGTTGATCAGGCCCGTCGAGTCGTTGAACACTCCGGGCATGGTGTTGAAGCGGTTGTAGTCCTCGCTCGAGAAGTAGTGGTCGCGGTTGTAGGCCGTCTGCGAGGTCAGGGTCAGGTTCGGGGCGACGTCGATGTCGACGTTCAGTTCCAGCACGTCGGCCTTGGCGCGGTACTTCGGATCGAAGATCGACGAGATGCGGCGCAGGTCCCTCGACTGCATCATGCCGCCATAGGGGTCGGCCACCTTCATCAGGTTGACCGGCCCAGACACGCCGTCGGGATTGAGGCCCAGCACGGCGGTGTTGGTGACCGAGGCCAGGACGAACGGAATCGACAGGCCGTTGGGCGTGCCATAGGCCGCATCGTCATAGAGCGAGGCGTTCAGGCAGCCCTGGCTGAAAAAGGCGCTGGCCTGCGGGCTGAGGGTGAAGCCGCCCATGGTCTGGGGGCCCGGATCGCGGGTGCACAGCTGCTTGGTGCTGCGGGCCCGGCTGTCGTTCTCGCTAAAGTGCTCCCAGATCAGGGCGCCGCGCAGCGCCTCCACCGGCTTGAAGCCCAGGGTGACGCGCGTGGAATAGAGGTCGCGGCCGTCGATCTTGTTGCCCGTGACGTCGTTCTCGGCGAAGCCGTCGCGGGTGGTCGAGGCGCCGGCCAGGCGTAGGTCCAGCTTGTCGCCCGCCAGCGGGATGTTGACGAAGCCGCTGAGCCGGCGGCTGTCGTAGTCGCCGACCTCGCCCTTGATCTCGCCTTCGAAGACGTCGGTGGGACGGGCCGAGATGATGTTGACCGCGCCGGCGGTGGCGTTGCGCCCGTACAGCGTGCCCTGCGGACCGCGCAGAACCTCGACGCGCTCGACGTCGAAGAATTCTTGCTCGAAGAAGCGGTTACGGATGAAGGCCGTGCCGTTGAAATTGATCGACACGCCGGGATCGGTCGAGACCGACACGGCCTGGGTGCCGATGCCGCGGATCGTCAGGTTGACGCCGCTGAAGTTGGTCTTGGTGAAGCTGACGTTCGGGATCGCTTTCAGCAGGTCGGGCCCGCCCTCGATCTTGGCCGCGTCGAGGGTCTCCTGCGAGAAGGCGGAAATGGCGATCGGCACGTCCTGCGCCGCTTCTTCCTTGCGCTGGGCGGTAACGACCACCTCGTCGACCAGGTTGGACTTGGCCGCCGCCGCCTGGCCCTGGGCTTGAGCCAGTCCGGCCGACAGGGTGACGGCCACGGCGGAAACCCCCGCGATCCAACAGGCGCGCGCGCGGATGCGTTGAGACATATCCCCTCCCAAGGGTCCTCTCCCCGATCGGGGCGGACATCAAAAAGCGTTTCCTCGCCGCACTTTTTTGTTGAAGTCGCCAGCGGCCGGGCGAGCTTCTCACCCTAAGGATGCGTCTATTCACCTGGGTGTCAATACTTATTGACGGCGGTGTTGATTATTCGATCAGGGCCGGGAGCAAATTGGCGGCCAGCCGCCGCACGGCGTCGCGGTCGCGCCCCAGCATCCTGCGCAGTGGCCCGCCGATCACCGCATCGCCGAACGCGCACAGGGTGATCAGCAGCAGAGCCGACGGGATGTGCCGGGGCGGGTCGTCGCCGGAGGTCAGGACCTTCTCGCTCAGGGCCGTCACCAGGTCGACGACGGCCTCGCGCACGGGCTCCAGATGCTCGTAGCGATTGGACAGGGCGATCCAGGCCGCCAGCTGGCCCGCTCCACCCTCGTCGAAGGCGGTGAACACGATATCCACAACGGTTCTCGGCGCCCGCTCGTCCGAGCGAACATGGGCCACGGCCGTCTCCAGCGCCGCGGCCAGGTCGCGGACCATGGCCCCCATCAGGGCCGACTGGAGCTCGGCGGCCGAGCCGAAATGGTGGATCAGGGTGCCGTGCGTGACGCCGATGTCCTGGGCCACCGCCTGCAGGGTCAGGCCGTTTGGGCCGTTGGCGATCAGCAGCTTGCGGGCGCTGATCAGGGCCTGGGCGCGGGCTTCGTCGGGAGAGCGCCGCCGCCTGACGGCCTGTTCGACCTTCGCCTTGCCCAGCCCCGCCATGACCGTCGCTATTTATATTGGAGTCAACGACAGCATGGGCGACATTCGCATAGGATGTAAACCCGTCGCGGTTGACCTGGGGTCAATCGCTGTCGCGAAAAAGCTGGGCGCAAGGGTCAGAACAGGAAGGTCGGCAGCAGCCGGGCCACGATCTTGCGGCCCGCGTCGTCCTCGCGGTCGAGCATGTCACGCAACGGCGCGCCGATCACTGCGTCGCCAAAAGCATACAACGCGATGAACAGCACCGCCGAGGTGACGCGGTGGTGAGTCTGTTCGCCCTCGGCCGCGAAGGTCTCGCAGATGGCGTCGACCAGGTCGCGCACGGCCGCGCGAACCGGCTCCAGGTGCTGCAGGTCGCCGGACAGGGCGATCCAGGCGGCGAGGCGCCCCGCCCCGCCCTGGTCGAAGGCGTCGAACACCGCGTCGACCAAGGCCCGGGGCGCGCCGGGATTCGAGCGCAGTTGCTCCACCGCCGCCCCCAGGGCGTCGGTCAGGTCGCGGACCATCGACTCCATCAGCGCCGACTGCAGCCCGGCCGCGGATCCGAAGTGATGGATCAGGTTGGCGTGGGTCACGCCGATCTCGTCGCCCACCGCCTTCAGGGTGACCGCCGTCGGCCCCGAGGTGATCAGCAGCCGCCGCGCCGAGGCCAGGGCCTCGCGGCGCGCCACCTCGGGCACGCGACGTCGACGCTTGCCGGTCGCGCCGATCTCAGGCCCATCTATTGACATTGATGTAACTTACATGCATGTAGATATCGTCGGGCGTCGATATATTCCGCAGTCCGACAGCGATCTGGATGGTCCAGAATCGCCGCCTTATTGACAGGCAGTTTAGGAGAAGTTGCCGCCATGGCCCAGGCCTTTCCACGCCATGCCGACGCGACGACGGAGGCGAACGCTCGGGAACGGACGGCTCCCGGCGCGCTCGGCGGCTTCCGATCCCGTCCCTCCCCCTCGCGCGGAGCCTCCGTCACGCCAGGCGCGTGGCCGCCCGCGCGCCCTCACACCCGCCGCCGTCGATGACGGCGCGCCAGGAGTCCCTTTGATGCGCAAACTGGACAAGACCCCGTCGGATCTCGACATCCGCGCCCGCGACATGGCCTTCGGCCGCGAAACGCCCGCCAGCCGCTGGTGGCTGGGCGGCGACCCGGTGGGCACGGCCTTCTACAAC
This sequence comes from Caulobacter sp. BK020, assembly GCF_004342605.1. GTDB lineage: Bacteria > Pseudomonadota > Alphaproteobacteria > Caulobacterales > Caulobacteraceae > Caulobacter. The sequence goes on from NZ_SLZL01000004.1 coordinate 142,107, forward strand.
GCCCTGTCGGTGACCTTCCCCCTGGGGGAGCGGTTCTTCATGGACGCGGTCCGTCACTATCGCAACGTGGCGTCGCCGGAGCTGCGCCAGCAGATCGCCGGCTTCCTGGCCCAGGAGGCGATGCACACCCGCGAGCACCTGTTCTTCAACAAGCAGGTCGCCGACCACGGCTTCGACGTGGCGGCCATGGAGCAGCGCACGCGCGACCGCCTGGCCTTCGCCCGCAGCCGCCCGCCGCTGCAGCAGCTGGGCGCCACCGTCGCGCTAGAGCACTTCACCGCCATCCTGGCCCATGCGCTGCTGGCCGATCCGCGCCACCTGGAGGGGGCTTCGGACGAAGCCAAGGCCATGTGGCGCTGGCATGCGATCGAGGAGGTCGAGCACAAGGCCGTGGCCTACGACACCTTCATGCTGGCCGCCGCGCGGCTGCCCGCCTGGCGGCGCTGGACGCTGCGCACCATGACCATGATCGCCGCCACGCGCCTTCTGTTCGCGACGGTCGGCAGCAATATCGGCGACATCTTCACCGCCGACGGCATCAACAACGCCGGCAGCTGGCGTCGGCTCCTGCGCTTCATGCTGGTCAAGCCGGGCATGCTCAGGCAGGTGCTGGGGGCCTATTTCTCCTACTTCCGGCCGGGCTTCCATCCCTGGCAGCATGACGACCGGGCGCTGATGCGCCAGGCCGAGCGGGACCTTTCGGCGGCCTACGCCCCCGCGGAGGCGGTGGCGTGATGGCCGCCCTGGCGCTGGCCGCGACCGTGAGCGCGGCCCCCGCCGACGTTATCGGCCTGTGGAACGCGCCGGGCGACGGCGGCTCGACCGTCCGGCTGGAGCGCTGCGGCGACGGCCTGTGCGGCTACATCGTCACCTCGCCGCACATCCAGGCCGATCCCGGCCAGAAGGACGTCCGCAACCGCGACGCGGCCCAGCGCGGCCGGCCGCTGCGCAACCTGATGTTCATGAAGGTCCGAGCCCTTGGTCCGGGCCATTGGGGCGACGGCTGGGTGTACAATCCGGAGGACGGCGGCACCTACAAGGGCGTCATGACCCTGCGCCCGGACGGCTCGCTGAGCCTGAAGGGCTGCATCGTCCCCCCCTTCTGCAAGACCCAGACCTGGCGCCGCGCCAGCTGAGACCGGCGGCGGTGTAATCATGTAACGCGTTCTCAAGGGCGATCGCCAAAGCTATAGGGGCCGCCATGCGTCCGAAGATGACATGGTGGCGGAACCTGGGCGGCCTGTTGGCCGCCTGCGTCCTGGCGCTGCTCGTCGTCGCCCCATCGGTGAGCATGGCCGCCTGCGTCTGCGACGGCTCCATCGCGCCGATCGCCAGCGTCGAGACGGGCATGGACGCCGGCCAGGCGGTCCAGGCCGACCCGCGTGACCACGGCGCGACTTGCGAGGCCGCCTGCTGCGTCGGCGGGCACTGCCACCACGGCGGCGCCATGCTCGACGCGCCCGTCGGGTCGGTTTCGAGGCCCCTCTCTACCCTCTCCGAACACGCGGCGATTTCCGCCCAGGCGCTGGCGTCGCGCACGCTGTCCGGACCCGATCGACCGCCTCGCGGCTGACGACCCGCGCGCCTTGGGCGCGCCGTCGTCCATCCATCGCGAGGAATCTCCATGTCATCGAACCGATGGTCGCTGCGCGCGGCCTTGGCCGGCGTCGCGTCCGGGGTGCTCTGCGCCTCGGCCGCGGCCCAGACCGCCCCTGCCTTCCCGGACCTGCTGAAACAGGCCCAAACCTCCGCCCCCCGGCTCGCCCTCGGCGCCGCCGAGATCCGCGCCGCCGAGGGCCAGGCGGCCCAGGCCGCCGCCCGTCCCAACCCGACACTGGGCCTGACGGTCGAGAACATCACCGGCTCCGGCCCCTACAAGGGCTTCGGCGGGGCCGAGACAACCCTGTCGATCGAGCAGCCGCTGGAGCTGGGCGGCAAGCGCGCCGCGCGGACCTCGGCGGCCAAGGCCGAGCTCGCCGCCGCCCAGGCCCGCGCCGCCCTGGGCCAGGTCGATTTCGCCCGGGACCTGGCGCTGGCCTACGCCGCCGCCGAGGCGGCGCAGCGGCGCCTGGCGATCGCCCGCGACAACGTCGACCTGGCCCAGGCCGACGCCCAGGCCGCCCACCTGCTGGTCGACAACGGCAGGGAGGCCAAGGTCCGAGCCGTCCAGGCCGAGGCGGGACTGGCCACGGCGCGGGCCGAACAGGGCGCGGCCCAGGCGGACGCCGAAACGGCCCTGGCCCGGCTGAGCGCGCTGGCCGGCTCGGCCGCCAGCTATACGGCGGTGACAGGCGGCTTGCTTGAGTCCGTCTCGGCGACCGCGTCGCCGCAGCCCGCCTTCAGCCCGGCCATCGCCGCCGCGCGCGCCGAACGCGACGCCGCCCAGCGCCGGATCGCCCTGGAGCGGGCGAGGCGCACGCCCGATCTCACCGTCAGCTTCGGGGTCCGCCAGTTCCAGGACGAGGACGCCACGGCGGCGGTGTTCGGGGTCTCCGCGCCCCTGCCGCTGTTCGACCGCAACCGGGGCGCGGTCGCGGCCGCCACGGCCGACGCCCAGGCGGCCGAGGCCCGGCTGGCCATGGCCCAGGCCGAACAGGACGGCGACCGCCGCGCCGCGGCCGCCCAGGTCGCCGCCGCCGACCAGACCCTGGACGCTTCCCGCCAGGCCGAAACGGCCGCCGCCGAGGCCTATCGCCTGGCCCGCATCGGCTACGACTCCGGCCGCCTTCCGCTGTCCGAAGTGCTGGCCGCCCGCCGTGACCTGATCGCCGCGAGGGGACGCGCCGTCGACACCAAGCTGGCCCGCGTCAAGGCGCTGGCCGACCTCGCCCGCGCCCAGGGGCGCATCCCCTTCGGAGACCAACCGTGATCGCTCGCCGCTCCCTCATCGTCCCGGCGATCGCCGTGATGGCCGCCGCCGGACTCGGCTACGGCGCCGCCCACTGGCTGCAAGGCGGCCCGGCCATCTCCCCCGCTCCCGAGCCGGAAGGCGAAGCGCACCCGGCGCACGGCGACGCGGGCCTCGTGCCGCTGAAGCCGGCCGACGCGGCGGCGGCAGGGGTCTCGATCGTCACTCCGGGGCGCGGCGGCGGCGGCGACATCCTGCTGCCCGGGCGGGTGACTTTAGCCGCCAACGCCCTGGCCGCCCTGGGCGCGCCGGTGTCGGGCGCGGTGGAGCGGATCCACGTCACGGCCGGCGCAGCCGTGGCCGCCGGATCGCCGATCGTCACCTTGCGCAGCGCCGACGCCGCCTCGGGCCGCGCCAGCCTCGACGCCGCCAGCGCCGACGCCAAGGCCGCCCAGGCCGCCGCCAGCCGCGACCGTCGCCTGTTCGAGGCCGGTGTGGTCTCGCGCCAGGACTGGGAGGCCAGCCAGGCCGCCGCCGAGAAGGCCCAGGCCGACCAGCGCGCCGCCCAGGCCCAGATCCGCGCCATGGGCGGGCCCGGCGCCGACGGCGTCACGGTCCTGCGCAGCCCGATCAACGGCGTGGTCACGCGGCTGGACACCCAGGTCGGCGGCTTCCTGGCCCAAGGCGCCTTGGTGGCCGAGATCGCCGATCCGAGCCACGCCGAATACGTCTTCGACGCCCCGGCGGCCGCGGCGGGCTCGATCCGCCTGGGCCAGGTCATCCAGGTGCAGACTCCCGACGGCCAGCAGGCCCCGGCCACGATCAGCGCCGTGGCGCCCGGCGCCTCCGGGGCCAATACGGCCATCGTCCGGGCGACGCCCTCGGGCCGGACCGCGCCGGTCGGATCCGTCGTCTCGGCGCGGGTCACGACGGGCGCCGACGCGGGCGGCACGATCATCGTGCCCAGCGAGGCGGTCCAGACGGTCGAGGGCCGTCCGGTCGTCTTCGTGGTCGAGCCGGGCGGCTTCCGCGCCAGGCCGGTGACCCCGGGCCGGACCGCCGCCGGCTCCACCGAGATCCTGCGCGGCCTGACCGGAGCCGAACGCGTCGCCGGCAAGGGCGCCTTCCTGCTCAAGGCCGAGCTCGGCAAGAGCGAAGCCGGACACGAGGACTGAGACCATGCTCGCGCGCCTGATCGAACTCTCCGTCCGCTTCCGCTGGATCGTCGCCCTGCTGGCCTCGGCCCTGATGGCCTATGGCGCAAGCCAATTGGCCGGCCTGCCCATCGACGCGGTCCCCGACATCACCAACCGCCAGGTGCAGATCAACACCGTGGCCCCGGCCCTCGGCCCCGAGGAGGTCGAGCGCCAAGTGACCTTCCCGGTCGAGACGGCCCTGGCCGGCGTTCCGGGCCTGGTCGAAACCCGATCTCTTTCGCGGCACGGCTTCTCGCAGATCACCGCGGTGTTCACCGAGGCCACCGACCTCTATCGGGCTCGAAGTCTGATCAACGAGCGGCTGCAGGCGGCCCGCGCCAGCCTGCCTGAGGGGCTGGAGCCGGCCATGGGACCGCCGGTCACGGGACTGGGCGAGGTCTATATCTGGACGGTCGAGCTGTCGGGCCCGGCGGCGCGGCCGGGCGCGGTCTATGTCACTCCCGAGGGCGACCGCCTGACCACCGACGTTGAAAAGGCCACCTATCTGCGCACGGTCCAGGACTGGATCGTCGCGCCGCAACTGAAGACCCTTAACGGCGTGGCCGGGGTCGACGTGCTGGGCGGCTACGTCAAGCAGTACGTCGTCCAGCCCGACCCGGCCAGGCTGTCGGCGTTCGGCGTCAGCCTGCCGCAGCTGATCGAGGCGCTGGAGCACGCCAACCGCGTCGAGGGCGCGGGCTATGTCCAGCGCGGCGGCGAGGCCTATATCGTCCGCGCCGACGCCCGGGTGAAGACCTTGGCCGAACTGGCCGAGACCCCGGTCGGGCGGCGCGGGGCGGCGGTGATCCGGGTCTCGGACGTGGCCACCGTCGTCATCGGCCAGGCCCCGAGGCTGGGCTCGGCCAGCGAGGCGGGACGCGAGGTGGTGATCGGCACCGCCCTGATGCTGGCTGGCGAGAACAGCCGCACCGTCGCCGCGCGCGTCGGCGAGCGCCTGAAGGAGATCCAGGCCAGCCTGCCGGCCGGCGTGGTGGTCAAGCCGGTGCTGGACCGCACCGACCTGGTCGACGCCACCATCGCCACCGTCGAGCACAACCTGGCCTTCGGCGCCCTGCTGGTCATCGCGGTCCTGTTCGTGGCCCTGGGCAATATCCGGGCGGCGATCATCACCGCCCTGGTCATCCCGCTGTCGTTCCTGTTCGCCGCCATCGCCATGCGGCGCTTCGGAATCAGCGGCAATCTGATGAGCCTGGGGGCGCTGGACTTCGGCCTGATCGTCGACGGGGCGGTGGTGGTGATCGAGAACACCCTGGGCCGGCTGGCGCTGCGGCGGAAGGACCTTGGCCGGCCGCTGGACGCCCGCGAGCGGATCGAGATCGCCGCGTCCTCGGCCTGTGAAATGGCGCGGCCCGCCGCCTTCGGCCAGGCGATCATCCTGATGGTCTACGCCCCGCTGCTGGCCTTTGAAGGAGTCGAGGGCAAGATGTTCGGGCCGATGGCCGCCACGGTGATGTTCGCCCTGGCCGGCGCCTTCCTGCTGTCCCTGACCTTCGTGCCCGCCATGGCCGCCCTGCTGATCGGCGAGCCCAAGGGCCACGGCGAGACGCGGTTGATGACCGCCGCCCGGACGCGGTTCGAGCCCCTGCTCCGTCGCCTGGTCGCCCGACCGGTCGCGGTGGCGGCGGGCGCGGGCGTGGCGCTGCTGATCGGCGTCGCCGCCTTCCTGAGCCTGGGCCGCGAGTTCATCCCGACGCTCGACGAGGGCGACCTGATGGTCCAGGCCTCGCGCGTGCCGTCGATCTCGCTGGAACAGAGCCAGGCCATGCAGTTCCGGGTCGAGAAGACCCTGGCGGCCATGCCCGAGGTGGCCCTGGTGTTCACCCGCACGGGCACGGCCGAGATCGCCTCGGACCCGATGCCGCCCAGCGCCTCGGACACCTTCGTGATCCTCAAGCCGCGCAGGCAATGGCCCGACCCGCGCCTGCCCAAGGCCGAGCTGGTCGCACGCATGGAGGGCGCGCTGGGCCGGCATCTGGGCAACGCCTACGAGTTCACTCAGCCGATCCAGATGCGCTTCAACGAACTGATCGCCGGGGTCCGGTCGGACGTCGCCGTCAATGTCTATGGCGACGACTTCGCGGTCATGGACCAGACCGCCCGGAAGGTGGCCAAGGCCCTGCGCGGGGTGCGGGGCGCGGCCGACGTCAAGGTCGAGCAGGTCTCGGGTCAGCCGACGATCACGGCCACGGTTGACCGCACGGCCGCCGCCGCCCTGGGCGTCCACGCCAGCGACGCCGCCGACGCCCTGGCCATCGGCCTGGGCGGACGCGAGGCGGGTCACATCCTGGAAGGCGACCGGCGGTTCGACGTCGTGGTGCGCCTGGACGAGCAGCGCCGCAACGACCCGGCGGTGATGGGCCAGCTTCCGGTCATGCCGGAGGGCGCGGCGCCCGGCGCGGCGGCGATCCCGCTGTCGGCCGTGGCCCGTTTCGACGCCGCCGAGGGCCCCAACCAGATCAGCCGCGAGAACGGCAAGCGCCGGATCGTCGTCCAGGCCAATGTCCGCGGCCGCGACCTGGGCGGCTTCGTCGCCGACGCCAAGGCCGCCGTGCGTGAGGAGGTCCCCCTGCCCGCCGGCTCCTGGCTGGACTGGGGCGGCCAGTTCGAGAACCTGGAGCGGGCTTCGGCGCGACTGATGGTGATCGTGCCGGTCGTGTTCCTGGTGATCACCGTTCTGCTCTATTTCGCCCTGGGTTCGGCGGCGGAGGCGGCGCTGGTCTTCGCCTGCGTGCCCCTGGCCCTGGTCGGCGGCGCGACGGCCCTGGCGCTGCGGGGCACGCCGTTCTCGATCTCGGCCGCGGTCGGTTTTATCGCGGTGTCGGGCGTGGCGACGCTGAACGGCCTGGTGCTGATGCAGAGCATCCGGCAGCAATTGGCCGGGGGGCTCGACCCCGTCGAGGCGGTGGTCACGGGCACGGTCGGCCGCCTGCGGGCGGTGCTGACCACGGCCCTGGTCGCCATGCTGGGCTTCCTGCCGATGGCCGTCGCCATCGGTCCGGGCGCCGAGGTGCAGAAGCCTCTGGCCACGGTGGTGATCGGCGGCCTGCTGACCTCCACCGCCCTGACCCTGCTGGCCCTGCCCGTCTTCGCGGCCTGGCTGGCGGCGCGGCGCCGTCGGTCCACTTGACCGAGGGCTACCCACAAAAAAGCGCCGCCCCGAGGGGCGGCGCAGCAGGGGGAGGATGCAGGATCGGGTCTAGCCGCCGAACTTGTAGCGGAGGCTCACCCCGTAGATGCGGCCGTTCATGAAGGACTGGCGCAGGATGTCGGTGTCGTAGCCGTTGTCGGGCTCGCCCACATAGCGCTGGGGCGCCTTGTTGGTGAGGTTCGACGCCGTGACCGACAGGGTTAGGTCCTTGCGCAGGTTGAAGTTCACCGACGCGTCGAGCAGGCCGTAGCCCTTCAGGTAACGGCCGTCGATCGGGTTGGCCGCGACCCCGAACAGCACGAAGTCGGAGCGGTAGGTGTAGACCAGGCGCGCCGACATGAAGTCGTTCTCGTAGAGGCCGGCGATGCTGTAGTTGTTGTCCGACTGGAACGGCTGGCGGACGTTGGTGACAGGCCCCGAGGCGCCGGTCAGCTTCAGGGGCAGTTCGGTCTTGACGTAGGTGTAGGAGCCCTGGACGCCAAAGTTCTTCAGGACGTCCGGCAGGAAGCCGTAGTCAAAGAAGGTCTGGAAGGCCAGTTCGAAGCCCTTGGCGTAGCCCGGCTGGGCGTTGACCGGCTTGGTGACGCGATATTGGCCGGTGGGGCAGCTGTTCGGCGTCGTGCCCGAATAGGGCGCGGCGATCGCGACGGTCTGGCATTCTTCGACGCCCAGGACGAAGCCCTTGACGTCCTTGTAGAACAGCGCGGCGGACACGTAGCTGGTGTTGTTGAAGTACTTCTCGAACGACAGGTCGTAGCTGTCGGCCCGCAGTGGCGCCAGGTCGGCGTTGCCCTGCGATCCGGTGCCATTGGTGGTGTTGACGGAGATCGTCGGATTGATGTCGCCGACGCTGGGGCGCGTCAGGCCCTGGCCGTAACCGAACCGCACCAGGGTGTCGGGCGTGATATAGCCGGTGACGTTGAAGGTCGGCAGGATGTCCGTATAGGCGTTGCTGCTCTTGTTGGGGACGATCGAGCCGGTGGCGTCGAAGATCCGGGCCTCAGCGTCCAGTTCGGTGCGGACCACCCGGGCGCCGATGTTGCCGCGGATCTTGTCGTTCAGGAACGAGAAGTCGGCGACGCCATAGCCGGCGAAGGTCTGCTCGGTCGCCAGGCGGCGCGACTGGACGATCTCGGGCAGCGAGTCCTCGGCCGGGATGCCGGCCAGGGGGAAGCGGTTGCGGACATTGTCGCCCAGCAGTGCGTCCGGGTTGAAGGTCAGGAAGCCGCCGCCGTAGCCGGCGTCGCCGTCCAGCCAGTTGGTGTGCGAGCCGTTGACCAGGTCCGCGACGCTAGTGGCGAAGATGCCATTCGACTGGTTGGCCGCCAGGGCGGCGCCGTCGGTCGTCAGGTTCTTGCCGCTGAACGAGTAGTTATAGAACTTCGACTTCTTTCGATAATAGCGCGTGCCGAACTTGATGTCCTCGATGAAGCTGTCGTGCAGCTTGTACTTGCCGTCGAACTGGGCGGCCAGGCCGGCGTCGTCATAGACGTTGTTAGTGCCATTGGCGTAGTTCTGGAGCACCCAGGTGCTCGGGCTGCCCAGATCCGGACCCGAGATCGAGACCTGTTGCGGCAGGCCGATGGCGCGGGTGGTGTTCCAGGTCAGGCCGGCGCGGGGGACCATGGCGACCGCGCGATTGTCCTGGTGCTGGTCGGCCTTGACGTAGGAGATGTCCAGCTTCAGGTCCAGGTCGTCGGTCGGGCTCCACTTGGAGCCGCCGGCCAGGATCCAGGTCTTGTAGAGGCGGTGCTCCTCGCCGCCGGTGCTGCTGAAGGTCGAGCCGACGAACGTGCCGCTGGCGAAGCGCTGCCCGGCCAGGACCGCGTCCTCCCCGCCGTTGGCGTTGCGGCTGGCCAGGCCTTCGGTGGTGCTGAATGGCGTGGTCGTCAGGTTCTGGACGTAGCGGCTGTCGCTCGAGTTCAGGAACCGGTAGCTCTGGTGATAGAGATACGAGTTGTAGTTGCCGTCGATGTAGAATTCGAGGTTCGGCTTCGGCTTCCACTGGAACGCGCCGTTAAGGCCCTTGCGGGTGCGCTGGATGTCTTCCTCGTTCTGGTTGACCTGCACGCCGGCGAAGTTGACCAGGTTGGCGCGTTGGGCCGGGGTCATGGCCAGGGCGTCGGCGTTGCTGACGGTCAGCAGGCAGTTGAGATCCGAACGACCGGCGAGGGAGGCGTTATAGGCCGAGCCCAGGTTGGCGGCGCTGCAGTCGCTGCTGTTGGCCGCCGCCACCCGGCGCAGGTTCGTACCGCCGGGGCCCGGGGCGTTGTCCGAGCGGTTCCAGCTCTTCTGGTAGTTGCCCGCCAGCAGCAGGCCCATCTCGCCCTCGCCGACGTTCCAGCGGTTGGCGACCAGACCGAAATATTCCGGCTGCAGGCTCTTGACCATGTCGTTGTACTTGCCGCTGATCGCGGCGCTGGCCGTGAAGCCCTTCAGGTCCAGCGGACGACGGGTGCGGACGTCGACCAGGCCGCCGATGCCGCCCTCGATGTGCTCGGCCGAGGGGTTCTTGTAGACGTCGAGCCCGGCGATCATGCCCGGGATGGCGGCCTCGATGTTGAACTCGCTGCCGCCGGCGGTGAAATAGGCGCGGCCGTCGACCTGCGACGCCGTCTGGCCCGACAGGCCGCGGATGGTCAGGCCCGAGCCGACGCCGACCGGCGAGGCGCCTTCGCCGCCGTAGCGGTAGCCTTGCACGCCCGGCACGCGGGTCAGGGTCTCGGCGACGTTGGGGTCGGGCAGCTTGCCGATGTCCTCGGCCCGGATGGAGTCCACCACTTCCATGGTGTTCTTCTTCATCGACACCGCCGACTGCAGGCTCTGGCGGATGCCGGTGACGACCACCTCCTCGACGGCCGTGTCATTGACGGGCGCGGGCGCCGTCTGGGCGTTGGCCGCCGCCGTCCCGCCGACCGCCAGTAGGGCGGTCATGGACGCGGTGGCCAGGAGCCGGTGATGGGTCGATCGGTAATGGGTTGGCTTCGACATGGTTTCCCCTCCGTGTTGTCTCGTTGCACCGCCCGGCTGGGGCGACGTTGGCGTAAGGCGCGCCCGGCCCCGCCGTGACGCTCGAACGCAGTTGCGGTTGGCCTCTTCGTTTCGCTCCTGAACGACCCGCGGCGACGCCGAAGCCGTTTCGTTTTTCGTCTTGGCGGCCATCTGCGCCGCTGAAGTACTGTTATCGATATCAAGACAAATGGCAATATGTCAATTGTCCTACTAATGCGCGTTTATCGGCTTGGCTGAGACAAAATGACGCCCCAGCCAGCCTGAGCGCACGCAAGGGTAGTTATCGATATCATTCGCGCGCCCCCGGGCTTGAGGCGGCTAGGGCGAGACCTCGAACGACTCGACGTCGGTCCATCCGATCCGCGTGGCGGTGAAGGCCGGCCGCCCCGCGGCGGCCTGGCTGAAGACGCCCATCTGCGCGCCCACCCATCGCCCCGGCCTGCTGACGAACGGCTCGCCCAGCGGCGTATAGGACACCCCGTCGAGGCTGTAGCTGAACACGACCCGGGCATGAGTGGAGCGCAGCATCGAGGGCGCGTAGTGCGCGAAACTCGGCGGCGGGTCGGCGACGGTGACCGGCGAGGCGCTGAGCCTCAGATAGACGCTGGCCGGCGCCGAGGCCAGGCCGACCGTGACGCGCTCGGGCTGGAAGGCGTCGGCCCCCACTCGGTCCACCCGGACCAGGCGCACGCCCTCGGCCGTCTTCTCCAGGCCGATCCAGGCGTAGTCGGCGCCGAACATCACCAGGCCGGCGCGCTCGCCCACCGCCTTGGGCGCGAAGCCGATCCGGGTCGTCGCGCTGAAGCTCGGTCCGGGCAGCTTCTGGGTCAGCAGCGCGCCGGCTTCCCACAGGTTCTCCGGCGAGGAGATGGATTTCAGGCGCAGGGCGCCTGGCTTGGCGGTCAGACTGGCCCAGTCGTCGCCGGGATTGGCGTTCCACTGCCAGGCCAAAGACAGGGCGCCGTCGAAGCTGTCGCTGGCCTGGACCGCGACCGGCGTCTGAGTCCCGTCCGCCCTGGGCTTGCGCCAGCGCAGCACCGGCTCGCCCCGGCCGTCGCCGTCGAGGTCCTGGCCGATCACGGGCCAGCCCTTCTTCCAGGCCATGGGCTCCAGCCAGACCCGCCGGCCGTAGGAGTCGGTGTCCTGGAAGTGCAGGAACCAGTCCTCCCCCTTGGGCGTCGTCACCCAGGCGCCTTGGTGAGGTCCGTTGATCTGGGTCTTGCCCTGGTCGAGCACGTTGCGGCCCTCGTAGGGACCCAGCAGTGCGCGGGACCGGAACACCCCCTGCCAGCCGCCCTTCACACTGCCGGCCGGAGCGAAGATGTAGTACCAGCCGTCGCGCTTGTAGAGCTTGGGCCCTTCGGTGGTGAACCAGGGCGACGGCCCGAAGGTGGTGGCGACCTGCGGAAGCTTGGCGCCGTCGATCAGGGTGGCCGGCTCGCCGACCGTCCTGTCCCCCGCCGCGTTCAGGCGCCGCGCGGTGATGACGTTGCTGAACCCCGCCCGGCTGCCGGCCCAGGCGTGCACTAGCCAGCCCTGGCCGTCGTCGTCCCAGAACGGGGCCGGGTCGATGGCTCCCTTGCTGTCGTCGACCAGCACCGGCGGGCTCCAGGGCCCGGCCGGGTCAGTCGCCGTCACGAGGAAGATCCCGAAGTCCGGGTCGGGATAGTAGATCATGAACTTGCCGTCGTGGTGACGGATGGCCGGCGCCCAGACGCCGCCGCCGCGCCGCGGCGTGGCGTGATGGGCCACGGGGGTGATCCGAGGCAGGGCGTGGCCGATCAGCGTCCAGTTGACCAGGTCGGTCGATTTCAGGATCGGCAGGCCGGGCACGTTGGTGAACGATGAGGCGGTCAGATAGTAGGCATCGCCCACCCGGACGACGTCGGGATCGGAGTAGTCGCCGGCCAGCACCGGGTTGCGATAGGTCCCGTCCCCCTGGTCGGCCGCGAACGCGGGGGGCCCCGCCTGGGCCAGGGCCGGTGTGCTCGCGGCGCAGGCCAAGAGTACGCCCACGATGGATTTGGTCCAGGGCACGGGCGTCTCCGCTACAGGGGCTCGAACAGGACAGCCTGACCGCCGCTGGGCGCCAGCGCCAGCGACAGCACGGTCGCGCTGGTGACGGGGATCTTGCGGATCACCACCGGCGTCTCGAACGCGGCGTCGGCGCGAGGACCGTCCGCGAACACCGTCGCCATCCACTGCCCGCGCCCCAGGAACCCCAGCGGCGCCTTCAGGACGCGCGGCGCCTCGTTGGTCATCGCCCCTAGAAACCAGCGCTTGCCGTGGCGGCGGGCCACCATGACATGCTCGCCGATCGCGCCCGACAGGGCCCGGGTCTCGTCCCAGGTGGTCGGGCATTCGTCGAACCATTGCAGGTCGGGCCAGGCTCGGCCGGCGTACTTGTCCGGCGTGTCGTACCAATACAGGAAGGTCAGCGGATTGTAGTAGACCGCCGCCATCGCCAGCTGGTGGGCGTTGGTCGTCTGGTTCTTCGGGTTGGCGTAGCAGATCGTGTAGTCGATCGGGCCAGCCACCGCGCGCGTGAACGGCAGGGTGACGTTATGGCGGGCGGTCGGGAACTGCTCGTTGCCGCGCACGCCCTCCAGGGCCACGTAATTGGGCAGGGTCCGCTCAAGCCCGGCCGGGCGCAGGTTGTCGTGCAGATTGACCAGCAGCCGGTGCTCGCCGCACGCCTTGACCAGGTCGAAGATGAAGTCGTTGTCGGCCTGCCGTCCCTCCCAGACGAAGCCGAACTTGATCCCCGCCACGCCCCAGCGGCGATAGGTGTCCAGGATCGCGTCCCGCTGGCGCATGGCCGGCACGCGATCGACATAAAGGATCATGCCGATCCCCTTGGCGCGCGCCGCGTCGATGATGCGCTGCATGTCCAGCCCGGCGATCGGGACGGTGGCGTCGCCGGGATCGGTGCCGTCGCCGTACCAATGGGCGTCGAACTCGACATAGTCGAGCTTCCGCGCGGCCGCGAACTCGACCACCTTCAGGGCCGCTTCAGTACTGTAGGGCTTGCGGATCCGCACCGCCCTGCCCGGCTTCACCCAGCTGACGTCGCCCAGCATGTTGGGCGTGGCCAGGGTGGGGATCAGGTCGGCGCGCTCGATCAGGCCAGCGACGTTGTCGGCCAGGATCAAGGCGCGCCAGGGCGTGGCCTGGCCGACGTCGAGCCGGAAGGTCGGGGCCGGCGGGGTGTCGCCCGGACCCGACCAGCCCGTGGCGCGGCCCGGATAGCGCATCAGGTGGACCGCCAGGCCGTCGGCGGGGTCGGCGGCCGGACGCAGCATGGCGCGCGGATAGTGCAGCCGGTCGGACTCGGCGATCAGCACCGCGCTTCCGTCCCCCGCCACGGCGGTGACTGGCAGGTCGGCCAGCGGGCCGACGTCGGAGCTGCCCGTCAGGTCCGGATGCACGACCGGCGCCAGGGCCGCGGGCGTCGAGCGCTGGTACTCGCCTTCGTCGCGGCTGGAATAGACCTCGACGCCGGGCGGCAGGTTGAAGGTCGTGGCCTCGCCGCCCACGGTCACGCCCTGCCCGCCTGGCGCCTGGCGCAGGACGTAGCGGACCGCGCAGCCGGCGTCGTAGGCCCTGGCGACTACGGCGAAGGCGATGCCGGTCCTCGGATCGCGCAGGTCAACAGTGATCTCTTCGCAGGCCTGGCTGTAGGTCGCCTTCACGCCGAAGGTCGGGGTCCAGGTCCCCGCCAGTCGCCGCCGCGACACCGAGACGACGCTCGCCCCCGCCCCAAGCTGGTCGCCGCCGGCCAGGGCCAGGCCCAATCGGCTCGGGCGGAGAACCGCGCGTCCGTCGTGAGCGACGCTCCAGGACAACCGGCCCTGCCGCGTGTCCAGTTCCAGCCGCACCCGACCATCTGGTGAGACCGCTCGTAGAGGCGCGGAGACCGCCGTCGGCTTGGCCAGCGCCATGCTCGCCGCGCCAAGCGGCGCGCTCGCGGCGGCGGCCAGCAGCACGAAGCGGCGGCGGTCGACGGGCGGACGGATCATCGGCGCGCTCCGGATCCGCACGTAAGGCAGGCGCGAACGCGCTTGAAGAACGGGCTGATCATCGACGCCTCCCAGACGGTCTGGCCTTCGGCGCCTGGGCCGCGGCCTGTTTTCCTTGGTCGCCGCTATCGATCGGGCGAGCGATTGATATCGATATCATTCCTTCTCTAAAAGCGTCAATCTCGACGGGCCGAACTGCGACGCGCGAGCCCGTCTCAGCCGGCGGGCGGCGCGGTCGATTGACGAACGACCAGGGTCAGTTCGGCCAGGACATGCTTGCGCGCCTCGTCGTCGGCGTCGCGGCGGGTCAGGCCGGCGGCCAGTTCCACGGCGGTGGCGGCCATGTCGGCGATCGGCTGGTGGATGGTGGTCAGCTGCGGCCAGATGGTCGAAGCGACGGGCGTGTCGTCGAAGCCGGCGATGCTGAGCTCGGTCGGCACGGCGATTCCCATGCCGTGGGCGACGGCGCTGACGGCCGCGGCCATGTCGTCGTTGCTGGCGAAGATCGCCGACGGCCGGCGGCGCAGGCCCAGCAACTGGCTCGCCGCCGTCAGGCCCGAGCGATAGGTGAAGGCGCCTTCGACGACATAGGCGTCGGGCACGGCCAGGCCGGCTTGCGCCATCGTCGCCCGAAAACCCTCCTCGCGCCGCGTCGAGGTCGAGTGCGACGGGTCGCCCCGGACAAGGGCGATGTCGACGTGGCCCAATTCGATCAGGTGGCGGGTCATCATCGCCGCGCCCTCGAAGTCGTCGATCGCGACGGAGGTCACGCCCGGCGACGGCCTGGCGGTGGCGAAGCTGACGGGCCCGACGCCGGCGGCGGCCAGCAGCTTGAGGATCTTGGCGTCGTCGCACAGCGGCGGCGGCAGGACCACGGCGCCGACCCCCGCGTCGATCAGCTTGGCCACCGCCCGCGCCGGGGTCGGATGGGCGGCCGTCGGCTCGATCAGGAGCTGGCAGCCGATCTCACCGGCCTTGCGGAAGGCGCCCATCAGGAAGGCGCTGAGATTGGACGAGTTGGGATTGGAATACAGCACCCCGACCTGGACGACGCCGGTCCGGGTCGCCCGCGCCACGGCGTTGGGACGATAGCCGAGCGCCTCGATCGACTTCAGCACCTTGGCCCGCGACGCCTCGCTGATGAAGGCGTAGTCGTTGATCACCCGCGAGACCGTCATCGAGGAGACGCCGGCATGCCTGGCGACGTCGTGAAGGGTCACGCCGGGTCGTCGTTTTCCGCTCAAAAGGCTCTCCCCGTGGATCGTCGCGGGCGCGAACGGTCTTTTCCGGGGCATTCTAGCCAAGATTTGCCTTCAACCGCCTAGGCTAAATCGACGAGGCGCAACCGGGACGGCGTGCGGCCGTCCCGGTCGCCGACCTATCTGAAGGAAAGGCCGCTCACATAGGGGCCGACCTCGAGGATCTCGGGCGCTGGTCCGGTCAGCTTGCGGCCGGCGATCGTGACGTTGTCGAAGGTCACGTTGCGCACCGGCCGGTCCGGAGCATAGCCGGCGATGATCGAGGGCCCAGCCCAGCCCGAGCCCGTATAGCTGACGTTCCTGAAGTGGACGCCGTCGATCAGCAGGCCCGGACTGGTGCTGTACTTGGCGTTATAGACCACCCGCAGATTGATCAGCTTGCCCTCCTCGACGTGGTCCACGCGGATGTTGCTGAACGTGACGTCGCGGACAGTGTTGGTGTCGCCGGCGCTGATGGCCATCGCGCCCTCGTATTCCGGGTCGTCCTCGTCGAGGTTCAGCACGTCGATGTCGTCGAAGACGATGTCTTCCAGGGTGTTGGGCTTGGCGCTGTCGCCGTGCAGGCCGACGAACATGGCGTGGGCGACGTCGGGCCAGAAGATCGAACGGCTGACCCGCACGCGGCGCGTGTCGCCCACGCCGTTCTTGCGGGTGGCGTAGATGGCGACGCTGTCGTCCGAGGTGCGGATGAAGGCCCGGTCGATATCGACGTCCTGGCAGGCGAAGACGTTGATCCCGTCCGACCACGGACCCTTGCCGAACGCCTTGATGTCGCGGAACCGCACCTGGCTGGACCCGCTGCACGCCAGCGAGCCGTGCGTCGGATTGAGAAAGGTCGGCCCCTCGATCAGCACGGCCTTCGAGTCCTGGACCACCAGCTGGTCGGACTCCAGGAACATCCCGTGGCCGATGATCTTGAGGTTCTCGACCTTGTTCGGCTGGAACACGCCCTGCATCAGCGCGCCGCCCGCCAGGTAGATCGTCTGGTTGGAGGCCGCCGGGAACGACGTCGCGCCATCCGGCGGGACGTGCAGGCCGGGTCCGTAGACGACGACGCCGGGACCGGGCGCCGGTGGGGCGATCGGCTCGCCCGCCAGGATGTGCAGGTTGCCCAGGCGGTCGCCGTCGAACTCCACCGAAAGGTTCTGCGGCCGATCGAGGGTGAAATAGACGACGCCGCCCTTCACCGTGGTCTTGACCGCGTTGCGCCGGGGCCGAACCTCGACCCTCCGGAAGTCGCCGTTGTTCTTCTGGACCGCGACCTCGACGGTCCCGCGGAAATCGAACTGGACCAGCGAGGCGTCGTGCGGACGGTCCTGGTCGACCTTGATGTTGTACTCGTAGAGATCGCGCCAGGGCCCGCCCGGGCGCCGGACCCGCACCGTGAAGTCGTCGCTGTGCAGGCTGTAGACCAGCTTGGCGGGCGGGGTGGCGTAGATCTGCAGGTCGGGATCGGCCTGCGTCGTACCGGCCGGGTCGGTATCGCTCTGGGCGACGGCGGCGCCCGAAAGTCCCAGCGCCATGAGCAGGGACGCGGCCAGCATCCTGGCCGCCGATTGGGAACCCTTCTGTCTGCGCATGGCGTCACTCCCCGAGGGCGGCTGGAGCGCCGCCACTTGATATCGATATCACGAGGTCATAGTCCAAGTCGGCGGGGCGTGTCACTAGCCTGCTCCAAGCCTAGCGTCGACTTGGGGATAGGACCCGCCGGGACCTGGGCTCGCATGGCGCTGTCGTCGCCCTTCGACATCGCTGGAAAAACACGGGGCGCCGGCCAAGCCAAGCGCCCCGTTCCCGGAGTCAGGAAAATCCACCCGAGAAAATTCGCAGGACAGGGGCCTAGGGGCCCGCCGCAACTGTTATCGATATCATCACTGGACGGCAAGCCCTTTTTGTTCGGCGTCGTCTCGAAGGATTTTGATTGGTATCGATATCTCTTTTCGATTATCACAGGACGACCCGAGCGGCTCCAGAGCCGCGCCGCCGCCTGGCGTCAAACGGGGGAGGAGTCGCTGAAGGCTATGAAAAAGAAGAACTACGCGCTGCTCAGCGCCTTTCTGTTCCTCTACTTCTTCGCCCAGGCGATGAGCATCTCGCTGCTGGCCCTGTGGCTCAAGCGCACCCTCGGCCTGACCGGCGCCCAGACCGGCGTGGTGTTCTCGGCCAACTTCGTCTTCGCCATGGCCTCGCAGCCGATCTACGGCTTCCTGTCCGACAAGGTCGGCTTTCGGAAGACCATCCTGTGGGTGATCGCCGCCCTGGTGATGCTGTCGGGCGCCTTCTTCGCCTTCGTCTACGGCCCGCTGCTGAAGACCAACATCCTGCTGGGCGCGGCGCTGGGCGGGCTCTATCTGGGCGTCACCTTCATCGCCGGAAGCTACGCCCTGGAATCCTATGTCGACCGCGTCGGCCGCAAGGACGGGTTCGAGTACAGCCGCGCCCGGCTGTGGGGCTCGCTGGGCTTCGCCTTCGCGGCGTTCTTCTCGGGCCGGCTCTACAACATCGACCCGCTGATCAACTTCTCCCTGGCCTCACTGGCCGGCCTTCTGCTGCTGCCGATCCTGGCCATGACCCGGGTCGAGGGCGCCGCCGACGAGCAGGCCCGCTCGGAAAGCCTCAAGCCGCTGGACGCCCTGGCCATCCTGAAACTGCCCAAGTTCTGGGGCTTCATGGTGTTGATCCTGGGGGTGACGAACCTCTACCTGGTCTTCGACCAGCAGTTTCCCGCCTACTACGCCTCGCAGTTCGCCGATCCCAAGCACGGCGCGGCGATGTTCGGCTACCTCAACTCGGCCCAGATCTTCGTCGAGGCGGGGATGCTGTTCGTGGCCCCGTTCATCGTCAACCGCACGGGCGCGAAGAACGGCCTGTTGCTGGCGGCCGCGATCATGATCTTCCGCATCGCTGGCTCGGGCCTCGTCGAGGGGCCGGTGGCGATCTCGGCGATGAAGATGCTCCATTCGCTGGAGCTGCCGATCCTGGCGGTGTCGATCTTCCGCTACATCGCCGCTCATTTCGAGGCCCGGCTGGCCTCGACCCTCTACCTGGTCGGGGTCAGCTTCGGTCACTCTCTGGGCCTGGCCGTCCTGTCGCCGCTCGTGGGCAAGTCCTACGACCTGATCGGCTTTCCCCACACCTACCTGCTGATCGCCCTCGGCGCGGCGCTGTTCTGGACCGCCTCGCTGTTCACCCTGTCGCCGACGGCCACCTCGGCGAACAGGGCCGACCCAGCGCTCAAGACCGCCCTCCCCGACGCCGATCTAGCCAAGGTCGACTGAATCCATGTCCCCGACCTCTCCCTTGCCGACCACCGAAACACCCGCCCGCGAGCCGCTGAGGCTGCGGGAGACCTTGGAACGCCACGCGCCCGACCGCGCCGCCCTGGACGCCATCCTGGCCGCGGTGCTGGAGCGCATCGACGCCAACCTGGCGGTGTTCACCGACGCCTTCCCGGCGCCGTCCAGCACCGGCGGGGTCTATCCCGCCATCGACAATGTGGAATGGACCAACGGCTTCTGGACCGGCATGCTGTGGCTGGCCTACGAGGTCAGCGGCGAGGCGCGCTACCGCCAGGCCGCCGAACGGCAGGTGCAAAGCTTCAAGGACCGCGTCGATCGCCGGATCAACGTCGATCACCACGACCTGGGCTTCCTCTATTCGCTGTCGTGCGTGGCGGCCTACAAGCTGACCGGCGACACCATGGCGCGCGACGCCGCGCTGGCGGCCGCGCGCCTGCTTCTGGCCCGCTACCTGCCCCAGGCGGGCATCATCCAGGCCTGGGGCGACCTCGACGATCCCGCCCAGGCCGGCCGGATGATCATCGACTGCAACCTAAACCTGCCGCTGCTCTACTGGGCCAGCCAGGTGACCGGCGACCGGGCCTTCGCCGACGCTGCCGACCGCCATATCGAGCAGGCCGCCCGCCATATCGTGCGGCCCGACAGCTCGACCTTCCACACCTTCTTCATGGATCCCGTCACCGGCGCGCCACGGATGGGCAAGACCCACCAGGGTCACAGCGACAGTTCCTGCTGGGCGCGCGGCCAGGCCTGGGGCATCAGCGGCTTTCCGCTGGTCCATCGCTACAAGGCCGATCCGGCGCTGCTGGCCCTCAGCGCCCGCCTGGCCAACTATTATCTCAACCGCCTGCCGGCGGACCTGATCTGCTGCTGGGACCTGGTGTTCACCGCCGCGCCGCACGAGCGCGACAGCTCGGCGGCGGCGATCGCCGCCTGCGGCCTGCTGGAGCTGACCCGAGGACTGCCCCTGACCGATCCCGACCGCGCCGCCTACGAGGGCGCGGCCGTGGCGACCGTCCAGACCCTGGGAACGCGCTACCTGCTGCCGCACGGACCGCCTGGTACGGGCGTCCTGGCCCACGCGGTCTATCACATGCCCAACGGCGTGGGCGTCGACGAGGCCTGCATCTGGGGCGACTACTTCTTCCTTGAGGCCCTGGTCCGGCTGACGCGCGCCTGGGAGCCCTACTGGTGATCCAGGTCGGTGTCGATTTCGGTGGGACCAAGGTCGAGGCCGCCGCCCTGGACGCCCATGGCGCCTATCTGGCGCGGGTGCGAGCCCCCAATCCCGGCGCCTATGAGGCGGCCATCGAGACCGTGCGCGACCTGATCGCCCAGGTCGAGCAGCAGGCCGGCGGCCGCGGCACGATCGGCGTCGGCGCGCCCGGCTCAATCTCGCCGACCACCGGCGTGATGCGCAATTCCAACTCGGTCTATCTGAACGGCCGCACCTTCCGCGAGGACCTGACCGCCGCCCTGGGCCGTGAGGTGCGCCTGGCCAACGACGCCAACTGCCTGGCCCTGTCCGAGGCGGTCGACGGGGCCGCCGCCGGGGCGCGCGTCGCCTTCGCCATCATCCTGGGCACCGGGTGCGGCGGCGGCCTCGCCGTGGACGGACGCCTGGTCGAGGGCCCCAACGGCGTCGCCGGCGAGTGGGGCCACATCCCCCTGCCCTGGCCGACGGCGCAGGAGCTTCCGGGCCCGCGGTGCTGGTGCGGCCAGCACGGCTGCCTGGAGATGTGGGTGTCGGGCACCGGCCTGCAGCACGACTTCGCCGCCGCCACCGGCCTCCGGGCCACGGGCGAGGCGATCATCGGCCGCTTCCGCGAGGGCGAGCCCGCCGCCGTCGCCGCGTTCGACCGCTATGTCGACCGGCTGGGCCGGGCCATCGCCGTGCTGGTCAACATCGCCGATCCCGACGTGCTGGTGCTCGGCGGCGGCCTGTCCAATGTCGGCGAGATCTACGAGCGCCTGCCGGCCCTGATCGCGTCCCGGGTGTTCTCCGACCGCTGGTCGGCCCGCATCGCGCCGGCCCGCTGGGGCGACGCCTCGGGCGTGCGCGGCGCCGCGCGGCTGTGGAACGACCATCCCAACATCCAGGCGGCCATTCTGGCGCCAGCTTAGGTTACGCCTTCACGGCATGGCGGCGCGGCGGGGCCTTGGTCGGCGCCGGGCCCGACGAGCCGCGCTTGACCAGGGTGAACTTCATCAGCTGATGGGTCGGGCCGGGCGTGTTTCCGGCCCGTTCGGCCTTGATCTCATCGACGATCAGCGACACCGCCGCCCGGCCCATGGCGCTGATCGGCTGGTGAATGGTGGTCAGTTCGGGCCAGACGGTGCTGGCGATCGGCGTGTCGTCGAAGCCGACGACGGTCAGGGCCTCGGGCACGGCGATCTGCAGCCCGTGGGCCACGGCCAGGGCGGCGGCGGCCATGTCGTCGTTGCTGGCGAACAACGCCGTGGGCCGCTCGTCCGGGCTGAGCAGCAACTCGGCCGCGGCCAGACCCGAGCGATAGGTGAACTGGCCCTGCACCACCCAGTCGGGATCGACCGGCAGGCCGGCGGCGGTCATGGCGTCGACGAAGCCTTCGTAGCGCAGTTGGGTGGGCGTGTGCTGCGGATCGCCCTTGACGAAGCCGATCCGCGAATGGCCCAGCTCGATCAGGTGACGGGTCATGGCCGCCGCGCCCTGGTAGTCGTCGATGCGCACCGACGAGACGTCGTGCATCGGCCGGGCCGTGGCCAGGGCCAGGACCTTCACGCCGGCTGCGTGAAGCATGTTGATGGTCGGGCGGGAGTCGCAGAGCGGCGGGGGCAGGATCACCCCGTCCACCCCCTGGTCCAGCAGGCGGCGTACGGCGGCCTTCTGGCTGGCCAGGCCGGTCGAGCGCTCCAGCACCAGTTGGGTGCCCAGCCTGGAGCTCTGCTCGATGCCGCCCAGCATGACCTCGCTGAGGTAGGAGGCGCTGGGGTTGCTGTAGAGCACGCCGACGCGCGGCCCCGTGCTGCCCGCCCGGGTGTTGCGCGCCGCCAGGTTGGGCGAGTAGTTCAGCGCCTTGATCGCCGCCTGCACCCGCTCGCGCATGGCGTCGCTGACATAGCTGTTTCCGTTGACGACGCGCGACACGGTCATCGAGGCCACGCCGGCGTAGCGCGCCACGTCGTGGATGGTCACCGCTCGCCCGGACTCCGCCGCCGGGGGCGTTTCGACTTTGGTCTTGCCCTTGGCCAAGTGCGGGCTCCTTGAGCGTTGTGGACGAGAGGGTCGCGGCCATGATCCGCGCCCCGCCAAGGGCGAGCGGCCGGCCGCGCCAAGCTGCCGACCGATTCCAGCGCCTCTCGTTCGTTATCGATAACTTCTCAGTCCCAGAAGGGCTTGGCAAGTTTTCGTCGGGCGCCGCGGCGGCGTGAATCGGGCCCTCGCGCCGCCACGGCGCGATCTCATCCCCGCACGAAGATGTTCCGCAGCCACTGCGACCCGGCCTTGGCGGCCTGGCCCCAGTCTTCGTTGTCGTCCAGCGCCTCGGGCTTGTAGCCCCACGGATTGAACAGCTTCAGCCGGTTGACCTTGAAGGCCGCGACGTCACGGGTGACCAGGGTCAGGCCGTGCTCCAGGGCGGTGGCCGCCAGCAGGGCGTCGCGGGCGTCGGTCAGCGGCAGGCGGCCTCGCCCCCGGACCACGGCGGCGTCGACCGGCAGGATGCGGCCCTCGAAGGCGACGACGACCTGGTCGTTCAGCCAGGCGCGCAGGGCCAGGCCTGCCGCCTTGTCCTTGCGCTCGACCCGCGCCGCGCCGGTCTCCAGCTCCAGCAGGGTGATCGCCGAGATGAACAGGCTGGACCGGGCCTGGGCGGCCGCCCAGCCGGCCAGGCCTGGGTCGGTCCCGCCGCCCTTGGCCTTGCGCAGTTCAAGGACGATGTCGGTGTCCAGCAGGTACATCAGCCACGCCGATCCCAGGCTTCGTCCGACCGCGTCTCGGCCACGTCCAGGGCGACCGGCGCGGCCATGGCCAGCAGGTCGACGATCGTCTCGCTCTGGCCCGACAGCTTGCGATAGGCCTCAATGCTCATCAGCACATGGGTGGTCCGGCCCCGGTCGGTGACGAACACCGGCTCGATCCGCGCGGCGCGCTTGGCCTGGCTGACATCCTGGTTGAAGTCACGACTGGAGATGACCTTCATGTGCCTACATACCTACATTGACAAGGCTGTCTTGTAGGCACGTTACTACGTTGTGGCGTTCGGGCAACAGGAAATTCGCCAGCAAAAACAATCTTCTGTACAGCGGCGTCAAAAACACGATTTCGGCTTGCGGCGAAAATCCAATTCTGCGCGGCTTGGGTCCAACGGCGAACCAACGCCGAGAGGATTCACAAGGGGGGACACACTTGTCCGACATCGTATCCAGCCTCGTCAGCACCGTGACGGGCGTCCTGAACCCGCACGGGCCGGCCACCAAGGTCGCCGCGCACAGCTTCACGCCCGGCGATTTCAGCGTGCACTTCTTCCTGCAGCTGGCCGTCATCGTCCTGGCCTGCCGCGTGGTCGGCTGGCTGGGTCAGAAGCTGCTTCGGCAGCCGCAGGTGGTCGGCGAGATGATCGCCGGCGTGGTGCTGGGCCCGTCCCTGCTGGGCCTGCTGTTCCCGCACTTCCAGGGCATGCTGTTCCCCAAGGAAACCAAGAACGTGCTGTATGTCGGCGCCCAGCTGGGCGTGGGGCTCTACATGTTCATGGTCGGCACCAGCTTCCAGGCCGACCACTTCAAGGCCAAGGCCAAGAGCGCCATGAGCGTGTCGTTCGCCGGCATCGCTGCGCCCTTCCTGATCGCCGCGATCATCACGCCGTTCCTGCTGAAGGTCCCCGGCCTGTTCGCCCCGACCATCGGCCAGGGCGCCGCCACCCTGTTCATGGGCGCCTGCATCGCCCTGACCGCTTTCCCGATGCTGGCCCGGATCATCAACGAGCGCGGCCTGGCCAGGACCTCGCTGGGCACCCTGTCCCTGACCGCCGGCGCCTTCGACGACGCCGTGTCGTGGTGCGTGCTGGCCGTGGTCCTGGCCACCTTCGGCGGCGGGCCCGGCGTGGCGGTGCTGGCCATCGGCGGCGGCCTGGCCTGGGTCGCGTTCGTGACGATCCTGGGCCCCAAGATCCTGGCGCCGCTGGGCCGCATGGTCGAACGCGAGGGCCAGATGAGCACCTCGGTCCTGGCCATGATCATCCTGGCCTTCTGCGTCTCGGCCTTCCTGATGGACGCGGTCGGCATTCACGCCATCTTCGGCGGCTTCATCCTTGGCGTCGTGATGCCGCGCGGCTTGCTGGTGCAGGAGCTGAAGAAGAAGGTCGAGCCGATCGCCGTCGTCCTGCTGCTGCCGATGTTCTTCACCTATTCGGGCCTGAACACCCGGATGGACATGGTCAACTCGCCGACCCTGCTGCTGATCGCCCTGGGCGTTCTGGCCTGCTCGATCCTGGCCAAGTGGGGCGCCTGCTACGCCGCCGCCCGCCTGACCGGCGAGAACCACGCGACCGCGATGGGCATCGGCGCCCTGATGAACTCGCGCGGCCTGATGGAGCTGATCATCATCAACATCGGCCTGCAGAAGGGCATCATCGGCCCGACCCTGTTCTCGATGCTGGTGCTGATGGCGATCGTCACCACGGTGATGGCCAGCCCGCTGTTCGAGGTGGTCTACGGCAAGAAGGCCCGGGAAACCGGCGAGCTGGACGCCATCGACGGGGCCATCGCCAAGGCCGCCTGATCCGGCCTCAAAAGTCGCTTCCCTGCCCTCGCTCCCTGACCGGAGCGAGGGCTCCTTTTTGCGCGGTCCCCGACGCCCCTCAGCGGGTGTCGGCCCAGTTGTTGTAGATGTTGTAGGCCGAGACGATGTCCTGGTAGTCGTCGGCCAGTTCGGGGCCGATCGCCGGATTGCGGCTCTGCTGCTCGTACAGGGTCACCGTGGCGGCGGTCAGGCCGTCCTGCGCCGTATAGGCGTCCAGCAGCTGGGCCTCGGACGGCGTGGCGTGCTCGGTGAGCCAGGCCTTGGCCTCGTCGGTCAGGCGGCCCGTGCCGGCGTCCACCAGCTGGCCCGAAAAGTCCTTCACCGCCGTGCCGATCGGACCCGCGCCGAACAGCTGGCCCAGCGCCCCGGTCACCGCGTCGTTGGCCTTGCTGGGCAGAGGCAGGGCGGTCAGGGCCAGGTCGACGGTGAAGCCGATCAGTTCCTCCCGCTCGGCCTTCTCGGCGGCGATGTCGCTCTGGATGTTGCGCACGGCTTCCACGGTGGTGGCGCTGAGCAGGGCGATGCGCTGTTCGGACAGGTTGCCAGGGTTGGTGCCGCTTTCGACGATCGCGCGCTGGTCGCCGATATAGTCCAGCACCTTGTCGCGCACCGCGGCCCCGCCGATCACGTCGGACGCGAACATCGTCCGCTGCAGGAAGCCGGAGAAGGTGTCGAGATTGTACTGCCACTGGTTCATGTCGGTGTCGCGGTAGTGCTCGGACTCCACGTCGGGATTGGTGAAGTGGTCGAGCACCGCGTCGGCATGGCTGACGAAGGCGCCGGTGATCGCCTGGGTGCGCTCGGTGGTGGCCAGGCTCTCGTGGGTGTTGGACAGCTCGGGCGGGTTGGCGATCAGGCCGGTCAGCTCGGTGGCCAGCCAGTTCGAGGCCTCGGTGGCCAGGGGCGGCACGAGATGGGTCGGGACGTTGCCGCGATAGCCGTCGGCCGCCTGGGCCAGGGCGATCACCGGATCATCGATGGCGTAACGGCTGGCCTGCTCGTCGCCGCCCCACATCTCGGTAATGCCCTGCAGATAGGGTTCCGACGTGTAGAGCCCGCCCTGCGCCGCGTACTGGGCGAAGGCGCGGAAGCCTTCGGGATTGGCGCCATAGCGATCGAACAGGACCTGCGAGGCCAGCTCGCGCGGCGCGGCCCTGTCCGCCAGGATCTGGGTCGCGAAATGGGCGGCCGCGTCGCGGACATCGTAGTTCTGCTGCTTGGGGTTGTCGACATAGGTGTCGATCAGGTGGTTGGCGTAGTTCTCGCGGAACGCGGCGACCTCGGGACTGGGCGAGGACCCGAAGAACTCCAGGAACTGGTTGATGTTGTCGGCGTACTGGTAGGCCGCCGGCAGGCCGTCGACCTCCTGGTGCGGCGCCAGGCCGGTGTTCTGGACCGGGATCTGGTCGAAGGCCAGGCTGGTCGTGATCGAATAGGCCGCCTGGCCCGGCTCGATGGGAATGGCGCCCTTGTTGAACCCCAGGGCGACCGCCTCGGCCAGGCCCGCCCGCTCGTTGTCGGTCAGCCAGCCGTCCTTCACCAGCGTGTTGACGCTCTCGGGGTTGAGCCAGCCGTTCAGCGCCTCGGGATCCTTGGCGAACACCTCCCGCACCAGGGCCTCGCGCTGGTCGGCGGGGGCGGCGTTGTAGGCCGTGGCGAAGGCCTGGGCCTTGGCCCGGTCGTCGGTCTGGCTGGTGACCCGCTGGGCCTCGCTCTGCGGCGTGACCTGGGTCGCGACCTGGCTGGCGATCTGGGCCGAGAGGCCATGGTCGACCGGGCTGGTCTGGGATGTGGCGGTCACCGAGCCGCCGCCGTCCGCGCTCAACATGGATGGGCTCCTTCCACGGAACGCGAAGAGCCTGCGCCCCCGCGCCGGGAAGAAACAGCTGGGGAATACCCTAGTGTCCCCGCCCGTCGTCCTCAGGCTGGCTCGAGCGACCGGTCGAAGCCGAAGCGGTTGATCTGGGCGATCAGGTCGCGGTGGCTGGGCAGGTCATGGGTGGCCCGTTCGCCGAAGTTGCGGATCTTGGCGAACAGCTTCTCGGCTCCCGCCACGTCCGGGAACTCGTCGCGGCCCGGCGACAGGTCGGTTTTGAAGCCCATGCCGTACAGGATGTACTGGTAGTTGAAGAAGGCGAAGGTCTCCAGATCCAGGATGAAGTCGTAGCGGGTGGGCGGCCGCCAGCGCCACTGCTCCAGCAGGTCGACCAGCCGCTCGGGCATGGTGGCGGGGTCGGCGTTCTGCCGCCAGAACGGCTCGCTCCGCCGGCTCAGGCAGTAGTGCAGCTTCAGGAAGGTGATGATGTTGTCGTAGCGGGCGGTCATCAGCTCGTTGAAGCGCAAGGCCGGGGCGCTGATCGGGCCGTTGTGCGGGAACAGCTCGGCGATGATCGCCACGGCCGCCTCGATCAGCACCACCCCGGTGGACTCCAGCGGCTCCAGGAACCCCGCCGACAGGCCCACCGCCACGCAGTTCTTGACCCACTGCCGGGTGCGATAGCCGGCCTCGAATGACAGCGCCCGGGGCGCGATCTCGACGTCCCGCCCGACATAGTCGCCCAGGATGGCCAGCGCCCGGTCGTCGTCGACATGGTCGCTGGAATAGACGCAGCCGACGCCGCGCGCGTCCTTCAGCCCGATGTCCCAGATCCAGCCGGCCTCGTGGGCGGTGGCGATCGTGAAGCTCTGGATCGGGGCGTCGGGACGGTCGTAGGACGCCTTGCAGGCCAGGGCGCGGTCGGCGAACAGGATCGGCCGCGCCGACTTGAACGGCGCCTTCAGCGCCTTGCCGATCAGCTCGGCGTGGAAGCCCGTGCAGTCGATATAGAGCTCGGCCTCCAGCCGGCCGTGCTCGGCGCAGACCACGTGGTCGATGGCGCCGGTCGCATCCAGCTCGACCTGGGTCAGCCGGCCCTGCAGGTGGCGCACGCCCAGCTCGCGGGCCCGCTCGGCCAGCACCTGGGCCAGCTTGGCGGCGTCGAAATGGTAGGCGTAGTTCAGCGGGCCGGAGAAGTTGCCCTCGTGCGGGCGCTTGGGCGCGCGCTGGGCGTCGGCGACCCGCGCCTGGATGGTCATGGCCTCGGCGAACGGCGCGCGGGTGGCCTCGTTCTGCAGCAGCCAGTACGGCGCCAGGCTGGCGCCGTCGGTCGAGAACGGGGCCTCGAACGGATGGAAGTACTGGTGACGCTCGCCGTTTTCGGTCGGCGCCCAGGCCCAGTCGTTGAAGCGGATGCCCTGCTTGAAGGTGGCCGAGGTCTCGCGGATGAACCGGGCCTCGTCGACGCCCAGGAACTGCAGGGTCGTGCGGATGGTCGGGAAGGTGGCCTCGCCCACCCCGATGATCCCCACCTCGGGCGATTCCAGCAGGGTGATCTCCAGATGCGCCTGTTCGGCGATCCGCAGCGACTTGGCCAGGTAGGCGGCCGTCAGCCACCCGGCCGCGCCGCCGCCGACGATCAGGATTCTGCGTCTACGATCCATGCCGCCTTGATAGCGCCCTCCGCGCCAAAAGCGGAAAGCAAAGTTCTGGAGACGAAACCGAGGCTACCGCCCCGGACGCGCGAAGGCGGCGACGCGGGCGTGCTGCTGGTGCACCGGATTGTCGCCCGCGTAGGACGCCGGCCCCGTGCGGAAGCCGCTGACATGGCTGGACAGGTCCGCGGCCTCCACGCGCAGGGCGCGGGTGGCCTCGGTCGACTGCTGGACCATGGCCGTGTTGCGCTGGGTCACCTGGTCCAGCTGGTTGACCGCCACATTGACCTGGCCCAGCGCCGAGGCCTGCTCGTTGGCCGAGGCGGCGATCTCGTCGACCAGGGTGTCGATCACGCCCACCTTGTCGACGATGCCGCGCAGGGCCTGGTTGGTCTGGCCGACCAGATCGACGCCCTCGCCCACCTGGCGGCTCGAATCGGCGATCAGGGTCTTGATCTCCTTGGCGGCGTCGGCCGAGCGCTGGGCCAGGGCGCGAACTTCCTGGGCGACGACGGCGAAGCCGCGGCCGGCGTCGCCAGCTCGGGCGGCTTCCACCCCGGCGTTCAGGGCCAGCAGGTTGGTCTGGAAGGCGATCTCGTCGATCACGCCCAGGATCTGCGAGACCTTGGCCGAGGAGGTCTCGATCTGGGTCATGGCCTCGGCGGCGCGGGTGACGATCGCGCCCGAGCGCTGGGCGTCGGCGGCGGCTTCGCTGACCTGGGCCGAGACGGCCTTGGCGCTCTTGGCCGTGCGCTCGACCGTGGCGGTCAACTGCTCGACGGCGGCGGCGGTCTGTTCCAGGGTCGCGGCCTGGTGTTCGGTGCGCTGGGCCAGGTCGTCGGCCGCGTGGGCGATGCCGTCGACGCCCGAGCGGATGCCCGAGGTGGCGCGCTCGACGGCCTTGACCGTATCGGCCAGGGCGGCGGCGGCGTGGTCGAAGTCGGCCTTCAGGCTGAGGAACTCCGGCGACAACGCGCCGTCGACCCGGGCCGACAGGTCGCCGGCCGCCAGGCGTGACAGGGCCTGGCCCACGGCGGCCACCGCCGCGGCCTGGCGCTGCTCGGCGGCCTGGCGTTCGGCGGCCATCCGCTCGCGCTCCTCCTGCAGGGTGTCGAGATAGCTGGAGATCGCCAGGTCCATGTCCAGGAAGGTGGCCTTGACCAGGGCCACGACCTGGTCGGCGACCTCGCCTTCGCCCTTGCCGCCGAACAGGCCGCCCTTGGCGCGCTTGGCCAGCACCGCGCGGATCAGGTGCTCGGCCACCAGGGCGTAGCCGCCGATGTACCAGCGGGGCTCCAGCCCGGCGCGGACATGGGCCTGGCCGACGCGTTGCACGCCGTCGGCGTAGTCTGGGCCGAACTCGGCGCTGGCCAGCTTTCGCCAGTGCTCGCCCTGGCGGGCCTGGGCGGCGTCCATCTGCGTGCGGCTGGCGAACAGGTCACGCATCTCGGGATAGGCGCGGACCTGGTCGTAGAAGCTGTCGAGCGCGGCCTGGATCTCGCCGTCGACCATCGGCTTGGCCGCCTTCAGCGCCGCCCGGGCGCGGTGGTCGAACCGCATGAAGGCCATGCGCTGGTCGAGTTGCTGATTGACGCTCATGCCACGGCCCCGAGTCCCGAAATCCACAAGGTCGAGAGAAGTGACCGATTTTGGTTAACCGAGGTTTGAAATCCACGCCCCTTAAGGGCTCAAGCGTTCGCCGTCGCCGACCACGGCGAGCACGCGTTCGGCCGCCACGGCCGCGCCATCCGGACGCATGGCGGCGGCCACGGCGGCGGCCCGGGCGCGGGTCTCGGGCGCCAGGACCGTGTGGAGCGCGACCGACAGGGACTCGACGCTGGGCGTGGGACCGTCATGGGCGACGCCGACGCCCAGTTCGGCCACCCGGCCGGCGAAATAGGGCTGGTCGGCGATCTGCGGAACGACCAGCTGGGGCGCGCCGGCCCGCGCGGCGGTCGTCGTGGTGCCCGCGCCGCCGTGGTGCACGACCGCCGCCACGCGGCCGAACAGCGCCTGCTGGTTGACCTCGCCGATCTCGAAACAGTCGTCCCGGTCGTCGCCCAGGGACGCCTCGGCCCAGCCGTGAGCCAGCAGCACCCGCCGACCGTGGGCCCGGGCCGCCTCAATGGCCGCCCGGGCGGCCGCCTTCAGGGCCTCCATCGGCATGCTGCCGAAGCCGACATAGACCGGCGGCGGGCCGGCGGTCAGGAAGGCCTCCAGGGCGAACGGCAGCGGGCGGTCGTCGGGCAGGACCCACGCGCCGGTCTGCACCACCTCGCGCAGGGGCGTGGGACGCCAGGGGCTCAAGACGGGATCCGAGGCCAGCCACGGCCGGTCGGTGAAGACGTGGTCGCGCACATTGTCCACCGGCGGCAGGCCGTTTTCGGCGCGCAGGGCGCCGAACGCCGTCCCGAAGATCGCGTTCATGGCCTCGGCGTTCCGCGCCCACAGCACCTGGTTGTCGGTCACCTCCGCCGGAACCGGGTGACCGGGAAACGGCAGCGGCCGGTAATGGGTCGACGGCAGGAACACCGGACAATAGGCCGCGTAGACGTAAGGGACGCCCCGCAGTTCGGCCACGCAGCGGGCGGCGGCGGTGGACGGGAACAGGCCCGCCGCCAGGATCGCGTCGCAGCCCTCGGCCGCCGCCGAGATCGCCGCGAACTGGGCGGTCAGCACTCCCGCCGCGCGCTGGGACAGGTCCATCGGCGGCCGGTTGGCCAGAGCGTCGGCCACCCACCGGCGCACCGGCGTGAAGGCGGGGGCCAGGGGCGCGCCGGCCCGCGAAACCAGCGCGACGAATTCGGGATCCGGCGGGGCGCACACCACCGCCTCGGCGCCCCGCGCCCGCAAGGCGGAGGCGAGGCCCGCCATCGGCTCGACATCCCCGCGCGATCCAAAGGTCGACAGCAACACCCGCATCTCGTCCTCTCCTTGGTTGAGGACGCTACAGACTGCGCATAAATCGCCTCCTGCCAATTCTTGAACGAAACGGGTTCATCCCCAGATCACCATCAGGCGGGGACGAGGCGCGCCGCGGAGCAGGCCTTTTTCTCCGGTTGGCGCCGGCGCGACGCCTATGCCGTCCAGAGGTACCGCCAGGTCTCGGAAATCACCCGATCGCCCCGGGTCAGCCGCAGCGACAGGTCGATGTCGGCCGCCTTGGGCCGCACGCCGAAGGCCGCGCGGGCCGCCGCCTCGTCCGGATAGGGCGACAGGTCGCGCCAGGCGATCTCGCCGCCCTCCGCCTGGAGGTCCAGGGTCACGCCGTCCAGCCCCTCGGCCAGGGCGCCGCCCTGCAGGTCGACGGTGAACAGGCGCAGGCCGGCCTGGGCGTCGGCCCCCGTGCGGGTGCGGAACACCCGGGCGTCGGGGCTGGCGAAGCGCTCCTGGCCCCAGTGCAGGCGATAGCGCAGGTCGACCTGCGACCCGGCCGCCCAGGGCGTCTTGGGCCGCCAGAAGACGGCGATGTTGTCGTCGGTCTCCTTGGTGGTGGCCAGCTCGGCCAGATGCACCGCGCCCTCGCCCCAGGCGTTCAGGGGCTCGACCCACAGGCTGGGCCGCAGGTCGTAGCGGGCCTGCAGGTCGCCGAAGTCCTCCAGCGCCCTGGCCCGCTGCACCAGGCCGAAGCCCCTGGGGTTCTCGTCGGGGAAGTGGCTGAGGCGGTGAGCCTTGGGGTTCTGCAGCGGCCGCCAGAGGTGCTCGCCCTTCCCGGTCCAGATCGCCAGGCCGTCGCTGTCGTGCACGGCGGTGCGGTAGTCGGGGACCGGCGACGGGTCGGCGACGTTGAACAGGAACATGCTGCTCATCGCCGCCACGCCGGCCTTGACCATGTCGGCGCGGGGAAAGACGCTGGCGGCGACGTCGAAGACCACGTCCTCGCCAGGCCGGATCGTGAAACTGTAGGCGCCGGTGCAGCTGGGGCTGTCCATCAGGGCGTGGACGACCACCGCCTCGCCGTCGGCCGCCTGGCCGGCGCCCTGAGGCCGCTCCAGCCAGAAGGCGATGAAGTCGGGGAATTCCTCGTTCGGCTCGCCGGCCCCGATCGCCAGGCCGCGCGCCGACAGACCGTAGCGCTGGCCCCGGCCCAGGGCGCGGAAGTAGCTGGCGCCCTGGAACACGGCGACCTCGTCCTGCTTGTCCGGCTCGTTCAGGGGCCACAGCAGCCGGAAGCCGGAAAAGCCGTTCCAGGTCTTGGCGACGTCGGCGTGCTCGCCCGGGATCTCGAACATCGCCGGGTCGAACGCGATCGGCCGGGCCGCGCCGGCGACCACCTCGTAAAGCGGCAGCGGGCGCGGATACAGCCAGGCCGGCGGGAAGAACTCGGCCCGGAAGGCGGTCGGCCCCTCCCTCCACAGATCGGCTTCGGACCGGAAGCGGATACGGAAATAGTCGTCGTAGGTCAGGCCCGTCATCGTCGGCGGGGCCGGCGGCTTGGCATAGGGCGCGACCGCCAGGGCGCGGGCCTTGTCGCGCAGCCCCTCGACCGAGAACGGCTGGCTGGCGTCGTCGACGGCGGCGGGCGTCGAAACCGTGGGGACCTGGGCGGCGGCCAGGCGCGGCGCCATGGCCAGGACGGCGGACAGCGAAAGCCGGCCGAGCGTAGCGCGGCGGTTGATCGGACTGGAGAACATTCGGGCCTTTTAGAGCAACGCCCCCGTTGCAGGCCATACAACGCACCTTTGGCGACAAAGCTCCGCGCATTCGCCCTATTCCTGAACACAGGCCCAGAAGGCCGCTGGCGCGACGCGTCGCACCCGCCTATTCCTAGTGCAGTAAGCGTTGCAACAAGCCTGGCCTTGGCACGTTTGGGCTTGGTCGAGCGTCTTGGTAAGTTCGACGGCGGATGACAGGGACCGACGAGACTTCATGGGCGTTCCGGCTGATTTCACCCTCAAGGAGACCGCCGGTCACAAGACCGCTGTGCTCTCGGGGGACTGGACCGCGCGCGGCATGGTCGACGCCGGCGAGCGCCTGGTCCAGGCGATGGAAGGCTCACGGACCGTCGACCTGGACCTGCGCGAGATCACCCGCTGCGACACCGCCGGAGCCTACGCCATCCTCCGCGCCGCCGACGGCCGGATCGGCACGGGCAAGATCCAGGCCGGGCCGCGCACGCAGCGCCTGCTGCAGCTGGTCGACGACGCCATCCAGGTCGAGCCCGAGGCCGCGCCGCCGCGCAAGGGCTTCCTGGAGGTGCTGGAGCGCATCGGCCGCGGCGTCTACGGCCTGGCCGACGACCTCTACAGCACCCTGGCGTTCCTGGGCCACCTACTGGTCGCCATCGGCCGCTGCATCGCCAAGCCCAGCCGCATCCGCTGGGCGCCGGTGGTGGCCCTGGCCGAGCGCGCCGGCCTGGACGCGATCCCGATCGTGGCCGTCACCACCTTCTTCATCGGCGCGGTCGTGGCCCTGCTGGGCGCCAACCTCCTGACCCAGTTCGGGGCCCAGGTGTTCGCCGTCGAGCTGATCGGCATCTCGGTGCTGCGCGAGTTCAACATCCTGATCACCGCCATCCTGCTGGCCGGCCGCTCGGCCTCCAGCTTCGCCGCCGAACTGGGCTCGATGAAGATGAACCAGGAGATCGACGCCATGCAGGTGATGGGGGTCGACCCGTACGAGGCCCTGGTCCTGCCGCGCTTCGCCGCCCTGCTGATCACCATCCCCCTGCTGACCTTCGTGGCCACCTTGGCGGGCCTGGGCGGCGGAATGCTGGTGACCTGGACGGCGCTGGACCTGTCGCCGACCTTCTTCCTGCAGCGGATGCAGGACTCGATCGGCGTGCAGCACTTCTGGATCGGCCTGTCCAAGGCCCCGGTCATGGCCATGGTCATCGCCGCCATCGGCTGCCGCCAGGGCATGGAGGTCGGCAACGACGTGGAGTCCCTGGGCCGGCGCGTCACCGCCGCCGTCGTCCACGCCATCTTCGCGATCATCTTCATCGATGCGATCTTCGCCCTGATCTACATGGAGCTGAACCTGTGAGCCCGGCGAAGACTTCCCGGGCGACCGAGGACGAGCCCCCCTCGACCGCCGAGGCCCCGCCGATCCGGGTCACGGGCCTGGTCTCGCGGTTCGGCGACAACGTCATCCACGACGGCCTGGACCTGACCGCCGAGCGCGGTGAGGTGCTGGGCGTGGTCGGCGGCTCGGGCGCGGGCAAGTCGGTGCTGCTCAACACCATCATCGGCCTGAAGAT
Source organism: Caulobacter sp. BK020 (assembly GCF_004342605.1). Lineage (GTDB taxonomy): Bacteria > Pseudomonadota > Alphaproteobacteria > Caulobacterales > Caulobacteraceae > Caulobacter. Next base: position 176,358 of record NZ_SLZL01000004.1, read on the forward strand.
CCCCGACGGCGGCTCGGTCAAGCTGTTCGGCCAGGACATGGCCGACGCCTCGCGCCGCCGCTGGAACGTGATCGAGCGCCGCTGGGGCGTGCTGTTCCAGCAAGGGGCGCTGTTCTCGAACCTGACCGTGCGCGAGAACGTCGCCGCGCCGCTGCACGAGCACACCCGCCTGCCCAAGGGCGAGATCGAGCACCTGGCCGACCTGAAGATCGCCCTGGTCGGCCTGCCCGCCCGGGCCGGCAACCTCAAACCCGCCGAGCTGTCGGGCGGCATGCGCAAGCGCGCCGGCCTGGCCCGCGCCCTGGCCATGGACCCCGAGCTGCTGTTCCTGGACGAACCCACCGCCGGCCTCGACCCGATCAGCGCCGCGGCCTTCGACACCCTGATCAAGGACCTGTCCGACAGCCTGGACCTGACGGTGTTCATGATCACCCACGACCTGGACACCCTCTACGAGATCACCGACCGCATCGCGGTGATCGCCGACAAGAAGGTGGTCGCCACCGGCTCCGTCCAGGAGCTGGAGAAGACCGACCACCCGTGGATCCAGGAGTACTTCATGGGACCGCGCGGCCGCGCGGCCGCCGGCCAGGCGACGCCGGCCCAGTCGACACCGAGGACGAGCTGATGGAAAGAAACGCCAACTACGCCCTGGTCGGCGCGGCCACGCTGATCCTGTTCATGGGTCTGCTGGTCTTCGCCGTCTGGCTGGCCAAGCTGAGCTTCAACCAGGAATACGACCTGTACGACGTGCTGTTCGTCGGCCCGGTGCGCGGCCTGTCGGACGGCGGCGAGGTGCACTTCAACGGCATCAAGGTCGGCGAGGTCACCAAGATCGCCCTCGACAAGTCCGACCCCAACCGCGTGATCGCCCGGGTGCGCGTCACCTCGGACGTGCCGATCAAGACCGACAGCTTCGCCACCCTGGAGCCCCAGGGCATCACCGGCGTCAACTACGTGCAGATCACCGCCGGCGCGCCGTCCAAGCCGCTGCTGAAGAGCACGGTCCGCAGCGGCGAGGTGCCGGTGATCCGCAGCCAGCGCAGCGCTCTCTCCGACCTGCTGGAAGGCGGCGGCACGGTGCTGACCCGCACCATCGAGGCCCTGGACCGCGTCAACCGCGTGCTGTCCGACGACAACGTCAAGACGTTCAGCGCCTCGCTCAAGGACGTCAAGTCGGTCACCGCCGAGCTGCGCGAGCGCAAGGCGATCATCGCCGACGCCCAGAAGGCCCTGCAGAGCCTGGAGGCCACCTCGACCAAGATCGGCCAGCTGTCGGACTCGGCCAACGGCCTGGCCAACGGCGACGCCAAGCGCACCCTGAAGAACCTGGGCGACGCCGCCGAGGAGCTGAAGGCCACCGCCAAGGACGTGCGCGGCATGGTCGGCAAGCTGGAAGGCCCGACCAGCGACTTCGCCAGCACCGGCCTGCCGCAGCTGTCGTCGGCCGTCGTCACCCTGCAGTCGGCCGCCGAGTCCCTGGACCGGCTGGTCAGCGAAGTCGAACAGAACCCGCGCGCCCTGGTCGGCAAGGCGCCGGCCAAGGAACTGGAGGTCAAGCCGTGATCAGCCCCCTGCGCATCCCCCTGCGGTCGCTGACGGTCGCCGCCGCCGCCCTGGCCCTGACCGGCTGCATCAGCCTGTTCCCCAAGAGCGAGCCGGCCGGCCTCTACCGCTTCGGCCACGCTGCGGCCGAAAGCTCGCGGCCGGCCAGCGACAAGAGCTTCGGGGTCTTCAAGACCCCGACGGTCTTCACCCGCGCCGCCATGAGCGACCGCCTGCTGTCGGTGACCAACGGCGAGGCCGCCTACATCGCCGACGCCCGCTGGGTGTCGCCGGCCATCGTGCTGTTCGACGAGGCCGTGGCCCGGGCCTTCGAGTCCGACGCCAGCCCGGCCCGGCTGGTCACCCGCGGCGAGGCGCTGAAGGCCGCCATGGCCCTGCGCCTGGAGGTCCGCTCGTTCGAGACCGACTATGTCGACGGCCCCAAGGCCGCGCCCGAGGTGCTGGTCGAGATCCGCGCCGTCATGACCCGCAGCAACGACCGCGCCCTGCTGGGCGACAAGGTGTTCGTCGCCCGCGTCAAGGCCGCCGACAACCGCCTCTCGGCCATCGTCCCCGCCTACGACCAGGCCGTCGGCCAGGCGCTGTCGGAGATCGTCGACTGGGTCGGCGAGGCGGGGGCGAAGCTGCCGGCGGGGTAGGGGTTGGGGGCTTTTGACTCTTCTCCGACCTTGGGATGGTCCGCTTTCGGGCGCAGCGGTCGGTGGAACGACGGAGCTAGATCAGCATTGCTAAGCGCCCGAGAGAAAGGTCAAGCTACAACCCGAGGCGATCAAAGAAGCGTCTAAGGGGAACGCATGCTGACAAGAGGGTCCGAATGCCGGCGATGGGAGCCGCACATCCATGCGCCTGGCACGGTGTTGAATAACGAGTTCAGAGGCCCAACGGCGTGGGAAGACTATCTAGCGGCGCTTGCGGGTGAGGCTGGGGCGCTAGCCCCCTGCCCTTAGCCCTGACTCGTTTGCGTGACCGGAGACCGATCTTGCCGCCCCAGCCCTTGTCGAGCTACCGACGCAGTATTCCGATTTTCACCTCGGCACATCATGCCTGTGACAAGCGACCTGAGCATGCTGTCCTGGCTGCCAAGATTGTCGGGTTGTCAGCCTCTATCGATGCCCGTTTCGGCTCAATGTTGGTGACCTTCCTCGGGTCAACTGCCACGCCATCGTTTGCGATGTACGAGGCCATTCATCAAACGGCCAAGACTCAGGCGCTTCGCGCTGCGGCGCGGGTTGCGCTCGATCCAGAAGGTCACGACGTCTTCCAGGCTTTGATGACCTTGGCCAAGGCGGCCGACAAGCACCGTAATCGGCTTTCCCATTGGCTCTGGGCATACTCGGAAGCCATTGAGGATGGGCTGCTGCTCATCGATCCTGAAGCGAACTTCGAGTTTCTTGTCGAGATTGCTGGACGGCTAGAAAACGGAGATCAGTACGGAGAAGGTATCGAGCTCGATTACTCGCGCGTGTTGGTCTATCGCCGCGAAGACTTGATAGCCGTGATCGATCAGTTTGAGCGGATCGCGGAATGGCTGAGCACCTTCCACATCCACCTCGTTCCGTCGCCGTCGCATTCCGCCCCGGGCCTGCGCTGGCATCAGTTGGCGACGTCGCCGGAAATGCTGGATGCGCTAAAACGGGTAAGGGGAGGTCGCGAAAGCGGCCCGCCCAAACCGCCCGCGCCGTTTCGCTCACGGCCGATTAAGGCGAATAACAAGAAGAAGTAGACGCTATTTTCCGTAGCTGAGGCGCTGATGAAAGCTCTGATCTCCAAGCCGGTGAACGATCTCCAGCGCCAGTTTAATGACCTCTGCGAGAAGGGCGGGGGCGTCAAAGGCGGCCCGGTTCGCGGGAAGACGTTGGATCTCCTAAAATTCTACGGTCAGACGTTGAACAAGGGTGCCAGCGAGGAAATTCTGGAGCATCTCGCGGCCTTCCCCGTCGCCAACCCGTGGCACGTTTGCTTCGCACTCGGCCTGTGCTGGGGCCACTTGGCGCAGGTCGATCTGACATTCACCGAAGCGGCCGTCGGCGCGCTGGAACACATCAACGATGACGACCTGAAGACGGCAGGAAGCTTCTGCCTCGAACGGGGGCCGGAGCCAATAATCAACTCGCTAAGGGGTGGTAACGCGCTCTTCCGGAGGGTTGTGCTGCCGTCGTCCTTGCCCGACACTCTGGAACGCTTTGATAGGGCGCAGCAGCGCTGGCTCGGCCCCATTGTGCACCCCACCGACCGGCCGCCCTATATCGGGAGTTGGAACGCGACGGCCATGTTCATGACCGCGCTGTTCGCCAATCCAGCTCTAGCGGCGACGCAAATGGAGCCTAAGCCTGTCCTGCCGCCCGGAGGTCCGATCTTCACCGGCCTGTCAATCCTCCACGACGCCGGACTGGTGACGACCCCGCCAGACACTGCTGGCATCGATGGCGCGTCATTTGAGCCCGGCGTGCTCTACGCGAACAATTCGCTACTTCAGTCACTGCTCGCGGGGTGCACTGGGTGGTCGCTGACCGATGTCCACAGCGGGGTTTATCTGCTTGGGACCCGACATCAGGCGTCTAATAGCTGGATCAAGGCCAAGGGGGTAACCGCGCCTACGTAGTGGATTTTGCTCGACGCTGAGGCTGCCTCAAAAGCGACTCGGGACGGCCGGCTCACGACGTGACCCCCATGACGCTCCGTCGCGCGCGTGTGGGCGAACCGCCCTAGGGCCGTTGTCAGCGCGGTTCAAGGAAGAACGCCATTGGCATCCGGTCTAGATAATGCTCGGCGTTAGACATTAGCACCTGTCGATTGACGGTAGAGGCGTAGATTCCCTGTACCGGCGCGGCCACGCGCCTTCAGGATGGCGTTGACGCTGAGACCGGCGTCGAACGTCCGGAGCCTGGATAGATGTCAATGTCGGGAGTTGGCGCCGCCTCCCCCCTACAACCCCGCCAACGGCTCGACCACCGCCCCATACCCCGCCTCCGGCTGGATGCGCAGGGACGCCCCGTCGACCCAGGGTTCGACCGTGACCAACGGGCGGGTCCGCGCCGTGTCGATGGCGGCCGCGGCGTTCGGGCTCTGCGCCAGCAGTTGCAGGTTCATGCGGGTGGGGAAGATCACCTTGCGCCGGCCCGAGGCGGCCAGGTCCAGGGCCTGGCCGGGCGCGATCCATTCGGCGTCGACCGCCTCGTGGCCGTCGCAGACCGCCAGTTGCGCCACCGGGGCGTGGGCGACGTAGAACCAGGTGTCGAAGCGCTTGGCGGTCAGCGGCGGGGTGATCCAGCGGGCGAAGATCGTCAGGGCGGCCAGGTCCAGCTTCAGGCCCAGGTCGCGGACAACGTCGAGGAAGGCGGTGCGGTCGTCGGCCACCGCCGCCCGCACGTCGATCGCCGCCTCGCCGGCGTAGGTCCGGCCGTCGGCGTCGCGGGCCAGCAGCACGCCGGCCTCCTCATAGGCCTCGCGGAGGGCGGCGATGCGCAGCGGCGCGCCGTCCTCGCCGACGCTGTCCCAGCCGGTGGCGTGGTCGGCCCAGGCCGGGTCGTGGTCGCCGGCGTGGGTCTTGCCGCCGGGAAAGACCAGGGCGCCGGCCGCGAAGTCGATCTGGTGGTGGCGCTCGACCATCAGCACCTCGAAGCCGGGCCCAGGGGCTGGCGCGTCGCGCAGCAGCAGGATGGTGGCGGCGGGGCGGATGAGGTCGGCGGCGCGCTCGGTCATCGCATGAGCGTGGCGCCGAAGCGGCGCGGCGGCCAGGGATTTCGAACGGGCGTTCGCCTCCCCTACCCCGCGATCGCCGCCTTCGCCTGATCGTGCAGCCGGTCGGCCCGGTCCAGCAGGTAGTCGGCGTCCTCGCGCGACACGGCCGGCGAGGCGGTCAGGAAGCGCTGGATCATGTGCTCCTGGAAGCGCTCGCGGTCGCCGGGGCGGCCGTCGTATTCCAGGGCGTGGAAGGCGTCGACCCCGGCGCGCAGGGCCGGGAACAGGCGGGGCGGCAGGCCGGCCCGCTCGCAGATCGCCTTCAGGCCCAGGATCCCGGCGTCGTGGATCATCAGCCAGGTGCGGTGATGCGGCACGCCGGCCAGCTCGGCCAGGCCCCACTCGAAGAAGGTCATGTGGCCATGGGCCAGGGCGCGCAGCAGCAGCGACGGCGTCAGCCGGCCGACGCTGGCCAGGTGGGCGGCGAAGGCCTTGGCGTCGGCGGCGCGGCCGGCCTGATCGACCAGGTCGATCGTCGCCCGCTCCTTGGCGCCGAGGATCAGCTCCAGGGTCCGTTCGGCCGACAGCGGGTGGGCGGCCAGGATGTGGTCGCGCAGCTGTTCGCCGACCATGTCGATCAGGCGCTCGGTGACCGACAGCGGCAGGGCCGAGCGGTAGGCCACCGCCGACAGCACCTTCTCGGAGCGGGCGAACCGTTCCAGGGCGCGCTGCAGGGCGGTCTCCGACATGCGGGCGTTGTCGTTGGCGCAGACGGTGGCGACCACCTCCTCGCCGCCCTCCTCGACCAGGAGGGCCGCGACCTTGCCCGACAGCCGGGGACGCTTGGCCACGGCCAGCTGGCGCACCGGACCGCCCAGGCGGACGATCTCGGCCAGGTCGGCGTCGCTGAACACCGGCGAGGCGCTGATCACCGGCAGCGACACGCTCTCGACGTCGCGGGCCAGGCGGTTGGCGACGTCGGCCGGCAGGGTCGGCGAGTTGCGCAGGGTTACGGCCAGGGCGCGGCGGACCAGCTCGGCGGCGTCGGCGGCCATCACCCGCAGGATCTCGGCGGCCAGGGCGCGCTGCTCGTCGTCCAGGTCGGCCCGGTCGATGGTCCGGCACAGCTTGTGGGCGGCCAGGGCGCGCTCGTCGGGCGTCGCGCCCTTCACCAGCATGCGGATGTCTTGCTCGGTCAGGGCGGCGCGGGTGGTGGCCATGGATCTCCCCCTCAGGCCCAGGGAACGGCGGGGAGTCGGATCATCGCCGATCATGCTTAACGATTGTTTGCCCTCAAAGCCGCGGTCGTTAACGATAAGCCGTAACGCGGCGAAAACCGCGATCCCCTAGGGTCTGGCCTCACCAGTCGAGGAATCAGTCCTTGTTCGCCGAGCGCCCACAAAACACCCCCGCGGACGGCGGCGCCGACGCCCGCCTGGCGCTCGACGCCCAGACCGCCCTGCTGCCCTATGCGCTGGCCGTGTTCGCTGTCGGACTGCCGGTCTATGTCTGGGCCGGCTCGTTCGCGCAGAACGCCGGCTGGATGGCGATCAGCTTCGCGGTGTTCGCGATCAACTGGGGCGCCTTCTACGGCGTGGTCGCCTGGCTGCGCACCGACGCGGCCCGGGACCTGACGCGACGCGCGCGGGTGCAGGTGATGTCGGGCCTGCTGTGGGCGGTGGCGGTGTGTCAAATGGCCGCCTTCGCCGACGGGGCGGGCGGGGTGCGCGAGCCCCTGCTGCTGCTGTCGGCCGGCGCGGCCGTGATCTGCATCTTCTTCGCCGCCCCCTGCCTGCTGGCCCTGCTGCTGACCGCGCCGGTGGCCGCCATCGGGCCGCTGTACTTCCTGTTCGCCCGCCCGGACAGCGAATCGGCCGGCGTCATGGCCTTCGGGGCGATCGCCCTGGCCATGGCCCTGTCGCTGATCCTCAACCGCATGCTGGGCCGCCAGCACGCCCTGGCCCTGGCCCACGAGACCCTGCTGGAGGAACGGCTGACCGTGCTGGAGGCCGCCGAGCGCGCCGCGCGCTCCAAGTCCGACATCGTCGCCACCCTCAGCCACGAGATCCGCAACGGCCTGACCGGCGTGACCCACGTGCTGGCCGCCGCGGCCGGCAAGGGTGGACGCGCCGCGCCGTCCCGCGAACAGCTGAACGCCGCCCTCGACGCCGCCCAGGACCTGGTCGCGGTGCTGAACGCCACCCTGGATTCCGAGACCGCCGAGTCGGGCCGCCTGGCGGTCGACAGCATCGCCTTCGAGCCGGTCCGCCTGGTCCGCGACCTGGTGCTGCTGGACCGGCCGCACGCCGTGGCCAAGGGGCTGGAGCTGGCCCTGCACGTCGAGCCCGACCTGGAGCAACGCGCGCTGGGCGCCGCGATCGGCGATCCCCTGCGCACCCGCCAGATCATCGCCAACATCGTCGGCAACGCCGTCAAGTACACCGTGCGCGGCCGGATCGAGGTGCGGGTCGAGCGGCGCGACAACCAGATCGCCATCGCGGTGGCCGACACCGGCCCCGGCCTGTCGCCTGGCGAGATGGACCAGGCTTTCCAGGCGTTCCAGCGCGTCGAGCGCACCGGAGCGGGCGTCAACGGCGCGGGCCTGGGCCTGTCGCTGTCGCGCCAGCTGGCCCGGCTGATGGGCGGGGCCCTGGAGGCGACCAGCGCCGTCGGCGTCGGCAGCTGCTTCACCCTGGTCCTGCCGTTCGACGAGAACGCCCTGTGCGTCGCCGAACCCGCCGACGGCGGCGAGACGCCGCAGCCGGTTGAGGCCGCCGGCGCCCCGCCGCGCAACCTGCGGATCCTGGTGGCCGAGGACGACGCCCTGAACGCCGCCATGCTGCGGGCCATCCTCGAACAGCTGGGCCACCAGGTGGTCCACGCCCAGAACGGCCGCCGGGCCCTGGACCTGGCGCGGATCTGCGACTTCGACCTGGTGATGCTGGACGGCCGGATGCCGGTGATGGACGGCCCGCAGACCGCCGCCGCCTTGCGCGCCCTGGACGGCGGCAACAGCGACGTGGCGATCGTGGCGGTGATCGGCGGCGACGCCGACGAGGCCCGCGAGTGCCTCGACGCCGGGGCCGACACCGTGCTGCGCAAGCCAGTCAGCGTCGCGGCCGTGGCCCGGGCCGTGGCCGACGCGGCGGCGCTGGACCGCAAGTCCCTGCCCCCCGGCCAGAGCGCGGTCGCCTAAAGCGCTTCCCAACAACCGTTTGGATCGTCCACAGTCCCCGCAACGACAAGACGTGGGAGGACGGGATGCTGCGCGATCTGCGGGTCATCGAACTGGCCACCTATATCGCCGCCCCGGGCGCGGCCGGGATCATGGCCGATTGGGGCGCCGACGTGATCAAGATCGAGTCGCCCGACGGCGACCCGATGCGCGGCTTCTTCGACACCATCGGTTCCGACCAGGCCGCCAATCCGATCTTCGAACTCGACAACCGGGGCAAGCGCTCGGTGGTGCTGGACATCCGCACCGACGCCGGCCGCGACGCCGCCAAGGCCCTGGCCAGGAGCGCCGACGTCTTCCTGACCAATGTCCGCCCCGCCGGCCTGGCGCGGGCCGGGCTCGACTACGAGAGCCTGAAGGCGGTCAATCCGCGCCTGATCTATTGCAGCCTGACCGGCTATGGCCTGGACGGTCCGGACGCCGACCGGCCGGGCATGGACGTGGCGGCCTTCTGGTCGCGGGCCGGGGTGGGCGCGATCACCGCCCCCAAGGGCGCCGAGCCCTTCCCGATCCGCACCGGCATGGGCGACCACGTGACCTCGCTGGCGACGGTGTCCGCCATCCTGGCGGCGGTCCACGAACGCCGGCGCACCGGCGTCGGCCGGCTGGTCGAGACCTCGCTGCTGCGGACCGGCGTCTATGCGATCGGCTCGGACATGGCCATCCAGCTGCGGTTCGGGAAACTGGCCTCGACACGGGGGCGGCGCGAGGCGGTGCAGCCCCTGGCCAACTTCTTCCAGACCCGCGACGGCCGCTGGATCTGCCTGCTGGTCCGCCAGGGCTCCAGCGACTGGGCGCGGATCGCCGCCGCCGTCGGCCGTCCGGAGCTGACCGAGGACCCGCGCTTTTCCAGCGCCCGCCTGCGCCGCGAGCACGGCGCGGCCCTGGTCGACATCCTGGACGCGGCTTTCGGGGCGATGGACTACGCCCAGGCCGCCGCGGCCCTCGACGCCGGCGACATCACCTGGGCGCCGTGGCAGACACCGCGCGACCTGATCGACGATCCGCAGGCCGCGGCGGCCGGCTGTTTCGTGCAGACCCCCGATGGCCACGGCGCGACCTTCCCCGCCCCGGCCGGCCCGGCCCGGTTTCCGGGCGCGGAGGATGGGCCAAGAGGCCCGGCGCCCCGGCTGGGGGAACACACGGCGGCCGTACTGGCGGAGATCGGGTGGTCGCGGGACGGGATCGCGGGTTGAGCGGCTTTCCGGCCCTTACCGGTTGGCCTTGTCGCTGGCGTCGGACAGCACCCGCAGCATTTCCGACGAGAACATAGAGCTGGTCATGCGCTGGGCCGACGACCCGCCGCCCGAGGCGAAGCTGAAGCCGCTGTCGGCGTCCTGCGGGCCGCGCAGGATCAGGCTGACCAGTTCCTGCTGCTGCTGGATACGCTCCAGCCGGCGGCCGGTGGCGTACTGGACGAAGCCCTGGTCGGTGTCGGGCATGTCGGGCCGGGACTCCGGCGCGGGGGCGGAAGCCGCGCCGCCGCCGGCGGTCCGGGTCAGGTTGGCGTAGACCTCGCTGACCGTGGCCGGCCGGCCCTCGCGATAGAAGATCGAGCGGTTGGCGGCCGCCGCGTCGGGGAACAGGGCCGCGGCGCTGGCTCCGGGCGAGTTGCCCACGGCCTCGATCAGCCGGGCCGAGCCCTGCGGCCCCAGGAAATGAGCGGCGTAGAGTTCGCCGGCCGTGGGCGAGCGCCCCACCCGACCGCGCAGATAGGAGGCGTGGTCGCTGGCCAGTTCGCCGGCCATCAGCGAGGCGGCGTGCGGGTCCAGCTTCAGGCCCAGCACCGTCTTGCGGGCCTCGTCGCCGGCCACCCGGTACTTGCCGTCCGAACCCTGCTGGATCAGGTCGGCATAGCGGGCGTAGCCGTACTTGGCGCCATGCTTCTTCAGCGTCGACAGCCAGGTCTGGTCGACGAACTGGAACAGGCCCGAGGCCGACGAGGTGCGCGCCTTGGCGGCGGGATTGTAGCCGCTCTCGCGCTTGGCCGTGCCCATCAGGAACGAGAAATCCACGCCCGTCGCGCTGGACGCGCGCTGGATCGCCGACTCGACGACGCTGCGGATGGAGGTGACGTTGGCCATGCCCGAAGATGTGCGCCCGCATGGTTAATCGCGCCTTAACCATGCCTGGCGGCCCGGCAGAAATTGCCTGTGGCGGGTCGCCGCAGCTACGGATGTAAAAATTCTACGTTCGTAATATTTACAAACGTAATTCTCCGTGACAGGCTTGCGCCATCGATCCCGGTCTCTTCGGGCGGTCGATCAAGAAGGAGGTTGTCATGGTTGCGTACGACGGCGCGGTCGGTTCCTACATTCCTGGCCTGGACACCCCGCGCGGCAAGCCGTCCAAGGCCCTGGTCGCGGCCCTGGTCGTGGTCTCGGCCGCCCATGCGGGCCTGTTCGCCTACCTGGCCTACCAGAAGTACGTGGAGCCGACGAAGATCGAGTACATCGATCCGACGCCGATCCTGATCGATCCGGTGATCCCCGATCCCCCCAAGCCCGACAAGCCGGTCCCGCCCAAGGCGACGTCGAATGCGCCGCTGATCCACAAGCCGACGCTGATCACGACTCCCACGGTCGATCCGCTGCCGGTCAAGCCGGTGGAAGGTCCACGCGATCCGCCCGGACCCGGTCCGGTGGACTTGAAAACCGACCTGCCGCCCGGTCCTCCGGTCGTGGTCGACCCGCCCCTGCCCAAGGTCGTCACCCGGCCCAACTGGCTGAAGAAGCCGGGGGCTTCGGAGTTCAGCCGGTTCTATCCGGAAAGCGCCATGCGCCGGGGCGTCGGCGGCATGGCCACCCTGAACTGCACGGTGGCCGCCAACGGCTCGATCCAGACCTGCAGCGTGCTGGACGAGACCCCTTCGGAGGAAGGCTTCGGCAAGGCCGCCATCAAGCTGTCGCGGTTCTTCCGGATGAGCCCGCAGATGGAGAACGGCCAGGCCGTCGACGGCGCCAGCGTCCGCATCCCGATCCGCTTCGACGCCGCCGAAGGCTAGGCCGGGGACGCGCACTCACGGCAGGGGGCGGAAGGTTTGCAGGGTCTTTGGTGTGAGTGCGTGTCCCCAACGTCGGACGGGGCGGGTCCAGCAAAGGCGCTGTCCCCCAAGGGTTCGAGTCAGCAGCCCCCAAATCCACTCATCCCGGCGTAGGCCGGGACCCAAGCCGAGTCGGCCAGGCGATCGCAGCCGTCCCTTCCGCCGCGCCCTGTCCGGACGGGCTGCTTGGGTCCCGACCTTCGTCGGGATGAGTGGAAGTTGAAGGTTATCCTCGGCGGATAGCGAACAGATTCCAGCAAAATCAAAGCCTTGAACTTTTCGACCCCAATCGATCCTCACCCTCCCGAACCCCCTTATCCTGGTCTCACCTCGTCGCAGGGAAAGGGCGCATGGCCAGCGACCGATGCGGCGGCGGGGGGCGATCGAGCGGGAAGCTCTGTCGGCGGTCCTTGTCCGCGTGCGTAGGGACAGGACCAAACCTTGCGTCTCTGGTGCCGGTCGGGCCTGTTATACAGATACGACGTGATGCAAGGGCTGACTTAGCAACAGGCGGGCGGTGACGCGCTCGCGGTCCGGGACCGGGTGTCGTTGACCTGGCCCGCCCGTCGGAGGCTTCAAGGCGGCGAGGCCCTAACAAGGCTCGGCGTCGCGCGCTTCCGGACAACGACCGCGCGGAGCGATCTGGGCTTCGTCGAAACGGTATTGTTTTTCAAACTCCGGACGATGTCCGGCGCTCCGCGACCCTTTCCATACGCTCAGCGAGAGATCGCGTGAGGTCGCTAACACTTGCCCCCACCCGACCGCTTCGCGGTCTGTCCGCCCCCAGAGGGGGCGGAGCCGCACGGCGCCTACGACAGCGCTCTTCCCCCTCTGGGGGAGGACGACCGCGAAGCGGTCCGCAGGGGGCCCGCCCGAACGACACTCGCGAAACCTCGCAAATATGCTAGACGCAGCGCCATGACTTCGACGCCTCTCGACAAGATCCGCAACTTCTCCATCGTCGCCCACATCGACCATGGCAAATCCACCCTCTCCGACCGCCTGATCCAGGAGACCGGCGGCCTGACCGCGCGCGAAATGAGCGCCCAGGTCCTGGACAACATGGACATCGAGAAGGAGCGCGGGATCACCATCAAGGCCCAGACCGTGCGCCTGCACTACAAGGCCGACGACGGCCAGGACTATGTCCTGAACCTGATGGACACCCCCGGCCACGTCGACTTCGCCTATGAGGTCAGCCGCAGCCTGGCCGCCTGCGAGGGCTCGATCCTGGTCGTCGACGCCTCGCAGGGCGTCGAGGCCCAGACCCTGGCCAACGTCTATTCGGCCATCGACAACAACCACGAGATCGTCCCGGTCCTCAACAAGATCGACCTGCCGGCCGCCGAGCCCGAGCGGGTGCGGGCCCAGATCGAGGACCTGATCGGCCTGGACGCCAGCGACGCCGTCCTGGCCAGCGCCAAGTCCGGCCTGGGCATCCACGAGGTGCTGGAAGCCATCGTCACCCGCCTGCCCGCCCCCAAGGGCGACATCAACGCGCCGCTGAAGGCCCTGCTGGTCGACGCCTGGTACGACGCCTATCTGGGCGTCGTGGTGCTGGTCCGCATCTTCGATGGAACCCTGAAGGCCGGCCAGCAGGTGCGGATGATGCAGACCGGCGCCACCCACCGCATCGACAAGGTCGGGGTGTTCAAGCCCAAGGCCACCGATGTCGACGTGCTGGGCCCCGGCGAGGTCGGCTTCTTCACCGCCTCGATCAAGGAAGTGGCCGACGCCGCGGTCGGCGACACCATCACAGACGAGAAGAAGCCCACCGCCCAGGCCCTGCCCGGCTTCAAGGAAGTGCAGCCCGTCGTGTTCTGCGGCCTATTCCCGGTCGACGCCGCCGACTTCGAGGACCTGCGCGCCGCCGTCGGCAAGCTGCGCCTGAACGACGGCAGTTTCACCTACGAGATGGAGAGCAGCGCCGCCCTCGGCTTCGGTTTCCGCTGCGGGTTCTTAGGGTTGCTGCACCTGGAGATCATCCAGGAGCGCCTCAGCCGCGAGTTCGACCTCGACCTGATCGCGACCGCCCCCTCGGTGGTCTACAAGATCCACATGCGCGACGGCACGGAGATCGAGCTCCACAACCCCGCCGACCTGCCCGACGTGATGCAGATCGAGAGCATCAGCGAGCCCTGGATCAAGGCGACGATCTTCACCCCCGACGAATATCTCGGCGGCGTGATCAAGCTGTGCCAGGACCGCCGGGGGATGCAGCGCGAACTCAGCTATGTCGGCAGCCGCGCCATGGTGGTCTACGACCTGCCGCTGAACGAGGTCGTCTTCGACTTCTATGACCGGCTGAAGTCGATCTCGAAGGGCTACGCCAGCTTCGACTACCAGGTCGAGGACTACCGGCCCGGCGACCTGGTCAAGATGTCGATCCTGGTCAACGCCGAGCCGGTCGACGCCCTGTCGATGCTGGTCCACCGCGACCGCGCCGAGAGCCGCGGCCGGGGCATGTGCGAGAAGATGAAGGACCTCATCCCGCAGCACATGTTCGTCATCCCCATCCAGGCGGCGATCGGCGGCCGGATCATCGCCCGCGAAACTGTCCGCGCCCTGCGCAAGGACGTGACCGCCAAGTGCTATGGCGGCGACGCCAGCCGCAAGCGCAAGCTGCTCGACAAGCAGAAGGCCGGCAAGAAGCGCATGCGCCAGTTCGGCAAGGTCGAGATCCCGCAGGAAGCGTTTATTGCGGCGCTGAAGATGGACGGGGATTGATTGGGGGCGCGGATTTGCGCGAATGACCGTGATCGCCTATATCCAACGTCAAATGGACTGGGGTTTCTCGGTCGGCGTTGGGCTCCTGGGACTTCTCGGGGGCCCTTCTGCTTTCTAGGGAAAGACTTTCAGACCGTTTGGCGCCAGCTTGAGCCTCAGGATTTCGAAGGCTCGATTTTCCTGCACCGGGCGGAGAACTTTCAGCCCGACCGGGCGGGCGATCAGGTCGGCCAGTTGCAAGCCAGACGAGTTGCTCTTCTTATCCGCGAATATCGCTTCCCAGCGTAGACGCGTGAAGTCGAGGCTTTGGCGTCCCCACCGCGCTTCGTTGGCGACGATGCGACGAAAATGCAGCTCCAACTCACGATCCTCGCGCTTGCCGCGCCCCTCGAAGACCACGTGGACCATCCTCCCGTCCTGACCCAGCACGAGAAGTCGCTCCAGAAGTTTCTCCAGACAGAAGTGCAGCGCCAGCTCGTAGGGGCTCCAAGGATCGGCGTATCGCGCAACCAGGCGAACTTTATCGATCACAGCCGCAATCACCTCGAATGCCGCATCAGCCACGATTTCATTGATGCCGGCGATGAAGGCTTGGCGAGCCTCGACGTCGACCTGCAGAAACGCGAAGTCCTTCTGCTGACGTCGAATGTCCCGCTCGTGGAGAATAAGTTGATCGTGCCCGATGGCCGCGAACTTCAGGCGTTGCAACCGCGGCACGACGTCATCGACATAGGCCGACTTGCTGACCAGAACAGCGCCGAGCACGAACAGCGGAAAGTCCGGATCGGGGTTTTCGAGAACGGGCGAGCCGCTCTCGTCCATGAAAACGATATAGTCGGCGAAGGCCATGCTATGCTTTTACGATAGCTTAAGACAGGAACAAGCCGAGTCCGCGTGACGAAGCGCGTCGATCTGGACGCCCCCCGTCACGCCGATAGCGCGATAGGCCCGCAGGGGATAAACCCCCGCCATGCTCCGCCTCTCCAACCTGTCCCTCCCCCTCGGCCACCCGCCCGAGGCCCTGGCCCCCGCCATCTGCAATCGCCTGGGCATTCCCGAGCGCGACCTGCTCAGCCACACCATCGTCCGCCGCGCCCATGACGCGCGCAAGAAGGCGGCGATCCTGATGGTCTACACCGTCGACGTCGCCCTGCGCGACGAGGCCGCCGTGCTGGCGCGGTTCGCCGGCGACAGCCAGGTGCGGCCAAGGCCCGACACCAACTATCGCCTGGTCGCCCGGGCGCCGGAGGGCTTGCCCGGCCCCCGCCCCGTGGTGATCGGCGCCGGCCCTTGCGGCCTGTTCGCCGGGTTGATCCTGGCCCAGATGGGCTTCAAGCCGATCATCCTGGACCGCGGCAAGGTGGTGCGCGAACGCACGCAGGACACCTGGGGCCTGTGGCGGCGCGGCGAGCTGAACCCGGAGTCCAACGTCCAGTTCGGCGAGGGCGGCGCGGGCACCTTCTCGGACGGCAAGCTCTACAGCCAGATCAAGGACCCCCGCCACCTGGGCCGCAAGGTGCTGGAGGAGTTCGTCAAGGCCGGCGCCCCGGAAGAGATCCTGACCGAGGCCCATCCGCACATCGGCACCTTCCGCCTGGTGACCATGGTCGAGAGCCTGCGCGAGACCATCGAGGGCCTGGGCGGCGAATACCGCTGGCAGCACAAGGTCGAGGACTTCGACATCGAGACCGCCGCCGACGGCGCGCGCCGGCTGAAGGGCCTGCACCTGTCGACCGGCGACTACCTCGAAGCCGACCATGTGGTGCTGGCGGTCGGCCACAGCGCCCGCGACACCTTCCAGACCCTGTACGACCGGGGCGTGCACATCGAGGCCAAGCCGTTCTCGATCGGGGTGCGGATCGAGCACCCGCAGTCGTGGATGGACAAGGCCCGGTTCGGGGCCTGCGCCGGCCATCCGGACCTGGGCGCGGCCGACTACAGCCTGGCCCACCATTGCAGCAACGGCCGTACCGTCTACAGCTTCTGCATGTGCCCGGGCGGCACGGTGGTGGCGGCGACCTCCGAGCCGAACCGCGTCGTCACCAACGGCATGAGCCAGTATTCGCGCAACGAGCGCAACGCCAACTCCGGCTTCGTGGTCGGCATCGACCCAGAGCGCGACTATCCGGGCCATCCGCTGGCCGGGATCGAATTCCAGCGACAGTGGGAGAGCCTGGCCTTCACGGCGGGCGGCGGCGACTACCGGGCGCCGGCCCAGAAGGTCGGCGACTTCCTGGCCGGCAAGCCGTCGGAGGCGCTGGGCGAGGTGCAGCCGTCCTACCGTCCCGGCGTCACCATGACCGACCTGGCCCAGTGCCTGCCGGCCTTCGCCATCGAGGCGATGCGGGAGGCCCTGCCGGTGTTCGGCCGCCAGATCGCCGGCTACGATCATCCCGACGTACTGATGACCGGCGTGGAGACCCGCACCTCGTCGCCGGTGCGCATCACCCGCGGCAAGGACTTCCAGAGCCTGAACGTCGCCGGCCTGTTCCCGGCCGGCGAGGGCGCGGGCTACGCCGGCGGCATCCTCTCGGCCGCGGTCGACGGCATCAAGGTCGCCGAGGCGGTGGCGCGCGCCTATGTTGGAGAGACGGCTTAGGGGCATCCTCATCCTTCCACTCATCCCGACGAAAGTCGGGACCCAAGCTGAGTTGGAAAGCAGATCGCCGGCCTGCGAGCGCGCCGCGCTCCTTGCTGAAAGGCCGCTTGGGTCCCGACTTTCGTCGGGATGAGTGGATTTAAGGAACGCCCATGCTCAAGATCCTCGGCCGCACCTCCTCGCTGAACGTCCGCAAGGTGCTGTGGACCTGCGACGAACTGGGCCTGGCCTACGAGCGCGAGGACTGGGGCATGGGCTTCGCCTCGACGAAGTCGCCCGAGTTCCTGGCCCTGAACCCCAACGGCCTGGTGCCGGTGCTGATCGACGAACAGGGCGCGCTCTACGAGAGCAACACCATCTGCCGCTACCTGGCCGCCCGCTACGGCCACGGCCACCTGCTGCCGGTCGAGCCGAGGCTGCGGGCCGTGGTCGAGCAGTGGATGGACTGGCAAGCCACCGGCCTCAACCCGACCTGGGGCTACGCCTTCCTGGCCCTGGGGCGGCCGACGCCGGGCTATGACGACCCCGACAAGATCGCCGCCAGCGTCGAGGCCTGGAACCGGGCCATGGCCATCCTCGACCACCGCCTGGCCGAGACCGGCGCCCACGCGGCCGGCCACGACTTCACCCTGGCCGACATCGTGTTGGGCGTCTCAGTGCACCGCTGGATGGCGACGCCGATGGCGCGGGCGAACCTGCCGGCGGTCGCGGCCTATTATGCGCGGCTGAAGGCGCGTCCGGAATTCGGCCGGTGGGCGCTGGACGAGGTTCCCTAGCGTGGCGCCGGTTCACGGCGCGCATTCAGGCCAAGCCGGTAACGCGCGCCGTTGCGCGGCGGAACGGGGCGGTGTTCATCTGAGTACTGGCCAAGTTGGGGGAAACGCATGATCTGGAAGACCTTGCTGATCGGCGGCGCGACCGTCTGCCTCGCGGCCTTGCCGTGCCAACCGACCCTGGCTGCTCCGACGAAGGCCAAGGCCGCGTCCAGGCCCGCGCGAGTCGAGGAGACGGTCATCACCGCCACGCGGCGGGAAGGACCGGACCCCGTCAGCTACATTCTGCTACACGACAAGTTTTCGGCGGAAACCGGCGCCTCCCTCAGCCTGAAACTGATCGAGACATTCAACCCCCAGCTCCACGCGGTCATCGCCCTGAACCCCCACGCCCTGGCCGACGCCCGGGCGCTGGACGCCGAGCGCAAGGCCGGCAAGGTCCGGGGACCGCTGCATGGCGTGCCGATCCTGCTGAAGGACAATATCGAGAGCGCCGACGACACCGCCACCACCGCCGGCTCCCTGGCGCTGAAGGACAACGTCACCAATCGCGACGCCCCGCTGGTGCGGCGGCTGACCGACGCCGGCATGGTGATCCTGGGCAAGACCAACCTGTCGGAGTGGGCCAATATCCGGTCCAACCACTCGATCAGCGGCTGGAGCGCGGTGGGCGGCACGGTGCGCAACCCCTATGTGCTGGACCGCAGCGCCTGCGGCTCGTCCAGCGGCTCGGGGGCGGCGGTGGCGGCGGGCCTGGCCCCGGCGGCGATCGGCACCGAGACCGACGGCTCGATCACCTGCCCGGCGGCGATCAACGGCCTGGTCGGGCTGAAGCCCACCGTCGGCCTGGTGTCGCGCACTCACATCGTGCCGATCAGCCATAGCCAGGACACCGCCGGCCCGATGACCCGCACGGTCACCGACGCCGCCCTGATCCTGACCGCCATCGCTGGCTCCGATCCCGCCGACCCGGCCACCCGCGAGGCCGACGCCCGCAAGACCGACTACGCCAAGGGCCTGGACAAGAACGCCCTGAAGGGCGTGACCCTGGCCGTCGCCCGCTTCTACACCGGCTATTCGCCCGGCACGGACGCGGTGTTCGAGCAGGCGCTGAAGGATCTCAAGGCCCAGGGGGCGACCCTGGTCGAGGTCAAGGATTTCGACGAGGGCCCCATCGGCAAGGCCGAGGGCGTTGTGCTCTATACCGAACTGAAGGTCGACCTGAACGCCTACCTGGCCTCCACCGACCCGGCCAAGGTCAAGACCCGCACGCTGGCCGATCTGATCGCCTTCAACCAAGCCACGCCCAAGGAGCTGGAATGGTTCGGGCAGGAGAGCTTCGAGAAGGCGGAGGCGACCAAGGGCTATGACGACCCCGACTACATCAAGGCCGTCGCCGACGGGAAACGCCTGGCCGGCCCCGAGGGCATCGACAGGATCCTGAAGGAGACCGGCGCGGTCGCCATCGTCGCCCCGACCACGGGCCCGGCCTGGACCATCGACCCGCTGAACGGCGACCACTACGGCGGCTCGTCCACCACCCTGCCCGCCGTGGCCGGCTATCCGCACCTGACGGTGCCGATGGGCGCGGTCGGCGGCCTGCCGGTGGGCCTCAGCTTCATCGGCCCAGCCTGGAGCGAGGCGCGGCTGCTGAACCTGGGCTACGCCTACGAGCAGGCGACGCACCGCCGGATCGAGCCGAGGTTCCTGCCGACGGTGGCGCCATAGACACGGATTCCGCGAAATGACGATCAGGTCGCGGTAGACCCTGGCGCGATCGTTTTACAGATGTAATCATTTCCTCGTCATCGGGAGAGGAACACGATCATGATCACGCGCCTCCTTCGCGCCGCCGGCGTCAGCCTGCTGGCCCTGGCCGTCGCCGCTCCGGCCGCCACGCCAGGTCTCGCCGCCGCGCCCCAGGACGGGCCGGTCACGCCCGAAGCCTGCGCCGCCCTGGGCTTTGCCGGCCCGACCCAGGAGCAGCTCACGGTGTCCGCCAAGCGGCGCACCCAGACCAGCGGCGTCCAGCCCCGCCCGGCCTTCGCGCCGCCGACCATCATGACGGCGCCGCCGCCCTTGCCGATCCCGCCGGTTCGCGAAGCCTTCGGCCCGCCGCCTCCCCCGCCGCCGCCTCTCCCCGCGGCGCCCGGCGTGGCCTATCGGGTGGCGCCGCCGGTGATTTCCAACGCTCCCGCTGTTCCCGTCGACCGGGACACCGAGCGCTATCCCGGCGCCGCCGCCAATCCGATCAAGCACGTGGCGGAAGAGCCGGTCTCGACCTTCTCGATCGACGTCGACACCGCCGCCTACGCCAATGTCCGCCGCTTCCTGAACGAGGGCGCCGCCCCGCCGCGCGACGCCGTGCGGGTCGAGGAGCTGGTCAACTATTTCGACTACGGCTACGCCCGCCCCGCCGCCAAGGAGCCGCCGTTCAAGCCGACCGTGGCCGTCGTCCCCTCGCCCTGGTCCAAGGACCGCCAGTTGCTGCACATCGGCGTCCAGGGCTACGCCGCGCCGCGCGCCGACCAGCCGCCGCTGAACCTGGTCTTCCTGGTCGACACCTCCGGCTCGATGTCCGGACCCGACCGCCTGCCCCTGGCCCAGAAGGCGCTGAACGTGCTGATCGACCAGCTGCGGCCGCAGGACCGGGTGGCGATCGTCGCCTATGCCGGCTCGGCCGGGGCGGTGCTGTCGCCCACCGACGGGCGCTCCAAGCTGAAGATGCGCTGCGCCCTGACGGCGCTGCACTCGGGCGGTTCGACGGCGGGCGGCCAGGGGCTGAAGCTGGCCTACGACCTGGCCCGGCAGAACTTCGATCCCAAGGCCGTCAACCGGGTGATCCTGATGACCGACGGCGACTTCAACGTCGGCATCGCCGAGCCGGCGCGGCTGAAGGACTTCGTGTCCGACCAGCGCAAGAGCGGCGTCTACCTGTCGGTCTACGGCTTCGGCCGCGGCAACTACAACGACACGATGATGCAGGCCCTGGCCCAGAACGGCAACGGCGTGGCCGCCTATGTCGACAGCCTGCAGGAGGCCCGCAAGCTGCTGCGCGACGACTTCGACAGCGCCCTTTTCCCGATCGCCGACGATGTGAAGATCCAGGTCGAGTTCAATCCGGCCAAGGTCAGCGAATACCGGCTGATCGGCTACGAGACCCGGCTGCTCAATCGCGAGGACTTCAACAACGACCAGGTCGACGCCGGCGAGGTGGGCTCGGGCGCGGCGGTGACGGCGATCTACGAGATCACCCCGGCCGGGGCGCGACCGTCATCCGACCCGCTGCGCTACGGCGCCAAGCCGGCGGCGGCGACGGGCGGGGACGAGCTGGCCTTCCTGAAGATCCGCTACAAGCCGCCCGGCGGCTCGGCCTCAACACTGATCGAGCGCCCGATCGGCGCCGGCGACGTGCGCGCCAGCCTGGCCGCTGCTCCGGAATCCACCCGCTTCGCCGTGGCCGTCGCAGCCTACGGCCAGAAGCTGCGAGGCGATCCCTGGGTCGACGCCGGCTTCGACTGGGCCGCGGTCACCGACCTGGCCCAGGGCGCCCGGGGCGAGGATCCCTACGGCCTGCGCGCCGAGTTCGTGCAACTGACCCGCGCGGCCAAGGACGTGAAGGGGAGCTAGGTGATCAGCCCCAGGAACGCCAGGCGGTCACGCTGCTCGCGCGTTCCTGGGGTGAAGTACTTCTCCGACCAGGCGTCGGTGTCCTTCAGGGCGAAGATCTGGTTGGCCTCGAGCTTGGCGTCCCTGCGCGAGCGGAACCAGTAATGCTCGAACATGCGCATGAAGTCGGCGACATAGACGTCGGCCACGGCCGTGTCGCCCCGGAAGACCAGCACGTTGGAATCGTTGGCCACCGTCGAGTTGGTCGAGAAGTTGGCCGAGCCGGTGACCAGCACGGGGTCGGCGCCGAACGGGTCGGCCAGGATGATCTTGGAGTGGATGTGGATGCCGGCGTGGTGGAAGCCCTCGTCCATCATCAGCCGGTCGCGATCCAGCTTGCGCTTCTGGAAGTCGGCCAGCTTGATGCCTTCGAAGGGCTTGGCCACGGCCGCCATGTTGCCGGGGTCGGCGTTGAGCTTGTCGATATTGCCCTTCTCGCCGTAGGACCCTTCCTTGTCGGCCAGCATGAAACGCATCGCGCCGTCGGTGGGCGACTGCAGCACGGCGCGGATCGTCTCGTGCAGGGCGAACGGCGCGCTGACCATCAGCACCTTGGCCGTCTTGCAGATGTCGGCATAGAGATCGATCATCCCCAGGCCGTTCTGCGGCGAGAACAACGGCGTCGTCCCATGCTGCAGCGCCGCCCGGTTCAGGGGCGTAGGCGTGATGACGTCGTTCTTGGCCTGGGTGGCGTCGATGCTCAGGTCCTGGGCCAGCACCTGGAAGCCGGCTTCGTAGCGCTCAGCGACGGCGGCGTCATAGACCGCGTGGCCGACGTTCAACTGGCCGTAGATGCCGCCCTCGGTCCAGTTCGTGCCGCCGGTCCACACCGCGATCGGCCTCAGCGCGCCCGCCGCGTCCTTGCGCAGCAGAACCAGGTACTTGTTGTGCATGATCGCCGAGCCCTGGGTGCGCGGCGTGGTCGGGAATTCGACGCCCAGGCTCTCGATGGCGTGTCGGTTCTCCTCGGCCGTCTTCCCGCCGTTGCGGGCGTGATAGACGATGTGCACCTCGGCCCCGCGCTTCTGGGCCTGGATCAGGGCGCGGATCGGCGTGGGTTTCTCGAATTCGTAGATGCAGCCGTGCAGGGCGAAGTCAGGCCCGTCGGCCTTGGCGATGAAGGCCACAAGCCCCTCTTCCAGCCCGCGCGACAGCCAGGTCAGGGCCTCGGGAATGTCGTCGGGATCGTTGTCGCCGAACTTGGCCACATAGGCCTGGCTGGCCGCCGCCCCGCGATTGAAGAAGATCGAGGTGGCCGCGTTGCGATTGTCCTCGGTGCGCAGCTCCAGGCTGACCCCGCCGGGGATGGCGTCGAACCCGCCTGGGCGCTCGGCGATCACGCCCTGGGCCAGGATCTCGGACGGCGCGCCGTAGCGGGCCACCACGCGGTAGCGGTAGAGCCGGCCTGGCTCAGTGGTGTAGTCGCCCCACCGGAACTTCTGCAGCGGGGCCCGGGCGGTGGTCACCCATTCGGGGTTAGGATCGCCCATGAAGCGCAGCGAGTTGGGCAGCCAGCGGCGATCCCCGGTGCCGACATCGGTGCGCTCGATCGAGAAGCCCAGACATCCAGCGCGGCGCTCGTCGGCCAGGTCGAACGCCAGCAACGCCGCGTGCGTTCCCGCGATCACCCGCACCGTCAGTCCGTCCTTCGAAGCCCTCGCACGCATCGCCGCCTCCCCGCCGCTCTAAGCGCGAGGATGAACGAACCGCACTTTAAAGGCGAGTCATGTTCGGCGAGCTTCGATCACCGTCCGGTCGGCATATCCTTGAAAGCCACGTCCTTGTCGACCCGCACGTCGCCCGGCAGGCCCAGGACCCGTTCGGCGATGATGTTCTTGAGGATCTCGTCGGTGCCGCCGGCGATCCGCAAACCAGGCGCCCACATCAGGCTCTGCTGGAAGGCCGCCTCCATCGGCGCCAGGGCCGGATCGGTCAGGACCCCGTATTCGTCCTGGGCCTCGACCGCGGTGTTGGCCAGGTCCTGCAACTGGTTGGCCGAGATGATCTTGCCGATCGAGCTTTCCGGCCCAGGGGTCTGGCCGCGCGACAGGGCGGTCATGGTCCGGAACCGCGTGTACTTCAGGCCCTGGGAATTGACGTACCAGTCGGCCAGCGTCTCCCGGAAGGCCTGGTCCTTCAGCGCCGGTCCCTGGGCGCCCGGCAGGCCGCGGGCCAGTTCCATCACCTGGCGATAGTCGGGTCCGGCCGAGCCGCCGACCGCCAGCCGCTCGTTCATCAGGGTGACCAGGGCCACCTTCCAGCCTTCGCCCACCGCGCCCAGCCGCTGGCTGTCCTTGATCCGCAGGTCGGTGAAATAGACCTCGTTGAAATCGCGTCCGCCCGACATCTGGTGGATCGGCCGGCGCTCGACCGCCGGATCGCGCATGTCGATCCAGAACATGGTCAGGCCCTTGTGCTTGGGAACATCAGGATCGGTGCGGACCAGCACGATGCCGTAGTCGCTGTAGTGAGCGCCGGTGGTCCACACCTTCTGGCCGTTGATCACCCACTCGTCGCCGTCACGCACGGCTCGGGTGCGCAGCGCCGCCACGTCCGAACCGCCGGCAGGTTCGGAGAACAGCTGGCACCAGATCTCGTCGCCCTTCACGGCCGGCGACACGAAGCGCTGCTTGGTGGCGTCGTCGCCGAAGGCCATCACCGTGGGCACGCACATCCCCAGACCGATGGTGAAGTAGCCATAGGAGACGCCCGCCTTGGCCTCTTCCTGGCCAAAGATCACCGACTGGATCGGCGTGCCGCCGCCCCCGCCGAACGCGGCGGGCCAGGTGATGCAGGCATATCCGGCCGCGGCCTTGCGGGCCTGCCAGGCCTTGGCCGCAGCCATGTGTTCGGGCGTCGTCGGCCCGGGCTCGCCATGCTCGGCGCGATGGGCGGCGGCGTTCTCGGCCAGCCAGACGCGGGCCTTTTCGCGATAGGCGGCTTCGTCGGGAGAGTCGTTGAAATCCATGATCTTGTCCCTAGGCCGCGTTCTTCTTCTCGAGCTCGCTGACCAGCCGCTCCTTCCAGAGCTTCGGCGCGCCCGCCACCAGGCTCAGTTGCCGCGAGCGGCGGTAATAGAGATGGCAATCGACGTCCCAGGTGAAGCCCATGCCGCCATGCACCTGGACGCTCTCCTTGCTGGCGAACCAGAAGGCGTCGGAGGCGGCGATGCGGGCGGCGGCGGCGGCGGTCGGCAGCTCCGGCGCGTCGACGTTCAGGGCCCAGGCCGCGTAATAGGCGTTGGAGCGCGCGACCTCGTTCCTGACGTACATGTCGGCCAGTTTGTGCTTGATCGCCTGATAGCCGGCGATGACCCGACCGAAGGCGTAGCGTCCCAAGGCGTACTCGCGGGCCATCTCCAGGCAGCGGTCGGCCCCGCCTAGCTGTTCGAAGGCCAGCAGCACAGCCGCGCGATCGAGGATCGCCTGCACCAACGCGAAGCCTTGCCCCGCCTCGCCCAGCCGATCGGCGACGGCCCCGTCGAAAGTCAGACGGGCCACGCCGCGCGTCGGATCCAGGCTGTCCAGGGTCTCCACCTTCACGCCGCCGGCCCGCAGGTCGACCAGGAACAGACCGGGTCGCCCGCTTTCGTTGGCCAGGACCAGCGCCATATCGGCCGCGTCGCCGTCGGTGACCGGGATCTTCACGCCCGTCAGCTTGCCGCCATCGACCTTGGCTTGCAGGACCGAGGAGGTGATCACGCCCGGCCCCTCGGACGTGGCCAGGCAACCGATCAGCTGGCCCGCCGCGATGCGGGGCAGGATGGCGGCCTTCTGGGTCTCGGTCCCGTGGGCCATCACCGCCTCGGCCAGGAGGTAGACCGTCGAGGCGAAGGGGATCGGCGCCAGAGCCCGGCCCAGCTCTTCGGCGATGGCGCACAGCTCCACCCGCCCTAGACCCAGGCCGTTGAACCGCTCGGGAATGGCCGCGCCGAGCCAGCCTTGCTCGGCCACGGCGCGCCACAGCCCCGCGTCGTAGCTCTTGCCGGGATCGTCGAGCACGCCGCGCACCACCGAAGAGGGACACCGCGCGGCGAGGAACTTGCGCGCCTCGTCCTTGAGGAACTTCTGATCGTCGGAATAGTCGAAATCCACCTGGACTTCCTCCCTGGCCGCTCTGGTGGCGGCGTCGGAGATACGATGAACGATCGTTCGCCCGAGGGAAAGATTGACCTCGCGTCAAGGATTTCAGGTTCTTATGGCGCTCCCGAACTCAGTGAGAACGCGTGCGTGGCCAAGACCGTCTTCCAGCGGAACCAGAAGGTGTGGGTCGAGAGCGTCGGCGCCTGGGCGACGATCGAGAAGATCGTGCCGATCTGGGCCAAAGGCTTCGACGAACCCGTGCGCGTCACCTATGACGTCGGCCTGGGTCGCGAGTTCGCCGCCCACGAACTGAAGCCGGAAGACCGTGTCGACGGAAACGCCGAGGCCGCCACGGCCAACTGGCGCATCCTGCGAGCCCGCAACAAGTGGCAGCAGGAGAGCGACTGCCTGCACCACCCCTATCCCGGCACCTACCCGGTGGTGGTCACCGATCCCAACGACTGGGGCGGCTGGCGCACGCCGGGGGCGGAATACGACCGCGACCCGCGCAAGATCGAATTCCAGGCCCGGTTGATCGCCGCCGCGCCGCAGCTCCACGCCCTGGCCCGCCAGCTGGTCGAGCTGGCCGCCGACCATCCCGAGGACGCGCCGCCGGCCCTGGTCGCCCTGGCCCAGCGCGCCTCGGCGATCGAACGCGGCCTGCACGAAGTGCCGGCGGCGGAGGTCGCCCTGGGCGTGGTCGAGGCGGGCTGAAGGTTTAGTCGAAGACCTCGGCGACCGGAGCGGCCGTTTCCGAACGGGCCCGGAAGTTGCCCCTCCTCCAGGCCTGGTGGAGAACCATCAGGGCCACGCCTGTGCCGATCACCATGGCCGGCGCCGACGCTTCCGGACCGAACGCCCCGCCGCTCAGCCAGTCCGGCGCGCCGGGCTTGGGCGCGCTCAGATAGAGGCTCTCCTGCACGGGAATGCCCGACACCCGCGCGCCCCAGATCCAGCCCTGGGTGAAGTTCCAGGCGGCGTGCGCGCCGATCGAGACCCACAAACGGCCGGTCAGCAGGTAGAACGAGGCCAGCATCAGTCCCGCCTCCACCGCAATGGCGATGGCGACCAGGGGCGTGGCGTTGGGATTGCTCAGGTGCAGCGCGCCGAACAGCGCCGCCGACAGGGCCAGGGCGGGCCAGGCCCCAAAAGCCCGCATCAGCAGCCGCAGCACGATGGCCCGGAAGATCAGTTCCTCGAACACGCCCGAGGCGACGCCGACATTGATCATCGCCAGGGACGAGGAGGCCCGCGGACCGGAGATGTCGTAGAGGCCGAGCGCCAGCAGGGCGGCGACCACGGCGCTGAGCATCGCGGCCCCGACTACGAGGCCGATCAGCAGCTCAGGCGCCGCCTGTCTCAGGCCCAGTTCGCTGGGCCAGCGGCCTTCGGCCAGTCGCACCATCCCGGCGTACAGCCCCAGGCCGACCGCGCTCAACGCCGCGACCACGACGAGGCTGAGCGGCGTGGCGGCGGCGCCTCGAGCTGGCTCCCCCGCCTGGCTGGTCACGGCGTAGACCACCATGAAGACGACGAACAACAGCCCGCCCCAACCCAGGGCGCGCAGCCAGCGCAGCGGCCCCGGATGCAGGACGCGGCGTGAGCCGATCTCCAGCCCGGTCGCCGACAATGAAACTTCCGTACGCGACATGAACTCGGTCCCCGAACGCAAGGGGAGCTTTGGTGGGTTCGCCGCGGGGTTCAAGTGACGAACAGTTTAGGGACGACCCCCGTCGCCCCCGGGCGGCCAGTCGCGGCCTGAGCCGGGTCGGCGCAAGCGGCCGTGCGGCGCGAACGCCACGGCGGGCCGAACCACGTCCAGGTCGACCTCGCCGCCGGCCGCGGTCAGCCGCCAGCAGCGTCGCCCGACCCAGATCAGCACCTCCAGCCCGTTGGCGGCTCCGGCGCTGGCCCAGCCGCGCAAGGTCGCCTCGAAAGGCGCCCGTCGCCAGGCGGTGGGCTGGGCGGGATCCAGTTCGACATTGATCACTCGGCCGCCCTCGCTTGCATGCAGCACCAGGCCGCTGCGGTCGGGCCGCCAAGCGTCGTCCAGTCGCGCATCCAGCAACCAGTCGCACGCGAAATCGGCGCAGCCCTGGGGCCGCACCTCATAGACGTCGCAGCCCCTGTCGCGCTTGTAGTAACGGCACCAGACGTGCGGAGCCTTCTCCAGCTCGCGCACGCCGATCAGCTTGCAGCACTGACCGCACGCGCCGCATTCCCGCCCGCTCATGAACCATCCCCGGATGAGGTCGGCACTCGCGGACAAATCGACGATCGGGTCAAGTGCGCCCTCGCCCCGGTCCTCGTCCTTGCCTACATTGCCAGGATGCGCACAGACACGCCCCAGCCCGTCCGGCTTTCGGACTATCGCCCATTCCCGTTCCTGATCGAGACCACCAGCCTGGAGTTCCAGCTGGATCCCAGCGCGACACGGGTCAAGGCGACCCTGGGCATCAAGCGCAGCGGCGACGCCGTCGAGGCGCTGTTCTTGAACGGCGAGCGCCTGAAGCTGATTTCCGTCGCCATCGACGGCCAGGCGTTGAGCGCCAACCAATACAGCCTCGACGGCGAAGGCCTGACGATCCACCAGGTCCCCGACGCCTTCGAGCTGACCACCGAGGTCGAGATCGATCCCTCGGCCAACAAGGCGCTGATGGGCCTCTACATGTCCGGCGGCCGGTTCTGCACCCAGTGCGAGGCCGAAGGCTTCCGAACCATCACCTTCTTCCCGGACCGTCCCGACGTGCTGAGCCGCTTCACCGTGCGGATCGAGGCCGATGCGGCGTTCCCCTACCTGCTGAGCAACGGCAACCTGTGGGAAGGCGGCGAGGTGGATTCCAGCCAGCCGGATGGCCGTCACTACGCCGTCTGGAACGACCCCTTTCCCAAGCCCGCTTATCTGTTCGCCTTGGTCGCCGGCGAACTGGATGTGCTGGAGGACAGCTTCGTCACCATGAGCGGTCGCACGGTGGCGCTGAAGGTGTTCGTCGATCCCGGCCAGGCCCCTCGCGCCGCCTACGCCCTGGACGCCCTGAAACGCGCGATGAAGTGGGACGAGGAGGCGTTCGGCCGCGAATACGACCTGGACCTGTTCATGATCGTCGCCGTGCGCGACTTCAACTTCGGGGCCATGGAGAACAAGGGGCTGAACATCTTCAACAGCTCGCTGCTGCTGGCCCAGCCCGAGACCGCGACCGACCTCGACTACGAGCGCATCGAAAGCGTCGTGGCCCACGAGTATTTCCACAACTGGACCGGCAATCGCATCACCTGCCGCGACTGGTTCCAGCTGTGCCTGAAGGAGGGCCTGACCGTCTTCCGCGACCAGAGCTTCAGCGCCGACATGCGCGGCGAGGCCGTCCAGCGGATCAAGGACGTCAAGGCCCTGCGCGCCCGGCAGTTCGCCGAGGACGCCGGCCCGCTGGCCCACGCGGTGCGACCCAACAGCTATCTGAAGATCGACAACTTCTATACGGCCACGATCTACGAGAAGGGCTCGGAACTGATCCGTATGCTCAAGACGATCCTGGGCGCCGAAACCTTCCGCAAGAGCCTGGACCTCTATTTCGCGCGTCACGACGGCGAGGCGACCACGGTCGAGGCCTTCATCGCCTGTTTCGCCGACGCCTCGGGCCGCGACATGAGCGACTTCTTCGCCTGGTACGAGCAGGCCGGCACGCCTTCGGTGTCGCTGACCCACGTCTATGACGAGGCGGCCAACATGCTGGAGATCACCCTGACCCAGACCACCGCGCCGACCAACGGCCAGCCGGTCAAGCGTCCCCTGCCGGTTCCCGTGACCATCGGTCTGCTCGACGGTGAAGGCGAGGTGCTGCGCGACAGCGAGGTGGTGCTGCTCGACGCGCCCACGGCCACCGTGCGCTGGGAAGGCGTCGAGCGCGCCCCCGTCATCTCCGCCCTGCGCGGCTTCTCGGCGCCGGTGAACCTGACCACCGACACCCGGCCGGTCGACCGCTATGTGCAGTTCGCCGCCGACCCGGACCTGTTCAACCGCTGGGAAGCCGGCCAGACCCTGGCCCGCGCACTGATCCTCGGCCGCGCCGCTGACGCGCCCGACGAAGTCGGCGAAGAGCGCTACGCCGACGCGCTGGGCAAGGCCCTGGTCGACGACGCCTCGGATCCGGCCTTCAAGGCCCTGCTGCTGGCCCTGCCCACCGAGGGCGACCTCAGCCTGGCCGTCGATCCGGTCGATCCGGCCGCGATCCACGTGGCGCGCGACCATCTGAAGACCGTCATCGCCGTCCACCTGGGCGACCTGCTGCGGCGGCTGCACGGCGACCTGCAGAGCGGCGGCGAGTTCTCGGCCGACGCCCGGGCGGCCGGCAAGCGCGCCCTGCGCAACGCCTGCTGCGACCTGCTGGCCGCCGACCCGCACGCGGTCAATGTCGAGCGGGTGGTCGGCCACTTCGAGAGCGCCGCCAACATGACCGACGCCATGGGCGGGCTGTCGGCTTTGGTGGCGATCGGCGGCGCGCCGGCTGAAAAGGCCCTGGCCGCCTTCCACGCCCAGTGGCGGCACGAACCGCTGGTGCTGGACAAGTGGTTCGCCGCCCAGGCTCGCGACCCCGGCGAGGGCGCGATCGGCCGGATCCTGGCGCTGACGGCCCATCCCGACTTCGACGCCGGCAATCCCAACCGGTTGCGGGCCTTGGTCCAGGGCTTTTCCAGCGGCAATCCGGCCCGCTTCCACGACCAGACCGGCGCCGGCTATCGCTTTCTCGCCGACCAGATCCTGGCCGTCGACGGCTTCAACCCGATGACGGCGGCCAGACTGGTCGAACCTTTGGGGGCCTGGCGGCGCTACGTGCCCGAACTGGGCGCCCTGATGCGCGAGCAGCTGGAGCGCATTCGCGAGCATGTGGGCCTGTCGAAGAACGTCCTGGAGCTGGTGTCCCGGGCCCTGGACTAGGAATCCAACTCCGCCGGTGCCCAAGTCTGGGATGATTCTTCGGCGCCACAGTTGCGACTAAAGGGCCCATCCCCGGCCGAAACCAAGGTTCGGCGGTGACGCGCCCCTTTGGCGTGCGGTAGATTCACCATGTCGGCGAAGTGACTCGCCAAGTGTTTGCGGGAGCATTGGGCGTTGAAGCGTGGCTGGGCGAGAACCGGGAGGCTGGCGGACGCTGGTCTTTCGGCGGCGGGCGCGGCCCGCTCGCGCGCCGCACGGTCGCCGTCCCAGGTCTATGTGCGCGTGGCCATACTGGCCGCCCTGCTGCTGCTGGCGGTCTACACCGCCTTCGGCGTCAGCCGGCTCAAGAACGAGGCGAGCGCGCCGCCGGGCGGCGTCGGCCTGGCCGCTCAGGCCAAGCTGGTCGCGGCCGCCGCCGAGACCAACCTGGCCGCCCAGCGCGCCGGCCTGTCGGCGGCTTCCGACCTTCTGCAGCGCGACCCCAACGCCCCCATCGACGCGGCCGAGACCGCCCTGCGCGCCGCCGGCGGCGAGGCCATGGCGGTGGCCGTGGTCAGCGCGACCGACGTGCTGGCGGTCGCCGGCCGCGATCCTTCGGCGGACTGGAAAGCCGCCGCCCGCTCGGCCGGCGCCTCCGGCCGCAGCCTCTGGATCGGCGGCGGGACCACCGGCCGTCTCTATGTCGTCATGGCCACCTCCGTCGCGGGCGGTCGCGGCTTCGTCATCGCCTCCAGCGACCCCGGTCGCCTGATCGCCGAACCTGCGAAGGGCGCGGTCAGCGCCCTGATGCTGTCTGACGGCCGGATCATGGCGTCGAGCGGCCGGGCGATCCAGGGCGCGACCAACCTGCGCGAAGCGTTCTCGCTGTCTCTCGATGATCTCGGATCAGGCGGGGCCGCCCTGCGCGGCCAGTCGGTCGACGGCCAGGCGCTCGACGTGGCGATCCAGCCCCTGGCCCAGGGCGACCTGCTGGCCGCCGCGGGCGCCCCGCCACGCACGGTCGCCAATATCGATCGACAGGTCATGGAGGGCGCCTTCTCGCTGCTGGCCCCGCTGGCGGTGGGCATCGCCCTGGCCCTGATGCTGATGCTGCAGAGCCGCCGGGTCGAGACCGCCCAGCAGGAGTTCGTCGACAGCGAGCAGCGCTTCCGTCTCGCCGTGGAAGCCGCGCGCTGCGGCATCTGGGAATGGGAACTGGGCGGCGACCAGGTGTTCATGTCCGACGTGACCGGCGCGATGTTCGGCTGGGGCGGCGGCGGCGTGGTGCCGGGCCAGGAACTGCTGGATCGCGTCTCGGTCGACCATCGCGACAAGGTCCGCCAGGCCCTGGCCAACGCCGCGACCTACGGCGCCTTCGACGTGTCGTTCCGAGTGCCGGCCCGAGACGGCGGTCGCGCCATCTGGATCGACGCCCGCGGCCAGGGCTTCGGCAAGCCCGGCGAGGACGGCTATTCGCGGATCATCGGCGTGGCGCTGGACGTCACCGAGGAGCGGCTGGCCCAGGCCCGCGCCCAGGCCGCCGAGAACCGCCTGCGCGACGCCATCGAGAGCGTGTCCGAGGCCTTCGTGCTGTGGGACCGACAGGGCCGGTTGCTGATGTGCAACCGCAACTACCGCAACGTCTTCAACCTCGAGCCCAAGCTGCTCAAGCCCGGCGCGCCGCGCAACGAGGTCAACCGCTTCGCCGCCCTGGCCATCCGCCACGACCAGCCCGCGCCCGACGGCGCCAAGGGAGTCCGCGAAGCCGAGCTGAACGACGGCCGCTGGATCCAGATCAGCGAGCGGCGCACGGCGGAAGGCGGCCTGGTGATGACCGCCGCCGACATCACCGCCATCAAGAACCAGGAAGAGGCCCGCCGCCTCAACGAGGAGCAGCTGCAGCACGCCGTCGCCGGCCTGGAGCGCTCGCAGGAACAGCTGGCCGAACTGGCCCGCAAGTACGAGATGGAGAAGGTCAAGGCCGAGGGCGCCAACAAGGCCAAGAGCGAGTTCCTGGCCAACATGTCCCACGAGCTGCGCACGCCGCTGAACGCCATCAACGGCTTCTCCGAGATCATGATGAACGAGATGTTCGGCCCGCTCGGCGACCAGCGCTACAAGGGCTACAGTCTCGACATCCACAATTCCGGCCAGCACCTGCTCGCCCTGATCAACGACATCCTCGACATGTCCAAGATCGAGGCCGGCAAGATGAACCTGAAGTTCGAGCCGCTGAACCTGGAGGACGTCACCGAGGACGCCGTCCGTCTGGTGCGCAACCGGGCCGAGGCCGCCGGCCTGAAACTGGAGATCGACTTCCCGCCCCTGCCCGATGTCGAGGCCGACTATCGGGCCGTCAAGCAGGTGCTGCTGAACCTGCTGTCCAACGCCATCAAGTTCACGCCGCGCGCCGGCCGGGTCACCGTTCGCGCCGAGGTGCGCCGCGATCCGCTGGGCGAGCGCGTCCGGGTGTCGGTCACCGACACCGGCATCGGCATCGCCGCGGAAGACCTGGCGCGCCTGGCCAAGCCGTTCGAGCAGGTGGAAAGCCAGCACGCCAAGACCACCCAGGGCACCGGCCTGGGACTGGCCCTGACCAAGTCGCTGGTCGAGATGCACGACGGCGCGCTGGAGATGACCTCCACCCCCGGCGAAGGCACCACGGTCAGCTTCATCCTGCCGATCAACCAGAGCGGCCTGTCGTCCCTGCGCGACTTCGCGGCGGCCTGACCTGAAGCGTTGATCCTCGCTTGAAGAAGGTCCTGTTCATCTGCAGCCAGAACAGGCTGCGCAGCCCCACGGCGGAGCAGGTGTTTTCCACCTGGCCGGGCGTCGAAGCGGCCTCCGCCGGAACCAATCACGACGCCGAAGAGCCTTTGACCGGCGAGCTGGTCGAATGGGCCGACATCATCTTCGTGATGGAGCGCACCCATCGCAACAAGCTGTCCAAACGCTTCAAGCGTCACCTCAAGGCTCGCGTGATCTGCCTGAACATTCCTGACGACTACGCGTTCATGGATCCGGCGCTCGTCACGCTGCTGAAGGCCCGTGTCGCACCGCACCTGCCCTAGCCTCGTCGCCAGGCCAGCATGTGCGGGAAGGGCTGCACGCCGGTGGCCTTGGCGCGGTGAGGTTCGACCGTCAGGCCCCACATGGCCAGCATCGGCACGCCCACATAGCCGCCCTGGCTGAACATCTCGGCCAGAGCCTTGCCGCCGCCGCGATAGCCGCCGGCGTGGAATGGCACCGAGGGGTCCAGCCCCAGGTGGGTCGCGGCCGCGTAGGACCACGCCAGGGCGGCCATCTCCTCACCCGGATCGTCGGAGACGCCCGCGTCGCGGCGCTCCGGATCACCGACCGCGACGTGGCCGGCCTCGTGCAGCAAATCGCCCGGCCAAGCCAGTCGGGCTGGATCGACCCGCAGGCCTTCCCCCGCCACGGCGACGCCCGGCAGGAAGGTCTCGTGCTCCAGCATCGTCACCTCGACCGGAATGCCGACTTGGCGGAGGAACGCGACGATGCGGCCGACCAACGGATCGGCGAACTCGTCGGCCAAGATCTCCGCCCCGTCTGTCGTCACCCGTCCGTCCTCCGTCGCGCGAGGATCAAAGCCTCCCTTCAGCTGCTCGTAAACCCGGTCCATCGCGAGGTCGAAAGGCCGCCGAACGCTTTCACCGACGTGAAAAGCCCCATCCGGCGGCGGATTGAGGCGGCGTCATGAACCCGTCGCCAAACCCTCGCCGAAGCGTCGCAGGCTTGCCCTAACACCCCGGACCTTGAAACGCCCGACAGGGGCGGAGGTCGGAGGGGTTCCATGTTCATCAAATCGGCTCGCCAGGCCTTGCTGGCGGCGAGCGCGCTCGGCGTGCTCGCGACGGCCACGGTCGCCCACGCGGCGGACGCCCCGGCCGCCGTCGCGCCGGCCGCCGAGCCCGCCGACGCCGTCGAGCAGTTGCTGGTCACCAGCCTGTCGACCACCCGTTCAGCCGTGCAGCTCAGCGGTTCGGAGATGCAGAAGATCCTGCCGGGCCTGTCGCCGCTGAAGGCGATCCAGACCCTGCCGGGCGTGCTGTACGTGACCGCGGATCCGTGGGGCAACAACGAGCAGAACACCTCGCTGTTCATCCACGGCTTCAACGGCCAGCAACTGGGCTACACCCTGGACGGCGTGCCGCTGGGCGACCAGAGCTACGGCAACTACAACGGCTTGTCGCCGCAGCGCGCGGTAATCAGCGAAGTGGTCGGCAAGGTCATCCTGTCGTCGGGCGCGGGCTCGCTGGGCACCGCCTCGACCAGCAATCTGGGCGGCGCTGTCGAGACCTTCACCAGCGACCCACGCGGCCAGTTCGGCGGCCAGCTGAACCAGACGGTCGGCAGCCACGCCGCCACCCGCACCTTCCTGCGCGTCGACACCGGCGCGTTCGGCGGCAATAACACCGCCTACTTCGCCTACGCCCACCAGGACGCCCGGGCCTGGGACTTCCGCGGCCACCAGGGCGGCGACCAGGCCAACCTGAAATATGTGCGCGACGGCGAGACCGGCAAGCTGACCTTCTACCTGTCCTATTCCGACAAGATCGAGCCGAACGAGGACGGCACCACCCGCTACATCCCCGGCCGCGCCGGCAAACCGTATGACAGCTACCAGCCCTATACCCGCCCGTTCTTCTATCCGGACTTCCACGCGGCCTTGGACTATCTGGACGCGACCGGCAACTATCCGGTCACCGAGGGCGAGAACTACCGCAACTACTTCAGCGCCGCCCAGCGCACCGACTATCTGAGCTACCTGAAGTACGACGCCAAGCTGGCCGACAACGTCACCTGGTCGAACCAGGTCTATTATCACGACGACCACGGCCGCGGCATCGTCGCCGGCCCGATCCGGGTGGCGGGCCTGCCGGCCCTGTTCAACTTCTATTTCCCGAACCAGGACCTGAAGAAGGTGTTCGGCAATTCGGGCTATGCGACCCGCACCACCGAGTACCAGATCGATCGCCTGGGCGGGATCTCGACCCTGAACGCCACGGTCGGCGACCACCAGATCGAGGCCGGCTTCTGGTACGAGCACAACAAGTCGTCGGCCTATCGCCGCTGGTACCCGTTCGACGTCAACCATCCGACCACGCCCTACGACGTGCCGACCGGCTGGCTGATCACCCAGTACGGCAGCGAGATCGACAACAAGGTCTATCAGTTCCACATCCAGGATCAGTGGCGCATCCGTGAGAACCTGGTCCTGCAGGGCGGCTTCAAGAGCAGCGTGCAGGACGCCACGGGCGCGGTGCCGGTGCAGCCGATCGTCGGCTCGCTGGTCAACTCCACCGGCCTGCCGGTGGGCAATATCAAAACCAAGGAGTGGTTCCTGCCCCAGCTGGGCGCGGTGTGGACGCTGGACGGCGGCATGGAGGCCTTCGTCAACGTCCAGAAGAACCTGCGCCACTTCCAGACCTACGGCGGCGGCGGGCTGTCGCCGTTCAGCCTGGGCAGCCAGGCGGCCTTCGACCAGTTCAAGAAGAACGCCGAGCCCGAAACGGCCTGGACCTACGAGGCCGGCGTGCGGGACAAGCGCGAGGTCGCCTTCGGACCGGTCACCGGGATCGACGGCCAGCTGAGCGTCTATCACACCGACTTCAGCAACCGCCTGCTGGGCGTCACCCCGTCGGCGGCGGCGATCTCGATCATCGGCGGCGCGGCCATCGTCCAGAACGTCGGCGCGGTGAAGACCGACGGCGTCGACGTGGCTCTGACCCTGCAGCTGGGCGACCACTTCTCGTTCTACGACGCGGTGTCCTACAACCGGTCGGTCTACCAGGACGACTATACCAGCGGCTCGACCACGGTCGGCGGCGTCATCACCCCGACGGTCGTGCACATCGCCGGCAAGAAGGTGCCCGGCAGCCCCGAATGGATGAACAAGTTCGTGGCCAGCGCCAACTTTGGCGCGTTCGAGGCCCAACTGGTCGGCGACTATGTCGGCGAGCGCTTCGCGACCTACACCAACGACCTGAAGGTCGACAGCTACCTGCTGCTGAGCCTGCAGGTCAGCTACGACTTCCAGACCCCGGCCAACTGGCCGATCGACAACCTCAAGCTCAGCGCCAACATCACCAACCTGGGCCAGGAGAAGGGCGACCTGAACGTCACGGTCTCCCAGCCCGCCGGCAGCTACTCGACCTTCCCGATCCCGCCGCGTCAGGGGTTCGTCACCCTGTCGACCCGGTTTTAGGGTCGAGCGGTCCGCCGCCGGTCCTCCCCTCCTGGTCGGCGGGCCAGGCTCGCGCCGAACGCCCCGGACCCCGCGTCCGGGGCGTTTTTCGTGGGGCGCGACAAAATACTTAGGCAATTGACAAAGTATCTCTTGACGCGTCGATCGGCATGGCGATACTTAGGCACATGACTAACCAACCCTCTCTCGACCTGATGTTCCAGGCGCTGGCCGATCCCAGTCGGCGCAGCATCGTCGAACGGCTCTGCGCCGGCCCGGCCTCGGTCAGCGAACTGGCCCAGCCGCTGGCCATGTCCCTGCCCTCGGTGATGCAGCACCTGCAGCTGCTGGAGGGCAGCGGCCTGATCCGCTCGGAAAAGGTGGGACGGGTGCGGACCTGCCGCCTGGAACCGGAGGCCCTCAGCGCCGCCGAGACCTGGATCAACGAACGCCGAGTGCTCATGGAGCGCAAGCTCGACCGCCTGGGGGAGTACCTGCGCGCCACGGCTGGCGACGACGAACAAGACTGACCTGCAAACCCAAGAGGATAAGACGATGACCGAACGCTCCGTTGTCCACGCCACCTTCGTCATCAACCGCGTCTACGACGCCTCGTCCGCCCGAGTGTTCAAGGCGTTCTCCAATTCCGAGGCGCGCGACCGCTGGTTCGTGAAGTCCGAGGGCTGGCCTGTGGCCGAGTACACCTTCGACTTCAGGGTCGGCGGCCAGGAGCGCGGCCGCTTCAGCCCTGATGGCAAGATGATCGTCCTCAACGAGACCACCTACTGGGACATCGTTCCGGACCAGAGGATCATCAGCGCCTACGCCATGGACATTGACGGCAATCGCATCTCGGTGTCGGTCGCCACGATCGAGCTGAAGCCCGAGGGCAAGGGCACGCGCCTGACCTATACCGAACAGGGCGCGTTCCTGGACGGCTACGACATCCCCGCCCAGCGCGAGGCCGGGTGCCGCGACCTCTACGAAAAGCTGGCGGCGGAACTGGAGCGCCAGGGCGAGGACGCCTGACGCCCAGCCGAGAAGAGCCGGGGACGCGCCCATGATCGCGTCCTCGCCCCTATCCACGGAGTTCCCATGTCCCTGACCCTGCACATGCATCCGCTGGCCTCTTACTGCTGGAAGGTGCTGATCGCCCTCTACGAGAACGACACCCCGTTCGAAGCCCACCTGGTCGACCTGAGCGACCCGCAGGTCGTCGCGGCGTTCAAGACGCTGTGGCCGACGGCGAAGATGCCGCTGCTGGTCGACAAGGCTCGCGACCGCATCGTCCCGGAGACCTCGATCATCATCGAATACCTGCAGACGGCCTATCCCGGCCCAGTGCGGTTCATCCCGGACGACGCCGAGGCGGCGCTGCGGGCGCGGCTGCTGGACCGACTGTTCGACAACTATGTCCAGGAACCGATGCAGAAGATCGTCGCCGACCGGATACGGCCGGCCGACGCCAAGGACCCGCACGGCGTAGCCCACGCCCGCGCCCAGCTGGCCGTGGCCTACAACCTGCTGGAGGACCAGCTGGCGGGGCGGACCTGGGCGGCGGGCGAGGCGTTCAGCCTGGCCGACTGCGCCGCGGCGCCCGCCCTGTTCTACGCCGACAAGGTGGCGCCGCTGGGCGAGACCCACCCCACCGTCTCGGCCTATCTCGACCGCCTGCGGGCTCGCCCGTCGTTCGCGCGGGTGTTGCAGGAGGCCGAGCCCTATTTCGCGATGTTCCCAACCGAGGACAAAGCCTAGGCCAGGCTGTCGGCCTCCCAGGCCAGGAATTCCGGGGTTTCCAGCAGGCGCTCGCAATAGGCCCCGGCCGCGCCGGTGTCGCCATAGTCCGACAGGTGGATCCCGTAGGTGCGGAACCGGGTCGCCACCGGGGTATAGAAGGCGTCGGCGATCGACCAGTCGCCCAGCAGGAAGGGCCCGCCCGAACGCTTGAGCAGCTGGTTCCAGCGCTCGACGATCCTGCGCACGTCCTTCTGGGTGGCCTCGGAGATCGCCACCGCGGCGGGAGCGACTTCCAGCGCCATCGGGCATTCGCCGCGCAGCGACGAGAAGCCCGAATGCATCTCGGCGGCTACCGACCGGCCCAGGGCCCGCAGCGCGGCGTCCCGAGGCCACAGTCCGGCGGCGGGGAAGGTCTCGGCCAGGTATTCGCAGATCGCCAGCGAATCCCAGATCGCCAGGTCGCCATCCTTCAGCACCGGGACCAGATGGCTGGGCGAATGCTTGGCGATCTCGGCGTCCGAGGCCCCGGCCTGGCGCAGCTCGATCACGGTTTCCTTGAAGGGCTGGCCCGTGCGCTTCAGCGCCAGCCAGGGGCGCAGCGACCAGCTGGACCACTTCTTGGTGCCGACGACGATTTCCATGGCGAGCCTCCTGGGCGAACGGGGGGAGCCCTGGGCTTAGCCCGAGCGCTCGTCCGGGACAACGCCGGTGGACCTGGCCTAGCTGTTTTCGCTGACCGAAGGTCGCGGAAAGACATAGGCCCAGGGACGGGGTTCGTCGGGCGGGCCGGGGTCGCGGGCCAGGGCGCGGGCCGTCCGCGCCCGGTTCAGCGCCTCGAAGGGCACGATTTCGGCGGACCGGGCGACCGGCTCGGGGTTCTGGCGGGGCAAGGCGTGCATGGCGGACCTCCTGCAAGGCCGTCTGTCGCGGCCATGGACCCATTGAAGACCTTCGCGCCTGAACGAGCCCGGGCGCCCTCGTTGTCCGGCGTTCATCTGGTCGCCGCCAAACCGCCCGGATTTCCCCTCTGGCCTTGGCGCTTCCCTTACGTCTACAGTCGGCCCAACGATTAGAACAAATGTTTGAAGGGAGAGGCCCGGGATGGCGGAGGCGATGACGCCGCGCGGCGTGAAGCCGCTGTATTCGAACGGCTACAAGGCCGCGGTGCTGGGGCTGCTGCTGGCCACATACACCTTCAACTTCATCGACCGCACGATCATCGCCACCATCGGCCAGGCCATCAAGGTCGACCTGAAGCTGACCGACACCCAGCTGGGCCTGCTGGGCGGCCTCTATTTCGCGCTGCTCTACACCCTGCTGGGCATCCCGATCGCCCGCATGGCCGAGCGCTGGAACCGGGTGACGATCATCTCGGTGTCGCTGGTCATCTGGTCGGGCTTCACCGCCCTGTGCGGCAGCGCCGCCAGCTTCGCCCAGCTGGCCCTCTACCGCTTCGGGGTCGGGGTCGGCGAGGCCGGCTGCTCCCCGCCGTCGCACTCGCTGATCAGCGACTATTACGAGCCCAGGAAGCGCGCCTCGGCCTTGTCGATCTATTCGTTCGGCATCCCGCTGGGCACGATGTTCGGGGCGGTGGCCGGCGGCTGGCTGGCCCAGGAGTTCAGCTGGCGCGTGGCCTTCGTAATCGTCGGCCTGCCGGGCATCCTGCTGGCCCTGCTGGTCAAGCTGGTCGTCAAGGAACCGCCGCGCGGCCATTCCGAACGGGTAGAGCGCCCGCTTGAAGCCGAAGACGTGGTGGCCGAACCGGCCAAGCCGCCATTCTCGCTGGTCAACGAGTTCAAGGAACTGAGCGCGGTCATGGGCGTGCTGTTCGGCAAGTGGCCGGTGCTGCACATGATGCTGGGCGTGACCATCGCCTCGTTCGGCTCTTACGGCTCGGGCGCTTTCGTGCCGCCCTACTTCGTCCGCACCTTCGGCCTGGGCCTGGCCCAGGTAGGCCTGATCGTCGGCCTGATCGGCGGCTTCTCGGCGGGCGTCGGCACTCTGGTGGGCGGCTTCCTGACCGACTGGACCGGCAAGCGCAGCGCCAAGTGGTACGCCCTGGTGCCGGCCATCGGCCTCGCCATCTGCACCCCGATCTATATCGCCGCCTATCTGCAGACCGACTGGAAGGCCACGGCCCTGATCCTGCTGGTCCCGGGCATCTTCCACTACACCTACCTGGCCCCGACCTTCGGCGTCGTCCAGAACTCGGTCGAGCCGCGCCGCCGGGCTACGGCCACGGCCCTGCTGTTCTTCTTCCTGAACCTGATCGCCCTGGGCGGCGGACCGGTCTTCACCGGCTGGCTGATCGACCACCTGGCGCGGTTCCACTTCAATCACCCGGACGCCTCGTCGATCTTCCACGCCCTGGGCGGTTCGTTCAGTGACCCGGGGACGGCCAGCTTCACCGCCCAGTGCCCCGGCGGCCTGGCCCCCAAGGGCTCGGCGCCGGACCTGGCCAAGGCCTGCCACGGCGCCATGGCCCGAGCCACCCAGCAGGGCGTCATCGTCTCGCTGTGCTTCTACGCCTGGGCCGCCCTGCACTACGGACTGGCGGCGATCGGCATGGTCAAGCACATGCGGGAGCGGGCGGCGGCGCGGGGCTAAGTTCCTCCCCCACAGGGGGAGGAACTTGTAGGCGCGGCTTCACGCTCACGCGCCGAAGCTGCGATCGGATGGGAAGGGTGCGAAGCGCCCGGGCCTCGCCCGGATGATTTGCAGTTATGTGTACCGTTTCGACGAAGTCAGGCGCTTCGCGTGGAGCCGTTATCCGCAAGGCCGGGGCGCGCGGGCCTTTTCCGCCCTTCACCCCACCCGGTAGTTCCTCGGTGGATCTGTGCACCGCATGATTTCAGAGGCGGGAGTGAGCCTTTCGAGGACCGGAGCGAACCCCACGACGGGCGGAGCCTTCCAGCGAGAAGACCCCGATGGGCGAGCTTACGTCCCTCGCCCTCTGTTTAAGCCCGCCGACCGCAAACTCACGCGCCGCCGACAAGCCCCGCTCGTCCACCCCTGAAAGCCGCATCGGTCGCTGGCCTCGCGCCCTTCCCATGCCTTCAGGTGCAAGCAGTATGCGGGCGATCTGGAAGGGTGAGGACCAAATCGGGTCGAGAAAGTTCAAGCCTCTGAAATCATTGAACTTGACTCTCTATCCGCCGAGGATAGACGCCCAACCGGGGACGCGCACTCACGGCAAGGCCCCGGAAAATCGATCCCGGACCGCCGGGTGAGTGCGTGTCCCCTCCGTCGCCCACCGCGCCTGACCAGGATCCCAAACAATTCGCCCTCCGACTCAGCGGACGAAACAGGGGACACGCACTCACACCGGACGCCCTGCAAAATCCTTCAACGCCTTGCCGTGAGTGCGCGCCCCCGGCGGAAGTAATAATCCCCTTCCCTTGACTCGACCGGCGGACGGGACCAAACGCCCGCCCCATGATCACCCGCTATTCCCGCCCCGAAGCCGCCGCCATCTGGTCCAGCCAGACCAAGTACAAGATCTGGTTCGAGATCGAGGCCCACGCCGCCGACGCCATGGCCGAGCTGGGGGTGATTCCCAAGCTGGCGGCGCAGACGATCTGGGAAAAGGGCCGCGACGCGGTCTGGGACAGCGACCGCATCGACGAGATCGAGCGCGTCACCAAGCACGACGTCATCGCCTTCCTGACCCATGTGTCGGAAATTGTCGGCCCCGAGGCCCGCTTCCTGCACCAGGGCATGACCAGCAGCGACGTGCTGGACACCTGCTTCGCCGTGCAGCTGTCGCGGGCCACCGACCTGCTGCTGGAGGACGTCGATCTGGTCCTGGCCGCGCTGAAGCGCCGGGCCCTGGAACACAAGATGACGGTCTGCGTGGGCCGCAGCCACGGCATCCACGCCGAGCCGATCACCTTCGGCCTGAAGCTGGCCGGCTACTACGCCGAATTCCAGCGCGCCAAGGAACGCCTGGCGATGGCCAGGTTCGAGATCGCGACCTGCGCGATCTCGGGCGCCGTGGGCACCTTCGCCAATGTCGATCCCCGCGTCGAACAGCACGTGGCCGACAAGATGGGCCTGGCGGTCGAACCGGTCTCGACCCAGGTGATCCCGCGCGACCGCCACGCGGCCTATTTCGCCGCCCTGGGCGTGGTGGCCTCGTCGGTCGAGCGGCTGGCGACCGAGATCCGGCACCTGCAGCGCACCGAGGTGCTGGAGGCCGAGGAGCCGTTCGACCCGGGCCAGAAGGGCTCGTCGGCCATGCCGCACAAGCGCAACCCGATCCTGACCGAGAACCTGACGGGCCTGGCCCGCCTGGTGCGCTCGGCCGTGACCCCGGCCCTGGAGAACGTCGCCCTCTGGCATGAGCGCGACATCAGCCACTCGTCGGTCGAGCGCGGCATCGGACCGGACGCCACGATCCATCTGGACTTCGCCCTGCGCCGTCTGGCCGGGGTGATCGAGCGCTTCAACATCTATCCCGACAACATGGCCAAGAACCTGGACAAGCTGGGCGGGCTGGTGTTCTCGCAGCGGGTCATGCTGGCCCTGACCCACAAGGACGTCAGCCGCGAGGACGCCTATGCGGCGGTCCAGGGCAACGCCATGAAGGTCTGGCGCGGCGAGGGCCGGTTCATCGACTTCCTGAAGGCCGACCCGGTGGTCAGCAAGGCCCTGTCGGACGCCGAACTCGAGGAGCTGTTCGACTACGGCTACCACACCAAGAACGTCGACGTGATCTTCAAGCGGGTGTTCGGCGAGCAGGGCTGAGTCTCCAAAGCGGGCCGCCCTCGTCCTTCGACACGCTCAGGATGAGGGCTATTCTCGCGCCGTTTCAGTCGGAAACCTCATCCTGAGCGTGTCGAAGGACGGGGTTTCCGCGTCCCTCACGGAGCGGCCGACATGACCCGAAAATCCGGCTTCCCTCCGGTCGTCGACGGGCGCA
Source organism: Caulobacter sp. BK020 (assembly GCF_004342605.1). Classification (GTDB taxonomy): domain Bacteria; phylum Pseudomonadota; class Alphaproteobacteria; order Caulobacterales; family Caulobacteraceae; genus Caulobacter. Next base: position 219,511 of record NZ_SLZL01000004.1, read on the forward strand.
CCCGCGTGCTGATCCTGGGCAGCCTGCCGGGCGAGGCCTCGCTGGTCGCGCGGCAGTACTACGGCAATCCGCGCAACGCCTTCTGGCGGCTGATGGAGGGCGTGCTCGACACGCCGCTGGTCCCGCTGGCCTATGAAGACCGCCTGGCCGCCCTGCTCGCGCGCGGGGTGGGCCTGTGGGATGTAATCGCCCAGGCCGAACGGCCGGGCAGCCTGGACGCCGCCATCCGCGATCCGGCGGCCAACGACCTGAGCGCCCTGATCGAGACCTTGTCGGCCTTGCGCGTCGTGGCCTTCAACGGCGGGACGGCGGCCAGGCTGGGTGGGCGGCTGATCGGCGACCGCATCGCCACCCTGGCCCTGCCCTCCTCCAGCCCCGCCCATGCGGCGCGATCGTTTCAGCAGAAGGCCGAACTCTGGAACGGCCTGCGGGCCTTCCTGCCTACCAGAGCCGGCTGACCCCGTAGCCGTCGAACGCCGCCTCGTTCGAGACCAGCAGCATGTCCTCGACAAAGGCCTGGGCGATCAGCAGGCGGTCGAACGGGTCCTTGTGCGCGATCGGCATGGCGCCCGCCCTCTCGGCGTGACCGATGGTGATCGGCAGGGACAGGAAACCCCGTTCGGCAACGGCTTGCTCGAAACGTTCCGCCAGCGGCCCCGCCGACGGCAGTTTTCCGAGCCTGAACTTTGTCGTGACCTCCATGGCCGATACGGCGCTGACGAAGACGTCGTTGGTGTCGTCCTCGATCGCGCGTCGCGCGGCGATCGGCAGGGCGGCGGCCCCCGCGACGAACCAGATCAGGGCGTGGGTGTCGAGCAGCAGCCTCAATCGCCTTCGCCGCTCCATAAGGCCAGTTCGTCATCGGGCAAGGCCTCGAAGAAACTATCGTCGAGCGCCACCTGTCCCCTCATCGACCCGAAGACCCGCCGTGGTCGCGGCGGCTCCGCCGGCAGCAGCTTGGCCACCGGGGTCTTGCCGCGGGCGATCACCACCTCGCCGCCGGCCTCGACCTCGGCCAGCAGGCGCGAGAGGTTGGTCTTGGCGTAGTGGATGGTGACGACGGTCATCGGAGTCTCCGCTTAGCTAACCATCTTAGCTAAGCAGACCGGAAAGGCAAATCGGGGAGGCGCCGCCACATTACAGCATTTTCATCTGCGCCCGCCACGCAACTAGGGCAGCATCGCTAGCTCTGAGGGGAGACTTCCTATGCGCATGTTCCTGCTGGCCGCCGTTTCGGCGATCGCCCTGTCCACGACCGTCTCGGCCGCCCCGGCCTTCGCGGCCGATCCGCCCGCCAGGGCGATGTATGGCGACTGGGGCGTCGACTTGACCGCCGGCGACCGGTCGGTCTCGCCGGGGACGGACTTCGACAAGTACGCCAACGGCGCCTGGGCGGCGCGCACCCAGATCCCCGACGACCAGGCTTCGGCCGGAGTCGGCTACGACGTCTACAACCGCTCGCAGGACCAGCTGCGCACCCTGATCGAGACGGCCGACGCCTCGACCCAGATCGGCGCCCTGTACAAGAGCTTCACCGACGAGGCCAAGGTCGAGGCGGTCGACGACAAGCCGCTGAAGGCCGACCTGGCGCGGATCGCGGCGATCAAGACCAAGGCCGACTTCGCCGCCGCCATGGGCCAGGCCCAGGGCGGGTTCGGCAGCGGCGTCTTTTCGCTGGACATCTATCCGGACGCCAAGAACCCGGAGATCAACACCCTTTATGTCGGCCAGGCCGGCCTGGGCCTGCCTGACCGTGACTACTACCTGACCGACGGCTTCAAGCCTCAGCTGGCGGCCTATACGGCCTTTGTCGAGCGGGCCCTGAAGATGGCCGGCTATCCCGACCCGGCCAAGAGCGCCGCCGAGGTCGTGGCCTTCGAGACCCGGATCGCCAAGGTCAGCTGGCCCGTCGCCGACCGCCGCGACATCGACAAGACCTACAACCCGACCACCGCCGCCGAACTGGCGACCTACGCCCCCTTCCCCTGGACGCCGTACCTGACCGGCGCGGGCATGCCGGGCCTGGGCAAGATGGTGCTGGGCGAGAAGACCGCCGTACGCGACATCGCCAAGATCTATGACGAGACGCCGCTGGACACCCTGAAGGCCTGGCAGACCTTCAACATCGTGGCCGAGACCTCGCCGTACCTCTCCAAGCGCTTTGTCGACAGCCGGTTCGAGTACATCAAGGTCCTCAGCGGCCAGTCGGCGCTGCGCCCCCGCTGGAAGCGCGGCGTGCAGCTGGTCGACGGCAGCCTGGGCGAAATGGTCGGCCAGGCCTATGTCGCCAAGTACTTCCCGCCCAGCTCCAAGGCCCAGATGGTCGAGCTGATCGCCAACCTGAAGACGGCGATGGCGGCGCGGATCCAGAAGGCGCCGTGGATGAGCCCGGCGACCAAGGCCGAGGCCCTGACCAAGCTTTCCAAGATGCAGGTGATGGTCGGCTATCCCGACAAGTGGCGCGACTATTCGGGCCTGAAGCTGGACGCGGGCGATCTCTACGGCAATGTCGCGGCCAGCCGGCGCTTCGAATGGGCCTATACGCTGAGCGACCTGGGCAAGCCGGTGGACCACGGCAAATGGGGCATGACCCCGCAGACGGTGAACGCCTACAACGGCGGGCTGGAGAACAAGATCGTCTTCCCGGCCGGGATCCTGCAGGCCCCCTATTTCGATCCGGCCGCCGATCCGGCGGTGAACTACGGCGCGATCGGCGCGGTGATCGGGCACGAGATCAGCCACGGCTTCGACGACCAGGGCCGCAAGATCGACGCCACCGGCAAGCTGCGCGACTGGTGGACTCCCGAGGACGCCAAGCGCTTCGACGCCCAGGCCGACGTGCTGGGCAAGCAGTACGACGCCTACGAGCCCGTGCCTGGCGCGCACATCAACGGCAAGCTGACCATGGGCGAGAACATCGCCGACCTGGCCGGCCTGCAGGTGGCCCTGGACGCCTACCACGCCTCGCTGGGCGGCAAGCCGGCGCCAGTGATCGGCGGCCTGACCGGCGACCAGCGCCTGTTCCTGGCCTTCGCCCAGTCCTGGCAGGAAAAGGCCCGCGACGATTCGCTGAAGCAGCAGATGGCGTCGGACCCGCATGCGCCGTCGTCGTTCCGCGTAGTCGGCCCCACCCGCAATGTCGACGCCTGGTACGACGCCTTCGGGGTCAAGCCCGGCGACGCCTACTACCTGGCGCCCGAGGCCCGCTCGCGGGTCTGGTGACGCCAGAAGGCCCGCGCCGCCGCCCGATGGGGGGAGCGGGGGCGACGCGGGCCGGCGCCTCGCCGCGTCCGGATCAGGCGATGTGCTTGACCGGCACGTGCTCGACGTGGGTGTTCAGATAGTTGAAGCCGCCCGAACCGTTCCAGGCCTGGTCGACCGAGAGCGCGGCCGTGAACTTGGCGAGGAACGAGCCGATGGCGGGCGGCGGCACGCTGTAGACGAACTCGCCGCTCAGCGAGACCAGCTGGTGGTTGGGGCCGAAACCGGTCTGATAGATCTGGCCGGTGACCGGGAAGCGATGGTTGCCGCCCAGAACCGCCTGGTTGACCTCGGCGATGCCGCTGACATGGCCCGAGGCCGCCTGGACGGTCAGGGCCAGGTTCACGATCGGCGCGCCGGGCGTGCCGACATTGCCGACCACCGCCTTGACGAAATAGAGCCCGACCTTGTCGCCGGCCTTCTGGGTATGAAGCGTACCAACATCGTCAGCCATGGATGCATCCTCCTGTTGTGTGGCGACATGTGATCGCCCTTTGAGAGAGAGAGTGATACATCCGGGACGCGACGACACCCAAAGGAAACCTGGGCGAGCTTTGTCTTTTTCTATCTACCTATAGGGGTAAACAATCCGTACGCCTCGTTTATCCGGCGGGCGTCCCCTGAACGGACAAGGCCCGGCCGCGGTGAACCGCGCGGCCGGGCCTTGCTCAATCATCAGAATTATTCGCGGCCACGGCCGCCGAGCCCTACTCGCCGGCGGCGATCTGGCCGCGGGCCAGGGCCAGAAGCTCGTCCATCTTCCGGCGCACCTCGCCCTCGCTGACATTGACGCCCGAACCCTTCAGGTCGCCGGCGACCTTGCGCAGCACGTCCTCGTCGCCGGGCTGTTCGAAGTCGGACTTCACGACGGCGCGGGCGTACTCCTCGACCGTCGCCAGGCCCATCAGCTCGGCCGCCCATTCGCCCAGCAGGCGGTTGCGGCGGGCGGTCGCCTTGAATTCCTGTTCCTGCTCCAGCGCGAACTTGCGTTCGAAACCCTGTTCGCGTTCGTCGAAGGTGGTCATGAAAGCCCCAATAGTCTCTGAGCCGGCTGCATATCCTCTGGCGAGCCGCCCGGCAATCGGAAGCAACGCCGCAGCGCTGCTGATCCGCTCACAATCCTGCGGTTCCGGCTAGCGCTGTTTGCGCCAGGGGCCGCGTTCGGCTAGTTTCGGGACGACATTTTTCGTGAGCGGCCTTGAGTCGAACGCCGCGCGCAGCTATCCGCCGCGCGCGCTTTTCGTTTCTCCGGAGATTTTCCGGACCGGTTTCCGGACAGGGGCGCGCCCGCAACCAGAAGGGCCTCGACGAGAGCCATGACCACCCGCCGCAAGAAGATCTACGAAGGCAAGGCCAAGATCCTGTACGAGGGCCCCGAACCGGGCACCCTCATCCAGTACTTCAAGGACGACGCCACCGCCTTCAACGCCCAGAAAAAGGCGGTCCTCGAGGGCAAGGGCGTGATCAACAACCGTATCAGCGAGTACATCATGACTCGCCTGAACGGCATCGGCGTGCAGAACCACTTCATCCGACGCCTCAGCCTGCGCGAGCAGCTGATCAAGGAAGTCGAGATCATCCCGCTCGAGGTAGTGGTGCGCAACATCGCCGCCGGCTCGATCGCCACGCGGCTGGGCCTGACCGAAGGCACCCCGCTGCCGCGGTCGATCATCGAGTTCTACTACAAGGACGACAAGCTCGGCGACCCGATGGTCTCCGAGGAACACATCACCGCGTTCAACTGGGCCGCCACCCAGGAGATCGACGACATGATGGCCATGGCCCTGCGGGTGAACGACTATCTGTCGGGCCTGTTCAGCGGCGTGGGCATCACCCTGGTCGACTTCAAGATCGAGTTCGGCCGCGTCTACGAAGGCGACTTCAGCCGCGTGATCCTGGCCGACGAGATCAGCCCCGACAGCTGCCGCCTGTGGGACTCGGCCACCAACGAGAAGATGGACAAGGACCGGTTCCGCCGCGACCTGGGCAACGTCATCGAAAGCTATACCGAAGTGGCCCGCCGCCTCGGCATCATGAAGGAAATGCCCACCGTCATCCAAGGCGGCGTGCACTAGGCGAGTGAAAATGAAAGCCAAGGTTCAAGTGTTCCTCAAGCCCGGCGTCCTGGACGTTCAGGGCAAGGCCGTCGAAGCCGCCCTGCACGGCCTGGGCTGGGCCGACGTCTCGGGCGTGCGGGTAGGCCGCACCATCGAGTTCGACCTCACCGAGACCGACGCCGCCAAGGCCGAGGCCGAGGTCAAGGCCATGTGCGACGAGCTGCTGGCCAATACGGTCATCGAAAGCTACCGCGTCGAGATCGCCTGATGTGATCGGGGACAGGCGCATGCGCCTGTCCCCGTCCGCGCCATGATCCAGCGCCCTCCTCCGGAGCGGCGCTTTTTCTTTGCGCCACGCCTTCCGCTCCCGCCTCGCCGCCCCATGTTCGGTGAAATCGGAGGGTTTGCATGAGCGCGAAGTTCCACCTGGCCCAGGTCAACATCGGTCGCCTGCGCGCGCCGATCGATCATCCGATGATCAAGGACTTCGCCGACAACCTCGATCCGATCAACGCCCTGGCCGAGGCCTCGCCCGGCTTCGTCTGGCGACTGACCGGCGAGGGCAACAACGCCACCGACCTGCAGCCGTTCGACGACGCCCTGATCGCGATCAACATGTCGGTCTGGACCGACATCCCGTCGCTGGGCGCCTATGTCTATCGCGGCGGCCACGTGCAGTTCATGCGCCGCCGCCGTGAATGGTTCGAGCACATGGACCTCTACATGGTCCTGTGGTGGGTCCCTGCCGGCCACCGCCCGACCATCGAGGAAGCCAAGGCCAAGCTGGCCCTGCTGGAGACCCACGGCCCGACGCCGGAAGCCTTCACGTTCAAGGTTCCCTTCCCCGCGCCGGACGAGGCGACGGCGGAGCCGGTGCTGGACGAATGCGCCTAGGACGTCCGACGCCGCGGGCCCCCTCCGGCCCTTCGGGCCACCTCCCCCAGAGGGGGAGGATCTAATTTATACGAGCTGCTCCCCTCTGGGGGAGCTGTCGGCGAAGCCGACTGAGGGGCGTCCCGGTCGCGAAGCCCCCTGACATCCCCAGCGAACGGTGCTACAGGCCCGCGCCATGAAAGCCGCCGTCGTCGTCTTCCCCGGTTCCAATTGCGATCGTGACTGCAAGGTCGCCATCGAGCGCTCCGCTGGAGCCCGCGTCGAGATGGTCTGGCACCAGGAGACGGCCCTGCCGGACGACCTGGACCTGATCGTCCTGCCCGGCGGCTTCTCCTACGGCGACTACCTGCGCTGCGGGGCCATGGCCGCCCAGAGCCCGGTCATGCGCGAGGTCGTCAAGGCGGCCGAGGACGGCGTGGCCGTGGTCGGGATCTGCAACGGCTTCCAGGTGCTGACCGAGGTCGGCCTGCTGCCCGGCGCCCTGCTGCGCAACGCCAAGCTCAAATATGTCTGCAAGCCGGTGGCCCTGGACGTGGTCAACAGCCAGACCCGCTTCACCGCCAGCTTCGGCGAGCAGCGCTCGGCGGTGATGACGGTCGGCAACGGCGAGGGCAACTACTTCGCCGACGAGGCGACGCTGGACCGGATCGAGGGTGAGGGCCAGGTGGTGTTCCGCTACCAGGACAATCCCAACGGTTCGGCCCGCGACATCGCCGGCGTCATGAACGCCAAGGGCAACGTCCTGGGCCTGATGCCCCACCCCGACCGCGCGTTCGACCCTGACCTGGGCTCGGAAGACGGGGCCCTGCTGTTCCGCAGCATCTTCGCCAGCGCCTAGAGCATCGCGCGGAAAAGTAGACGCCGGTTTTCAGCAAAAAGCGGTGCGAAAACAAAATCTGGAGCAAGTCGTGCGATTCCTATATCGCGCGATTTGCTCTAGAGCATCGCGCGGATGATGTCGGTGCGACTGAAATCGTCGCCCTTGAACAGCAGCGGCTCTCCCGTAATCCTGGCCAGGGCATAGGCGAAACTGTCGCCGTAGTTCAGGCTGGCCGAATGACGGGTTCGCCCGTAGCGCTCCAAGGCCTGGGCGGCGGTTCTGGCCTGCTCCGATGTGACATCCACCACCACCATTCCGAGGCGGCGGAAGGTCTCGTCGATGGTCGCCGCGGCGGCGGCCTCAGGATAGCGGCGCGACAGCACCGCGACACATTCCACATAACTGGCCGCCGAAACCAGCCGGGTGTCGGCAGCGAGAATCGCGGTGACAAAGGCGGCGCGTTCGCTCTCGCCGAACTCAATGGCGATGATCGCCGAGGTGTCGATGACCATCAGCGCGGCAATCCGGCCTCGTCATAGAGATCGGCCTCGATCTCGGTCCGGCCCAGACCGGTATCGGGTCCTAGGTCTCGGGCCTGGAGCCAGCGCATGATCTCCGCCGCCCGCGCGGCCGGGGGCGTGGCGTCGCCACCCCGTCGCTTCAGTTCATTTTCGGCCGCGACCCGAACGGTCTCGGTAAGACCAAGTCCCGTGCGCTCGGCCAGGGCTCGCACGATGCGGTCGGTTTCGGCGTCCTTGATGCTGAAAGCCATCTAGAAAACTCCTCTTTTCTAGAAATATCACAGGCAGAACACATCGACCATTCTGAGCGTCCGATCAGAGCGTCTCCCATTTCACGGATAAGGAGATTGCAGGCGATGTTACACTATAGCGCCCCACCCAAACCCCTCCTAAGCTCCCCGCACCTTTTGGGGAGCTTTCCATGAGTCTTGCGTCCAACTTGCGCGCCGGCCTGTTGGCCGCCGCCGTCCTCACCGCCTTCGCCGGCGTCGCCCAAGCCCAGACTTCGGCCCTGACGCCGGACATCGACGGCAAGTACGTCGCGCCCACGGCCGGCTACGACTACGACAAGCGCGTGGTGATGATCCCGATGCGCGACGGGACCAAGCTCTACACCGTGATCGTCGTGCCCAAGGGAGCCAGGAACGCGCCGATCCTGCTGACCCGCACGCCCTACAACGCCGCCAAGCGCACGGCCCGCAACGACAGCCCTCACATGATCTCCGAGCTCGCCCAGGGCGACGAGGTGTTCGTCAAGGACGGCTATATCCGCGTCATCCAGGACATCCGCGGCAAGTACGGCTCGGAGGGCGACTATGTGATGACCCGCCCGCTGAAGGGACCGCTGAACAACAGCGAGGTCGACCACGCCACCGACGCCTACGACACCATCGAGTGGCTGACCAAGAACGTGGCCGAGAGCAACGGCAAGGTCGGCATGCTGGGCTCGTCCTACGAGGGCTTCACCGTGGTCATGGCCCTGGTCAATCCGCACCCGGCCCTGAAGGTGGCCGCGCCGATGAGCCCGATGGTCGACGGCTGGATGGGCGACGACTGGTTCCACTTCGGCGCGTTCCGGCAGGTGAACTTCGACTATTTCGTCGGCCAGACCACCAAGCGGGGGGCCGGCGACAGCGTCGCGCGCCAGAGCCCGGACGACTACGAGAACTTCCGCCGCGCCGGCTCGGCCGGCGACTACGCCAAGGCCAACGGGCTGGACGTCCTGCCCTGGTGGAAGAAGCTGACCGAGAACGCCGCCTACACGCCGTTCTGGAGCCAGCAGGCGCTGGATAAGACCATGGCCGAGCAGCCGCTGAAGGTGCCGACCATGTGGATCCAGGGCCTGTGGGACCAGGAGGACATGTGGGGCGCGGTCCACGCCTACGCCGCTACCGAGCCGAAGGACACGGCCAACGACAAGAGCTACCTGGTGCTGGGTCCCTGGCGGCATAGCCAGGTGAACTATGACGGCTCCAGCCTGGGGGTGTTCAAGTGGGACGGCGACACCGCTCTGCAGTTCCGCCGCGACGTGCTGCTGCCGTTCTTCAACCAGTACCTGAAGGACGGCGCGCCCAAGGCCGACACGCCGCCGGTGCTGATCTACGACCCCGGCCAGAATCGCTGGGATCACTACAAAAGCTGGCCGCAGGGCGCGGCCAAGAACCTCTACCTGACCGGCGCTGGCGGCCTGTCGTTCAGCGCCCCCGCCACGGCCAAGGGCGCGGCCGCCTATGACGAATACGTCTCCGATCCCGCCAAGCCCGTGCCCTACATCCCCCGCCCGATGAAGTTCGGCGACCGCGACCGCTGGACGCCCTGGCTGCTGACCGACCAGCGCGCCGTGGCCGACCGCACCGACGTGCTGAGCTACGTCTCCGAGCCCCTGACCGCGCCGCTGAAGATCGCCGGCGTGCCGAAGGTCAACCTGACGGCCTCGACCAGCGGCACGGACAGCGACTGGGTGGTCAAGCTGATCGACGTCTTCCCCGATGAGGTTCCCAGCCAGCCCGAACTGGGCGGCTACCAGCTGGCCGTGGGCATGGACATCTTCCGCGGCCGCTATCGCGAGAGCTTCAGCGCCCCCAAGGCCCTCAAGCCCAATGCGCCGCTGAAGTACCAGTTCATCCTGCCGACCGCGAACTACACGTTCCAGCCGGGTCACCGGATCATGGTTCAGGTGCAGTCCAGCTGGTTCCCGCTCTACGACCGCAACCCGCAGACCTTCGTACCCAACATCTTCTTCGCCAAGCCGGCGGACTATGTGAAGGCCACCCAGCGGGTCTATCACGCGGGCGACACGGCCAGCTTCATCGAGCTGCCGGTGGTGGGGCGGTAGCCCCCCTCCGGCCCTTCGGGTCACCTCCCCCAGAGGGGGAGGATCTGCGCTGTACAAGCTGCTCCCCCTCTGGGGGAGCTGTCGGCGAAGCCGACTGAGGGGACTCCCCTCAACGAAAAGGGGCCGGCGGATACCGCCGGCCCCGCCTTCACATTTACGGAGCGTAGTTTGTCAGCGGTCGCGGCGCTGCTGATCCGCCTGATTGGCCTGGCCGCCGGGATTGCGGCCCTGCTCGTTCTGGCGGTTGCGGTCGCCTTGCTGCTGCTGCTGGCCCGGAGACTGTCGCTGCGGGTCGTTCTGCTGCTGCTGCGGACCTCGGGTCTTGTTGTCACCCATGAGCTTTCTCCTTGGACAGCGCGCCGATCGCGCACGAAAAGGAAAACGGCCCGGGATTCAGCCCGTTCCCAGCGCCAAGCTGCCTTAGTTCCGGCTTAGCTTTTGAATCTTCACCGGGTTTTCGATGATCTGGCCCTTCATGTAGGGGTCGTCGGCCTTGGCGACAGTCGGGGCGTCGTGGATCTTGCGGACCACGTCCATGCCCTCGATCACCCTGCCGAACGCCGCGAAGCCCTGGCCGTCCTTGTTGCGGGGCCCGCCGAAGTCCAGGGCCGGATTGTCGCCCAGGCAGATGAAGAACTCCGAGCCCGCCGTGCCCGGCTTGTCCCGCGCCATCGAGATCACGCCGTCGGTATGCAGGACCCCGGTGACCCTGGTCGTCTCATGGGCGATGGCCGGCAGCGGGCTGTCGTCGCGGTTCAGCCCGCCCTGGATGACGCTGATGGTCGCCGGGTTGTTGTCGTTCTTCGGAGAAACCGTCCGGTAGAAGCTGCCGCCGTCCAGCAGATGCTGGTCCGCATAGGCCAGGAAATTGGCCACGGTGATCGGCGCCTTGTCCGGATAGAGCTCGATGACGATCGGCCCCAGGTCGGTGACCATCCGAACCCGCACGGGCGCGGCGCCCGCGGCGGTCAGGGGCAGGACGGCGGCGAGCGCGATCACGTGGCGGCGGGAGATCATGGGGCGGCTCGCTTCACATCGGTGTGGCTGAAGTCATTTCCCTTGAACAGCAACGGCTCGTCCAGGGATTTGGCAAGAGCGTAGGCGAAGCTGTCGCCATAGTTCAGCGCGGCGTCATGCCGGCCTTTCCCATAGATCCGCCTCGCCTCGGCGGCGGCGTAGGCCTGCTCCGCGGTGAGCGCGACGATCTCGATCCGCAGCCGCGCGATGTCGCGATTGAGCAGAGAGACGCCGGTTTCCGCCTTCCACCGCCGCATATAGACCTCCGACGCCTCAACGTAGGACGCGGCCGACATCAGGCGACGCCTGGCGCGCAGCAGGAGCGCATAGAAGGCGTCCGCCTCGGGTTCGCGCAACGAAATGGCCATCAGGGCCGAGGTGTCGATGATCATCCGATCGGCTGGCCGTGCTCGTCGTACAGCTCGGCTTCGATCTCGCGCCAGTCGCGAGGGTCGAGCACCGGCCGGGCGTCGAGCTCCGCGAAGAACGCGTGCTTGGCCGCCTCCTCCGCATCGGACAGGGCATAAGGCTCGGCAAGTCGCGCGACCTTCTCGACCAGGGCTTGATGGATGGCTTCGGTCAGACTTTCCCCCGTGGCGTCAGCGACCTGCCGAGCCAGGGCCTCGGTCTCCGCGCGCTTGATGCTGATGCCCATTCTAGAACCACCTTTGACGTTTCTAGAATATAGCGGAATCCCCCGGGTCAGGCTAGAAGGCCCGCCCATGAGCACCTCGCCCTCCCCCGCCAAGTCCATGGCCGACACGGCCGCCGAATTCGGTCTCAAGCCGGAGGAGTACGCCGTCGTCCTCGACCGCCTGGGCCGCGAGCCCAACCTGGTCGAGCTGGGGGTGTTCTCGGTGATGTGGTCCGAGCACTGCTCGTACAAGTCGTCGAAGAACCAGCTGAAGAAGTTCCCGATCACCGGCCCGCGGGTGATCTGCGGCCCCGGCGAGAACGCCGGCGTGATCGACATCGACGACGGCGACGCCATCATCTTCAAGATGGAAAGCCACAACCACCCGTCCTACATCGAGCCCTACCAGGGCGCGGCGACGGGCGTGGGCGGCATCATGCGCGACGTGTTCACGATGGGCGCGCGGCCGATCGCCCTGCTCAACGCCTTGCGGTTCGGCGAGCCCGACCATCCCAAGACCAAGCGCCTGGTCGACGGCGTGGTCGCCGGCATCGCCGGCTACGGCAACTGCGTGGGCGTGCCCACGGTCGCCGGCGAGACCAACTTCCACAAGGGCTACAACGGCAATATCCTGGTCAACGCCATGTGCGTGGGCCTGGCCGACGCCGACAAGATCTTCTATTCGGCCGCCCCGGGCCCGGGCCTGGCGGTCGTCTATTTCGGCTCCAAGACCGGCCGCGACGGCATTCACGGCGCGACCATGTCTTCGGCCGAGTTCAGCGAGGATTCCGAGGAGAAGCGTCCCACCGTCCAGGTCGGCGATCCCTTCGCCGAGAAGCTGCTGATCGAGGCCACCCTGGAGCTGATGGCCACCGGCGCCGTCGCCGCCATCCAGGACATGGGCGCGGCGGGCCTGACCTCGTCGTCGGTCGAGATGGCGGGCAAGGGCGGGGTCGGCATCGAGCTGGACATGGACATGGTGCCCCAGCGCGAGGAGGGCATGAGCGCCTACGAGATGATGCTCTCGGAAAGCCAGGAGCGGATGCTGGCGGTGCTGAAGCCCGGCCGCGAGCAGGACGGCCACGCCATCTTCGAGAAGTGGGGCCTGGACGCCGCCGTCATCGGCCATACCACCGACACCGGCCACCTGGTGCTCAGGCACCATGGCGAGGTGGTCTGCGACGTGCCGCTGGCCCCGCTGTTCGACGACGCGCCGCTGTACGACCGGCCCTGGGTCCAGCCGACGCTGCATCCGCACCTCGACCCGGGCAAGATCCCCGCCCCCGCCGACTGGACCGCGGCCGTGCTGAAGGTGGTCGGCAGCCCCGACATGGCCTCCAAGCGCTGGCTGTGGGAGCAGTACGACCGCCACGTCATGGCCGACACCCTGGAAGACAGCGCCACCGGCTGCGACGCCGGCGTCGTGCGCATCCACGGCAAGGGCAAGGCGATCGCCGTGACCAGCGACGTCACCCCGCGCTACGTCCAGAACGACCCCTACGAGGGCGGCAAGCAGGCCGTGGCCGAGGCCTGGCGCAACCTGACCGCCGCCGGCGCGACCCCGATCGCCATCACCGACAACTTGAACTTCGGCAGCCCCGAAAAGCCCGAGACCATGGGCCAGATCGTCCGCGCCACCGACGGCATGGCCGAGGCCTGCCGGGCGCTGGACTTCCCGGTCGTGTCCGGGAACGTCAGCCTCTACAACGAGACCAACGGCGTCGCCATTCCGCCGACCCCCACCGTCGGCGCCGTCGGCCTGATCGACGACTACGACCTGCGCATGGGCTTCGGCAACGTGGCCGAAGGCGACACCCTGGTGCTGATCGGCGAGACCCACGGCGAGCTGGGCGCCTCGATCTATCTGCGCGAGATCCTGGGCCGCGAGGACGGCGCGCCGCCGCCGGTCGACCTGGCCGTCGAGCGCAAGAACGGCGACTTCGTGCGCGGCCTGATCCGCACGGGCCTGGTCGCCGGGCTGCACGACCTGTCGGACGGCGGGCTGCTGATCGCCGCGGCCGACATCGCCCTGGCCAGCCAGGTCGGCGTCACCCTGAACGCCACCAGCCACGCCCACGCCCATCCCTACCTGTTCGGCGAAGACCAGGCCCGCTACCTGGTGGCCACGCCCGATCCGGACGCGGTGCTGGCGGCGGCCAAGGAAGCCGGCGTCCACGCCATCGTGGCCGGGGTGGCGGGCGGCGACGCCTTCGCCTCGACCGACCTGTTCAGCATCCCGCTGGACGCCTTGCGCACGGCCCACGAGGCCTGGCTGCCGGGCTTCATGGGCGCGGCCGGCTAAAGGATTTTCCCAGTATGCGTAAGCTTTCCATCCTGGCGACCGCCAGCCTCGCCCTGTCGCTGCTGGCGGCCTGCGCGCCGGCCGCCCAGGCTCCCGCCCCTGCCGCCCCTTCCTCGACCGTTGCGGGCGCCGACGCCTCGTGCGCCGCGCGCGGCGGGACGATGCAGCCGGTCGGCCGCCTGCAGCGCCAGACCTGCGTCGTGCCCTATGCCGACGCCGGCAAGACCTGCTCGGACAAGGCCGACTGCCAGGGCGCCTGCATCGCCGAGGGCAACCTGGAAGCCCAGGGCGCCGTGAGCGGCCAGTGTCAGAAGACCAACGTCCAGTTCGGCTGCTACGCCAAGATCGTCGCCGGCAAGTCGACTGGCGCGATCTGCATCGACTAGGATTCTTCAAGATCCGCTCATCCCGGCGAACGCCGGGATGAGCGGAGTTGAGAATTGAACAGGCCGGTTGGCGCTTCAGGCCACGGCGAACGCGGCCTGGGGAGACGCTCGCAGCCGGGCGGCGTCGCGGCCCGGGGGCGCGCCGAACAGGCGGGCGTATTCACGGCTGAACTGGCTGGCGCTGTCGTAGCCGACGGTGAATCCCGCCCCCGCCACGTCGCCGGGCTGGCTCAGCAGCAGGGTCCGCGCCGCCTGCAGGCGCAGTTGCTTCTGGTACTGCAGCGGGCTCATGGCGGTCACCGCCCGGAAATGGCGGTGGAACGAGGCCGGGCTCATCCCCGCCAGCCGGGCCAGGGTCTCCACCTGCATGGGCGCGGCGAAGTTCGCGTGCAGCCACCGGATGGCGCGGTTGATCTGCGAGAGGCGGCTTTCGGCCAGGCCGATCTGCCGGATCGTGCCGCCGGTCGGCCCCTGCAGCAGCCGCCACAGCACCTCGCGCTCCAGCATCGGGGCCAGCACCGGAATATCGGCGGGCCGGTCCAGCAGCCGCACCAGCCGCAGGATCGCGTCCACCAGGTCGGGTCCCGCCGCGTTGACTTGCAGGCCCGCCGAAGCGGCCGGGGACGCCGGGGCGGGCGCCTCGAGGATCAGCCGCGCGATCTTGACCGGATCCAGGGCGACGCTCAGCGCCGCATAGGGCGCCTCGACGACCTGACCGCAGACCGGCAGGTCGACCGACACGGTCAGGAACTTGCCCACGTCGTAGCGGAACAAGCGGTCACCCAGCGCCGTGTGCTTGGCCCCCGCCACGATCAGGCACATCAGGGGCTGGTAGACCAGCGGCACGGGTTCGGTGGGCGTGCTGGCCCGGTACAACGACAGGCCGGGGACCGGGGTTTCGCAGGTCCCTTCCCCGCCGTGCCGCTTGAGCAGCGCGCCGATTTCGATCAGCGGATCCATGTCCGCCACATGCGCCCAGCCGTTGGCGTGGATCAAGCGCGAGGCGCAAGGATGATCGGATCGTGCAAGAGCCTGCGAGCAACACCCTAACGCTCGGGGGCGCTGGAGGCCTTCTATAGAGCCACCAACAAGGAGATTTTCCATGAGCAAGATCTGGTTCGTCACCGGCGCGGCCCGCGGCCTCGGCGCCGAGATTGCCAAGGCGGCGCTGGCCGCCGGCGACCGCGTCGTGGTCACCGGCCGCCGCCGCGAGGCGCTGCAAGCCGCCTTCAGTCCGGACAGCGACAAGGTTCTGTCGCTGTCGCTGGACGTCACCCGCGAGGCCGAGGCCGAAGGCGCCGTCGAGGCCGCCCTGGCCCGGTTCGGCCGCATCGATGTGCTGGTCAACAACGCCGGCTACGGCAATCTGGGCCTGTTCGAGGAGACCACCGACGCCGAGGCCCGGGCGCAGTACGACACCAACGTCTTCGGCCTCTACAACGTCACCCGCGCCGTCCTGCCGGTCCTGCGCCGCCAGCGGGCCGGACGGATCTTCAACGTCTCGTCGGTCGGCGGCCTGCTGGGCGGCGAAGGCGGCTCGCTCTACTGCGCCACCAAGTTCGCGGTCGAAGGGTTCTCGGAATCGATCGCCAAGGAGGTCGCCGCGTTCGGGATCCGGGTGACCATCGTCGAGCCCGGCTTCTTCCGCACCGACTTCCTCGATGACAGCTCAGTCCGCTACGGCTCGCGCCAGATCGAGGACTATGCCGAGCTGTCGAGCCAGATGAAGGCGTTCTGGGACGGCCGCAACCACGCCCAGGCCGGCGATCCGGCCAAGCTGGGCCGGGTGCTGGTCGATCTGGCCGACCGGGCGGACCCGCCGCTGCGCTTCGCCGCCGGTTCAGACGCGGTGGCGATGATCGGCGGCAAGATCGCCGCGCTCCAGGCCGAGCTGGACGCCTGGCGCGACCTGTCGGTCACCACCGACGGCGACGACGTCGCGGCCCAGGCCCAGGCCCAGGCCAAGGCCGGAACCTGGGGCTGATCTTGAGCGGGGCCCCGATCACTTTGCGGATCGGGGCCGTTCGCCCTCCAGCGCCGCATCGCCGTCCAGGGCGGCCGCCGGATGGGCGTCCCGCCACAGGCCGCGCAGCCACTTCCACAGCAGGGTCAAGATCATCGCTCCCTCCCAGGGCGGGTCTTCGCCGCTTTGGATCGCGCCGATCCTCTCCAAGCCCGGCGCGATCAATCCGGAACCCTAAACCGAAGGCTGAAAATCCGCCATGGCGATCGGAAGGGTTCCGCTCAGGGCGCCGCCTCGCGCCGCCGCGCGATGGCGGCGACCCGCTCCCGCACGGCCGGGCTGGCCGCGGGACCCGCGGCATGGACGAAGTCCGGGCTGTCCATCGGCTTGCCGGAGCGGCGATCCACCAGCACCGGCTCGGCCGGCAGGCCGGTGGTGACGTCCACCATCTGGCTGGCCACGCCCTCGGTCGCGTAGTGGCGATTGCCAAACGCCATCAGGGCCCTCATCACCGGCTCGAAATCCCGCGCCAGGTCCGTGGGCGCATATTCATGGCGCAACGGGCGCTGCCGATAGGGCCGGCGCTCCAGGAAACCCGCCTCGACCAGGGCCGCCAGCCGCTGGGCCAGGATATTGGGCGCCATGCCCAGGCTCTTCTCGAACTGGTCGAACCGGGTCAGGCCGTGGGCGGCGTCGCGCAGGATCATCAGGCTCCACGTGTCGCCCACCCGCTCCAGGGTGCGGCCGATGGGGCATTGTCCAGGATCGAAGGCGCGTCGGGTCATGAGTTCCATATAGGCGCTGGCTAGCAAAACGAAAGCTAGTCACTTGCATTTCAAAAGTGACTTACCACCTCAGCGTCACGGCCGGGCCATGGGGCCCTGCCCAACCCCTTCGGGATGAAGACGATGAGCAAGCAAGACATTCGCGGCGCGGCCCTGGTCACCGGCGCGTCCAGCGGCATCGGGGCCGCCTATGCCGACCGCCTGGCCCGCGCCGGCCACGACCTGGTGCTGGTGGCCCGCGACACCGCCCGGCTCGAGGCCCTGGCCGCCAGGTTGAAGGCCGAGACCGGCGTCAAGATCGACATCCTCACCGCCGACCTGACCCGCAAGGCCGACCTGGCCAAGGTGGAGGCCCGGCTGGCCGACGCCGCGATCGACATCCTGATCAACAACGCCGGTGTTTCCCTGGCGGGAGCCTTCGTCGAGCAGGACCTCGACCGGGTCGAAAGCATGATCCAGCTGAACGTCGTCTCGGTGACCCGCCTGGCCCACGCCGCCGCCAAGGCCTTCGCGGCCCGCGACCGCGGCGCGATCGTCAACATCTCGTCGGTGGTTGGCCTGGCTCCCGAGCTGCAGATGCCCGTCTACGGGGCGACCAAGGCCTATGTGACCTACTTCACCCAGACCCTGCGGCAGCAACTGAGCCCGAACATCCAACTCCAGGCCGTGCTGCCCGGCGCGACGCGCACCGAGATCTGGGACCGGTCGGGCAGCGGCGGGGCCGAGGCGCTGGACCCGAACATGCTGATGGAGGTCGACGACCTGGTCGACGCGGCCCTTGCCGGCTTCCACCAGGGCGAACTGATCACCATCCCGTCCCTGCCCGACCCGGCCGACTTCGCGGCCTATGACGCGGCCCGGGCCAAGTTGCTGCCGAACCTGTCGCGCAACCGCCCAGCCGCGCGCTACACGGTGAGCGAACCGGCCTAAACGTGATCGAAGGCCGGAGGCGCCCGGCGCCTTCGGCCGTCACGACAATTGCGCATCGCCGCCCTATCTATCTTCCGAGGCTGCCCCGGGAACGAACGTCGCGCCCAGCCGCTTGCCCGCCAGCCAAGGAGACCGACATGGCCGTCATTGCGAACCTGGACGAGTTCATTCTCGAAGAGACCGCCGAAGGCATCTTCCTGACCGTGACCGGCGACGACGAGCAGACCCTGAAGCTGCGGGTCACGCTGGACGACCTGGAGGAGATCGTCGAGGTCATCGACGAGGTCTTCGGGCTGGAAGCGGACGACGGCGAGGCCGAAGAGGTGGACGAGAGCGCGGGGTGACTTCAACGCCGCTCATCCCGGCTTTCGCCGGGATGAGCGGAACAATGAATAGCGCTGGACCCTACCGCCCCGCCCCCTTGCTGATCCCGTCCAGATCGTCGTCCAGCGCCCGCGTCGCCGTGACCACCGTGGCCACCGCCCGCTTGAAGAAGTCCTGCGGGATGGTGGCGAAGTCGTCGGTGGGCTGGTGGTATTCGGGGTGGTCCTCGACGCCGAAATAGACCCAGGGCACGCCCTTCTCGGCGAAGGCGCCTTGGTCGGACTGGGCGGTCCAGTTGTTCTCCTTGCCCTGGGCGTCGGTGTCGTGGCCCAGCAGCAGCTTGACCGGGGCGGTCCGGGCCACGGTCTCCAGCACCGGCTTCAGGTACGGCTGGGGACCGGCGCCGCTGACATAGAGCTGGCCCTTGGCGTTCTTGCTGATCATGTCGAAATTGACGTTCAGCCCGATGCTGGCCAGCGGCACGGGGGGATCGGCGACGAAGGCCTTGGCGCCTTTCAGCCCGCTCTCCTCGGCGTCGAAGGCGACGATCAGGACGGTGTGGCGTGGCGGCCGGGCCTTGAACGCCTCGGCCACGGCCAGCAGGCCGGCGACGCCCGAGGCGTTGTCGTCGGCCCCGTTATAGACCTGCCCCTTGCGCACCCCCAGGTGGTCGTAGTGGGCCGAGACCACCAGCACCTTGTCGGAGCTGGACGTGCCCTGGATCCGCGCCACCAGGTTCACGCCGCTGACCTCCCGGCCGAACCGGGGCTTGAAGGTGAACGGCCGCTCGAAGGTCCCGCCCTGAGGCCGCAGCCCGATCTGGCCGAAGCGCTGGACGATATAGGCCCGCGCCTTGGCCCCGCCCGGCGTCCCGACGCCCCGCCCTTCCATGTTGTCGGCCGACAGGATGCGGACGTCGTCCAGCGCATGGGCCCCGGGCTTGGAGGCGGCGTGGGCGGGAGCCGAAAGAACAACCGCAAAGGCCGCGGAGATCAGAAGAAGACGCATGCGGGACCTCGTTGATCTGATCTTCATGGCGTGCGTCGCCCGGATTTTGCAATGGATTCACTGTCACCTTTCCCTCCCGCGGAGCGAAAGCAACATTTCAGCCCGAACGGGCATTTTCCCGTATGCCCGTTCTTAAGGTTTACGCCGCATACCCAGGACTGAGAGATTCGGAGTCAAACGCCGTGCCCATGTCCTTCCCCGACCTCGAAGCCCGCCTGCACGACGCCTTTCCGGACGCCGAGATCGTGCTGACCGACCTGGCCGGCGACGGCGACCACTACAAGGCGCGGATCGTCTCGCCCGCCTTCCGCGGCCTGAACCGGGTCAAGCAGCACCAGATGGTCAACCGCGCCCTGGCCGACGTGCTGGGCGGGGCGCTGCACGCCCTGGCGCTCGAAACCGCCGCCCCGACGGAGTAGCGGCCATGCGCTATCGCCCCCTCGGCAGCGCGGGCGTGGCGGTCTCGGCGATCACGCTGAGGCTGGAGGACCAGCCGCGTCTGCGCGGAGCCGACTGGCGCAGGCTGATCTTCTCGGCCCTGGAAAGCGGCATCAACAGCTTCGAGATCGACGGCGTTTCGTCGGCCCTGATCGAGGGGGCGGCCGAGGCCTTTTCCACGGTCGAGCGGCGCCTGCTGTTCATCGGCTGGCGGCTGCGGGGCTCGCTGGACCGGGCGCTGAAGGCCCAGGCCGTGCACGACATGATCGACCAGGCCCTGGACCGCACTGGCCTGGGCCATCTGGACCTGGCCACCCTGGACGACCCGGACGCCAACGCCTTTCCCGCCGAGACCCTGGAGCAGCTGAAGGCCCTGCGCGGCGCGCGGCTGATCCGCCGGCTGGGCGTGGCCGGGGCCGGCGACAAGTTCGACGCCTATGTCGCCTCGGGCCAGTTCGACGCCATGGCCACGCCGTTCAACCTGGCCTCGGGCTGGGTGGAGCGCAACCGCGTGCGATCCGCCGTCGGCCGCGAGATGGCGGTGATCGGGCTGGACTACTGGCCCGACGCGCTGCGCGAGGACCACAAGGCCAGCTTCCTGCCCAAGCCGTCGCTGTGGCGGCGCAAGACCGATCCGCTGGCCGACGTCGGCGGCTACGACTTCCTGCGCAACACGCCCGGCTGGGACGCTCAGCAGATCTGCCTGGGCTACGCCCTGACCGAGCCGTCCCTGGCCTCGGTCCAGGTCACGGCCGCCTCGCCCGCCGAGGTCGAGGCCCTGGCGGCGATCGTCGAGCGCGACCTGCCGACCGGCTGCGCCGCCCAGATCGAGATGGCCCGCTTCTCGGCCCAGCAGCAGGCCGAGCGGTCAAAGCGTCGCGCCTGAGGCCGCCGGACGCCCCCAAGGCTTGACCCGGAGGGGCGCGGCGCCTAGCTGAGAGCCTACGCCCAAGGATTTCCTTCCATGACCGACGTCGCTTCCTCCCCCGCCCTCGACTTCATCGCCAAGACCGTGGCCGAAAACCCCGTGGTCCTGTTCATGAAGGGCGTGCCGGACCAGCCGCGTTGCGGCTTCTCGTCGATCACCGTCCAGATCCTCGATCACCTGGGCGTGTCCTTCGTCGGCGTCGACGTCCTGCAGGACGACGAGCTGCGCCAGGGCGTCAAGACCTTCACCGACTGGCCGACCATTCCCCAGCTCTACGTCAAGGGCGAGTTCATCGGCGGCAGCGACATCGTCCGCGAGATGTTCCAGTCGGGCGAGCTGAAGACCTTGCTGGCCGAACAGGGCCTGATCGAGGCTTGAGCCGGACCTTCGTCCCGCCCGCCGACGCCTTCAAGCTGACCTTCGAACCGAAGGCGTCGGACATCGACGCCAACGGCCACGTCAACAACGTGGTCTATCTGGCCTGGGGCCAGGACCTGGCCATCGCCCACTGGGACGCCTGGGCCACGCCCGACGAGCGAGCCCCGTGGAGCTGGGTGGCCCGCCGCCACGAGATCGACTACCGCCGCGAGCTGCTGCCGGACGAGATCGCCACCGGCTACACCTGGGTGGGTGAGCTGAAGGGGCCGCGCTTCGAACGCTTCTTCCGGATCGATGGCCCCGACGGCGAGATGTGCGCCCAGAGCCGCACCGACTGGGTGCTGATCGACGTCGCCGCCAAGCGCCCGGCGCGGGTGCTGCCCTGGATGGTCGAGCGGTTCTCGCCGAAGGGGTGAGATCGCGGCGGCCGCTGTGGACCAGCCTAGAGCAAATCGCGCGATACAGGAATCGCACGATTGCTCTAGGTTTTTGTTTTTGCATCGCTTTTTCGGAAAAACGGCGTCCACTTTTCCGCGCGATGCTCTAGCGCGCCACGCCCACCGGATTGAGCACCGCCAGCCGCCCCCGCCCCGGCACGCCCAGCTCCTGATAGCTGAACCGCAGGACGGCCGTCGTCGTGGCCTGCCGGCAAACGTCCAGCCGCTTGCGCGCGAACGCCACCGTCGGCTGGGCCGCTGAACGGTCCACATAGAAGGTGAAGTCGTCCCGGCGCGTACAGCCGGTGGAGGCCACCGTCACGGTCAGGCCGGACGCGTCCGCCTGGAGGGCGCTCAAGGTCTCCAGCTCCCCCGGCGCGTTCCGCCCGCCGCTCACCAGGGTCACGCCCCCGCGCCCCGCGCAGCCGCCCAGGGTCAGGAACAGTCCCGCGGCCAGCAGTCGACGTCGATCGAGCCCCATATACAACCTTGGCAAGAAGCGGAAACTGGGCCCTAGTTTGCCCACGGCCCCGCCGCGCGCAACCGACGAGGATCCAGTGCTTCGCAAATTCGCTTCGATCGCCGTCTCGGCCGCCTGCCTGGCCGCCGCGTCGCCCGCCCTGTCCGCCGGCCATGCCGACTACAAGGCCCTGGACGCCGAGGCGGCCCGGCTGATGGCGGTCGGCAAGATCCCCGGCCTGGCCTATGCGGTGATCGAGGACGGCAAGGTGGTCCATGTCAGCGCCCAGGGCTGGCGCAATGTCGAGAAGAAGCTGCCCCTGACGCCCGACACCATCATGTACGGCGCCTCGATCACCAAGGCGGCGTTTGGCCAATACGTGCTGATGCTGGTCGACGACGGCAAGCTGAACCTCGACACGCCGATCAAGACCTATCTGCCCAAGCCCCTGCCCGACTACGGCGCCTACAAGGACCTGGCCGGCGACCCGCGCTGGGAGACGATCACCCCGCGCATGCTGATGACCCACACGGCGGGCTTTCCCAATTTCCGCTGGTTGAACCCCGACGAAAAGCTGGACATCAAGGCCGAGCCGGGCACGCGCTTCATCTATTCCGGCGAGGGCGTCAACCTGATGCAGTTCGTCATCGAGCAGGGCCTGGGCCTGAAGGTCGGCGACGAGATGAACCGGCGGATCTTCCAGCCCCTGGGCATGACCCGCAGCAGCCTGATCTGGCGCGACGACTTCGCCGCGAACCTGGCCGACGGCTATCACGACGACGGCAAGTTCGAAGAGCACGATGCGCGCAGCAGCGTGAAGGCGGCCGGCTCCCTGGACACCACGATCTCCGACCTGTCGAAGCTGGCCGCGGCGATGGTCTCGGGCCGTGGGCTATCGGCCAGGTCCGCCGCCGAAAGGACCAAGCCCAGCTTCCCGATCGCCAACGCGCACCAGTTCCCGCCATCCCTGACCGACGACAATCCTGGCAACGCCAGGATCGGCCTGGCGGCGGGGATCGGAGTGGTGGTGTTCGACGGCCCCCAGGGTCACGGCTTTTTCAAGGGCGGACATAACGACATCACCGACAACCAGTTGATCTGCGTCGAGCGCGGCGAACGATGCCTCGTGATGCTGACCAACAGTGGTGTCGGCGCGCGGATCTTCCCGCCGTTGCTGAAGGCGGCGCTGGGCGACGTGGGCATGCCTTGGACGTGGGAGTACAACCCCGTGCGGCCGGTGGCGGCGCCTTAGGCTCCCCTGCCCCAAACTTGTCGCCACCGCTTCATGCGGGGAGGACCGCGTGTCAGGCCGCCTTGGCGTCCAGCGTTTCGCGCAGGCGGGCGGCGACGTCGCCCAGGGTGATCCGCGACAGGGCGCCGTCGACGTCCGGCGCGCCCTCGGCGGCCAGCGAACTGGCCAGGCCGGCGGTGAAGTCGGTGATGGCGGTGATGTGCTGGGCCAGCATGTCGACCATGTGCAGTTCCTGCATCACCTTCAGCCGGCTCTCCAGCGGCACGGCCTCGAGCAGTTGGCCCAGGGCGCTGTCCAGGTGGCCGCAGGAGACCGCGGCGATCGACATCTCGGCCGACAGGGCCTCCAGCAGGCCGACGATGCCGGTGGTCGTCTCGATCGTCATGGTCATGGCTTTCCCCCAAGCGTTTCAAACTGATAGCGCCTGGGCCCTTGTCGTATAGTTAAGGCAGGAGAAAACCC
This sequence comes from Caulobacter sp. BK020, assembly GCF_004342605.1. Lineage (GTDB taxonomy): Bacteria > Pseudomonadota > Alphaproteobacteria > Caulobacterales > Caulobacteraceae > Caulobacter. The sequence goes on from NZ_SLZL01000004.1 coordinate 243,103, forward strand.
GGCCCCAGGGAAAACCGGGGCCGGGGCGGCAGATTGTCGCGGTCAGCTCCAGGGGCCGATCCGGCGGCTCTCGCCGGTCGGGACGGCCGTGCCGACCCGGCCGCGCGTGGCCTGGCTGACGCCCAGCCGCAGCAGCGCCTCGACCCGGTTGTGGGTGGCCGGGTGGGTCGAGAACAGATTGTCGCCGCCCCGGCCCGACAGCGGGTTGATGATGAACAGGTGCGCCGTGGCCGGATTGCGCTCGGCCTCGACATTGACCGCGCCGCCGCGGGCGTAGGCTTCGATCTTCTCCAGCGCCCGGGCCAGGGCCCGGCCGTCGCCGGCGATTTGCGCGCCCACGCGGTCGGCCTCGTATTCGCGCGAACGGCTGATGGCCATCTGCACCAGCATGGCGGCGATCGGCGCCAGGATCGCCAGGGCGATGGTCCCGATCAGCCCGCCCGGCCGCTCGTCGTCGTCGCGCGCGCCGCCGAAGAACAGGCCGAAATTGGCCAGGGCCGAGATCGCGCCCGCGATGGTGGCCGTCACGGTCATCGTCAGGGTGTCGCGGTTCTTCACGTGAGCCAGTTCGTGGGCCATGACGCCGCGGATCTCGTCGCGGTCCAGCAGGCTCAGCAGGCCAGTGCTGGCGGCCACGGCGGCGTGGGCCGGATCGCGGCCGGTGGCGAAGGCGTTGGGCTGCTCGCTGTCGATCACCGTGATGCGCGGACGCGGCAGGCCGGCCCGGTCGGCCAGATCCTCGATGTCGGCGACATAGGCCCGGATCAGCGGCTCGGGGTGACCGGCGTCGACCTCGACCGCGCCGTACATCCGCAGCACGATCTTGTCGGCGTTCCAGTAGCTGAACAGGTTCATGCCCACGGCGAACACCAGGGCGATCAGCATGCCGGTCGGGCCGCCGATCATGTAGCCGGCTCCGACGAACAGCGCCGTCAGGCCGGCCAGCAGGACGAAGGTCTTGAGATGGTTCATGGCTCGGATCGTTGGGTCTGGGTGGTTCAGTCGAAGATGTCGAACAGGTCGAAACGCTTCTTCTTGTGGCCATAGCGGCCCTGGCCGTGATGGCGGCGCTCGTCGTCATGTCGATAGTCGCCGCGAAGGTCGGACCGCTCGCGGGGCCGGTCGTAGTCGGGCAGGCGCGGCGTCGCGGCCTGGGGCTCGCCCCGCTCCATGGCCATCAGCTTCTCCAGTTCGCCGCGGTCCAGCCACACGCCCCGGCACTGGGGGCACATGTCGAACTCGACGCTGGCGCGCTGCACGGCCTGCATGGAGGCGTCGCAGTTGGGGCACATCAGAAGCGGCATTTCGGATCCCTGTCCTGTTGGTGGACGGGTGTCCTCGAAGCTGGATCCGGCGGCGGAGGGGGGGGAGGGACAGCCGGACCCAGACATCGAGAACACCCGATGCGGTCCGACATCACGAGTGCTTGCATCACTCGCCAGAGGGGCCCGGCCCGCTCCTGAGATCTAGGAAGCCCGAAGGGGGTTTCAAGGGGCTGGGCGGATAAGGATTCCCGAAGACCGCCGCGACCGGCGATCGAGGCGGCACCCTCCGCGGACCCCCTCCGGCCCTTCGAGCCACCTCCCCCAGAGGGGGAGGATCTACACCGTACGAGCTGCTCCCCCTCTGGGGGAGCTGTCGCGGAGCGACTGAGGGGGTCTTCCCGCAGGGCAGGACCAAGGGCGCCGACCCTAGTACAGCACCCCCAGCGCCGAGCGCTCGAAGCTCTTCAGCTCGTCCTGGCGGCCGTCGCGGATCTTCACCACCCATTCGGGGTCCTGCAGGATCGCCCGGCCGACGCCGACCAGATCGAACTCACCGCGCTCCAGCCGTTCCAGCAGGCCGTCCAGCGAGGCCGGCTGGCTGCCCTCGCCGCCGAACGCCGCGATGAACTCGCCCGACAGGCCCACCGAGCCGACGGTGATGGTCGGGGCGCCGGTCAGCTTCTTGGCCCAGCCGGCGAAGTTCAGGTCGCTGCCCTCGAACTCCGGCTCCCAGAACCGGCGCTGCGAGCAGTGGAAGATGTCGGCGCCGGCGTCGGCCAGGGGCTGCAGCCAGGCCTCCAGCAGCTGCGGGGTCTCGGCGTTCTTGACCGCGTAGTCCTGCTGTTTCCACTGCGACAGGCGGATGATCACCGGATAGTCGGGACCGACGGCGGCGCGGACGGCCCGAAGAATCTCGGCGGCGAACCTGCTGCGCTCGGCAATGCCGGGACCACCGAAGGCGTCGCCGCGGACATTGGTGCCGTTCCAGAAAAACTGATCGATCAGGTAGCCGTGGGCGCCGTGCAGCTCGACGGCGTCGAAGCCCAGGGCCTTGGCGTTGGCGGCCGCGCTGGCGAAGGCGGCGATGGTGTCGGCCACGTCCTCATCGGTCATCGGTTCGGTGAACGGAGCGCCGCCGGGCTTGGACAGGCCCGAGGGGCTGTCGATCTTGCCCAGCACGTCCTTGCCCTTGGCGGAACCCACATGCCACAGCTGGGGGGCGATCAGGCCGCCGGCGGCGTGGACCTCGTCGACCACCTTCTTCCAGGCCGCCAGCTCCTTCTCGCCATGGAAGCGCGGAATGTTGGCGTCGTTCAGCGAGGCCGGCCGGGCCACGCCGGTGCCCTCGGTGACGATCAGCGCGACCTGGTTCTCGGCGCGTCGGCGGTAGTAGGCGGCGACCTCGTCGGTGGCCACGCCGCCAGGCGAGAACGACCGCGTCATCGGGGCCATCACCACCCGGTTGGGCAATTTCAGCGACTTGAATTCAAACGGCTTGAATAGGGCGTCGAGGGCCATGCGGCGGCTCCGGAATGATCGTTGATGCTTGGTTATAAGAGTGAGTTTCGATTGAGGACCATGGAGAAAAACTGCATCGCGGTCCGCGTCTTGGTGGAGGCTCTGAGCCGCCCTATTCCACCGCGTCGAGATATTCGATCGCGGGCCGTCCGGCCATCAGCGGCCCCATGGCCGCGCCGGCGGCCTTGAAATAGTCGGTCCCGCCATGATGCTTGAGCGCCTCTTCCGAGGCGTAGAGCTCCAGCACCTTGTAGGTCCCGGCCTCGGCCCGGCTACGCGTCAGCTGGTAGACCAGGCAGCCCGGCTCGTTGGCCTTGACCTTGTTCTGCAGGTCGAGGAACACCTTCTCGAAGTCGCCCGCCTTCTCCGGCTGCACCTTCAGCACCGCCACCACGCCAATCATGTCATCCTCCCGAGGCCTTGGCGGCCAAACACTTGTTTGAATGCAGTGTCGGGGAAGCAGGGGCGGAGAGCAAGAGCTAGGTTGCGAGGCGCGTTCTAGGCAGGAACATAGAAACCCCAGACGCCATTCGACAGCTCGCCCGCCGCGAAACGAACGGGCTTTTCAGCGTCGCCGATCTCGTACACGTCGTACCAGTGGATCTGGTTGGGATAGGCGGGATGCTGCAGCTGGACCCGATCGATATCGACGCCACGCCAAGTCTGCCGCCAGACGTCGTGACCTTCGATTTGAAGATCGTCGCTTTCAAAGCCAACGTGAACGACGCGCCAAGTCAAGTCTGGCGACTCAGCGTCGCTCGTTCCAGCCGTAGGCCACCCATGAGTGGCCGCCCATGTGGCGGGCTTCGATCAGGCCGGGATCGCCGCCCGGCGCAGCGGCGGGCGCGGTGCGACCGCGGAACGCGAAGGCGGCGAGGCCGAGAAGGGCGGTGGCCATGAAGCCGATCACCACCAGGGTGGCGGCGAACACCACCGCGATCACGGCGGCGGCGGCGACGGCGATCGAGGTCGCCACGGCGCCGGCCAGCGTGACCAGACTACGCCAAGCGATACCGGAAGCCTTGCCTGTCTCCATGTCGTCCTCGCAGGCGTGCCCCGCCCATTGAATCAAGATGGGGCGCCAATACTGAACGTCAACTGAACACCCGGCCGATCGTTCCGTAAAATGAATTCGGCGCTAACCATGGCGAATTGACGACCTCAGGTCGCGGCAAGACCAGCCAGTTCACGCCGTTCGCGCATCACCGTGCTGAAAGCGGCGTTGATGGCCGCCGACTTGGCCTCGGCCACCTCGATGAACTCCAGGGGCAGGCCGCGGGCCCGGGCGCGGTCGGGGTGGGCCTCCGACATGGCCGCCCGCCAGGCCGAGTGCACCACCGCGTCGTCGGCGTCGGCCGGCACGTCGAGGATGCGATAGGGATCGTCCGGTTCGGTCCCGACGTGGGTCGCGGTCAGCCGGCGGAACGACAGCGGCGACATGCCGAACAGGTCGGCCACCCGCTCCAGATAGCTCAGCTCGTCCTGGGTCACCGCCCCATCGGCCTTGGCGATGTGGAACAGGCCGTCCAGCACGTCCTCGAGGATCTGCGGGCAGGTGCGATAGCGCTTGGCCAGCCGCTTGGCGTAGCTCTCGAAGCCGTGCGTCGTCTGGCGGGCCAGGTCGTACAGGCGATGGATGTTGTTCTCCGACTCGGGGTCGGGGTGGAACACCTCGGCGAAGGCGGCGTATTCGTCGCCGTCGGCCGAGCCGTCGGCCTTGGCCAGCTTCGCGCCCAGCGCCGTGACCGCGGTCGAGAAGGCCGGATCCTGGCCGGGCAGACCTGGCGGACATTCCTGGCACTCGGCCATGTCCAGCCGGCGCGCGGCGAGGGTTGCGATGTTACGCCAGAAGGTCATGGCCGTGACGAAAGTCCGAAAGCATGGCGGAGTGATGACGGCGGAGACACGTCCCCCGCCTCTCAACGGATCACGCTTCCATTGCGCCTTCTAGCACAAAAACGTCATGCCCCCACCCGCTGCTTGCTGCGGCGCACATTGAAACTTTGTAACCTGCGGCGGGGGCTGCGACTCACACGATGCTTGGCCACGCAGAGGAATCTTCGCCGCAAGCGGGAGCGTTTGGCCGACCCAATCGTTATGGCGACGCTTGGCCGACCGCGGTGCAAAACACCCGGCGCCACGTTCTGGTCTCAAACGGGCCGGAAATGCTCTATTCGAACGCGACCGACTCTCTGAGCGACGCCCTACAAGAGGACCTCCGCCCGCATGGCGACCGCCTTCCTTCTCGCCCTGGCCCTGACCGTCCAGGACGCTCCGATGTCCACCGCGCCGACCGCATCGGCTCCCCCGCCCCGCACCCAGCCCGCCGCCACCGCCCCGACCGACGACTACGGCTATGTCGGCTGGTGCTATGGCGCGCTGGGCGGCTATCTTGAGCTGTACGACAAGGTGATGCCGGAGGTGACCCGCATCGAGAAGACCTTCCCCGGCCCCGACGGCTTCAACGCGGCCATGAAGGAATATCCGGCGATGCGCGCCCAGGCCAGGAAGGACCTGGCGAACTATCGCTCGGCCATCGTCGCGGCCGAGAAGGCCAGCCCCCGCCCGATCTCGGAATATGGCGCGGCGGCGATCAAGAAGGGCCATTCGGTCTGGACAGGCGCCGACCAGATCGACAAGGCTCGCCTGGCCCAGGTGTGGATGAGCTGGAGCCCGCCCGGCGATTGCGACACCCGCGCCAAGGCCCTGGAGACCAAGTCCAACCTGTTCGGCCAGGCCCTGAACTACAACGTCAAGAAGAGCGCCGTTTCGCCCGCCGAAGAGACCAAGGCTCCCGAAATCGCGCCCGCCGCGGAAACCGCCGCGCCCGCGAGCGAACCCGAAGCGCCTCCGCCGACGCCCGTGGCGGAGGCTCCGCCAGTCACCGAGGCCCCGACCCCGGTCGCCACGAAGCCGAAGGCGCAGCCCGCGGCCAAGCCCGTCGCCAAGAAGACCGCCGCCGCCCTGCCGCCGATCGGCGCCAAGCCCGCGGCCATGCCGATCGCCGCCAAGGGCGAGGTCATCATCGACCCGAACGATCCCAAGCCCTGCGCCGGCAGCCTGATCCCCGCCAAGCGCGGCGGCAAGAACGTGCTGATCTGCAAGGCGGACTAGGAATCTAGCGCCCTCTCCCAGCGGGAGAGGGTTTCACGCGCTCGGCAATAGCCCCGTCGTCGCCACGCCCCGAAACCAGCCGTACGAGGTCTTGGGCGTTCGCACGCCCGTCACGCGGTCCATGGCCACCAGGCCGAACTTCGACGTGTAGCCGATGTCCCATTCCCAGTTGTCGATCAGGGTCCAGGTGAAGTAGCCGCCGACCCGCGACCCCGCCTCCATGGCGCTTTTCACCGCCTCCAGGTGGCGGCGCAGATATTGGACACGGAAGCCGTCGTCGATCACGGCGGGACCGTCGCTGAACGCATCCGAGCAGCCGTTCTCGGTGATCAGCACCGGCGGGTTGCCATAGTCGCGGCGGACCATCTCCAGCACCTGCGCCAGGCCTGACGGGTCGATCTGCCGGCCGAAGGCGTCCAGTTCGGCGCCTCGGGGCGGCGTTCCCACCGCGATGTGACTGGGGCTGGCCAGGTCCAGCTGTACATAGGCGGGGGCGTAGTAGTTGACGCCCAGGAAGTCGATCGGCTGGCGGATGACCTTCAGGTCGCCGTCGCGGACATGGCCGTCCAGGAACTCGTCCATCAGCGCCGGATAGGCGCCCTTCAGCAGCGGGTCCAGCCAGGCCCGGTTCCACAGGGCGTCCAGGCCGTCGGCGGCGGGTCGGTTCCAGAACGCCAGCGGTCCGCCCGACGCGCGGCACGGCTGCAGCGCCTGGGTCGTGCCGATCTTCAGGTCGCCTTGCGCCGCGCGCAGGGCCTGGATCGCCAGGCCTTGGCCCAGGTTCATATGGTGGGTGGTCGGACCCAGCAGGGCGATATCCTTCAGCCCCGGCGCCTGTTCGCCCAGCACATGGCCGAACACCGTGTGCACGGCAGGCTCGTTCAAGGTGATGACATGCTTGAGCCGGTCGCCAAGCCGCACCGCCACCGCGGCGGCGTAGTCGGCGAAGCTCTTGGCGGTGTCGCGGGCGCTCCAGCCGCCCTTGTCCTGCAGGGCCTGGGGCAGGTCCCAGTGAAACAGGGTGGCGTAGGGCGTGATCCCCTTGGCCAGGCAGGCGTCGACCAGGCGCTCATAGTGGTCCAGGCCGGCGGCGTTGACCGTCCCCGCCCCGGTGGGCAGCACCCGCGACCAGGCGATCGAGAACCGGAAGGCCTTCAGCCCCGCCCCGGCGATCAGATCGACGTCCTCGGCGTAGCGGCGATAGCTGTCGGTGGCGATGTCGGCGTTGGAGCCGTCCTTGATACGGCCTGGCTGCTTCTCGAAGGTGTCCCAGATGGTGGAGCCGCGACCGTCCGCTGTGGGCGAGCCTTCGGTCTGGAAAGCCGCCGTCGCCACGCCCCAGACGAAGTCCTTGGGAAACTGCCGGGACTTTACCGTCGCCTCCGCGGGTCCGGCGCGGTCGCAGCCGCTCAACCCCACGCTCGCCGCGCCGCCCACCGCCAGCGCGCTCAGCGCCCTGCGGCTGATGCCGTTGTCGCTCACGTTCGCCCCCTGCCCGCCGGAGGTCGAACGCCTCCGTGCGGGGTCAGGATGAGCGCAAAGCGCGAAGTTTGGCTAGGCCCGACCTCGCGCGACGTACGCGTCGATCACGCCCTCCAGCTGCGTCAGCGGGACATTGCCGCCCATCACCACGGCGTCGTCGAAGGTGCGCAGGTCGAAGCGGGCGCCCAGCGCGGCCTGGGCCTTGCCTCGCAGGCGGACGATCTCGCTGTGACCCACCTTGTAGCCGCAGGCTTGCCCAGGCCAGGCGCAGTAGCGGTCGACCTCGCCCTGCACCTCCTGGCGGGTCGAGCCGTTGGTGGTCACGAACCAGTCGATCGCCTGGTCGCGGGTCCAGCGTTTGGCGTGGACGCCCGTGTCGACCACCAGGCGGCAGGCGCGGAAGGCGATGGACTGCAGATAGCCCAGCTGGCCCAGCGGATCGCCGTCATAGGCGCCCAGCTCGTCGGCCAGTTGCTCGGCATAGAGCGCCCAGCCTTCCGAATAGGCGTTGAAGGCCAGCAGCGAGCGGACCAGCGGCAGCTTGTAGGTGTATTCGCCCTGCCAGATGTGGCCGGGCAGGCCCTCGTGATAGGTCAGGGTGGGCAGGCCGTAGCGCGGCCACATGCCCGTGTCGCGCAGGTTGATGTAGTAGTTGCCGGGCACCGTGCCGTCGATCGAGCCGGCCGCCGCATAGCCGCCCGGCGCCCCGTCCTGGATCTCGACCGGCACGCGCTTGATGACCAGGTTACCCGGTACGAGCGTCGCGAAGGCGCGCGGCAGGCGGGTGCGCATGTCGGCCACCCGGCCGTTCAGATAGGCCAGGATCTGGGCCCGGCCCTCGTCGGTGTTGGGGAACAGGTTCCTGGGGTCCTCGCCCAGGGCCTTCATCCGCGCCCCGACGCTGCCCTGGGTCAGGCCCTGGGCCTTCAGCAGCGTGTCCATGCGGGCGAACAGCGCCTCCAGCTGCTCCTGGCCCATCTGGTGGACCTCGTCGGGCGTCAGGCGGCTGGTCGTACCGGCCCGCAGCGCCCAGGCGTAATAGGCCTCGCCGTCGGGCAGCTTCCAGACGCCGGCGTCGGAGGTCGCCCGGGCGCGGTGGGCGGCCAGTTCGGCGATCTGGCGGTCCATGGCCGGGACGATCTTGCCTTCGACGATCGCGGCGGCGCGGCGCGCGTGGTCGCCCGAGATGGCCTTGGCCTTCTTGGCCAGGGAGGTGACCAGCCCCCAGTCGGCGACCGGCTGGGCGCGGGCGCCTTTCTGCTGCTTCAGGGTCTTGTCCAGCAGGAAGTCGGGGGCGATCACGCCCAGCGCGCCGTCATGCTTCAGGCGCGCCGTCTCGCCGTCCAGCTGGGCGGCGTAGAGTTCCAGGCGATGCAGGTAGGACTCGACGTCGGCGGCGTCGGCCACGGCGTGCTGGCTGTCGAGGAAGTCAGGGGTCTCGACGAAGGCCCCGGTGTTCTGGGCCACCACATAGGGCGCGTTGCGATAGGACCACTGCGACGACAGGCCGATGGCGTCGCCATAGGGGAAGTCGAAGCCCTCGACCGCCAGTTCATGGGCGGTCTGGACGACGCCGAGGTCGAGCGCGACCGCCGGGCTCAGGCCCTTGCGGTCGATCGCCTTCATCCGGGCCACGCGAGCCCTTGCGGCCGCGGCCAGCTTGCCGCGCCCCTCCAGCGAGCGGTCGGTCAGGCTGGACTTCAGGGCGGCGCGCCTATCCTTGTCCAGGCCCAGGGCCGAGGCGTTCTCGGGATATTCCCGCATCAGGTCCTCGGCGACCCGCGACAGCAGGGCCTCGGCGGCGGCGTCGCCGGGGGCGGCGGCCGCCAGGGTCTCGCCAGCCGTTCCCACGGCCAGGGTCGCGGCGCCCAGCGCCAGGACGTCACGTCGATTGAACTGGCTCACGCAGGCCTCCCGGATTCGCCGGGAAACCTAGCCGAGTTCGAACGGGACGCCCACGCCTTGACGGCGAGGACGTCCCTTCCGGTCATCTGTCTCGGATCAGGCCGCGAGCTTCAGGATCTCGCCCTGGGCCGCTTCCAGCGACTTGCCGCGGACCTCCTCGCCCAGGGCCACGCCCTCGGCGCGGATGAAGCGGATGTCGGTCACGCCCAGGAAGCCGAACAGGCCCTTCAGATAGGTCTCCTGGTGGTCAAGGCCGGCGGCGGGCGCGCCCTCGCCGTAATAGCCGCCGCGCGACGAGGCGATGATCACCGTCTTGCCGCCGGCCAGGCCCTCGGGGCCGTTCTCGGTGTAGCGGAAGGTGCGGCCGGCCACGGCCACGCGGTCGATCCAGGCCTTCAGCTGGCTGGAGATCGAGAAGTTGTACATCGGCGCGCCGATCACCACGATGTCGGCGGCCAGGAACTCGTCGAGGGCGGCCTGGCCCGAGGCGATGTCGGCCGCCACGGCGGCGCTCTCCGGCGTCGCGCCCTGGCCGGCGGCCAGGTGGGCGCCCGTCAGGTGGTCCAGCGGCTGGGCGGCCAGGTCGCGGCGGACGATCTCCAGACCGGGGTGCTGGGCGGTCTGGGCGGCGACGATCGCGGCCGACAGCGTGCGGCTCACCGAGCCGGCGCCCAGGATGCTGGAATCGATGTGAAGCAGTTTCATGACCTTGGAACTCCGAAGCGCCCTCTGGCGCGACGGAGGATTTAGGCCTTTCGAACCCAGCGCAGGAGCCTATATGATTGGATGATATCCATCGTCAGGATCGATAGATGTTGGACGGCTTCACCCTCGACCAGATGCGCACCTTCCTGGCGGCGGCCGATGAGGGCAGCTTCTCGGCGGCCGGCCGCAAGCTGGGTCGCGCCCAGTCGGTGGTCAGCCAGACCCTGGCCAATCTGGAAGGACAGCTGGGCGTGCGGCTGTTCGACCGCGGGGCCCGCCTTCCCGTCCTGACCGAGGCCGGACGGGCCCTGGTGGTCGAGGCTCGCGAGGTGGCCGGGCGCATGGACGCCTTCAAGGCCCGCGCCGCCAGCCTAGCCGGCGGGCTGGAGCCCGAGGTCTCGATCGTGGTCGACGTGCTGTTCCCGATGGAGGTGCTGACCCACGCCATCGGCGACTTCCAGCACCGCTTCCCCGACACGACCTTGCGCATCCATGTCGAGGCGCTGGGCGCGGTGCTGCAGCCGGTGCTGGACGGCCGCTGCGCGTTCGCGGTGATGGGCTCGCTGCCCGACGCGCCGCCGGAACTGGTGCGCGAGCGGCTGATCGCCCTGCGCCTGGTCCAGGTCGCTGCCGCGGGTCATCCTCTGGCCGCCCTGCCCAGCCCGTTGTCACCGGAGGACGTGGCCGGCCATGTCCAGCTGGTGCTGACCGACCGCTCCACCCTGACCCAGGGCCGCGAGTTCGGGGTGTTCTCGAACCGCACCTGGCGGTTGGCCGACCTGGGCGCCAAGCACGCCTTCCTGCGCGCCGGCCTGGGCTGGGGCGGCATGCCCCTGGACCGGGTCGAGGCCGACCTGGCGGCCGGGGTCCTGGTCGAGCTGAAGATGCGCGACTTCCCGGCCGCCGGCTACCTGATGCCGATGTACGCCGCCCACCGCGCCGACACGCCTCCCGGCCCGGCGGGGCGCTGGCTGATCGAGCGGCTGAAGGACACGGCGGTGATGTGCCCGAGCCAGCCGTGAGCGTCGCGTGCACCGGTCAGTCCGCCATGGTATCTTCGCCCCATGAACGCGCCCGTTCACCCCTCTCCCGACCTGCCTCGCCGGCTGTTCACCACGCAGGACGTGTTCCGCATGGTCGAGGCGGGCGTGATGCAGGAGGACGAGAACGTCGAGCTGATCGGGGGGGAGCTCGTGGTCATGGCGGCCAAGAAGAACGACCATGAGATCTTCAAGAGCGCGCTGCTGGAATGGCTGGTGAAGGGCAAGGCCGACGACCAGCGGGTGGGCGTCGAGACCACGCTCTATCTGGCCGAGATGCTGTTCGTCGAACCCGATCTGATGCTCTACCCGCGCACGATCAAGCCGCAGGACCTGGCCGGCGGCGACCTCACCCTGCTGATCGAGGTCAGCGACGACAGCCTGTCGCGCGACCTCGGCCTGAAGGCCTCGATCTACGCCGACCACGGCGTGCGCGACTATTGGGTGGTGGACGTTGAAGCGCGACGGGTCATCGTCCACCGCGACCCGACGGACGAGGGCTATCGGTCGGCTCGGTCGTTCGAAGCCGACGCAGAGGTCGCGGCGCTGCTGGCGCCGGAACTGGCCATGAGGCTGTCCAGCTTGCTGGACTGAACTCTGTCAAACTTCAGCGCGCCCAGACAGGAACAAGCTCAAGCTCCCTCGATGGAACCTCGGCGCGGGGAAAGTCATGGTTCGGACATTGCGTCCCCGACCCGGCCTCACGCCTTGCGGACGCCCTTGCCCGCCACTGGCTTCGTCCTGATCTGAAGCGCGCCCGCCTCCGTGGTGCGGATCTCGAAAAGCCCGACCTTGGCCACGAGGTCGCGCAGCTTGGCGTGACCGTAGGTTCGTGGATCGAAATCGGGCGCAAGGATCGCGAGCTGCTGGCCGACCCGGCCCAAGGGCGTCCAGCCGCCCCCGTCGTCGACATCCAGCTGGGCCAGGGCCGTTCGGATCAGGGGGATCGCCGCGGTCGGCGGCTGGCGCGCTGGAGCTAGCGCGGCCGGCGTCTGGCCGGGTAACACCTGAGCCACGGCCTCGGGCAGCAGGTTCTCGGTATAGACGAACCGGCTGCAGGCCTGTCGGAAGCTCTCCGGGGTCTTGCGTTCCCCAAAGCCGTAGACATCGGCGCCCTGCTCGCGGATCCGCGCCGCCAGCCTAGTGAAATCGCTGTCCGACGACACAAGGCAGAAGCCGTCGAAGCGGCCTGCGTGCAGCAGGTCCATGGCGTCGATCACCAGGGCGATGTCCGAGGCGTTCTTGCCCTGGGTATGGGCGAAGTTCTGGTGGGGCATGATCGCATGGACGGCCAGAACGTCCGTCCATCCCTTCAGGCGCGAGTTCGAGAAGTCGCCATAGATCCGGCGGAGGCTGGCCTCCCCGATCTTGGCGATCTCCTCGAACAGCCCCGGCGCGATGCGGGGAGACGCGTTGTCCGCGTCGATCAGCACGGCAAGGCGAGAAGCGCGCGGTTGAGCCATGGCGCCCATGTTATCGCAAAGTGAGCGCAGGGACACGCGGAGGTCGCGTGGCGGCGTTCGCCTAGACCTCCGATTAGAGTCCGCGCATCACGCTCGCTAAGCCGCCTCGCCCCGCGCCCTCGCCGCCGGATCGTAGTTGAGAATCGGCGACAGCCACTTCTCGGCCAGGGCCAGGTCCCAGCCCTTGCGGCGGGCGTAGTCCTCGACCTGGTCGAGATCGACCTTGCCGACGCCGAAATAGTGGCTCTGCGGATGGCTGAAATAGAGGCCCGACACGGCCGCGCCGGGGGTCATGGCGTAGCTCTCGGTCAGCATCATGCCGGTGGCGGCCTCGGCGTCCAGCAGCTTGAACAGCGTGCCCTTCTCGGTGTGGTCGGGCTGGGCCGGATAGCCGGGGGCCGGGCGGATGCCCTGGTACTTCTCGGCGATCATCACGTCGACGTCCTCGCGCTCGTCGGCCGCATAGCCCCACAGCTCGACACGGGCCTTGTAGTGCAGCCACTCGGCGAAGGCCTCGGCCAGGCGGTCGGCCAGGGCCGAGGCCATGATGGCGCTGTAGTCGTCGCCGGCGTCCTTGAAGCGCTTGACGATCTCGTCCTCGCCATGGCCGGCGGTGACGGCGAAGCCGCCCATATAGTCGGCGCCCTGGCCGATCGGCGCGACGAAGTCGGCCAGGGCCAGGTTGGCCTTGCCCTCGGACTTGTCCATCTGCTGGCGCAGGGTGAACAGGCGGGCCAGCTCGGTCGTACGGGTTTCGTCCGTGTAGAGAACGATGTCGTCACCGTCCGCCTGGGCCGGCCAGAAGCCGGCCACGCCCTTGGCCTCGAACCACTTTTCGGCGACGACCTTGTCGAGCATGGCGCGCGCGTCGCGGTAGAGGTCGGTGGCGGCCTGGCCGACCACGTCGTCCTCCAGGATCTGCGGGAAGCGGCCGATCAGCTCCCAGCTGGCGAAGAACGGCGACCAGTCGATGAACGGGACCAGCTCGGCCAGGGACGGCTCGAAGGTCCGCGTACCAATGAAAGCCGGCTTGGGCGGCGCGTAGCCAGCCCAGTCGATGGCGTACTTGCGCCGGCGAGCCTCGGCGATGGCCGTGCGGGCCTTGACCGTCTGGCCGCGCGCGTACTGCTCGCGCACCTTGACGTATTCGGCCCGGGTCTCGGCGATCACCCGGTCGCGCTCGGTCGGCGACAGGAGGTTCGACACCACGCCCACCGCCCGGCTGGCGTCCAGCACATAGGTGGTCGGGCCGGCGCGGTAGGCCGGCTCGATCTTGACCGCCGTATGGGTGCGGCTGGTGGTGGCGCCGCCGATCAGCAGCGGCATGGTGAAGCCCTGGCGCTCCATCTCGGCGGCCACGAACACCATCTCGTCCAGCGACGGGGTGATCAGGCCCGACAGGCCGATCATGTCGACCTTGTGCTTGCGGGCTTCGTCGAGGATGCGGTCGGCCGGAACCATCACGCCCAGATCGATGACCTCGTAGTTGTTGCACTGCAGGACCACGCCGACGATGTTCTTGCCGATGTCGTGGACGTCGCCCTTGACGGTGGCCATCAGGATCTTGCCGGCCTGCTCGCGAGGCTTGCCCGCCTTTTCCGCCTCCATGAACGGTTCCAGCCAGGCCACGGCCTGCTTCATCACGCGGGCGGACTTCACGACCTGGGGCAGGAACATCTTGCCCGAGCCGAACAGGTCGCCGACCACGTTCATGCCGTCCATCAGGTGGCCTTCGATCACGTGCAGCGGCCGCTCGACCGACAGGCGGGCTTCCTCCGTATCCTGATCGATATAGTCGGTGATGCCGTTGACCAGGGCGTGGGTGATGCGCTCGTTCACGGTGCCCTTGCGCCATTCCAGGTTGGCGGCCTGGACCTGGCTCCTGTCGCCCTTGTAGCGGGGCGCCATATCGACCAGGCGCTCGGTGTTGGAGACGTTGGTCCGCTGCGGGCGGTTGAGGATCACGTCCTCGACGGCCTCGCGCAGCTCGGGGTCGATGTCGTCATAGACCGGCAGGTCGCCGGCGTTGACGATGCCCATGTCCATGCCCGCCTCGATGGCGTGGTACAGGAACACCGAGTGGATCGCGCGGCGCACCGGCTCATTGCCGCGGAAGCTGAACGAGACGTTCGACACGCCGCCCGACACGCGGGCGTAGGGGCAGCGCTTCTTGATCTCGCGCGTGCCCTCGATGAAGTCGACGGCGTAGTTGTCGTGCTCCTCGATCCCGGTCGCCACCGCGAAGATGTTGGGATCGAAGATGATGTCCTCCGGCGGGAAGCCCACCTTGTCGACCAGGATGCGGTAGGCCTTTTCGCAGATCTCGATCTTGCGGGCGGCTGTGTCGGCCTGGCCGACCTCGTCGAAGGCCATCACCACCACGGCCGCGCCGTAGCGCAGGCACAGCCTGGCCTGCTCGATGAACTTGTCCTCGCCCTCCTTCATCGAGATCGAATTGACGATCGCCTTGCCCTGCACGCACTTCAGGCCGGCCTCGATCACCTCCCACTTGGAGCTGTCGATCATCACAGGCACCCGGGCGATGTCGGGTTCGGCCGCCATCAGGTTCAGGAAGGTGACCATGGCCTGCTTGGAGTCCAGCAGGCCCTCGTCCATGTTGACGTCGATGACCTGGGCGCCGGCCTCGACCTGCTGGCGGGCCACCGACAGAGCGGCGGCGTAGTCGCCCTCGACGATGAGCTTCTTGAACTTGGCCGAGCCGGTGACATTGGTGCGCTCACCGATGTTGACGAAGACGGGTCTCATTGGGATGCGCTCAAGGTCGTTTGCAGGGCGGCGATCTGAGTGAGCCACGCGTCGTGGTCGTCACCCTCCTGCCAGAGTTCGTCGAGTTCGGAGGCTGGCCCCACAACGCGCGCCAGGGCCGATCGGGCCAGGGCGACCACGCCTTGCGGCGGCGCGCCGAGGGCGGCCTTCAGCTCGCGGTGATTGTCCGGGAGGATCGTCACCTCGCCGACGGCGGCCGCGACGATGGCGGCGGCCGCCACGGCGATCGAGCCCTCGGGCGCTTCCAGGTAGCCGGCCTGCTTGGTGACGTAGTCGAGCGCCTGCACGACGGTACGCCATTCCGGCGCCTCGGCCAGATCGTCGATGAAGTCCAGCGCGTCGTCGTTGTCGAAAGGTCCGTTGGCCCAGGCGCTCATGGTCGGGCCGCCCCTTCGCTGACGCGCTTGGCGCGGGCGACCGCCAGGGCGATCTGGCCGTCCAGGAAGTCTCGGAACGCGATCCCCTGGGCCTTCAGCGACTTGGGATACAGCGAGGCCGCCGTCATGCCCGGCAGGGTGTTGATCTCCAGGAAGATCGGGCCGTTCGGCGTGACGATGAAATCGCTGCGCGAATAGCCGCCAGCCCCGACGGTCTTGTGGGCCTTCAAGGCGGCCTCCTGCATGGCGGCGTTGACCTCGGGCGCGAACGTGGCCGGGCAGATTTCTTCGGTCGTCTTGGCCAGGTACTTGCCGACATAGTCGAAGGCCCCGTCGGCGGGACGGATCTCGACCGGCGGCAGGGCGAAGACCTGGCCGTCCTGCTCCAGCACCCCGCAGGTCGCCTCGCCCCCGGCCACGAAGGGCTCGATCACATAGGCTTCGCGAGCGGCGGCGGCCCTCAGGGTTTCCAGGTCGGCGGCTTCATTGACGAAGATCAGGCCGTAGCTGGAGCCGTCAGCCACCGGCTTGGCGACCAGCTTGCCGTACTTGGCGAGAGCGGCCTCGGCGTCGGCCAGTTCAACGGTCGAGGGCGCAATCACGCCCGCCTTGGCCACGGCGGCCTTGGTGGCGATCTTGTCGAAGGCCAGGCGGCTGGATTTGCTGTCCGAACCGGTGAAGGCGACGCCGCGCGCCTCGCACAGCGCCGCCAGGTCGCCGTTCTCGGCCGCGCCGCCGTGCATGCCCAGGACCAGCACGCGGTCCTCGGCCTTGGCCTTGTCGAGCGCCGCCGCGATGTCGCCGATCGGCGGCCCTTCGGTCGGCAGGTCGATCTCGAACGGCCGCTGATGGGCCTGCAGCACCGCGTCGCTGGCGATATAGACCTGGTCGTCGGGCGCCCAGAACCACAGGTCGGCCTCCGGCAAAGCCTTGGCCAGGGCCTTGGCGCTGGCCACCGACACCAGGCGCTCGCGGCTCATGCCGCCGAAGAGGATCGTTGTAAGCATCAAGTTTCCAAAAGTTCGCGAGCGCGGAGGCTTAGTCCGCCGTCGGGGGCGAAAGGATTGACGACTTCGATAGCGCCGAACTTGAAGCCGTCCTGCATGTCCTCCGAGAGCATGACCTTAACGCCGAACGCCCTCGCCGAAGTCAGCAGCAGGGCGTCCCAATAGCCCAACCTCCCGCTCGCCATCAGACTTAGCGCCTCCTCGACGGCGGTTTCGCCAGGCGGAAAGGTGTCAAAGGCATGCAGGACATTACGGGCGTGCTGAGCTGCGGCCCAAGGCGGATGACGAAGTTTTCGGGAGAGCACATTCGCCAACTCACCGATCACCTGGAGGCCCAATGGTTGCCGACGCGCGCCGAGGATCGTAAGCAACTCGCTGGCGACGGCCTGCTTGGCCGGCTCGTCATCGTCCGAGACGTAGACCAACACATTGGTGTCCAAGCTGATCATCGCGCGTGCATCTCGTCGCGCGTCATGGTTCGCCCTTCCGACTTCCAGCCCTGCCCAGCCAAGGCCAAAAAGGCGTCCAGTGCGGCCTGCCGGCTTTCGTCGGTGCGCACAAGACGCCGAGAGGCCTCAACCGCGCGCGTTTCAAAGGCCGCTCCCTGCTCTTCGACGCCGGGCTGCGTGGCCCAATGGACCTCCAGGCTGACCACGTCGCCGCGACGGGTCCTGTAGAGCTCGCGCCAAAACTCCTGAGCGCGCCCAAGCGGACGGACTCCGGGCGTGGGGCGTCCATCCTTGCCGTCGTCCATCTTACGCCAAGGCCCTTCGACGCCATCGATCGTCAGACTCAGAATCTCGCCCGCGCCCAGCCCGGCTACGCGGGCCGCCAACGCGTCGTCGCCATGGATGTGTTTTGCCCAAATCACGAAGTCAGAAACTGTGATGGTAGCCATTTGACCGCCTCGGTGTGGAAGTCGATAACCCCACACTACCCCCGCTGGATGGAATGTAAATACCCCTATATACCCCCATATACCCTCGAAGGAGGTGTAGGATTACGCCAGTTCGAACGGTTCCAGGCCCGCCAGCCGCATGGCCTTTGGGCGCTCGGGGATGGCGCGCGGGGTCAGGCCGCGCACCTCGTCGGCGACATGCCGGATGTGGTCGGGCGTGGTGCCGCAGCAGCCGCCCAGGATGTTGACGATGCCGTCCTTGGCCCATTCGTGCAGCTGATGGCCGGTCTGGTGCGGCTCCTCGTCATACTCGCCCATGGCGTTGGGCAGGCCGGCGTTCGGATAGGCCGCCACCAGGGTGTCTGCGATGCGGGCCATCTCGGCGATATGCGGGCGCATCAGGTCCGCGCCCAGGGCGCAGTTGAAGCCGACAGCGAACGGCTTGCAGTGCTTGATGCTGTTCCAAAACGCCTCGGCCGTCTGGCCCGACAGGGTGCGGCCCGAGCGGTCGGTGATGGTGCCGCTGATCCAGATCGGCAGCTCCTCGTGGCCCTCGTCGCGCAGGTCCAGGATCGCCTTGATCGCGGCCTTGCAGTTCAGGGTGTCGGTGATGGTCTCGATCAGGAAGAGATCGACGCCCCCCTCGTAGAGCGCCGCCACCTGCTCGCGATAGGCCTGGTAGACCTGGTCGAAGGTCACCTTGCGGGCGCCTGGATCGTTCACGTCCGACGACATCGACAGCATGACGTTCAGCGGCCCGATCGAGCCGGCGATGAACTTGGGGCTTGCGGGGTTTTCCGTGTTCCAGCGGTCGGCCACCGAACGGCCGATCCGCGCGCCCTCGAAATTGATGTCGCGCACCGTGGCCGCGTCCAGCCCGTAGTCGGCCTGGGCGATGGTGGTGCCGGAGAAGGTGTTGGTCTCGGAGATGTCGGCGCCGGCGGCGAAATAGGCGTCGTGCAGTTCGGCCACCAGGTCGGGCCGGGTCAGGCACAGGATGTCGTTGTTGCCCTTCATCTGGCCGTCGTAGTCGGCGAAGCGCTGGGCGCGGTAGTCGGCCTCGGACAGCTTCTTCTTCTGGAACATCACGCCCCACGAGCCGTCGAGGATCAGGATGCGGTCCTTGGCGGCGGCCTTCAGGGCCGCGATGCGGCCGGTTCGGGTGGTGAGATCGGTCATGGTCGGCTCCTGCCCGAGGACTCGCCTCCGGCCGTTCGGGTCTTTCTAGCGCTTCGCGAGGAAGCGGGACTCAATTCTGCTCGCCGCTACGGTTTGCGAGCGCTTTGCTGGCGGGCCAGTTCCTTGTCGAACGCCTCTTCGGAGGTCGTTGCGTAGCGGGCGAGCTCACCGGGATCGACGAAGGCGTTGACGTCGCCGGCCAGCATCTTCCTGCGCTTGTCCAGCAGATGGCCCTGCTCCTCATGGGCGGGCAACATCACGTCGGTGGGCAGCGCTTTCAGCGCCGCGAACGTGGCGCGGTAGTCGGCGACGATGTTCCTGTAGGTCTTGTTGCCGACCAGCACGTTGCCGGCCACCGAGGCCGAACAGGGGAAGGTGACGTTCAGCGCCCGGTCGCGGTCGACCACCTGGGTGGTCCAGGTGGTGCAGCCGATCGTGTGGCCCGGCGTCAGGTGGGCGACCAGGGTCGTCTCGCCCAGCTTCAGCTTCTGGCCGTCGCCAAACGTCTTGTCGACCTTGACCGGGGCGAACGGCGTCAACCCATTGTCGTTGTCGCCGAAGTGCTGGCCCTTCTTCAGGGCCGGCTCGTCCGGCCGCGAGGCCCAGACCTTGGCCCCGGTGTCGGCCTTCAGCTGGGCCAACCCGCCGGCATGGTCGAAGTGGGCGTGGGTGTTGATCAGGACCTTCACGTCCGAGAGCTTGAAGCCCAGGGCCTGGATATTGGCCTCGATCAGCTTGGCGCCCGCTGGCGACGGGCCGCTGTCGAGCAGCACATGGCCTTCCGACGACGAGATCAGCCAGGCCGACAGGCCTTCGGAGCCGACATAGTAGATGTTGCCGACCACTCGGTAGGGCCGGATCGGCTTGGACCAGTTGGCCGGATCGGCGGCGTCCGCCGCGCTGGCCAGGACCAGACCCAGGACCGCCAGAAAGATCGGCGCCGCCCGTTTCACGCCGCGGCCTCCGAAGCGGTCGGCGCATTCTCGCGCACGCCCAGCACGCGACAGATCGCGTAGACCAGGTCGGCCCGGTTCAGGGTGTAGAAGTGAAAGTCGGAGAAGCCCTGCTCCTGCAGCTTGGCGCACATCTCCGAGGCGACCGAGCAGGCGATCAGGCGGCGGGTGTCGGCGTCCTCGTCCAGGCCGTCGAACAGGTTCGCCAGCCAGCCCGGCACCGCCGTCTGGCAGGCCGCCGACATCTTCACCAGGCCCTTGAAATTGGTCACCGGCATGATGCCCGGCACGATCGGGATGGTGATCCCGGCCGCCCGCACCTTGTCGACGAACCGCAGGAAGGCGTCGGTGTCGAAGAAGAACTGGCTGATGGCCAGGGTGGCCCCGGCATCGACCTTGGCCTTCAGCACGTCGATGTCATGCTCGATCGAGGGGCTCTCGGGGTGCTTCTCCGGATAGACCCCGACCAGCACGTTGAACGGCGCGATCGCCCTCAAGGCCGAGGTCAGCTCGGTGGCGTTCCTGTAGCCGTCCTCACGCGGCACATAGACGCCGCCGATGCCGCCTTCGCCGGGCGGCGGGTCGCCGCGCAGAGACACCACGTGGCGCACGCCGGTTTCCCAGTATTCGCGGATCACCTCGTCCACCTCGGCCCGGCTGGCGCCGACGCAGGTCAGGTGGGCGGCGGGCTTGAGGCTGGTCTCGTCCAGGATGCGCTTGACCGTGCGGTGGGTGCGCTCGCGCGTCGAGCCGCCGGCCCCATAGGTCACCGAAACGAAGGCCGGGTCCAGCGGGGCCAGGCGCTTGATGGCCGCCCACAGGTTCTCTTCCATCTGCTCGGTCTTGGGCGGGAAGAACTCGAACGAGACGCGCGGACGGTCGGTGCGCTCGCCGGCGCGGGCGACCGGACCCAGGACGCGGCGAAGGGGAGGAACGGTCATGCGGCGCTTCTTTCGGCAGTCTTGGCGGCGTTTTGAACGGCGGCGGGCTCGGGAGGGCGACGCGCGGTCCAGATCTTGACGGTCAGCCCCTCGGCGGAGGCCGGCGGCAGGGCGATATTGACGTCCAGGACCAGGCCGGCCGCCTCGATCCAGGCGACGATCTCGGCGTCGGCGAATCCCAGGCGGCGGTGCTGGTGGTTCTCCCGCAGGAACTCGTGGTCGTGGGGCGCGAAGTCGGCGATCAGCAGCAAGCCGCCCCCGGCCACCAGACGTGCGGCCTCGGCCACGGCGGCGGCGGGATCGCCCAGATAGTGCAGCACCTGGTGCACGGTCACCAGATCGGCGCAGCCGCCCGGCAAGCCGGTGGCGAAGATGTCGCCGTGGCGCAGCTCGCACTGGACCAGCCCCGCCTTGGCCACCTCGTCGCGGGCGATGTTGAGCATCTGCTGCGACAGATCCAGCCCCAGCGCGGCGCCCGCGCGGCGGCCGAACAAGGTCAGCATGCGGCCGGCGCCGGCGCCCAGATCGACCATCTCGTCGAAAGGCCCCTCGCCCGCCGCCTGCAGGATGGCGGCCTCGACCTCGGCCTCGTCGACATAGAGCGAGCGGATCTCGTTCCAGCGCGCGGCGTTACGGGCGAAATAGGCCTGGGCGCCGGCCGTGCGCTCGGCGCGCACCAAAGCCAGCCGCTCGGCGTCGCTTCGGCCGATGGGATCCTCTGGATCGATCAGCTCCAGGGCCCGTTCGATCACGGTTCGGCCTGGCGACTTCAGCGCGAGGCGGTAGAACACCCAGGCGCCGTCCGGAAACCGCTCGACCAGGCCAGCCTCGGCCAGCAGCTTCAGATGCCGCGAGACCCGGGGCTGGCTCTGGTCCAGGATCCGGCAAAGCTCCAGCACCGAAAGCTCTTCGGCCGCCAGCAAGGCCAGCACCCGCAGGCGGGTCGACTCGCCCGCCGCGCGCAGCAGATCCACCACCTGTTCCGACGACACTTTCATAGGGACATAAAGATATCTTTATGTCCGTTTTGGCAAGCTAAATCCGTCTCGGCCCATCATCAAAGAGGCGAATCTTCAGGCCGGCCCGCGCGGTAAACTATGCCTCGGCGGACGGCTTTGACGGCTGCCAGAGCTCGATTTTCACCCCGGCCGGGTCGATCAGCCAGGCGAACTTCCCCATGCCCTCGTCATCCTGTCGTCCCGTCGGCTCCACGCCCTCACCCGCCGCGCGGACCAGCACGCCGTCCAGGTCGTCGACGATGAAGTTGATCATGAACGGGGACTGGGACGGTTCGAAATAGCGTGTCTCGGCGTCGAACGGCGCCCAAGTGACAGCGCCGACCTTGGGATGCTGGAACATCGCGCCCCAGTCAGACACCTTCAGCCCCAGCACCCGGGCGTACCAATCCCGCAGCGCGGCCGGATCCTCGGCCTTGAAGAACACACCGCCCAAGCCCAGGACCTTCGCCATCGCTAGCGCTCCTTTCTCCGTCGCCCCACGCCGCCCCGGCGACGCCTTCGCGTCCAGCACGATATCAGGGCCGAGCGGTTGCGCCAGACGGACGCGCGCCCCTCCTCCTAGCCGCAGCGATCGGCCACCTTGGTCCAGGTCTCGCGCACTGACACGCTCGGACCGTTCGAAGCTCCACCGCCCAGACTGGCCTTCAACGCCGCCAGTTGCTGCCTGGCGGCCTCGGCCTCTTCTGGCGGCCCCGAGCGAATGGTCGCCTCGATCTGGGCGATGACCGGCGCCATGGCGGCGGTCGTGCGCGGGTCCATCCCGGCCGCCGGCGCGGTGACGAGCTGGGTCTCGAATCTGTGCTCCCAGCGTCCGTCCGCCAATCGCCGCCAATCGGACGTCAAGGTCTGGCCGCCAGCGCAGACCGCCTCCTGGGTCGAGCCGCCATCCGGCAGGGCCCCGTAAATGCGATTGACGCAGGCCACCGCGCCGGGCGGAGGCGGTCGGGAGTCGGCGCAGAACCGATTGGGACCCCGCCCCGGATAGGTCTGTCGCGTCGTCGTCCCGTCGCCGTTCGACTGCTCGACGGTGATGGTCCCCGTCGCACCATCGACCCGCTGGACCGACCGCAGGACCATGGGCCCGGCGCGCGAGATCGTGGTCGTCTCCGAATCGATCCGGTACTCGCCGGGCGACGGGTGAGTCGTGTCGGCCGCCAGCACGGCGGCAGCCGACACGAGGGCGATCGCGCCGCCCAGGCCCAGGGTGTTCATCCGGCCTAGCCGTCCACCGGCGAGGCCAGGGCTTCGCCCTTGAAGAACCGCCGCAGGTTTTCGACGGTCAGCCCGACCATGGCGGGGATGCTGTCCAGCGTGGCGCCGGCGGTGTGCGGGGTCAGCACCGTGTGGGGCACGCCGGCCCAGCGCGAGGCCGGGGTCGGCTCGTGGTCGAACACGTCCAGCCCGGCCATGCCCAGCCGGCCGTCCTTGAGCGCGGCGATCAGCGCGTCCTCGTCGACCAGAGAGCCGCGCGCCACATTGACCAGCAGGCCCTGCGGCCCCAGGGCCTCGATGACCGCCTGGTTGATCATGTGGCGGTTGGTGGCGTCCGGCCGGGCGCAGACCACCAGGATGTCGCTGTCGCGAGCCAGGTCCAGCAGGCCCCTGGCCCGCGGGCGCTCGGTCTCCTTCGGCCGCGGCGCCCACCACGAGACCTTCAGCTCGAAGGCGTCCAGGCGCTGGGCCACCGCCTCGCCGATATGGCCCAGGCCGACGATACCGGCCTTGCGTCCGCGCAGGCTGTGGCGGGGGCTCATCCGCTCCATGCTGGTCCAGTGGCCGCCGCGCAGTTTCTGATCGCCTTCGACGATGCCGCGCCAGGCCGCCAGCACCAGGCCCACGGCATGGTCGGCGACATCGGCGGCGTTGAGGCCGACCGAGTGGGTCACGGCGATGCCGTGCTGCTTGCACCACGGGACATCGACGCCGTCATAGCCGACGCTGACGCAGGCGATCAGGCCCAGCCGCGGCATCTCCGACAGCAGGTCCTTGGCCAGCATCAACTCGCCGGCGTGAACAATGGCCCGCACCTGTCGCCCCGGCCCATCCAGGAACGCCAGGCGGTCGGGATAGTCCCACAGCCTGTGCACCTGGTACGCCCCCTCGAGAAGCGGCTGCAGCGGCATCAGCATTTCGTGCGAAAGGACGATGTGGGGTTTATCGGCGGGCGTTTGGGGCATGCTGTTCTCCATCCCGGACGACGCGCGGTCCATGAGGACAACGCCTCCGCGACCTGAAAGATCGGGATCAGTTTCGCCAGATCAAGCTACTCCAGTTCCTCGCGAACACCATTGGCGGCCATGTTCGGAAGAGTAGTCGCCCGCCCACCCGCTATCAGCGAGGATTTCGTCAGGTATGCGGCCTCAACGCAGGCCGGAATCTGGCCTTCAGCCCGTTTGGGACCTCCTGGTTCCGACGCCATGAAAGGCCAAGCTGTGAACTGCGGCCACGCTCAGGGGTTTTGCTGAACGACGCGATCCCGTGGACGCGCCAGTTCTGGAGAAACTCCCCATGATGATCAGAACCCTCGCCGCCGGCGTCGCCCTGGCCGTGCTCGTCGTCGGCGCGGCCTCGGCCGCTCCCCAGTCCAAGAGCTCGGCCGCCGCGGCCAGCCCCAAGCAGCCGATCCCCTACAGCCAGCTCGACGCCTATCTGAAGGCTTCGCCCAAGCAGCGCGCCACCAAGGACTGGTGGAGCGGTTCGGCCTCCACCGGCACGTCGACCGACACCTCGGCGACGGCCCCGGCGACCGACACCTCGGCCTCGACGTCGACCTCGACGACCACCGACGGCTCGGTGAACCCGCCGACTTCGACGACCATGCCGTCGGACTCCTCGACCAGCATGCCGGCCACCCCGCCGACCATGCCGGACGCTGCTACCCCGGCCCCGGGTTCGAACCTCCCCGGCTCGACCACCACGCCGGGCGCGCCGACGGAACCGAAGTAGGCTTCTCACAAGAAAGCCCGCCTTCGTGAGAAGGCGGGCCTTTCCATGTCTCGGCGCGGAATCCTACCAGAGGATGTCCGAAGCGTGGACGTCGGGGGTGGCGAACAGGATCAGCATGTCGTTGCCGGTATTGCCGTTCAGTTGGACGAACAGGTACGAAGCGTTGGCGTCCGACACCAGGCTATAGTGATCGTTCGCGCCGTTGGTGTGCAGGGCGGTCAGGTCCACCTTGTCCACGCCTGTCTGGAAGTCATGGATGATGTCCGGGGCGTCGAGGGTCGAGTCGGTCTTGGCCACGAACTTGAAGGTGTCGGCCCCAGCCCAGCCGAACAGGGCGTCGGCCCCGCCACCGCCGATGATGGTGTCATCGCCATCCTTGCCGACAATGGTCTCGCTGAAACTCCCGCCAACCAAGGTGTCGGCGCCGCCATCGCCCAGCATGTAGGCCCCGCTGGTCAGGCCCAGGATGTCGGAGGCGTTGATCTCGGTCGTCGCGGCGATCTGGAAGGTCGTCGAGTGCGAAACGCCAAAGACCAAGGCGCCGCCCTGGTACCGCAAGATGCTGACGTTGGTGGGATCCAGGGCCGTCAGATCAAGCTTGTCCACGCCCGTCTGGAAGTCGTGGATGATGTCCAGTTGGCGCGCGTTCGACTCCTCGACCGAACGATAGGCGAAGGTGTCCGCGCCCGTTCCGCCGAACAGCGCGTCGCCGGCCTCGCCGCCGATGATCATGTCGTCGCCCGCGCCGCCGACGACGGTGTCGCTCTTGGCGCTGCCGATCAGGGTGTCGGCGCCGTCGTCGCCCACCATGTAGACGCCGTTGGTCAGGCCCAGGATGTCGACGCCGTCGATCCTGTTGATCGAGGCGATCTGGAAGGCGCCGCCGATCCCGCCGCCGTTCACGAACGTGCCGCCGTTATAATGCAGGATGCTGACGTTGCTGGGATTCAACGCCGTCAGGTCCAGCGTGTCCACGCCGCTCTGGAAGTCGTGGATGATGTCCAGTTGGCCCGCGGCGCTGTTGGACTCCGTGGCTGAGCGATAGGCGAAGGTGTCCGCGCCCGCTCCGCCGAACAGCGCGTCGCCAACATCGCCGCCGATGATCGTGTCGTTGCCCGCTTCGCCGACGATGGTGTCGTCCTTGGCGCTGCCGATCAGGGTGTCGGCGCTGTCGTCGCCCACCATGTAGACGCCGTTGGTCAGGCCCAGGATGTCGACGCCGTCGATGCTGTTGATCGAGGCGATCTGGAAGGCGCCGCCGATCCCGCCGCCGTTCACGAACGTGCCGCCGTTATGATGCAGGATGCTGACATTCGAGGGCGCGATGGCGCTCAGGTCCACCTTGTCCACCCCGGCCTTGAAATCGTGGATGATGTCCAGATGGGCGTTGTCGGAATCCAGGGCCGAAGCGTAGGCGAAGATGTTGGCGCCGGCGCCGCCCCACAGGGCGTCCGCGCCGCCACCGCCGTTCAGGGTGTCGTTGCCCGCCCCACCGTTCAGCGTGTCGCCGAGGGCCCCGCCGACCAGCGTGTCGGCGTTGACGCCGCCGGTCAGGGTCCGGCCGCCGTCGTCCCCCAAGATGGTGAAGCTGGTGGCGGTCCCGGTCATGATGTCGGTGATCCCGACCTCGCCGGCGACGGCGATCTTCATTCCGCCGCCGGGCGTCGTCACGTAGGTCATGCCCTGGGCGTACTGGATGCCGACGACGGCGGGCTGGAACGCGGTCAGATCGATCCGGTCCACGCTGGTCTGGAAGTCGGTGATGGTGTCGTAGGCCGCCGGCGCGGAGTCGCTCGTCGCCACGTATTTGAACGTATCCGCGCCGGCGCCGCCGGTCAGGATGTCGGCGCCCGCGCCGCCGGTCAGCACGTTGGTTCCCGCGTCGCCGACGATCGTGTCGCCGAAGGCCGAACCGACGATGCTCTCGATGCTCGACAGGGTGTCGGACGCGCCGTCGCCGTCGTTGGACACCAGTTGAGCCGAGAGATCGGCGTGGACGCCGGCGGCCGCGCCGGAATAGTCGGCGGCATCGGTGCCCGAGCCCCCCGACAAGGTGTCGGCGCCCCCGCGGCCGATTAGGACGTCGTTGCCGCCGCCCCCCGTCAGGAGGTTGGCGCCGGCGTCGCCGCTCAGCCGGTCGCCGAAGCTGGAACCGGTGAGGTTCTCGAAGCCCGACAGGGTGTCGGCCCCACCGCCGCCCGTTTGCTGAGCGCCGGCCAGTGCGATGTCCACGGTCACGCCGCTGGACGCGGTGGCGTAGGAGACGGTGTCGATCCCCGCCCCGCCGGTCAGTGCGTTGTTGCCGCCGTCGCCGATCAGGGTGTCGTCGCCGCTGCCGCCGATGATGTTCTCGACGTTGGTGAACGTGTCGCCGTTGGGCCCGACTCCGTTGGCCAGGATGATCGTCAGGGCCGTGGCATAGCCGCTGTAGTCGATCGTGTCGCTGCCGGCGCCGCCATCGAAGGTGTCGCCAGCCTTGCCGCTGACGAAGCGGTCGTCGCCCGCTCCGCCGAAGACGTTAACCGAGCTGTTGGACGAGATGACGACGTCGTCGCCCGCCCCGCCGTCGACGGTCAGCAGATCGGTCTGGGTCACCAGGGTCAGGGTGTCGGCGAACTCGGTGCCGCGCAGGGCGACCAGCTTCTCCACGTTCTGGATCGTGCCGCCGCCCAGGACGACGGGCTGACCGGAGACGATCCCCGCGGTGCTGAACGCGATCCCACTGGCCAAGCCGCCCAGCGACAGCCGCAGAGTATCCGTGCCGTTTCCGCCATCGACCTCGTCACCATAACCGGCCGCGAGGACGTCGTTGCCGTCCAGGCCGAACAATTGGTCTTTCTCCAGACCCATGTCGGCGATGGGGATCGCTGCGCCTGTCTGATTGCCGTCGCCTGAATAGAGGGTGTCGCCGAGGGCGCTGCCCGTCAGGATATCCGCGCCGGCGCCGCCGGACATGGCGTTGCCGGAACCTGCCGCGGTGATCTGGTCGTCGCCCGCGTCGCCATAGACCCATCCGCTGTAATAGGTCCACTGCATGAGGATGACGTCGTCGCCAGCGCCGCCATGGGTCTCGCCGTGGGAATAGATTGTGTCGTTGCCGTCGCCGCCGTCAGCCTTCGAGAAGGTGTTGCTGTTCGTGTAGAGCGTGTCGTCGCCAGCGCCGCCATATACCGCCTGCAGATATTGGCTGTTTCGTCCATCGACGATGTCGTCGCCGTCGTCGCCCGAGAGCACCCCTGTATAATAATCCGCCGTGAGGTGGTCGTCGCCGCCCATGCCGAAGACGGCCCCGAAATCGGAATAGCCTGACCCGTTGGAGCCGAGGGTGATGGTGTCGGCATAATTGCTGCCCTGCACCCAGCTGATGCTTTCAATACCGGTGATCGTCCCGCCGCCGATGACTTGCGTGGTCAGTCGGAAATCAGCCGTCACCCCGGTCGAGGCGCCCATGAAGCTGATGTAGAGATAGTCGCCAAAGGAACCGTTGGCGCCGCCGTCGACACTGTCGCCATAGCCGGCGAAGATCCGGTCACTGCCGTCGCCACCGACCAGCGTATCGACCTCGGCGCCGGTGTCGAGCACCGGCGGGGTGTAGGGATTGTTGTAATAGGGCTGGTTGAAAGCCGGCGTTTCATCGCCGCTGTAGAGTCTGTCGTCACCATCGCCGCCGCTAACGACGTCTTCGCCGGCGCCGCCCGCCAGGATGTCGCCACCGCCGTTGCCGCTCAGGGAGTCATTTCCCCCACCGCCTTGAGCCGTATCGGCGTCCGATCCGCCCGTGAAAATGTCGTCGTCAGCGGTACCCACGAAGATGGACATGATCCAAACACATGCGCCGCCCGGCCCGCCGGGATCGGCGCGCCTATCCAACTTCGAGCGATCGCGCTCCCCCAGTGCAGCTTGGCTAGCATCGGCCCGGACTCAGGGCAATCAATTTGCGCGCCTGGGTTGATATTCGACAGGATGGGCGCGGAACAGCCGCCCGCCCGAAATGAAAAGCGGCCGCCGCTCGAAGGAGCGGCGGCCGTTCAACGTCTTGGCGATAGCGCTTAGCGCGCGAACTTCTGGAACTTGATGCGCTTGGGGATCAGGCTGTCGGCGCCCAGGCGGCGCTTCTTGTCTTCCTCGTACATCTCGAAATTGCCCTCGAACCACTCGACGTGGCTGTCGCCCTCGAAGGCCAGGATGTGGGTGGCCAGACGGTCCAGGAACCAGCGATCGTGGCTGATGACCACGGCGCAGCCGGCGAACTCTTCCAGCGCCTCTTCCAGCGCCTGCAGGGTCTCGATGTCCAGGTCGTTGGTCGGTTCGTCGAGCAA
Source organism: Caulobacter sp. BK020 (assembly GCF_004342605.1). GTDB lineage: Bacteria > Pseudomonadota > Alphaproteobacteria > Caulobacterales > Caulobacteraceae > Caulobacter. The sequence continues at coordinate 272,021 of NZ_SLZL01000004.1, forward strand.
CAGCAGGTTGCCGCCGGTGGCCAGGGTCTTGGCCAGGTGGACGCGATTGCGCTCGCCGCCCGACAGCAGGCCGACCTTCTTCTGCTGGTCGCCGCCCTTGAAGTTGAAACTGCCGACATAGGCGCGGGAATTGATCTCGCGCTTGCCGACGATCATCACGTCGGTGCCGCCGCTGATCTCTTCCCAGATGGTCTTGTTGGGGTCGAGCGCGTCACGCGACTGATCGACGTACGACAGCTTGACGGTCTCGCCGACCTTGACGGTGCCCTGGTCGGGCTGCTCGCGGCCGGTGATCAGCTTGAACAGGGTCGACTTGCCGGCGCCGTTCGGGCCGATCACGCCGACGATGCCGTTCGGCGGCAGCTTGAACGACAGGTCCTTGAACAGCACCTTGTCGCCGTATTCCTTTTCCAGGCCGGTGACTTCCAGCACCACATTGCCCAGGCGCGGGCCAGGCGGGATCTGGATGTGGGCCTGCGTCTGGGCGGCGCGGGCGTTCTCCTGGGCGGCGACCATTTCCTCGTACGAGGCCAGGCGGGCCTTGGACTTTGACTGGCGGGCCTTGGGCGAGCTACGCACCCACTCCAGTTCGCGGGTCAGGGCGCGCTGGCGGGCCTCGGACTCCGACTGCTCCTGGACGACGCGCTTCTGCTTCTGCTCCAGCCAGCCGGAATAGTTGCCCTCGTAGGGGATGCCCTTGCCGCGATCCAGCTCCAGCGTCCACTTGGTGACCTGGTCCAGGAAGTAGCGGTCGTGGGTCACCAGGATCACGCAGCCCGGGAACTCTTCCAGGTGATGCTGCAGCCAGGCCACTGACTCGGCGTCCAGGTGGTTGGTCGGTTCGTCCAGCAGCAGCATGTCGGGCTTGCTGAGCAGCAGGCGAGCCAGGGCGATGCGGCGCTTCTCACCGCCCGACAGGCTTTCGATATTGGCGTCGTTGGGCGGGCAGCGCAGGGCGTTGATCGCCATCTCGACCTTGGAATCGATGTCCCACAGGTCCTTGGCGTCGATGATCTCCTGGAGCTTGGTCATCTCCTCCATGAGCTCGTCGGAGTAGTCCTCGCCCAGCTTGACCGCCAATTCGTTGTATTTATCAAAGACCTTCTTGTCCTCGCAGTCGGCGATGACGTTGCCCCAGACGTCCAGGGTCGGGTCCAGCACCGGCTCCTGCGGGAGGTAGCCGCGCTTGATGCCGTCGGCGGCCTTGGCCTCGCCCGAGAATTCCTTGTCGAGCCCCGCCATCACCTTCAGCAGGGTCGATTTGCCCGAGCCGTTGACGCCCACCACGCCGATCTTGGCGTCGGAGTAGAACGACAGCCAGATGTTCTCGAAGACCTTCTTGCCGCCGGGATAGGCCTTGGTCAGGCCTTGCATCTGGAAAATATATTGCTGAGCCATGGGGGGCTTCGGCCTCTTTGCGTCTTCGGGATCGGGGGTCGGGCGCTCAGATAGCCTCCAGGGCGGGATTCCGCAATGTTCCCGGCGGCCTCGCGCGACTTGCAGGCTGTCATTCCGCCGTCGCCGTTCCGTCTGAAACCCGACACGGAACTGTCGGCGCGCTGTCGTCGAGCGCTGTTACCGCACCTCCCCAAGCCGGCGCCGCTCCCCTTGAGCGCCGGCGTGGGGATACGAGCATGAAACGACACCTGATGCTGGGCGGGACCTTCTGCGCCCTGCTGCTGGCCGCGCCGCACCTGGCCCTGGCCGCCGAGCCCGCCGCAGCCGCCCCGGCCGCCGATGCGCCCGCGGCCGACGCCAACGAAGTCGACGCCGTGATCGTGCTGGGCCAGGGCCAGAGCCGCCAGGTCCAGACGATCAACACCACCCAGATCGAGGTCCTGGCCGCCGGGTCCAGCCCGCTGCGCGCGGTCGAGAAGCTGCCCGGCGTCAGCTTCCAGTCGGCCGACGCCTTCGGCGCCTACGAGTGGTCGACGCGCGTCGCCATCCGCGGCTTCGACCAGAGCCGCCTGGGCTTCACCCTGGACGGCGTGCCGCTGGGCGACATGAGCTACGGCAACTACAACGGCCTGCACGTCAGCCGCGCCGTCACCAGCGAAGACCTGGGCAAGGTCGAGCTGGCCCAGGGCGCCGGCTCGCTGTCGACCGCCTCGACCAGCAACCTGGGCGGCACGCTGCAGTTCTTCACCCGCGACCCATCGCAGGAATTCCACGTCCAGACCAACGCCACGGTCGGCTCGGACTCGATGTACCGGGTGTTCGGCCGCATCGACACGGGCGCGATCGAGAGCCTGGGCGGCCTGCGCGCCTACGTCTCGGCCGTCGACCAGAAGGCCGACAAGTGGAAAGGCGGCGGCGAGCAGAAGCAGCGCCAGTACGACGCCAAGGTCGTGCTGCCCCTGGGCGAGACCGGCTCGCTGACCGCGTTCTGGAACCACTCCGAGCGCCGCGAGCAGGACTACCAGGACATGTCGTTCGACATGATCAGGCGCCTGGGCCGCGACTGGGACAACTTCCAGCCTGACTGGAACAAGGCCGTCGGCGTCGGCGCCGTGCTGAACAACCCAGCCAACTACGCCGGCCCGACGCCGCTCCTGAACGGCGGCTACTGGACCGGCGCGGGGACCAACCCCTACGCCCAGTACGGCGTGGTCACGCCTGATGACGCCTATTACGCCGGGGCCGGCATCCGCGACGACGACATCTATGCCGTCACGTTGAAGCACGACCTGGGCGAGAAGGTCCGCTTCGACCTGACCGGCTACGGCCACAAGAACCAGGGCCAGGGCCTGTGGTACACGCCCTACACCGTCAGCCCCGGCTACGGCACGGCCGGCTCGACGGCCGCCCCCCTGTCGATCCGCACCACCGAGTACGACATCGACCGCAAGGGCCTGATCGGCAATCTCTATGTCGACCTGGGCGCCCATGCGATCAGCGCCGGTTTCTGGACCGAGGACAACGACTTCCACCAGGCCCGCCGGTTCTACGCCGAGACCCTGGCGGCCCCGTCGCGCGATCCGCTGGACTTCCAGTCCAACCCGTTCAAGACCTCGTGGGAATACAAGTTCAACACCAAGACCACGACCGGCTACCTGCAGGACGTCTGGACGGTGACCGACGCCCTGAAGGTCAATTTTGGCTTCAAGGCCCTGAAGGTCGAGAACGAGGTTTCGACCATCGCCGGCAGCGCCATGAGCGGCAAGATCGAGTCCAAGGACAACTTCCTGCCCCAGGTCGGCGTCGTCTATGACCTGCCGGGCGGCGTCGAGCTGTTCGGGGGCTACACCGAGAACATGGCCGCCTATGTCTCGGCCGCCACCTCGGGTCCGTTCGCCTCGCAGAACCAGGCCGCCGTGGACTATGTCCGCGACAACCTGCAGCCCGAGACCTCCAAGACCTTCGAAGGCGGCGTGCGCTACAAGACCGACCGCTTCCAGGGCGTCGCGGCGCTCTATCACGTCGACTTCGAGAACCGCCTGGCCAGCGCCAGCACCGCCCCGCCGATCCTGGGCCTGCCGGCGGTGCTGTCGAACGTCGGCGCGGTCAAGACCAAGGGGATCGAGCTGGCCGGCCAGTATCGGCTCACCGACGCCTGGTCGCTCTACGGCTCCTACGCCTACAACGACTCCACCTATGAGGACGACGTCCCCGGCGCCGGCGGCACGGTGGCCATGCACACCAAGGGCAAGGACGTGGTCTTCACGCCCAAATCCCTGTTGAAAGCCAGCCTGGGCTACGACAACGGCACGGGCTTCTTCGGCAATCTCGGCGTCAGCTACACCAGTTCGCGCTGGTACACGTTCGAGAACGACGGCGGCAAGGTCGACGGCTTCACCGTCGCGGACCTGACCGTCGGCTACCGTTTCGCCGGCGAAACCAACGCCTGGCTGCGCGATCTGGAGGTGCAGGCCAACATCACCAACCTGACCGACGAGGACTATATCTCGACGGTGGGCTCGGGCGGCGCGTCCAAGGCCGACCCCGGCGGCACGGCCATGACCCTGCTGCCGGGCGCCCCGCGCCAAGCCTATGTGACGGTGCGCAAGCGGTTCTAGGACCGGCGGGGACACGCCGCAAAGGCGTGTCCCCGGCCCGCGACGCCGGCTTTCCCGTGTCCGGACGCGATTTCCAGGCCGTCCCGACGCAGCTTTCCTGGCTTTTCGCGGCGTACCCGGGCGTCGTCGGACCATGACCGACACCGCCTCCCCCGCCCCGTCCATGGCCAGCCTCGGCCATGAGATCATCGACATCATCCGCACCGTCGGCGTCGCCCTGGCGATCGCCCTGGTCCTGCGGGTGGTGCTCTTCCAGCCCTTCACCATCCCCTCGTCCTCGATGGAGCCCGGCCTCGTCACCGGCGACTACATCGTGGTCTCCAAGCTGGCCTATGGCTGGAGCCGCGCCTCGCTTCCCCTGAACCCGCCGCTGTTCGAGGGACGCCTGCTGGGCCGCCTGGCCCAGCGGGGCGACGTGGTGGTGTTCCGCCTGCCGCGCGATCCGAGTCAGACCTGGATCAAGCGCGTGATCGGCCTGCCCGGCGACCGGGTCCAGGTCCGCGGCGGCCAGGTCTTCGTCAACGGCCGGGGGCTGGCGCAGGCGCCGATCGGTCTGATGCAGGATCACGACGCGCCCGACCGGCCGGTCCTGGCGATCCGGGAACGCGCACCGAACGGTCGGCAGTACCTCACCTATGACGGCGGCCCCGGCCAGCCGGGCGACGACACCGACGTCTATGTCGTGCCGCAAGGCCAGTACTTCGTGATGGGCGACAACCGCGACAACTCGCTGGACAGCCGCTGGGCCCGCGAACTCGGCGTGGGTCTGCTGCCGGCCGAGAACCTGGTGGGCAAGGCCAAGTTCGTGATGCTGTCCTGGAGGCCGGGCGCATCGATCCTCAAGCCCTGGACGTGGCTGAACTTGCAGCCCGACCGCTTCCTGAAGCCGATCCGCTGACCAGGAACATGCCCTTTCGGCGTGTCCCCCACAGCAGGCGGCGCTTGAACTTGGGGACACGCCGAAAGGGCATGTTCCTGGTCAGCGCCGGCTGAATTCCTCGAAGCTCAACGCGCCGTCGTGATTGGCGTCGAGGCTATCGAAGGCCGCGTGGGCCGCGAGCGGTCGGGCCAGGGAGGGGGCGGCGACGGCGCCGACGGCCAGGCCGGCCAGGGCGGCGGCCAGGACGCGCCAGACCAGGTTCGACAGGCTCGGCCGGCCCTCCAGTTCCTGGTCGATGAAGACACGGACCGCCTCGCTGGCGGTGCGACGCGTCGCCCGGCAGCGCGCCATGAACGCGACCTTGGTCTCGTGCGGCAGACGGACCTCGAGCGTGTCGCTCTTCTTCGGCGGCTTGCCAGCGCTCATGGCCATCCCTCTCGATGATGCCTCGAAAGGCTAGCATCTTTGCCGACGCGCAAAAAGAAAGCCCGGCCAAAAGACCGGGCTGAAGTTCATTAGGGAGGAAACGCCCAGGAAGGGCAGAGGCGCTCGGCGCCTCACGAACGGACTGGTACCGTTAACAGCGCGCTGTTGCAAGCGATTCCTAGCGGTGCGACGCGCTGACGCACGCGCCGCGCTACCAGAGAATGTCCGAAGCGTGGACGTTGGGGGTGGCGAATAGGATCAACATGTCGTTGCCCGTGTCGCCGTTCAGCTGGACGAACAGGTAGGAGGTGTTGGCGTCCGAGATCAGGCTGTAGTGATCGTTGGCCCCATTGGCGTGCAGGGCCGTCAGGTCGATCTTGTCCACGCCGGTCTGGAAGTCGTGGATGATGTCCGGTGCGCCCGGAGTCGAGTCGGTCTTGGTCCAGAAGCTGAAGGTGTCGGCCCCGGCCCCGCCGAACAGGGCGTCGGCCGCCCCGCCGCCGATGATCACGTCATTGCCGTCGCCGCCGACAATGGTCTCGCTGAAGCCGCTTCCCAACAGGGTGTTGGCCAGTTCGTCGCCGACGATATAGGCCCCGCTGGTCAGGCCCAGGATGTCGGTGGCGTTGATGTCGTTCATCGAGGCGATCTGGAAGACCGACGCGCCGGCCCCCCCGTTCACGAAAGTACCGCCCTGATAGTGCAGGACGCTGACATTCGTCGGGTTCATCGCCGACAGGTCCAGCTTGTCCACGCCGGTCTGGAAATCGTGGATGATGTCCAGATACGCGTTGCCGGAGTTGGTGGCGCTCTCGTAGGCGAAGATGTCCGCCCCCGCCCCGCCGAACAGGGCGTCGCCGGCGTCGCCGCCGATGATCGTGTCATTGGCGGCGCCGCCGACGATGGTGTCGCCCTTGGCGCTGCCGATCAAGGTCGAGGCCGTGTCCTCGCCGACTAGGTAGAGGCCGTTGGTCAGGCCCAGGATGTCCGACCCGTTGATCGAGTTGATCGAGGCGATCTGAAAGACCGACGCGCCCGAACCGCCGTTGACGAACGTGCCGCCGTTGTGGTGCAGGATGCTGACGTTCGAAGGCGCCAGTGCGATCAGGTCCAGCCGGTCCGTACCGGCCTTGAAGTCGTGGATGATGTCCAGATGGGCGTTGTCGGAATCCGTCGCCCGTTCGTAGACGAAGGTGTTGGTTCCAGCCCCGCCGAACAGCGCGTCGCCGCCACCGCCGCCGACCAGTCGGTCGTCGCCGGCCAGCCCACTGAGGCTGTTGCCGGCCGCGTTGCCGATGAGCGTGTCGGCCCCGCCTCCCCCGATCGCGTTCTCGATGGTGACGTTGGCCGCGATCGCCACGTTGCCGACCAGGCCTCCCACGTTGGAGAAGTTGCCCGCCCGTAGATCGACCAACTGGTTTTGCGCGTAGCCCGAGAAGTCGAAGGTATCCACGCCGCCAGCGTCCCAGGCCGCGAAGATCAGCTTGGTGCTGGCGGTGCTGGCCAGGAACCAGGACCGCCCGGCCGTCGAGTTGAAGCCATAGACCGTGTCGCCAGTCCGGGTCGCGGTGTTGGCGCCGTATTCCTTCTGCGCCGCGGCAATGTCGTCGAGCATCGGCGAAGCGGCGTAGGCGCCTTGATAGTTCGCGCCAGTCTCGCTCTCGTCGAAGTAGCTCATCACTGTGTACTGAAGGGAATCCTCGTAATACTCGGCGTTGTTGGCGTAGGTGATCTCGACGCCCTCGCCTGCGTTGTAGTCGCCGGGATGGGACAGGCCGATCGTATGGCCCAGCTCGTGGACAAGGACTAGCGCGCCATATCCGCCCTGCAGCGGATTGCGATTGTAGCTGAGCGTACTGTTGACCCAGACGTCGCCCGACGCCGACGAGAAGCTGGGATCGCCCGGATAGTTGGCGAAGGCCGCCGCCCCGGACTCCCCGCTGGAATAGTTGGCCAGCAGGATCGAGGCCGAGTTGGAATAGGCGCCCTCGCCGCTGGTCCCGCTTCCTACCCGCACGAAGGTGATGTTGGCCACGTCGCTCCACCCCGCCAGGGCCAGCTCTGTCTGGGCGATCTGGGCGGCGTTGAAGCGGCTGAAGCCGGCGGTGTCGCTGGGCATGGAGGACGGCGCGGTGGACCGGAACGCGTAGGTCACCGTATAGGCCACGCCTAGCGCGGCCGACCAGCCAGGCTCCCCGCCAACTAGGTGCAATCCCGCCTGATCGATGGTCTTGCTTGGCTTGCCGTTCGGAGCGATCCCGCCCCGTTGATCGGCGTTCAGGAAGGCCAGTTCCCCCACGTCTCCGGTCCGGATGGTGAAGGACTCGACCTGATCGCTGATGTTGCGCACTGACGCTTCCTCGGCAGTTCGACCCCCCGCCAAACAGGTGCTAATCTTTAGCACCAAGCTGGCGCACGACTACGTGACACGCTGTCACTTGCCGCTTGAGATCTTTACATTTCCCTGCTGACAACGGCCACGCTGGCCTCTAGCGTCCCGCGCCATGATCAGACCCTCGCTCCTGGCCATTACGGCCTGCCTCGCCCTGTCATCGCCGGTCCTGGCGGAAAAACTCACCCCGGAACGAATCTTCGCCGACCCCGCCCTGAACGGTCCCACGGCCAAGGGCGTGGCCCTGTCGCCGGACGGCAAGCGGGTCACCTATCTGAAGGGCAAGCCCGAGGCCGCCAACGTCCAGGACCTGTGGGCGGCCGACGTCAAGGGCGGCGAGCCCTACCGCCTGATCGACTCGACGGCCCTGTCGTCGGGCGGCAAGGAGCTGTCGGAAGCCGAAAAGGCCCGCCGCGAACGGGCCCGCGTCTCGGCCCGCGGCATCGTCGAATACAGCTGGGACGAGGAGGGCCGGTTCATCCTCGTGCCGCTGGACGGCGACCTCTATCTGGACAGCGTCGCCGACGGCAAGGTCACCCGCCTGACCCAGACGGCGGGCGACGAGGTCGACGCCAAGGTCTCGCCCAGGGGCGGCTTCGTCTCCTATGTCCGCGACCAGAACCTCTACATCAAGCCGGTCGCCGGCGGGCCCGAGAAGGCCCTGACCACCGAGGGCAAGGACGCCCTGTCGTTCGGCACGGCCGAGTTCGTCGCCCAGGAGGAAATGGACCGCTTCACCGGCTACTGGTGGAATCCCCGCGAGACCAGCATCGCCTATACCCGCGTCGACGAGAGCGGGGTCGACGTGATCCCGCGCGCCGATATCGGCCCGGGCGGGGCTACGGTGGTCGAGCAGCGCTATCCGCGCGCCGGTCGTCCCAACGCCGTGGTCGACCTGTTCGTCCAGGACCTGGCCACCGGCAAGACGGTGCAGATCGACCTGGGCCCGAACAAGGACATCTATGTCGCGCGCGTCGACTGGTCTGAGGACGGCAAAACCCTCTACGTGCAGCGCCAGACTCGCGATCAGAAGACCGTCGAGCTGATCGCCTACGATCCGGTCACAGGCCAGGGCAAGACGATCGTCACCGACACCGACGCCCACTGGGTCGAGCTGTCCGACGACTTCAAGCCGCTGAAGGACGGCAGCTTCCTGTGGTCGTCGGAAAAGTCGGGGTACAAGCACCTCTACCACTACGCCGCCAGCGGCAAGCTGATCGCCCAGGTGACCAAGGGCGACTGGCCGGTCAACGCCCTGGAAGGCGTCGACGAGACCCGCAAGGCAGCGATCTTCTCGGCCTCGATCGACACCCCGCTGGAACGGCGGATCTACGAGGTCTCCTATGCCAAACCCGGCAAGCCCAAGGCCCTGACGCCGGCCGGCGGCTGGTGGACCGCCAAGGTCGCGGAGACCGGCGGCGCCTTCACGGCCGGCTACAGCGATCCCAAGACCCCGCCGCAGATGGCGCTCTACGACGCCACGGGCAAGCGCGTGCGCTGGATCGAGGAGAACCGGCTGGCCGAGGGGCACCCCTACTGGCCCTACGCCGCCACCCTGCCCGTCCCCGAGTTCGGCGCGCTGACGGCGGCCGACGGCGAGGTGCTGCACTACGAGATCCTCAAGCCGATCGGCTTCGATCCAGCGAAGAAATATCCGGCCATCGTCTCGGTCTATGGCGGCCCGCACGCCCAGACCGTCAGCCGCTCGTGGCAGAAGGTCGGCGAGCGGCCCTATCTCGAGGACGGCTATGTCGTCTTCAAGCTGGACAACCGCGGCAGCGCCAATCGCTCGGCCAAGTTCAAGCGCGCCCTGGATCGCCGCATGGGCACCGTCGAGGTCGAGGATCAGTTGGCCGGCGCCCGGTTCCTGGCCGGCCTGCCCTATGTCGACGCCGACAGGTTGGGCGTGATGGGCTGGTCGTACGGCGGCTTCATGACCCTGATGCTGATGACCGCGCCGGACACGCCGTTCAAGGCCGGGGCCGCGGGCGCGCCGCCCACCGAGTGGGGTCTCTACGACACCCACTACACCGAGCAGTTCATGGGCAAGCCGGACGAGAACAAGGACGGCTACGCCCAGTCCGACGTGCTCAACCGCCTGAAGAACCTCAAGCCCGACAGCCTGCTGCTGCTGCACGGCATGGCCGACGACAACGTCATCTTCGAGAACAGCACCCGGCTGATCGCGGCGTTGCAGAAGAACGCCATCCCGTTCGAGATGATGCTCTATCCGGGCGAGCGCCACAGCGCGCCCGGCAGCAAGACCAAGGGCCTGCACGTGCTGAAGACCCACCTGGCGTTCTTCGATCGCCAGCTGAAAGGCCAATAGACACGGCCGGGGACACGCCCCTGCGGCGCGTCCCCGGCCCTACTCCTCCAGCGCCTCCAGCGCCTCCAGCACGAAATCCGCCCGCGCGGCGACATCGGTCTTCGGCAGGATCGAGACCGCGTAGCCCAGGCGTTCGTAAGCCGACAGCAACCGCCCGTACTCGGCCTCCGCGGCCTCGAACCCGTGCGGGCGCTCAGGATCGTTGACATAGATCTCCGGCCAGGGCGACGCCAGGAACACGCGCCGATGATAGCGGTGGGCCCGGCCCAGCGGCTCGAGGACGGCTTCGCCGGTCGCATGCTCCAGGGCGGTGGCGGCGTCGACCAGGCCACGATCGAAGAACACCCAGCCGGTCAGACCTTCGGCAGCCGTGAGGTCCGCCAGCGCCATCGCCACGGCCCGCCGCGCGAAAGCCGCCAGGTCGACCCAGGGCAAGGCCGCGCCGTCGCCCGCCAGCGCTTCCCGCACGACCCGCCGCCCCGGCTCCTCGACCCCGGCATGGCCGCGCCGCCGGAGCTCCGCCAGCAGGGTCGACTTGCCGCCGCCGGAACAGCCGGAGAGGACGACGAAACGGTTCAGGGTCGAACTCCTGCTGGTCCTGGGGTCGGCTCTCCGTGACCGAAGGCGGTCCGACCGACCTAGAGTATCGCGCGGAAAAGTGGATGCCGGTTTTCCGCAAAAGCGATGCGAAAACAAAAAGCTAGAGCAAATCGTGCGATTTGCTCTAGACGACAGCCGCCGGCAACGCGGCGGGCTGGGTCGTCCTCACCCGGAACATCCGCGCTTCCCGGGCCACGTCGTACAGGCGGTGGATGACGAAGGCCTCCGGCTGCGCCGCGCGCAGGGCTTCCTCGGCCGGGGTCAGCCGGTAGGGCGTGGCCGGGCCGCCAGTGGTGGTCTTGACGACGATGCGACGGGGCGCGCCGGTCCGGCTGAAGCTGACCAGGTCGCACCCTTCGTCGGCCTCCTGTCCGTTGATTGGCGGTAGGGCCAGGCGGATCTGGGCGGCGAGGTCCGGGCGGCCGCGCTCTTCCAGCCGGCGCTGCTCGTGGACCAGGGCGGCGGCCAGCCCGATCCGGGCCAGGATGCGAGCGTCGTGGTCGCGGGCGGCGGGGTCGAACTTGGCCACCAGCCGCTGGGCCCGTTCGCCGGGCGGGGCGTGACGCGCGACCGGTGGGGCGCCCTCGGCCAGGATCGGGGCGCCGGGCCGGCCCAGCAGGGCCGGCGGCTGGGTCAGGTCCCTGAGGACGCCGGGCCTGGCGCTCAGGCAACGGTCGACCGCGTCGACCAGGCCGTCGCCGAAGTCCCAGCGCGGCGGATGGTCGTTCAGGGTCGGCAGGCCGATCAGGGTCAGCACCGCCGAGATCTCGCCCTGCAGGAAGGTGATCGCCCCGCCGGAGCGGTTGGTGACGAACCGCAGGGCGCGCTGGTGGTTGGCCGGATCGTAGGCGCGGCCGGACATCGTCTTGTAGAGCATGACCAGGTAGTCGCCGACCACCAGGTCCTGCTCGGCCTCATTCCAGGTCCTGCCGTTGATCGCCGAGTCGCCCACGCCGCGACGATGCCCCAAGCGAAGCCGTGACGCCAGGACTCGGGTTCACCCGCCCAAGTGATCCAGCCAGGCATAGCTCAAGCTGCGCGCCGCCCGGGACGCGCGGCCGCCGATCGTGCTAGAAGCCGCTCATGACCGACAAGACCGACGACCATCCCGAGATTCCCGGCGAAACCCCGATCCAGCGCGCCCTGCGCCTGAAGAAGGCCGCGATCGCCGCCAAGCCGCAGCCGCCGCGCGGCGGCCGGTTCCAGCGCGAACAGGCCGCGGCCGCCGCCTCGAGCAGCAAGAGCAAGCCCTGGATGACGCGCTAGATCGCGTTCGCCTCAAGCGGCGCCTTGAGAACGCCGCGCTTTGACCACACGTTCATCGCCATGCGCGCTCCCCTCCTCGCCCTGCTCGCCAGCCTCGCGGCCGGCCCTGTGCTGGCCCAGGCGACCAAGCCGCCGGCCGAGACGCCGACGCCGGTCTCGCCGGTGACTGTCATGCCGCCGACCCAGAAGCCCAAGGTGGTCGCCACCTGGCCCGCCAATGGCCAGTCGGTCGCCCCGGGCGTGCTGGTGCTGAAGGTGGTGTTCGACCAGCAGATGACGCCCCGCGACTTCGACTACGGCCTGGGAACGGGCGGCGACAAGCTGAACTGCCTGAAGACGCCGCGGCTGCTGAACGACAACAAGACCTTCGTCCTGCTGTGCACGACCCTGCCGGGCAAGACCTACGCCGTCGCGCTCAATCCCGACGCCTCTGGCGGCCGGGCGTTCACCAACGTGGCCGAGAACCGCGCCGAGCCGGGCGCCCTGACCTTCACCACCGAAACCGGCGAGCCGGTCACCAAGCTGCGCGACGCCATCAAGGCCGCGGGCCTGGGCGACCTGGACATGCCCGTCGAGGAAGCGCCGGACCCGTCGCAATCGGGCGCCAAGACGGCGCCCTGACGAAAAAGCATTGGGGGAGAGCCGGCCGAATTCGTGCGTCGGGACACCCCGGCCGGCTCTCGGCCTGCGGTCGGACCACCCCGTCGGAAAGAGGCGGCCCGGCGCGTCGGAGGGATCGGGGGGAAGACACCTCGACATCCGCAGGCCCGCCCAGGTTGGAACAACCCGGCCGCCCTGCGCCATCGGGTAAAACCCTAGTTTCAGCTCCGGTCGGGCCACAGAGGGATGACGCGGTGCTCCTCCTCCGTATCGAGGAGCAGCCGTACGGTCAGGCCGATGCCGCTGGACTCGTAGACCAGCTTCGCGCCGAGCTGCCGCGCCAGGCCGCGCACCACCCGGAAGCCAAGACCGCCGTCGGTGTGCGGGTCGAAATCATCGCTCAACCCAACGCCATCGTCGGTCACCTCGACCACGAGGCCGCCGCCGACCGAGCGGCAGGTTACCTGGATCCGGCCCGCCACGCCCGAGGGGTGGGCGTATTTCAGGGCGTTGGTCACCAGCTCGCTGACGATCAGGGCGACCGGCGTGGCCTGATCGGCCCGCACCATGCAGCCACCGGTGTCCCGATGGCTGATGACGGTTTCGCCGGCGAAGCTGACGGTCTGCATCAGGCTGGCGCACAGCTTGGCCAGGAAACGACCCAGGTCGATGCCGTTCTCATCCTCGCCGGGCGCGCCCGACAGCAGGCGATGCAGCTCGCCGACCGTCTCGATCCGGGCGGCCACCTCCTCCAGGGCGATACAGGCCTCGCGCGCCGACAGGGGCTGGCCGGCCTTCTGCAGGCGGGTGGCTTGCAGGCGCGTATACCCGGCGATCAGGGCCAGGTTGTTGGCGATGCGATGCTGGGCTTCGCTCAGCCGGTCATCAGACCCGACATGGCGAACGGCCGCATCGCCGAAGTCTCGGCGCTCGACGTCCATGGCTCGGGGGCTTTCGGTAAGGCGGCAGGATATTCCGTCACCCACACCTAAGCACGAACGCGATTAAAAAGCGACCATTTAATTAGACAAGGAATCGTATCTTTATTTCGCGGACCGCACAGATTATCTCATGTCGGAAACTCGACGGACAACTAACCTATATAATGCCCTTTAATCACTTGGAGTATGCTCAGCGCATGCCGCCTGTCGCGCAAAATGAGTAAGTGGCGCATTTGGGGCCAAGTACGGCCTTTGCGTGTCCCTGGAACCCGATGGCGACGCTCGTGCGTTAGCTCCACCGGACAAGAAGGAGAGCCGCCCCTCGCCGGGGGCCGAGACCTGATGAACGACCTGACCCGACCCGAACGCCTGCAGATCATGCTCACGCAGGAAGAACTCGCCGCATTGGACGACTGGCGCTTCGCGCGCCGCATGCCCAGCCGCGCCGCCGCCGTGCGCGAGCTGCTCAAGCGCGGCCTGGAGGCCGAGGGCGTCCAACTGGCCGACGGCAAGATGCGCTCGCGCGACTTCGGCGTGGTCGAAGGCCCGATGCGTTCGACAGGTTCGGGCGCCGACGGCGAAGGCTGATCTCGGCGGCCGGCGCCATGACTTCGCCGTGGTGACGCGCTTGAACGCGTCCCCGGGCCAAGGTTAAGGTCCGACGCTGTTTCTCCAACTTCAGAGACCTCCCCCCATGCGCAAGATCGTGATCCTCGCCACCGTGGCCGCCGCCCTGATGGTTTCGGCCTGCAACACCGTCGCCGGCGTCGGTCAAGACGTGTCGGCCGCCGGCCGCGCCGTGACCAACACCGCCAAGGACGCCAAATAGTCGCAGGATCGAGGGTTGCGGACTTCGGACAACCGGAGTCCGCGAACCGCGATATAGTTAAGCTGTCGCGCGGTGCAGCTTCGCCTGCGTCGGGTTTTTCCAGGGCGCGTGGCGACTTACCCACAGAACGCCGTAATAGGTGTGGTTAACCAGCCTTCGGTAACGATATTTGTATTGCTCGCCTTTCGAGCGAATTCTTCATCCAACGGCCGTTCATCTCAACGAAATCTGATTCAAAATGGCGCATGCGACCGTGCGCCCCCTTTTCCTGACCACGCGGCGGAGTCATATCCACGCCCATGAACGAGCAGACCTCCTCCTGCCCGCCTCCGGTCAGCATGCTGACCGGCATGAAGCGCGGCGTCCGCCACCGCTGTCCCAACTGCGGCGAGGGCCGGCTGTACACGCGTTACCTGAAGGTGGACCTCGACTGCGAGGTCTGCGGCCACGACCTGGCCCGCTATCCGGCCGACGACGGCCCGGCCTATTTCACGATCCTGATCATCGGCCACCTGGTCGTCGCCCCGCTGCTGCTGTTCCCGTTCATCTGGAAGATGTCGCCGGCCCTGGTGGTGCCGCTGACCGTGCTGCCGCTGGCCGCCCTGACCCTGCTGCTGCTGCCCCGCGTCAAGGGCGCGGTGATCGGCGCCCTGTGGGCCGTGGGCCTGCGCAAGGCCGAAGACTGCCCGGGCGGCTAAGGCCGGCTGGGCGGCGTTTCGGAACCTCTGCCGAACTTCTTGCATTCCCTCCGCCTGCCCCCGACGCGCGGGGCGCTCGGATGCAACGGAGACGGACATGCTCGGCACGATCCTCATCATCATCCTGATCCTGGCCCTGATCGGCGCCCTGCCGACCTGGGGTCACAGCCGGTCGTGGGGCTATTACCCCTCCGGCGGCCTGGGCCTGATCCTGATCATCATCATCATCCTGGTCCTGATCGGCAGAATCTAGCGCACGGGGGAAGGCCCGCCCGCGTGTCCTCGACCGTGCGGGCGCCCTTTCCCCGGCGGCCCATGTTCGCCTAAGGTCCCTCCCCAACGACACAGGGGGGACGACATGACCGACACCGTTGGGGCGACGTCGCCAGAGACGGTCGCGCCCTTGAGCGCCTGGCGCCGAACCCGGGCCATCCTCGGCGGATCGGCCGGCAACCTGGTCGAGTGGTACGACTGGTTCGCCTATGCGGCCTTCTCGATCTATTTCGCCAAGGTCTTCTTCCCCAAGGGCGACCAGACCGCCCAGCTGATGCAGACCGCCGCCATCTTCGCCGTCGGCTTCGGAGCGCGCCCCGTCGGGGCCTGGCTGATGGGACTCTATGCCGACCGCAAGGGCCGCAAGGCCGGCCTGACCCTGGCGGTGGGCCTGATGTGCTTGGGCTCGCTGACCATCGCCCTGTGCCCCGGCCACGCCAAGATCGGCGACGCCGCGCCGGTGATCCTGCTGCTGGCCCGCCTGCTGCAGGGCCTGTCGGTCGGCGGCGAGTACGGGGCCAGCGCCACCTATATGAGCGAGATGGCCGGACGGAAGCGGCGCGGCTTCTGGTCAAGCTTCCAGTACGTCACCCTGATCATGGGCCAGTTGGTCGCCGCCCTGGTGCTGGTGATCCTGCAAAACAGCCTGAGCAAGGCGGATCTGGCCGAATGGGGCTGGCGCGTTCCGTTCCTGGTCGGCGCGGCGCTGGCCGTGGTGGTGTTCTGGATCCGCACAGGCATCGAGGAAAGCGCCTCGCACCAGAACGCCGGCGCCCGCGACCCGGTCAGCCGCCGACAGGTGGCCTGGGTCTGCGGCCTGCTGCTGGCGACGGTCGCCGCCATGATCATCGGCTTCACCGAGGCGCCGTTCGCCGCGACGGCGCAGTACGGCGCGGTGGCGCTGCTGGTCGCCACCTATGTCGCCCTGGCCGCGCCCCTGGTCTCGCGCCACCCCCGGCAGACCCTGGCGATCATCGGCCTGACCGCCGCCGGCTCCTTGGCCTTCTACGCCTACACCACCTACATGCTGAAGTTCCTGGTCAACACGGCGGGGTTCGACAAGGCGACGGCCGGCGCGATCAACCTGGCCACCCTGGCGGGCTTCATGCTGATCCAGCCGCTGTTTGGCTGGGCGTCGGACAAGGTCGGCCGCAAGACCATGCTGGTCTTCGCGTTCGGCGTGGGCGCCCTGATCGCCTGGCCGGTGTTCAGCCTGACCGCCAAGGCGACCAGCCCGGCCGTCGCCTTCGGCCTGATCTTCGCCGCCCTGTTCGTGCAGTCGGGCTACACCGCCATCAGCGCGGTGGTGAAGGCCGAGCTGTTCCCGGCCCATGTCCGCGCCCTGGGCGTGGCCCTGCCCTACGCCATCGGCAACGCCGCATTCGGCGGCACCGCCGAATATGTCGCCCTGTGGTTCAAGCATCAGGGCCAGGAAAGCGGCTTCTACCTCTATGTGTCGGCGATCATGGCCGTGGGCCTGGTCGTGGCGCTGCTGCTTCGGGACACGGGCAAGACCAGCCTGATCCTCGAAGACTGACGCCGCCCTTTCCCCGACTCCCGTTCCGGACCTAAGTTCGCCCCATGCATGCTTCGCTTTCCCATGCCCTGTCCAAGCAGTTCCTGGCCTTGCCGCTCATCGACCTGCTGGTCCTGGCGTTCTTCCTGTTCTGCTGGCTGTTCTACGAGCCGATGCTCAAGCGGCTGGGCCGGGAGCGGAACGTCATCAACACCGACATGACGGTGATCCGCCGCCGGTGGATGGCCGAAATGGCGGTGCGGGAGATCGCCCTGCTGGACGGCCAGCTGCTGGGCCACGCGATCAACTCGGCCTCGTTCTTCGCGTCGAGCAACCTGATCCTGATCGCCGCGGCGGCCGGGGTGCTGTTCGGCGGCGACAGCGCGCTCAAGAGCATCGAGGGCCTGGCCGTGCTGGCCCCCGCCTCGACCCTGGTGTTCCAGATCAAGCTGGGCGTGGTGCTGATCGCCCTGGCGCGCGGCCTACTCGACTTCATCTGGGCGATCCGCCAGATGAACTACTGCCTGGCCGCCATCGGCGCGACGCCGATGTGGTCGCCGCGCCCAGTGCTGGACGAATATGCCGAGGCGACAGGCGCGATCCTCAACCCCGCCCTGTCGGCCTTCAACGCCGGGGTGCGCGGCTATTATTTCGCCCTCGCGGCGGCGGCCTGGCTGCTGGGCCCCGTCGCCTTCGCCGTGGCGACCGGCGGCGCGATGGCCCTGCTGCTCTGGCGCCAGCGCCGCAGCCCCGCCTCGGCCGCCGTGCGCAAGCTGCGCCAGATTCTGGAGCGCCACCCCGTGGTGGTGGGCCCGCACCTGGAGCGCAGGCACGCGAGCAAACCCAAGCCGCCGCGCGCCGGACCGCAGCCTCGCGACCTGGATTAGAGCCCGATCTCCGCTCGCGCCTTGCGGGTCAGCTTGGCGGCGATCAGGCCGTGCGCCGTCTTCAGCCAGTCGGCGACCTCATCGTCATCCTGAGCGGCCAGGTCGGCGATATGCAGCCACTTGGCGCGGGCCAGATAGGGCGCGGGCATGGCCCTCCCCGTCTCGCTGAGCACCTCGAACGCCACGTCCGAGGCCTTGAACGAGAAGCCGCCCGCCCCCACCGCCCCGCCCAGCACGGCGAACATCTTGCCGCCCACCTTATAGACGTGGTCGTCGCCCCACTGGATCGTCATCGTCGCGCCCGGCAGGGCCAGGGCCGCGGCATGGAAGGCTTCGGGGGTCATGATACAATCCTGAAAACACAGCCACTAACCCGCTCATCCCGGCGAGTGCCGGGACCCAGATCCAATGGCTGTGGGGATGATTGGAAGAACTCAGCGCTCGTGGAACTCGCCTCAGCGCCATTCCATCTGGGTCCCGGCATTCGCCGGGATGAGCGGAATTAAGGTCATGCCTCCACCCCGGTCCCGATCGGGCAGGCGACACCCGTGCCACCGATACCGCAATAGCCGTCGGGGTTCTTGGCCAGGTACTGCTGGTGATAGTCCTCAGCGAAGTAGAACGGCCCGGCCGCGCCGATTTCGGTGGTGATCGTCCCCAGCCCCTGGGCGTTCAGGGCCTGCTGGTAGGCCTCCTTGGAGGCCACCGCCGCAGCGGCCTGGGCGTCGGAGGTCACATAGATCCCCGAGCGGTATTGCGTGCCGATATCGCCGCCCTGGCGCATGCCCTGGGTCGGGTCGTGATTCTCCCAGAAGGTCTTGAGCAGGGTTTCGTAGGTGACGACGCGCGGGTCGAACACCACCTGCACCACCTCGGCGTGACCCGTGCGGCCGGTGCAGACCTCCTCATAGGTCGGGTTCGGCGTGATCCCGGCCGCATAGCCGGCGGCGGTCACGTGCACGCCCGGGATCTTCCAGAACACCCGCTCCACGCCCCAGAAACAGCCCATGGCCAGCACCGCGACTTCCATGCCGTCGGGATAGGGCCCTTTCAGCGCATGGCCGTTGACGAAGTGGGTCCGGGCGGTCGGGATCGCCGCGGCGCGTCCTGGCAGGGCGGTGTCGACGGTCGGCATGTCGAGGGTCTTGGAGGCGGAGGCCATGGCGAAATCCCGGGATCGAAACGGAGGCCTCGATCCTAAGGCGTTCGCGATCGCGTTTCACCTCGCATGGCCGCTTGCCCCCGCAATCGTCCTGAGTATATTGCGCCCCTTCCTGCGTCGGGGGTCTCAACCGCCTTCCGCATCTGGTGCGCATGGTGAGGTGGCCGAGTGGTTGAAGGCGCACGCCTGGAACGCGTGTATAGGGGAAACTCTATCGAGGGTTCGAATCCCTCTCTCACCGCCACCGCTCCCCTTTAAATTTGACATCGGGACGCGACGTCCCCATCTGACCTTCACCGGCCGCGAACAGATCGCGCCGGACGCCTGACCACAGGCTTCTGATCTCCAGGCTCGCGCGCAGCGCCAAGTCCTGGAGCGAACCGGAAAATCCCGCCCTCGCCTCCGAACCGGCCGTAAAGCAGCCCGCACTGGCTTGACGTCACCTGCGATCCGGACCGGCGATAGGGTTTTCCCGAAGCTTCTGGTCTTCCCGGGCGCCGCCCTGAGGCGCGCGCCCTCCCGAGCCTCCACCAGCCTGCGCTGAGGTGCCGGCCAACGGCTCCAGACACATCCAGAAAAGCATCATGAACATTCAACATCATTCCCCCGAAGCCTTGCCCGCGGTCTATGTGACCGAGACCGACTTCGAGATTCTCTCCAACCTGGCCGACGCGGCCGCCGGCCGCGCGCCGGGCGGCCGCGTGCTGGCCGGCGAAATGGCCCGCGCCGTGATCGTCGAGCCCGGCGAAGCGCCGCATCCCTTCGTTCGCATCGGCTCGCGCGTCGCCTACCGCGACCTGTCCAGCGACCAGACCCGCATCGTCCACGTCAGCCTGCCGCGCGACGCCAGCATCGACGAGGGCCGCATCTCGGTGCTCAGCCCGGTAGGGGCGGCCCTGATCGGTCTGACCGCCGGCGAGGCCTTCCACTGGACCGACCCTGAGGGCCGGGCGCGCGGCGTCCGGGTGCTGGCGGTCCAGGACTGACGCCCGGCGCCGGTCCGGACTGTCGCCGCGCCCCGGGCCGGTGCTATGGCTCGGCGCATGACCTTCAAAGCGCTTCGCCTCGCCGCCCTGCTCGCCTGCCTCGCCGGCGCGTCATCGCCCGCCCGGGCCAACGACACCTCGGCGGAGCTGGCGGCGGGCGGCCTGGTGCTGACCAGGAGCGACAGCATCGAGATGCGCTCGGAGGACCTCTACATCTCCCAGCAGGCCGTGCGGGTGCGCTACGTGTTCGCCAACACCAGCGGCAAGGACGTCACTGTCCGCGTGGCCTTCCCGATGCCCGACATCGGCGGGCCGGATTTCTTTCAAGGCGACGTGTCGATCCCGATCGAGGACGCCCCGGCCAACGTCCTGGGCTTCTCGACCAAGGTCGACGGCCGGCCGGTGAAGGCGCAGGTCGAGCAGAAGGCCATCGCGACCGACGGCGAAGACCGCACCGCCTGGCTGGTCGCCAACCACATCCCGCTGGCCGTCCACCTGGGCGGCGTCGACGAGGCCCTGCGCGCCCTGCCCAAGGCCAAGCGCGACGAGGCGGTCAGGCTGGGGCTCTACGACCCCGACCAGGGCGGCGTCTGGGTGCTGAAGACCACCTATCACTGGCTGCAGACCTTCCCGGCCGACCGGCCGATCGTCGTCGAGCACGCCTACACGCCGTCGGTCGGGGCCACGGTGGCGACCAATGTCGGCACGGAGTACGGCGCCGATATCAAGGACAAGTACTGCGTCGACAAGGCCCTGACCGACACCGTCGTCCGGGCCGCCAAGGCCGACGAGAACGGCAACGCGCCCTGGGTCGACCACTGGATCGACTACGTCCTGGTCACCGGCGGCAACTGGAAGAAGCCGATCGGCGACTTCCGCCTGGTGGTCGACAAGGGCTCGCCCAAGAACCTGGTCAGCTTCTGCGGCTCGGGCGTCAAGAAGATCAGCCCCACCCAGTTCGAGATGCGCCGCACCAACTGGCGGCCGGAGAAGGACCTGTCGATCCTGCTGCTGGTCTCGCGCGACGCGATGTAGGCGGGGCGAGGGCCGCGGCTTCGAGCGCTTTTTCCTCCGCTCATCCCGACGAAGGTCGGGACCCAAGCTGGATCGCCCGAGAGGCCATGAACCGTCCCTTCCGCTCGGACCGGTTCTGACAGACCGCTTGGGTCCCGGCGTCCGCCGGGATGAGCGGAGAGAAGGAACCACCACGGGGCGCTAGCCGGTCGGCCCATCCTCGACGAACGCCTTGAGCCGTCCCAGCGTATCGTCCCACTGGCGCGACACGCCGTCCAGATAGGCTCGGGCCTCATCCAGCGCCTCGCGCCGCGCGGCGAAGCGGCTTTCGCGGCCGACGCGCAAGGAGGCCACCAGCCCCGCGTCCTGCAGCACGTGCAGGTGCTTGGTGATCGCCTGGCGGGTCAGGGCGGTGTCGCTGGACAGCGCCGCGATCGACCGCGCCTGGCCGTCGCCCAGCTTGTCCAGCAGCGCCAGGCGGGTGCGATCGCCTAGGGCCGCGAAGATCGGCGCGGGATCCCGAAGGCTAGGATTCAACATGGGCCTTGATGTTCTGGACCTGCTGGGTCCACCCTCCGTCGTTCATCCGGAAGGCTTCCTCGCGACGATGGGCGGGCACCTTGTCAAAGCCGGACTCGACGACGGTCAGCCGCGTGCCGTCCCCGTTCGGCGCCAGCAGGAACTCAACGAGGGTCGGCTCCTCCTGGTCATAGTCGACGTCGGGATCGACGCCGTAGGGATGCCAGGTGAAGGCCAGGCGCCGCGGCGGCTCGATGGCCGTCACCCGAGCCTTCCAGGTCACGTGCTCGTAGCCCGGATGGGTGATCTGGCCGCGCGCTTCCTGGCCGACGGCGAACGGCGCCTCCAGCTTGACGCGGAACCAGTCGCCGAACTCGCGATGATCGCTGACGGCGCGCCACACGCGCTCGATCGGCGCGTTCAGGTCGATGGTCTTTTCGATGCGGTCGGTCATGATGGCAACCTCCTGGTTGCGAATTCATGACTCCCCTGACGGAAAAAGGCAACCATTTAGCTGCCTAATTTTCGGCCCTGATGGGGACAGGCGCATGCGCCTGTCCCTGCTTTAGACCTCAGTTCGTCTCTTCCGCCACCGGATCGGCCGCCGAGACGGCCCCGTCCTTGTTGGTGTCGTGGGTGACGAACATCCGCCAGCCCGAATACTCGAACTCGGCCGGGGTGATGCCGCCGCTCTTGTCGGTGTCGAGCACGCCGAAGCGCACCTCGGCCTGGCGCAGCTGACGCATACGCTCCTCTTCCCTCTTCTCGGGCGTGTCGGTGGAGGCGGCCAGGCGCTTGGTCAGGCGGGCGGTGAACTCGCCGACATATTCGTCGTGCGACAGGGCGCCGTCATGATTGGCGTCGATGCCGGCGAACTGCTTCTCGCGGCCGGCCTTGAACTCCTCCTTGCTGACCGAGCCGTCGCCGTTCAGGTCCTGCTCCTTGATGAAGGTGTCGCGGGCGTGGGAGGCCGCGAAGGCCGGGGCGGCGACGCCCAGGATACTGGTGGCGAGCGCGGCGGCGGCCAGGAGGACGATCTTGCGGTTCATCGGACGGGTCTTTCTCAGCGTAGGGATTCGAAGGTCAGGGCGTAGGTGTAGGAGCGGCCGACCGGATCGGCCGAGGTCGGGGCGACGCGATAGCGGGCCTGGATCTGGTAGACGCCCGAGCGCGCGACCCTGACCGTGAACCGGCCCTGGTCGTCGCTGACCAGGGTGACCGGCGGGGCCTTGGTGTCGGCGTAGCGGTCGTCGCCGGCGTGCAGGGTGACTGCCTGGCCCTTCACCGGCTCGCCGTCGAACAGCACCGTGAACTGGGCGTCCTGGCCAGTGAAGATGCTGCTGGGATGGGTGACGGCCACGAACTCCAGGCCTTTGCCGATCGGGGCCAGGGCCGCCGTGCTGGGCGCGCTGCGCGTCACATAGACGTCGGCCATCGTCAGGCTCTGCATGTCGACCGGCGTGGTCCCGGCCGGAGCCTTGGCCGGATCCTCCAGGAACACCCACTCGCCCTTGACCAGCACGGCCTTGGCGGTGCGGCCAGTGCGCTGGCCGGTGGTGATCCGGTAGGTGCCGGGCTGTTCGGTCGCGACCTCGACCAGGGCCAGTTCGCGCAGGTTGGTGGCGGTCAACGGTTTGCGCGCGCCGTCCGGCCCGACCACCGCCCAGGCGTCGGACTTCATCACCACCTCGGGGCTGAAGAAGCTTTCGGTGAACGAGCCCTGCACCGTCACCAGCTTGCGATCGGTGACGTCGAAGGCGCTGGGCAGCAGGTAGGGCGAGTGAGCCTGGGCCGCGCCGGCCACGAGGCCGGTAAAGGCGACCCCGGCCAGGAGGGCTGCGAACGAAAGCGAGCGGCGCATGGCTGGAAGTCTCCGGATCCCGATGAAGCGTCGCCTTTGGCTCTAATAGGAATGATTCTGAGAATCAATTGCATTTAGCTTGACCGAGCGATCCGAGGCCCGTAGGTCCTCCGCCAACAGATGCGAATGGTTCGCATATATCAGACCCGGGGGTCCTCGATGTCTCGCCTCAAGCTCGCCAGCTTCGCCGCCGTCTCGGCCACCGCCCTGCTCTGCGCCAAGGCCGCCTTGGCGGCGGACACGGCGGCCGATGCGGTCGAGCTGGACAAGGTGACGGTCACGGCCACCCGTTCAGAGACCAAGCTGCAGGACGCCCCGGTGACGGCCAGCGTCATCTCCGACCAGGACATCGAGGACGGCCTGGTCAAGGACATCAAGGATCTGGTGCGCTTCGAGCCCGGCGTCTCGGTGCGCAGCGCCCCCGCCCGCTTCACCGCCGCCGGCGCCTCGACGGGCCGCGACGGCAACGCCGGCTTCAACATCCGCGGGCTGGAAGGCAACCGCGTGCTGATCCTGGTCGACGGCGTGCGCGTGCCCGACGGCTACGCCTTCGGCGCCCAGAACATGGGGCGCGGCGACTATGTCGACCTGGACACCCTGAAGTCGGTCGAGATCGTGCGCGGCCCGGCCTCGGCGCTCTATGGCAGCGACGGCCTGGCCGGCTCGGTCAACTATTTCACCAAGGATCCGTCCGACCTGCTGAAGGGCGGCAAGGCCTTCGGCCTGCGCGGTCGCGTGGGCTACGCCTCGGCCGACGAGAGCTGGACCGAGAGCCTGACCGCCGCCGGCCAGGCCGGGGCCTGGGAAGCCATGATCGCCTACACCCGCCGCGACGGCGAGGGCCAGAAGACCGCCGGGACCAACGACGCGGCCAACACCGACCGCACCACCGCCAATCCCGAGGACAACCGCTCCAACGCCGTGCTGGCGCGGGTGGTTTACACCCTGAACGACCAGAACCGTTTCCGCCTGACCTACGACCACCTGGACCGCGACACCGACTGGACGGTGCTGAGCGCCATCGCCAAGCCGCCCCTGGCCGCGACCAGCGTTCTGGGCCTGACCGCCTGGGACAAGATCCGGCGCGACCGCGTCAGCCTCGACCATCGCTTCACCGGCGGCCAGGGCCTGGTCCAGTCGGCTGCGACCACCCTCTATTACCAGGACAGCACCACCCGGCAGTATTCGGCCGAGGATCGCAACACCGCCGCCGACCGCACCCGCGACGCCACTTTCGACAACCAAGTGTTCGGCGCGGCGCTGGAACTGCACAGCGAGACGACGATCGGCGGCCTCAGCCACAAGGTCGTCTGGGGCGGCGACGCCTCGATCACCCGCCAGGAAGGCGTGCGGGACGGCACGGTACCGCCCGCCGGCGAGACCTTCCCGACCCGGGCTTTCCCGACCACCGACTACACCCTGGCCGGCGCCTATGTTCAGGACGAGATCGGGATCGGGCCGGTCACCCTCTACCCAGCCGTCCGCTTCGACTATTACAAGCTGGAGCCCAAGCGGGACGCCCTGTTCACCGCCAACATCCCGGCCAGTCAGAGCGAAAGCCACGTCTCGCCCAAGCTGAGCGTGGTGTGGAAGGCCACCGACCTGGTGACGGTGTTCGCCAACGCCGCCGCCGGCTTCAAGGCCCCCTCCCCGTCCCAAGTCAATAACGGCTTCGCCAACCTGGTCTCGAACTACAGGTCGATCTCCAATCCCGACCTGAAGCCCGAGACCAGCGAGACGTTCGAGCTGGGCGTGCGCCTGAACCGCCCGACCTGGAACGCCAGCGTCACGGGCTTCACCGGCCAGTACGACGACTTCATCGAGCAGGTTCAGGTGCGCGGGACGTTCACCGCCGCCGACCCGGCCGTCTATCAGTACGTCAACCAGTCCAAGGCCGAGATCACCGGCGCCGAGGCCCGGTTCGCCACCGAGCTGGGCGGCGGCTTCACCCTGCAAGGCGCGGCGTCCTACGCCCGGGGCAATTCGGAGAACAACGGCGTCAAGGTTCCGCTGGCCTCGATCGACCCGGTCAAGCTGGTGGCGGGCCTATCCTATCGCGACCCGGCCGGCCGGTTCGGCGGCGCGCTCAACGCCGTGCACGCGGCCAGGCAATCGGCCGGCCGCTCGGGCGTCAGTTGCACCACCACCGTCGTCGTCAACGGCGCGCCCCAGACCCAGACCGGCCCGGACTATTGCTGGATGCCCAAGGCGTTCACGGTGCTGGACCTGACCGCCTACTGGAACATCACCGACAGCGTCACCCTGCGCGGCGGCGTCTTCAACCTGACCGGCCAGACCTATGCCTGGTGGAGCGACGCGCGCGGCTTGGCCGACAACTCGGCCGTCAAGGACGCCTACACCCAGCCCGACCGCAACTACAGCGTCTCGCTGGCGGTGAAGTTCTAGGGTTTCCGGCCGGTCCTGTCCCCTTCGACCGGCCCGGAGCACGGGTCGCGATCGTGTCGGCGATCGCGACCCGTTTTTCATGGGCGCGTCGTTTTGTAAAAGCCTTGTCAGAACAATGCGGCTTGGCCGTGCGGCCCAGGTCGACTACGACGCCTGCCATGGACGCCAAGACTCCCGCCGAACGCTACATCCTGATCCTGCAATGCCCTGACCGTAAGGGCGTGGTCGCCGCCGTATCCGGCTTCCTGGCCGACAACGACGCCTCGATCGTCGAGAGCAGCCATTTCAACGACGGCCTGGCCGACCAGTTCTACATGCGCACGGTGTTCCGGCCCGACGGCGACATGCCGAGCATCGATGACCTGCGGCGGGGCTTCGAGCTGATCGCCAAGCGCTTTGGCATGATCTGGGCCCTGCACGATGCGAACGCCAAGCCCAAGGTGCTGATCGCCGTCTCCAGGTTCGGCCACTGCCTGTTCGACCTGCTGCACCGCTGGCGCGCCGGCCTGCTGCCGGTCGAGATCGTCGGGGTGATGTCCAATCACGAGGACATGCGCTCGTTCACCGAATGGAGCGGCCTGCCCTATTTTTACCTGCCGACCAGCAAGGCCAACAAGGCCGAGCAGGAGGAAGCTTTCCTCAGGCTGGTCGACGACCTGGACGTCGACCTGGTGGTGCTGGCCCGCTACATGCAGATCCTGTCGCCGGCCCTGTGCGCGCGGCTGTCGGGCAAGTGCATCAACATCCACCACTCGTTCCTGCCCAGCTTCAAGGGCGCCAAGCCCTACCACCAGGCCCACGACCGCGGCGTGAAGATCATCGGGGCCACAGCCCACTACGTGACCACCGACCTGGACGAGGGCCCGATCATCGAGCAAGGCGTCCACCGCGTGGACCACAGCCACACGCCTGATGACCTGGTCACCCTGGGCCGCGACGTCGAATGCACCGTGCTGGCCCGCGCCGTGACCTGGCACGTGGAGCACCGGGTGCTGATCGCCGGCGCCAAGACCGTGGTGTTCGACTAAAGCATCGCACGGAAAAGTGGATGCCGGTTTTCCGCAAAAGCGATGCGAAAACAAAAACCCAGAGCAAATCGTGCGAATCCTATATCGCGCGATTTGCTCTAGGCGCGCCCGCGCCTATCGTATGGGTTCCGGCGCGTAGGTCCACGTCACCACGTCCCGCGCCCCGCCGCCTTCGACCGCGATGCGGTTTACGCCCGGCGCCAGGGTCACCGGCCAGGTGGCCACGTGGTCGACGACCGGCGCCGCGCCCAGCTCCCGCCCGTTGAGCGTCAGCGAAACGGTGGGGACGTTGGCGTAGACCTTCACGGTCACCGACGAGGTGTTCCGCACCATCGCCCGGCGGCTGGCGATGTAAGCCATCGGCGCCGTCGTCCAATTGGCGCGGTACCAGTAATAGGCGTCCTTGCGGACCTTGCGGTCGTAAGTGACCAGGCCCTTGTCGTTGATCCCCGGATGGTCGCCCTCGTTGCGGCCGTCGGACGCCAGGTCGAAGCCGACCCAGACGAAGGTTCCCCACAGCCAGGGCTTGTCGCGCAGGACCCGCCAGTAGGTCTCGTGGAACAGGGCCTGGTACTGCTCGGGGTGCCACTTGCTGTTGGCGACCGGGCGGCGCGGTGGGTCTTCCTGCTGCAGCACGCTGGCCCCGGCGCCGTACTCGCTTATGGCCAGCGGCCGGTCGGGGCTCTTGGCGTGGACCGCTTCCACCCAGGGACCGATGTCCTCGGGCTTGCCGTCGTACCAGCCGAAATAGCGGTTCTGGCCGATCAGGTCGGTATGCAGGGCCTGGGGATCGGTTTCGGACTTGCAGCAGTCGGCCAGCACCGTCGGACGCGACGGATCCTCGGCCCTGGCCACCGCCTGTAGCCCCGACAGCAGCCTGGCGGTGGCCGCGTCGGACCGGTAGAGTTCGTTGGCCAGGCCCCAGGTCGCCACCGAGGGGTGGTTGTAGTTCTGCCGGATCAGCTCGCGCAGCTGCTCGGCGACGTTCTCGGCGAAGGCGGGACCATCGTCGGCGACGCTGTTGAGCGGAATCTCGGTCCATACCAGGAAACCGTCGCGGTCGGCGTTCTCGTAGGCGCGGCGCGGATGCTGGAAATGCACGAAGCGCAGGCCCGTCGCGCCCAGGTCGCGCAGGATGGCGAAGTCCGCGTCGATCTCGGCGTCGTCGACAGCCAAGCCCTTGGCCGGCCGTCCGGAATGGAACAGGTTCACGCCGTGCACGCCGTAGGGCTGGCCGTTCAGCAGGAAGCCGCGCGCGGGGTCGACGGCGATCGCGCGGAAGCCGACGGGAACCGTCACCGTGTCGTCGCCCACCGAGGTCACCAGCCGGTACAGGTAGGGGTCGGCCCGGCCCTGCCACAGGCGCGGGGCTGCGATGCGGGTCGCCAGGGTCACCGGCGTAACGGCGCCCGGCGCGACCTCGACGGAGCCAGATAGCGTCGCCACCGTCTTGCCCGCCGCGTCCAGAAGGCGCGAGCGCACGGCCACCTGGGCGGCCGCGGCCCGGTCGTTGCGCACCCGGACCAGTACGGACAGGTCGGCGCCGTCGGCGCTCACGGCGGACGGCGTGGCGTAGACCCCGGGGCCGCCATGGTCGAGCATGTCCACGTGCACCGCGTCGGTCACCACCAGCCGTGCCGGCCGGTACAGGCCGCCGAACACCGTGAAGTCGCCGCCCAGGGGCGCGACGTCCTTGTGGCTGGCGTTGTCGACCCGCACCGCCACCAGGTTGGCGCCGGGGACGATCAGGTCGCTGACGTCGAAGCGGAAGCCCGCATAACCCCCGGCGTGGCGTCCCGCCGGGCGGCCGTTGACCCAGACCTCCGAGACCAGCGCCGCGCCGTCGAACTCCAGGAACGCCCGGCGTCCGGCCTTGCGCGCCGGCGCGACCAGATGGGTGCGATACCAGGCCGGCCCGCGGTAATAGCCGCCGCCGTCGGCCCCGTCGGCGGCGTTGTAGGTGTGGGGCAGCCTCACCGTCTCCCAGGCGCGGTCGTCGAAGGCGGGGGTCTGGGCCGTCCGGGAGTCGCCCTTGGCGAAGGTCCAGGTCGTCATCGGGATCGTCGTGCGCGAACCGGCGGCGGCCAAGGCGGGGGCCAGGCACAACGCGGCCAGGACGATCAGCGCCAGGCGTGGTGTCGCAAAGCCCATCGGTGCGTTCGCTCCTCTATTTGTCGGACCGATAGCACGAGATTCGAACGATGCGCCCATTGACCTGGCCCCTGGGTCCGCCCCGATAAGATCGGCGGTCAGCCAGCGAGGTGATTCCGTGCCTTCCTCCGTCCGTTTCCTGAACGCGTCCGAAGCCGCCCGACGACTGGGCGTCTCGGCCAAGGCTCTGCGGCTATACGAGCAGTGCGGCCTGGTCGCGCCCCGGCGCACCGCGGCCGGCTGGCGAGCCTACGGGCCGGACGAGATGGCCCGGGCCGGCCAGATCGTGGCCTTGCGCGCCCTGGGCCTGAGCCTCGCCCGCATCGCCCAGGTGCTGGACGGCGACGCCCAGGCCCTGGAGCCGGCGCTGGCCGCCCACCAGGCGACGCTGGAGCAGCAGGGCCGGCAACTGGCCGCAACCGTCGAAAAGGTCCGCGAGCTGCGCGCCGGCCTGGCGCGGGGTCGGACGCCCGACGCGGAGGACCTGGCGCGGCTCATGACGCCAGCCGCCCGTCCCAGTGTCGCCTTCGACCTGCCCTGGCCGTGGGGCGGCGAGCCGTTCGCGCTGAGCGACATCCCGCCCCTGACCTACATCACCGGTCCATTGGGCAGCGGCAAGACGCGGCTGGCCCTGCGCCTGGCCGAGACCCTGCCCGACGCGACCTTCCTGGGCCTGGACCGGATGGCCGGCGAAGGCGCGGCGGTCCGGGCGCGGCGCGAGGCCGATCCGGATCTGGCCGCGCGCGTGGACGGAACCCTGGCCTGGCTGGTCGAGGACGGCGCGACGGCGTCGAACGACCTGCTGGTCCTGCTGGCCGCTCTGGAGGCTGAACCGGCCGGAGCCCTGGTCATCGACATGCCCGAGCACGGCCTGGACGCGTCCACCCAGACGGCGCTGGTCGCCTGGCTGCGCCGCCGGGGTCCCGACGCGCGACCGGTGTTCCTGCTGACCCGCTCCAGCGCGATCCTCGACCTGCCCGCCGTCGGGACCGGTGAGGCGATCCTCTACTGCCCCGCCAACCACGCCCCGCCGATCCGCGTGGCCCCCTATCCCGGCGCGCCCGGCTTCGAGGCCGTCACCAGTTGCCTGGCCTCGCCCGAGGTTCGGGCGAGGACGGCGGGGATGATCGCCGTGATGGCGGGGTGAACGAACCTCCTACAGCAGGATGTCGGCCGAGGTGAGCGTGCCGGTGACGTTCAGGGCGATCACGAAATCGGCTACCCCGTCACCGTTCACGTCGCCCGACACATGGTAGTAGCCCGAGCTGTCGGGCGCGGCGATGGTCACCTGCCCCGCCGCGCCGGAGAAGGCGGTCACGACCGAGAAGGCGTCGTTGGCGGCTGTGCCGGAATTGGCGTCGATACCGGTCAGGTCCAGCTTGTCGCCCTGGGCGGTGCTGAAGTCGAAGATCAGGTCGGTGGCGAAGGGCGAGCTTTCGCCGGCCGAGGTGTAGACGAAGGTGTCCGCCCCGGCGCCGCCAAGCAGGAAATCGGCCCCGCCGGCGCCGGTCAGGATGTCGTTTCCGTCCAGGCCGTAGAGGATGTCGTTGCCCGCGGCCCCGGTCAGGGTGTCGGCGACACTATGGCTGGCGCCGTCGCCCACCAGGACGAAGGCCTGGCTGGCTCCGCCGCTGGTGACCAGATCGGTGGCCTTCAGCGACGTGCCCGAAACCGCGACCACCGCCTGGCTGTTCCCGCCACCGTCGGGCGCCGAATAGATGAAGGTCGTGCCCTCGTAGCGGGCGATGGTGATCTTGCCGCCGTCGATCGCCGAGATGTCGACCTTGTCGTGTCCTGAGTCGAACCCGAAGATCACGTCGTAGCCGGCGAAGTTGGACTGCGAGATCGCCGTGTACTGGAAGGTGTCGTTCCCGGTTCCGCCATAGAGGATGTCGGCTCCGCCGCCGCCGTTCAGGGTGGTGCTGCCCGAACCGCCGACCAGGACGTCCGGGCCCGCGCTG
This sequence comes from Caulobacter sp. BK020, assembly GCF_004342605.1. GTDB lineage: Bacteria > Pseudomonadota > Alphaproteobacteria > Caulobacterales > Caulobacteraceae > Caulobacter. The sequence continues at coordinate 302,762 of NZ_SLZL01000004.1, forward strand.
CCTGTCAGGGTCTCGACGCCGCTGCCGGCGTACAGCGTGTAGCCGTGAACCGCGCCGCTGACGATCAGGTCGGTGAACTTGATGTCGCCGCTGACCTCGACGACGCCGGCGCTCGCGCCCGAACCGTAATAGACGAAGGTGCTGGAGCCGAAGCGGGCGATCGACACCGTGCCCGCGTCGACCGCCGAGATGTCCAGCTTGTCCTGGCCGGTGGCGAAGTCGGTGATCGTGTCCCAGTGGGCGGAGGTCGAGTCCCCCGCGCCGTAGAGGAAGGTGTCGACGCCCGCCCCGCCGGTCAGGGTGTCGCCGCCGCCGCCGCCGCGGATCGAGTCCGCGCCGTCCGCGCCGCTGATGATGTCGGCCCCCGAACCGCCGGTCAGGGTGTCGCCGCCGGACGAGCCGGTGATCGTGAAGCCGAAATTGGCTACGCCCGTGACGATGTCGGTGACTTCCAGCCCTTGGCCCAGCGACTTGATCTGGCCCTCGGCCACGCCGTCCCCGTCCAGATCGATGGACAGGATCTTGTCCGTCCCGTCCGTGCTCAGGGTCAGTTTGGTCGTGCCGGTGATCAGCGGCGTCAGCCCCAGGGTGTCCGAGCCGTGGGTGAAGTCGGTGATCGTGTCGAAGGCCGCGACCGTGCTGTCGCCGATCGCCTGATAGGCGAAGACGTCCGCCCCGCCGCCGCCCGTCAGGGTGTCGGCGCCGCCCTTGCCCGTCAGGGTGTGGGCCGAGCCGTCGCTGATCAGGATGTTGGCGTTGGCGTCGCCGGTGGCCGAGCCGGCGACGGTCACCGTCAGCTGAGCCGTCGCCGACGCCCCCGACGGATCCTTGATCGTATAGTCGAAGGTGTCGGTCACTACCTGGCCGACAATCAGTCCCTCGTGGTCGGCCACGTAGCTGTACGTGCCGTCCGGATTGATCGTCAGCTTGCCATAGGCGCCGTTCACCACCGTGCCGCCCGAGACGACGGCCTGGTCCACGTGGGTGGCGTTGTAGGCGACATTGGTCACCGTCAAGGTCGCGGCGGCGTTGTCGATATCGGCGTCGTTGGTGCGGACCGAGCCCGTCAGCGTCAGGCGCTGGGCTACGGAGCCGGCGTCGTTGGCGGCGGTGGGCGCGTCGTTGACATTGGCGACCGCCGCGGTGACGGCGCTGGTCTTGCTCTCCGCCGTGCCGTGGCCGTCGGTATAGCTGACCACCACCCGGACCGTTCCGCCGACGTCGGCGTCGCCCAGCGCGTAGGTCGCCTGGTCGCTTCCGACATTGACGTAACCCGAGCCGCTGTCGCGCTGCCATTGGTAGTGCAGCGCGCCCAGTCCGTCGACATCCGCCAGGGTCGATGCGGCCGTCAGCACCTGGTCCTCGGTGGCCGCGCCAGTGATCGTCACCGTCCCGGTCGGCGCGTCGTTGACATTGGCCACGGCCGAGGTCGGGCCGCTGGTCTCGCTCTCGAACACGCCCTGGCCGTCGGTATAGCTGACGATCACGCGGATCTGCGCGCCCACGTCGGCGTCGCCCAGGGTGTAGGTCGCCTGATCGGTCCCGACATTCACATAGCCTGACGAGGTCGTGCTGCGCTGCCACTGATAGTGGAACGCGCCCAGCCCGCCTGGATCGGCCAGGCTGGAGGTGTCGGCGGTCAGGACCTGGTCTTCGGTCGCCGCGCCGGTGATGCTGACCCCGCCGGTGTGCGGACCGTTGGCGGGCAGGATCGTCGCCGTGGCGGCGCTGGTGGCGGACTCGGCCGTGCCGTGGCCGTCCGTATAGGACGTCACCACCCGGATGACCGAGCCGATGTCGGCGGCCGCCAGCGTATAGGTCGCCTGGTCGGCCCCGACATTGACGAAGCCCGAGCCGCTGTCGCGCTGCCATTGGTAGTGCAGCGCGCCCAGCCCGTCGGCGTCGGCCAGGGTCGAGGCCGCCGTCAGCACCTGGTTTTCGGTCGTTGTTCCGGTGACCGACACGCCGCCGGTGTGCGGGTCGTTGACGTTGGCGATCGACGCCGTGGCGGCGCTGGTCGCCGACTCCGCGAAGCCCTGGCCGTCGGTGTAGCTGACCACCACCCGGACCGTTCCGCCGACGTCGGCGTCGCCCAGGGTGTAGGTCGCCTGGTCGGCCGCGCCGATGCTGACGAAGCCCGAACCGGTATTGCGCTGCCAGTCGTAGTGCAGCGTTCCCAGGCCGTCGACGTCGGCCAGGGTCGAGACCGCGGTCAGCACCTGGTCTTCGGTCGCCGTGCCGGTGATCGCTGCGCCGCCGGTGTGCGGGTCGTTGACGCCGGCGATCGCGGCGGTGCCGGCGCTGGTCGCGCTCTCGGCCGTGCCCTGGCCGTCGGTGTAGCTGACCACCACCCGCACCGTGCCGCCGACGTCGGCGTCGCCCAGGGTGTAGGTCGCCTGGTCGGCCCCGACATTGACGAAGCCGCTGCCGCTGTCGCGCTGCCACTGGTAGTGCAGCGTTCCCAGCCCGTCGGCGTCGGCCAGAGTCGAGACGGCGGTCAGGACCTGGTTCTCGGTCGCCGTGCCCGTGATCGCTGCGCCGCCGGTATGCGGATCGTTGACGTTGGCGACCGTCGCGGTCGCGGCGCTGGTCGACGATTCCGCCGTGCCGTGGTCGTCGGTGTAGCTGATCACCACTCGGACCTGGGCGCCGACGTCGGCGTCACCCAGGGTGTAGGTCGACTGGTCGGCGGCGCCGATGCTGACGAAGCCCGAGCCTGAGTCGCGCTGCCAGTCGTAGTGCAGCGTCGACCAGCCATCATCATCCACGATGGTCGAGACGGCGGTCAGGACCTGGTTCTCGGTCGCCGTGCCGGTGATCGCCGCGCCGCCGGTATGGGGATCATTGATGTTGGCGATCGGCGTGGTGGCCGCGCTGGTGACAGTTTCGAAGAAGCCTTGCCCGTCGGCGTAATAGACCACCACCCGGATCTGGGCGCCGACATCGGCGTCAGTCAGGGTGTAGGTCGCCTGGTCGGCGCCATCGACGCTGGCGAAGCCAAACCCGGTGTCGCGCTGCCACTCGTAGTACAGCGCGCCCAGGCCGTCGGGATCAGCCAAGGTCGACGTGTCGGCCGTCAGGACTTCGTCCTCGGTCGCGACGCCGGTGATTGTCACGCCGCCGGTGTAGGGATCGTTGGACGCCACAACCGTGTCGGTAGAACCGGAAAACGCCGTTTCCGCCGTGCCGTGGCCATCGGTGTAGCTGACCACCACCCGGATCACGGCGCCGATGTCGCCGTCGCCGAGGGCGTAGGTCGCCTGGTCGGCCCCGACGTTGACGAAGCCGCTGCCGCTGTCGCTCTGCCACTGGTAGTGCAGCGTTCCCAGCCCGTCGGCATCAGCCAGGGTCGAGGTGTCGGCCGTCAGGATTTGATCTTCAGCCGCCGTGCCCGTGATCGACACGCCGCCCGTCAGGGAGTCGTTGACGTTGGCGATCGTCGCCGTCGCAGCGCTGGTCGCCGACTCGGCGAAGCCCTGGCCGTCGGTGTAGCTGATCACCACCCGGACCGTGCCGCCCACGTCGGCGTCGCCCAGCGTATAGGTCGCCTGGTCGGCTGCGCCCGTGCTGACGAAACCCGAGCCGGTGTTGCGCTGCCAGTCATAGTGCAGCGTGCCCAGGCCATCGACGTCGGCCAGGGTCGAGACCGCGGTCAGCACCTGGTCTTCGGTCGCCGTGCCGGTGATCGCTGCGCCGCCGGTGTGCGGATCGTTGACGCCGGCGATCGCGGCGGTGCCGGCGCTGGTCGCGCTCTCGGCCGTGCCCTGGCCGTCGGTGTAGCTGACCACCACCCGCACCGTGCCGCCGACGTCGGCGTCGCCCAGGGTATAGGTCGCCTGGTCGGCGGCGCCGATGCTGACATAGCCCGAGCCTGTATCGCGCTGCCAGTCGTAGTGCAGCGTCCCCAGGCCATCGAGGTCGGCCAAGGTCGAGACGGCGGTCAGAACCTGGTTCTCGGTCGCTGTGCCGGTGACCGACACGCCGCCGGTGTGCGGGTCGTTGACGTTGGCGATCGTCGCCGTCGCGGCGCTGGTCGCCGACTCCGCGAAGCCCTGGCCGTCGGTGTAGCTGATCACCACCCGGACCGTGCCGCCCACGTCAGCGTCGCCCAGCGTATAGGTCGCCTGGTCGGCTGCGCCCGTGCTGACGAAACCCGAGCCGGTGTTGCGCTGCCAGTCATAGTGCAGCGTGCCCAGGCCATCGACGTCGGCCAGGGTCGAGACCGCGGTCAGCACCTGGTCTTCGGTCGCCGTGCCGGTGATCGCTGCGCCGCCGGTATGCGGGTCGTTGACGCCGGCGATCGCGGCGGTGCCGGCGCTGGTCGCGCTCTCGGCCGTGCCCTGGCCGTCGGTATAGCTGACCACCACCCGGACCGTGCCGCCGACGTCGGCGTCGCCCAGGGTATAGGTCGCCTGGTCGGCGGCGCCGATGCTGACATAGCCCGAGCCCGTATCGCGCTGCCAGTCGTAGTGCAGCGTCCCCAGGCCATCGGGGTCGGCCAAGGTCGAGACGGCGGTCAGGACCTGATTCTCGGTCGCTGTGCCGGTGATCGACACGCCGCCGGTGTGCGGGTCGTTGACGTTGGCGATCGTCGCCGTCGCGGCGCTGGTCGCCGACTCCGCGAAGCCCTGGCCGTCGGTGTAGCTGATCACCACCCGGACCGTGCCGCCCACGTCAGCGCCACCCAGGGTGTAGGTGGCCTGGTCGGCCGCGCCGGTGCTGACGAAGCCCGACCCGGTGTCGCGCTGCCAGTCATAGTGCAGCGTCCCCAGCCCGTCAGCGTCGGCCAGGGTCGAGACCGCGGTCAGGACCTGGTTCTCGGCCGCCGTACCGGTGATCGACGCGCCGCCGGTATGGGGGTCGTTGATCCCGGCGATGGACGCCGTGGCGGCGCTGGTCACACTGTTGGCGAAGCCCTGGCCGTCGGTATAGCTGACCACGACCCGGACCGTGCCGCCGACGTCGGCGTCGCCCAGGGTGTAGGTCGCCTGGTCGGCCGCGCCCGTGCTGACGAAACCCGAACCGGTGTTGCGCTGCCAGTCGTAATGCAAGGTCCCCAGGCCGTCGGAGTCGGCCAGGGTCGAGGTGTCGGCCGTCAGGACCTGATCCTCGGTCGCCGTGCCGGTGATCGAGGCGCCGCCGGTCGGGGCGTCGTTGGTGGCGGCCACCGACGCGGTCGCCGCGCTGGTCGCCGATTCCAACGTGCCGCCAGCGTCGGTGTAGCTGATGATCACCCGCACCGTGCCGCCGATATCGCCGTCGCCCAGGGTGTAGGTCGCCTGGTCGGCCCCGACATTGACGAAGCCGCTGCCGACGTCGTGCTGCCACTGATAGTGCAGCGTGCCGATGCCATCCGGATCCGCCAGGGTCGAGACGGCCGTCAGGACCTGGTCCTCGGCCGCCGTGCCGGTGATCGACGCTCCCCCGGTGTGAACATCGTTGACGGCGGTGATGTTCACCGTCACCGAGCCGCCGGCGGTGCTGGTGGCGCCCGAGCCCTGGCCTCCGCCGGGCGCGCCGTCGTTCAGGGCGTAGTTCAGCGACACCGAGGCGGGCGGCGCATCGCTGGTGTTGGTGTAGGTGATGTGGTCGAGAACGTCGTTGACCAGGGCCGTCGTCGCCGTGGCGGCCGAGCTGGTGAAGCTGATCGTCAGCACGCCGCCGACGACGGTGAAGGTGGCGAAGGTCAGGCCGCCGACCTGCAGGTTGCCGCCGCTGACCGTAAACAGCCCGCCCGAGGCGAAGGCGAAGGTGTCGGCCGCATTGGCCGAGGCGCGCTGGACGGTGAAGCTGGCGCCGGCATAGTCGCCGTTGCCGCTGTTAAGCGCGTCCAGGTCGACGTCGGACACCGTCAGCGAGCCCAGCAGGGTCGCCGGCGTCTGCTCGGTGGCGCCCACCGTCGTCGCGCTGGCCGGCACGACGGGCGTGTCGTTCACCGCGGCGATGGTGATGGTGTAGTTGTCGGTGTCGGACAGCGCGCCGCCCGAACCGGTGCCGCCGCCGTCGTCGGTGACCACCGTCAGGGTGTCGGTCCCGTTGGCGTTGGCGTCGCCCAGGAACAGTAGGCCGTTGGTCGCGGCCAGGGTGGCGTTGATCGCGTTGATCGACGCGGAGATCGTGATCGTGTCCGTGCCATTGCCGGTGATCTGACCGGAGGTCAGGCCGTTGGTGACATTGGTCAGCAGGGTCAGCACGCCCTTGGTCACCGACAGGGTGACCGACACCGTCTGCAGGGCCGGGTTGGCGTCGACGTCGCTGATCTGCAGGCCGGTGACGGCGATGCTGGCGTCTTCATTGCCGGTGGCGCTGGAGACCGAGCCGTTGACCGGCGCGTCGTTGACCGCCGCGATGTTGATCGTGGTCGTGCCGCTGTTGACCGCCCCGCCCGGCACGTCGGGCGTGCCGTCGCTGACCGTCCAGGTGATGGTCCGGTTGGTGTTCAGCCCGTAGTTCGTCGGGTTGTCGCCGGTCGTCCAGTAGGTGATCGCCGCCAGCACCGCCTGGTAGTTGGCGATGGTGTCATAGCCCGTCAGGGTCAGGGTCTCGCTCGACGCGTCCCAGGCCAGCGTGATGTTGGTGCCGCTGACCAGGCCCGAGATCTGCTTGGCCGCGCCGTAGCCCAGGTGGTCGTCGGTGGTGCTCGACTCGTTGGACGAGAACTTGCCGCCGGTGATCTGCACCGTGGCGCTGGCCAGGTGGTCGCCGTCGGTGTCGGTGATGGTCGGCGCGCCGGTCAGCAGGGTGGTCGCGGCCGCCTGCTGCTCGTTCATCGTCGTGGCCGTGCCGCTCAGCCCGCTCAGGACCGGCAGGTCCGAGAAGAACAGGCCCTCGATGTTGGCGCCCGACGCGGTCAGGTTCGGCGTGATCGTGTTGATCAGGGTCGCCGTCGTGCCGGCGCCGTTCAGCTGGAAGACGTAGATCACGTCATCCGTCTCGGAACTGCCGGTCTCTTCGTTCTCGATGTAGAGCTGGCGCGTGCTCTGATCGAACGTCATGTCACCGGGATAGAAGACGCCACCGCCCGGCATGCCGACCAGCGTCACCTTGACTGCGGTGCCGCTCGAGGCGCTCTCATCAATGTACCAGATGGCGTTCTGAGAGGCGTTGTAGCCGGCGTCCGGCGACGGGAACTGCGAGTGGGTCGTGAAGTAGACGAGGTTGGTGCTCTCATCGACCTCCACGTCCATGATGATCCCGCCGCTCTGGTCGTCGGGGAACTGGGCCTGGCTGACCAGCTGGGTGGTGGTGTTGGGGCTGGCCAGGTCCAGGCGGTAGATGCCGGTGACCAGGCCGTCGACGCGCTCGGTGTAGAACAGCCGCCCGATCGAGGAATCCAGCGCGAAGTCCTGCGGGTCGAGCACGTAGAAGCCGCTCTCGTTCGCGCGGTTGTCGGTGGCGGCCGTGGTCAGGAAGCCCAGGTCGGTGACCGCGCCGTTCAGCGGATTGTAGCTGTAGACCCGGATGCCGGTGATGGCGCCGTTCGGCGTTCCCGAACCATCCTGGTAGCCGGCATAGATCCTGTGGTTGATCGGATCGACTTCGATCGTGTTGACGATGATGTTGTCGGGGAAGTCGACCACGGTGGTGGGGGTCGCCGAACTGCCGATGACGCCGCGCACGAGATAGGCGACGTCGTTGTTCTGGCTGCTCAGGATCGCGAAATAGAAGCCCGCCGCGGTGTCGAGACCGATGTCCGAGGTGAACGAACTGATCAGGTGGTCGTCGCCCGTGCCCGCGCCGCCGTTGTCGACATTGACGGTATGGCTGGAGCCGTCGTTGTTGATCCGCACGATGCGGGTGTCGGCGTCGCCGCCCTCGGTGGCGTACCACAACTGGCCGGTGGGCTTGAGGCCCAGGGTGCTGACGCCGTCGTCCACGGAGCCGCCGGCGATCACATAGTTGGTTCCGCCGACCGTGGCCGAATGGACGGCGGTGGTCCCCCCGCCGCTCGCCAGTTCGCGCGAACCGCCGTCGTCGATATTGTCCATCGCCGTCAGGGTGCCGCCGGCGTTGACGCGGAACAGCGAGACGCCGCTCTCGGTCCCGCCCACCGTCAGATAGGTGGTCGTGCCGAAGGTGTTGACCGAAAGACCCGTGGCCCCCGCCAGGCGCAGGCTGGCGCTGTCGCCGACATTGGCGGTGTTGGTCAGCTGGCCGGACGCATTGACCGAAAAGACGCTGACGCCGTTGTCATTCGCGCCCGTGACGAAGACATAGGTCGTGCCGCCGACCACCGCGGTGGCCACGTCGGACGCGCCGTCCAGCCGCAAGGTTCCGTTGTCGGTGACGTTGGCGGTGTTGGTCAGGGCGCCGTTGGCCGCCACGCTGAAGACGCTGAGCCCGTCATCCAGGCCGCCGGCCGCGAACAGGTAGGTGCTGCCACCGATCACCGCGGTGGCCAGGCCCTTGACGCCGTCCAGCTCGTAGGTCCCGTTGTCGGCCAGGTTGGAGACCGAGGTCAGGGTCCCGTCGCCCTGCACGCGGAAGACGCTGATCCCGTCGTCGTTGGTTCCGGCCGCGAACACATAGGCGGCGCCCGACACCGTGGCCGAGGTCACGCGCGACACCCCGGCCAGGTTCAGCCCGCCAGCATCGGCCACGTCGTAGACCGGCGTCAGGGTCCCGCCCACATTGACCCGGAAGACGCTGAGCCCGTTGTCGGTCGCGCCGGCGGCCACCAGGTAGGTGTTGCCGTCCGACATGATGGTGGTCAGGCCGCTGACCCCCGTCAGGTTCAGCGCGCCGCTGTCGGTGACGTTGGCGGTGTTGGTCAACGCGCCGTTCAAGCCCAGCGAGAAGACGCTGATCCCGTTGTCCAGCCCGCCGGCGACGAAGACGTAGGTCGTGCCGCCGATGTCGGCCGAGGTGATGGCCGAGACGCCGTCAAGCTCCAGCGCGCCGCCGTCGGTCTCGTTGTCGCCATTCGTGTACAGAATCGACATGGATCAATCCTTTGCCTCGGCGGAACGGCGTTCCGGCCGGCGTGCGCTGTGGCCGCAGAGCGCACGCTCCGCGTGAAATGGGAAAAAGAACCAGTATCGGCTGCGATACGCCGCCCAGACGCCCAGTGACGTGCTTTTATGCACACGAGCGTAGGTTTCGCGCACCCAACTCCCCCCTGGCTCTAGTCGTCCCGCCAGCGCAACCTTAGCGACGAGACCAGGGGCGCACAAGTAGACGTACGCCGTTTGATGAACATCGTTCTTCCGTCACTATTGTGCAGCTCAGGATAGTCGGCTACGAAAGAATCAATCGCGGGGTGGGCGCAATCTCAATCAACGCTAAGACGTGACTGACTACTTGTGGTTTAGTGACCTTTCGCGCGCGTCGAGCTTGCACAACGACATTCTGGGAGCGAGGGAGCAGACATGGGCCAGCCTTACGTTGGTGAGATCCGCATATTCGCGGGCAACTTTCCGCCTCTGGGATGGGCGATGTGCGATGGCCAACTGTTGGCGATCTCCGAGTACGACACCCTGTTCAACCTGATCGGCACCACCTACGGCGGCGACGGGCAGTCGACCTTCGGCCTGCCGGACCTGCGCGGCCGGGTCCCCACCCACCAGGGCTCGAAGAACGGCCAGACCTACATCATCGGCGAGTTGGCCGGCGTCGAGAGCGTCACCTTGACCACCCAGCAGATGCCCCAGCACACCCACGCGCTGTTCGCGGCCTCGACGGCGGGGGCCGTAAGCACGCCGACCGCCCAGACCATGCTGTCGGACCAGGGGCCCACGGGGACGACGCTCAACGGCTACCAGCCCTACGCCGCGGCCAACCAGATCGCCCTGACCGCCGCCTCCACGACGCCCGTCGGCGGCAACCAGCCCCACGACAACATGCAACCCTATCTGGGCGTCAATTTCATCATCTCGCTCTACGGGATCTATCCGACCCAGAGCTGACCCTCCCGCCCGAAGATCTTCTGGAGACTCAATGAGATGAGTGATCAATTCGTCGCGGAGATCCGCATTTTCGGCTTCAACTTCGCCCCGAAGGGCTGGGCCCAGTGCAACGGCCAGCTGCTGCCGATCTCGCAGAACACCGCGCTGTTCTCGCTGCTGGGCACCACCTATGGCGGCAACGGCACCAGCAACTTCGCCCTGCCCAACCTGATGGGCAGCATCCCGCTCCACGTCGGCCGCAACCAGCCGGGCCCCGGCCTGTCGGTCTACGACCTGGGCCAGGTCGGCGGCGAGCCGAACGTGACGCTGATCCAGACCGAGATTCCGGCGCACAGCCATGCGCCGATGGTGACCACGACGAACGGGACCGTCACCACCGCGGCCAACAACCAGCCCGCCCAGGCCTTCGCCGGCAACTTCCAGCAAAACAGCCGGGGCCTGTTCTACAGCCCGGTGAACAGTCCCGCCACGCAGCTGCCGGCCCAAAGCATTGGCGTGGCCGGCGGCTCGCTCCCGCACAACAACATGATGCCGACACTGTTCCTGAACTACTGCATCGCCCTGCAGGGCATCTTCCCCGCCCGCAACTGATCCGCCGCGACGGACACGAGGAGAGAGACTCATGGGTACGCCGTACATGGGCGAGTTGCGGATCATGTCCTTCAACTTCGCTCCGAAATACTGGGCTCAGTGCAACGGTCAGCTGCTGCCCATCAACCAGAACCAGGCGCTGTTCTCGCTGCTGGGCACGACGTACGGCGGCAACGGCACCACGAACTTCGCCCTGCCGGACCTGCGCACGATGGTCCCGGCCCATCCAGGTCAAGGCTATGTCCAGGGTGAAATCGTGGGCGAATACAGCCACACCCTGATCCAGACCGAAATGCCGCAGCACCTGCACTTCCTGAAGGTCGACGCCACCAACGCCGGAACCGCCAACACCTCGGCCGCCGCGGCCGGCAACAGTTTCGGGCAGACCTACGGCAAGCCGAGCTCCGGTTCGCCCATCGCGTTCAACATGTACAGCACCGTCCTGTCGCCGATGGCGCCGATGGCGCCCCAGGCCCTGGGGACGGCGGGCGGCAGCCAGCCGCACGAGAACCGCCAGCCGTTCCTGACGCTGAACATCTGCATCGCCCTGCAGGGAATCTTCCCCTCGCGGAACTAGGTCTCCTGGCTCCCTCGCATGGCGTCAGTTGAACACGGCCTGGTAGTCCTGCCGCCCCGGCGTGGGCGTATGGACCGGGATCAGGTAAAGGTCGTACGCCGCCCCGCCCGCTTGCGCGCCGCCCTCGGGCGTGAGCGTATGCATCCCCTCGGCGAGCAGGTCGCCGGAAGGACCGCTGAAGATCAGCGTGAAGGGCTGGAAGGCCGGATCGCCGTGGCCGGGCTGGTTCTCCAGCCGCTCGACTTCGCTCAGCGACAGCACATGGCGACCGCCCTCGACCTTGAACGCGGTTCCCACATGGGGGGCGAAGGTGTCTGCGGTCAGGACGACGAAGTCGGCGGTCATGAAATCCCTCGGATAGGAAGCGAAGCGCGGCCACTATGACGACCTCGCCACCTGAACGGGAAGACCTTGGCGCATCGCGCCTCGAGGATGCAAGGACGCTCCAAGCCGGCGGACCGATCCGCATCGCCCTGCGTCCCGAAGTCGAGGCCGACGCGGCCTTCCGCCTGGCGCTGTTTCGGACCTCCCGCGGTCCGGGATGGGACCAGCTTCCCCTGCCCGCCGACATGTTGGCCCAGATCATGGAGCAGCAGTTCCACGCCCAGACCCAGGGCTACCGCGCGGCCTATCCACGGGCCCGGCTTGAGATCGTCACAGTGAACGCCGAGCCGGTCGGGCGGCTGGCCACCGACCGAAGCGCCGACGCCCTGCACCTGATCGACATCGCCGTGGTCCCCGAACGGCGCGGCCAGGGGATCGGCGGGGCGATCCTGCGCGCGCTGATGGACGAGGCCGCCGCGGCCGGGAGGCCGGTGACGCTGCAGGTGGCCCGCGACAACCTGGCGGCCCAGCGGCTCTATCACCGGCTGGGTTTCGCCCTGACCGGGGCGGACGAGACGTACCTGACTCTCTGCTCGACGACCCATTCCCAAACGCCGAGCCCTGTGTCTTGACCCGGGTCGCGGTGGTCGGCTGCGGAGCGTGGGGCCGGAACCTGATCCGGACCTGCGCGGAACTAGGCGTGCTGGGCGCGGTGGTCGACACCGACGCCGCAGCCGCTCGCAGCCAGGCCGACACGTGGCGGGTTCCCGCCCTCCCCGTGACCCAGGCCCTGGAAGACCCACGCCTGGACGCAATGATCATCGCCGCCCCGGCCCCCGCCCACGCCGCGCTCTGCCGTCTGGCCCTGGACCACGGCAAGGACGTCTTCGTCGAAAAGCCCCTGGCCTCCGACCTCGCCGAGGCCGAGGCCCTGGCCGCCGACGTGGCGCGTTCGGACCGGGTGTTCATGATCGGCCACCTGCTGCGCTATCACCCGGCGTTCGAGGCCTTGGCGGCGATCGTGGCCCGCGGCGAGATCGGCGCCCTGCGCTACGTCACCGCCTCGCGGCTGAGCCTCGGCCGCATCCGCACGCACGAGAACGCCTTTCTCAGCCTGGCGCCGCACGACGTCTCGATGATCCTGGCCCTGGCCGAGGGCGAGCCAGCCAGAGTTGGGGCGACCGGTCGCGCCTTCGTCACGCCCGGCGTCGCCGACGAGGTCCACGCCGATCTCGGCTTCCAGCTGGCCTCAGGCGACTTCCACGCCCACATCGCCGCCAGCTGGCTCAGCCCATTCAAGGAGCAGAAGCTGGTGGTGGTCGGCGAGACCGGCGCCCTGGTGTTCGACGACGTCCGCCCCTGGCCGGAAAAGCTGATGCGACGCGACCAGGTCGTGACCCTGACCGACGCCGGCCCGGTCGCTTCTGGCGCCGAGCCGCGCTTCGTCGATCTGGCGGCCGAACCACCCCTGACCAGAGAAATCCGACACTTCATCCAATCTTGCCAGACCAGGCAAACCCCTTTGACGAGCATCGATGAAGGTGTTCGCGTGCAGCGCGTGCTTCAACGGGTTCAACTGCAATTGAATCGAGACCCAAAATCAACCCAGAGCTAGTCCAATCGGCCGGACGACCTCCCGCCACTTCACATAACATCGTTCCAACACTTTGCGATCAAAAGTATTCATCCGCGAATATATCAGTACAATATCAAATGCGACCCCGCCTTAGGTCAATATACCCCAGATAAACGCCCTTCCCGTAGAGGGTTTCGCCGGTTACGATCCGCGCCATGTCGAGGGGCGCATCGATCTCAAATAAGAACGCCCCGACCACGAGGGGCCGATGAACGTTCACATTCCGACGTTTCCATTGCACGCCGCCGATGACCTGGCGCCGAACTTTCAAGCCCTGACCCGGAAAATCCTGCAACGCGAGGCGGTGATCGGCGTGGTCGGCATGGGCTATGTCGGCCTGCCGCTGTCGGAGGCGTTCTGCACGGCGGGTTTCCGCGTGATCGGCTTTGATCTGGACGAGACCCGCCTGGCCAGCCTGTCCAGGGGCGCGTCCTACCTGAACCATTTCGCCGACGCCCGCGTGGCGGCCATGGGCGAGCAGGGCTTCGTCACCACCAGCGCGCCGGACATCCTGGCCCGCGCCGACGCCGTGCTGATCTGCGTGCCGACCCCGATCACCTCGCACAACGCGCCCGACCTCGGCCACGTGGTCGAGGCCGCCGAGACCCTGGCGGACGTGTTGCGGCCGGGCCAGCTGGTCGTTCTGGAGTCCACCACCTTTCCTGGCGCCACCACAGAGGTGCTCAAGCCGATCCTGGAGCGCTCGGGCCTGCGGGCCGGCCGCGACTTCGCCCTGGCCTTTTCGCCCGAGCGCGAGGATCCCGGCAACCCCGCCTTCACCACCGCCTCGATCCCCAAGATCGTCGGCGCGGACTCCGAGGCCGAACGCCGCGTGGCCTGCGCGCTCTATGACGCGATCACCGTTACGGTTCCCGTTGGCGACACGCGCACCGCCGAAGCGGTCAAGCTGACCGAGAACGTGTTCCGGTTCGTCAACATCGCCCTGGCCAACGAGCTCAAGGTCAGCTTCGAGGCCCTGGGCATCGATATCTGGGAGGTGATCCAGGCGGCCCAGACCAAGCCCTTCGGCTACATGCCGTTCTTCCCCGGCCCCGGGGTCGGCGGCCATTGCATCCCGGTGGACCCGTTCTACCTGGCCTGGCGCGCCAAGGCCGAAGGAGCCAGCCTGAGGATGGTCGAGCTGGCGGGGGAAATCTCGCGGGCCATGCCTCGGCGCGTGGTCGACAAGACCCTGGAAGCCCTGGCCGCGCGCAACCGCTCTCCAATCGGCGCCCACGTCCTGGTCGTGGGCGTGGCCTACAAGCGCAATGTCGACGACACCCGCGAAACCCCGGCCCGCGACATCATCGAGATCCTGCGTAGCCACGGGGCCCGGGTCAGTTATCATGACCCGCTGGCCCCGGAACTGGTCGTCGGCGACACCTTGATGCAGTCGATCGACATCGGCCGCGACACGCTGGCCGGCTTCGATTGCGCCATCATCGTCACCGACCACGACGCGCTCGACTATGGCCGCCTGGTCCGCGAGACGCCGCTGGTGATCGACACCCGCAACGCCGCCGCTGGGGTCGATCCCGCCCTGGCCGGCAAGATCGTGAAGGCCTGAGGTGGCGGTCGAGGCCTCAGGAGACCGCCCGCCCGCCTGGGTCCATCCCTCGGCCGAGGTCGAGCCCGGCGCGGTGCTGGGCGCCGGCACGCGGGTCTGGCGGTTCAGCCATGTCGCGGCCGGGGCCCGGATCGGCGAGGACTGCGTGATCGGCCAGAACGTGGCGATCGCTCCCGGCGTGGTGGTGGGCGACCGCTGCAAGGTGCAGAACAATGTCAGCCTCTATGCCGGCGTTGTCCTGGAGGAGGGGGTGTTCTGCGGTCCCAGTTGTGTTTTCACCAATGTGACCACGCCGCGCGCCGAGATCGACCGCAAGGCCGAGTTCCGCCCCACCCGGGTGGGGCGCGGCGCGACGATCGGGGCCAATGCGACGATCGTCTGCGGCCATGACCTGGGCGCCTGGTGCCTGATCGCCGCCGGAGCGGTGGTGACCCACGACGTCCCGCCCCTGGCCCTGATGGCCGGCGTGCCCGCGCGCCGTGTCGGCTGGGTCAGCCATGCCGGCGAAGTGCTGGGCGCCGACCTGGTCTGCCCCCGCACCGGCGACCGCTACGCCGAGCGGCCCATGGGCGATCAAGTCGGTCTGCGGCGCGTGATCAATCTTTCGGGCTTTGGCGAAGACCCGCCCGACACCCCCCGTGAAGAACCAGCAGCGAGCGTCGGATGAAACGGGCCCTGGTCATCGGATCGGAAGGCAATATCGGCAAGCCCCTGGCGGCCCACCTGCGCGCCGAGGGCTGGGAGGTGCTGTGCGCCGACATCAAGCCCGGCTGGCGCAAGGACTATCTGCAGGTCGACATCAACCAGCCCGCCGACCTGACGCCCACCCTGCGCTGGAAGCCGGACGTGATCTTCGCCCTGGCCGCCGTGGTCAGCCGGGTGACCTGCGAGCAGGCCTCCAGCCTGGCGGTCAGCACCAATCTGGGCGGGCTGAACAACGTGATCCTGCTGGCCCAGGCCGCCGACGCCAGGCTGGTCTATTTCTCGACCTCCGAGGTCTATGGCCCCACCGACGGCCCGATGGACGAGGTCGCCACGGTTCCGCGGCCCAACAACCGCTACGGCCTGACCAAGCTGCTGGGCGAGCAGCTGGTCGACTACGAGGTCGCCCAGCACGGCCTGCGCGCGGTCACCTTGCGGCCGTTCATGATCTATGACGAGAACGAGGACTTCGGCGACCACCGCTCGGCGATGATCCGCTTCGCCCACGACCTGGCGCGCGGGCGTCCGATCGAGGTCCACCGCGGCGCCGCCAGGGGCTGGCTGCACATCTCCGACGCCGTGCGGGCCATCGAGGCCGCCGCCGGGGTCGAGGATCATGCGGTGATCAATATCGGCCATCCCGACGTCGCGCCGATCGAGGCCCTGGCCGAAGGGCTCAGGACGCGGCTGGACGCCCCGCGGTCGCTGATCACCCTGCGCGACCTGCCTGCCCGGATGACCGCCGCCAAGCAGCCCAGCCTGGCCCGGATGCGCGATCTGCTGGGCGTGACGCCGAAGGTCTCGCTGGACGAGGGCCTGGATCGCGTGGTGGCGCGGGTGCGGGCCCGCCTGGCCCAGGGACACGCGGAGCAGCCGTCGTGACGACCGGCTCCACGGGCCGTTTGCTGACCGTCGTCGGCGCGCGGCCCCAGTTCGTCAAGGCCATGCCGGTCAGCCGCGCCATCGCCCGCACGTCCGGCCTGGCCGAGGTGATGATCCATACCGGCCAGCACCATGACGCGGCCTTGTCCGACAGCGTCTTTCGCCAGCTGGACCTGCCCGAGCCGGCCGAGAACCTGGGGATCCACGGCGGCTCGCACGGCGAGATGACCGGACGGATGCTGGCGGCTCTCGATGGGGTGATCGCCCGCCACGCACCGGACCTGGTGATCGTCTACGGCGACACCAATTCCACCCTGGCCGGGGCGCTGGCGGCGGCCAAGGCCGGCGTGCCGGTGGCCCATGTCGAGGCGGGCCTGCGGGTCTTCGACCGGTCCATGCCGGAAGAGACCAACCGCGTGGTCGTCGACCACCTGAGCCGGCTGCTGTTCGCCCCCACCCGGGCCGCGGTCGGCCACCTGGCGCGCGAGGGGCTGGTGGAGGGCGTTTTCCATGTCGGCGACGTGATGCAGGACGCGGTCCTGGCCATGGCCGCCCTGCCGGACCAGGGCGACGGCGTCCTGCGCCGCCTGAAGCTGACACCCGGCGCCTACGCCGTCGCCACCCTGCATCGGGCGGCGACGACCGACAGCGCCATCAGCCTGGCCCGCGCCGTGAGCTATCTGCGCCAGCACGCCGCCCGCCAGGCCGTGGTGCTGCCGCTGCATCCGCGCACCCGCCAGGCGGCCGGCCGGTTCGGGGTTGACCTGGCCGGCCTGACGGTGATCGAGCCCCTGGGCCCGATCGACATGCAGCGCCTGCTGGCCGGCTGCGCCCTGGTGCTCACCGACTCCGGCGGCCTGCAGAAGGAGGCCTATTTTCATCGCAAGCCCTGTGTCACCCTGCGCGACGGCACCGAATGGAGCGAGACGGTGGACGCGGGTTGGAACCGGCTGTGGACGGTGGACGACTACCGGCCGCGGCGCGAGATCGACGACTATGGCGCGGGAGACGCCGCCGAGCGGATCGTCGCGACGATCGCCCGCTTCCTCGGCGAGGATCTCGACGCGCCGCGCGCGATGACCGGAGCCGGCCGATGAAGGACTCCCACGACCGGCCTGGTCCGCCACCCGGTCATGATGCGTCGCCGAACCGCGCGACCGGGAGCCGATCCCAGGGCGAGCCGCGGCCGCTTCGCATCCTTCTGGCCTGCAACTACGACCCGGCCAACGCGGCCATGGTCTGCGACCACATCAACGCCTTCGTCCGCTATTCACGTCATGATGTCCGCGTGCTGTCGCGGGTGGGGGAAGTCTTCGATGGCGTGGAGCTGTCGGCCTTCGACGTGGTCGTGATCCACTATTCGCTGTTCCTGGCGATGGAATCCTTCGTCGGCCCGCGTTCGCGCCGCGCCCTGGCGGCCTTTCGCGGGGTCAAGGCGGTGTTCATCCAGGACGAATACCGCTTCGTGAACGCCACCCTCGACGCGCTGGAGGCCTGCGGGGTGGACTGGGTGTTTACCTGCCTGGGCCCGGCCGAGGCCGAGCGGGTCTATGGACGCGTCGCCGGCCTGCGCACCCAGCAAGTGCTGACCGGCTACGTGCCGCACCGGCTGACCCATTATCCGCCCCTTCCCCTGTCTGCCCGCAAGACCATGGTCGGCTATCGCGGTCGGACCTATCCGGCCTGGCACGGCGAGCAGGGGCGGGAAAAAGTCCGGATCGGCAAGCTGTTCAAGCGCGACGCCCCGCGGTTCGGCATCTCGACCGACATCGCCTGGTCGGAGCGCAGCCGGCTGTACGGCCGCGACTGGGTGACGTTCATCCGCAACTGCCAGGCGGTGCTGGCGGTGGAGAGCGGCGCCAGCGTCTTCGACTTTGACGGCGACGTGGCCGCCCGCACGGAGAGTTTCGCCGCCCTGGTCGAGCGTCCCCATCCGATCCCCGCCCTGACGAGAAAACCGTCCTACGAGATGTTGCGCGACCGGTTCTTCGCCGGGCGCGAGGACCAGATCGACATCGCCCAGATCTCGCCCAGGGTCTTCGAGGCGATCGCTCTGCGCACCCTGATCATCGCCTATCCCGGACGGTATTCGGGCGTTCTTGAGCCCTGGCGGCACTATGTCCCGCTCGACAAGGACCACGGCAACATGGCGGAGGTGGCGGCCGTCCTGCGCGATCCCGAGCGGGTCGCCGAGATCATCACCAACGCCTATGCCGAGATCGCCCTGAACCCGGCCTATGGCTATGGGACGATGATCGAGCTGTTCGACGCCCGGATTGCCGAGGCGGCGGACGGGCGACCGCGCGCCGTCGTCGACAACCGCGCCGACGCCAAGTTCCGCGAGACCTTCCCCTTCTACCTGATCGACAACCCCCACGACATTCGGCGCCCTCCCCTGATCCGGCGGCTGGCCGGCGCGACTGTCCGCCGCCTGGGCTTGGCAGACCTGGCGCGCCGCCTGCGACTAGGCTGGTGAGATCGCGCCCGCCAACCCGTCCGTTGACAGGTCGGCGAAGCCTCAATCGATCCTGATCCATCGCTTCAGCCGCAGCAGGCGCGAGAGGTCTCGCAGCGCGCGCTTCACCGGGGGCGGGGCCGCCAGCAGGTGCGATTCCACGATGATCACCGCCCACGCGCTCCAGTCGCGCAGCCGCAGGAACAGCGGCAATCCCCAGCCCCGTCTCACGCCAGCACCTGACGGGTGATGTCGCCCACCACCGTCCGCCAGCTGTAGCGGCCGGAGGCCACGATCTCGGCATGGGCGCGGTCGACCATCGCCTGAGCCCGCTGCGGGTCCTGGCTGCGGTCCAGGGCCGCGTCGATGTCGGACAGGTCGCGGCGCACCGGCTGGTAGTGGACGCCGGCTTCAAGGACTCCGCTGTAGTCCCCCTCCACCAGCACCTGGAAAGTCCGGGTCGCCACCGCCTCGAGATGGCGCGGCGACATCGCGCGGATTTCGCCCCCCCTCGGCAGCACGATGGCGGAGGACGGCGGGGTCCATCCCTCGGATCCCGCCGACGCCAGGTCGCTGGTCAGCAGATCGCCCTTCGGATCAACGATCGAGGAGCCGCCCTCGACCCCGACGACGGCCCGGCTGGCGCCCAGCAGGCGGATCCAGGCCTCTCCCGCCAGCCGGCGCTGGCCGTCGACCGCCACGTCGGCGCGATGGCCGCCGGCTTGGGCCCAGGCCTCCGCCCTCAGCCCGACCTCGCGCTTGAGCCGGCCCATCTCGCCCAGCCAGGCCGGCGTCTCCCAGGCCCGATAGCTGACGGAGATCGGCCGCCCCGCCAAGTCGCTCGACGACCGCCGCATCAGACGATCGTCGACATAGGCGGTCAGGAAGCGCCTCAGGACGTATGATCTTTGGTCGACCGGATAGACCTCGTCCCATAGCACTGGTTCGAGCGCGGTCAGCAGCAGGTCGATCCGCGTCTCGACCAGCAGAGCGCGCAGCGCCTGGAGCCCGAGGAATTCGTCCAGCGGCGCGGCGACCCGCCGGGCTCGCGCCGGAACCGCGTCCATCGCCCGTCGCAATCCCCCAAGACCGATGGGGGTGTACCGCGCGGCCAGGGCCGTCGCGTCGACCATCACCAGATCGGGATCCAGCTGGGAGACCCAGGTCGGGTTGAACGGAAATCCTATGTTCAGGAAGGTCACCGGTCCCGGGAAACAGGTCTTCCAGGCGAAGATGCGTTGGTGCTCCCAGCGGCGCATCGGCCACTGGCCGCGCCAGTTGTACAGCACCAAGGCGGTTGGTCGGCTCCCCATGTCCAGCAGACTAGGCGACGCCGGGTTCGGCCGGGCCTTCAGTCGCCAGGCGGGCAGAAAACGATCGCGAGGCCATCAACGCTATCCTGACTAGAGCATCGCGCGGAAAAGTGGATGCCGGTTTTCCGCAAAAGCGATGCGAAAACAAAAATCTAGAGCAAATCGCGCGATTTTCTCTAGAGCGCCCGATGCGCTCAACCCGAGCGTCGGCGGCGTCGGCCGTTGCTGTCAACGCCTAAGGCTGTCGCCCTGGGCCGTGCGCAGGGTCTCGGAGGGCGACTCGCCGAACATGGCCCGGTAGGCGCCGGCGAACCGTCCCAGTTCCCAGAAACCCTGGTCCAGCGCCACCTGGGTGACCGTGGTCGGCCGGTCGGCCGCGTCCAGCAGCCGGGCCCGGGCCGCCGACATGGCCTTCAGGCGCAGATAGGCTTTTGGACTGATGTCGAGCAGGTCGCGGAAGGCGCGATACAGGGTTCGGCGCGAGATGTTCAGGGCCAGGCAGATGTCTTCGACCTGCACGGCCTGGCGGGCGCCGCCGCCTTCCACGAAATCCTCGGCGCCGCGCACGATGCGAGCGGCGTTCAGCACGCCCCGCCGGACTCCGCCCTCGACCTGGACCTCGGCCAAGGCCGTCATTACGCCGTCCAGCAATTCGTCGCGCAGGAAGGCGACGGCGCCGCTCGGAACGCCGCCGCCGAGGGCCCTCAACAGGCTGGAGCAACCCTGCAGCACGCGCTTGCAGGCGGCCCGGGCCGCGGGGGGCGGCGAATAGACGGCCGGCTCGGTCCAGAAGCCGGGGTCGGCCAGCCATTCGAAGGCTTCGGCCCGCTGCATCACCAGGCCCCATGGCGCGGTGACGACGGCATAGGCGACGTGACCCTGGAACCGCCCGTCCAGTTCGCCGCCCGGCGGGATGGCGATGATGTCGCCCGCCTCCACCCGGTGGCCCCACTGGTTGAGCACGCCCTCCTGCTCCATCACCGAAACCAGGCTGAAGGCCTTCTGGTCGACGATTCCTCGAACACGAAGATCGCCATCGAACGCCCCGGCGTCGAAACCCATGTCGCCCAGGGTCGCCCGTAGCAGATGGCCTCGGCAGGGTTCCGGCGTGAGCTGGGTGACCGTCAGGTCGCGCCCGGCGGCGTGGGCCCAGACCTCGTGCGCGCCCCGGGTCTCGCGGGCCACGACCTGACCCAGGACGATCGCCGCCGATCGCGCCCCGAACGACCGCCGCTCGTCCAGCGTTCCAGCGACTAGCCCGTCGTCGGACGGATCGCCATCGACCGGCGCCTCGGCTTGCTCCCACTCGATGCTCGACCAGGATCGAAGATGGGGATCCTTCGCGCTTTCCTTGTCCATCGGACCTCTCCTGGCGGGGACGACGCGATCAATGGCGTCCGCGCCCTGATCTTGAGACGACCGCACCCGTCGCCGCGCCCGATTCGCCCTCCAACGATGCCACGGTCGATCTGTGTTGTAAGTAAGGTGAAACCACTAGAAAGCATCGAAGTAACAGAGAAAATTACAACTTTTGAATGGCTTAGCTTGGTAATCAAGTTTTAGGTATAGTTAATTTGACGTTATTCATTAATACGAAAAATACCCAGGCATAGATGCGATTTTGGCACTCGCCGCATAGCAATCCGAGAGATTTCCGAAGAGACATGGTGACCAGGCGCCCCCTGGAGGACTCTATGGTTCGTCAGACTTGGAAGGAAATGGCGATCTTCGGAAAACGGAATCTCGCGGAAACAGCCGGCGGCGCGCCCGAGCGGGATCGCCTGGCGCAGGCCTTGCGCGACATGAAGGCGGCCTGCGACGGCGAACGGCGGCAAAGGCGCCAGATCGCGGAGAGCGGCGCCCGCCAGCTGAGTCGGGCCCAGGCCGTCCTGCGCGAGGCCGAGGCCCGGCAACGCGACGCCGAGGCGGCGCTGCGCCGGGCCCGGCGGATGGCCGCGGTCGGCTGGATGGCCGCCGAGGCCTGCCGCGACATGACCGCCCTGCACGCGGTGGCGACGAAGGCCCTGACCTCGTCCCGCGAGCGCCTGCAGGGCGACCACCGGGCGGTCAACGAGATCGACTGGGCCCTGGGCGGCCTGAACCAGGCCGAGCAGATGCTGGACCGGGTCGCCGCCTATCTCGACGCCCGCCGCGAGACCGCCCAAGGCGCCCATATCGACGGGTTGCTGGCGCGCGGCTGAGCACGCGCCAGGCCGCGCCTCGGGCTACGCCTCGATATCGACGTCCTTGGTTTCCTTGAGGAACAGGACGCCCACCACCGCGGTCACCGCGGCCACCACGATCGGGTACCACAGGCCATAATAGATGTTGCCCGTCGCCGCGACCATGGCGAAGGCCGTGGTCGGCAGGAAGCCCCCGAACCAGCCGTTGCCGATGTGGTAGGGCAGGCTCATCGAGGTGTAGCGGATGTTGGTCGGGAACAGCTCGACCAGCATGGCGGCGATCGGGCCATAGACCATGGTCACGTACAGCACCAGGATCGCCAGCACCGCCACCACCAGAGGCTTGTTGATCAGGGCGTCGTCGGCCTTGGCCGGATAGCCGGCGGTCTTCAGCGCCGCGCCCAGTTCCTTCTCCCAGGCCGTCTTGCGGGCCTTGAACGTCGCCTTGTCCAGGGTCTGGCCCGGGAACGAGGCGATGGTCTTCTGGCCGATCTTCACCTGGGCCACCGAACCGGCCGGGGCGGCCTGGTTGGCGTAGGTCACGCCGGCCTTGGCCAAGTACGACTTGGCCAGGTCGCACGAGCGGTTGAACACCGTCTTGCCCACCGGGTCGAACTGGAACGAGCAGTCGGCCGGGTCAGCCACGACCGTCACCGGCGCGGAGGCCACGGCGGCGGCCAGCTGAGGATTGGCGGCCGTCGTCAGGGTCTTGAACAGCGGGAAATAGGTCAGGGCCGCCAGGATGCAGCCCAGCATGATGATCGGCTTGCGACCGATCCTGTCCGACAGCCAGCCGAAGATCACGAAGAACGGCGTGCCGATCAGCAGGGCGACGGCCACCAGCAGGTTGGTCGTGCCGCCGTCGACCTTGAGCATCTTCTCCAGGAAGAACAGGGCGTAGAACTGGCCGGTGTACCAGACCACCGCCTGGCCGGCCGTCAGCCCCACCAGGGCCAGCAGCACGATCTTCAGGTTGCCCCAGTTGGCGAACGAGTCGGCCAGGGGCTTCTTGCTGCCCTTGCCCTCGTCGACCATCTTCTGGAACGATGGGCTTTCGGCCAGTTGCAGGCGGATCCACAGCGACACGCCCAGCAGCAGCACCGAGATCAGGAACGGGATACGCCAGCCGAAGGCCTCGAAGGCGTCGGCCCCGGTCGCGTTGCGGGTCAGCAGGATCACCACCAGGCTGAGGAACAGGCCGAAGGTGGCGGTCACCTGGATGAAGCTGGTGTAGAAGCCGCGCCGTCCGGGCGGGGCGTGCTCGGCCACATAGGTGGCGGCGCCGCCGTATTCGCCGCCCAGGGCCAGGCCCTGGACCAGGCGCATGATCACCAGGGCGATGGGCGCGGCGATGCCGATGGCGGCGTAGCTGGGCAGCAGGCCGACCGTGAAGGTCGACAGGCCCATCAGGAGCATGGTGACCAGGAACGTGTTCTTGCGGCCCCACAGGTCGCCCAGGCGGCCGAACACCAGAGCCCCGAACGGCCGCACCGCGAAGCCGGCCGCGAAGGCCAGCAGGGCGAAGATGTAGCCCGTGGTCTCGTTGACCCCCGAGAAGAAGTGCTTGGTGATGTAGGTGGCCAGCGAGCCGTAGAGGTAGAAGTCGTACCACTCGAACACCGTGCCGACCGAGGCGGCTCCGATGACCAGGGCGTCCTTGCGCCCGACGGCGCGACCGTCCTTGGCGCCCTTCACCGTTTGCGCGGCGTCGCTTCCCATTCGCATTTCCCCCGTCGCCGCGGCCGGCGATCAAACACTGTTACCGCAACCATAATGACCGGCGTTCGCGGCGTTGGCGAGAGGCTATACATGAACCGGACGAAAGCCGAAGCGTTGGCTCGGAGAAATCTTCACGGTCCCATCTTGCGGGACCAGGCAAGCGGTTGGGGATCCCGATGAGCGTCGTGGCGGCCTATGTCTACAAGGACGGCGCCCGGGTCCGCGCAATCAGCCTGGACAAGGACGACGCCCTGGCCGTCAAGCCGGGCGAGTTCGTCTGGATCGGCCTCTACGAGCCCAGCGAGGCCGAGCTGGACCGCCTGCGGACCCGCTTCAAGCTGCATCCGCTGGCGATCGAGGACGCGCTCAACGCCCACCAGCGGCCCAAGGTCGAGGTCTATGGCCGCGAGCTGTTCGTGGTGGCCCGCACCGCCCAGCTGGTCGACGCTCAGATCGCCTATGGCGAGACGGCGATCTTCGTCGGCCAGGGCCACCTGATCACCGTCCGGCACGGCTCGGCGCGGGCTCATACGGAGCTGCGCGACCAGCTGGAGGCCTCGCCGACCCTGCTGGCCAAGGGTTCGGACTACGTGCTGCACGCCGTGCTCGACTTCGTGGTCGACGGCTACCTGCCGATCATCCAGGCCCTGGAAGACGAGGTGCTGGACATCGAGCGCCGCACGCTGGAGGCCTTCCTCAGCCACGGCGAGGTCAAGCGCCTGTTCCACCTGCGGCGCGACCTGATCCGCTTCAAGCGGGTTCTCTCGCCCATGGCCGAGGTCTGCGGACGGCTGGAGCAC
The DNA here is from genome assembly GCF_004342605.1 of Caulobacter sp. BK020. Classification (GTDB taxonomy): domain Bacteria; phylum Pseudomonadota; class Alphaproteobacteria; order Caulobacterales; family Caulobacteraceae; genus Caulobacter. The sequence continues at coordinate 327,416 of NZ_SLZL01000004.1, forward strand.
CTGGAGACGCCCTGCCTGGACGACGACGTCCGTCCCTATTTCCGCGACGTGCTCGACCACACCCAGAAGGTGGAGGGCATGGTCGACGCCCTGCGCGAGGTGATCACCTCGGTGTTCGAGGCCGCCTCCCTGCTGGAACAGCAGCGGCAAAGCGCCATCACCCGCAAGCTGGCCGCCTGGGCCGCCATCCTGGCCGTGCCGACGGCGGTGGCCGGAATCTACGGCATGAACTTCGAACACATGCCCGAGCTGCGCTGGGTATGGGGCTATCCGGCGGTGATGGTGGGGATCGTCGGCGTGGTGGGGTGGCTCTACTGGCGGTTCAAGAAGAACGAGTGGCTGTGACAAACGCCGCGACGCCGGAAAGGCGGCGATTGTCTAAATAAACTTTATGGCGAACCTATCGAAAAAAATCAATTTATGGTTCAATCGCGAGAGTACGAGTTGCTTAGCGTCCGCCCCTCAAATCCAGCGCTCGGACACGATCATGCACCGTCAAAGTGGCCCCGAAACCCCCTTTCCTCTCGCCGCCAGCGTCTCGGCCTCGCCCGGAGGCCCCAGCATCTGGCCCGTTCCCCCGCCGATCCCGAACAGCAGCGCCAGCGGACCGCCGCCCGGCTACACAGAAAGTTACGGAAGGGCCGAATACCGGGCGTTTCGCCTGGGACGCGCCCTGCTCATCCAGGCCTGGGGCACGCTGTCGAGCGTGAGCCAGATCCCGGACATCCGGCAAAGCCCCCTCAAGATCTACCCGCCGCAATTCGACTTCTGGGTCTACACGCCACAGTTCGCCCTGCCGGCCCTGAAGCCTTTCAAACTGTCAGAGATCTTCGGGTTTCCGACGGGCGCGCCGGTCGTCGTGATTCACGACGCGGACGGCCACCATACGATCGGGATCGAGGACATCGTCTTTGACGAACCGCCGGCCATCGCCCTCAAGGGCGGGACGCCCCCGCCCGAAGAGATCGGCTATGGAAAGTCGTTCGAGGCGGCCTTCGCCGCCGCGGTGGCCGCGCTTCCCACGACAGCTCCCGGCTCGGCCGACAGCCTGGCGACCTATCGGCTGATCGAAAGCGGCCTGCGCCGCGGCGGCGTCGCGGGCATAAACCTTCACTACGCCCGGGTCGACGTCACCTTCTCCTGAGCCGACCGCCCGGGCTGAGAGTCGGCTCGGGCGCCTTCAGCTCGCCCAGCGGGCCGGATGCAGGAAGCGTCCCGCCTCAGCGCCGTCGCGCAGGAACACCCGAACCTCGGCGGCATGGCCCGAGGCGGCCAGGCGATTGGCCAGGTCCCGGGCCGCGGCCTCGGCCCGACCGCCACGTTCGAAGGTCAGTTCGGCCTCCAGGGCCTCGGAACGCACGGCCCAGCCCTGCTCGGCCGGGGCGACGGAAATCAGCAGAGCCATCACGAGCTCCTTACGCAAATCGAATTTGGGAGCGCTGATCCAACAGCGCGAACGAGCGGTTATTCGGGCGTCAATCGGCCCCGAAACGTCGAGGTCAGATCGGCATTCGCCCTACGAGGGGATGACATCGACACATCTTATAGGCTCGCAACTTCACAACTTGACGACATGGCTACAGCTCAGACGCAACCGACGCGAGCCAGAACTCCTGACCCCGTTTTCAGTTTCTCGGGTCGTTCGATGATCTGTCGACGCGGCCAGAAAATCTGCCGGGACTAAAACCATATTCATTTGATAGGTTTTAAGCGGCGACGCCCTTTCCCTCCCCTTTGGGCGACGCCGGCGCGCGCCGCGCGGACCCATCGGGGGATGGGTGTTCGCGCGGCGCGTCTTGGCCTTGCGTCCTTCGAGGCGCGCTCATGAGCGCGCACCTCAGCAACTGTGTTTTTCCACGATGAGGAGGGGCTGGGACAGGAAGCTGGCTTTGTCTCTGAAGGCGGCGTTGAGAGCGACCAGGAGCTTT
>NZ_SLZL01000005.1 GCF_004342605.1 Caulobacter sp. BK020
ACCGGCTTCTCGCACTCGGCCGCCACCTCACGCAGAATGTGGATGCTCTCCGCCTCAAGACGCTGCAGATGCGTCAGACGAGCAGGGGAAAGGGCCATCGCGGCGGTGTTGATCGGCGCGTTCATCGTCATGCCGTCGCCCTTTCCAGGCTCGCGGGATCGAACGCCCCCGAAGCCACGAACCAGGGGTTGGCGAAAGCGGTGTCGCCCGGCACGCGCGACAAGCGGTAGCTGAACGGTCGCCCTTCCAGGCAGCGGACCATGCCGCCCGCCGCCCGGAGCACCGCGTCGCCGGCCGCGATGTCCCAGGCCATGGTCCGGCCCAGGCGCGGATAGAGGTCGGCCTCGCCGCTGGCCACCTTGCAGAGCTTCAGCGACGACCCCGCCGCCACGAGGTCGGCGACGTCGAACCTTGCCAGATAGTCGCGGGTCTCCCCGCCCATGTGGCTGCGGCTGGCGACGACGCGCAGGCCGGCGGCGGAGGGCCGGCCAGCCTCGATCGGCGTCCAGGGTCCGAACGCGCCGTCCTCGTCCACGACGCTGGTTCGCGCCGCTCCGCCCTCGCCGGCATAGATGACGCCCAGCGCCGGGGCATAGACCACGCCGACGCGCGGCTCGCCGTCCTCGACCAGGGCGATGTTGACGGTGAATTCGCCGTTGCGGCTGATGAACTCCTTGGTGCCGTCGAGCGGATCGACCAGGAAGAAGCAGCCGCCGACATCCGGAAGCTCGCCGGCCTCGGCCGCCTCCTCCGAAACGACCGGGATATCGGGAAACTGCTCAGCCAGGGCGCGGAGGATCACGGCTTCAGCCGCGGCGTCGGCCAGGGTGACCGGCGAGCCGTCGCCCTTGTGACTGACGCCCACGTCCTGGCGCGCGTAGATGTCGAGGATCACGTCACCCGCGGACTTGGCGATCCGTATCAGCGCATCCAGCATCGGGTCGCTCTCCAGCTATTTACTAAACTGGTGTAGTATTTTTTCCTGGGGTAGGTGAGCCTGTGCGTCGCCCACGGCGCGGCTCATCGCGTCCGCGATCGCGGCGCCGCAACATGGCGAGGAGATCCATGAACCAGGACATCGCTCCTCCACCACCGCGAACCATCGAAGAGGTCCCTGGACACGACGCCCTGGTCGGCGGGCTGGAGGTGTGGCCGCAGCTGGACCCTTTCGCCGCCACCGTGCGCTGGCAGCTGCTGCAGCTGGGCCAGCTGGTGCAGCGGTCGGTCGACCGGGTGGCGGCCGCCAACGGCCTCAGCCATGCGGAAGTCGCGATCCTGGGCGCGTTGAAGCGGTTCGGCCCACCGTTCGAGGCCTCGCCCAGCCAGCTCCAGGGCGCCCACTGGGTCACCCTGCCCGGCCTGACCAAGCCGATCGCGCGGCTGGAGGCGCTAGGCTACGTCACGCGGCGACCCAATCCCGAGGATCGCCGCGGCGTTATCGTGAAGCTGACGCCCGAGGGCAATCGCCGGATGACCGACATCATCGAAAACCAGGCGCCGCCGGAATATTGGGCGATCGCCAATCTCGACCCTGAACGACGCGCCAGGCTTGAAGCCGTCCTGCCCGACCTGCTCGACCTTCTGCTGGCGTCGGTCCCGTCCGACGATCAGTCGGGCTTGGAGACCACATAGTTCAGGGCCAGACGCCCCCCGTCGGCATAGAGGGTCTGGCCGGTGATGTAGGAGGCGTCCTCGCTGGCCAGGAACGCGGCGACGCCCGCCACCTCGTCGGCGTCGGCGAAGCGGCCCATCGGCGTGCGCGACAGCATCATGTCGATGGCGGGCTGGTCCAGAGCGGCCTCCGTCATCGGCGACCAGGTCGGTCCCGGGCCGATGGCGTTGACGCGAACGCCGTGCTTGGCCATGGCCAGGGCCATGACCTTGGTCAGCATCGAAAGCCCGCCCTTGCTGGTGCAATAGGCCGGCGAGGTTTCGACTCCCAGCACCGAGCCGACGGACGAGATGTGGATGATCGCGCCCTTGACGCCGCTGGCGATCATTCGCCGCGCCACGGCCTTGCCGACGATGAACGGTCCCACGAGATTGACCGACAGCACCTTGGTGAAGTCCTCCAGGGGCGTGTCGTAGAAGGGCTGGCCGCCCTTGCTGATCCCCGCCGAGCAGACAACCAGGCCGATCGGACCGACCTCGGCCTCGACCGTCTCGACCAGGGCTTCGACCGCCGCCTCATCGGCGGTGTCACAGGCGATGAAACGAGCCCAGCCGCCAGCCGACCGGATCGCCAGCGCCTCATGCTCGCCCCGCTCAGCCTGCAGATCGGTCATCACGACGCGAGCCCCGTCGCGGGCATAGCGTCGCGCGATCGCCAGGCCGATGCCGCCTGCCGCGCCGGTGACGATGGCGACCCTGCCGTCCAGGCTCATTGGTCCGCTCCGGTCTTGCGGTCCCAGAAGGAGCCGCCGTCGACGCGGATGTTCGCGCCCGTGGTGTAGCTGGAGGCGTCGGACGCCAGATAGAGCGCCGTGCCGACGATCTCGTCCGGGTCGCCCCAGCGGTTCAGCGCGGTGCTTCGCCGCGCCTCCTCGTCCGTGGCCCATTCGCCGGCGATGTCGGTGAGGAAGCCGCCCGGCGAGATGACGTTGACGCGCACCTTGGGGGCGAACTCCTGGGCCAGGGCGATCGACATGGCGTTCAGCGCCGCCTTGGCCCCGGCATAGGGCGCGATCCAGGGCGAAGGCTTCAAGGCGCCGATCGAAGAGACGTTGATGATGCTGCCGCCGCCAGCGGCCGCCATCCTCGCGCCGACCAGGGCGGTTAGCCGGAACGCGCCCTTGAAATTGACCGCCACCACCTTGTCGAACAGCGCCTCGCTGGTCTCGACGCTGGACGGGGCGACCGGCGACAGGCCGGCGTTGTTGACCAGGACGTCGAGGCGTCCGAACGCGGCCCAGGCGGCCTCGGCCAGAGCGCCGACCTCGTCCCAGCGTCCGACATTGCACGGCAGAGCCGCCGCGCGACGGCCCAGGCTGACGATCTCGGCGGCCGTCGCCTCGCAGGCCTCCGGCTTGCGGCTGGAGACGATGACGTCGGCGCCGGCCCGGGCGAAGCCCAGCGCCATGGCGCGGCCCAGGCCCCGTGTGCCGCCAGTGATTAGGGCGACCTTGCCGGTCAGGTCCAGGGCGCTCATGCCGCCGCCTCCAGATAGGGCGCCAGCTTGGCGCGCGCCGCCGCGCGCCGGGTGGGCAGGTGGTCGCTGGGAAAGAAGCCGGCATGCGGTTCGACGCCGCGCGCCAGGGCCTTGGCCACCGACGCCAGGTGCACCTCGGTCGGGCCGTCGGCGATGCCGAACATCGCCGCCAGGCCCAGATACTTGCCGAACGCCATCTCGTTCGACGCGCCCAGGGCGCCGTGCAGGTGCATGGCCTTCCAGACGATGTCCTTGGTGATATCGGCGGTCGCGACCTTGACCATCGCCACGGCCAGGCGGCCCTCGCGGCCGTGGCCCAGGCCGGCGTCGAACATCCAGGCGGCGTGCAGCACCTGGAGCCGGAACTGGCGCAGGGCGATGGCGCTGGACGCCAGGTCGTTCTGCACGCTCTGCAGGTCGATCAGCCTGCCGCCGGCCACTTCGCGGCTGACCGCGCGTTCGGTCATCATGTCGATCAGCCGCTGGCAAAGACCGATGGCGCGCATGGCATGGTGGATGCGGCCGCCGCCCAACCGCGCCTGGGCCACGGCGAAGCCCTGTCCTCGCCCGCCCAGCCGGGCGCTGTCCGGCAGGCGAAGGCCGTCGAAGCGGATGTAAGGATGGCCGCCCACGCCCTCGGGTTCGCCGAAGAAACCGACTTCGCGGACAATCTCCAGGCCCGGCGTACCCTTGGGGACGATGAACAGGGTGTTGCGCTGGTGAGGCTGGGCGTCGGGATCGGTCACCGCCGCCACGATGATGAAGTCGGCGTACTGGGCGTGGCTGGCGTACCATTTGTCGCCGGTGATCACCCAGTCATTGTCGTCCTGCACTGCTCGGGTCCTCAGCCGGGTGGGATCGGCGCCGCCGGTCGGCTCGGTCATCGAAAAGCAGGAATAGACCTCGCCCGCCACCAGGGGGTCCAGATAGCGCGCCTTCTGCTCGGGCGTACCGAAGGCGGCGAGGATCTCGGAATTGCCGCTGTCGGGACCTTGGCAACCGAACACCACCGGGCCCCAGTCGGTGCGGCCGAGGATCTCGTTCAGATAGAGCAGGTTGACCTGCCCGATCCCCGCCCCGCCGTCATGAGCTGGCAGGTGCGCCGCCCAGAGGCCCCGCCGTTTGACCTCGACCTGCAGCGGAGCCAGAGCCGCCCTCGCCGCCTTGTTGTCGCGGTCGTAGGGCGCGCTCATCTGGTCGAACACCAGATCCATCGCCTCGACTTCCTCGGCGACGAAGCGGCGGACCCAGTCGAGCTTTTCCTCGAACTCAGGCGCGATGCTGAAATCGACCATCGAGTCTTCCTCTAGGCTTGACCGCGCGCCATCTCGCCAGCCTTGGCGGCCAAGCGCAGCACGAAGTTTTCGGAGTCGGCGGAGTGGGCCTGACGGCCGGCTTTGAAGCGCGCGTAGTGGCGCTCCATGATCACCGCCAGCTTGTACTGGGCGAGCACCATGTAATAGGTCAGGTGCTCGACCGACCGGCCGCTCTTCTCGGCGTAGTAGTCGGCCAGCTCCTCGCGGTAGGGGAAGTCGGCGGCGTCGAAATAGCCGGCGGGGTTCGGGTCGTTCCGCCCGCGGAAGCCGTAGCAGACCCAGCCCAGGTCGAGCAGCGGATCGCCGACCGTCGCCAGTTCCCAATCGATCATCGCCGCCACCCGGGCCGGCGTCGTGCGTTCGAACAGGCAGTTGGCGAAGCTGTAATCGCCGTGGATGATCCCAGGGGAAGAGGCCTCGGGCGTATTGGCCGCCAGCCAGTCGGCGGCGTAGGTCAGGCCCGGAAGATCCCGCCCCGCGTAATTCTCGGTCTCGGCGTAGGAAGCCAGTTGGCTGCGCCAGCGCTCGACCTGTCGCTCCAGGAACCCTTCGGGCTTGCCGAAACCCTCCAGGCCGACCGCGCGGTAGTCGACATTGGCCAGCCGGGCGATGCCGTCCACCAGCGCGAAGCCCAGATCGCGACGGCTCTTGCCCGGCCGGTCGAACGGCGCAGGCGGCGGCTCGCCATGGCCCAGCCAGCCGTCGACCAGAGCCATCAGATAGAAGCGCACGCCGATCACTGACGGATCGTCGCAATAGCCGATGAAGCTTGGGTGCGGCACATCCGTCCCGGCGAGGGCCGCCAGCACCCTCGCCTCGCGGCCAATGATCTTTTCGCTGTCGGGACGCGGCCGTTCAGGCGGTCGGCGCAGAACCGCCTCGGAGCCGCCGCGCCGGATCGCCATGACCAGGTTGCTGGCTCCCCCGCTGAGCACCCTGACATCCAGCGGCCCTTGCCCCAAATCCGGAGCGTGGACGTCGAGCCAGCCGGTCAATCGCGCTTGTTCATCGCTTGTCATGACGGAAGGGTGAGCGCCTCCCCGCGCCTTAGCAAGACTGACAGTCTAGTAAATATATGCCAGTCTAGCATCCATCGAGTGAGCGATGTTCGCATCTCGTCTGCCCCGGATCCGCGCGTGAACACCACCACCCCTGCCCCGAAGACGCCGTCCCTTCGCGAGGCCCAGCGCGCCCTAACCCGCGAACGTCTCCGCCAGGGCGCGCGAAATCTGTTTTCTGAGCGCCCCTACATGGAGGCCACCATCGACGAGATCGCCCTGCGCTCCGGGGTCGCGCGGGCGACCTTCTATCTGCACTACGACAGCAAGCGCGACCTGCTGCGCGACCTGCTGATCGAGGACATGACCGCCCATCGGCGCCTCTACCATCGCCTCGCCGACCTGGGCGTCGAGCCCGCCCAGGCGGATCTGGAGCAATGGATCCGCCGGTACATGAAGGTCTTCAGCGATCGCCGCGCGTCCTTGTCGTTGTTCAATCTGGTGATCGGCTCCGACCCGGACTTCCTCACCGAGATCGCCCGGGAGCGTGACGCCCTGTTCGACGACGTGGGCGCACGTCACGCGGCCTTCCGCTTCGACACCGATCCCGCCGGGCGCGGCCGGCGGATGGCCGCCCATCTGCTGGTGTTCAAGATCGAGCAGTTCTGCCTGCACGCCGCCTTTGTCGACTGGGAGGCGGATCTCGACGCCGGTGTCGCGATCCTGGCCCAGGACCTGGCGACCTTCCTGCGCGGCTGAGCCCGCATCGCCGCGGATCGAAGGGCGCCTGCTATCCCGCGATATCGCAGGCGCGCTATGGGCCCGCCTGACGGAACGGCGGCTTGCCGAGGCCTGGCTTTGGCCCTTTCCTAAGCCTCGACAGCTTTCCTCCCATTCGCTGTTACCTGGCTCCTCGGTTTGCCAGTCCTGGGGCGCCGAGACGGCATCGTCGTCCCGGCGCCTGCCTTTTCCAATCCTCGGTCGACAGAGATGAGCCGCGTCATCTGGCTTGGCCCGCGCTGCTGACGCCAAGTGTTCATTTGTCTCGCCGGGCCGCCGACGGGTCCGCGCGGTTGGCCCAGGCGCCGAAGCCCGCGCAAAAGAAGGCCACTCTCGGGGCCAGGATGTCTCGCGCGGAGCCGTTCGGAGAAAAGGTCAGCAGGCTGAGCATGCCGGAGGCGATCACCATATCGGTGAACAGCGTCGCCGCCTCCAAGGCGTCGGCTGGCGGCAACAGGTTGCGACGCATCAGCGCCAGGAAGACAAGCTCGAGTTGCGACAGCAGATGGTCGCGCCCGGCGCGGCCCAGGGGCTCGCCCTCATGCGAGAAATTGACACCCTCGGCGATCAGGATGCGCATCAACAGCGGCGCGGACGGCGAACGCACGGTGATGTCCGCGGCGATCTCGAGCAAGGCGGCTTCGGCCGACGTAGCCGTCTCCAGATCGTAGATCTGAAGCCGCTGGTCGATCACGCCCCTAACCGCGTCGATCAGCAACGCCGCCTTGTCCGGATAGCGGGCATAGAGCGTACGACGGGTGACGCCAGCGCGCTTGGCGATCTCCACGATTGATGTTCCGCCAAAGCCCTTTAGCGCGAAAAGCTCCAGGGCCGCGTCGCGGATGGCGGCGTTCTTGGTCTCCACGCCAGCCGCGCTAGGCCGGCCGCGCTGCTTCAGGATCGGACCGGAGGAGCGCGCCGATATCGCATATGCGTTGGCAGCCATCTAAATATACACCAGTGTTGCCATTAGCGTCTCGAAGGAAGAGCCTCTCCTTACCAACACACCCGTCAAAGGTGGGCAATAGGCGGCCGATCAAGGTCCAGCCGACAACGCGATAGGCCGCGACGACAGCGGCCGGGGGAGGAACCATGGCCGATTTCCGCAAGACGCTTCTGCTCGTCTCGACCGCCGCCATCGCCGTGATGACGGCGGCGAACGTCTACGCCCAGACGACGCCCGCGTCCGATGCCACGCAACAGAAAGCTGTCGCCCTCGACGAGATCATCGTGGTGGCGCGGCGGCGAGAAGAGAACGTGCAGAGCGTTCCGGTCGCGGTCACGGCGGTTACCGGAAAGGCCATCGAGCGCGCTGGCGTCACCTCGGTGGCTCTGCTGGGCCAGCAGACGCCCGCCCTCGTCATCGCTCCGACCACCAGCCGGGCCACCCCCGCCTTCGCCATTCGCGGCCAACGCCAGCAGGACTACCTGCCGACCGTCGACCAGTCCGTCGCCGTCTATTTCGGCGACCTCTATCTCTCGCGCCAGTTCGGGGTCGACCAGGCGCTGTTCGACGTTCAGTCGGTCGATGTGCTTCGTGGCCCGCAGGGCACGCTATTTGGCCGCAATTCCACCGGCGGCGCCATCATCATTCGCCCGGTTGCGCCGACCGATCGCCTGGAGGGCTACGCGGCCGGGACGGTCGGCGACTATGACCGCCGGCAGTTCGAAGCGGTCGTGAATCTTCCGCTGGCGAAGGACCTGGCGCTTCGCCTGGGCGGCATGACCTTCCGCCGCGATGGCTATGTCACCAACGTCCTGACCGGCGACGACGTCGACAACGAGAAATATTCGGCGCTGCGGGCGTCGCTGAAATTCAGCCCAACCGGCGGCTTCGAATCCACCACCGTGGCCAACTATTTCGACTCCGACGGCGGCGGCACGCCGTTCATCCTCAGTGACGTCAGCCCCTCGAACACCTCGCCCGTGCGCCAGCTGGGCTTGGAGGCGCCCTTGCGCGCCCTGCTGGCGCAACAGAAGGCCCGCGGGTTTTACGAGACCGCTCAGGACGTAGACGCCAAGACGCGGGTCAAGACCTATGACGTCCAGAATTCGACGTCCTACGACTTCGGCGACCTCACCCTTCGCAACATCGTCGGCTACCGCAAGACCAAGTTTTCCGATCTCAACGATATCGATGGGTCAGCTGCTCGCATCCTGGAAATCAACAACCGCTATGACGGCGAACAGTTCTCGAACGAACTGCAGCTCTCAGGCCGCAACAGCATTCTGAACTGGATCACCGGCCTCTATTATTTCCGGGAGACAGGATCCAACGACACAACCAGCTATACCGGCTCGCCGGTGCTGGACAACTTCATCAACCCGCGCCTGCAGCAGTTCGACGTCAAGAACATATCGAAATCCGTCTACGCCCAGGGCACGTTCGACCTGACCAGCCTGACGCCCGGCCTGACGTTCACCGTCGGTGCACGCTATACCTGGGACCAGCGCGACGCCCACCTTCGGTCGACGCAGGCGGTCGGGGTCGCGCCAGGCACGCCAACCTTGCTTGGCTTCCCCTCGCCTGGCGAGCGCTGCCTGGGCCTCCCGGCCGACGGCTTCGGCGCCTATCCCGACTGCTCAGTCTCGCTGAGCACCGACTTCAGCAAGCTGAGCTACAACCTCAGCCTCGAATACAAGCCCGCCAGCGGCGTCCTGTTCTATCTCGCGACGCGTCAGGGCTATCGCTCGGGCGGCTTCAACGCCCGCGCCCAGCTCGCCTATCAATTGACGCCGTTCCGCCCCGAGGTGGTCCGCGACGTCGAAGGCGGGATCAAGGCGGACTGGCGGATCGGCGACGCGCCCGTCCGCACCAATCTCAGCCTGTTCTACAGCGACTTCAAGGACGCCCAGCGGCTGGCGCCGAACCTGATCGGCGGCGTCGTCACCACCGACGTCGTCAACGCCGCCAAGGCGCACGTGCAAGGCGGAGAGCTGGAGTTCTCGATCATCCCGGTCTCGCCGCTGACGTTAGGCGGCTTCGTTTCCTATACGGACGCAGCCTATGACGACTATGTCGTTCCCGGCCCGGGCGGCGTGGGAACCCGCGACCTCTCGGCCACCGCCCGCTTCGCCCAGACGCCGAAGCTGACCTACAGCCTCAACGCCCGCCTGAACCTGCCGACGCCGGATCGCTTCGGCGCGCTGTCGGTCTCAGCGACCTATTACCATCAGAGCGACGTCTATGTGACCGACAACACCGAGCCGGCGGGCCGCGTCAATGGCTGGGGCACGCTGGGCCTGCGGGCCGACCTCGAGCACATTGGCGGCGCACCGATCGATCTGGGCGTATTCGTCCGCAACGTCACTGACGAAAAATATAATGTCGCCGGCCAGACGCTGAACAACGACATCGGCTTCGCCTCCCGCATCCCCGGCGCGCCGCGCACCGTGGGGGTTTCTCTCCGCTACAGCTTCGGAGGCTGAGACCATGACCGTCTCGGTCGCCCCGTCGCACGTTCCGCCCCAACTGGTCGTGCCGTTCGACATCTTCGATGACGAACGGCTGAAACCCGATCCGCAGGCCGGCTATGGAGCTCTGCTCGGGCGCCTCCCAGACGTCTTCTACACACCGTTGAACGGCGGCCATTGGGTGGCGTTGCGCTACGAGACGATCAGCCGGGTCCTCAAGGATCCGGCGACCTTCTCCAACCGCAACCTGCAGATCCCCAAGTCGGACACCCCCGCCGTCATGCTGCCCCTGACGCTGGATCCGCCGGAGCACGCGCCCTACCGGCAGATCCTGATGCAGATGTTTTCCGCCAAGGCCATGCATGCCCTGGAACCGCACATCCGCGACTGGTCGCAACGCCTTCTCCGGGCGGTGTCCCAGCAGGGCCGATGCGACTTCGTAGGATCGATTTCCGGGGTCTTGCCCGTTTCGGTGTTCATGCAGCTGATGGGCCTGCCGCTCGAACGGCTTGAGGAGTTCCGGGCCTGGGTCGACGAAAGCTTCGCGGCCAGCGACACCGACCATCGCAACGCGATCTACGGCCGGATCATGGGTTTCATGGGCGAGGTCATCGGCGAGCGTCGGCAGGCCCCGCGAGACGACCTCGTCAGCCGTCTGTTGGCGTCCGAGGTCAACGGCCGCCCCCTGAGCATCGACGAAGTCATGGGCATGAGCCTGCTGCTGTTCATCGCCGGCATGGACACGGTCGCCAACGCGCTGTCGTTCGGCATGCGTCACCTGGCCCAGCATCCCGACCTGCAGCGCCAGGTCGCCGCCGATCCGGCGCTGATCCCGGGCCTGGTCGACGAAATCCTGCGACGCTACGCCTTCACCAGCACCCAGCGCATCGTCGCGCGCGACGTCGACCTGGACGGTGCGCCACTGAAGGCGGGCGAGATGCTGTTCGTCAGTTTCGCCGCGGCTGCGCTCGACGACAGGTTCGGCCCCGACGCCCGGTCGTTCGATCCGAAGCGCGCCGACGCCGACCAGCACCTGACCTTTGGCGGTGGTCCGCACAAGTGCGCCGGCCGCCACCTGGGCCGGATCGAGATGCGCATCCTGTTCGAGGAAATCTTCAAGCACTGGACCAATATCCGCCTGGCGCCGGACGCCCATCAGCACATCCGCGCCGGCAATGTCATCGCCATGGATCGGCTCGACATCCTGTTCGACGCGGCCTGACCGCCATGCCACCGCTCGCGAACCACTACGACTATCTGATCATCGGGGCCGGATCCGCCGGCTGCGTGCTCGCCGACCGGCTGTCGCGGAGCGGCAAGCATAGCGTCCTGCTGATCGAGGCAGGACCCGCCGACGCCAGTCCCCTGATCCGGATGCCCAAGGGCTTCGGCAAGCTTCTGCATGATCCCAGGCACGTCTGGCGTTTCGAAGCCGACACCCAGCCGGGCGGCGCCAACACCCCGGCCACCTGGCATCGCGGCAAGACCCTGGGTGGTTCGAGCTCGGTCAACGGCATGGTCTACACTCGGGGTGATCCCAGCGACTACGACGCCTGGGAAGACCTTGGGCTGGCCGGCTGGAACTGGGCCAGCATGGGCCGGGCCTTCAAGGCCATCGAGGACCACGAACTGGGCGAAGCCGAGACACGAGGCGTGGGCGGACCGCTGCACGTTTCACCGAGCCGTGAACCCAACGCGACCTGCGACGCCTTCATCGCGGCTGGCGCGGCCATGGGCCTGCCCGTCAAGACCGACCTTAACGATCCCTCCGGGCAGGACGGCGTCGGCTACGCCATGCGCACCATCAAGAATGGCGCGCGGTTCAGCGCGGCCGAAGCCTTCCTGAAACCGGCTCGCCGACGCTCCAACCTGACGGTGATCACCGACACCCAGATCGATCGGCTGTTGTTCGAGGACAACCGGGTGAACGGCGCCGCTTGCCGCGGCCCTGGAGGCCCCTTCGAGGTGCGCTGCGGCCGCGAGGTGATCCTGTCGGCGGGCGCGCTGAACACCCCCCGGATCCTCCAGTTGTCGGGCGTCGGTCCCGCCGAGGCGCTCAAGGCCGCCGGAGTTCAGCCGCGCCTGGGCCGGGAGGCCGTCGGCCAGCACATGCGCGAGCACCGGGTGCTGTTCATGCAGTTTCGCCTGAAGGACGCCCGGCTCAGCCAGAACCGCCAATTCAGCGGCCTGCGCCTGGCCGGGGCCGTCCTGCAGTACGCCTTTCTGAAGCGCGGCGTGATGGCCCAAGCCGCCTACCAGGCCGGCGCCTTTCTGAGGTCGCGCCCCGGCCTGACCCGTCCCGACGTCCAACTTCTGATGGGGCCGTTCTCGCTATCGCTGAAAGACGCCGGCGCCGAAGGACCAATCCCCGAGGCGTTGCCCGGTCTGCAGTGCATCACCCTGCCGCTGCGCCCCACCAGCGAGGGCGACGTCGCGATCCGCGCGCCCGATCCCGACGCGCCGATGACCATTCGGCCCAACTATCTGTCTACCGACGAGGACCGGATCTCCGCCGTCGCCGGCGTCCGTTTCGTTCGCGCCATGGCGGCCAAGGCGCCGCTCGCCGAGCTGATCGTCGACGAGACCGTGCCGGGCGCCGAGATGGCGACGGATGACGACATCCTGACCGCCTATCGGCTGTTCGGTTCACCCGGCTATCACGCCGTCGGAACCTGCCGGATGGGCCCCGGCGACGAGGCGATCACCGATAGCCGACTACGCGTGCGGGGCGTCGGCGGCCTGCGCATCGTCGATTGTTCGGTCATGCCGACCATACCGTCCGGCAACACCAACGGCCCGGTCATGGCCCTGGCCTGGCGGGCCGCCGATCTCATTCTCGAAGACGCCGCCTGATGCAGCGGTTCAGACCTGGAGCGTAACCCATGACCGTCATCGTGCCCGTCGATTTCGAGGCGCATCTCGCCGCCCGCTCCGTCTTGCCGACCCCGACCCTGGTCATCGGCGGCCAGCAGCGCCGCACGGGCGGAGCCGGCGTGTTCCAGCACGTCAGCGCCACCACGGGCGAGGTGCAGGGCGAGGTTCCGCTGGGCGACGCCGCCGACATCGACGCCGCCGTCCAGGCCGCGCGTCGGGCCCTGCCGGCCTGGCGCGACATGAAACCTTATGCCCGGCGGCGGCTGATGGACCGGTTCTGCGACCTGGTCGAACAGAACATCGGCCGGTTCCAGGCCATCTCCACGCTTGAGAACGCCATTCCATCAATGAACTTTGAGCATGGCATGCTGCACCGCTGCGTCGGCTGGCTGCGCTATTACGCCGGCTGGACCGACAAGCTCGAAGGCCTGGTGACCGGCCTGCACCCGGGCGAGAACTTCGAATACACCATCCCCGAACCCTACGGCGTGATCGGCCACATCATCACCTGGAATGCACCGCTGCTGTCGCTGTGCATGAAGGTCCCGCCATCGCTGGCGGCGGGCAACACGGTCGTGATCAAGCCGGCGGAGTTCACCCCCTATACCAGTCAGCTGTTCGCCGAGCTGGCGCAGGAAGCAGGCATTCCGGAGGGCGTCATCAACGTCGTTCCAGGCGCGGTCGCTGCTGGCGAAGCGCTGGTGCGCCACCCGGGCGTCGACAAGATCTCGTTCACCGGCGGGCCGATCGGCGCCAAGGCGATCATGCGTTCGGCGGCCGACAGCCTCAAGCCGGTGATCTTCGAACTAGGCGGCAAATCGGCCAACCTGGTGTTTCCCGACGTCGATCTCCAGGACACGGCCCAGTACTGCGCGGTGTTCGGCGTCTCCAACAGCGGCCAGGGTTGCGCCCTGCCTACCCGGATCCTGGTCCATGAGGCCGTCTATGATCCGTTCGTCGAGATCGTCGCCGCCACCTTGGATAACCTGCCGACCGGCGACCCGCTCGATCCCAGCGTCTTCATCGGCCCGATGGTCAATACCGCCGCCATCGCGCGGGTCATGGGCTTTGTGGAAGACGCCAAGACGTCCAACTCAGGTCGCCTGGTCGTCGGCGGCGGTCGGCTGGCGGGCGGGCTGGAGAAGGGTAATTTCGTCGCACCGACCGTGTTCGCCGATGTCGATCCGATGAGCGCGATCGCCCAGCAGGAGATCTTCGGTCCCGTGCTGTCGATCATCAAGT
Source organism: Caulobacter sp. BK020 (assembly GCF_004342605.1). GTDB lineage: Bacteria > Pseudomonadota > Alphaproteobacteria > Caulobacterales > Caulobacteraceae > Caulobacter. The sequence goes on from NZ_SLZL01000005.1 coordinate 13,773, forward strand.
TCAACACCGAGGACGAGGCGGTCCAGATCGCCAACGCCACGGCCTACGGCCTGTCGGCGTATGTCCAGACCAACGACATCAACCGGGCCAACCGCTTGATCCGGCGGCTCGACGCGGGTACCGTCTATGTGAACAAGGCCACGCCATCCAATCTCGGCGCCTCGCCGTTCGGCGGAATCGGCCTGTCCGGCTTTGGGCGTGAAGGTGGTCGGGCCGGCCTAGAGGAGTTCATCAAGGTCAAGGGCGTCGGCGTCAGCGTCGCGGCCTAGCCGGATCGACCGAGTATCCCCGTTCATCGCGCCGCCGCTGCGAGATCGTTCAATAGCAACATCCGCCGCGCGCCTACCCGTCGCCGCATGCCAGCGCTGCCGGCGTTGCTGAACGGGAGAATTCCCATGGTTGGGACACTCAAGACGATCCTGGACCTCGCAGCGCTCGCGTTGGCGTCGACGGCGGGAGCGGCCCCGAAGACACCGGCCATGGACAAGACAGTCGTGCTCTGGCGCCGCGCGGACCCGGCAGCTGGCCAATCAGGTCCGCGTCTCCGATTTTGGCTGATCGACGACCGCCAACGTCAATTGCCGCCGTCGGCGGCGCCCCGCTCCGCCTTCCAAACAACGGCGCGATGCGGACCCTCGATGGCGATCTTCTCTGAGCCAGACGGCCGACACCGGGTTAGAATCCCTGCCGAATAGCGATCTGCACAAGACGCGGCTCGCCATAGATCATTGATGTCGCGGTGATGCCCGGCGTGATGGCCCCTCCTCCCGCGGCGTAGGCCTTGTCGAACAGGTTGTTGATGGTGGCCGAGATCTTCAGGTCATCGCGGCCGGGCGGCCGGAAGACCAATCCCAGGCTGGCGATCGAATAGGCCCTCTGCAATCCGTTCGTGTCGTGCGCCCGCTCCACGTAGCGGACGGGGCCACTGCGATAGAGGTCGGCCCAGCTGTCCAGTCGCCCCAGACGAGGGGAGCGGATCACGGGCCATTCCACGGCCGCGCGCAGACTGTACGGCGGCGTGTAGGAAAATCGCAGACCGGTGGGATTGGTTGGCGTCAAGCTCGCCAGAACGGCCGGAATGGCGAGAGAGGTGAAACGGGCTCGGGTCAAGGTTCCCGTCAGCGTGAAGGTCGGCCCGTTCGTCCGGCGCGCGCGCACTTCGGTCTCCAGGCCGCCGATCGTCGCTGCCCCGGCGTTGATGATCAGATAGGGCGGGTCGTTCCTCGACTGATTATCAAGGTCGAAATTGGCCGGCGGAAAGACCGCGCGCTGGATGCCGTCCGAGCGACCGACAAAGGCGGCTGCGTCGACGCCGTGGCTCCAGTCGCCATGCGTCGCGGCCCATTTGAAGCCGAGCTCGACGTCAGTGACACGCTCGGGTGCATAGGCCTGGTAGGACGCCAGCGCCGCGGCGAAGACCGGCGCGTTGACGCCGCCGGCGCGATAGCCTCGCCGGGTCACGGCGTAGAGGATGGCGTTCGACCAGCCGCGATAGGTCAGGCCCAGGCTCCAGCTCGGCGCCGACGAGCGCGTAGCGCTGCGCGCGCCGCAGGCCGCCGCCGAAATGTCCGGACTGGGCGCGGCGACGCGCGCAAAGCAGGCGCTGGAACGATCGACCGTGTAGCGGAAGCCGGCCTCGACCTCCCAATCTCGCGGCAACGCGTGTGTAAGATCGACGAAACCCGCCTGGCTCTCACCCCAGCGGTACTGGAATTCCAGCTGCGACGGATTGGCGGACGTCACCGCGCTCCACCACTGGGTCTTCTGCAAGCCGTTCGGACGGCTATCCAGATAGAAGAACCCCGCTTGCCAGCGGGTCTCTCCGCGGATCCCGACCACGCGCAATTCCTGGGTGAACTGCTGGGTGTCGATCTGGCGGATGGTCTGATTGAGCGATAGCGGCGAGCCGTCGATATCCTGCGCGCCGTAGAGAGCGATCCGTCGGAACGCGGTCAACGCGCGGACATCCAGATCACCGCGCCGCCAGTCCAACCGCAGCGTGGCGCCGTCGTTGCGGCGGTTCGAGCGCGGAGCCAGGTCGACGCGGGTCCTGCGCGGTCCCATGGTGCGCTGGTCCTGCAGCGCCTGGTCGATGTCGCAACCGGCACGGCCGCAGTCGAAATAGGGCGTGGCGTCTTCGGTGCGGGCCGAACCACCGCCGGTGACGTCCGGAGGATTGGGATAGACGCCGTACAAGATGTTGGCCGTACCGGTCTCCCAGGCCCTGAAACTGTCCAGGACCAACAGCGCCGACAGCGGCCCCGCCGGCCGGTAGGCCAGGGACAGCCGGGCCGAGACCTGGCGGCGGTCGTCCAGGTCGTCGCCGACGCCGAGGTTCTCGACCAGCCCGTCGCGCGTGAGTCCATAGAGCGCCATCCGCCCGGCGAAGACCCCATCCGCGGCTGCGAAATCCCGGGCCAGCTCGACCTCGCGCAGGTCTCGGCTGCCGGTCGCCAACCGCAGATAGCCGTCCTGTCCTGGCTCGTTGGTGCGGATCAGCAGAGCCCCGCCGGTCGTGTTGCGCCCGAAGAGCACGCCCTGCGGGCCGCGCAACACCTGCGCCTTGGAGATGTCGAACAGCGGCAGGACCGAGCCGTTGTTGGGCAGCGGCGCCTCGTTCAGATAGGTGATGACCGATAGGGCCGACTCTCCGGAGGTCGCGCGTCTCTGCCCCCGGATCACCAGGGTCGGCGTGTCGGTGGTGATCTGGCCAGCGGCGGTCAGTCCCAGAGCGCCCTGACGAAGGGCCAAAACGCCATCCCCGCCAAACCGTTCAAGATCGGCCGACGACACTACGGACACCGACGCGGGCACGTCGATCAGCCGCTCGTCGCGCCGACGGGCCTGGACGATCACCAGGTCCAGCGTGTCGGGAGGTTCGGTCGGCGGCGCGAACGATGAGGCGGCCCGCGTCCCCGGGACGGCGCCCTGTCGCCGCGGGGCTGCTCTGGCGACCACGAAGGCCGAGGGCCCGATCCGCCGCACCCGCAGGCCGCTGCCGCGCACCAAACGCCGCAAGGCCCGCTCGGCGCCCTCCTCGCCCTGGGCGCCGGACGAGCTCAACGCCGCCACCGCTTCCGGCGCGAACAGCACGTCGACGCCGGTTTGTTTGGCATAGGCCTGCAAGGCTTCGCCCATGGATCCGGCCGGGACGCTGTAGCGGGAGGCGGCGGCGAACGCGGGAGAAATGCTGGCCAGCAGCCCCGCCGCGACCCAGACCGCGGCGACGCGGCTAGTCCGCCGTGGCACCGGAATCCCTGGCCAAAGAGAGCACGATCGCCCCATCGGCCGCGCGACCGATCGCAAGGTCATGCACCGCCGCGGCCGCCCGGGCGAAGGCCTCCGGATCGTCGCCGCGGAAGGCGCCGCTGATGTGCAGGTCCCGCGCCGCGCCCGTGACAATGACCTTCCGCCCACCGCGTCGGTTCAGTTCCGCCGTGGCGGCCTCCAGCGTCTCGCCGCGGAGCACCAGCCGTCCTTCGCGCCAGGCCGTGGCGGCGGCGACGTCCTCCGACGAAACCTGCTCGCGCCCCTTCGCGTCGGCGACCATGACCTGACCCGGCGACAGCTCGACAGGGCGTCCAGCCCCGGCGGCGTCCCGCACCTGCACCCGCCCTCTCAGCAGCGCGACCCGCAAGGGCGCCGTCGGCGCGGCCAGATCGACCTCGAACGCCGTGCCCAGGGCTCGGATCACATGACCGCCGCCCGTGACCTCGAAGGGCCGGCTCGCGTCGTGGGCCACGTCGAAGAACGCCCGCCCACGGGTCAAGGCGACCTCGCGCGTCCGTCGCCCCATCGCCGCCTGAACCTCCGCGCCGCCATCAAGGCTGACCCGCGAGCCATCGGCCAGCAGGATGTTCGTCGGCCTTCCCGACGCGGCGGCATAGGTCACCGCGGCCGGCGCCTGGCCCATCCGCCACGCCAGGCCCGCGCCGCCAACCAGGACAGTCGCGCCGACCAGACCGGCGGCGAGCAGGCCGAACGCGCGACGCGGGCGCCGGACCGCGCCGCTGCGCACAGCGTGGCGCGCCCTGGCCAGTTCCAGGTCGAGCCCGCCCATGGCGGCGGCGGCGTCGACCAGTCCCCCGACCTCGCCCATATCGTCATAGGCCCGGGCGTGCACCGGATCGGCCTCCAGCCAGGCTGTCAACGCCCGATCGTCGGCCGCGCTCCAGCCCGGCGCGGCCTTGCGTTCATGCCAGGTCGCAGCCGCGTCGTAGACATCGCTCCTGTCATGATCGTTGGCGGGCGTCTGGATCGTGGGCGTCATGGCCTGCGGACCCGTCGCGTCAGGTGGGCCATAGCTCGCCGCACATCCTTCTCCACGGTGCTGACCGACATGTTCAGCGCGCCGGCTATATCCTGATGGCGCATGCCGTCCACCCGATGGAGCAGGAAGACATTGCGGGTCCGCTCAGGCAGATCGGCCAGGGCTTCGCGCACCAGGGCCAGGGTCTGGCGGTCGATCAGCGCCTGTTCAGGACTGGCCGGCCTCTGAGGCGCGCTGGCGTCCTCGGTTTCGGCCGCCGCCTCGCGCCGCACCTGCCGGTGGCGAGCCCGATCGCGGATCAGATTGGCGGCGGTCTGGAAAAGATAGGCATCGAGCCGCTCGATCGCCTCGCCCGGGGTTCTCCGCGCGAAGCGGACGAAGACCTCCTGCACGATGTCGTCCACATCTGCATCCTGTCCGATGCGCGAAGCCACGAACCGGCGCAACGTCCCCTCGTGTCGCCGCACGACGAGATCGACATCGCCCAGCTGAACTCGACTGAGTGCTGACTGCCCGGACACTCCGCTCTCCCATCGCACGCGTTTCGGCTAGTCGAACGGACCGGCGAGCGGATGTCATCGCGACCGCCTTTTCCGACATTCACCCCCGACGCCCACGATTTGATCAGACCACGCCCATTCGGCGCGCACCAGCCGCCAGCCTGGCGTCAGCACCAGAACAGCAAAAAAAGACTGGAGGGCGATCCCCCCTCGGCCGTCTTGCGCCTGGAACCGGCCTCATGGCCGGACGCAATAGAGGGGATCGATCTTGAACCGTACAGCTTCCGGCGCCTTCCGGCGCGCCGCCCTGGCCACCACCGCTTTCGCCGCCCTGCTGGGCGCCCAGGCCCGCGCCCAGGACGCTGGCCAGCCCGCCATCGCGCTCGACGAGGTCGTGGTGACGGCCCTCAAGCGCCAGACCAATCTGCAGGACACCCCGCTCAGCATCTCGGCAGTCGGCGAGACGACGCTGAGCCGACTGGGCGCGACGGGCATCAACGACTATTTCCGCCAGGTTCCGAACCTCAATCTCGACGGCAACACCCCATCGAACCGCCGCCTGACCCTGCGCGGGGTGCGCAGCGCCGGCGAGGCCACCACCGGCCTCTATTACGACGAGACACCGCTTACCGGCCCAACCGGCACCACCCAGGACGCTGGCTCGACCACCCCCGACATCAACCTGTTCGACGTCCAGCGCGTCGAGGTGCTGCGCGGCCCGCAAGGCACGCTGTATGGTTCGGGCTCGATGGGCGGCACCCTGCGGGTGATCTTCAACAAGGCCGACACCCACGCCTACGCCGGCGCGGTCGAGGGTCAAGCCACGACCACCAAGAGCGGCGACGCCGGCTACTACGCCAAGGGCATGGTCAACGTGCCGCTGATCCAGGACAAGCTGGGCGCGCGTCTGGTGCTCTACCGCGAGGAACGCGGCGGCTATGTCGACAGCGTCCCGCTGAAGAAGAACGACATCAACGGCTCGGCCTCCAGCGGCGGCCGCCTGATGCTGACCTTCACCCCGACCGAGGACCTGACGATCCGCGCCACGGCGGCCCAGCAGAAGGAGTCGATCGACGGCCAGGCAAGCTGGTCCGAGGCCGCCGGCCGCTACAGGTCCGATCGCAAGACCATCGCCCCCAGCAACTCCAAGCTGGCGCTCTACAACGTCACCGCCGAGTGGGACCTGCACTTCGCGACGCTGACGGCGACGTCCTCGTACTACAAGTGGAAGATGCTGCGGAACAGCGACTGGACCAACAACATCGCCAACAACCGCACCAGCAGCGCCGCCTGCGGCCGCTATTTCGGCCTGTCGGGCGCGACCTGCAGCAGCGCGCAGCTCTCGCAGTACACCGCCTGGGCGGACTCGCGCGGCCCGGCTGTCTCCTGGCAGCCGATGAGCCTGAAGACCTGGACCCATGAGGCCCGCCTTAACGGCGACCTGTTCGAGGGCAAGCTCGACTGGACCGGTGGTGTCTACTACGAGACCCGCAAGGACCACGTCGACAGCATCCAGACCCACGCCAACGCCGTCACCGGCGAGGCCGTCCGGCCTTTCGACCCGCTCGGCGCGCGCTACATCGACAACGACGTCAAGCAGACCGCCCTGTTCGGAGAGCTGGCCTACCACCTCACCGACGCCCTGACCGTCACCGGCGGCGCCCGCCGCTTCGACTACAGCAAGACCGTGGCTGGCGCGGTGACGATCGGCAACGTCATCTCCAATTCGCCGGTGACGGCGCCCAGCCAGGTTGACGCCAGCGCCAAGGGCTGGGTCGAACGGATCAACGTCTCCTATGAGTTTGACAAGAATCTGATGGTCTACGCCCAGGCCTCGAAGGGCTTCCGCCCCGGCGGCGCCAACAACATCCCGGGCCTGACCAGCGGTCTCGTGCCGTTCCAGCCCGACAGCCTGTGGAACTACGAAGCCGGCGTGAAGAGCGACTGGTTCGACCGCCGCCTGACGGTGAACCTGTCGGCCTACCAGATCGACTGGAGCAATATCCAGGTCCAGGCCCAGGCCAATGTCGGGGCCAACTTCTTCATCATCACCAACGCCGGCGCGGCCCGCATTCGCGGCATCGAGTTGGAGACGACCTTGCGCCCGATCACCGGCCTGACGATCACCGGCGCCCTGGGCGTCTCCGACGCCAAGCTGACCGAAGACCAGACCAACTCGTCGGTGACGGTGTCGGGCTCGACCGGCCTGCGGGGCGACCGCCTGCCGTTCGTACCCAAGGTCAGCGGCTCGTTGGGGGCCGACTATCTGTGGCAGATCGGCGACGGCCTGAACGGCCTTATCCACCTCGACGCCAGCTACACCTGCAAGACCGCCTCGCAGTTCCGCCCGACCTACGTCTACTACGAGAAAATTCCGGCCTATTCGGTTTTGGGCGCCCGCGTGGGCGTCGAAGGCGACGGCTGGGGCGCCTACGCCTTCGCCCAGAACCTAACCAATTCGGTCGGCCCGGTGTCGATCACCTCGGCCGCTGGCGCGCTCGACCAGGTCGTCAGTCTCACGCCGCGCGTACTGGGCGTAATGGTCCGCCGCAGCTTCTGAGCCCGTTCATTCGTACACACAGAAAGATCGCTCCATGAGTAAACGCATGACCTCGGCGGCCCTGATCGCCCTCCTTTGCGCCGTCGCCGCCCCGGCCCTCGCCCAGACCAAGCCAGCCCCGCCCCCAGGGGAGTTTGGCAATATCCGCCCGCCCGCGCCGACCTCCCCCTTCGCCAAGCAGGCCAAGTCCCTCCTCGCCAGCAAGAGCTTCAAGGTCGCCAAGGACGCCCTGGCCGCCGGCTACGACCAGACCGTGGCCGACATCGTCACCCTGACCGAAATCCCGGCCCCGCCGTTCGGCGAGGCCGAGAAAGGCAAGGCCTACTTAGCTATGCTGGCCAAGGAAGGCCTGACCGATCTGGAGACCGACGCGGCCGGCAATGTGATGGGCTTGCGCAAAGGAACCGGCGGCGGCGGCTTGCTGGTGGTGGCCGCCCACCTCGACACCGTGTTCCCAGCCGGCACGGACGTGAAGGTCCGCCGCGACGGCGACAAGCTCTACGCGCCCGGTGTCGGCGACGACACGGTGGGCCTGGCCTCGATCCTGGCCATCCTGCGCGCCATCAACGCCGCCGGGATCCAGACCAGGAGCGACATCCTTTTTGTCGGCGACGTGGGCGAGGAAGGCCCCGGCGACCTGCGCGGAATGAAGGAGCTGTTCCTCAAGGGGCGCTACAAGGACCGGATCGACGCCTTCATCTCGCTGGAGCCCAGCGGCCCGACCGTCATCGTCAACGGCGGCGTCGGCTCCAAGCGCTACAAGACCACCTTCAAGGGTCCCGGCGGCCACAGCATGGGCGACTTCGGCACGGTCAATCCGGCCTTCGCCCTGGCCGATGCGGCCAAGCAGTTCGGCGAACTGAAAGTCCCGAGCGATCCACGGACGGTCTACAACATCGGCCTGCTGGAGGGCGGCACCTCGGTCAACTCGATCCCCTTCTCGGTGGCGATGACCGTCGACATGCGCTCGTCCGGCGCGGCCGAACTGAAGGCGGTCGAGGACGCCTACCTGGCCATCCTGCCCAAGGCCGTGGAGGCCGAGAACGCCGCCCGCTCGACGAAGCGCGGCCCGATCGTCCTCGACAACAGGATGGTCGGCGATCGGCCCGTGGGCGAAACGCCGATCTCCGCCCCGTTCGTGCAGCGGATCGCGGCCGTCGGCGACGCCCTGGGCAAGCCGATGGGCTATGTGGCCGGTTCGACCGACGCCAACATCCCGATGAGCCTAGGCAAGCCCGCCGTCACCCTCGGCGCGGGTTTCGTCACCTTCCGCGCTCACTCCCTGGAGGAAGGCATGGAGGTCAACAAGGCGCGGGACGTCGAGAGCATCGCCACGACCATGGCGCAGATCCTGATGGCCGCGACCCCAAACTAGCGACCACCTGAGCGGGCCCGATCGCGTTCGGGCCCGCTCGCACCTCGACAGCGATCGCCGCACAAACCGCGCGGGGCGCTTTGGCTAAACAGCGCTACCCGAGATCGCGCACGAAGCGTTCGCTCGCCGGCAAATCGCCGAGGACTCAGCCGCCGCCGTGGAAGAACATGAATCCCGACAGAACGCCCTTGGCGCCTGCTGGACGCAAGACGGTGAGCTTCAGCGGCTTGCCGTCTGCAATAATCGTCGTCTCGCTGATATCAACGGGCGTCAGCTTTGCGACGGCTTGCGCGATCGCCCGCGCATCGGCGCGCGAAAGCGCCTCGAGGGGCGGGCCGCCAGCTTCCAGGAGATGACAACTGATGAGTTGCCCAGTAAGGCCGTGGTCGGCCAAGGGCCGGTCATGCAGCCTGCGCGTAGGCGACCCGGAATCCGACGTGGGAGGTCCCAAGATCCATTTCCTGCGCCTGCCAGGCCGCTGGCCGGAAATTGGCGCAGTAGTTGAAGGCGCAGAGGAACGAGCCGCCCTTGATCAGCCGCTCGTCCGCGCGATTGGCTGCGGCGCTGGAGGTCCATTCCCAGACATTGCCGATCATGTCCCGAAGACCGAAGGCGTTGGCGGGAAAGCAGCCGACCGGAGCCAAGCCCGTGAAATGATCCTCACCGCTCTGGCTGAGCGGGAACTCGCCTTGCCAGGTGTTGGCGATCGGAAGGCCCTTCGAGTCGTAGGCCCAAGCGCTGGGCGTTCGCGGACCGTCCTGGTCGCCGCGCGCGGCGCGCTCCCACTGGGCCTCGGAGGGCAGGACACCGCCCGCCCAGCGCGCATAGGCCGCCGCATCCTCGTAGGCGACGTGGACCACCGGCTCGTCCGCCCTGGCCAGGTCGTCGGCCGCGCCGCCGTGGGGGTGGCGCCAGGACGCGCCGCGCACGAACCGCCACCATTGGCCCGCATCATCGCCCGAAAGCCCCTCGGGCTGGACGAAGACCGCCGAACCTCCCTCCCGCTCAGCCTGAGTGACGTAGCCGGTCGCGGCCACGAAGGCGGCGAACTGACGATTGGTCACCTCATGCCGGTCGATCCAGAAACCCTCGACACGCACGGAGCGGCCTGGCCGGCTGGGCCCGTCCTCGCCGAGATCGGTCGATCCGGCGGGCACGAAGGCGCGGCCGTCCTGGACGTGACATCCGCCCGGCGGATCGGTGCGAATCGCGGCCAGATCGGTTCTCACCGGGTCGAGCGGCGCGAAGCCCGCCACTCCCGCGCCACCGATCAGCGCGACGACCGCGAGCGCCAGGCGACCCATCACCGCCCAGCCGCCTTGGCCGCTCCGCCAGTGTCGGCCGGCCCGACCGGCGGCAGGACGACGCCGTTGTCGGCGGCGTACTGGTTCCAGGCCTCGATCAGTTCCTTGAGCTTTGCGGGCTGGTGCTGGGCCAGATCCGTCGTCTCGCCCGGATCGGCCTTGAGGTCGAAGAGTTCCCAGTTGGCCGGCAGCACCGCGTCGCGCGAATAGGCCGCCCCGCCCGGTGCGCTGGGCAGGTAGACGGCCTTCCAGTCGCCGCGTCGCACGGCTCGCCGGAAGAACAGTTCCCACGAGGTGGTGTCGCTTGCGGTCCGCACCGCCGTGGCCTGGGCCGTCAGCACCGGAACCCACGAACGGCCGATAGTCGGGGCCACGGCTCGGCCGCGATAGGTCTGCGGACGCGACACGCCCGCCAGCTCCAGCACGGTGGCCTCGACATCGGAAACATGCGTCAGGGCGTCGATGATGCGTCCGCTGTGGGCCACGCCGGGTCCTTCGACAATGGCCGGAGTGTGGATGCCGCCTTCGGTGGTGTAGCCCTTGACCTGCCGGCTCGGAGCGGTCGCCGCCTGAGCCCAACCGGGGCCGTAGCCGAAATGGGAATTGGCCTTGCCCAGGTTGTCGAAGCTGTTGTCGACATCGAGCTTGGCCAGCTTGGCCGGATCGGTGACGCCGCGCACGGTGTCGATGCGCGTACCCTCGGCCCCGTTGTCGGACAGGAAGACGATGACGGTGTTGTCGTACTGGCCATTGGCCTTGAGGGCGGCGACCACCTTGCCGACATTCTGGTCGAGCCGGTCGACCATGGCCGCGTAGACCTCCATCTTTCGCGCCTCGGTCTTCTTCTGTTCGGGCGTGAGCGAGGCCCAGGCCGGCGTGTCGACCAGGGCGTGCGGCTTGACCTCCTTAGCCACCAGCCCCAGCGCCTTGAGCCGGGCCAGGCGTTGGTCGCGCAACGCCTCGTAGCCGGCGTCGTAACGCCCCTTGTACTTGGCGATGGTCTCGGGCGGCGCCTGCAGCGGCCAGTGCGGTTCGGTAAAGGTCAGATAGGCGAAGAACGGGCGGCTGTCGCTCCTGGACTCGTTCAGGAAATCCACCATCCGGTCGCCGTAGAAGTCGGCCGAATAGACGCCCTTGGGATAGGTGACGACCTTACCGTCGGCACGGAAGGTCGAGGCCGCGCCGGCGGCCTTGTAGGTCTCGTCCTGGTCGGCGCCGAAGTGGTTTTGCAGGCCCTGCAGCAGCGCCCAGGACCGCTCGAACCCGCGGGCGGCTGGCGACTGGTCGTCGGCCAGACCCAAATGCCACTTGCCCGCCTGCAGAGTGCGATAGCCGGCGTCGCGCAGCAGCTCCGCGACCGTCACCGAGCGGTCGTTGAGATAGCCTTCGTAGCCGGGCTTGCCCTGCTGGGCGGGCGTCAGAACCTCGGCCATCGAGCCCAGGCCCACCTGGTGATTGTCCGAGCCCGTCAGCAGCATCGAGCGGGTCGGCGAGCAGGTCGGGGCCGTGTGGAAACCGGACAGGCGCACTCCGGCCTTGGCCAGGGCGTCGAGGTTTGGCGTTTCTATCTCGCCACCGAACGCGCCAAGGTCAGAATAGCCCAAGTCATCGGCCACGATGATCAAGAAATTCGGCCGCCTCGCCACCGACGCGGCACTCGTCGCCGGCGCGGTTTCCGCGGCCAGGGCCGCAGCGCCCGTCAGGCCGAAGACGGCCGTCATCGCGCCAGCCAGGAGCCGGCCGCGCAGCTTCGATCGATGGTTGATCATCGCCAATACCCTCATGTTTGCTCGGTTCCTAAGCTCCTGGCCCCTGGAACGTCGCCGCAAAAATTGCCGGCCCGGCCCGCAGAATTTCTCTAAAGCCGATGGAATTGGTTGGATTTAGGAGGGACATCGATCGCGAGGGGGATGCATCTGCGAGGGGCCCGCCGACAGCGTTATCCGTTCTTGAGCGGACTTTGCGATCTCTTTGGCGTTACAAGGGGATCAATCCGATGTCGTTACAAGAATATATCGACCGCCAGTCCAATACTGGCGGCATGAGCACTCATGTAGGTTCGGCTTCACGCCGCCTGCTGCTCGCGGCTTCATGCCTGGCGCTCACGCTGGGCGCGGGCCAGGCCTTGGCCGAAGCGCCGACCGCAACGACCATCGCCGCCGAGACGGCCGAGGCTAGCACCGGCCTCGAAGCCGTGGTCGTCACCGCCCGTCGGCGCGACGAAGACGCCCAGACCGTGCCGATCGCCGTGTCGGCCTTCGGCGCAGCGCAATTGGAAGCCACCCGCACCTACAATGTGCGCGACCTTCAGCAGTTGTCGCCGAGCCTGAGCGTCAGCGTGACCAACCCGCGCAACACCAGCATCAACATCCGGGGCCTTGGCAACAACGTCTCGGTTTACAACGACGGGCTGCAGGCCGCCGTCGGCGTCTATCTCGACCAGATCTATCTGGGTCGCCCGGGACAGGCTGTGTTCGACCTAGCTGACATCGACTCGATCCAGGTGCTGCGCGGTCCGCAGGGCACCCTCTTTGGCAAGAACACTTCGGCCGGAGCGTTGGTGGTGTCGACTAAGATCCCGACCTTCACGCCCGAGTACGCCGGCGACGTCTCGGTCGGAAACTTCGGCTACGTCCAGGCCCACGCCGTGGCTTCGGGACCGCTGATCGCCGACAAGCTGGCCTTCCGCGTCGCCCTGGCCGACACCCAGCGCGACGGCTACATGACCAATGTCCATGACGGCTCCAGGACCCAGGACTATCACGACTTCGGCGGTCGCCTGCAGTTGCTGGCCAAGCCGAACGAGCGACTGACCGCGCGTCTGAGCGTCGACTATGGCCAGCAGATCTCCAACACCAGCGCCACGGTGCTGACCGGCCTGCTGACCAACTACGCCGACTCCGGCGCGGCCTATCCGAACGGATACTACGCCAGAGCCGCGCGCATCGGCTTCACGCCGCTGGCCATCGATCCCGGCGCGCGCAAAGTCTCGACCGACACCAAGAACAGCTATTTCGAAACGCATGGCGGCGCCTCGGCCATCGTCGATTACGCCCTGCCCAGCGCGACGATCACCTCGGTCACCGGCTGGCGCGCCTGGCATTGGCGGCCGCACAACGACGCCGACGGCACCACCCTGCCCGCGGCGATCGACTTCCACCAGGACAACGACCAGCAGCAGTGGAGCCAGGAACTGCGCATTCGCTCCGAGGGCGACCGGACCGTCGACTATGTCGCCGGCGGCTACCTCTTCTGGCAGAAGGTCAAGGCCCTGGCCGTCAACCAGTATGGCTCCTATGGCGCCGACTGGTTCCTGGCCCCGGCCGCCGGCTCGGCCACGGTGCGGGCCGCGGCGCTCAACAATTACCGCTTCGAAAGCCGCTCGAGCCCGCTGACCAAGAGCGCGGCTGTGTTCGCCCAGGCCACCTGGCACGTCACCGACCGCTTCGACGTCACCGGCGGCCTGCGCTACACCGACGAGAGCATGACCGGCTACTTCCGGCAGACGGCCAAGGGCTCGGACATCAGCGCGCTCAGCGCCGCCGACCAGGCCGCCGTCCGGGCGCTGCGGGCTCGGTTCGGCGCGGCCAACAGCTTCTCGGCCAAGACCTCGGGGGACAGCCTCACCGGCAGCCTCAACCTGGCCTACACATTCGACGACGGCGTCCTGGCCTACGCCAGCTACGCCAGGGGCTACAAGGCCGGCGGCCTCAACCTCTCCAACATCAACACCGCCGGGGCCAACGCCGTCGATCCGGTGATCGCTCCGGAAACGATCGACAGCTACGAGGCCGGCCTCAAGAGCATCTGGTTCGATCGTCGCCTGACAGCGAACCTGGCGCTGTTCTGGACCAACGACGACCAGTACCAGACCACCCAGGTCAATCTGATCAACAACGCAAGCTTCCTGACAAACGCCGGCAGCGTGCGCAGCCGCGGCGTCGAACTGGACCTGCGCGCCGCGCCGGCCGAGGGCCTGACGCTCTACGGCTCGGCCACCTATGACGACGCCAGCTATACCCGCTACAGGCAGGCGGCCTGCCCGATCGAGATCCAGTTGACCACCTACTGTGATCTCACCGGTCGCCGACTGCCCGGCGTATCGCTCTGGGCCGCTTCGGGCGGCGGCGAGTATCGTCGCCCGGCAGGGGCCTGGAAGGACAAGGCGCTGGAGGCCTATGGCGGTTTCGACGTCAACTATCGCTCGGCCTACTACACCACCGCGGCGGACTCCGAATATTCGAAGATCCCCGGCTATGCTCTCGTCAATCTGCGGCTGGGCATCACGGCCGAAGATGGGTCCTGGGACCTTCAGGTCTGGGGCCGCAACGTCTTCGACAAGCTCTATTACCTGTCTTTGGCGGCGGCCAATACGGGGGCGGTCAGCGGCACGCTGGGTGATCCGCGGACCTTTGGTCTGACGCTCCGGGCCCGATACTGAAACTGGGGCGCCGCAGTCGATCCGCCGGCTGCGGCGCTTGCCTTGCGTCCTATCCGCCCCGGATCCGGATGTTCGGTCGGCCTCGCAATCGCCAACCTCAATCAATCGATCGCGGGCAGGTCCGTCACCGCGACCGTCGGCCCTCCCGAGCCGTTCCAACGAAACAGGACGAGATGCCAGCGCTCCCGGGCCGAACGCGCCGTGTAGATCATCCCGTCGGCGTCGCTCGCCCGAACGACCTCGGCCAGTTTCCAGCTGTCCGCCCGATCGCCGCGCGACCTCTGGGGCCGCCATGGGATGGCTGCATCCTCGGCGTTGATCGACAGGGCTGCGCAATGGCTCGCCTTGCGCAGATCGACGATTTTGGCGCGGTCAACCTTGAGAGGGACCGTCGAGCGCGGCGGGTCGCCAGCACGGCGATAAACATCAATCGCCCTGGCCGCCCATTCCGCGCTCGGCGACAGATACAGCGCCGGCTGGCCATCGTGGTGGAAGCGCCCTTCCGGACTCTTCGCACCATCGAGCACAACGGACCGGTCCGCTTCGAACAGGACGCGATAGAACCTCCCGCTGATCTCGTCCCACACCTTCGCCATCGGCTCGCCCCAGACGCTACTCCGCTGCGGCCAACAGACCTTCCGACGCCGACAGCGCCTGATCGAGGTCGGATATGATGTCGTCGATGTGCTCCAGCCCGATCGACAGGCGCACGTAGCCATCGGAGACGCCGGTCGCCAGCTGGTCCTCCGCGCTGAGCTGCGAGTGCGTCGTCGAGGCCGGGTGGATCGCCAGGCTGCGCGCGTCGCCGATATTGGCCACGTGGTAGAACAGCTTGAGGCTGTCGATGAACCGCCGCCCGGCCTCGCGCCCGCCGACCAGCTCGAAGCCGACCAGACCGCCGTAGCCGCTGGAAAGGTAGCGGTCGGCGCGCTCGCGCCGCAAACCGTTCTGGGTCGATGGATGGATGACCCTCACCACCTCGGGACGGCTGGCCAGGAAGTCGGCAACGGCCTGGGCGTTCTGCGAGTGACGGGCGATCCGCAGCGGCAAGGTCTCCAGCCCCTGCAGGATCTGAAAGGCGTTGAACGGCGACAGCGCCGCGCCCAGGTCGCGCAGCAACACTGTGCGGGCGCGTAGGATGTAGGCGATGGGCCCGAGCGGCTTGGCCGCCTGGGCCCAAACCGCGCCATGGTAGCTGGGGTCGGGCGTGTTCAGCAGCGGCTGGCGTTCCGGATGGGCCTCCCAGTCGAAATTGCCGCCGTCGATGATGACCCCGCCGATCGAGGTGCCGTGGCCGCCGATGTACTTGGTGGTCGAATAGACCACGATCGCCGCGCCGTGCTCGAACGGCCGGGCCAGCAGCGGGGCGGCGGTGTTGTCGACGATCAGCGGCACGCCCAGCTTGCGGCCGATCGCGGCGACCTCGGCGATCGGGAACACCGTAAGCTTCGGGTTGGGCAGGGTCTCGGCGTAATAGGCGCGGGTGCGTGCGTCGGTGGCGCGAGCGAAGGCCTCCGGATCTTCCGGATCGACGAAGCGGACCTCGATCCCCTGGTCGCGCAAGGTGTTGGCGAACAGGTTCCAGGTGCCGCCATAGAGGTCGGTCGAGCTGACGACGTTGTCGCCCGTTCGCGCCAGATTCTGCAGGGCGAAGGCCGAGGCGGCCTGGCCCGACGCCACCGCCAGGGCCGCCGCGCCGCCCTCCAGCGCGGCCAGGCGCTGCTCCAGGATGTCGATCGTCGGATTGCCGATGCGCGTATAGATGTTGCCCAGCTGGCGCAGCGCGAACAGGTCCGAGGCGTGTTCGGTGCTTTGGAACTGGTACGAGGTCGTCTGGTAGATCGGCGGGGCCACCGCGCCCGTGGTCGGATCGGCCCGCCAGCCCGCGTGCAGGGCCAGCGTCTCGGGATGCAGCTTGCGATCGGACATCGAGGGTCTCCTGCTTTCGACAGAGCCTTGAGCGTAGCGCCGCCAATACCCTACTTGCGCGATCGATATTCTCGACATGCAGGTAGAAAACCTATGTTCGCACCAAGCCGATTAGCGCCAACAACTGACGTTGGCCGACATCGTCCATCGTCAATCGTTCAAGGTTGATCAGGCCTTGGTGGGCACGAGCGTGGATCGACCGCTCAGAGCGCCCCAGCCCCAACGGCAGGCGGACGAACCACGGCAGAGCCAGCAGCAACAGCCGACCCGCCGCGAAGAAGCTGATCGAGATGTCCTGCGCCGTGGGCTGGCCCCGCGCCGCAGCGCCAACAGGCTTTGCGACATCACCGCCGCCAGCGCCGCGCCCAGGCTTGGGGCCAGCTGAACCCTGCTCGCCAGGGCGCCGGCGCCGCCCAGGTCGCGGTCGGGCGCCTCAGCGGAGCAGAGCGATCCGCCCGCCCCGACGATCAAGCCTGCGGGCCGACGGGTTCGCCCCACCTCATTCCAAATCGGTGATCACGCCGCCGCCCGACAGCGCCAGCCCCCGGAGACACAAGACGAGCGAGGCCGAACGGCTTGTCCGCGCGGATCTGGGCATTTCGTTTGGAATGACGCCAATATGAAACGATTCATCACCTTATCGCCAATTTCACAGGCACTCGCCTGAGCCATGGCGAAATCGTCAACAAATTCCGACTTCTTGGATTGAAGTTATTATTGAAACGTTTCACTTTCGTTGGGTCGGGCGCCGCGTGGCGGCCCGGATTTGGGGAGAGACCATGAGACGTTCAGCCCTTCCAGTATCGCTTCTGGCGATGATCGCGGCGTCGAGCGCCCACGCGCAGGCGATGCCCGACCAAGCTTCGTCGGGCGTCCAAGCGCTCGACGAAATCGTCGTCACCGCTCAAAAGCGCAGCCAGAACCTTCGCGACGTGCCGCTGTCGGTGAGCGCCACGAGCGGCGAGGCGCTACGCGCCGTTACCGCATCGGGTGATGACATTCGGGTGCTGTCGGGCCGCATTCCCAACCTGAACGCCGAATCCACGTTCGGCCGCGTCTATCCGCGCTTCTATATCCGCGGCCTGGGCAATTCGGACTTCACGCTTAACGCGTCCCAGCCGGTGGCGATGTACTACGACGAAGTCGTGCTGGAGAATTCCGTCCTCAAGGGCATGCCCGCCTTCGATCTGGAGCGCATCGAGGTGCTGCGCGGACCGCAAGGATCGCTCTGGGGCAAGAACGCCACGGCCGGCGCTATTCATCTGGTGTCCCGCAAGCCGACGCAGGAGACCGAAGGCTATGGCCGCGTCAGCTATGGACGCTTCAACAGCTACAACCTGGAAGCCGCCCTCGGCGGGGCGGTGGCGCAGGACACGCTGAGCGCTCGCGTCTCCGTGCTCTATCAGCACCGCGATCCGTGGGTGAAAAACATCGTCACCGGCAACAAGCTGGACGGCTACGACGACCTGGCGTTTCGCGCCCAGCTCCTGTGGACGCCGATGGCGAAGTTCGACGCCCTGTTCCAGGTCTATGGTCGTTCGCTGGATGGCAGCTCGACGCTGTTCAACGGCCGGGGCGTCGACGCCCAGTACGGCGTACTGCCCTTCAACAAGTACAACATCGCCCTGGAGAGCGATCACCAGAGCGACCAGAAGGTCCACGAGCGCGGCGTCACGCTGAACGCCACCTACGATCTGGGCGGCGCCAAGCTGACCAGCATCAGCGCCTATGTGGACGGCGACATGTTCTCGGTAGGCGATATCGACGGGTCTCCGCGGCCAGCCCTGATCAACACCACCAAGGTCGACAAGCTGCAGCAGTTCACGCAGGAGGTTCGCTTGGCTTCCGACAGCGGCGGACCCCTGTCCTGGCAGGTCGGCGGCCACTATTTCGAGGAATGGCTGCGCTATGCCAACCTCACCGCCAACAACACCTTCCAGACCGCCGACGGCCAGCCAGGCTTCGGCGCCTATCAGAAGGCGCGGCAACAGAGCCGCAGCGCGGCCGTATTCGGCCAGATCACCTATAGCCTCACCGACAGCCTGAAGGTGACGGGCGGGCTGCGCTACACCGCCGACAAGGTCGACTTCAGCCAGGATTCGTCGTCGTTCACGCCCAAGGCGAGCGACCTGACCGCCGTCCCGAACTTCACCACCGATCCGTTCTACCGGGCGGGCGAGCGCGGCCCGGGGCCATGGTTCCTGCCTCGCTATTCGGCCGAGGGCGGCAAATGGCGCAAGCTGACCTGGGACGGCAGCCTGGCCTATCGGCTCAACGACGCGGTCAATCTCTATGGCCGTGTCGCACGCGGTTACCACGCGGGCGTGATCACCGGCCAGGCGATGTTCGACCCGCTGCAGAAGGCCGGCCCCGAGACGGTGACGTCCTATGAGGCCGGCGCAAAGATCCAGGGGTTCGACCGGCGGCTGACGGCCAACCTGTCGGTGTTCAAGTACATCTACGACGACATGCAGCTGGTCGCCTACAACCGCACGGGAAACGGCGTCGATCGCATCAGCCTGATCAACGCCAAGGGCGGCAAGGGTCACGGGTTCGAGTTCGAAGGCACGCTGATCGTCACCTCGGAGCTGAAGGTCTCGGCCAATCTGGGCTATGTCGACACCAAGATCAGTGGCCCGACTCTGATCGCCGATCCGCGCGCCGCCGGCGCCCAGCTCGACATCACCGGCCAGCCGTTCCCGTTCGCGTCCAAGTGGACGGGCTCGGTTTCGGCCGAGTACGCCCATGCCCTGGACGATGACGCCACCGTCTTCCTGGCGACCGACTGGTCCTATCGCGGCGACGAGAACTTCTCGCTGACCAGCGGCGTCCAACCAGACCTGCGCGGCGAAGGCTATTGGGAAGGCGGCGCGCGGGCTGGGTATCGCTTCAAGCAGAGCGAAATCTCGGTGTGGGCCCGCAACATCACCGATGTCTCGCGCCTGACCAGCGCCGTCACCGTCAACGGCTATGCGGGGGTCTTCACCAATCCGCGAACCTACGGCGTCCAGCTGTCGACCCGGTTCTGAGGGGCAAGCCGCGTCTTAGCGTTGACCATGGAGCCCGCCGCGCCCGCGGCGGGCTCCTTCATTCAGGGGTGGTCGACGACCCTGCTCTGGCCGAGCCACGCGGCCTTGTCGTCGAGCGACATGAACGATGCGGCCAGGCTGTTGCGGGCCAGCTGCGCCAGATCGGCGCGGGAAAGGCCAAGCGCCCGGGCGACCCGCACGTAGTTGTCGACGAGATAGCCGCCGAAATAGGCCGGATCGTCCGAGTTGATGGTGACCACCAAGCCGGCGTCGATCATCCGCCGCAGGGGATGCTCCTCCAGCCTGTCGACGACGCACAGCTTGAGATTGGACAGCGGACAGACGGTCAGAGGCACGTGATCGCGCGCCAGCCGCGCGATCAGAGCGGGATCCTCCAAGGCCCGATTGCCGTGATCGATCCGATCGACCCGCAGGATGTCGAGCGCCTGCCAGACATAGGCCGGCGGCCCCTCCTCCCCGGCATGGGCGACGACCTTCAGCCCCAGTTCGCGCGCCGCGGTGAAAACGCGCGCGAACTTCTCGGGCGGATGGCCCAGCTCCGAGGAGTCCAGGCCGACACCGTCGATGTGCGCCAGGAACGGCATGGCCGCTTCCAGGGTCGCGAAGGCGGCGGCCTCGTCGAGATGGCGCAGGAAGCAGAGGATGAGCTTGGAGGTCACGCCCAGTCGCGTGCGGGCTTCGTCCATGCCCGTGACCAAGCCCTGTACGACCTCGGCCATGGGAACGCCGCGGACAATGTGGGTCTGGGGATCGAAGAAGAGTTCGGCGTGGACGCCGCCATCGGCGGCCAGACGCTCGAAATAGGCGATGGCGAGGTCGGTGAAGTCCCGTGCGGTCCGCAATGAGCCGGCGCCCTCGTAATAGATGTCCAGGAAGGCTTGCAGGTTCGAGAAGCCATAGGCCGCTCGCACCGCCTCAGCGCTGCCGAAGCGGATCGGCGTGCGGTTGCGCTCCGCCAGCTGGAACATCAGTTCCGGCTCCAGCGTGCCCTCGATGTGCACGTGAAGCTCGGCCTTGGGGAGGCCGCGAACAAAGGCCTCCAGACCGTCGTCATGGGCTTGGGTCATCGCGCGCCTCAGATCGTCTGGCCGCTGGCCGCCCAGTCGACCATGAACTGCTTGAGGCCGCTGGCGGTCAGGGGATGATTGAAGAGCTCAGTGAACAAGGCCACCGGCAGGGTGGCGCAATCGGCTCCAGCGAGGGCGGCGGCCTTGACGTGCGCCACGCTCCGGGCGGAGGCCGCCAGGATCTTGGTTTCGAATGCATAGTTGTCGTAGACGGTCCTGATCTCGCCGATCAGGCTTGAGCCGTCGAAGCCATAGTCATCCAGCCGTCCGATGAAGGGCGAAACGTAGGTCGCCCCCGCCTTGGCGGCCAGCAAGGCCTGACCGACGGAGAAGCACAGCGTCACATTGGTCGAGAGGCCTTCGGCGGCGAGCGCGGAGCACGCGATCAGGCCGTCACGAGTCAGCGGCAGCTTGACGACCACGTTCGAGGCCAGGGCGGCCAGTTTGCGCCCCTCGGCGATCATGGCGTCGGCCTCGGCGGCCACCACCTCGGCGCTGACCGGGCCGCCGACCGCCTCGCAAATCTCCACGATCACGTCGATCATCGAGCGATTGGCCTTGGCGACCAGGGTAGGGTTGGTGGTCACCCCGTCGACCAGTCCCGTAGCGGCGAGGTGGCGGATCAGTTCGGCGTCCGTACTGTCGAGGAAAATCTGCATGGAGAAGCTCGGCGGAAGGGCGATCCCAAGCGCGGGAACAAACATCACCTTGACACCGTGACCGCAATAATGAAACGTTTAAGTTAGCTTTTCATCCAGGGGGTCTCCGTGTTGAACGAAGAGTTTGGACGCGGCCTCCTGGGGGTGGCGGCATTCTTGGGCTTGGCCTGGGTCTTCTGCGAGAACCGCGCCGGCTTCAGGCTTCGAACCTTGCTGATCGGGCTCGCGATCCAGGCTCTCCTGGCCTTCGTCCTGACGCGGGCGCCGGTCGCCCTGACTTTTTTCAAGGGGGTCACCCACGTCGTCGACAGCGTCCAGTCCGCCGCCACCGCGGGAACAAGCTTCATGTTCGGCTATCTCGGCGGCGCGCCGCCTCCCTATGTGCGCGGCCAGACCGGCTCGACCTTCATCTTCGCCTTTCAAGCCCTGCCCGCGATCCTGATGGTCGGGGGGCTTTCGGCCCTGCTCTGGCATTGGAAGATCCTGATCTGGATCGTTCGTGGCGCGGCGTGGCTGTTCAGTCGCGCCTTCCAGGTCAGCGGACCGGTCGCCGTCTCGACCTCGGCCTGCATTTTCCTGGGCATGGTCGAGGCGCCGCTTCTGGTCCGCCCCCTTTTGCCCAAGCTCACCCGCGGCGAGCTCTTCATCATCATGGTCGACGGCCTGTCGGTCGTGGCCGGCTCGACCATGCTGCTGCTGGGCGCGATGATGGCGACCCGCATCCCCGACGCGTTCACCCATTTGCTGACCGGCTCGATCGTCACCACGCCGATGGCGATCGCCCTGGCCAAGGCCATGGTTCCAAGTCCGCCCAGCCCCTTGCAGGCCATGGAGCTGAGCTCGCCCTACCGCAGCAGCCTGGAAGCCATGACCTTCGGCACGCTCGACGCCGTCAAGATGGTCATCAATATCGCGGGCCTGCTGATCGTCTTCGTCTCGGCGATCGCCCTGGTCGACAAGGGCCTGACGCTGATCCCCCACAGCGGCGCGCCGATCAGTCTCAACCTGGTGTTCGGCAAGCTGCTGGCCCCGGTCGCCTGGCTGATGGGCGCGCCGATGAAGGATCTTGAGCAGATCGGGGCCCTGCTGGGCCTGAAGGTCATGGCCAATGAGGTGGTCGCCTATAGCCACCTGATCGAGCTCCCGGCCGGTGCGATGGCCCCCAAGTCCGAACTGATCGCCACCTACGCCCTTTGCAGCTTCGGCAACCTCGGCAGCGTGGCGATCATGATCGGTTCGCTGTCGACCATGGTCCCTGAGAAGGTCGCCGAGGTGGTTGATCTGGGCTTCCGCGCCCTGTTCGCGGCCTTCCTGGCCACCTGCCTGACCGGCACGATCATGGGCCTGCTCTCGGCCTTCTAGGCAGAAAAGGGGCGCGCTCGCCTTGAGACGAGCGCCCAGTCGAGGGGTTCATGCGACGGGCTTTAGGCCGGACGGGCGCGGGCGCGTCCGGCGAGCATGGCGTAGGCCGCCTCGGAACCGGCGGCGGCCGCGGCAACCGGATCCTCGCCCTTCAACACCGCCGCCAGGGTCGCTCCGGCGAACACATCGCCCGCTCCGGTGGCGTCATAGACCTTGAGCCGTCGTGTGGGGACCGTACGGACGTAGCCGCCGTGGTCGACCAAGACGCCCTCCTCGCCGCGCGTTTCGAAGATCGCCCTCGGCGCGGCGGCGCCGCCGCCGCTCCCCAGCAGCCCATCGATCCACGGACGCTCCGCGCCGTTGCAGAAGACATAGTCGGCGCGAGCCAGCAGCTGCTTCACCAGTCCGTCGGGAAAGCAGGCCGGATCGTTCTTGGCGATCCACGCCACCCGCGCCTGGGGGCGAACTTCTCCCAGCAGCCGGGTGGCGACTTCGGGATCGCCGGCGGCGATCACTACCACATCGGCCCTGGCGACGAGGTCGCGCTGGACTTCCGTCTCCGCGCCGCTCAGCGAGCGCAGCACGCAACCATAGGCGCCGTTGGCGCTGTAGATCAGCAGGCACTGAGCCGTTCGGGCCCCGGAGATCTTTGAGACGCCGGACACATCCAAACCCGCCGCGCGGCAGCCGGACAGGAAGATCAGCCGCTCCTCGTCATCGCCGACCCAGGTGACGGGACTCACCTCGAAGCCCCCGGCCGCCAAGGCGGCGCTGGTATAGAGCGCGGCGGCGCCGGCGCGTGGCCTCAAGGACTCCGGATCGCCGCGCATCGGCAAGGTGCCGCGCCCTCGAAAGTCGCCGTCGACCTCGACCACATAGTCGATCGTCGCAAATCCGCAGACGACGATCCTGGGGTTGTTCATCTCGTTCTCCCAAAGCCTCGAACAGGACGAGGCGTTTCTTGGCAGGATCGATCGG
Source organism: Caulobacter sp. BK020 (assembly GCF_004342605.1). GTDB lineage: Bacteria > Pseudomonadota > Alphaproteobacteria > Caulobacterales > Caulobacteraceae > Caulobacter. Next base: position 37,268 of record NZ_SLZL01000005.1, read on the forward strand.
AGAAAGGCCGGAGCAACGGCAGGCGCGCCGCTCCGGCAGGTCGCCGCTAGAACCGTACGCGCAGGGACGCGGTGTAGGTGCGCGGCGCGCCGAGGAAGTAGCGGTCAAGCGTGCGGACGGTCGGCCCGGTCTGCAGGCCGAACTCCGGCTGCGTCGCGGTCGAGCCCGACACTGCGCCGATGTAGGTCTCGTCGAAAAGATTATCGACGTTGAACTGCAGTTGCATCTCCGGCAGCCCTTGGCGACGGATGTCATAGGCGGCCGACAGGCCTACGACGGTGTAGCCGTCGATGGTCTCGACCTCGATTTCGTCGAAGGTCACCGGGCGAATGATATGGCCGCCCACGCGGTCGCCGACATGGCGTCCGGTGACATCGAGCTTGAGGTTCGAGGTGGCCTGCCAGCCGACCTGGGCGAAGAACGAGGTCTTGGGAATGTCGCGCACGCGCGCGCCGCCGATGATGCCGATCGCGGCCAGGTTCCTTCGGGCCGTGCTGCCGACCGGCGGGTCGTCATGCTTGGCGTCCTGCAGCGACAGCGATCCGTAGACGTCGATCGCTCCGAAGTCATAGAAGCCGGTGAATTCCACGCCGCGCGACTTCTGACCGGCAGTGTTGGCCGCGCGCGTGGCGACGTTGCCCCGCACGACCTCTTCGGGATCCAGGGCCGAGGTCGGGTCGCGCGGCACGATGCCGACATTGTTCTTCAGGTGGACATCGTAGCCTTGAACCGAGAAGGCGGCGTTGTCGCGGACCCAGCGCAGACCAAGGTCGAGGTTGCGGGTCTCGACAGGCTTGAGGTCGTCCGGATTGATCACCGCCGTCGAGCCCAGGAAGGCGTCCTCGGGAATGCCCGAGAAGCCAGTCGCGTAGCCGCCGAACATCTCCCAGGCGCCCGTGAGTCTGTAGGACGCGCCCAGTTTCGGATTGACCTTGGAGTCCTGCGAGAACTTGACGTTGGCCTTGTATTCCAACGGCGACTTGGCGTCGTACTTGAGGTGGAAGAAGGTCAGGCCCAGATCAACCTTCAGGCGATCGTCCAGAGCCCGAATCTCGTCCTGGGCGTAGAACATCAGGGTCTCGACCGAGGCCGTCCGTTCGTACTCGACATAGTTCAGCCTGGATCGATCGTACGCGATGCTCTGGGCCGAGTTTATGATCGGATAGAAGTTCCGCTTCTCGGTCGACTCCCCGCCTTCCCACCAGCCGCCGATGCGGACGCTATGGCCGGCGAAAAGATTGTCGGCCTTGACTTCGGCCGTCAGGCCGTAGCGATCGCGGTCGCGCGGCGTGACGCGCATATCGGCAGGACCGCCGACGGCGTTGCTGTTGCGAAGAGTCGTCAGGCTCGGGCGCACGGCGCCGCCGGACGTGTTGTAGCTGGTGACCGCGCGCGGGTCACCGCCGGTCAGGATCCGCCGGCGGTCCTGGTAGCGATACGACTCGCCCTTGAGCGTCTGGTAGTAGGGATTGACGCCCAGGGTCACATTGTCGGCCAGCTTGAAGCGGCCGTTGACATAGGCCAGCAGGTCCTTGCGCCTGCCGCCCAGAGCGCCGCCAAAGTCGATGTCGCGGGCCGGAACGCCCGTGAGGTCGTCGAGCGCGCGGTCGCTGTGGGGATTGGCGAGGAATTCCCCCCTGGTGACGATGTTGAAGTCGTTGTCCGTCTGGTCGTTGTAGGACAGCCGCCCGGTAAGGCTTGAGCCGTCCTCGAACGCCTTGACGATCTTGGCCTCGTAGTGCGCGCGCTTGGAATGGCGCGAGCGCTGACCGGCCCAGATGTCGTTTTCCTGCTTGGAGGCGGTCGCATAGGCGGTCAGGCCCTTGGCGATCTCGCCGGTGTCGACACGTGCATAGCCTCGCCAGAAGTCGAACGACCCTGCGCCGCCTTCGAGGGTGACGCCGAAGTCCTGCTTGGGCTTGTCGGTCACGAAGTCGATGAAGCCGCCCAGGGCGAAGCGCGACGGCGCGCCGATGTCGCCCGAGCTTTGCGACACGGTGATCTTGCCGATGTTGCTGGATTCAATGAAGCGCTGCGGCGGCGAACCGCCATTGAACCGGGAATCGCCGGTCGGGACGCCGTCGAGCGTCAGGCCGATCTGTTCGTCGGAGAGGCCCCGGAGATAGATCTCGAACGAGAAGCTGCCCCCACGGCTGTCGCCGGTCGAAACCTGGACCCCGGGCACCTTGACTAGGCTCTGGGTGATGTCGGCTCCGGCCGGGCGCTGCAGGATATCCTCGGCGCCCACCGTGAACGTGGCCCGCGCGAGTCCCGAACCAAAGCGTTCGCTGGTGACGACCACTTCCTCCAAGGTGTTGGCGTCACTCTGCGGCGCGACCGTCGCCTGGGCGCTGGCATTGGCCGCCCCCATCAGAACCGCGATCGTCGAAACACCCCAAACCAGATAGCCCCGCATGTCACTTCCCCTGTCAGCGTCGGCGCATACAAGGCATAAATTGAAACGTTTCACTAGTAGATTTTTGCAAGAATCCGGTCTAGGCAGGCTTGACGGCATGAAATTGCCTTCACGTCATGCCTTTTGCTACCGACACCCTCGGGCTTCACCCCCTAATGGCGCGTCGGGAATGACGGTTTTCTGAATGCATTAAGTTGCTCGTTCAGAACGATGCCCCTAAGAAGGGTCAGGACCAATCGAGCCCGAGGCGAATTCGTGAGCGAGACCAGCGGACGTCGGCCAACGCTCAAGGAGGTCGCCCGCGCGGCGGGCGTTTCGGTGGCCAGCGCATCGTATGCGATCAATGGAACGGGCTCGGTAGGGGAACAGACCCGCGAGCACATCCTGGCGGTCGCCGCCCAACTGGGCTATCGGCCCAATCTCAGCGCCAAGGCGATGAAGACGGGCCGGACGGGAACCATTGGCCTGGTCGTTCCCGACCTGACCAACCCGTTCTTCCCGAGCTTGGCCCAGGTAATCATCCAGACCGCGCGCCAGCGCGGCTACAGCGTGCTCCTCACCGACACCGAGGGCTCGCCCGACGCCGAGCGGCAATCTCTCCAGCTGCTGTCGGAGCGCGGCGTCGACGGGGTGATCTGGTTTCCCGTTTCCGACGACAGCGCCGTTGGCGAAGCCATCGGCGGAACGCCCACCGTCGTCCTCGACCGCAATCTGGCCGGCTACGACGTGATCCACGCCGACTACGCCCAGGGGGGCGAACTGGCTGCGCGACGCCTGATCGCTGCGGGCCACACGCGCATCGGCGTCATCTCCGGTCCGGTCGCCGCCTCCAGCGCCCGCCAGCGGGCCCAAGCCGCCGCGGAGGTGATCAGGACTGAAGCGCAGTTGGCCTGGCAGGTCAGCAACGCTTTCTCGCTGGATCTCGAGCCGGCCGTGCTCGCCGCGATCGACAGCCGGGACGCCACCGCGATCGTCGTCGGGGCCGACCTGATCGCCATCGGCGCGATCCGCCATCTCCATGCGTCCGGCCTCAAGGTGCCCGAGGACGTCTCGATCATCGGATTCGACGATATCCCGTGGGCGCCGCTCAACACCCCCCCCTTGTCGACCATCGAAATGCCCAGCGAGGAGATGGCGCTCGAGGCGGTCGAGCTGCTGCTTCGCCGTATCGCCCAGCCTGACGAGCCGCGCCGGCGGGTGGTTTTCAATGTCGGGCTGATCGAGCGCGCCTCGGTGGGCCCGCCGCCACGATAGATGGCGTTGCTCCTGGGATCGGCGCTCCTGACGCTCGCCCTTGGCGGGGCGGCTTCACCGCGCCCGAACTGCGCGCTTCCCGCGCCGGTCGCACACTTGAGCGGCGTCCATGACGTCGCTTCGACGGCTGGCGGCCCCACCCGCGACTTCGGCGGCATTTCGGGCATGGACCAGCGCCACGGCCGATGGCTGCTGATCAGCGACGATCGGTCCGAACGCGCCCCGGCGCGGCTCTACCAAGCCCGGATCGCTTTCCGGGGCGGGACGATCGGCGATGTTCGACTTTTCGCGCCACGGCCCCTGCGGGATCAAGCCGGCCAGCCCTTCCCCAGACCTGGCCTGGGACGCGAGGCCGTGGACGCCGAGGCGGTGCGCTTCGATCCGAAGGACGGTGCGATCATCTGGAGCAGCGAAGGCGACGCGCGGGACGGATTTGCGCCGGGCCTGAGGCGGCAGAGCCGCCCAGGAAGCCTCAGCCGTCCCATCACCCTGCCGCCCGGCCTGATCGAGACGCCAAACCAGGGCCCTCGGCCCAATCTCGCCTTCGAAGGCCTGACCTTCGGGGTCGACGGCGAGGCGCTTTGGATCGGCCTTGAGGCGCCGCTGAAGCAGGACGGCCCGCTGGCTTCGCGCGCCGCTGGCGTCCTGGTGCGGCTCAGCCGACTAGGGCGCCAGGGCCAACTGGTCCAGTTCGCCTATCGAACCGATCCGATCTCGGCCGCCTCAACAGGCCTGCGCGCCGACAACGGCGTCAGCGAGATCCTCGCCCTGGACGCCGAGCGCCTGCTGGTTCTCGAACGATCCGGCGTCGAGGTGTCGCCCGGCCGCTTCTCCTATGACGTGCGGCTCTATGTCGCCGACCTGCGCGGCGCGACCGATGTCGCCGACCTGGCCTCGCTGGACGGCGCGGCGGTGACGACCGCCGCCAAGACCCTGGTCTTCGATTTCCACGCCGCGGGCCAGGACCGGAATTTCGAGGCCATGGCCTGGGGGCCGCGGCTGGGCGGACGCGCGCGAACCCTGGTGCTGGCCGAGGACAACAACTTCGAGGGCGACAAGACCCGGTTCGTCACCCTGCGCCTGAACATGCCGGCGCGGCCGGCCTGTCCCGCCGGCTAGCTCGCGAGCGCGGCGACCTCATCGAGACTGGGCATGGCGCTCGTCGCGCCCGGACACTCCACGCCGAGCCCTTCGGCGGCCTGGTCCGCCAGCACCGTCTCGCCGACGTGTGCAAAGCTTTCCACGCGCGTGGACAGGTCGCTGTTGGATGCTGCCGAAGATCAAGACTTCCACTCGGTCCCTCCTATTTTGCCTCGGCCCCAGCGATGCGCCCATTGACACGGCAAATGTTAAGTGAAACGTTTCACTTAAGCTATCAACGCGAGGGGGAGCGCCATGGAAGGCAATCCATCGGCCCCATCATCGACCGACCCCCGACAATGGGGCTCGCTGACCCCGGCCACGAAGCCGTCACCCGGTCCTGACACGCGCGTCCGATCTCTTCTCCACCACATTGCAAACCCCCACGGCCTGACAAGGAAGCCATGCCCTCGTTCTCGCAACCGCCAGTCTTCATCGCGTTCACCGGCGTGGATCGCGCCGACCTCATTCCCGAGATGCAGACGCTTTCGAGCGCCTATCCGATCGAATGGGGCCTTCTGATTGATCCCGACAGACCCGCAGACCACCTCTTCGCCGACGAGCGGTTGGTCGACGCCTCGCGCACGGCCGGCGGCCTGCGCCTGGCGGCCCATGTCTGCGGCGCCCTGGCCCGGGAAATCGTCGCCGATCCCTTGACCGCACGGTTCGATCCGACCGGCTTCCAGCGGGTCCAGGTCAATCACAGCTTCGAGGGCAGCTCGCCGGCCGCGATCGCGGCGACCCGGCTTTACGGTCGCCGTGTCGGCGTGCGCGCGGTGTTGCAGACCAAGGACGTCTTCCCCGCCGAGGAGGGGGTCGATTGGCTGTATGACGTCTCCTTCGGCGTGGGGGTGCGCCCGTCGACCTGGCCGGCCTTACCCGACAGCGGACCGTTCTGCGGCTTTTCCGGAGGCTTGGGCCCGGCGACCGTCGAAGGGGCGTTGACGGCGATCGCCGCGCCGGTTGGCGCGATCTACTGGATCGACATGGAGTCGCAGATCCGCACCGACGGCCTGCTCGATCTCGACAAGTGCCGTGCGGTCTGCCGCGCCGTCTATGGCGAGCGGGGCTAAGGTCGGGATGTCGCTCCAGTCCCCTCTGAAGGTCGTCTTTGACACTGATCCCGGCGTCGACGATGCGCTGGCGCTGGCGTTCCTCCATGCTCATCCAGGCTTGGACCTGCTGGCCGTGACCACGGTGTTCGGCAATGCCGACATCGAGACCACGACCCGAAACGCGCGCTACCTCTGCCAGCGCTTCGGGATTTCCGCGCCGATCGCTCAGGGCGCCGCCAAGCCGCTGCATCGGGCGCGAAACCCTTCGCCCGTCGCCATCCATGGCGGCAACGGGCTGGGAGACTATCCGGTCCCCGACCTTCGCCTGCCGCCGCTCCAGCCTCGCGACGCCGCCGACGAGATCATCGCTCGGATCAGGGCCGCGCCCGGCGCGGTGACGATCATCGCAGTGGGCCCGCTGACCAATCTGGCCCTGGCTTGCACGCGCGATCCCGAGATCGCCATCCTGGCGAGGGAAGTGATCCTGATGGGCGGCGCCTTCGGCGTCGGAAAACACGCCGGGAACGTCACCCCTCACGCCGAAGCCAACATCTTCAACGACCCCGAGGCGGCCGCCATCGTCCTGGCCGCGCCCTGGCCGATCAGCATCGTGGGCCTAGACGTGACGCTCGACTGTCTGCTGACCAACGAGGCGGCCGAGGCCCTGACAGAGCGGGCGGGATGGCTGGGGCGCTTCATCTTCGATGTCACGCGCCACTACGTCGAAGCCTACCGGGCCGATGGCGTCGATGGGTGCTGCCTGCACGATGTCGCCGCCGTCGCCTATGCCATAGACCGCGGCCTCTTCCGGATCCGCCACGGCGCGGTCGGCGTCGACACCATCGGTCCGCAGACCGGCCGCACCCGTTGGCTTCCCGACGAGCCGCCCCCAGCCCCGCGGAATGTCTGCGTGGGCGTTGACCGTGACGGCCTGGTCGACCTCTTCTGCGAATCCATCGTTCGACAATCCGCCCTGACCGAGGCCGAGACGTGACACGCTCGCTTCTGTCGCCCCTGCTTCTGGCGCTCTTGGCTGGATTGGTCGTTCCCTTCCAGGCTGCGCCAACGCCCATCTCGCCAAGGCCCTGGGCCATCCGTCCTGGGCCGCGACGGCGGCCCGGAGCCTGGCGGCCCTCACGATTTGGCCGCCCTTTCCCCTTTCCCGCGCGCTCTCGGGCCTGACGCGCCAGGCATGGTAGCCGTTGGCCGACAGGCCCAGAACCCGACACATCATGCGAACGGCCTGGCGTCGCGGCGCTCATCGACGAACCCGAACTTCATCGGGAGGCCGCCCCGAAGATGAGCACGGCGATTTTTCCGCTCGTCCCCGACATCAGTCGCCACCTTTCAAGAACCTAGCGAAAAGGACGCAGATCTTGGCTACGCGCCGCGGCCAGGTCCTGTAGCCAATTGCGCACGGCCCGCACCCGGGCGCTCGCGGCAACCTCTCGCAAGGTGCTGACCCAGAAGCGACGCTGCAACAGCACACGCGGCGTCACCCTAATTAGACCCTCCGCCAGGAAGCAGGGCAGAATCCCGACCCCGCCCCCAGCCAGGATGATCTCGCGCTGCGCCCGGATCGAGGAGCTCGACAATGCCGCCTCAAGCCCAGGCGCCGCCTCATCGAGATAGCGCAGTTCCGGCGAATAGAGCAGGTCATCGACATAGCCGACGATCTGGCATCGCCGCAGATCCTCGGCCTCATCCAGCGAACCAATCTCCGCGAGATACTGCGGCGTCGTGTAGACGGCCAGCTGATAATCCGTCAGCGGCTCGACCAGCAGTCGGCTGTCGGTGGGCGCGCTCAGGGTGACAGCCAGGTCCACCTCGCGCCGCGCCGGCGACAGGAACCCGGCATTAGCCGCCAGCTCGATCCGCAGCGTCGGACGAGCGCGACGGAAGGCCGGCAAGGCGGGGGCCAGGACGTGCGCCCCGAAGCCTTCGGCGACACTGATGCGCACCGCGCCACCGGCGGCCTCCGGATCGCCGGACCGGACAGCGGCGTGCATGGCGGTCTCGGCTTGCAACCCCGCCTCGAGCAGCCGTGAGCCGGCGCTAGTCAACCGCAGCCCCGCCGCCGAACGGACAAACAGCGTCGCCTTCAGAACGGTCTCCAGCCTCGCCACGCGCCGACTGACGGTGGCGGTGTCGACACCCGTCCTCTGAGCGGCAGCGTTGAACGAGCCGGCCCGCGCAGCGGCCAGGAAGTAGCGAAGATCGTCCCAGTCGAACATGGCTGTGAAAATTTGCCGAAACTCTTTGCATAATCGCAATAGCCATCTTGCATATATCGAAGATAGTGCGTCCCAACAATGGGAGAGCACTGTGCGGGCGATCAGTCATTTCGTGAACGGACAAGCCCTCGAAGGACAGTCCGGCCGCTTCGGCGATGTGTTCAACCCGAACACCGGCGAGGTCCAGGCCCGTGCGCCCCTAGCGACCGAGGCCGAGCTGGACGCCGCGGTCCAGGCCGCCGCCGCCGCCCAGGTCGGCTGGGCCGCCACAAATCCCCAGCGCCGCGCCCGGGTGATGTTCGAGTTCAAGCGCCTGGTCGAGCGCGACATGAACGCCCTGGCCGAGATCCTGTCGTCCGAGCACGGCAAGGTCATCGCCGACTCCAAGGGCGACATCCAGCGTGGCCTGGAAGTCATAGAGTTCGCCTGCGGGATCCCCCACGTGCTGAAGGGCGAGTACACCGAGGGCGCGGGTCCCGGCATCGATGTCTATTCGATGCGCCAGCCGCTGGGCGTCTGCGCGGGCATCACGCCATTCAACTTCCCGGCCATGATCCCGATGTGGATGTTCGGCATCGCCATCGCGGTGGGCAACAGCTTCATCCTCAAGCCGTCGGAGAAGGATCCGACGGTACCGGTCAAGCTGGCCGAGCTGATGATGGAGGCCGGCGCCCCCGCCGGGGTGCTGAACGTGGTGCACGGCGACAAGACCGCCGTCGACGCCATCCTGACCCATCCGCTGATCCGCGCGGTCAGCTTCGTCGGCAGCTCCGACATCGCCCACTACGTCTACCAGACGGGCGCGGCGCATGGGAAGCGCGTCCAGGCCATGGGCGGGGCCAAGAACCACGGGATCGTCATGCCCGACGCCGACCTGGACCAGGTGGTCAAGGACCTGTCCGGCGCGGCCTTCGGTTCGGCCGGCGAGCGCTGCATGGCCCTGCCGGTGGTCGTGCCGGTTGGCCGCAAGACCGGTGACGAGCTGCGCGAGCGGATGGTCGCCGAGATCGAGACCCTGAAGGTCGGTATCTCCACCGATCCCGCCGCCCACTACGGCCCGGTGGTCGGCGCCGCGCATCGGGCCAAGATCGCCGACTACATCCAGCTGGGCGTCGCCGAGGGCGCCGAGCTGGTGGTCGATGGCCGCGACTTCGCCCTGCAGGGCTTCGAGAATGGCTTCTTCATCGGCCCCTCGCTGTTCGACGGCGTCACCAAGGGCATGAAGACCTACCAGGAGGAGATCTTCGGACCCGTCCTGCAGATCGTCCGGGCCGAGAGCTTCGAGGAGGCGCTCAGCCTGCCGTCCGAGCACCAGTACGGCAACGGCGTGGCGATCTTCACCCGCAACGGCCGGGCGGCCCGCGAGTTCGCCAGCCGAGTCAATGTCGGCATGGTCGGCATCAACGTGCCGATCCCGGTGCCGGTCGCCTACCACACCTTCGGCGGCTGGAAGCGCAGCGCGTTCGGCGACACCAACCAGCACGGCGTCGAAGGCGTGAAGTTCTACACCAAGGTCAAGACGATCACGGCGCGGTGGCCGGAGGGCGACCACGAGGGCGACGCCTTCGTCATCCCGACGATGAAATAGGCTCGGTGCGCCGCCCACCTCCCGGTGACGGCGCGCGACTGGCGGTTCGGGATTTTGATCCCGAACCGCCCTTTTACGGATCTCACAATGTCTTTCGCCCTGACCGAAGACCAGCGCGCGATCCAGGCCATGGCCGGCGACTTCGCCGCCGACCGCCTGGCCCCGCATTCGGCCCATTGGGACGAGATCCGCCACTTCCCGATCGACGTCCTACGCGAGGCCGCGGCGCTGGGCTTGGCTGGCATTTACGTGGCCGAAGAGGTCGGCGGCAGCGGCCTGACGCGCCTGGACGCCTCGCTGGTGTTCGAGGCGCTCAGCTACGGCGATGTGTCGACGGCTGCCTTTCTGTCGATCCACAACATGGCCTCGTGGATGATCGACCGGTTCGGATCCGACGAACTGCGCCGGCGCTACCTGCCACGCCTGACGACGATGGAGTCGATCGCCAGCTACTGTCTGACCGAACCGGGCGCGGGCTCCGACGCCGCCAATCTGCGCACCAGCGCCCGTTTGGACGGCGACGCCTATGTCGTCAATGGATCCAAGGCCTTCATCTCGGGGGCCGGCGCATCAGACGTCTATGTCGTGATGGTCCGCACCGGAGGACCCGGCGCTAAGGGCGTCTCGGCCCTGGTGGTCGAGAAGTCGATGGCCGGCCTGTCGTTCGGGGCTAATGAAAAGAAGATGGGCTGGAACAGCCAGCCGACCGCCCAGGTCAATTTCGACAATGTCCGCGTGCCGGCCGCCAACCGTATCGGGGACGAAGGCGAGGGCTTCCGCTTCGCCATGATGGGGCTGGACGGCGGGCGGCTGAACATCGCCTCCTGCTCGCTGGGCGGTGCGAAGTTCGCCCTCGACACGGCCAAGGCCTATCTGGAGACCCGCAATCAGTTCGGCCGTCCGCTGAAGGATTTTCAGGCCCTGCAGTTCAAGCTGGCCGACATGGCCACCGAGCTGGAGGCCGCCCGGCTGATGGTTCGCCGCGCCGCCGCCGCCCTGGACAACCGCGACCCGGAGGCCACCAAGCTGTGCGCCATGGCCAAGCGCTTCGCCACCGACGCCGGTTTCCAGGTGGCCAACGACGCCCTGCAGCTGCACGGCGGCTACGGCTACCTGCAGGACTATCCGCTGGAACGCATCGTCCGCGACCTGCGCGTCCACCAGATCCTGGAAGGGACCAACGAGATCATGCGGGTGATCATCGCCCGCGAGATGTTCCGTTAGCCGCCCCGTCCCTTGGCCCGAACAACGTCCACTCCCTCTTCGCAGGACCTCATGAACATCCACGACAATGTCTTCCTCGTCACCGGTGCGGCTTCGGGCCTGGGCGCGGCGACCGCGGACATGCTCGCCCTCGCCGGCGGGCATGTGGTCGCGGCCGATCTCAAGCCCGGCGATGACCCACGCTTCACGTGGGTGGCCTGCGACGTCGCCGACGAGGCCAGCGCCCACGCCGCCGTGGCGACGGCGACGGCGACCGGGTTGGGTCGCTTTTCGGGTCTGGTCAATTGTGCGGGCGTCGCGCCCGGCGCCAAGACCGCCAGCAGCAAGGGGCCCCATCCGCTGGCGCTGTTCGAGACTGTCATCCGGGTCAACCTGATCGGCACCTTCAACATGACCAGGCTGGCCGCCCAGGCCATGCTTGACAACGCGCCCGACGCCGAGGGCGAGCGTGGCGCGATCGTCAACACCGCCTCGGTCGCCGCTTTCGAAGGCCAGGTAGGCCAAGTCGCCTACGCCGCCTCCAAGGCCGGCGTGGCCGGCATGACCCTCAACATCGCCCGTGATCTGGCCCCTTCGGGCGTCCGCTGCTGCACGATCGCGCCGGGCCTGTTCGAAACGCCAATGCTGCGGGGCCTGCCGCAGGCGGTTCAGGAGTCCCTGGGCGGTACGGCGCCGTTCCCCAACCGGCTGGGTCGGGGCCCCGAGTACGCCAAGCTGGTCAAGGCGATCCTCGAAAACCCCATGCTCAACGGCGAGACCATCCGCCTGGACGGCGCCTTGCGGATGGCCCCGCGATGACCGTCGCCGGCCAGGACGAGGTTCTCGTCAGCCAGGACGGCCGGGTCGCCCGGCTCACCCTCAATCGGCCCAAGGCGCTGCACGCTCTGACCGAGGCCATGTGCGCGACCATGACGCGCGCCCTGCTGACCTGGCGCGACGATCCCGCCATCACCCTGGTGATGATCGACCACGCGGGCGAGCGCGGCTTCTGCGCCGGCGGCGATATCCGCATGCTGGCCCGGAGCGGTCAGGGCGATGGCGAGGCGGCGCGATCGTTCTTCAAGACCGAGTACCGGTTGAACCATCTGCTGTTCACCTATCCTAAGCCGGTCGCGGCCTTCATGGACGGCGTGGTGATGGGCGGCGGCGCGGGCGTCGCCCTGCCCTGCCGCTACCGCGTGGCCACCGAGAACACCATCTTCGCCATGCCCGAGACCGGCATCGGCCTATTCCCCGACGTCGGCGGCGGCTGGCACTTGCCGCGCCTGCCGGGCGAGACCGGTCTCTGGCTGGCCTTGACGGGGGCGCGCCTGAAGACCGCCGATTGCCTAGCCTTGGGCCTCGCCAGCCACGCGATCGCCGCCGCCAGTCTTCCGGTCGTTAAGACAGCGATCCTGGCCAATCCAGAAGCGATCGGCACGATCCTCGTCGAGGCCGCCCTCGATGTCGGCCCCGCCCCGCTCAGGGCCTGCCGGACGGCCATCGACACGGCCTTCTCCGGTTCCAGCGTCGAGGAGATCGTCTCCGCCCTGGAGACCGGCGACGCCTGGTCGCGCGGTCAGGCCGAAATTCTCGCTGGCAAATCGCCCCAGGCCCTGAAGGTCGCCTTCCGGCAACTCACCCATGGCCGCGAGCACGACGACTTCACCCAGACCTTGGCCATGGAATACCGGGTCGGCGCGCGGCTGGTGCATCGCCACGACTTCCAGCAAGGCGTGCGCGCCGTGATCGTGGTCAAGGACAACGATCCGCGCTGGGCCCCGTCGTCCCTGGCCGACGTGCCCGACGCCCTGCTAGACCAGATCTTCGCCCCCCTCCCCGCCGACCAGGAATGGACCCCACTGGTCCAAGGAGCCCTCACATGACCCGCATCGCCTTCATCGGCCTGGGCAACATGGGCGGCGGCATGGCCGCCAACCAGGCCAAGGCCCAGCATCAGGTGAGCGCCTTCGATCTGTCGGCGGCGGCGCTGGAGAAGGCCGTGGCGGCCGGCTGCCACGCGGCGGGCTCGGTGGCCGAGGCGGTCAGGGACGCGGAGGTGGTGATCACCATGCTGCCGGCTGGCCCGCACGTGCGCTCGGTGTATGGCGAACACGTGCTGGCCCATGCGCCGAAATCGGCCCTGCTGATCGACTGCTCCACGATCGACCTCGACAGCGCCCGGGCCGTGGCCAAACAGGCGGCCGAAGCCGGCTTCCGCTTCGCCGACGCGCCGGTGTCGGGCGGGATCATGGCCGCCGAGGCCGGGACCCTGGCCTTCATGGTCGGCTGCGACACGGCCGACTTCCCGGCGGTCGAGGCGGCTTTGGCCCCGATGTCGCGCGCGACGATCCACGCCGGCGACCACGGGGCGGGACAGGCGGCCAAGATCTGCAACAACATGCTGCTGGGCGTGTCGATGCTGGGGACCTGCGAGGCCTTCGCCCTGGCCGAGAAGCTGGGCCTGGCCGCCGACCGGTTCTTCGAGATCGCCAGCAAGTCGTCGGGCCAGTGCTGGTCGGTGTCGACCTATTGCCCGGTCCCGGGCGTGGGGCCCGCCACCCCGGCCGATCGCGGCTACGAAGGCGGGTTCGCCACGGCGATGATGCTCAAGGACCTCAAGCTGGCCCAGGAGGCCGCCGCCCGGGCCGGCGCCTCCACCCCGATGGGCGCCCAGGCGGAGGCCCTCTATGCGCTGTTCGACGCCAACGGCTTTGGCGGCAAGGACTTCTCGGCCGTCCTGCAGATGCTGCGCGGGCGGCTGGCGGACCTGAACTGAACTTTCCCATGCCTTCGACGAGCTTAGGAGCCGACCAGATGTCCTACGAAACCCTGCTCGTCGAGCGCGCTCCGGACGGCGCCGAAGGCGTGTTGCGCATCCGCCTGAACCGACCCGAAGCGCTCAACGCCCTGAACGCGAGGCTGTTGGTCGAGATGGCCGACGCCTTGAGGGCGGCCGACGCCGACGAGACCGTGCGCTGCATCGTAATCACCGGCTCGCCCAAGGCCTTCGCGGCCGGGGCCGACATCAAGGAGATGGCGACCAAGACCTACGCCCAGGCCTTCAAGGAAGATTTCTTCACCGCCGGCGCGCGGGCGGTCGAGCAATGCCGCAAGCCGATCATCGCGGCGGTGGCCGGATACGCCCTGGGCGGTGGCTGCGAGCTGGCCATGGCCTGCGACTTCATCGTCGCCGCCGACACCGCCAAGTTCGGCCAGCCCGAGATCAACCTCGGCGTGGCGCCAGGGATCGGCGGCAGCCAGCGCCTGACGCGGCTGGTCGGCAAGTCCAAGGCCATGGACATGATCCTGACCGGCCGAATGATGGACGCGTCCGAGGCCGAGCGCAGCGGCCTGGTGTCCCGCGTCTTCCCGGCGGCCACGCTCGACGGCGAGGTCCTGGCCATCGCGGGCAAGATCGCGGCCCAGTCGCCCCTGGCGGCGATGGCCAACAAGGAAATGGTCGACGCCGCGCTGGAGACGACGCTCGCCGCGGGTCTGAAGTTCGAGCGGCGCCTGTTCCACTCCCTGTTTGCGTTCGAGGACCAGAAGGAGGGAATGGCGGCCTTCGTCGAGAAGCGCCCGCCTCGGTTCGCGGGCCAGTAGTCGACACTGAAGGTCAGGCGACCGGCGCGCCGGGAAAGGCCGGCCGACGCTTGTCCATGAAGGCCGCAACCCCTTCGCGCCCCTCGTCGGATCCGCTGGCGGCGGCGATGGACGCCGCTTCGGCGTCCAGTTGATCGGCCAGTCCGACGATCGCGCCGCCGTGCAGCAATCGACGACAGGCCGCCAGCGCGCCGACGGCCCCCAGGGCCAACGCTTCGGCGGTTTCGCGAGCGGTGGCGACGAGGTCGTCATCGGTCACCGTGCGGGTGACCAAGCCCATGGCGGCGGCCTCCTCGGCCCCGACGCGGCGGTTGGTCAGCATCATCTCCTGGGCTCGCCTCAGGCCGACCAGCCGAGGCAGCAACCAGCTGGCCCCGCCATCCGGGGTCAGGCCGATCGCCGAATAAGCGACCGTGAACTGGGCCGACCGGGCGGCGATAGCGATGTCGCCCAGAATGGCCAGGCTCAGCCCTGCGCCTGCGGCGGGACCATTGATGGCCGTGACCAGCGGTTTGGCCATCGTCGCCAGGCGCAGGACGCCGGCGTGAAAGGTCCTCGCCAGGGCGCCCACCGTCTCCTCGGCCTTGTCGCCGATCCGGGCGAAGAGGTCGACATCGCCGCCAACGCAGAAGAACGGTCCCGCCCCCGTCAGGACCACGCACCGTATGTCGCCATCATCGGCGCAACGGATGGCGGCCTCGTGCAGGGCCCGCGCCATCTCCGGCCCGACGGCGTTGCGGCGCTCAGGCCGGTTCAGCGTCAGCCAGGCCACGCCCCTTGCGATCTCGACGGCGACGGCCGGGGTGTCGGTCATGCACTCGCCCCCATCGCCTGGACCCAGGCCAACCGCGCCAATTCCGGAAACGCCTCCGCGCGCTCGGCCGCCTGGGCCGAGGCCGCCGCGCCGCGCAGCACGCGGCCCTTGATGCCGTGGAAGATGGCGGCCAGACGAAAGAAGTTGAAGGCGAGATAGAAACCGTAGCCCGGCATTCCGGACCGCCCTGTGCGGCGACAATAGGCGGCCAGGTAGTCGGCCTCGGTCGGCAGGTTCAGCCCGGCGAGATCCGCGCCGCCAAGCCCAGCGACGATGTGCGGCGGCATCCGGTACATCATGGCGTTGTAGGTGAAGTCGGCCAACGGATGGCCGAGTGTTGAAAGCTCCCAATCCAGCACGGCCAGGATGCGCGGCTCGGTCGGATGGAAGATCATGTTGTCGATGCGGAAGTCGCCATGGACGATCGCGGTCTCGTCGCCGTCGTCGGGAACGTGCTCGGGCAGCCAGGCCACCAGCCAGTCCATGTGCGGGTTACGACCCGCCGCCTCGTCCTCAAGATACTGCCTGGACCAGCGCGCGATCTGTCGGGCGAAGTAGTTCCCCGGCCGGCCGTAGTCGCCCAGGCCGACGGCGGCGTAATCGACCTGATGCAAGGCGGCCATCGTCGCGTTCATGGCCTCGAAATAGGCCGGGCGCGACGCGCGATCGACCTCGGGAAGGGTGGCGTCCCAGAAGATCCGGCCTTCGACCATCTCCATCACGTAGAACCACGACCCGATCACCGTCTCGTCGGTGCAGACGCCATACACGTGGGCGACGGGGAAGTTCGCCTTCTCCAGCCCGACAAGGACCCGCGCCTCGCGGTCGACGGCGTGGGCCCCCTGGAGCAATTGGCCGCCCGGCTTGCGCCTTAGGACGTAGGTCCGCTCCGCCGTGGCCAGCTTGTAGGTCGGGTTCGACTGGCCGCCGCGGAACTGCTCGACGCGGATCGGGCCGGCGAAGCCTTCGACATGGTCGGCCATCCAGCGCTCCAGCGCCATGACGTCGAAGGCGAAACCTTCCCGCACCGGCGTGACGCCGAGGTTGGCCTCTGCAGCGGCCGCGGACATCAGTCCCCTCCTGCGCGATGGTCGCGCTTGATCTTCTTGGCCAGGGACCATTTGTGGACCTCGGTCGGGCCGTCATAGATGCGGAAGGCCCGGATTTCGCGGAACACCTGCTCGACGATGGTGTCGCCACTGACGCCCGTGCCGCCCATGACCTGGACGCAGCGATCCGCCACTCGCATCAGCGCCTCGGACACCGCCACCTTGGCCATCGAGCTCTCGGCCGTTCCTAGCGAGCCCGCGTCCAACACGCCGGCGCACCAGTCGGTCATCAATTCGGCCTGCTTCAGGTCGATCAGGTTCTCGGCCAGCATGAAGCCGACGCCCTCGTGGTCGATCAGCGGCTTGCCGAAAGCCTGGCGCCGGCAGGCGTAGTCGACGGCGATCTCGTGCGCCCGGATCGCCGCCCCGGTCCAGCGCATGCAGTGCGACAGCCGGGCCGGAGACAGCCGGATCTGGGCGTATTTGAACCCCTCGCCGCTCTCCCCCAGCATCTGGTCGGCGGCGATGCGGAGGTCGTCCATGGCGACGATGGCATGCCCCCCGGGCATCGCGCTGTCGATCGTGTCCAGCACCCGCTCGATCCGGATCGCGGGATCGGGCAGGTCGACCAGGAACAGGCACGCCCCCTCGTCGCCCTTGGCCATGATGATCCCGACCTGGGCTCCATCCGCTCCGGTGATGAAGGCCTTGCGGCCGTTGATTATCCAGTGACGGCCGTCCCGCCGACAGGTCGTCTTCATCATCGACGGATCGGAACCGGCTCCACCTTCCAAGGCCGGCTCGGTCATGAAGAAGGCCGATCGCGCCCGCCCCTCGATCAACGGCACGAGGAACCGCTCCTTGATCGCGGGCGAGCCGACCTTGCCGATCAGGTACATGTTGCCTTCGTCGGGGGCGGCGGTGTTCACCGCCACCGGCCCCAGCGGCGACAGCCCGGACTTGCGCAGCACCCAGGCCGTCTCGCGCTGAGTAAGATGCTCTCCGCCGGCCAGGATATGCGGGGTCAGCACGCCCGCCGCCCGGGCCCTTTCCTTGAGCTCAGAGGCCAGCGCGTCTGACGGGCCATGGCCCGTGCGACGAGGGTCCTGCTCGTAAGGAATGACCACCTCGCGCACGAAGGCCTCGACCCGCGCGCCGATCTCTCGCGCCCGGCCTGTGGGTGCGGACAGCTCTTGGATCACAGGCGTCATGTCGCGGTGGTCCCGCCGTCCACCACCAGTTCGGCGCCGGTCATGTAGCGGGACTCTTCGCTCGCCAGGAACAGGATGGCGTCGGCGATGTCCTCGGGAGCCCCGACGCGGCGCATGGGGATGTTGGCCAGGATCTTGTCCGAGTTCGCGGGGTCCTGGTGAAACCGCGCCGTCAGCGGCGTGGCGATGTGGCCGGGATGGATCGAGTTGGCCCGCACGCCGTTGCCCAACGCCGCGCACTCCATCGCCGTAGCCTTGGTGAACAGCCGCACCCCGCCCTTGGCGGCGCTGTAGGAGGCGGTGTTCGGCGCGCCCGTCAGTCCCCGAACCGACGACATATTGATGATCGAACCCCGCCCCGACGCCGCCAGGGCCGGGAGAAGGTGCTTGGTGCCTAGGAAGACGCTGTCGAGATTGACCGCGATGATCGACCGCCAGCTCTCCAGCGTGGTCTCGGCGATGGACTTGAACGCGCCAAAGCCGGCGTTGTTGACCAGGACGTCGAGCCGTCCGTGCCGGTCCTGCACGCGGTCGGCGAGCGCGACCCAGTCCGCCTCCTCGGTGACGTCCATCGTGACGGCCTCGTGGCCTTCGCCCGAAAGTTCGTCGATCGCCTCAGCCAAACGTGCCTCGTCCCGGTCCAGCAGAACCACCCGCGCGCCCTCCCTGGCGAAGGCCCGCACGGTGGCCAGGCCGATGCCGGACGCGGCGCCCGACACTACCGCGACCTTGTCCTCCAATCGGCCCATTTCGCACCTCCTCGACAGATCGGCGCACCGAGCCGATATCCATCTTGCTACCCGACCGTCCGGTCGGTAGTCAAATGAGCAAGCCCACCGAGAACGACAATTTCGACTCCGAGGAACCCTGATGGACGTATCTCACAACCCGCTGCTGGCGATCGGCTCTCTGCGGAAATCGGCCCCAAAGACGGTGGCGGGGTATCGTCGTTTTCGCGCCGTGATCGACACCGACGGCGCCTTGCCCGCGCCGATCAAGGCTCTGTTCGTAGCCTGCGCCGCCTGCGTGAAGGGCTACGAGGAAATGGCGTTGAGAGAGCTGCGGCGC
Source organism: Caulobacter sp. BK020 (assembly GCF_004342605.1). Classification (GTDB taxonomy): domain Bacteria; phylum Pseudomonadota; class Alphaproteobacteria; order Caulobacterales; family Caulobacteraceae; genus Caulobacter. The sequence goes on from NZ_SLZL01000005.1 coordinate 55,906, forward strand.
GGCCGCGACCTGGGCTTGACCGAAACCCAGGCGCGCTCGGCGTTGGCCATCCTGTCCAGCGTGCGGGGCGAAGGCGCGGCGCTGCGGTTCAATGCCATCTTCGCCGTCGCCTATCCCGAAGCCCGGGATGAGGCGTTCGAGGCCGCGGACCTGGAGGTGGCGTCCGGCGAGGCGGCGGCCAACTTCCTGGCCTATTTCACGACGATGCCGCCAACCTTGGGCAAGCTGCTGGACCTCATTCCGACCGCGGCGGACGCCTACTACCTGATGCGTGAAGGCACCCTCTCGGGAACCGCCCTTGAGCCGCGCCACGCCGAACTGTTGCTGGTCACCGTGCTGGTCGCCGATTACAGCCCCTGGTCCTCGGTGCACATGCAAGGCGCGCGCAAGGCGGGCGCCAGCGAGCACGAGGTGGCCGAGGCGGTGCTTTGCGCAGTCCCGACCAGCGGGTTGTCGGCCTGGGTGGTGGGCGCGACGGCGATGGACGCCTGACGCCTGTCAGAGGCTGCTGACCAGATGCCCGCCGTCGACCGCGATCACTGACCCGGTCATGTAGTGCGAGGCATCCGAGCACAGCAGGAGCAGCGGCCCGTCGAGATCCGACATCTGGCCCAGGCGCCCCTGCGGAATGCGCGCGATCAGCCGGGCGCCGGCCTCGGTGGCGAAGAAGGCGCGGTTGAGGTCGGTCTCCACATAGCCCGGGGCCAGGGCGTTGACGCGGACGCCCAGCGGCGCCCATTCCAGGGCCAGGGCCTTGGTCAACTGGATCAGGCCGGCCTTGCTGGCGGCATAGGCGGCCAGACCCTTGGACACCCGCTCGCCCAGGATCGAGGCCACGTTGACGATCGTCCCGCCGCCGCGCTCGCGCATCGCGCGCGCTCCGGCCTGGGCAACCAGGAAGGCCCCGGTCAGGTTGGGCTCGAGCGTATCGCGCCAGTCGGCCGGCGACAGGTCGATGGCGGGACGGGTCTGGGCCACGCCAGCGTTGTTGACCACGATGTCCAGCCCCCCGACCAAGTCCAGCGCCTGGGCGAACCCCGCCGCGACCGACGGGGCGTCGGTGACGTCCATGACCACCGGATGGCACCGTCCGCCCGAGCCGGCGATCTCGTCGGTCAAGGTCTCCAGGGCCGCCCGCCGCCGCGCGGTCGCCACCACGGTCGCTCCCCTGGCGGCCAGGATCCGCGCGAAATGACGGCCCAAGCCGGAGCTCGCGCCCGTGACCAGGGCCACGCGATGGGTGAGATCGGTCATTTCGAATTTCCTCCCGCGGACAAATCGGTTATGCCGTCTAACGTCATTCGACCGGTCGGTCGAGTATTTGAAAGCGAGTGATGCCCAACGGTCGTCTGGAGGGAAAGCGGGCGCTGGTGACCGGCGCGGCGGGAGGCCTGGGCGCGGCGATCGCAGCGCGCTTCGTCGCCGACGGGGCGCGCGTGTTGCTGGGTGACGTTGACCGGGCCCGGGGCGAACAACTGGCCCGCGACCTTGGCGACAGGACGGTCTTCGTCACCCTGGACGTCGCCGCGCCGCCGGCCTGGAACAAGGCGATGGAAATCGCCGCAACCGCCTGGGGCGGTCTGGACGTGCTGGTCAACAACGCCGCCCTCGCCTCGCCGATCGTGCCGATCGAGCAGAGGGATCCGGCCGACTGGGACCGGATGATGGCGATCAATCTGGGCGGCCCGTTCCTGGGCGCCCGGGCGGCTCTGCCGGTATTCCGCGCGGGCGGCGGCGGTGTCATCGTCAATGTCTCGTCGGTGGCCGGCCTTGGCCAGTCGGGAATCATGGATCCGGCCTATGCCTGCAGCAAGGCGGGCTTGACCATGCTGACCCGGATCATCGCCGCCCAGCACGCCCGAGACGGCGTGCGCTGCAACTCGGTGCACCCGGGTCCCATCGACACGCCCCTGGCCCGCGCGACCTATGCCGATACCGAGACCCTGGCGCAGAGACTGTCGCGCATTCCGGCCGGACGCTTCGCCCAGGTCGAGGAGGTCGTCGCCGCCATCGTTTATCTGGCCTCGGAGGAATCCGCCTACGTCACCGGCGTCGCTCTGGGCGTGGACGGCGGCGCCCTGGTGCAATAAGGAGGCCTCATGGATCGTCCGCGTCGGACAACCCCGCCGAGCAGGAAATTGGCGACAGAAAGAGAACACGTGGCTGCGAAGAGAACGGTGAAGCGGCGGCAAACCACCGAGGCGCATGACGGCAAGCGCCTGGAAATCATCGAGCATTGCGCGACCCTGTTCGACAAGGTCGGCTATCACAAGGCCTCGATGCAGATGCTGGCCGACGAGGTCGGGCTCGGCAAGCCGACCCTTTACCACTACTTCCCCAGCAAGCTGTCGATCCTCTACGCGATCCACGAAACGCACATCCGGGCCCTGCTGGACGGCCTGGAGATCCATGACGGCGAGACCCGCGACCCGATCGTCCTGCTGAGATCGGCCTGCGTCGACATTCTGCGCCAGATCGCCGACCACCCCGGCTATGTGCGCGCCTTCATGGACCACTACGGCGATCTTGAGGGCAAGATGCGCGCCGCGATCCGGGCCCGTCGCATCGAATACTTCGACCGGGTGGTGGGCATCATCACCGAAGGCATTGAAAGCGGCCGGCTGCGTCGCTGCGATCCGACGGTGACCGCCTACGGCTTCCTGGGCATGTGCAACTGGGCCTACAAGTGGTACCCGCCGATGGCGGCTGAACGCACGCCCGAGGAGATGGCCGACGCCCTTTGCCAGCCCTTCTTCGAGGGCCTGGCGATCCCGGGCTGACGGAGACGCGCGTGATCCCCGCCAAGACGCTCGGGGCCGTGAGGGTCGGAAGCGTCGACCGGATCCGGCCGGCGGCCGAGGCGCTGCGCGACATCGTCGCCGACCTGACCGGGCTGCGCTGCGCGGTGACCGACAACATCGCGGTCCAGGAACCGATGAAGGACGGGGCGGGCGAGATCCTGGCCAGCGCCGTGTTCGGCTTCGCCACCGGCGACGACGCGCGCTGGTGGCGGTTTCCGCAGCTGGCCCTGACTTCCCCCCTGCCGATGGCCTGCCGGTTCGAGAGCGAACCATTCTGGTGCAACGCCCAGGGCATTCACACCCCGACGCCCAACCTGCTGCTGTCGGCGCTGGACCTGTCGAACTTCCGGGAAAGGGCGCTGACCAGCGCGGCGATCGTGGCGCCCGTCCACCTGCCCTTCGGCCAGATCGCCGCCGCCAGCTTCCTGTCGCCGGATCCCGAGGTCGATGATCTCTCGGCGCCGTTCGAGCAGCACGGCGAGGCGCTGGCCCTGCTGGCCCGGACCTTCGTGGCCAGCTACGTCAAGGTGACCGAGCGGCGGCGGCCCAGCGTCGCCACGGCGCTGCTGAGCAAGCGGGAGGTCGAGTGCCTGCGCTGGGCGGCCGCGGGCAAGACCAATGACGAGATCGGGACGATCCTGGGCCTGCAGCGCACGACCGTGCGGTTCCACATCCGCAGCGCCTCGGTGAAGCTGGACGCGGTCAACCGCGACCAGACGCTGTTCAAGGCCGCGCAGCTGGGCTTCCTGGCCATGATCCGCTGACCCTTTGGTCAGCAGCCCGACGGCCCGAAGACGGGGTAGTGAATCGGCAGGAGCCGCCATGTCACTCACCCTCGCCCCGCCGATCGCCGACCGCCTGATGGACTTCGACGCCGCGGGCGCGCCGGTCCTGCTGGCCGGCCGCGACCGGCTCACCGGCCGGCTGGTGTTTCCCCTGCCCGCCGACGCCGATCGCTTCGAGCGGGTCGAGCTTCCCAAGCATGGCCGGCTGTGGTCCTGGACCATCCAGCGGTTTCGCCCCAAGTCGCCCCCCTATGCGGGACCCGAGGCGTTCGCGCCCTACGCGGTGGGCTATGTCGCCCTGGACGAGGCGATCATCGTCGAAAGCCGGCTGATCGGCGTGGCGTTCGGGGACCTGCGGATCGGCCTGCCGCTGCGGCTGACGACGGAGCCCTTCACCCTTGAGAGCGGCGAAACGCGGCTGACATTCGCCTTCACGCCGAAGGAGTCCGCATGAGCGACGTCCGCATCATCGCCGCCGGCGTCCACCCGTTCGGCCGCACGCCGGGCCTGACCGGGCTGCAGCAGGGCGTCTTCGCCGTTCGCCAGGCGCTCGCTGTGGCGGGGCTGGACTGGAGCGACGTCCAGTTCGCCTATGGCGGCTCGGACTCGGCCGGCAACGCCGACACCATGGTCTCGGAACTTGGCCTGACCGGCCTGCAGTTCATCAATGTCGCCAACGGCTGCGCCACCGGCGGCTCGGCCATGTTCGGCGCCTACAGCACGATCAAGGCCGGCGAGTTCGATCTCGGCATCGCCGTCGGCTTCGACAAGCATCCGCGCGGCGCCTTCGATCCCAAACCGGCCGACTGGGGTCTTCCCGAATGGTACGGCGAAACCGGCCTGATGCTGACCACCCAGTTCTTCGCCATGAAGACCCAGCGCTATATGGCCGAGCACGGCATATCGATCGAAACCCTGGGCCGGGTCGCCGAAAAGGCCTTCGCCAACGGCGTACTGGCCCCGCACGCCTGGCGGCGCGAGGCCGTTGACCTGGAGACCATCCTCACGGCGCCGTTGGTCAGCGATCCGTTCACGAAGTTCATGTTCTGCTCGCCTGGCGAGGGGGCCGTGGCCTTGGTCTTCGCCAGCGCCGCGCGGGCGCGGCGGCTGGGACTGGACGGTGTCCGTCTCCGCGCCGCGGCCGTTCGCAGCCGGCCGCCGGGATCGTTCGAAGTCTTCTCGCCCGCCCTGGACTTCGTCCGAGGTCCCTCGCCCACGACGCTCGCCTCGCGCGCCGCGTTCGAGATGGCGGGCGTCGCGCCCGGCGACATCGACATCGCACAGCTCCAGGACACCGAGACCGGCGCCGAGATCATGCACATGGCCGAAAACGGCTTCTGCGCCGACGGCGACCAGGAGGCCTGGATCGCAGAGGGCAAGACCCGCATTGATGGCGCCCTGCCAATCAACACGGACGGCGGCTGCCTGGCCTGCGGCGAGCCGATCGGCGCGTCCGGCCTGAGGCAGGTCTACGAGAACTTCATCCAGCTGACGGGCCAAGCCGGCGCCAGGCAGGTCAGCGGCGATCCGCGTCTCGGCTACAGCCACGTCTATGGCGCGCCCGGCGTCTCCGCCGTCGCCATCGTGGAGCGCTGAACATGTCCCTGGCGCTGCCGCCCGAAGCGCTTCGCTTTCGCGACGAGGTGCGGGCCTTCCTGGACGAGCATCTGTCCGCTGACCTGCGGCGCGGCGCGGCCCTGACGTCGGGAGTGTTCGCCGAACCCGACATCGCTCGTCCCTGGCAGGCGATCCTCGAAACGCGGGGCTGGCTGGTCTATCACTGGCCCGTCGCGGCCGGCGGCCCTGGCTGGTCCAGGGTCCAGCGCTGGATCTTCGAGAAGGAATGCGCCGAAGCCGGCGCTCCGGCCCTGCCCGGCATGGGCCTGAAGCTGGTCGGGCCGGTTCTCTACAGCTTCGGGGATGACGCGCAGAAGGCGGACTATCTGCCCAGGCTGCGCTCGGGCGAGGACTTCTGGGCCCAGGGCTTCTCGGAACCAGGATCGGGCTCGGACCTCGCCTCCCTGCGGACCAGGGCCGTGCGGGATGGCGACGACTACCTGGTCACGGGCCAGAAAATCTGGACCACCCAGGCCCATCACGCCAACCGATTGTTCGCCCTGGTGCGCACAAATCCCGAGGCCAAGCCTCAGGCGGGCATCAGCTTCCTGTTGATCGACATGGCCTCGCCGGGCGTCACGGTGCGGCCCATCCTCAGCGCCTCGGGCGACCACGAACTGAACGAGGTCTTCCTTGACGCCGTCAGGGTTCCGGTCGCCAACCGGATCGGCGAGGAAGGCCAGGGCTGGACGATCGCCAAGTTCCTGCTTGAGAACGAACGGGGCGGCTCGTCCTTCGGTCCAGGCCTGGTGGCCGATCTGCGTCGGCTGCTCGATGCCACGGGCCCGCTCAAGGGCGAACTGGCCACCCGCGCGATCCGCCTCTCGCTGGACGCCCGCGCGCTGGAAACGACCGAACTGCGCACCGCGATCGAACTGGACGCTGGCGCGCCGCCCACACCGCGCAGCCTGATCACCAAGCTGGTCGCGTCGGAAATCCGCCAGGGGATCGACGAACTGGCGGTGGACGCCTTCGGTCCCGCCGGCCTGCAGCTCCCCGCCGAGCGTCCTTTCTACGGTCCCGGCATGCCCGCGCCGATCGGCCCACAAGCCGCGCAACCGGCGGCGGCTCGTTACCTCAACAGCCGCGCCTGGACGATTTTCGGCGGGACCAGCGAGATCCAGTTGACCCTCATCGCCAAGGCCGCCGTCGGCCTCTGACACCAAGGACCACTCATGCCCGAAGCCTATATCGTCTCCGCTCGCCGCACCGCCGCCGGCCGCCGCAACGGCCGCCTGGCCGGCTGGCATCCGGCGGACCTGGGCGCGGTCGTCCTGAACGCACTCATAGCCGAGAGCGGGGTCGATCCAGCCGCGATCGACGACGTGATCATCGGTTGCGTCAGCCAGGTGGGCGAGCAGACCTTCGCGCTGGGCCGCAATGTCGTGCTGGCGTCGCACCTGCCCGACAGCGTCCCGGCCGTGACGATCGACCGCCAGTGCGGCTCGTCCCAGCAGGCGCTGCATTTCGCCGCCCAGGCGGTTATGTCCGGCACGCAGGACCTGGTCATCGCCGGTGGGGTCGAGAGCATGACCCGCGTGCCGATGGGCTCTCCCCTGATGCTGGCCAGGGCGGCCGGCGTGGGCGAGGGTCCTTTCGCCAAGAGCATTCAGGATCGCTACGGCGTGCCGGAATTCAGCCAGTTCGTCGGCGCTCAGATGATCGCCGACAAGTATGAGTTCACGCGCGAAGCGATGGATCGGTTCGCGCTGGAGAGCCATCTCAAGGCCGCGGCCGCCACGGAGGCCGGCGCCTTCGCCGACGAGATTGTGCCGCTGGAAGTCGTCACGCCGGACGGCCCGATAATTCACGATCGCGACGAGGGCGTGCGCGCCAATTCGACCATCGAGTCGATCAGTGCGGTCAAGCTGCTGACCGAGACAGGCACGCTCAGCGCCGCGACGGCCAGCCAGATCGCCGACGGAGCCTCCGGCGTCCTGGTCGCCTCGGAACGGGCGGTCACGGATCACGGCCTGACGCCGATCGCGCGGATCGTCAATCTGACGGTCACGGCCGGCGATCCGGTCATCATGCTGGAGGAGCCGATCCCCGCGACCCGCAGGGCCCTGGCGCGCTCGGGCCTGAAACTGGACGATATCGACCTGTTCGAGGTCAACGAGGCCTTCGCCTCCATCCCCATGGCCTGGCAAAAGGCGCTCGGAGCCGATCCGGGCAAGCTGAACGTCAACGGCGGCGCCATCGCGCTGGGCCACCCTCTGGGGGCTACGGGGACCAAGCTGATGGCGACCCTGATCCATGCGCTGCATGCGCGCGGCCAGCGTTATGGTCTGCAGACCATGTGCGAGGGCGGCGGGATTTCCAACGCCACGATCGTCGAACGGCTCTGACCCATGATGCTTGAGCCGACCGAGGAACAGGCGCTGCTGCGCGACATGGTCAGCCGCTTCCTGGCCGACCACGTGCCGACGGACGTCGCCGGCCGGGGCTCCCTGCCCTTGGCGGACTGGCGTGCACTGGGCGACCTGGGCGTTCTCGCCCTGGCCGTGCCTGAGGCGGCGGGCGGTCTGGGCGGCGGTCCCGGGGAGATCGCGATCGTCGCCGAGGCGTTCGGCCGGGCGGCGGCGATGGGTCCGCTGGCGGAATGCGCGGTGCTCTGCGCCTGCCTGATCGCCGACGGCGGCGATCAGGCGTCTGCCTCGAAGTGGATCGGAGCCATCACCTCGGGTCAGGCGATCGTCGCCTATGGCGGTCCTGGCGAAGGTCTGGGCGATCTGACCGTCCAGCGCGCGGGCGAAGGCTGGATCCTGAACGGTGAGCGCCGCCTGGTTCGCCATGGCGCTGGCGCCGGCGCCTTCATCGTCGCCCTCGACGACGCGCCGCACCTGCTGTTGATCGAGGCGGCGACGCCGGGCGTCGCCATCCTGCCCTACGCCTTGGCCGATGGCGAACAGGCCGCGCTCGTGCGTTTCGACGCGGTCGAGGTCGCTTGCGAAGCCCGCCTGCAGGTCACCCCGACGCGGCGGCGGCGGGTCATCGCCATGACCCAGCTGGCGATCACCGCCGAGATGATCGGCCTGATGCAGACCCTCTACGAGGCCACGGTCGATCATGTCCGCCAGCGCCGTCAGTTCGGCGTCGCCATCGGCTCCTTCCAGGTGGTCCAGCACCGGGTCGCGCGGCTGTTCATCTTACTCGAGCAGTCGCGCTCTCTCCTGCTGCGCGCCATCTCGGCCGATGACGACGCGTTCGCGACCGCGGTGACCGAAGCCTTCGCCTATGTCGCCGATGCGGCGCTGCGCTTGGCGCAGGACGCGACCCAGCTGCATGGCGGCATGGGCGTGACCGAGGATCTGCTGGTTGGACGCGGCCACCGTCGGCTGCTGGTGCTCTCGCACCTGTTCGGCGGCGCGATCGCGGCGCGGGCCAAACTGGCGGCGTGAGCGACGTGACCGAGAACCGCGCCTGGACGCTCAAGTCTCGCCCCGAGGGGAAGGTGTCCGTCGACGACTTCGTCCTGTCGGCGGCGTCGTTCTCGCGGCCAGCGCTCGCCTCCGGAGAGATCCTGGTGCGCAATCGACTATTCGCCGTCGCGCCCACGATCCGTAACGGACTCAATACGCCCAGCCGCGCCTATCGCGGGTCGATCCCGATCGGCGGAACCATTCCAGGCATGGCCGGCGCCGAAGTCCTGGACTCACGACATCCCGGCTTCCGGCGGGGCGACCGCCTTGTGGCCCTGTCGCGCTGGGAGGACTTCAGCGTGCTGGCTCCCGATCGGGCGCCGGTTCCAGTATTCCCGATCCCGCCGTCCATGGATTTCGAGGAGGCCCTCGGGCCGCTTTCGCCCAACAGCCTGACGGCCTATTTCGGGCTGACCGAGGTGGGGCGGCCGCTTCCCGGCGAAACCGTCGTCGTCTCGGCGGCGGCCGGGTCGGTCGGCTCGGTCGCCTGCCAGATCGCGCGAATCCTGGGTTGCCGTATCATCGCCATCGCCGGCGGCGCCGACAAGTGCGCTTGGCTGAGCAAGGTCTGTCGAGTTGACGCGACGATCGACTACAAGGCCGAGGACGTGGCGACACGCTTGACGGCGCTGTGCCCCACCGGGGTGAACCTGTACTTCGACAACGTCGGCGGCGAGATCCTGCAGGCCGTCGTCGATGCGCTGGCGCCCAAGGCGTGCGTGGTCCTGTGCGGGCAGATCTCCGCCTATGACAGCGGCGCGCCCGCGTCCGGCCCGCGTGACATGATGAAGCTGGTCTACGGCCGGGTCCGCATGGAAGGGTTCGTGGTCGGAGACTATGTCGACCAGCTCAATACAGCGCGCGACCGGCTTCGCGGCTGGATCGAAAGGGGCGACTTGGTCGTCAGGACCGACCTTCGCCGCGGCTTCGAACATTTGCCTAAGGCCTTCGTGGACCTGTTCGCCGGCGTCAACGCCGGAACACTGTTGGTCGAGGCCTGAGCGGACTCCGGAACAATCCACGCCTCCCGCCTAGTCCTGCACGGCGTCCAGGCCCGCATCCTTGCGGCTCATCGCGACGATGCTTTCGAAGCTCGGATCGGCGCGCGCCAGGATGTCCTGGGCGCGTTTCTCGATCGCGGAGTCGAAGCTGGTGGTGGTGAAGACGTAGAACCGGTTGTCGATGACGCCCTGAAAGGCGATATCCGCGGCTTCCTCCGGCGTGGTGGCGTTGCGATAGAGGTCCTCGCGCATCTGTTCGAGCTCGGCGGACTCGCTCGGCGCGCCCTCGGCGCTCGCGAACCGTGCGGGACGTCGCTTCTCCGCATCATAAATGCCGGTCCTGACCAGGCCAGGGCACAGCATCGTCACGCCGATCGGGGCTCCCACCTCCTTCAAACCCGCATAGAGCGCCTCGGTGGCGCGCACGACCGCGTGCTTGGCCGCGCCATAACAGGCCGATCCCGAACCGCTGACCACGCCCGCGACGGACGCGGTGTTCATGATGTGGGCGGGCCGCCCGACCGCGATCATCCGCGGAACAAAGGCGCGAATGCCGTGGACGACCCCGTAGAGATTGACGCCCAGCGACCAGTCCCAGTCCGCGACCGTGTATTCCCACACCTTGCGATGGCGGCCGCCGGGAACCACGCCGGCGTTGTTGCAGAGCAGGTCGACCGCGCCGAACCGGTCATAGGCGGCCTCGGCCAGCGCCTCGACGCTCCCCGCGTCGGAGACATCGCAGCGCAGCGCCAGGGCGTCGACGCCGCCCAGGCTCGCGGCGACTGCCCGAACGTCGTCTTCGGCAATGTCGGCCAGGACGAGGTTCATGCCTTCGGCGGCCGCGCGGCGCGCCAGCGCGGCTCCGATGCCGCTGCCCGCGCCGGTGATGACGGCGCACTTGCCCTTGAAATCATGCACGATCGCTACTCCCGTCGGCCGCGCGCGGCACGGTGCTGTCCGGAGCCCAGAAGCGGGCCGCGTAGAAGAAGATTCCCGACGCCAGGGCCGAAGGGACCAGCACGATCACCAGGGCATAGCGCAGGGCGTCGTGGCCAAAGCGTTCGGTCAGCAGATCACTCAACAGGCCCGTCACCCAAGGTCCCAGTCCAAGACCGAAGAGATTGAAGGTGAGCAGCAAAACCGCGTTGCTGAACGCACGTATCGTCGGGCTGACCGCCGACTGCGTCGTCGCCAGGATCGGGCCGTAGTAGGCGATCATCAGCGCGGCGGCGAGCGCGGCGGCGGCGATGGCCAGCGGGGTCGACGGCACGAGATACTGCACCAGCGCGCAAGGGACCGTGGCGCCGACCGAAAGGGCCATGATCCACAGGCGCCAGCGCGCATTGCTCGCCGACAGGCGATCGGCGATCCAGCCGCTGGCATAGATGCCCACGGCGCCGGCCCCACCGCTCAGCAGAGCCATCAGCGGCGCGACCTGGCCCAGCGACAAGCCATGGCTCCGCGTGAAGAACGGCGCGTTCCAGGTCATCATCGCGTATTGGGTAAAGCCGTGGAACATCCCGGCCAGCACCACATAACGGAAGGCCCGGTTGCGCCAGAGAGCGCCGAGCGCCGCTCCGATCGGCGGCGCCGCCGCGACCTCCGCCGTCGCGGGATCGAACCGGCCACGGCGCGGCTCGGCGATCATACGCAGGATCAGCGGCGACAGCAGCACGCCCGCGCCGCCCACGACGCCGAAGGCCATTCGCCAGCCCACCGCCTCGGCCAGCCAGCCCGTACAGGTGTAGCCCAGCAACAGGCCGATCGGCAGCGCCAGGCCCCAGGTCGACATGGCGGCCGCGCGACGCGCCGGAGGATAGTAGTCGGCGATCAGCGACACGCTGGCGGGCACGCTGCCCGCTTCGCCGATCGCGACCCCGATGCGCAGGAACACCAGGCTGAAGAAGCCGGTCGCCAAGCCGCACATCGCGGTCATCGCGCTCCAGACGACCAAGGAGATCACCACGATCCACCGGCGGCTATATCGGTCCGCCAGCCGGGCGATGGGCAGCGACAGGGTGGCGTAGAACAGCGCGAAGGCCAGGCCGGTCAGTGCTCCCAGCTGGCCGTCCGACAGGCCAAGCTCGGCCTTGATCGGGATCTGCAGGATCGAGATGATCGTGCGGTCGACGTAGTTGAAGGCCGACACGGAAATCAGCGCCAGCAGCATCACGTTTCTGGAGCGGTTTTCCTGGCGCGTCAGCGCGGCGTCGGCGACGTCCCTCATGCCCAGCCCGCCGTACGGGCGGCGGTCATGCCGAAGGTCATCGCTAGCGCGAGACCGCCGGCATAGCCGTGGCCGTAGGCCCCGCCGCCATCGCTTCCCGCCGCGAACAATCCAGGGACGGGCGTTCCATCGACACCGAGAACCCGGGCGCCCGTATCGATTGTCAGACCGCCAAAAGTGAAGGTGATCGCCGGATGGACGACCAGGGCGTAGTACGGCGCCTTGTCGAGCGGTCGCCAGTCCTCCGTCCTGGGCGGACGCAGGGTCTCCCACCCGTGCCGCGCGGCCTGGTTGAAGGCCTCGATCGTCGCGCGTACGACAAGGCCGTCGAACCCTTGATCGTCCGCGAAGGCGGCGACCTCATCCAGCGTGGCGGCGACGACGCCCTGGCCCCCGTTCTCGATCGCCGTCCGCATCTTGTCCAAGGGCTCTCCGATCGAGACTACCGGTACAGTGGCATAGGCCTCGTGCACGCGCGCGTCCCAGAAGCAGATCGCACGCGCCCCCGGCTGGATCAGGGTCTCGTAGGTGTTGGTGTGATCGCCCAGCGTCTCGTCGCAGAAGCGATGGCCCGCCTCGTTGATCAGCAGCGCGTGCTCGCTGTGATACTGCGACAGGGCGACATAAAGCCGCTCGTCGTCCCAGCGCCGGCTTTCGCTGACCAGATGGCCATAGAAGCCCCGGTTGAAGCCGGCGACCTCGCCGCCCACGGCCTGGCCCAGGCGCAGGCCCGCCCCGTCGCTGACGGGGTTGGAGCGCAACCGCATCTCGCGGGCGTTGGGGTGGATGTAGCGGGCGCGCAATTCCGGCGAGGCCTGGAAACCGCCCGTCGCCAGGACCGTGGCGGCGGCCCGCACGACGACCTCGCCGTCGGCGTGCCGCGTATGGGCCCCGACCACCGCCCCGCTGGCGTCCTGGATCAGGCTCAAGGTCTCGGTCTCGAGGACCACCGATCCGCCATGCTGCTCAACCAGCGCCGCGCAGCCGCGCACATAGCCGTGGATGTCGATCTGGTAGCCTTGGCCGTGGAGGACGTCCAGCCGCGGGGTCATGTCGACTCCGCGGCGGCGCAGCCAGGCGACCGCTTCGGGATAGGTCTCGAACACGACCCGCCCCAGCGCCGGATCCCCGCCGCCGTAGAGCGTCATCTTTTCCGCCGAAACGGCGGTCCAGAAGACGCCCCCGGACAGCACGGCCGAGCCGCCCAGGACCGCCGCCTTCTCCACAACGATCACCCGGGCGCCGCGTTCCGCCGCCCAGGCGGCGGCGGACAGACCCGCCATGCCGCCACCGATCACCAGCAGATCGCATTCGATGCCGTGGTCTTCCATCCGCGAACCCTAGAACGTCTTTTCGAGTTGGAGGACCACCGCGCGCGGCTCGCCCGCCACGGTGAACACCTCGCCGGCGCCGCCGGGCTTGTCGATGCCCAGCGTGCCATAGCGTTCGTTCGTCAGGTTTCGCCCGATGATCGAAGCCGACCAGCCGTCGTGCGAGTCCAGGCGCACGCCCGCGTTCAACAGCACGTATCCGGACTGCCGCGACAGCGGATTGAGGTTCAGGCCGGTGAAGTAGGAGGACGAGTAGCGAAGATCGGCGTTCACCGTCGCGTCGAACTTGTCCGACACCTTGAACGTCTTGATGAAGCCGGTCGTGGCGATCCACTTGGGCGCCCGATACACTGCTCGCCCCGACAGGTCCTGGTACCGGCCACCGTTCGCCGGGTCGGCCAGGCATCCCTGGGCCAGCGTCTGGCCCGTGTAGCACTGCGCCCGGTCGAAGCGGTCGAAATGGGCGTCGTTGTAGGAGGCGGTCGCCCGGAGAGTCCATCCATCCGGCCCGCGATAGGCCGTCTCGAACTCCACGCCCTGGGCGATGGTATTGGCCGCGTTCTGCGTGACGTAGGTCAGGGTCGTGGCGTTCAGCGCGATCAGCGACGTCAGGGGCAGGCCTTCGTATTCGTAGCGATAGCCCGTCACGTTCGCGGTCAGGCGGCCATCCAGCAACGAGCTCTTGATGCCGACCTCGCCACCCTTAACCGTCTCTTCGTCGAAGCTCAGGGTTTTGATCGTGGTGATCGCGCTTAGGGTGCCTGGGTTGGAGTAGCCGCCGGCCAGGAAACCGGTCTTGTAGGCCCCATAGACAGTCAGGGCGCGGCTCGGGCGCCAGGTCAGCGTCACCTCCGGCGAGACGTTGTCCTGGGACTTTTCGCCGACGACATGCTTGCCTACCGGCAGTTGGCTCGCCGCGATCACCGGATTGACGTAGCTGTTGAAGGAGTCCAGCTCATTGGTCTGCTTGGTGTAGCGCGCGCCGCCGGCCAACTCGAGCTTGGGCGTGATGTTGTAGACCACCTGGCCAAACACCGACCACGCATCCGAGCGATTGCCCTGCTGGTTATCGTTGGAGTGGTACTTGCCCGTCGCCGGATCACGCGGCGCGGGGCCACTGGCGGCCCCGACGAACAGGTCACGATGGTTGTTCTCGTAGTGGCCCCCGAACGCGAAGTTGAGCGGTCCCTCGAGCGTCGAGGTGGCGCGCACCTCCTGGTAGAAGCTCTTGTTCTTCTCGTTGCTGTACGACCAGAAGTACGAATAGGACGTCGCGTCTGCGTTGCCCTGGCTGATATAGTCGTAGTCGTAATAGCCCGTGACCGAGGTCAGGGTGAATGTGTCGCTGGCGTACTGGAGCGTCAGCGTCGGCAGGAAAGAGTCGTTGCTGGAATAGGGCTTGCCGTTATCGTGGCGGTTGACCTGCGGCCAGTTGGCGATGATCTCGGGCGCCAGCCATCCCTGGGACGAACGATCGTTCAGCTTGCAGTCGCCATTGGGGTCCAGCACCCCGCCGACCGTCTGGGGCTGGGTGCGTCCTGCGGGACAGCCCATCACCTCGCTGAAGCTTTGCAGGCCCTGGCCTCTGTATCGGCTGTACAGCAGTTTGAGATTGGCGCTGAAGCCCTCGCCATTGTCGTAGACCACAGTGCCGCGAAGGGCGAGCTTGCGCTCGGCGCCCAGGCGATCGGGAGCGGGCGGCACGAAGGTGCTGCCCGACGCCGCGGACCGTACGACGTCGACGACGCCGGTCTTGTCGTTGTTGTGGATATAGCCTTCGCTCTGGCTGCTGATCAGCGCCAGCCGCAGGCCCAGCCGGTCGTTGATCGGACCGCCGGCCGCCGTCTCGAACTGCAGGTTGTCAGACGTGAACTCGTAGCCGACGCGGGCATAGCCTTCGAAGCTCGAGCCGGGATTGATGGACCGGACCGAGACCACGCCCCCGGGCGAGTTCTTGCCGAAGAACACGGCTTGCGGCCCCTTGAGGACCGTCAGACTGTCGACGTCGAACAGGGCGTCATTGAGGATCCGGCCGCGGCTGATCGCCATGCCGTCGAAGTCCAGCAGCACCGACTGCTCGACGCCGCCGTCGATGGCCGAGGAACTGACGCCGCGCAGCGAAATCGAGGTCGCCGACCCCGTGAAGCCGCGGTCCAGGGTGATTTCCGGGGCCACGATGCGGATATTGGCGACCGAGGTCAGGTTGTATTGCTTGACCTGCGATTGGCCGACGACGGTGGCGGCGACCGGCACGTCCTGCAGCCGCTCCTCGCGCCGACGCGCCGAGACCACGATGTCGTCGAGCACGTTGGAGTCCTGGGCCGTGGCCGGCGGCTGCGGGACGGCAGGCGCTGCGGTCTGGGCCAGAGCCGGCAGCGCAAGGGCCGCAAGCGACCCTCCAGCGAACAATCCCAACAATCCCTGAGAACGCGTGTTCCTGAACATGATTGTTTCCCTCCTGAGGCGCGTCGAGCTTGTGGTCGCCGATCTCGCCCTTGTTGCTGATGAGTACGCCTATTGACTGTCGTTGCGGTCAGCTCGCTCCGGCCGCCTGGGCCTCGCGCCATGCCGCCGCCGCAAGCGGCTTGATGCGCGTGATGATTTCGGCCGCCTTTGCGTCGGTCTGGACGCCGTCCCGTGCGCGACCGGCGATGCCCTGGAGGATCGCGGCCACGCGAAAGAGGTTGAAGGCGCGGTAGAAGGGGTGGGTCGGGTCGACGTCGAAACCGGTCCGGTCTCGATAGCGCGCGGCGTAGGCCTCCGCGCTGGGGATGCCGAGGGCCGCCAGGTCCGCCCCCGCGAGCGTTCCACGGACGTCGACGCCGGCGGGGCGGAACCACTCCATCATGTGATAGGTCAGGTCGCCGACGGGGTTGCCGATCGTCGACAGCTCCCAGTCGAGCACGGCCACCACCCTCGGCTCCGTCGGATGGACGATGAGGTTGTGGAACGAATAGTCGCCATGGATGACTGTGCTGCGATCGCCGTCATCGGGAATGGCGCCCGGCAACCACGCGATCAGACGGTCCATATCGGGGAGATCGGTGGTGCGAGAGGCCTCGTATTGGCCGGACCAGCGCGAGATCTGGCGGGCGAAATAGTTTCCGCGCCGTCCGAAATCCTCCAGCCCCAGCGCGACGTAGTCCACGCAGTGCATTCGAGCCAGGGTCGCATTGGCGGAATCGTAGATCGCCGCGCGATCGTCGCGATCGAGATCCGGCATGCTCGGATCCCAGAAGACCCGGCCGGGCACGTGTCGCATGACGTAGAAGACGACACCGATGACGCTTTCGTCTTCACAGAGGACGAGAGGTTCGGGCACCGGCAGGCCGGCCTCAAACAGGGCGCGGGTGACGCGGAATTCGCGCTCCACCGCGTGAGCGGATTTCAGCAACACGCCGGCCGGCTTGCACCGCAGGACGTAGCGACGATCCGGGGTGATCAGCAGATAGGTCGGGTTGGATTGCCCGCCCTCGAACTGTTCGACGGTCAGCGCCCCCCGGAACCCGGGCACATGCGCTTCGAGGTAGCGGGTCAGGCGGGCTTCGTCGAACCGCGTCCCTGCGGCGACCGCGCGGGTGGTCCCCAGATAGGCGGCGGGCTGAACGGCGTTCACGACGCCACCGCCATGCGATACTTGTCCAATTCCAGGCGCGCCAGCTGGCGTTCGTGAACTTCGTCTGGACCGTCCGTCAGGCGCACGATGCGGGTGTTGGCCCACATTTCGGCCAGGCCGAAGTCGTCGCTGACCCCGCCGCCGCCGTGAGCCTGGATGGCGTCGTCGACGATCTGCTGGGCCATGCGAGGCGCGGCGATCTTGATCATCGCGATCTCGGCCCGGGCTTCCTTGTTGCCGACCGTGTCCATGCGATGAGCCGCCTTGAGACAGAGCAGCCTGGCCATCTCGATCTCGCACCGCGCGCGCGCGATCCGCTGCTCCCAGACCGAGTGTTCGCCGATCGTCTTGCCGAAGGCCCGGCGCTGGACCAGACGCCTGCACATCTTCTCCAGCGCCACTTCCATCGTGGCGATGTTGCGCATGGTGTGATGGATGCGGCCCGGACCAAGCCGCCCCTGGGCGATCTCGAAGCCCCTTCCCTCGCCCAACAGCATGTTTTCGGCGGGAACCCGCACGTTCTCGAGCCGGACCTCGAAATGGCCGTGCGGCGCGTGGTCGTAGCCAAATACCGGCAGGTGGCGCACCAGGGTGACGCCCGGCGTGTCACGCGGCACGATGATCATCGACTGCTGGCCATGGGCCGGCGCGTCCGGATCGGTCTTGCCCATCAGGATGAAGAAGGCGCAGCGCGGATGGCCCGCGCCCGACGACCACCACTTGCGGCCGTTGATCACGTAGGCGTCGCCGTCGCGGCGGATCGATGTCTGGATATTGCGCGCGTCCGACGAGGCCACGTCCGGTTCGGTCATCAGGAAGGCCGAACGCGTCTGTCCGTCCCGCAGCGGAACCATGAAGCGCCGCTTCTGATCTGGCGTGCCATAGCGGTGCAGGACCTCGAAATTGCCCGTATCGGGCGCCATGCAGTTGAAGACCTCGGCGGCGATGTAGATGCGCCCCATCGTCTCGGCGATCGGCGCGTATTCGAGATTGGTCAGGCCCACGCTGGTGAAGAACTCGTCGTCATGATCCGACGGCGGCATGAAGATGTTCCACAGACCGGCGGCCTTGGCCTTGGCCTTCAGTTCGTCGAAAATCGGCGGAATTTCGCTCCAGCGGTCGAGCGCGGCGCACTGCTGGTGATAGATCGGAAGCGCAGGCGCGATATGATCGTCCATGAACGATCGGACCCGCTCCATCCATTCCCGCGACCTGGCTGACTGCTCGAAATCCATCTGCACCCCTTCCGGCCGCGCTTGACCGCACCAGCCGGGCTTCATTCCCGCCAACAAGACTCGACCGTCCGGTTGGTCGTGCAAATGGCTACTCGACCGACCGGTCGGCTGTCAAACTGGTCAGCCAACTTTTTTTTGCGCTTGACGCCCGACCAGTCGGTCGAACATGACAGAGGCAAGGAGAGAAACGATGACAACAAGTCCGCTAATGGACGTCGCGCTGCTTCAGGGGTTCGCACCCTACACCCTGGCGGGCTACGCCGGGTTTCGCGGTGTCATCGACGCCGACGGCGCGGTGCCGGGCCGGCTCAAGGCGCTGTTCGTGGCCGTCGCAGCGATCGACCGCCGCTACGAAACGCTGGCCTTGCGCGAGCTGAGCCGAGGCCGGGATCTTGGCCTGACGGTCAAGGAAGCGGTCGCGGGGCTCATCGTCCTCAGCAGCCTGCGCGGCGAAGGCGCCGCTCTGGAGTTCGCCGGGCTGATCCAGATCGTGTTCGACGCCGTCGACACCCCGCCGGCCCAACCCTTGGCGACGGCGGCGGATGGCGAGGCGGTCGCCAATTTTACCGCCTATTTCGGGACGATCCCGGCGCCTCTGCAGCAACTCCTACGCCTTAGCCCGCCCGCGGCCGACGCCTACTATCTGATGCGGCGCGGCAGCATCGACGCCAATCCGCTCAGCCCCAAGCACGGCGAGCTGCTGCTGCTGGCCATCCTGGCCGCCGGCTACAGCCCGATGGCCCTCACCCACGTTCGCGGCGCCCGCAATGCCGGCGCCACCGACGCGGAGATCGCCGAGGCCGTTCTCTGCGCCGTGCCATCGGCCGGGATCGCCGCCTGGATGGGCGTGGGGGCCATGCTCGCTCCGCCGGACGCCCAGACTCCCTGAACCTCCGGGCTCGCCCCGCTCAATTTTTACAAGGAGATCACGATGGAACTCGAAAAAGACGTCATCCAGTACGAACTGGCGGACAACGGCCTGGCCACGATCTGGCTGAACCGTCCCCACAAGCGCAACTGCGTCAGCCCTCAGTTGCTGCGCGAACTGGAAGCCGCCGTCGACAAGGTCGCCGCCGAGCCCAAGGCGCTCGCCGTCGTCTTCCGCGGCCGCGGCAACACCTTCTGCTCAGGCGCCGACCTGGACCAGTTGGTCGGTCCGGTGCTGCACGAAACCAGCACGTCGCTGCAGCTGGCGATCGATTCCGCCCGCACCTACGACAAGATCTTCAACATGCGCAAACCAACGATCGCTGCGGTCGAGGGTTACGCCGTCGCCGGCGGCTTCGAACTGATGATCAGCTGCGACTTCGCCCTGGCCGCCTCGGAAGCCAAGATCGGCGACTTCCATATCCGCCGCGCCCTGTTCGGCGGGGCCGGTCCGATCTATCGCCTGCCGCGCTATATCGGCATGCGCAAGGCCAAGGAGCTGATGCTGACGGGCAAGCTGCTGTCGGGCGACGAATGCGCCGAATGGGGCCTGTGCAACGCCTCGGCTCCGGCCGACAAGTTCGACGCCCTGATCGCCGAATTCTGTCAGCCCTTCCTGGATCTCAGCCCGTTCTGCATGTGGATGACCAAGATGGCGGTCAACCGCGGGCTGGACGCCGACACCAACTCGCTGATCACCCTCGAGACCATGACCTGCAACGTGGTTCACCACTCGGCCGACGCGCGCGAGGGCGTCAGCGCCTTCCTCGAGAAGCGCAAGCCGGTCTGGACGGGCGCTTAAGGATGGCCGTCAGCATGGTCGTCCTGGCCAGCAGGCCGCCGGACATGACTCACGAGCAGTTCACGGCGTGGTGGCGCGGCCCCCACGCCGCGGCGGCCCGCGTCCTGCCCGGCCTCCAGGCCTACCGGCACGGCGCGGTGACGCGGGACTACGACTGTCCTGGCGCGCCGGGCTGGGACGGCCATGCTGTCCTGACCTTTGCCGACCAGGCGGCGCTGGACATCGCGCTCGGTTCGCCGGAGTGGGCAGCCGCCACGCGGCAGACCAAGGGCATGGGCGGCAAACGCATCATCGTCGTCACCGAGGAAGTCGATCTGCTGGCGGCCGCCTATGACTGAGCAAACACCAGGCTTCGTCAGCCAGCTGTTCCGCCTGCACGGCAAGCGGGCGCTGATCACCGGCGGCCGGGGCGCCCTGGCCGAGGCCATGGCCGCGACCCTGGCCGACCTCGGCTGTTCCGTGGCGCTGGCCTCGCGCAACGCCGCCGACTGCGGCGAGGCCGCCAAGCGGCTCGCGGACCGCTTTGGCGTTCAGGCGATCGGCCTAGCCTGCGACATTACCGACGAGAACTCCGTGGAGGCCGCGATCGCCGAGACCGTCGCGCGGCTTGGCGGCCTGGACATCCTGGTCAACAACGCCGGCGCGTCCTGGTGGGGCCTGCCGCAGGACATACCGCTGAAGGGCTGGAAGAAGGTGATGGACGTCAACGTCACCGGGACCTTCCTGGCCAGTCGTCACGCGGCGCGTCACATGATCGGCCATGACGGCGGCGTCATCATCAACATCGCCTCCGTCGGCGCCTTCCTGTCCTATCATCCGGACGCCGGGCAGGTGGTCCCCTACACCACCTCCAAGGCCGCGATCGTCCATCTG
The DNA here is from genome assembly GCF_004342605.1 of Caulobacter sp. BK020. Taxonomy (GTDB): domain Bacteria; phylum Pseudomonadota; class Alphaproteobacteria; order Caulobacterales; family Caulobacteraceae; genus Caulobacter. Next base: position 76,543 of record NZ_SLZL01000005.1, read on the forward strand.
ACCAGTGACCTGGCCGCCCAATGGGCCGGTCACGGCATCCGCGTGAACGCCATCGCCCCAGGGTCCATCGAGACTGGGATGACCGAGACGCTGGACGCCGACATCCAGGCCAAGACCAAGGCCGGCATCCTGCTGGGCCGGTTCGGCGCACCGCTTGAGGTCTGCGGCGCTCTGGCCTTACTCGCCTCGGGGGCCGGCAGCTTCATCACCGGCCAAACCTTCCTTGTCGATGGAGGACAATCCCTTGCCTGAGCTTCCGTTCGAGAACGGGTTGAAAACCCTCTCCTGGACCGAGGCTCGGCTTTGGCCGCAGTTCCAAGCCCATCGTCGAGCCGATTCCGAAGCGGTGGCGCTGGTCGATTGCGACGACCGTCCCTGGACCCGGGGAGAGCTGGCGGCGATGGCCGCCGCCCTTACCGTCGAGCTTCAGAGTCACGGCGTTGGGCCAGGCGACCGCGTGCTGGTCGCCGGCCACAAGACCGCCGGAACCCTGGCTGCGGCGCTGGCCGTCTCCGCGATCGACAGCGTCTTCTGCCCCTATTCCCCCAAACTCGGCCCGTCGGAACTGACGGCCCTGGACGGCGCGCTGGGCCACGCCGCGACCGTTGTCTGCGCTCAGGCCGATCGCTGGGAGGTCTTGCCGCGCCCTCTGGACGGGCGTTCCGACGATCCCCGCGACCAGGACGCTGTCCTGATCGGTTTCACCTCTGGGTCTACAGGGGTTCCAAAAGGCGTCATGCACGGAGCGGGCGCGCTGAACTACGCCACCAGGGCGTGCGCGGCGATCGCCGGCCTGGCGCCCGACGACGCTCTGCTCGGGATCGTGCCGCTGGACAGCGCGCCGGGCTTCACCTTCACCGCTCATTTCGCGCTGTCGCAAGGCCGGCGCCTGGTGTTCGTCGATCCCTGGGACCCGGTCCAAGCGATGGCGCGGGCCGAGCGGTTCGGCTGCGGCTGGGCGATCGCGGTGCCAACCCACCTGTTCACCATGGTCGAGGCCGCGCGCCAGGGCCTCTGGACCAGACGCCTGCCGCTCAAGGCCATGGCGGTTGGCGGCAGTGCGATGACGGCCGAACTGATCGCGGACGCCGACAAATTGCTTGGGGTCAAGGCGCTGCGGATGTTCGGGATGTCCGAGTGCATGGGCCATTGCTCGACCTGGCCCGACCATCCGCTCGACCATCGCCAGCGTTTCGACGGACAGCCCTTCCCAGGCACGGAGGAAGAAGCGTTCGACGCCGAACTTACCGCCCTGCCCCGCGGCAAACGGGGACAGGCCGGCGTGCGCGGCCCATCCCTTTTTCTCGGCTACGCTCAGGGCATGGGCGCGGGTCAGGAGCGTATGACGCCGGACGGCTACTATCTCACTGGCGACGAGATCATCCGCGACGACGAGGGTTTCGTCCGCGTGGTCGGGCGCATCAAGGACCAGATCATTCGAGGAGGATTCAACATAGACCCCGCCGAGGTCGAAGCCGCCCTACTGCAACACCCCGCCATCGCCGAGGCCGCCGTGGTCGCCGTGCCCGAGACCAAACTCGGCGAACAGGCCTGTGCAGTTTGCAAGCTGCGCCCCGGTTTTCAAACCCTGGACTTACCAGCCTTGCTCGACCACATGGCCGCTAGTGGAATGTCGCGTAAGAAATGGCCGGAGCATCTGGTGCTCGTCGACACCATGGCGGTGACCCCGACAGGCAAGCTGGACAAGAAGGCCATGGGCGCCCACGCGGCGGCCGTGATCGCACGGCGCCGGTGTACTGCCGCCTAATTTTCCAGCCTCCAACATTGGCGCCACGCCGGAAACCGGACCTTTGGCGACCAGCGTTGGTAACGCCCGTCGGCGGAGGACGGCCCGCAAGCAAATACCTTTAAAGGTCAAAACGACCAGATGCGGAGTTGGGACCTGGCCGAAAGTCTTACATCCTCGCCCTGGGGTCAGGTGGAACGCCGCTCGCGATACGGAATGTCGTCGGATCCGATCAGCACACGCTCCATCACCCGCGGGAAGTCGCCATAGTCGCGCACCGCGTAGTGCAGGCCGGCGCGATTGTCCCACAGCGCCACCGAATTGGGCCGCCAGCGGAAGCGGGCGTGGTGCTCGGGCTTCTTGACCTCGTCATAGAGCCGGGCCAGCAGCGCCCTGCTCTCTTCCGGCGCCAGGTCGACGAACCGAGGCTTGAGGCCGAAATTGATCCAGAAGATCTCCTCGCCGGTTTCCGGGTGGGTGCGGATGGCCGGATGAGCCACGAGCGGATAGCGTTCGCCCGACTTGGTCAAAGCGTCCTGATAGTCGTGGATGACATAGAGATCATCGACGGCCGCCTTCAGGTCCTCTGGCAGGCCTTTCCAGATCGCGTGGCCGTCGGCCCAGATCGTATCGCCGCCGACCTCGGGGATGTGCACGGCCTTCAGCACCGCGCCGAATGACGGGTTGATCCGCCAGCTGGTGTCGGTGTGCCAGTGGTTCTCACGGATATTGTACTGCTTGAACGCCTCGGCTGAGATCGGCTGCACCGCGCGATGGGTGTCGACCCCGCCGGTCGGATGGGCGTAGACCTCGCCGAAATTGGCCGCGAAAGCCAATTGCTGGTCGCGGGTGATGTCCTGGTCGCGGAAGAACAGCACCTTGCGCTGCAGCAGCAGGGCCTTGAGGGCGTCACGCTGGGACCTGCCCAGCGGCTGGCGCAGATCGACGCCGCTGACTTCCGAACCAATCGTTGGATTGAGCGGGATCGTGCTGAATTCCGCCGCGTCGCTCGCGGTCTCGCGAATACCAGTGATGGTGGCGCTCATGGGCCCGTCCTCGTCTGATGGATCGAGGCGTGGGCGAAAAGCGCCACACGCTGTCGCCACCATGAGTAATCACCACTGACGAGGCGAAACAGTAATCCTCTAACGCGCGCCAGAGATTCCTATATCTAAATTCCAAATAGTTCATGGCTCATGAAATCATAATAACGCCCGTATTATCCGGAGATACTAATATGATGTATTTTCTAAACTCCATTGCGATGGCCCACGCACGGTGACAGTCATTCCGGCGACATATCGGAGGCAGCCGCCATGGCGAAACGCAAACAACTGAAACTCGGTCATATGATTGAGGGCGCTGGCCGCACCTGGACCGATTGGCGCCATCCCGACGCCCAGCCCGGCGCCAGCACCGACTTCAAGTACTACGCCCGCGCGGCCAAACTGGCCGAACAGGGTAAGTTCGACTTCCTGTTCATCGCCGACAGCTTGTCGATCAACGCCAAGTCCAGCCCGCACTATCTCAACCGCTTCGAGCCGATCACCATCCTGTCGGCCCTAGCCGCGGTGACCGAGCACATCGGCCTGGTGGCGACGCTCAGCGTCACCTATTCGGAGCCCTTCAACGTCGCCCGCCAGTTCGCTTCGCTGGATCACATCAGCGGCGGCCGCGCCGGCTGGAATGTGGTGACGTCATGGCTTGAAGGTTCGGCCGAGAACTTCGGCAAGGCCGAGCACTTGGCCCATGACGTCCGCTACAAGCTGGCGGCCGAATATCTCGACGTCGTCCAGGGCCTCTGGGACAGTTGGGAGGACGACGCCCTGATCCACGACAAGGCCAGCGGGGTGTTCTTCGATCCCGACAAGCTCAACACCCTGGACCACAAGGGCGAATTCCTTTCCGTGAAGGGCCCGTTGAACATCGCCCGTTCGGCCCAAGGCCAGCCGGTGATCTTCCAGGCCGGCGCCTCGGAGGACGGCCGCAACCTGGCCGCCAAGCGCGCCGACGCGATCTTCGTCGGCCATGGCGACATCGAGGAGGCGCGCGCCTACTACGCCGACGTCAAGGCCCGCGCCGCCGGCTTTGGCCGCGATCCCGACAGCCTGTTCATCCTGCCCGCCGCGGCGCCGATCATCGGCTCCACCGAGGCCGAGGCCGACGCTCGCTGGCGCGAACGCGCCGAGCTGGTGTCGATCGAATCCGCCCTGGCCATGCTGGGCCGAGGCTTCAACGACCACGACTTCACAGGCTACGACCTCGACGCCCCCTTCCCCGACGTGTTCAGCCGTGGCGTCAACAGCTCGCAGTCGGCGACGCTGAAGATCGCCAAGGCGGTCGAGGAAGAGAACCTGACCCTGCGCCAGGTGGCCCTGCGCTTCGCCACGCCGCGCGGCGACTTGGTGGGCACGCCCGAGCAGATCGCCGACAAGTTCGAGCTATGGCTCGACAGCCGCGCCTCGGATGGCTTCGTGATCGGCCAATCGCTCCCAGGGCAGTTCCAACTGCTGGTCGAAGAGGTGGTGCCGCTGCTGCAGAAGCGTGGGATCTTTCGCGAAGACTACGAGGGCGCGACCTTCCGCGAAAGTCTGGGGATCGACGTTCCGGCCAATCGGTTCACCACCGCCAAGTCTGAACGCGCCGTCGCCTGAAACACAGGGGCTCGCTTCGTCCCGACGAAGCGGTCATCTACCGCGCTCACTATCGCCTATTTGGAGACCGCCATGTCGCTCGCGCTCGGGGACACCGCTCCCAACTTCGCAGCCGAAACTACGCAAGGGCCGATCGACTTTCACGACTGGCTCGGCGACAGCTGGGGCGTGCTGTTCAGCCACCCCAAGGACTTCACGCCGGTCTGCACGACGGAGCTCGGCGCCGTGGCGCGTCTGAAGCCCGAATTCGACCGACGCGGGGTCAAGGTGATCGGTCTCTCCGTCGATCCGGTCGCCGATCACGCCCGATGGGCCGCCGACATCGCCGAGACCCAAGGCCACGCGGTGAACTATCCGCTGATCGGCGACACGGACCTTTCGATTTCCAAGGCCTGGGGCCTGCTCCCCGCCAGCGTCGAAGGCGCCTCGGCCGGCCGCACCGCCGCCGACAACCAGACCGTCCGCAACGTTTTCGTCATCGGCCCGGACAAGAAGATCAGGCTGATCCTCGCCTACCCCATGACCACTGGCCGCAACTTCGATGAAATCTTGCGGGTGATCGACAGCCTGCAACTGACGGCCAAGCATCGTATCGCCACACCCGCCGATTGGGCTCAGGGCGAGGATGTGTTCATCGCCGGCTCGGTGTCGAACGAAGAGGCCAAGACGCTCTATCCAGGGGGCTGGCGCGAGCCCAAGCCCTACATCCGCATCGTGCCCCAGCCCCAGGGCTGACGTGCGACCGGCCAGGATCGATGCCCGGTCCTTCTGCGGTCACCCAAGCCTTCGCCCCTCAACGATGATCCAGGGCCGATGCTTCGCGCATCCATGGGACTACTCGTCAATGAGGCCGGACGCGTGCTCCTGGGACTTCGCGCGCCGCGTAAGCCTGTTTTGCCGGACCGCTGGGACGCGATCGGCGGACGGGTCGGCGTTGACGATCCGCGCAGCCAACACCGCCTTGACCTTGGCCCCATTGGCATAGGCGAAGGCGAACGGCGCCCTCCAGTGCGCCCGCCGCCGCCATCCGGGCGCGGACGCCCCCGCGCTGATCGCCGATCGTCAGGACCGGTCGCGGGGTCGCCTGGCGCTTCGCGCAGCCCTGAAGAGCAAACCCAGCGAGGCCGCCGACGAGCAAGGCGCGTCGATTGGGATTGAGGGGAGCGGTCGAACGAAAGTCTTTCAAGTCCGTCATTTCAACCACTCCAGCCGCCTAAAAATCGAGCGACAGGCGCGTGTAGTAGAACCCGCCGCTCGGGGCGTAGGGCGAGGGAGCATAATAGCCCGCGCCGCTTTGCGGACTGCCGACGCCGTTGGTCTCCGGCCGAACGTCGAAAAGGTTGGAGGCGCCGATCGCCACACGCGCCCGCTCCGTGATCGACAGCGTGACGTCCAGGTCGGTGATCCACTTGGACCCAAATTCACGGTCGGTCGTCGGCGGGATCTGCCGCGCGACATAGCTTCCGTAGCGGCTGGTCTGCAGATTGATCTCCGCCCGCCAGAACGAGAGATTCCCACCCAAGATCAGCTTGGTGTGCGGGTTGAGCACAGTCAGCTCGCCAACCTTGTCAGCGCCAAAGAAGGCCGAGCCGGCCGACAGGCTCGACAGCTGGGCCGGGGCGTCGATGATGTGGGTGACGTCGGTCTTGTTGTAGTTGAACGCCGCGCTCAGCCGCAGCCGTCCCCAGTCGCCCAGACGCCGGGTCGTGTCCAGCACCACGTCGACGCCGTCGGTCCGCGTGTCGACGGCGTTGGTGAAATATTCCACGCTTTGGATCTGGCTCAGGCCGTTTGCGACCAGGATGGGCGTCACCGACGGGCCAAACAGCCGTCCCGTGCGGACGATGCGGTCCTCGATGACAATGTGGTAGGCGTCGATGGTCAGGTTGACGTTGGCGGTCGGGCGCAAGACCACGCCCAGGCCGACGTTCCAGCTTTCCTCGGGCTTGAGATCCTGCGCGCCCAGCAACCGCGCGACCTGCGAGTCGTTGCGCGCCAGCTTGGCGACATTGGGCTGCAGGACGCCGTTGATCACCGCGGTGCGGCCGTCGGTCTGGGCGTAGCCGAGCTGGGTCAGGGACGGGGCCCGGAAGCCGGTGCCGACGGTGCCGCGCACCGCCACCTTGTCGGTGAAGTCGTAGCGAGAATTGACCTTCACCCCGACCGTGCCGCCGGCGCTGCCAGTATATTGTTCGCCGCGCACCGCCAGGCCGACATACCATTTGTCGGTTGGGCTGAGTCCCAGATCGACATAGCCGGCGACCACATCGCGCTTCAGGTCGACCACGTCGTCGGGCGTCAGGACGACGGCGGCCTGGACCACCGGCGAGGCCAGGACCCCGACATTCCAGTCATACTGCTGGTCGCCCTTCTGGATCACATAGGCGGCCGGCGTATAGGCCAGGGGATCGGCGGCGAAGGTCTGGAAATGATCGCGGCGGGCTTCCGCGCCGAAGGACAGGCTCAGGGGCTTGGCCCAACCGATCTCGATCTCGCGCGTCACATCCAGATTGGCGGTCGTCTGCTCGAACAGGAAGGTGGCCAGGTTGGGCCACTTGGTCGGCGAGGTCGGCCCCAGGGCAGGCCGGATCGCCAGATCGCTGAACTGGTGATTGCGATTACGCCCCTGGGAAAGGCTGAAGTCCCAGTCCCAGGCGCCCAGCTTGCCGCGCCCGCCGCCGACGAACTGATAGTCGGTCTCCGAGGTGTTGTTCAGCGGATAGTAGCCATTGGGAAAAAGCGCCGAGAAGCTAGCGTTGCTGTTGGGCCGGCGGAAGTTGTTGCCGATCACCGTGTCGCGCTGGCCATAGGTTCCGTAGGAATAGACCGTCAGGTCTTCGCTCAGCGGCAGTTCGGCATTGTAGGTCAGGTTGAACGCCTCGACCTCGGGATCGCCATTGTGGGCGCCGTCGGCGTTCCAGGCCGCGTTGCGGGCGCTGGCGGCGGCGACATTGGCGTCGAACTGGGCCTGGGTGATGCCCGCCGTGGCGATGACCTGGGCGGCGGTGCGGCCGGTCGGCAGGCCGTAGAGATTGGTGTCGGTCGCCTTGAGGTTCCACCAGGCCAGGCCACGCTTGCGGTAGTCGCCGCCGAGGTGGACGAAGCCGCCCTGCTTGCCCAGGGCAAAGCCGAAATCACCCTGGATCTTGTAGGTGTCGGGGTCTCCCTCGCCGCCATAGAGCCCGCCATAGGTGACCGACAAGCTGCCGCCCTTGGCGCTGTTGTCGAGCACGACATTGACCACGCCGGCTATGGCGTCGGAGCCGTATTGCGCGGCGGCGCTGTCCTTGAGCACCTCGATCCGCTGCACGGCGCTGGTCGGGATCAGGTCCAGATCGACGGCGTTGACGCCGCTGGTGTCGCCGCCGCCATTGGTCAGCAGCGAGCTGTTGTGCCGCCGTTTCCCGTTGACCAGGACCAACGTATAGGCCGGGCCCAGGCCTCGGTTGGTGATCGGCCGGACGATCGAATTGACGCCCGCCTGGTTGGTGCCGAAGTTCACGGACGGCAGCAGCTTGGACAGGGCCTCGGAAAACTCAGCTCGGCCGGTATAGTTCAGTTGCTTGGCGTCGAGCACGTCGATCGGCGCAGGACTGTCGGCGACCGTGCGTTGCGCACCACCGCGCAACCCCGTGACGATGACGGCTTCGACAGCGGTCTCCGCCTCTGCCGCATCCGCCGCCGCCACTACGCCACCAGCCACTTCGGTCTCGGCGCGCGCCGCCGAAGCAAAAGCCAGGATGGATCCCGCCATGATCAGTGACGCTTTGAAAAAGCTACTGCGCATTCCTTACCCCCAAAAATCCTCGCCGGGATAAGGCGCACCTAATACTCATTGGTAAAATGAGATAAATTACATATTAAGTTAGATTTTTGTATATTTCATCCACAAATACCACCTATTCGATATATTTACCGGTTTTATGTGTGTAGTTTCAATATACAAATTTACGCATTAAGCTACACCGCACACAATCGCCCCAACGATCACTCCGCCACCCCGAGATAAGTGCTTCTGAAATTTTATCTGTATTCTATAGCCAATGGTAGAGTCTCGGGATCTGACTCCCTTACCCCTGAGAGCGCGCCTTCGTATGACCAACGCCCTAGCGACCTCTCTGATAGGCCGCTAGCGGTCGTAGCCCGGTGACTCCTGGTCAACGCGCCGCAGCAGCGCCGCCCAGGCCAGATCCGCGGTGCTGGCCCGATCGCTCGTGCCGCGCCCCTGACCGGCCACGAGGCGGGCGACTTCGTCCTGGGCGGCCTGGGGCGCGATCAACACTCCATCGCGTCCACCGCTGAGAGCGCGGATCTGCGCGGTGCAAGCCTTCTCCAGCTGATAGATTCCCAGCCACGCCGCGCCAGGCGAAGCGCCCAGGGCCAGCGTGCCGTGATTGCGGAGCAGCAGCAGGGACTTGTCGCCCAGGTCGGCCACCAGCCGCTCACGCTCGTCCAGGTGCAGGGCCACGCCCTCATAGTTGTGATAGGCCAGCCGTGGGATGACCGCGAGCGAGCGCTGGTTCAGCGGCAGCAGCCCTTCCTTCTGAGAAGAGACCGCGATGCCGTCGTCGGTATGGAAGTGGATGACGAAATGGGCGTCCTCGCGCGCGGCGTGGATCGCCGAGTGGATGACAAAACCCGCATAGTTGACGCCATAGGCGCTCGGCTCGACCAGCTCGCCATCTAGGTCGATCTTCACTAGGCTCGAGGCGGTCACCTCGCCAAACCGCAGCCCATAGGGATTGATCAGGAAGTGGTGCTCGGGCCCCGGCACGCGCGCCGAGACATGGGTGAAGATCAGATCATCCCACCCCTCCAGCGCCGCAAGGCGATAGAGCGCGGCCAGATCGACACGCACGCGCCATTCGTCTTCACTGACCTTGTGCCGGATGGGTTCGACACCAGGAATGAAACCGTCCGCCACGCAAGCCTCCACCGCAAAAAGCTTATCTAACGCAATTGCCGGCCCTGCCTTCAAACGATCATTAATCAACAAGCTTATTTACATTCAAAATTCCACCCCGCCGGACAACAAGATCGAAATACGACTTCCGCCTTGAGATCATGATTAGAGATAAGCTATCCGAGATGTCGCTTAATCTCATTTGTCAGGCAGGAAAATAGACAGCAAACCGGTCGCATGCTTGGCGGAGAGTTGCATGCTCATCGGCGCGTCCTTCAGCTTTCAAAGCGGCGCTCTCGACCGCCGCCTCGGCTTTAGGGATGGAGACGCCAATGATTGACGCCCCCTCCCGTCGCGGCGTGCTTGGCGCCGGTTTGGCCGGCGCCCTGCTTTGCGCCTGCGGCGCCGACACGCCCGACGAAGTCCTGGTTCTGGGCGACCAGGCCAACCTCACCCGGGCCAAGGTCGAGGCCGCGGGGCTTTTGAAGGGTCGCCCCTACGCCTTCCGCTGGGCCAACTTCGCCGGCGCGGCTCCACTGTTCGAAGCGGTCATGGCCGGGGCGGTCGACACCGCGCCCGCCGGCGACACCCCGGTCTTGGCGGCGGCCGCGGCCGGCGTGCCAATCCGCCTGGTCGCGGCCAGCCAGTCTTCAGGGCGGGGCGTGGCGTTGCTCGTCGCGCCAAACTCGCCGATCAAGAGCGTCCACGACATCAAGGGCCGAAGCGTCATCGTCTCATCGGCGCGCGGCAGCGTCGCCCATTACCTGTTGCTGGGCGCGCTGAAGGAAGCCGGCCTCAAGCTTTCCGACGTCACGATCGGCTTCATGCTGCCCGGCGACGCCCAGGCCGCGTTCGACGCCAAGCGCATCGAGGTATGGGCGACGTTCGGCCTCTATCAGGCCTTGGCCGAATACCGCGGCGCTCGCGTGCTGCGCGACGGAGTCGGCATCAATAAGGGCTTGAACTTCATCACCGCCTCGCAACGCGCCCTGGCCTCGCCCGGCAAGCGGCGCGCCATCGCCGACGCGCTCGGGCAGTTCGCGGCGGCCAATATCTGGGCCAATGCCCACAAGGACCAATATGCTGCAGTGTTCGCCAAGGTGACCGGCGCCCCGCTAGCGGTGGCCCAGCTGGTGGTCGAACGCGAGAACCCGGTGCTAAGGCCTGTCACCCCGGCCGTGACCGGCAAATTGCAGACGGTCGCCGATACTTTCTTCCAGGCTGGGCTTCTGCCCAAGACCGTCAACGCCGCGGCCCTGGCTGACGCCACGCTGTTTGCGGTCTAGGGCCGCGGCCCCTCGGTCATAGTGGTGGCGTCAGCTTCTCTATATTCCTACTAAATCTATCTGAATTGAGATTGGCGCCGATCAAGGCTTGGCTGTGAGCGATCCGCCCGCTCGCCCATGCCCACGACCTGGACGTTTCGCGCGCCACCCCTCCTCTGGACACGCCCATGCCACCGACCAAACCCCGCGCCACCGCCCGGTCCGCTTCGCCGGACGCCGATCGCCGCGCCATGTTGCTAGGGGGCGGCCTCGCCGCCGCCACCGCCAGCCTGACCACCGGCCAGGCCAAGGCCGAACCCTCTACAAGTCCGGTTCCCCCGCCGGCGCCGCAGCCCCGCGCGCCCGTCGGCGGCAAGAGCCCTTGGGGCTACGAGACCTTCAACCAAGCCACGCCAAAACCCGTTTCGGTGCGTCCGGGCGAGACGCCGATACCGACCCATCCACGCCCCTACACCGACATCAAGAGCTACCACGCCCATATCTATTTCGACGAAGACACCGCCCAAAAGGCGGCCCTGTTGCGCGGCTGGGTGGCCGAGCGCTTCCTGGTGGAACTGGGCGACTGGAACCTGACGCCGCGCGGACCACACGTGACGCCGTCGTTCTACTTCGGCTTCACCAACGACCTGCTGCACGTGATCCTGCCCTGGCTGCAGCTTAACAGCCTGGGCCTGACCATCCTGCTGCACCCAAACACCGACGATCCGCGCGCCGACCACCTCTACTACACTGCCTGGATCAACCGCGCCCAGCCGGTCAACGCCTATGCCATGCACAAGCCTGGCGAAGGCGAGCCGGCGGTCGAGCTGATCTATCCCAACACCAAACCCCACGTGCCGATCGAAACCGCTTAAGGGCGCTCGCCCTTGGAGACCGCCATGACCAAGCTCTTCCTGCTCGCCTCGGCCGCCGTCCTCGCCCTTTCAGACCCGGCCGCCGCCCTGGCCGCCCAGCCCGATGCGGCGGCCATCCACGCCCGCGCCCTGGTTCTGGACAGCCATGTGGACGTGCCTTTGGACCTGGGGGTCGGCCCACACGAGGCCGGCGTCGATGGCGACGGCCAGATCGATCTGCCGAAGCTGGAGCGCGGCCAGGTCGACGCCGCCGTGCTGGCTGCGTTCGTCCCCCAAGGGCCACGCACGCCCGAAGGCTACGCCAAGGCGCGAGCCGACGCCGACACCAAGCTGGCGGCCATCCGCGCCATTGCCGAGCGCCATCCGGACCGCGCCGTGCTGGCCCTGAGCGCCGCCGATGTCGAGGCCGCCGCCAAGGCCGGCAAGCGGGCGATTATCGTCGGCTTCCTCAACGCCTATCCGTTCGGCGAGAGCCTGGAACCCATCGACGCCTATTACCGCGCCGGCGTGCGCAGCTTCGGCTTCGTCCACGCGGGCAACAACGCCTATGCCGACTCCTCGCGGCCCAGCGGCGCCGGCCCAAAGGTCGAATGGGGCGGCCTCTCGACCCTGGGCAAAGCGGCAGTCGGCAAGTTGAACGACCTGGGCATCATCATCGACGTCTCGCAGCTGACACCCGACGGCGTCTTCCAGACGCTGAAGCTCAGCCGAGCGCCCGTGGTGGCCAGCCATTCCGGCGTCCAGGGAGCAGTCGACGCGCCGCGCAACCTGTCGGACGCCGAACTCGACGCCATCGAGGCCAATGGCGGCGTCGTCCAGATCGTCGCCTTCGGCCCCTATCTGGTCAAACCCGGTCCCGATTTCGCCGCCAAGGTCGCGCCGATCCGCGTCCAGTTCGGCCTGCCGGCCGCCTACGCAAAGACTTCGGACGGGACCGAGACCCTGACACCCGAAAAGCGCACCGACTACAGCCACGCCATCAACGCCCTGCTGCCCAAGGCCACGGTCCAGGACCTGATCGTTTCCGTCGACTACGCGGTCAAGCGAATCGGGATCGACCATGTCGGCCTGTCCTCCGACTTCAACCATGGGGGTGGCGTGGTCGGCTGGACCAACGAGGGCGAGGCCGCCAATGTCACAGCCGAGCTGGTCCGCCATGGCTACAGCGAGGCCGACATCGGCAAGCTCTGGGGCGGCAACTACCTGCGCGTCTTCAAGGCCGTCGAGACCGAGGCCAAGCGCTAACGATCAGGCCAACGATGGAGAGCTCAACGAATGCTCTCCATCGTCATATTTCTAATACTCGATATAATAATCGTTAATAAATATAAGTTTAATAAGCCTATTTTGAAATACTCATGAAAAATATTGCCACCCACAAGACACACCATAGAAATATTATATCTTTTATATTCAATAACTAAGCTTGAATATTTTTCCGCTTAAGCCGAATCGCTCAGATTCCAGGCAACTCCTGTTTAGTTTTTCTACGTACCCATAATCCTCGCCGCACCGCAGCAATGAGACCTCGCAAGGCCCCGAGCGATCCGGGCCTTCGAGTTTTCAGGCGATCTTCCGCATCCAACTGGCCGCCGCTCACGCGGCGGCCGCCTTCTCGGAAGCGCCTTGATCGGGGGTAAGTTGTCTTGAGTGTCAGTCGTCGCTCGTTTGTGTCGCGCGCCTTCGCACTGGGCGGGTTCGCCGCCGGTTACGCCGCTCTGCAGGGCCTGGGCCTGACGTCCACCGCTTTCGCCGAGGACTTCGCCCCGCCGCCGCATGGTCTAGGCCAGGGCCGCTCGGTGCTGGTCCTGGGCGCCGGGATCGCCGGCTTGGTGACCGCCTATGAACTCGAACGCGCCGGCTTTTCGGTCACTGTCATCGAGGCCCGCGATCGGGTCGGCGGCCGCAACTGGACGATCCGTGGCGGCGACACCGTCGAAACCCTCGATCGCCCCACCCAGACGGCGGGCTTTTCCAAGGGCCTCTATTTCAACGCCGGCCCCGCGCGCCTGCCCAGCCATCACCAAGGCGTCCTGTCCTACGCCAAGGCCCTGGGCGTACCGCTGGAAGTCGAGGTCAATTCCAGCCGCTCCAGCCTGCTGCAATCGGACAAGGCGTTCGGCGGAAAGCCGATCCAGCAGCGCCAAGCGGTCAACGACCTGCGCGGCGGCCTGTCCGAGCTCCTGGCCAAGGCCACGCGCGGCGGGGCGCTGGACCAGGACCTGACCGCCGACGACCGCCAAGCCTTGCTGGGCTTCCTGAAGATCTATGGCGACCTGGACGTCAGCGGCGCCTACAAGGGTTCGGAGCGCTCGGGCTACGTGATCGCGCCCGGCGCGGCTGACCAGAAGGGCGTAGCCCGAGCGCCCCTGCCGCTGCGGGAGCTGCTGGCCGACGAAGCCCTGCCCTACGCCCTGTTCGAGGACAACATCCTCATGCAGGCCACCATGCTGGAGCCCACGGGCGGCATGGACGCCATTCCCAAAGCCCTGGCCAAGGCCCTGAAGACGCCGCCGATCCTAAGCGCGGAGGTCACCGCCCTGCGTCAGACCGACAAGGCCGCCGAGGTCGCGATCCGCGATCGCCGCACGGTGGGACCGCCTCGTTCTCCTTTCGCGATCGTTCGATCGCCCTGCCTGGAGACATCCCATGGATCTGCAGTTGGATGGAAAGCGCGCCCTGGTCACCGGCGCCAGCCGAGGCATTGGCAAGGCCATCGCCCTTGCCCTGGCCAATGAAGGCGTCGACGTGGCGATCGCCGCGCGTAACATCGAGACCCTCAGCGCTACGGCCCTGGAGCTGACGCAAGCCACCGGCGGTCGCATCGTGCCGCTGGTTGTCGACACCGGCGACGACGCCTCGGTCAGGGCCCTGGTCGAGAAGGCGATCGTCGAACTCGGCGGGATCGACATCCTGGTCAACAACGCCGCCACGCCCGGCGGGGCGGCGCCGGCCGCAACCGTCGCCCAGGCCAGCGGCGCGGCGGTGCTCGAGGACGTCAACGTCAAGGTCGCCGGCTATCTGCGCACGGCCCAGGCCCTGGCGCCGCACCTGACCGCCGCCGGCTGGGGCCGCATCATCAATATCGGCGGTCTGGCCGCACGCAGCACAGGCCACTACGTCGCCTCGATCCGTAACGTCGCCGTCTCGGCCCTGACCAAGAACCTGGCCGACGAGTTGGGCCCGCACGGCGTCACCGCCAACGTCATCCATCCGGGCGGCACCCGCACCGAGAAGACCACGCCCGACGCCGAGGCCAGGATCGCCGCCAGCAACACCATCGGTCGGATCGTCGACTCCTCGGAGATCGCCTGGCTGGTCGCCATCCTGGCCTCGCCGCTGAGCGGCGCGATCAATGGCGAAACCATCGCCGCGGGCGGCGGCACGCCCAGGGTCATCGGATACTAGACCGTCGACGCACCGGAGGCCTTCGCATGTCGCGCCATGCTTTGATCCTTGGCGGCACGGGTCAGATCGGCCGCGCCGTCGCTGAAAACCTCCTGGGGCATGGCTGGGCGGTCTCGATCGCCTCCCGAGGCTTGCGACCGCTGCCGGACGCTCTGAACCGGCGCGGGGCCAAGGCCGTCCTCCTGGACCGCGACACGCCGGGCGAACTCACCCGGGCTTTGCGGAGCGGCGCCGACGCGCTGATCGATGTCACAGCCTACGGATCCGACCACGGGCGTCAGCTCATCGCCGTGCAAGACCGGGTCGGCGCGCTGGTGGTGGTCTCCTCGTCCAGTGTCTATCGCGACGGACTCGGCCGCACGCTCGACGAAGCCGTCAGCAACGGATTCCCCGAGCTTCCGGAACCTATCAGCGAAGTCCAAGCCACCGTCGCACCTGGCGAAGCGACTTATTCAACCCGCAAGGTGGCGCTCGAAAACCTGCTGCTGGACCAGGCCCAGATCCCACTGACGATCCTGCGCCCCGCCGCCATATCCGGCCCTGGCTCCCTGCATCCGAGGGAATGGTGGTTCGTCAAACGCATACTGGACAGACGCAGAGTCATACCGCTGGCCTATGACGGGCTGAGCCGGTTCCACACCACGTCCGCCCCGAACCTTGCCGAGCTGGCGCGCCTGGTCGCCGAACATCCGGACACGCGAGTCCTGAACATCGCCGATCCGCAAGCCTTGAGCGTGGCCGAGATCGGCCATGCGATCGGAGGCGCCATGGACTATGCCGGCGCCTTCAAACCCCTGCCCGACCCCGTTTTTCCAGCCAAGCTTGGACGAACGCCCTGGTCGGTCCCGCGCCCGTTCGTCCTGGACACCCGCGCGGCCCAGGCGCTCGGCTACAAACCGGTCACGTCCTACGCCCAGACCGTCGGCGGGATTTGCAAGGACCTGATCCGCAGGGCCGCGCGCGAAGACTGGAGGCAAGCTTTCCCAGTCCTGGCAAGCTACGCCTACGAACATTTCGACTATTCGGCGGAAGATGCTGCTTTGTGATATTCGCCGCGGCTCGTCTAGGACCGCCGCAGTTTTTCTTCAACGAGGTGCGAGAATTCTCAAGCCTTATTGTTTCTATTGAATTTTTAGACGCCAGTTGATCATCGGAAATCGAACAGTTCAGCACTGCTCGTTATCCGCCTTCGCGCGCGCGTCCTAGCGTCCAGCTCCAATTCGAGGGCTTCGACATGACGCAGCAACCCAACCGGCAACTGAAACTCGGCGCGATCCTGGGCGGCGTGGGCATGGACCACACCAGCTGGCGCGATCCCGAGCTGGCGGGCGACGCCAGCATCGACATCAACTGGTACATCGACAATGCCAGGCTGGCCGAGGCGGCCAAGTTCGACCTGGTGTTCATCGTCGACAGCCCGTTCATCACCCCTGATACCGCGCCGCACTTCCTCAACCGCCTCGAGCCCCTGACCCTGCTGTCGGCGCTGGCGGTGAGCACGTCGAAGATCGGCTTGGTGGGCACCCTGACCACTTCGTACTGGGAGCCTTACAACGTGGCGCGTCAGTTCGGCTCGCTGGATCACATCAGCAAGGGCCGCGCCGGTTGGAACGTGGTGACCACGGGCCTGGAAGGCGCCTCAAAGAATTATGGCCGCGACGAGCACTTCGAGCATGGCGAGCGCTACGAGCGGGCCGGCGAGTTCGTCGAGGTGGTCCAGGGCCTGTGGGACAGCTACGAGGACGACGCGTTCCCGCGCGACAAGGCCGCCGGCGTCTTCCTCGACAAGACCAAGCAGCATGCGCTGAACCACAAGGGCAAGCATTTCTCGGTGGCTGGGCCGCTGGCGCTCAGCCGCTCGCCGCAAGGCCAGCCGGTGATCTTCCAGGCCGGGGTCAGCGGTGCGGGCCGCGACCTGGGCGCCAAGATCGCCGAAGGCGTATTCGCCGGGGTCGAGACCTTCGAGGAGGCGGTGGAATATTACGCCGATCTCAAGGCCCGCGCCGCCGCCCTGGGCCGCAACCCCGACCACATCAGCGTCCTGCCGGGTCTGGCCCCGATCATCGCGGACACCGACGAGGAGGCCCGGGCCGTCGCCGAGGCCCAGGCCGGCGCGCGCGAAATCGACAAGGCCCTGGTCGAACTGGGACGGGCGTTCAATTACCACGACTTCCGCAAGTATCCGCTCGACGGCCCCTTCCCGGACGTCAGCGAGCTGAGCCTGAACAGCTACAAGGGCCGAGCCGAGCGGATCGTCGCCGTCGCCAAGGCCGAGGCCCTGACCCTGCGCCAGACCGCGGAGCGGTTCGGCCGCTGGCGTTCGAACTTCGTCGGCTCGCCCCAGACCATCGCCGACGAGATCGAACGCTGGTTCGTCGGCCGAGCCGTGGACGGATTCATCCTGCGTGTCGACCGGCCCGGCGTCTTCGCCCAGTTCCGGGACAAGGTGGTGCCGTTGCTGCAGGCCAAGGGCCTGTTCCGCACCGAATACGAGCACGACACCCTGCGCGGCCACCTGGGCCTGCCGGTTCCCCAGCACCGCTGGGCCGAGCGCTCCGATCAGATCGCCGCCGAATAGCCCCGCGCCGATGTCGCTGTTCCAACCCCAAAAGCTGGGCGCGCTCACCTTGTCCAATCGGATCGTGATGGCGCCGCTGGGCCGCGCGCGCGGCACGCCGGCCTCGCGCGAGCCCACGGCGCTGGTCGCCCAATATTATGTCCAGCGCGCCAGCGCCGGTCTGATCGTCTCCGAAGCCACCCACGTCTCCGCCGACACGGTCAGCCGGCGCGGCACCACGGCGATCCATACCGAAGGCCAGGTCGCGGCCTGGCGCAAGGTCACCGACGCCGTGCACGAGGCCGGCGGCCGGATCGTCCAGCAACTCTTCCACCTGGGCCGCAAGGCCGACCCTGCCCTGCTTCCGACCGGCGCCTGGCCGCTCGCGCCTTCGGCGATCGCCGCGCGCGCCGAGTTCGCCACGCCCCAGGGCCCCAAGCCCTTCCCCGTGCCGCGCGCCCTGGAACATGACGACATCGCGCGCATCGTCGAGGCCTTCGGCCTGGCGGCCGCCAACGCCCGCCGCGCCGGCTTCGACGGCGTGGAGATCCATGGCGCCAATGGCTACCTGATCGACCAGTTCTTGCGCGATGGCTCCAACTTGCGTCACGACCGTTATGGCGGCGACGTCGAGGGCCGCGCGCGCTTCCTGCTTGAGGTCGTCGAGGCGGTGACGCCGCACTGGGGCGCCGACCGGGTCGGCGTGCGCCTGTCGCCGCACCCGCATCCCGACGGCACGCAGGACGCCGCGCCTCGCCGCCTCTATCGCTATGTCGCCGAGCGGCTGGCCGCCCGAGACCTGGCCTATCTGCATCTGGTCGAGCCGGCGACCATCGCGCCGGCCGACCGTATCGCCCCGGTTGTTCGGCAAGCCTTCGCCGGACCACTGATCCTCTGCGGCGGCTTCGACAAGGCTTCGGGCGAGAGCGCCCTGGCCGAGGGCCGCGCCGACCTGATCGCCTTCGGGGCGGGCTTCATCGCCAATCCCGACCTCGTCGAACGGCTCCGGCGCGACGCGCCCTGGAATGCGCCCGACCCCAGCACCTTCTACAGCGGCGGGGCGGCCGGCTATGTCGACTACCCTGTGCTAGCGCCGGTGGCGGAGGCGGTATCGTGACCGATCAGGAACGACAGGCCTGGGCCGTCGGGGAGCCGGAGCCGCGCTGGAACCGACGCCTGCTGCTGGGCGCCGGCCTGACCCTTGGGGGCGGCCTGCTGCTCAGCGGCTGTGGTCGACATGAGCAAGTCCCCGAGCCGACGCTCCGTGTCTCGATCACCGGCAAGGGCGAGGGCGATCAGGAACGGCTGCAGCAACTGGCGGGCCTCACCACCCCTGGCTTCAAGGTCAGCTTCGCCCATTTCGAATCTGGCCACCTGGTCATCGAGGCGCTCAACAGCCGCGCTCTCGACTATGGGAGCATGAGCGAGATCCCACCGATCTTCGCCGCAGCCTCGACCACTCAAAGCTTCCGCCAGATCGCCGTGCTGCATGGCGACGTCAACAATCAGGTCGTGTTGGTTCCCAAGGGTTCGCCCATCCAGACCCTGGCGGACTTGAAGGGCAAGCGGATCGGCTATGTCCGCGCCACCACCTCGCAGTACTTCCTGATTCGGATGCTCCGCTCGGTGGGCCTGGACTGGAAGGACATCACGCCCGTGGCGATGGGCGTCTCGGACGGCGCGGCCGCCTTCTCGAGCGGAGCCTTGGACGCCTGGGCGATCTACGGCTTTCCCATCCAGCGGGCCCTGGCCACCCAAGGCGCACGGATCCTCAAGACGGCGCTCGGCTTCCTGTCCGGCAACTACATCATCTCGGCGCACGTTGACGCCCTGGCCGATCCCAAGACGTCCGAGCTGATCGGCCGGTACTTGCAGGTCACCCGCCAGGCCTACGCCTGGGCGACCAGCCATCAGGACGAGTGGACCGCGGCGATCGCCCAGGAGATTGGCGTGCCTCTGGCCTATGTCCGCGACCAGTTCGCGCGCAAGAGCGCCAGCTACGCGCTACGCCCGGTCGATGCGGCGGCCATCGCCTCGCAGCAGGAAGTCGCCGACGTCTTCGCCAGCGCCGGCCTGATCCCCAGGGCGGTCGATGTGCGTCCGCTCTGGGACGATCGCTTCAACGCCATTCTCCAACGAAAGGCGTAACCGCCATGCCCGCAGCGCTTGCGCCGGCTCCGCGTTCGACCCCTGGCTCGATTGGGCCGATCGACCAGGATCGCCTCGACGATCTGACGCGGCGACTGGCGCAGACCGCCGAGGCCTATGACCGCAGCGCCGAGTTTCCTCGCGCCAACTTCGACCTGCTGGCGACCGAGGGCCTTATCGGCCTGACCGTCGCGCCGGAGCACGGCGGCGGCGGCGCGGGCCTGGCCGAGGCCTTGAGGGTCCTGGGCGCGGTGGCCAAGGGCGAGCCGTCGACGGCCCTGATCCTGTTCATGACCTACGCCTATCACGCCCAAACCGACCGGGGCCGCTCCTGGCCCGCCCATATCTACGGACGCCTGGCGCGGCAGGCCGCGGCCGGCGGCGGCCTGATCGGCGGCCTGCGGGTGGAACCAGAACTTGGCACGCCGGTTCGCGGCGGCCTACCCAAGACCATCGCGCGACGCACCGCCGACGGATGGTCGATCAGCGGGACCAAGATCTATTCGACCGGCTCGACGGGTCTGGACTGGTTCTCCGTCTGGGCCAAGACCGACGAGGAAACGCCCAGGGTGGGCAACTTCCTGGTCGCCGCCGACAGCCCCGGCGTCACCATCCTGCCCGCCTGGGATCACCTGGGCATGCGCGCCACGGTGAGCCACGAAGTGGTGTTCCAAGATACGCCCACACCCTCCGATCATGCGGTCGACGTGCGTGCGCCGGCCGATTGGGCGCCCAAGCCTGGCGACAACGTCCAAGGGACCTGGAACGCCCTGGCCATCGCGACGATCTATGACGGCGTCGCCCGCGCCGCGCGCGACTGGCTGGCCGGCTGGCTCAAGGAGCGCGTGCCCACCAACCTGGGCGCATCGCTGGCCACCCTGGCCCGTACCCAGGAGAAGTTCGGCGAGATCGAGGCCCTGCTGCAGGTCAACGCCGCCCTGATCGGCGACGCGGCCGCCCGGGCCGACGCGGGCCAGGGCTTGAGCGCCGTGCAGACCAACCTGATCAAGTTCGTCGCCACGGGAAACGCCATCAAGGCGGTGGAAATCGGCCTGGAACTGACCGGCAATCCCGGGATCAGCCGCAAGAATCCGCTGGAACGCCACTATCGCGACGTGCTGTGCAGCCGGATTCATTCCCCGCAGAACGACACCATCCTGGTCGCCGCCGGCCGCGCCGGCCTTGGAGTTTCGGCATGAGCCTGGTTATCGCCAGCCAGATGGAAGAGGGCTTCAACGCCCAGCTTCGCCTCCATCCTCTTGGCCCCACCCTGGTCGTCGCGCCCGAAGTCGAGCCGTGGAGCACGGCGGCCGACGCCGACGTGCTGATCGCGCGGCCCAGTCCCGCTTGGCGCGGCGCCAAGACCCAGCCCAGGCCGCTCGGTTGGCCCGGACGCTTGAAGTGGGTCTACAGCGCCTCGGCGGGGGTGGACTTCTATCCACCCTGGCTGCTGGAAGCGCCGATCGTCACCTGTGGCCGCGGGGTGGCCTCCGAGGAGATCGCCGACTACGTGATCGCCGCCATCTTCCTTCAAGCCAAGGACCTGGAGGCGGTGCGTGCGCGCTCGCCCGCCGAATGGATCAACGTCCCGCTCGGCCGCGTCGCCGGCAGCACGATTGGCTTGGCCGGTTTTGGGGCGATCGGCCAGGCCGTCGCCCGCCGGGCCCTGGCCCTGGGCGCGCGAGTGACAGCGGCGCGACGGCGGCGCGACCTGCCCAGCGCCGTACCCGGCGTCGATCTGCTCGATACCTTGGACGAGGTCGTCGCCAGCGCCGATCATCTGGTGCTGGCCCTGCCCGGCACGAACCAGACTCGGGGCCTGATCGATGCGACGGTGCTGGCCAAGGCTAAGCCGACCGCGCACCTGATCAATGTCGGACGTGGCTCCGTGCTCGATCACGACGCCCTGGTCGCGGCGCTCGACGCCGGCGCCCTGGGTTTCGCCACCCTCGATGTGACCGAACCCGAGCCCCTGCCGGCCGGCCATCGTCTCTGGACCCATCCCCGGGTGCGTCTAACCCCGCACGTCGCCTCCAACCACACGCTGGTGCGCGATGTCCTCCTGGGCAAGGTCTCGGCCAATCTCGACCGCTTCGCGCGTGGCGACAGCCTGACCGATCTCGTCGATCGGGCCCTGGGATACTAACCGTGGTCGGGACGGGGCGCCAGCCCGCGCGCGCTCGGCGCGACCCGCCAATCCTGATCGTGCCAGGCCTGTTCAATTCTGGGCCGGAGCACTGGCAGAGCCATTGGCAACGAGCGCTGCCGACCGCCGAGCGGGTCGAACAGTCCGACTGGCAAAGGCCCACGCTCGGCGACTGGACCGCCAGCCTGATGGAGGCCGTCCGGCGACGCCCCGGCGCAATCCTGGTCGGTCACAGCTTGGGCTGCGCGCTGATCGCGCACCTGGCCGGCATTCGCGGCGACCGGGGCATAGCCGGCGCGTTGCTGGTCGCGCCCGCCGATGTCAATCGCCAAGGCCCGGTCGGCCGTCTGCTTGAAGGTTTCTCGCCGCTACCGCGCCAACGCCTGCCGTTTCCCAGCCTCGTGGTCGCCAGCCGCGACGATCCTTATGTCGAGATCGACCGGGCTCACGCCTTCGCCCAAGGCTGGGGCGCGGATTTCGTGGACCTTGGCCGCGCTGGGCACATCAATGTCGAGTCGGGTTATGGCCCCTGGGTCGGCGGCCAAGTCTTGCTTCGTCGGTTGATCGCCCGCGCGACGAAGGACGAACGCACGCCCTTGGGCTGAGCGCCTTCACGCCAGGTTGGGATAGCCCAGACCCACGGCGATGTCCTGCAAGCGCAGCGCGGCGCGATAGTGCTCGGCCGACGTCAGGCTAAAGCCCTCGAGCAAAAGGACCTGGCGAACCTCTCGCAGACTCTGATCGGCCGCCACCTCGTTGAGGACGGCGCGTAGCGCGGCCAATTGGCTCGAACTGGTTCCCAAGCTGGTAATCAAGGGCAGCCCCGGACTGCGAACGCTCCAGGTCAAGACCCGCAGATGATCAGTCAGGCTCGGCCGCCAGCGCTGCAGATGGGCCCATGTGACGCAATCGAGCGCCGCGACGTCGGCCTCGTCCTGGACAATGGCCTCGGCGCTGGCCAAGTGGCTGCCGGTGACCAGCACCGATTTGAAAAAGGCCTTGCCCGCCGCGAGGGGCGCGATCTCCGCGCGCAGCAGGTTCATGCCGCTGTTGGACGCTAGGTCATTGACCGCACAGCGGCCGCTGCGCAGGTCGTGAAGCGAGTTGACGGCGCTATCGGCCCGCACGACCACGGCGCTGCGATAGTCGACGCCGTCACAGCCCCGAGCGCGATAACGCGGCGTAGCCACCACGCGCACCTTTCCCTCCAGCCGCGTGGCCAGCGGCAGGCCGCAGGTCTGGGCCAAGAGCAGATCCGGGTCGGTCCACAGCACTTCCGGCGCGACATCGCGCGTCAGCTGATCAGGCACGTCGAAAAGGTTGCGGGCGCGGAGCCGATCAACGATCGCCGCCCACAAAGCGTCATTGGCGTCCTGCAGTTCGGGCAGGTCGTACATCGACAAGGCCGCCTTGCGTAGCCCCCGCTCCGCGGGTCGGACCGGAGCGCCACGCGGCGAGGACCGGGCGCTCATGGGGCGACTCCGCCCGTCGAGGGATAGATGGGGTGGTCGTGGGGCTTGAGCAGAAACCGCCGTACAATCTCGCCATAGCCGTCATAGACAAGGCCGCCGTTGGCGCACAGCAGGCGCTCGCGATCGCGCGCATAGAGCGTCGGCAAATGGCGCCAGGACACGCCTGGCTGGTCATGATGAGCGGCATGCAGATTGTTGTTTAGAAAGAGCAGGCCCAAAATCGGGGCGCGCTCGACGACGGCGACCCGATGCTGGGGCGTGGGGTCGGCTCGGTGCTCGGCATAGGAGCGCAGCAGCGACAGGGCCGCGCCCGGATAGACGAAGCAGCCCAGATAGAGCCACAGGGACATGTGGCACATGAGGACAAGCCACCCGACAATAAGCGCCGCCGCCAGGCCATGCCAGGCCCACAGCCGCAGGCGACCAGGTTCCCGGCGAATGATCCGGCCGACCTCCTCCAGGCAGAAGACGCCGATCTCGATGAACGGACCCAGGACCAGACGCCCCAGCAAGGTGGCTTGCAGCGCCGCCGCCCAACGCCGGGCAAGCGGCGCGGCGGCGGGAAGGTAGCGCGCTTCTGGATCGTAGAGCGGATCGGTCAGGTGCTCGGTGGCGTGATGGGCCAGGTGCGACTGGCGATAGACCTCGAAGGGCAGCCACAGAGACAGGGGCGCAAAGCCGATCAAGGTGTTGAGCCGTCGCGAGCGGGTCGGATGGCCATGGATGATTTCGTGTTGCAGGGACCCTTGCCAGGCGATGATCCAGCCCCCGACCAAGCCCAGCAACGGCCAGGGCAGCCGGTCATGGAAGAAGGTCGCCGCGGTCCACAGACCGTAGATCACCCCCGCCAAGCAAAGGGTCGGCCATTCCACGCCACCCGCCAGACCCCTCCGCCGCTCGGTTGCGGCCCCAAAGTTCAAGTCCACCAATAGTCGATCCGATCCACTGACGCGCAAGCCGGCCCCCGACTGTGATCAAGCCGGGCCTCCGCGCCGCGATCAATTCAGATCAAATCGGTAGGAATTAAGATAAACTGGCGCCTTGCGACGCCGCGCCGCACGCAAATCCTCTCCCTTCAGCGGCGCTCATATGGCGCCTGAGGATTAATCCATTGAGCGCGGCTGACGCCCGGCGCTTTGTGGCTGGCGTCGGGCGTCGCAGAGGAGGATCGACCTTGTCCTTGCAGGAACCACCGGCTCGATCGTCTCGGACCTCGCGCGCGCCATCGCAAACAGCCTCTCGCGTCGCCGAACCGGCCGCGCCTGCCCCACCGACCGTCCGGCTGAAGGGCTTCACCCGGCGTTTTGGCGACAACGTGGTCATCGACAGCCTGGATTTGACCATCGCGCCCGGCGAGTTCGTCGCCCTTCTGGGCGCCAGCGGCTCGGGCAAGACCACCCTGCTACGCACGTTGGCGGGCCTCGATTCCGCGGCCGGCCAGGACGTCACCACGCCGCAGGCCCGGGCCGTGGTGTTCCAGGACGCGCGCCTGCTGCCCTGGAAGAAGGTCTGGCGCAATATCGCCCTGGGATTGGACGGAGCGGAGGTCCGCGCCCGTGCGCAGGCGGCGCTGAAGGAGGTGGGCCTGGGCCATCGCCTCGACGCCTGGCCCGCCACCCTGTCGGGCGGCGAGGCCCAGCGGACGGCGCTCGCCCGCGCCCTGGTGCGCGAACCGGCCTTGCTGCTGCTCGACGAGCCGTTCGCGGCCCTGGACGCCCTGACCCGGCTGAAGATGCACGACCTGGTGCTGTCGCTGTGGCGCGAGCACCGACCGTCGGTTCTGCTGGTCACCCACGACGTCGATGAGGCCATCGCCTTGGCCGACCGCGTGCTGGTGCTGGACAAGGGCAAGATCGCCGCCGAGGAGCGCATCCCCCTGAGCCGCCCTCGTCAGGTCGACGCCGCCTTCCACGCCATTCGCCGCCGCTTGCTGGGCAAGCTCGGCGTCGAGATCGCGTCGACGCAGGGCGCAACGCCGAGCCCTGGTCCGCATCCAGGCGCGCTGATCGCCTTCCCGATCGGCGTGACCGTCAACTAGGACGCTCATGCCCGCGACACGACCCGAACTCTACTTCGCGCCTGGCTCCTCGGCTTTCGCGCCCCTGATCGCCCTGGAAGAACTGGGCGTTGCCTATGACGTCCACCGCGTCGATCTGGCGGCCGGCGAGCAACGCCAGCCGGCCTATCTGAAGGTCAATCCGCGTGGTCGGGTGCCGACCCTGGTCGTGGACGGCGAGCCTGTCACCGAGGTGCTGGCGATCCTCACCTACCTGGCCCACGCCTACCCTCACAGCGAGCTTCTCCCCCTGGCCGACCCGCTGAAGCTGGCCCACGCCTATGAGGTGATGAGCTGGTTCGCCAGCACGGTGCATGTGGCCTTCTCGCAGATCGCCCGCCCCGAGCGCTTCGCCGACGACGACGACGTCAAGGCCGCCCTGGCCGCCGCGGGCGAGGCGCGGTTCCACCGCACCCTGTCCGACATCGAGCGCCGGGCCCAGGGGCCCGGCCTTTGGCTGCTGGGCGAGACCTTCAGCGCCGTCGACGCCTACGCCCTGGTCATCTGGCGCTGGGCGGAGCGTCGCAAGATCGACACGACCGCCTATCGGGCCTGGAGCGCCAAGACCGCCCGCGCCCTGGCCCGCCCCTCGGTTCAGCGCGCCCTGCGCCAGGAGAGCCTGACGCCCGTCGCGTGACCGGACCAAGGGTTCAGAAGGTCAGACCCCGCGCGTGACGTTGGCGCGCGAGACGTGGTGTCGGCTCGACATCAAGCCTCAGCTGGCGCTGTCGACCTCGTCGTCAGGCGGAAAGCGCCACTTGCGAGCAACGGCCGCCGAAAAGGTCCAGCCCTCGATGAGGTCCGTCCGCCTCCGCACGTGTTTCGGCAAATATCTTTGCAAGCGCTTCGCGCTACAGCCGTTTGGAAGGCTTTCGAACCGCCGATTTATCCTTACCGTTCAAGCTCCTAGAAACCACAAAACCTCAGGAGAAGCCGTTGGCGCGCCCTGCTGGATTCGAACCAGCGACCGCTCGCTTAGAAGGCGAGTGCTCTATCCAGCTGAGCTAAGGGCGCGCAACCCCGTTTGGGGAGCTTGAGGTGGAAACCCTAGTGGGTCCAGGGCTGCTTGCGGCCGGCGGCGAAGTTGTCGGCGTAGGCCTTGATGATCCGCTTGGGCGTCTTGGGTTCGAACAGCTGGAACGAGATTTCGTGGCGCTGGGCGTAGGCGACGGCTTCGTCGCGGGTCTCGAAGCTCAGGCGCACCTGGCCCTTCATGTCGCTCGACTGGGTCCAGCCCATCAGCGGGTCGGGACGTCTGGCCGAGGCCGGCTCGAACTCCAGCACCCAGTCCTTGGTCTTGGCCTTGCCGGACTGCATGGCGGTCTTGGCGGGGCGGTAGATGCGCGCGAGCATGAAAGCCTCTCCAGGTCGATCATCGCCCCCTCGAAAGGGGACCTAGGTGGTCGGAGCGGCAGGATTTGAACCTGCGACCCTCTGGTCCCAAACCAGATGCGCTACCAGACTGCGCTACGCTCCGAAACACCGAGCGGCTGCTCTACAGGGCTTCGTCGCCGGGAGCAAACGGAACGGGCGCCCAAAACCCGAAAATGAAGTCAGCCCTTCGGGAAGATTTTGTTGAGCACCCGGTCGCCCGGCAGGATGCCCAGTTGCGCGGCGCGGCCGCCGGGAATCTCCAGCACGCCGCCGACGACGCCGCCCGAGGGGATCGGCGTCTCGTCGTGCGGCACGGCGTTGCGGGCGATCGATAGCACCCGGCCATCCGGCGCGATGTAGAGGATGTCCAGCGGGATCAGGGTGTTCTTCATCCAGAACGCCGCCCGCTGGGGCGGCTTGTAGGGGAACAGCATGCCGCGGTCCGGGGCCAGGGCCTTGCGGAACATCAGGCCCCTGGCCTGCTCGGCCCTGGTCACGGCCAGCTCGACCGTGAACTTGACCCGTCCCCGGCTGGTCAGGATCTCGACCGTGTCGAGCTTGCTCGATGGCGTGGAGGCGACAGCGGTCGGCTTGGCTCGTGCCTGCCACGCCTGGGCTGGGGCTGCCGCCAGGAGGCCCGCAGCTAGCACCAGGGCGGCGAAAGCTCGGGCTTGCCCTCCGATCGTCGTCATCAAGGTCACTCGCGCCTCATCATCGTCGCTGCATCCGCCCCGCAGGGATCCTACGACGTCGTGATGCAGGGGCGAAAGCCGGCCTGCGATTCTCAGTCGTCGCCGGGCGTGATCTCGGCGACGACCAGTCCCTTGGGGCCCTCGGCGAAGCGCACCATCACGTCCTCGCCCGGCTGCAGGTCTTCCAGACCGCCGCGACGCAGGGTCTCGATATGCACGAAGATGTCGCCCGGCTGTCCGTCGCGGACGACGAAGCCGTAGCCCTTGGTGCGATTGAACCACTTCACCTTGGCGCGCTCGGCTGGCCCCATCGGCTCCAGCGCCTGGCGGCCGCTGTCGATTCCGGACCGGAATCCATCGCGACGCAGCCCCATGCCGCCGTCGCCGAATGAGCGCCTGGGCCGTTCCACGGGGACGCTGGCGGCGCTTTCGTCGAGATCCACCACCTCGGAAACCTGCCAGCCCTTGGGACGCTTGACGACGTCGCAGACGATGATCGCGCCCTCCAGCGCCGTCTCCCGACCACAGTTGCGCAGGGAGGTGACGTGCAGCAGCACGTCCTTCAGGCCCGTCTGGCCCGGATCGTCGGGGACGATGAAGCCGTACCCCTTGCCCGTATCAAACCACTTTACGCGACCGCTGATACGCACGAATTCCTCATGCGATCCCGAGTCCTCGAAATCGAAACCAGACATTCCGCCCCTCTGGCTCGCCCAGACAGCCCAGGGGGCGAGCACCACAGAATAACACTGTTCTCGCGAGGCGAGCGCCGTCAATAACCAATTGACGGCGCGGGACGGCCATAACCACAGCGCGACATTTCGTCGCAGCAGCTAGACCGATATCAACCTGAAATGTCCGTGGTGGGTGGCAGTCCCTAGGGGAGTCGAACCCCTCTCTCCAGAATGAAAATCTGGCGTCCTAACCGATAGACGAAGGGACCACGGCGCCTGCATTAGGCGGGTATTCGCATGTAAAGTCCAAGTACGCTTCGCGGTGGTAGTCCCTAGGGGAGTCGAACCCCTCTCTCCAGAATGAAAATCTGGCGTCCTAACCGATAGACGAAGGGACCACGTGGCCGCGAAGAGCAGGCGATATACAAAGCTTCCCCCCGGGGCGCAAGCGACGAAGAGCAGTTTTTTCAGGTCGTGCGCATGCGGGGGTCAGCGACGTCCTCGATCTCCAGCTGGACGCCTTCGCGGCCCATGTAATCGTCCGGTTTCAGACGACCGACCACGTGCAGCGCGCCGCCGCCCGCCAGCAGGCGCTCGCCCAGCGGGGTCTCGGCCGAGCGCCAGGAGATCGCCTTGATTCGATCGCCCGACGGCCCGACCAGGTCGACCCGCACGTGGCCGCCCCTCATCGCCATCATTCGCTCGGGGCGCACGCCGGCCAGGGCGAACATCGGCTCGGGATTGCCGGGACCGAACGGCGCCAACTGCTGGAACTCGCTCCACAGGGCGCGGTTGGCGGCGCGCGGCTGAACCAGGGCGTCGATATCGACCCCCTCGACGCCCACAGCCTCCATCTCGCCGGCCAGACGCTCCTCCAGGAAGGCGCGGAACTCGGGGATCGAATCGGGACGGATCGACAGGCCCGCCGCCATGGCGTGGCCGCCGCCGGCCATCAGCAGGCCGGCCTCGAAGGCCGCCTGGATCGCCGCGCCCAGGTTGACGCCAGGCTGCGAACGGCCCGAGCCCTTGCCGACATTGGCGGCGCGATCGACGCCGATCACCACCACCGGCTTGCGGTAGCGCTCGCGCAGGCGGCCGGCGACGATGCCGATCACCCCGGGGTGCCACCCGTCCCCAGCCACCACGATCACGGGGGCGTCGGGATTGAAGTTGCTGCCGCGCTCGAGCATGGCGGCGGCTTCCTCGACCACGGCGGCCTCGACCGCCTTGCGCTCGGTGTTCAGGCCGTCCAGCTCCTCGGCCAGGGCCCGGGCCTCCAGCGGATCGTCGGTGGACAGCAGGCGCGCGCCCAGGTCCGAGCGGCCGATCCGTCCGCCGGCGTTGATCCGCGGCCCCAGGATGAAGCCGGCGTGGAACACCGAGGCGGGCCCCGAACCCTTGCCGACCTCGAACAGGGCCTTCAGGCCCGGATTGCCCCAGCTGGACATCGTCCGCAGGCCGAGCGTCGTCAGGGCCCGGTTGAAGCCGACCAGCTGGGTGACGTCGCAGACCTCGCCCATGGCCACCAGGTCCAGCCATTGGCGCAGGTCGGGCTGCGGGCGTTCGTCGCTGAACAGGCCGCGCTTGCGGGCCTCGCGGTTCAGGGCGGCGAGCAGGACGAAGGTCACGCCGGCGGCGGCCAGCACCCCCTGCCCGCTCTGGCAGCCCGGACGGTTGGGATTGACCACGGCGGCGGCGGCCGGCGGGTCCTCGCGCATCAGGTGGTGGTCGATCACGACCACCTCCAGCCCGATGGTCGCGGCGCTGGCGATGGCGTCATAAGCCGCCGCCCCGCAGTCCAGGGTCACGACCAGCTCGGCCCCGCCGTCGCGGATGGTCTTGAACGCCGCCGGGCTGGGGCCATAGCCTTCGGTCAAACGGTCGGGAATGTAGATGGGCAGCTCGACGCCCATGTAACGGAACCACCGCACCAGCTGGGCGGCGCTGGTGGCGCCATCGACGTCATAGTCGGCGAACACCATGGTCGGCCGGCCGCTTTCCAGCGCGTCGATCAGGATCTCGGCCGCCCGGTCCATGTCGGTGAAGCTGGAGGGATCGGGAAACAGCGCCTTCAGGGTGGGACGCAGATAGTGCTCGACGTGATCGACGCCGACACCGCGCGAGGCCAGAGCCCGGGCCAGGGGCTCGGACAGACCGTGAGCCAGTTGATGGCTGCGGGCGACCGTCGCGTCGCCCGGCCGCTCGCGCCAGGCCCGGCCGCTGATCGAGCGGGAGACGTCGAGAAAGTGGCTGGTGGCCAGCGGTGCGTGTCCATCGGCCATCGTTCAGCCCTCCTCGGTGGCGGAGGCGCCCGCAATACGGAACTTGGCTGTCGTGGTCATCTCCCAAGCCTACGCGCTTCGGCGGATTCGCTCCATGTGGCGCGAGATTGGAAGATGGGATCCGCATGCGTCAGAAGCGGACGCCAACACCAAAACGGGGACGTGCCCTTGCGGCGTGTCCCCACCGACGGGCACGGCGCTTGTTCATGGGGACTCGCCGCAAGGGCGTGTCCCCGGCGCAGTTCAGTTTGCCGCCGACAATTCCGCCACCAGCGCCACCTCATTGGCCGAGCCCAGCACCACCGGCACGCGCTGGTGCAGCTTGGTCGGCTGCAGGTCGAGGATCGGGGTCACGCCGTCGGTCGACTTGCCGCCCGCCCGCTCGACGATCAGCGACATCGGGTTGGCCTCGTACAGCAGGCGCAGCTTGCCCGGCTTGTCGGGTTCGCGGGCGTCCCACGGATAAAGGAAGATCCCGCCGCGCATCAGGATGCGGTGGACGTCGGCCACCATCGAGGCCACCCAGCGCATGTTGAAGTTCTTGCCGCGCGGGCCGGCCTTGCCCTGCAGGCAGCCGTCGATATAGCGCCGCACCGGCTCGGCCCAGTGGCGCTGGTTGGACATGTTGATCGCGAACTCGGCGGTGTCAGCCGGAATGGCGATCGTCGGGTGAGTCAGCCGCCAAACGCCGTCTGCGTCCAGCGTGAAGCCGACGACGCCGCTCGACAGGGTCAGCACCAGCATGGTCTGCGGGCCGTAGACCGCATAGCCGGCGGCGACCTGGCGGCGGCCGGGCAACAGGAAGTCCGCCTCGCTGGGCGCCACCCCGGCTGGCGCGGGCAGGATCGAGAAGATCGTGCCGACCGACACGTTGACGTCGATGTTGCTGGACCCGTCCAGCGGGTCGAAGGTGACCAGATAGCCCCCGACCGCGCCGGTGGTCTCGATCACCTCCAGCTCCTCGGACGCCAGGCCGGCCACCAGCGGGCAGCCGTTCAGCGCGTCACGCAGGATGTCGTTGGTGATGATGTCCAGCTTCTTCTGCTCTTCGTCCTGGACATTGACCTGGCCGGCCGCGCCCAGGCTGCCCGAGATCGCGCCGGACGCCACCACCTTGCTGATCTGGGCGCAGGCGCCGGCGACCACGGCCACGACGGCTTTCACATCGTCGCTCGCCGGTTCGTTGGCGAGCCATCCGGCCAGATCGGTCAGCGTGGTCATGAAGAGCCTCGTACTACGGAAGGGATTCGGCGCGACCTTAGCGCGCGCGGAGCATTTTCCGATCCGGTTGGATCGCCGCCCTGCTCTAGGATGTTGTCGTGACGCATTTTGCGGCGGTGGATCGGCGTCGGCCTTGGTCGGAAGGTCTAAGCCTTCCGCTTCATCCACACTTCGCGCACCGTGCCGGTCGACGAGTTCATCACCAGCGTGTGGGTGTGGACGAAGCCGTCCTTGAAGGTCACGCCGTCCAGCAGGTTGCCCCAGGTGACCCCGGTGGCCGCGAAGATGGCGTCGGCGCGGACGATCTCGTGCAGGTCGTACTTCTTGTCCAGCTCGGTGATGCCCCACTTGGCGGCGCGGGCGCGCTCGTCGCCGTTGCGGAACAGCAGGCGGCCCTGGAACTGACCGCCGACGCATTTCAGGGCCGCGCAGGCCAGCACGCCCTCGGGCGCGCCGCCGGATCCGACATAGAGGTCGATGCCGGTGGACGGATCGGTGGTGGCGATCACCCCGGCCACGTCGCCGTCGGTGATCAGGTTGACCCGCGCGCCGACCGAACGGACGCTGGCGATGATCTCGGCATGGCGCGGCCGATCCAGCACGCAGACGGTGATCTGTTCGGGCGCGACGCCCTTGGCCGCGGCCAAGGCCCGGATGTTGTCGGCGGGCGACTTGTCCAGGTCGATCACCCCGGCCGGCAGGCCCGGGCCGCAGGCGATCTTGTCCATATAGGTGTCGGGGGCGTTCAGCAGGCTGCCCTTGGGCGCCCAGGCCATCACCGCCAGGGCGTTGGGCATGGCCTTGGCCGTCAGGGTGGTGCCTTCCAGCGGGTCCAGCGCGATGTCGATGGCGGGGCCCTGCCCGGTGCCGACCTTCTCGCCGATATAGAGCATGGGCGCTTCGTCGCGCTCGCCCTCGCCGATCACGATCTCGCCGTCGATGGCCAGTTCGTTGAGCGTGTTGCGCATGGCGTCGACCGCGGCCTGGTCGGCGGCCTTTTCGTCGCCCCGGCCCACCATGGTCCACGAGGCGATGGCGGCGGCTTCGGTCACGCGGACCGCGTCCAGAACCAGAGCGCGGTCCAGGGTCTTCGAACTCATCAACGTCTCCCAGCCTATGCGAGGCTTTTGGTCCGACCCCTTTGCACGGTTCTCAGATGCGCGCGACGCGCAAAAGGCGGGGACGCTCTAGCACGGCGTGCAGCTTTTCGATGCGACTAATCGCGTCCAGGAGATTGGATTCGGGTGTCGCGTGGGTGACGAGCACGATCGGCACGCCCCCTGCCCCCTCGACGGGCTTCTGCAGGAAGCTGTCGATCGACACGGCGCACTCGGCCAGGGTCTCGGAGATGGCGGCGATGGCGCCCGGCTCGTCGCGGACCATGATCCGCAGATAGGCCTTGCCCACCGAGCGGGCCGGATCGACGGCGACGAACGGCTTCAGCTGGCCTGCTGGGGCCTGGAACACCGGGCGCCGGGCGCCGGTCATCACGTCGGCGATGTCGGCGGCCACGGCGGCGGCGGTCGGGCCCGCCCCCGCGCCCGGCCCCTGGATGAAGATCCGACCGATGCGCTTGCCTTCGATGAACAGGGCGTTGAGCGCCCCGCCCGCCTGGGCCAGGGGATGCTCCAGCGAGGCCAGGCTGGGATGGACCTTCACGGCCACGCCATCGGCGGTCTTCGCGGCGCTGGCCACCAGCTTGATGCGGTAGCCCAGGTCCTTGGCCAGCTTGATGTCGAGCAGCTCGACATCGCTGATGCCCTCGATCTCGGCGGCGTCGAACTTGGGCGCGCAGCCGAAGGCCAGGGCGGCCAGGATGCTGATCTTGTGGCCGGCGTCGAAGCCGCCGACGTCCATGGTCGGGTCGGCCTCGGCGTAGCCCAGCCCCTGCGCCTCGCGCAGCACGTCGGCGAAGTCGCGGCCGGTCTTCTCCATCTCGCTGAGGATGAAGTTGCAGGTGCCGTTGAGGATGCCGGCCACGCCGACCACCTCGTCGCCGACCATGGCCTCGCGTAGCATCTTCACCGCTGGCGTGCCGCCCATCACGGCGGCTTCGAACAGCAGCGGGGCCTGATTGGCCTCGGCCAGGGCGGCCAGCTCGGCGCCGTGCTCGGCGATCAGCGCCTTGTTGGCGGTGACCACCGGCTTGCCCAGCTTCAGAGCCGCTTCGACCGCGGCCTTGGCCGGACCGTCGCTGCCGCCGACCAACTCGACGAACAGGTCGACGTCCGGCGACGAGGCCAGGGCGACCGGGTCGTCGAACCAAGCCAGACCAGAGATATCGACCGTGCGCGGCCGCGACTTCGACCGGGCCGAAACCGCCGTCACCACGGCCCGGTCGCCGGCCGGGGCGAAGTCGGGCTGCTCGGCCAGGAACTGCAACAGCCCCCCGCCGACGGTGCCGAGGCCGGCGACGCCGACGCGCCAGGTCTTCTGGGTCATGTTCGCGTTCCTAAACTCTGCGGCCGGGCAGCGCGTCCGCGCCCTAGACCTGTTCCATCTTGTTGTGCGCCTTGGCCAGGATCGTATCGGCGTTGGCGATGAACTTCTTGACGTTGCGGGCGGCCTGCTTGATCCGCTGTTCGTTCTCGACCAGGCCGATGCGGACATAGCCCTCGCCGTATTCGCCAAAGCCGATGCCCGGGGCGACGGCGACGCCGGCCTCCTCGATCAGCAGGCGCGAGAACAGCATCGAGCCGGCGGCCTCGAACTGTTCGGGGATCTTGGCCCAGGCGAACATCGAGGCCGGCGGGTTGGGAATGTCCCAGCCGGCGCGCTTCATCGACGACACCAGGGTGTCGCGACGGCTCTTGTAGATGCCGCGGATCTCGTCGACGCAGTCCTGCGGGCCGTTCAGGGCGGCGGCGGCGGCCACCTGCACGGGGGTGTAGGCGCCATAGTCCAGATAGGACTTCACCCGCGCCAGGGCGGCGCAGATGCGAGCGTTGCCGACCACCATGCCCACGCGCCAGCCGGCCATGGCGTAGGTCTTCGACAGCGAATTGACCTCGACGGCGATGTCCTTGGCCCCGTCGACCTGCAGGATCGAGGGCGGCGGGTTGTTGTCGAAATAGATCTCGCCATAGGCCACGTCGCTGATCACCAGCAGCTCGTGCTTCTTGGCCAGGGCCACGGCGTCCTTGTAGAAGTCCAGGTCCACCCACTGGGCCGTCGGGTTGGACGGATAGGACAGGATCAGCACGCTGGCCGGGGGCACCGAATGCTTGGCCGCGCGGCTGATGTTGGACAGGTACTGCTCGGGCGACAGCGCCGGCACGTGGCGGATCACGCCGCCGGCCATGATGAAGCCGAAGGCGTGGATCGGATAGGCCGGGTTGGGGCAGATGATCACGTCGCCCGGCGCGGTCAGGGCCTGGGCCAGGTTGGCGAAGCCTTCCTTGGAGCCCAGGGTGGCGATCACCTCGGTGTCGGGATTCAGCTTCACGCCGAACCGCCGGCCGTAATAGCCGGCCATGGCCTTGCGCAGTCCGGCGATGCCCTTGGACGCCGAATAGCGGCCGGCCTTGGGGTCGCGCGCGGTCTCGATCAGCTTGTCGACGATGTGCTTGGGCGTGGGCATGTCGGGATTGCCCATGCCGAAGTCGATGATGTCGGTGCCCTCGGCGCGGAGCCGCGCCTTGATCTTGTTGACTTCTTCGAAGACGTAGGGCGGCAGGCGACGGATGCGATGGAAATCGGAGGTCATGAAATGCTCATTGCGCCACAGCGGCGCGCCGGGAGCGGATGTCGGGCATGGATAGACCCCGGGCGGGGCCTAGCCAAGCCAGTTATGGGGATTTTATGCCTCCGTCGCCCTATTGGGGCTTGGACGGAGGCGCGGTAGCTCGCTCGCGCGCCGCCTTGGCGAAGGCTTCGGTCGCGGCGCGATCGGCGTCGGTGGGGATGTCGCTGGGCGGCGCCTTGCCGATCTTGCGGGCCTTGGCCGCATAGCCTTCAGTGTCCGACAGGGTCCAGGTGCTGGGCGCGGTCTCGCGCTTCAGCTTGTCGGCGGCGATCTTTTCGGCGCCCACGGCCTTCTTGAACTGGACGGGCGTGCGCACGTCGGTCGGGATCGCCGGGATGTCGATGAAACGCGGCGCGACGGCGTCCTTGGAATCTCTGGCGGCGGCGTTGGCCGCGGCGGCCACCGGCGAGCTGGGATCAGCCGGCGGCGGATTGAACGGCGAGATCGACGAGGCGCACGCGGTCAGTCCCGCTAGCAGGCCCACCAGAGCCGCGCCGCGAAAGAGTACGCCAAGACGTACGATTTTACCGGTTTCGTCGTTCATCTTGTCTCAGGTCTTATGCGATGATCGCGTCGAGCGAAAGGCCATCCGCGCGCCAAGGCGAGATGGCTCACGACAAGACGGCGGAAGGAAGTCCATGGCCACGACCGAAACCTCCCCCAAAACGCGCAAAAAGCCGGCGGCCAAGGCGGATGCGGCGCCGTCCGCCGGCAAGGCTGGCGGCAAGGCCGCGCCGAAGGCCTCGCCAAATTCCGCTCCGGACTCCCGCGCCAAGGCGGCCGAATCGGTCGCGCGGCCCGAACGGCCGGATCCGCCGCCCGCCGCCAGCGCCTTGCCCGACTTCGAGGCCTTCCTGTCGCCCGACCAGCGCCAGATGCTGGAGACGCTGTCGGCCAACCTGGCCCGGGCCGCCGTCACGGCCCAGGGCGCGATCGCCGAGGCCGCCCTGCGCCAGGCCGACCGTCCCGCCGCCCTCAGCCCCGATCCCTTCCACGTCGGCCCGGCCTTCAACGAGGTGATGACCAGTCTGGCCGCCCAGCCCGACCGCCTGCTGCGAGCCCAGGCCGACCTGTTCAGCCGCTACATGGACCTCTGGCAGTCGGCGGCCCGCAAGATGACCGGCGAGCCGACCCAGCCCGTGGTCGCCCCCGCCCACGGTGACAAGCGCTTCAGCGATCCCGACTGGGCCTCCAACCCGATGTTCGACATGATGAAGCAGAGCTACCTGCTGTCGTCGAACTGGCTGAACGACCTGGTCTCGCAGGCCGAAGGCGTCGATCCCAGCGCCAAGCGTCGGGTCGAGTTCTTCACCAAGATGCTGACCGACGCCTTCTCGCCGTCGAACTTCCTGATCTCCAACCCCGCCGCCCTGCGCGAGGTGATGCAGAGCAAGGGCGAGAGCCTGGTGCGCGGCATGGAGAACTTCGCCGCCGACCTGGAACGCGGCGGCGGCCAGCTGGCGATCAGCCAGACCGACCTGGCCAAGTTCAAGGTGGGCGAGAACGTCGCCACCGCGCCGGGCAAGGTGGTCTACCAGAACGACATCCTGCAGCTGCTGCAGTTCACCCCGACCACCGAGACGGTGCATGAGATCCCGCTGCTGATCTTCCCGCCGTGGATCAACAAGTTCTACATCCTGGACCTGCGCCCGGAGAACTCGATGATCCGCTGGCTGACCGGCCAGGGGTTCACGGTGTTCGTCGCCTCGTGGGTCAATCCCGACAGCCGCCAGGCCGACAAGACCTTCGAGGACTACATGTTCGAGGGGATCTACGACGCCAGCCAGCAGGTGATGACCCAGACCGGCGTCGACCGGGTCAACACCGTCGGCTACTGCATCGGCGGCACCCTGCTGTCCTGCGCCCTGGCCCACATGGCGGCCAAGGGCGACAAGCGGATCAATTCGGCCACCTTCTTCGCCGCCCAGCAGGACTTCTCCGAGGCCGGCGACCTGCTGCTGTTCACCGACGAGGCCTGGATCAAGACCATCGAGGAGCAGATCGACCGCCAGGGCGGCTACCTGCCCAGCCAGTCGATGGCCGACACCTTCAACAGCCTGCGCGGCAACGACCTGATCTGGTCGTTCTTCATCAACAACTACCTGATGGGCAAGGAGCCGCGGCCGTTCGACCTGCTGTTCTGGAACGCCGATCAGACCCGCATGCCCAAGGTGCTGCACCTCTACTACCTGCGCAACTTCTACAAGGACAACGCCCTGACCCAGGGCCGCCTGACCCTGGGCGGCGAGACGCTGGACCTGTCGAAGGTCAAGATCCCGATCTACGTCCAGTCGTCCAAGGACGACCACATCGCGCCCTACCGCAGCGTCTATCGTGGCGCGCGGGCGTTCGGCGGGCCGGTGACCTTCACCATGGCCGGCTCGGGCCACATCGCCGGGGTGATCAACCATCCGGACGCCAACAAGTACCAGCACTGGACCAACGAGCATCTGCCCGGCTCGGTCGAGGGCTGGCGGGCCGGCGCGGTCGAGCATCCCGGCTCGTGGTGGCCGCACTGGGCGGCCTGGCTGAAAGCCAAGTCCGGCAAGCAGGTCCCCGCCCGCGACCCGGCCAAGGGACCGCTGAAGCCGCTTGAAGACGCCCCAGGCAGCTATGTCCGGGTGCGCTCGACCCCGGCGGGTTAGCTAGATCAGTCCCACCTCGTAGGCCAGCTCGACCGGCATCGCCTCGGCGCGGTCGATCAGCGGCTGCACGCGCTCCAGATGCTCGGTGAACCGTGGGTCCCGGCGGAAACGCTCGGCGTCCTGGGCCGTCTCGAACGACGAGATCAGCACCACCACGCCCGTGGCCGGCGACTTCAGCATCCGGCTGCCGCGCACGCCCTGGACCTGACCGCGCACCCGCATGAACTGGGCGTGCTGCAGGGCGACGAACTCGTCGAACTTGCCGGGCTTGGCCTGGATGATGCTGATGCTGAAGACCGGCGGATCAGACAGAGCGGCGGCGACCGTGGCGCGATCGGGAACGGTGAGCGTGGCCATGAAGGCTCCTGGAAAGGCGTTGCCGTGAGAGGAGCCTCCCGTGTAGAACCTCAACCAAAGTTGAGGTCAAGCGCGAATGTCCAAGCCCGATGAACCTGTCTTTCCCGGTGGCGCGCTGAGCGTCGGCGAGGTGGCCAGGCGCAGCGGCGTGGCGGTCTCGACCCTGCACTTCTACGAGGCCAAGGGCCTGATCCGCAGCCTGCGCACCGAGGGCAACCAGCGGCGCTATCCGCGCGGGATCCTGCGCCGGGTGGCGGTGATCAAGGTCGCCCAGCGCACCGGCATCCCCCTCGCCTCCATCCAAGCCGCCCTCGCCCGCCTGCCCGACGGCCGCGCGCCCACGGCGGAGGATTGGGCGGCGCTGTCGCGGGCCTGGCGGGCCGAGCTGGACGAGCGCATCCTCCGCCTCACCCAGCTGCGCGACCAGTTAGACGACTGCATCGGCTGCGGGTGCCTGTCGCTGAAGGCCTGCCCGCTTCGCAATCCGCGGGACGTCCTGGCCAGCCAGGGCGCGGGCCCTCGCCTTCTGGAACCCGAAGCCGGCTAGGCTCTTGCACGCCGGCTCGGCGGCGCCTCCACATCATCGACCCACGTTCGCCCAAAACTCGCCGGCATTCTGGTGGAGCTTTTCGGCCATGGGACTCAACCGCCGGACAGCACTAGGGATGCTGGTCGCGACGCCGCTCCTCGGCGCCGGCGAGGCCTTCGCGCGCCCGCAGCCCGCGCCCAGCGGCGAGCGCCTGGCCCAGGCGGCGCGCGACCAGGTGGGCGTCACCAAGGCCTACGATCCCAGCTATCGCGCCATCCCCTACCCCAACGGCGACGTGCTGCGCTCGACCGGCGTCTGCGCCGACGTGCTGATCCGCGCCGCCCGCGACGCCTGGCGGGCCGACCTGCAGCAGCTGATCCACGAGGACATGACCCGCAATTTCGACGCCTACCCGTCGCGGCGGGCCTGGGGGCTGAAGGGACCGGATTCCAACATCGACCATCGCCGGGTGCTGAACCTGGAGACCTATCTGGAGCGCCAGAACGCCCTTCTGGCCCGCGCGCCCGCCAAGGCCGCCGGCGACAGATTTGACGATCCGATCCCCGGCGACATCCTCACATGGCGGGTCTGGGGCCAGCGCCCGCACATCGGCGTGGTCAGTCAGGGGCCCGAACGCGTGCGCGTGGTCCACAACATCGGCTGGGGCGCCAAGGAAGAGCCGCTGTGGATGTTGAAGTTCCACACGGCGGTCGGCCACTATCGCTGGCGCGCCTAACCACGGGTCGGCGCAGATGGGGGACCACGAATGATCGTCGCGCTCGCCTTGGCGGCCGCCGCCGCGACAGCGCCGCTACCGGCGCCCGGGGCGTTCGTATCCGAACAATACGGCCTCACCTTCCAGACCCCGCAGGGAAGCTCCTATTGCGCCCTGCCGGCCGACTGGACCGGCTCGGACCACGGAACGGTCATCTTCCTGACGCCGCCGAAGCACTGCTACGGCGCCGGGTATCCGTCTTCGGGCCGGGGGTTTTCCGGAGACCCAAGGCGCATCGAGGTGTTCTACGCCTACGATGCGAACGACGTGGAAGACGAACAAAAGCCTCCGAAGTGCGACCAAGTCGGCAAGGTCGTCTTCCTCGGCGAGACCCGACCGCTATGTCGAACCTCGTCGCGTCGAGGGATCGAGATATCCGTCACCGCCCGGTACGCCGCGGACGTTCCGGCCCTGGCGATCCTGACGCTGGTGACGTCGCCCGACCGCCTGGCGAGCGACCTGCGGGATTTCAAGGCGCTTCTCCAGTCGGCCCGGACATGCACGGCGACCTGGCTTAACGACCAGGGCGGCAATTCATTCACGACTGGCTCGGGACCAGCCTGCCCGGCGGACGCGCGCTATTTCTGACGCGCACTCGCGCCGCCCGGTCCGGCATCCAGGCGTCTAGAGGCCCGCGCCTTCCTTCAGGCCCAGCACCAGGTTCAGGTTCTGCACCGCCGCGCCGGACGCGCCCTTGCCCAGGTTGTCGAGCAGGGCCACAAGGCGAACCTGGCCGCTGCTTTCCGAGCCGAACACGAACAGCTTCAGCCGGTTGGTGTTGTTCAGGCCTTCCGGATCCAGGGTGGTCAGGGCCTTGCACTCGGCGATCGACGCCACCTCGACGAAAGGTTCGCGGGCGTAGTGGTCGGCCAGGGCCTCGTGGATCTCGGTCATCGAGACGCTGCCGTTCAGCATGCTCAGGTGCAGCGGCAGCTCGACCAGCATGCCCTGGGCGTAGCGCCCGACGGCCGGAGTGAAGATCGGCCGGGTCAGCAGGCCGCCATGGGCCTGGATCTCGGGCAGGTGCTTGTGGTTCAGGCCCGTGGCGTAGATGCGGTACGGAACCTTGGTGTAGGCCGGAGAGGTCTCGTCCTCGAACTCGGCGATCATCGCCTTGCCCCCGCCGGTGTAGCCCGACACGGCGTTGAACGAGAGCGGCAGGTCGGCGGCGATGATGTCGTTGGTGACCAGGGGCCGGACCAGGGCGATGGCGCCCGTCGCGTAGCAGCCGGGATTCGACACCCGGGTCGACCAGGCGACCTTGCCGCGCTGCTCGCCGTCCAGTTCGGGGAAGCCGTAGGTCCAGCCGGCCGCGGTGCGGTGGGCGGTCGAGGCGTCGATCACCTTGACCTTCGGGTCCTCGATCAGGGCCACGGCCTCCCTGGCCGCGTCGTCGGGCAGGCACAGGATCACCGCGTCGGCGCTGTTCAGCATCGCCTTGCGAGCTTGCGGGTCCTTGCGCTTGTCGGGATCGATCGAGACCAGCTGCAGATCCTTGCGGCCGACCAGGCGCTCGCGGATCTGCAGGCCCGTCGTGCCGGCTTCGCCGTCGATGAAGACTTTGGGGGTCATGGACATCCCACTCGCACGAGGTCCTGCGGACCGGGGAACAAGGACAAGAAAAAGGGCGCTCCGGTCGAAACCGAAGCGCCCTTTTCCAAACGCGTAGCAGACGCGCTTAGCGCTTCGAGAACTGGAAGCTGCGGCGGGCCTTGGCCTTGCCGTACTTCTTACGCTCGACGACGCGGCTGTCGCGGGTCAGGAAGCCGTGCGGCTTCAGGAGGGTGCGCAGGCCGGGCTCGTAATAGGTCAGGGCCTTGGACAGGCCGTGGCGCACGGCGCCGGCTTGGCCCGACAGGCCCGAGCCTTCCACGGTGACGACGACGTCGAACTGGCCCAGGCGGTCGGTGACCTGCAGGGGCTGGGCGATCATCATGCGCAGCACGGGGCGGGCGAAATAGACTTCCTGGTCGCGACCGTTGATCGTGATCGAGCCCTTGCCAGGCTTGATCCAGACCCGGGCGATCGCGTTCTTGCGCTTGCCGGTCGCATAGGCGCGGCCCTGGGCGTCGATCTTGGGTTCGGCCGGAGCGGCCGCTTCGGGGTTGCTGGACAGGCTGGCCAGCGCGTCAAAGCCTTGAGCTTCAGACATGACTTAGGCGCTCCGGGTGTTCTTGGCGTTGCGCGAAGCGAAATCGATCACTTCAGGGCTCTGCGCTTGGTGCGGGTGCTCACCGTTGTTGTAGATGAGCAGGTGGGTCAGTTGCTTGCGCGCCAGGGGGCTTTCCTTGGGCAGCATGCGCTCGACGGCCTTTTCCAGGACGCGTTCCGGGAAGCGGCCTTCCAGCAGCTTGCGCGGGGTGGTCGACTTGACGCCGCCCGGGTGGCCGGTGTGGCGGTAGTAGACCTTGTCGTCCAGCTTCTTGCCGGTGAACTTCACCTTGTCGGCGTTGATCACGACGACGAAGTCGCCGCAGTCGACGTGCGGGGTGTAGTCGGGCCGGTGCTTGCCGCGAAGACGCATGGCGATGAACGTCGCCAGACGACCGACAACGGCGTCCTGGGCGTCGACCACGATCCACTTCTTCTCGACCTCGGCGGGCTTCAGGGAAGCCGTGGTCTTTTGCATGGGATTGATCCGTATTCCTTGTGCGTCGGGGGCCAAGGAAAGCGGCTCCGTCTGCGTGAGGGGCGGCAGGTACAGGACGGCTCGCGCCCTGTCAACAATGCGTGCGCAAGAAACTCCGCAAACCCTTGCAGAACAAGGGATTTCGCAATGAGGTATCATGATACCTCATTGCGGGCCGTTTCCTACTTGTCGCCGTCGAAGCCGTAGGCGTGACGCATGATCTGGTAGAGGTAGCTCTCCTCGACCACGCCATGGACCAGGTACGACCCCGGTCCGTCGGCGAACACGCCCACGTCCTCGCCCGAGTGGGCGCTGCTGGCCAGAAAGGCCGTGGCGTTCTGGTGATAGTCGACGTCGTCGGTGTCTTCCTTGGTGGGATCGGCCCGCAGGTTGGAGCCTTCGGGGCCGCC
This sequence comes from Caulobacter sp. BK020, assembly GCF_004342605.1. Classification (GTDB taxonomy): domain Bacteria; phylum Pseudomonadota; class Alphaproteobacteria; order Caulobacterales; family Caulobacteraceae; genus Caulobacter. The sequence goes on from NZ_SLZL01000005.1 coordinate 119,107, forward strand.
GGGGCCGGTGGCGAAGCTGAGCACCGTGTAGGGCTTGCCGTCGCCGGCCACGACCGGCTCGCCCTCGTTGCCCGCCAGGCCCAGGATCGGAGCGTTGCGGGCGGCGTAGCCCGAGATCACCAGCCCATGGCTGTGGTCGGCGGTGACGATCACCAGGGTGTCGTCCAGGTTCACCTTGTCCAGCACCGCCTGGACCGCCTTGGAGAACTCGACCGTCTCGGTCAGGGTCCGCTTGGCGTTGTTCAGGTGGCTGCCCATGTCGATCTTGCCGCCCTCGACCAGCAGGAAATAGCCCTTGGGGTTCTTCGACAGCAGGTCGACGGCCTTGGTCGCCATGGCTGCCAGGGTCGGCACGCCCTGGCCCAGCACCGGACGCTCCACCTCGTAGGGCAGGTGCTCGCTGGCGAACAGGCCCAGCACCGGGCCGGTCTTGGCCGGATCCAGCGCCGCCAGCTCGGCGTCGGTGGTCACATAGGCCGCGCCCGGAGCCTTCAGCCATTCGGCGGTCAGGTCGCGGCCATCGGCGCGCTTGCCGTCCTTGGCCTCGGGCAGGAAGCGCGAGCGCCCTCCCCCGAACGCCACGTCCAGCCGCAGGCCGGCCGGGGCCTCGACCAGCTGGCGGGCGATGTCCTTGCAGCCAGCGGCCAGGGCGTCGGTCGGCATGTCGCCGTCACCTTCCCAGTCGCGATAGGCGGTGTGGGCGTAGGTCCCGGCCGGGGTGGCGTGGGTGATGCGGGTGGTGGTCACCGCCCCGGCCGACAGGCCATGGGCCTTGGCCAGTTCGGCGATGGTCTCGACCCGGGTCCCCGCCTCGCTGGCGCAGCTTTCCGGCTTGGCCGCCCCGCTCAGGCCGATGACCTTGTTGCGGGTCTTTACGCCGGTGGTGATGGCGGTGATCCCGGCGGCGCTGTCGGTCACCTGGGTGTCGTGACTGTAGGTCTTGGACAGCGCCGTCCAGGGCAGCTTTTCGAACGACAGCGCATTGCTCTCGCCGTCGACGCCGCGCTGCTGGCCTTCGTAGATGCGGCTGGCCACGATCGTCGAGATCCCCATGCCGTCGCCGAGGAACAGGATGACGTTCTTGGCCTTGCCTGTCCGCGGGTTGACCGTCAGGGCCTTGGCCAGGGCCGCCTGGCCGGCCTGGAAATAGGCGTCGGCGGGCGCGGCGTTGGTCACCGGCGCGACCGGCTTGGCGGCCGGCTTGGGCGCGGCCTGAGCCTGGGCGGACAGGGCCGCGAGCGCGGCGGCGAGGAACAGGGAGGCGCGGGTCACGATAAGCTCCAGCAAGGACGTCGGATGTCCTCTGCTGGCGTTTCATGACAGTTCTTTGAGCGGTCGGCTCGAAGGACGCAAAGACGCTAAGGCCTTCTCACCCGCCAGGCGAAGGTGGTGGCCGTGGCCAGCAGGATCGCCGCCCCGGCCTGGTGCAGCACGCCCAGGGCCAGCGGCACGGCCGCCATCAGGGTCCAGATCCCCAGGCCCGCCTGCAGGCAGACCACGCCGACCAGGACGAAGCCGGTCAGCTTGGCCTCTTCCGGCAGGCGGCGCGAGCGGGCCGCGGCGACGCCGAGCACGAGGGCGGCGACGAACACCGCATAGGCCATCAACCGGTGATGCAGCTGCACCGCGCCCTGGCTGTGGGCGATCGTGCCCCAAAAGCCATGGCCGGCGTATTCGGCCGGGATCAGCGCGCCGTTCATCAGCGGCCAGTCGTTATAGACCAGGCCCGCGTCGTTACCGGCCACCAGGGCGCCCAGCAGGCTCTGGAAGAACACCGCGCCCAGGAAGCCCAGGGCCCAGCCGCGCCAGTCGGTGCGCTCCTCGATGCGCGGCGAGCCCGACCAGGCGTCCAGGGCGGTCCAGATGAGAAAGACGAACAGCGCCAGGGCCAGGCCCAGGTGGATCATCAGCCGCTCAGGCGCCACCGAGACCCGCTCGGACAGGCCGCTGGACACCATCCACCAGCCCACCAGCCCCTGCAGGCCGCCCAGGCCCAGCAGCACCGCGCAGCGCCAGATCAGCCGGCGCGGGATCATCCGGCGCACCAGGAAGAACACGAACGGAATCGCGAACGCCGCCCCGACCAGCCGACCCAGCAGCCGGTGCGCCCACTCCCACCAGAAAATGCCCTTGTAGGCCTCCAGCGTCATGCCGGCGTTGACCAGCCTGTACTGCGGGATCTTCTTGTAGAGCTCGAAATTGGCCCGCCAGGCCTCGTCGGACATCGGCGGCAGCGCGCCCATGATCGGCTTCCACTGGGTGATCGACAGGCCGGAGTCGGTCAGGCGCGTCGCCCCCCCGACCACCACCATGCCAAACACCAGGACGGCCACGACGAACAGCCAGACGGCCACGGGCCTTGAACGATCGGAACGCAGGAAGGACGTCATGACAGCCGGAAAGAACGCCAGTTAGGGGCCGAAATACGGCGAAGCCTTGCCGTACGCCCGGGGCGCGTCCGCGTCCATGGCCTCATGACGCATAAGGCCCGGCGTGCGATGCTATATCGGGCGCCAGGGGGCGCCAAAGGGGCGGCGACGTTCGGAGACCATCATGAGCGGGGTTGGCGTTTTCGTGGCCGTAGTGATCGGCATCCTGGCCGGCTGGGTGGCCGACCTGGTGCTGGCCCGTCACCACGGGCTGTTCACCAAGCTCTTGATCGGCGTCGTCGGTTCGTTCATCGGAACCTTCATCGCCCAGCGGCTGGGCCTGAGGTTCGACGGCTTCCTCGGCAGCCTGCTGGTCTCCAGCGTGGGCGCGATCTTCTTCCTGGCCGTCCTCGGCATCGTATCGAGCTTCTTCCGGAGACCCGCTTGAGCGCTCCCCTCATCCCCGCCCGCCTTCGCAAGCTGATCGGCGGGATCGGCATCCTGGTGTTCCTGGGCGCCTGGATCTGGGCCTTCACCAGCCTGTACGACGTCCTGCCGAACAATCGCGCCGTGCACCTTGTCTATTTCGTGGTCGCCGGCCTGGGCTGGGGGCTGCCGCTGATGCCGCTGATGTCGTGGATGGGCAAGGCGGACAAGCGGATGTGAGGACCACGAACTTGCCCCCACCTGACCGCTGCGCGGTCTGTCCGCCCCCATAGGGGGCGGAGCTTTCGCATCAGGTGCTCTTCCCCCTGCGGGGGAAGACGATCGCGAAGCGATCCGTAGGGGGCAAGTGTTCACCGCCAAAACGAAAAAGGCCGCCCTCGCGGGCGGCCTTTCCATTCTTCCGGTCTTCCTCAAAGAGGAATGGTCGGAGCGACAGGATTCGAACCTGCGACCCCTTGACCCCCAGTCAAGTGCGCTACCAGGCTGCGCCACGCTCCGATCCGGAAGGAGCGCCCTTATAGGTGCGGCTTTCTCCGGGAGCAATGGGATTTCTCGGCGAACTTCCGGGGATTTCAAGCGCCCCTCAGGCGCCCCGCAAAAGCCCGTCCAGCCGGGCCTTGACGGCCTGCAGGTCGTCCAGCGCCATGACCAGGCGATCCCGCGCCTCGTCGGCCAAGTCACCGTGCGGCGACGAATCGGCGACGGCCAGCGCGTCCAGCGACGCCGAGCCGTTGTCGCCCAGGCCCGCGGCGATCACGTGGGTCAGGCCCTGCTCACGGTGCAGCTTCTGCACGCCCTTGATGGTGTAGCCCTCGGCGTGCAGCAGGGCGCGCACGCCACTGAGCACGGCGATGTCCTGCGGGCGGTAGAACCGCCGCCCGCCGGCCCGCTTCATCGGGCGAATGAACGAGAACTTGGTTTCCCAGAAGCGCAGGACGTGCTGCGGCACGCCCAGCTCGTCGGCGGCTTCGGAAATCGTGCGGAAGGCGTTGGGCCCCTTCGCCACCGCATCGAATCCTTCTTAGCCGCCGAGGGCGCGATCGATTCGCGCCTTCATGACCTGCGAAGCCCGGAAACCGATCACCCGGCGGGGCTCGATCTCGGCGGGCTCGCCGGTCTTGGGGTTGCGGCCCATGCGCGCCCGCTTGTCGCGCACCTGAAAGACGCCGAAGCCCGAGAGCTTGACCGTCTCGCCCTTCTCCAGCGCCTCGGCGACCAGATCCAGGGTGCGTTCGACCAGGCCCGCGCAGTCCTGGCGGGTCAGACCGACTTCTTCGTGGACCGCCTCGCAGAGATCGGCCCGGGTCAATGTCGCGCCTTTCATGACGCCCCCTTTACGCTGGATTGACAAACCCCAGAGCGCACGCTTCGGACGGGGTGGAGCCCCGTGTTTCTGCAACGCGCTCTCATCAACTCCAGCCTGCATGCCGTGATTATCGCATGGAGTCAAAGGCTGAGCGCCAGGACTTGAGACGATCGCTCAGGCTGGCCGCCTAAAACGGCGAAGCTTGGCCTCAAAGTCGCAGAACGCAGGCGCCCCAGGTCAGTCCGCCGCCCATCGCCTCGAGCAGCAGAAGCTGGCCCGGCTTGATCCGGCCGTCGGCGATTCCCTGGGCGAAGGCCAGGGGGATCGAGGCGGCCGAGGTGTTGGCGTGCAGGGCCACGGTCGAGATCACCTTGTCCTCATCGATGCCGACTCGGTGGGCGACGCCGGCCAGGATGCGCTGGTTGGCCTGATGCGGGATGAACCAGTCGACCTCGGGAATCGTCACGTCGGCCGCCTTGGCGGCGGCGTGGATCGCCTCGGAGATGTTGATCACCGCGTGCTTGAACACCTGGTTGCCCAGCATCCGCAGCTTGCCGACCGTGCCCGTGGTCGACGGACCGCCGTCGACATAGAGCAGCTCCTGCTTTGTCCCGTCGGCGCGCAGGGCGAAGCCCAATAGGCCCTGGTCAGCGGTTGTCCCCTGCCCCTCCCGCGGCTCCAGCACCACCGCCCCGGCTCCGTCGCCGAACAGCACGCAGGTGCCGCGGTCCGTCCAGTCCATCAGGCGGGTCATGGCCTCGGCGCCGATCACCAGGGCGCATTTGGCGTGGCCGCGGGCCACGAAGCCGTCGGCGACGCTGAGCGCGTAGACGAAGCCCGAGCAGACGGCCTGGACGTCGAAGGCGATGCCGACCGGCGCCCCCAGCTTGCGCTGGACGATGGTCGCGGTGGCGGGAAACGTCATGTCCGGCGTGGTGGTGGCCACGATGATCAGGTCGACGTCGGCCGCTGTCTTGCCCGCCCGTTCCAGCGCCTGCTGCGCCGCGCGGAAGGCCAGGTCAGAGACCGGCTGGTCGTCGGCCACCTTGTGGCGCTGGCGGATGCCGGTGCGCTCGACGATCCAGGCGTCGCTGGTGTCGACGGTTTCGGCCAGCTGGTCGTTGGTGACGATGTTGTCCGGCAGATAGGCCCCGACGCCGGTGACGGCGCTACGAATTACGCTCACTCGGAAGCTCCCTGGCGTTCGGCGCCCGACACGCCTCCAGCCTTCTCATCTTCAGCGCCGGACTTGAGGCCGGTTTCGGTCAGGCGTTTCAGGTTGCGGTCGATCTCCGCCGAGAAGTCGCTACGGGCCAGATCGACCGCCACACGGATGGCCGAGGCATAGCCCAGGGCGTCGGCCCCGCCATGGCTCTTGACCACGATTCCGTTGAGGCCCAGCAGCGGCCCGCCGTTGACGCGGCCGGGATCCAGGCGCCGGCGCATCTTCTTCAGCGCGCCCGAGGCGATCAGGGCCCCCAGCATGGCCAGCGGGCCCGAGGTCAGGGTCGCCTTGATCTCGGCGGCGAAGAACCGGGCCAGGCCCTCGGCGGTCTTCAGGGCGACATTGCCGGTGAAGCCGTCGGTGACGACCACGTCGACCGTGCCCTTGGCGATGTCGGTGCCCTCGACGAAGCCGCGATAGTCGAAGTCCAGCTTGGTCTCCTTGAGGATGGCGTGCGCCTCGCGCACCTCCTCATGGCCCTTCTGGTCCTCGGAGCCGACATTGAGCAGGCCCACGGTCGGGCGCTCCGAGCCGTGCACCGCGTGGTGGAAGGCCGCGCCCATGATCGCGAACTCGATCAGCTGCTTGGCGTCGCTCTCGACATTGGCGCCCACGTCCAGCACCGCCGAGACGCCCTGCATGGTCGGCCAGCTGGCCACGATCGCCGGACGCTCCAGGTTGGCCCCCATGCGCAGGATCAGCTTGGAGATCGCCATCAGCGCGCCGGTGTTGCCGGCCGAGACGCAGGCGGCGGCCTCGCCTGCCCGGATCGCCTCCACGGCGTTCCACAGGCTGGTGCCCTTGCCCCGGCGCATGGCCTGGGCGGGCTTTTCCTCCATCGAGATGGCCTTGTCGGTGTGACGCACCTGGCTGACGGTCCGCGCGTCCGGACATTTGGCCAGTTGGGCGTTCAGCTGGGCTTCGTCGCCGTGCAGCAGGAACCGGATGTCGGGCAGGCTCTTGGCGGCCAGCGCCACGGCCGGCACGATCACGGACGGACCATGGTCTCCGCCCATGGCGTCGATCGAAATGACGAGGGGGTGAGGCACGAGGCGCTATCGGCTCCTGTAGCGGCGCACCGCCCCTTCGAGGGTGATGGCAAGGCGGCGGGACGATACAGCCGCGAAAATATCACGCAAGCGGAAGGACTCGGCCATTTCAGGCTCCTTCTCCCCCGGAGTTCGGGTCGCTCTTCAGCTTTTTCAACGCGGCGAACGGCGAAAGGTCCACCGGCTCGGCCGGCGGCTGGAAGACCGCGCCCGGCTTGCGGGGGAACGGGTCCAGCTCCAGGGCCAGGTGCTCGATCACATAGGCCGAGACGTCGACGGTCTCGCCCTCCAGCACGTCCGGCGGGTCGTCGCCGTCCGGGTCGATGCCCAGTTCGCCGCCGCTTTCCTCGTCCTGGGGCGCATATTCGCTGTCGGCCGGCAGGACGTGGACGCTGAACCGCGATTCGATCGGCTCCTCGAACTCGTCGGCCGAGACGCCGCACACCTGGGTCACCCGGGCGCGGATCAGGCCGGAGACCTCGGCTCCGTCCATCCACGGCCGCAGGAAGACCTCGGCGGTCAGGGATTCCAGCGACACCAGGCCGAGGGTCTTGGCGATCTCCCGGCGCGCGGCGTCGTCCGGCTCCAGGCGCAGGTCGACGCCGCCGCGGCTGACCCGCCCCAGGGCGACCACGCTGGGCCAGGGATCGATCACGCCGTCGGCCATCGGGCCTCTCCTTGCAGCAGGGTCTCCAGCGGCTGGGCCGCCAGTCGGTCGCGCGCGGCGACCACATAGTCGGTCAGGCCCGCCAGATCGCCCTCGCCGCGCTCCTCGAAGGCCGTGCGGGCCAGGGCGGCGCTCAGCACCGAGCGGTCGGGCAAGGCCTTGGCGGCCTCGTCGAACGCCTTGAGGCGGCCATAGGCGGCGCCGACCAGCTTCTTCATCTTCTTGCCGACGGCGGTGTCGGAGACGCCGATCTCGCGGAAGGCGTCGTCCAGGCCGCGGGTATAGGCGTTGAAGGTCTCCTGCGAAACCTCGGCCGCCGACTCGCCCTGGCCCTTCAGCCGTTCCAGCAGCAGGGCTATATGCAGGGTGAACAGCTCGAACCGCCCCTCCATCGAGTCGTTCACGCCCATCCGCGCGTAGAACGCCGGCGACCGGGCCTGGGCCACGGCCGAGGCATAGAGTTTGCCCCCCGCCGCCTTGGCGGGCCTGGGTTTGAGCAGCCGGTCCAGAAACATCACTTCGCCTCGATTTCGCCGCGACACGGAACTACTTAGCCGTTCGATCCACGCGGACCATTGAACTAAGCCCGCGCGGGCGATAGGTCAAAGTCAGCCTGTCCAGGTTCCGGAGCCTCAATGTTTCGTCCCGCCGTTTTCGCCGCCGCCGTCATCGGCCTCGCCGCCGTCGCCGGGGGCTGTACGCCGCTGACGAGCTATTCGGGCTTCCAGGCCATCGAGGCCAAGCCCGCCGACATGAAGGTCGGCGAGGACACCAAATCGACCGTCACCGAAAAGCTGGGCTCGCCCTCGGCCACCTCGACCTTCGACCAGAACGCCTGGTACTACATTTCGCAGACGACCGACCGCGTGGCCTTCTACAAGCCGCGGGTGATCAAGCGCGACGTGGTGGCGATCAAGTTCAACCCGGCCGACGAAAAGGTCGCCTCGGTCGACACCTACACCCTGAAGGACGGCAAGGTCATCGCCTATAACGGCCATGAGACTCCGACCCGCGGTCGCGAAATGACCATCCTCGAACAGCTGCTGGGCAACGTCGGCCGCGGCGGCATGCTGCCGCAGGACGACCAGGACGTGCCGGGCAACCGTCCGCAGGACCGCCGCTAGGGCCTGACGGGCTCACGCCACAACCCGTTAAGAATAACCACCTGATTTTCTGCGACATTTTTTCGCGGTATCAACGTTTTCTCAAGGACGACCGCCCCACTCTCCGGGCGTAGGATCGCCGTGGCCTGTCGCCGCGCCGCGACCCTCGCCCGGGGGAAGATCTTGAGCGCGCCCGACCTGCGCCCGTTGACGGTGCTCATCATCGACGACAACGCGCCGATGCGCGAGATCATCGCCACGGTCCTCAAGTCGCTGGGCGTGCGCAAGATCCTGCAGGCCTGCGACGGCGTCGAGGCCCTGAAGGCCGTCACCGAGCGGGAAGTCGACATCATCTTCACCGACCTGATGATGCAGCCGGTCGACGGCCTGGCCTTCATCCGCTGGGTGCGCACATCGCCCGCCAGCGCCAATCCGTACACGCCGATCATCATGGTCACCGGCCACGCCACCCGCGCCAGCCTGGACGAGGCGCGCATGGCCGGGGTCACCGAGTTCCTGGCCAAGCCGCTGACCGCGCGCGGGGTGCTGCACCGGGTCAACGAGGTGATCAACAACCCCCGCGACTTCATCCGGGCCGGGGCCTATTTCGGACCGTGCCGCCGGCGCAAGATCGACCACGACTATGTGGGCCAGGAACGGCGCGGCGTCACCGAGGCCGACAGCCTTCCAGCCTTCACGGACGCCTTTGGCCGGACCGATCCCGAGCCGGTCCTGAATCCGGAAGACGTGTACTGATCATAGGTCCCGCGCGGCGAATTCCGTTCGCTCGGCCACCCACGGAAAACGCCCCGGAGGGAAACCTCCGGGGCGTCGTCATGTCAGGGCTCGTCTAGCGCGCTGCGTCCTTCATCACACGCCGTGGGCCAGCACCGCCAGCAGCAGCAGGGCCACGATGTTGGTGATCTTGATCATCGGGTTCACGGCCGGACCCGAGGTGTCCTTGTAGGGGTCGCCGACGGTGTCGCCGGTGACGGCGGCCTTGTGGGTGTCGCCGCCCTTCTTGTGCAGCACGCCGTTGGCGTCGGTGAAGCCTTCCTCGATCACCTTCTTGGCGTTGTCCCAGGCGCCGCCGCCGCTGGTCATCGAGATGGCGACGAACAGGCCGGTGACGATCACCCCCATCAGCATGGCGCCCAGCGCGGCGAACGCGTCGACCTTGCCGGCGATGGCCTGGATCACGAAGAACAGCACCACCGGCGAAACGACCGGCAGCAGGCTGGGCACGATCATTTCGCGGATCGCGGCCTTGGTCAGGATGTCGACCGCCTTGCCGTATTCCGGCTTGGTCTCGTAGGTCATGATGCCCGGGTTCTCGCGGAACTGGCGGCGCACCTCGGCCACGACCGACTCGGCCGCCCGGCCCACGGCGGTCATCGACATGCCCCCGAACAGGAAGGGCAACAGCCCCCCGAACAGCAGGCCGACCACCACATAGGGATTGGACAGGTCAAAGGTCACCGCCCCCATGCCGTCGAAGAAGCTGCCGGGCACGGCGTTGTCCGAGAAGAACTTCAGGTCCTCGGTATAGGCGGCGAACAGCACCAGGGCGCCCAGGCCGGCCGAACCGATGGCGTAGCCCTTGGTGACGGCCTTGGTGGTGTTGCCCACCGCGTCCAGGGCGTCGGTGGTGACGCGGACTTCCGGCGGCAGGCCGGCCATTTCCGCGATGCCGCCGGCGTTGTCGGTGACCGGGCCGAAGGCGTCCAGGGCGACGATGAAGCCGGCCAGGGACAGCATAGTGGTGGTGGCGATGGCGATGCCGAACAGGCCCGCCAGGTTATAGGTCACCAGGATGCCAACGATGATGGTCAGGGCCGGCAGGGCCGTGGATTCCAGCGACATGGCCAGGCCCTGGATCACGTTGGTGCCGTGACCGGAGACGCTGGCCTGGGCCACCGACTTCACCGGGCGAAAGTTGGTGCCGGTGTAGTATTCGGTGATCACCACGATCGCGGCGGTGACGGCCAGGCCGACCAGGCCGCAGTAGAACAGGTTGTCGGCGGTGAACATCCGGCCGTCCAGCTCGATCGGGATCGGAACCAGCTGGTGGATCACGTACCAGACGGCCGGGATCGACAGCACGCCGGTGACGATCAGGCCCTGATAGAGGGCGCCCATGATGTTCTGCTTCTTGCCCAGGCGCACGGCGAACGCGCCGAGGATCGAGGTCACGATGCAGACCGCGCAGATCCCCAGCGGCAGCAGCATCATCGAGCCCACCACCTCGGTCCTGCCGAAGAAGATGGCCGCCAGCACCATGGTGGCGACCGTGGTCACCGCATAGGTCTCGAACAGGTCGGCGGCCATGCCGGCGCAGTCGCCGACATTGTCGCCCACGTTGTCGGCGATGGTCGCGGCGTTGCGGGGGTCGTCTTCGGGAATGCCGGCCTCGACCTTGCCGACCAGATCGCCGCCCACGTCGGCGCCCTTGGTGAAAATGCCGCCGCCCAGCCGGGCGAAGATCGAGATGAGGCTGGCGCCGAAGCCCAGCGAGACCAGCGAGTCGACCACGACGCGGTCGGTGCCCTCATGGCCCATCGACAGCAGGACGGCGAAGTAGCCGGCCACGCCGATCAGGGCGAAGCCCGCCACCAGCATGCCGGTCACGGCGCCCGAGGTGAAGGCCATGGATAGACCCTTGGACAAGCTCTCCGACGAAGCCTGGGCGGTGCGGACATTGGCGCGCACCGAGATCAGCATGCCCGCGAAGCCCGCCGCGCCTGACAGGGCCGCGCCGAGGGCGAAGCCCACGGGCTGCTCCCAAGACTTGAAGAAGAAGCCCAGCAGGGCGACGACCACCACGCCGACGACGCCGATCGTCGTATACTGGCGGTTCAGATAGGCCTGGGCCCCTTCCTGGATCGCCGCGGCGATCTCCTGCATCTTCGCATTGCCGGGCGAAGCCCGCATCAGAGACGCCGTCTGCACGGCGCCGTACAGCACCGCCAGCAGCCCGGCCCCTATGGCCACATAAAGCCAAGAACTCATCGGTCAGTCGCCCTCTTCGCGTTTCAATCACGAGGGGTCGCCGCCTCGACAGGATCACGATCGGAAGACCGCCCCCGGCCGCACGCGACGGGCGGGCCTTTGGCCTCATGCCCCCTCGATGCTCCCTGATGACGCCGGGTCGGCGCCAAGGCCTGGACAGTGCCAAATGGACGCGGGGTGTCAACCGCTTGCGGGAACGGCGTTCCGTCACGCTGCGGGGATGACGGCGGCTTTGTGAGCCGCTGCGAACGATCTACGGGACCAGATCGGAGTCGCCGGCCGGCGCGGGGCGCGACGCCGGCTTGTCCGCCCCGGGCTTGGCCGGCGGCGCGACGAAGTTGCGGGGCGTCTGCTTGACCACCGTCACCAGCGCCACCTTGCCCGGCCCGATCAGGCCGTTGATCTCGCGCAGCACCGAGGCCTTAAGCCGGGCCTCGTCGAGAGCGACATAGCTGTCGGGACGCACGAACGGCTTGTTGTGGGCCTCGCGGACGATGGCGTCGCGCAGCAGCGGCTCCTTGCCTTCGAACACCGTGACCAGCACGCCGGGCTTCAGGGTGATGGTCATCTGCACGAAGACGTAGTTGACCAGCCTGCCGCCGGCGATGATCGGCAGGGCCATCGACTGCAGCTTGATCACCGGATCGGCGACTTCCTCGCCCTCGCCTTCCTTGCCGCCCTTCTTCTCCTTCTTGGCCGAGCGCGCGAACGCCGGCGTCGCCAGCAGGGTCAGCGAGGCGGTCAGGAAGGCGCGGCGGGCGATGGCGGAAGGACGGGACATGCCGCCCAATTTAACCTTGAAGGTTTGAGGTTTGGTTTCCCCCATTTCCGCCCGGCCCGCCCTCCCATTAGTCGCGGGAGGGAACCAGCGTAAAGCGCCGCTTCAGTCTTAGAAATGGCGTTTCATAGAAGCGATAGAGCAAGGACGCGAAGAAAACGGCCGCCGCGAAAGCGATCAGCTGGCCAATATTGTCTCGCCATCCCCCTATTCCGGCGCTTTCGGTGACCTGCGTCAGCCAAGGGCGAAATTTATCATAGACCAGCCAGTAGAAGAAAATATGGATCAGGTAGAGGCCGTAGGAGATCCGCCCGAGATAGATCAAAGGTCCGGGCAGGAAACGCCGCGGCGCGCCCAGCAGGCTGACCAGCATCAGCGCCGCGCCCCCCAGCACCAGGGGCCACCCCGCCAGGCTCTGCAGCACGGTCGACTGCGGATTGTCGGCCTTGATCCCGAAGACCGTGTAGGCGATCAGCCACATACCGATGGCGGAGGCAAACAAGCCGATCCGGATGGCGACAGGCCAATCGGGCCGCCGGCCCCGCAGCAGGAGCGCCAGCAGCATGCCGCCCGCGAAGAACTGGAACTGGACGAAGCTGTTGGTCCACTGGCCGCTGAACCAGACCGCGGGGTTAAAGCCTCGGGCGTAATGGACGATCACGCCATAGGCGACGGCGAGGACGGCGAGGTTGACGCCGATCAGCGTCCGGCGTCCCAGCATGGCGAGGAACGGAATGGCGATATAGAACTGCTCTTCGACCGACAGGCTCCACATCGGATTGACCGGATATTCGATCCAGCCGTTGAAGGTGATGTACCAGTTCCCCGAAAACAGCATGAACGACAGCCACTTGGCGGGCGAGTTGGCGCCGGCGCCAGGCAGGAACTGGTTCAGGAACACCAGGCCGAAAAAAACCAGAAAATAGAGCGGCCAGATCCGCAATATGCGCCGGACATAGAAGGCGCGGGCGTCGATCCCGCCAGTCGCCTCCCGCTCCCGTTCCAGCAGTTCCGTGATCAGGAACGCGCTCAGAAGGAAGAACACCGGAACGCCATACACCCCGGTCAGGGTAAGGGCGTGAAACCAGGGATGCGCCACCGGATCGATCGGAGCCAGATCGTTGCGGTGCGTGATGAAGACGAACAGGAACGCGATAAAGCGCAGCACATCCAGTTCGGGCCGGTAATAGCGTGATGGCGGGGCCGACGCTGCCGCGCGATCTTGAGGCCCGCCGCTGGCCTGCGCGACCTCGGGCGCGGTTTCGCCTTCGTGAAATCCATTTTCTTGCAGCCGCATCCCAGTCCCCCCGACCAGTTGACGCCCATCCTGTTTCGCGGCGACCGATCACCGCAGGACCAACATCACACTAATAAAATCTATTTTAATAGTGCAGAAACCGAACACTGGGCCGGATGGGGTCGGAAGGCGGCCCGTTCGAGGCTCGGCCTCCGGTTTTGTCGCATTCGGCGATCTCCTCGCCGTCACTGTCAGTTTCGAACAGGGTCGCAGCCATGTTTCGAGCCAAGCGGCCGACCACGGCCGATGCGCTCGGCGACCAACTACCCGTGGAGCCAGCCCAGCCGTTCGGGCGTGATGTCCTTGCCCTTGAACAGAGCGCAGATCCCCTCGCCTTCCACGAACTCGCCGATGTCGCGCACGGGGACGCCGGCGGCCATGGCGGCGGCCTGGAAGGCGGCCACGTCGGTGGGGTCGACGGCGCAGACGATCTCGTAGTCGTCGCCGCCCGAGGCCAGCGACATCCGCGCCTCGCCGGCTTCGGGCTGGGCGCCCAGCCAGTGGCGGGCCCCGGGCGACAGCGGCAGGCGGTCCAGGTCGACATTCACGCGCAGGCCGCTGGCCTTGGCCACGTGGGCGGCGTCGGCCAGCAGGCCGTCGGACACGTCGGCGGCGGCCCGGGCATAGGCCCGCAGGGCGTCGCGGATGGCCAGGCGCGGCGGCGGCAGGCGGTAGCGGCGCACCAGGCCGCCATCAGGATCCTCGACCTCGCCCCAATGGGCCAGCAGGCCCAGCCAGCCATCGCCGATCGTGCCGCTGACCATTAGCCGGTCGCCGACCCGGGCGCCCTTGCGCAACACCGCGTCGCCGCTGGGCGCCCAGCCCAGGAAGGTGGCCGAGACCACCATCGGACCCGAGGTGGTGACCGTGTCGCCGCCCAGCAGGCTGACGTCGTAGAGCTCGCCGTCCTCGGCCAGACCGCGGGCGAAGGTTTCGCGGTCGGTCAAGGTGGTGCCGGAGGGCCAGCCGACGGCGAGGAAGTAGCCGTAGGGCGTGGCCGCCTTGGCCGCCAGGTCCGACAGGTTGGTGCGCAGCAGGCGCTTGGCCACCACGTCCAGGTCCTCGCCGGCTAGGAAGTGCACGCCGGCCACCATGGCGTCCTTGGTGATCACCAGGTCGTAGCCGGGACGCGAGGGCAGAACCGCCGCGTCGTCCAGCAGGCTGAGCGCCGCCTGGTCGCCGCGGGTCAGGGGCCGCAGCAGCCGCTCGATCAGGCCGAACTCGTCGACGGGCGGCGCGGCGGCCGGCGTCGCGGCCTCGTCGAACCATGCGTCGTCGACCGCCGCCGCTTCCGGCGTCGGCTCGTCGAACCAGTCGTCGTCAGCTTCTGGCGTCACGCGCGATGGCGTCCAGGGCGCCGTTGATGAAACCGGATTCCGGTCCCTCGAAGAACGATTTGGCGATCTCGACATATTCGTCGATCACGACTTCCTTCGGCACGTCGGGCCGGTGCATCAGCTCGTAGGCCCCCGAGCGCAGCACCGCGCGGGCGGTGGCGTCCAGGCGCTCCAGCTTCCAGCCCGAGGCCAGACGCTTGACGATGGCCTGGTCGACGGCGGCCTGGTGGGCGACGACGCCCTTGGCCAGTTCGGCGAAGAAGGCTTCGTCGGCCTGGGCTAGGCGATCGCCGTCCGGTCCGTCGACATCGCGGTCGAAGCGATGTTCGGAGAACTCCCGGACCACCGCGTCGACGCCGACGCCGGAGACTTCCATCTGGTACAGGGCCTGGACCGCGGCCAGGCGGGCCACCGAGCGCGGCTGGATGCGATCGCCCCGGCTCATCGGCCCTGCCCCAGCAGCTGGCGCTTCAGGCCGACGATCTCCAGGCATTGCTGAGCGGCCCGACCGCCGCGGTCGCCTTCCGACGCCCGGGCCCGGCTCCAGGCCTGGTCCTCCTCGTCGACATTGACCACGCCGTAGCCGATGGCCAGGCGCTTGCCGAACGACAGGTCGTTGAGCCCGCGGGCGGTCTCGTTGGCCATCACCTCGGAATGATAGGTCTCGCCGCGAATGATCACGCCCAGCGCCACGAAGCCGTCATAGCGCACGCCGACGGGGCGATGACCGGCCTCCTCGGCCAGGGCGATGGCGGTGGGGATCTGCATCGCCTCGGACACGGTGATCACGTCATACTCGGCGCCCTGGGCGTCGATCGCCTGCGCCGCACCTTGCAGCAACGCGTCGGAAAGCCCCGAATAGCGCCGGGCCTCCACGATCAGCAGGCGAATCTTGTCTTCCACCATAGTCCTTTGACTTCTCCTCGACGGGGCACGTCGTTTCAGGGCAGGTCACTTCGCACCAAACGGCGCCGTCGCCAAACCGAATTGTAGCGCCCCGGCGGTCCGGGGCCGCCGAAACCGAATCACAGGATGCGCCTATAGTTCGTCCTCGGCGACGTCGCTGAGGCCTTCCTGGCCCAGAAACTTCGCGAAATCGCTGGTTTCCCGGAAATCGCGATAGACCGAGGCGTAACGGACATAGGCGACGTCATCGAGCGACTTCAACGCCTTCATGACCATTTCGCCCACCGCCGACGACGGCAGCTCGGTCTCGCCCTGGCTTTCCAGCTGGCGGACGATGCCGTTGACCATCCGCTCGACCCGCTCGGGATCGACCGGCCGCTTGCGCGTGGCGATCGAGATCGAGCGCACCAGCTTCTCGCGGTCGAACGGCGAGCGCCGGCCCGACCGCTTGACGATGGTCAGCTCGCGCAGCTGCACCCGTTCGAAGGTGGTGAAGCGGCCGCCGCACTCCGGACACAGCCGACGACGTCGGATCGCCGCCCCGTCTTCCGACGGGCGGCTGTCCTTCACCTGGCTTTCCATATGGCCGCAGAACGGGCAGCGCATGATCTAGGCCCTCCCGCCCGATGCAGGCCTATTAGTTGTAGATCGGGAACCGCGCCGTCAAGGCCAGGACTTCCTCGCGCACCTTGGCCTCGACCTCGGCGTTGCCGTCCGGGCCGTTGGCGGCCAGGCCGTTGACGACCTCGCCGATCAGCTGGCCCACGCGGGTGAACTCGGCCGTGCCGAAGCCGCGCGTCGTGCCGGCCGGCGTGCCCAGGCGGATGCCCGAGGTCACGGTGAACGGCGCGGTGTCGAACGGCACGCCGTTCTTGTTGCAGGTCATGTGGGCGCGCTCGAGGCTGTGCTCGGCGTCGCGGCCGGTCACGCCCTTGGGCCGCAGGTCGACCAGCATCAGGTGGCTGTCGGTGCCGCCCGAGACGATGTTGACGCCCTGGGCCTGCAGCGCCTCGGCCAGGGCCTTGGCGTTGTCGATCACCTGCTGGGCATAGGCCTTGAAGCCCGGCTGCAGCGCTTCGCCGAACGCGACGGCCTTGGCGGCGATCACGTGCTCCAGCGGGCCGCCCTGCAGGCCGGGGAACACCGCCGAATTGACCTTCTTGATGATCGCCTCGTCATTGGTCAGCACCATGCCGCCGCGCGGGCCGCGCAGGGTCTTGTGGGTGGTGGTGGTGACCACGTGGGCCTGGGGGATGGGGCTGGGGAACACGCCGCCGGCCACCAGGCCCGCGAAGTGGGCCATGTCGACCATCAGATAGGCCCCGACCTCGTCGGCGATCTGGCGGAAGCGGGCGAAGTCGATGTGGCGGCTGTAGGCGCTGCCGCCGGCGATGATCAGCTTGGGCTTGTTGGCCTTGGCCACCTCTTCGACCGCGTCATAGTCGATCAGCTGGTCCTGCTGGCGCACGGTGTAGGACACCGGCTTGAACCACTTGCCCGACTGGTTGGCGGGGCTGCCGTGGGTCAGGTGGCCGCCGGCGGCCAGGTCCATGCCCAGGAAGGTGTCGCCGGGCTGCAGCAGCGACATGAACACCGACTGGTTGGCCTGCGAGCCCGAGTGCGGCTGGACGTTGGCGAAGCCGGCGCCGAACAGGGCCTTGGCCCGCTCGATGGCGATGGTCTCGATCTCGTCGACATATTCGCAGCCGCCGTAATAGCGCTTGCCCGGATAACCCTCGGCGTACTTGTTGGTCAGGATCGAACCCTGGGCCTCCAGTACGGCGCGCGAGACGATGTTCTCGGACGCGATCAGCTCGATCTGGTTCTGCTGGCGGTTCAGTTCCAGGCCGATGCGGTCGAAGATGTCGCGGTCGGCCGCGGCCAGGTCGGCCCCGAAGAAGGCGCTCTTGTCGGCGGTGATGTTGCTGGCCGGTGCGGTCATGGACGCTCTCCTGGGGCTGGGAGACTGGAAGGACGCCGAGGTGTCGGACTCGGGCGGAGTTCGGTCGCGCTCTCTTTAACCCCCTTCGCGCCGCGATCAATCCGGGAACCTCATCCCGAGACGGGACGTTGCGAAGGAAGCGGCGCCAGTCGGGCTGGCGGCGCGAGCGTTTTGGCGACTTCCAAGCAGATCGAAGACAGGGCGGAAAGAGTATGGCGACGGCGTACGGCGAGGCGGGGACCCAGGAAGACGACGTCGACATTCTGGGCTTGAGCGCGGGGATCGTGGCCGCCTACGTCGCCCAGAACACCGTGGCGCGCACGGCGATTCCCGACCTGATCCGCTCGGTCCACGGCGCCCTGTCGGCCCTGAACGGCGTGCAGACCGACCAGCCGCCCGCCGAGCGTAACAAGCCCGCGGTGCCGGTCTCGCGGTCTGTGCAGCGCGACTACATCGTCTGCCTGGAAGACGGCAAGAAGCTGAAGATGCTCAAGCGCTACCTGCGCACCCACTACGACATGAGCCCCGAGGAATACCGTCGCAAATGGTCGCTGCCCGGCGACTATCCGATGGTGGCCCCGGCCTATGCCGAGCGCCGCTCCGACTTCGCCAAGTCGATCGGCCTGGGCAAGGGGAGGATGCGGGGGCGGTAAACGCTCCGCGGCTTGCCCCCTACGGGCCGCTTCGCGGCCGTCTTCCCTCAGAGGGGGAAGAGCGCTCCGCCCCTATGGGGGCGGACAGACGGCGAAGCCGTCAGGTGGGGGCAAGTATTAGGTAACCCTAAGCCGCGTGGCCGCCCATGCGGGCCACGTTGCAGTGGGCCCAGAGCTTTTCCATCGCCCCGACCAGCTTGCGCATCATCTCGTCGGTGTGGAACGGCGTGGGCGTGAAGCGCAGGCGCTCGGTGCCACGCGGCACGGTGGGATAGTTGATCGGCTGCACATAGACGCCGTGATCGGCCAGCAGCATGTCGCTGATCATCTTGCAATGCACGGGGTCGCCGACCAGCACCGGGACGATGTGGCTGTCGTTGTCCATCACCGGCAGGCCGGCGGCCTTAAACATCGCCTTCAGGGTCTTGGCGCGCTCCTGGTGGGCCTCGCGGACCTCCGGGTGCTGCTTCAGATACTTCACGCTGGCCAGGGCCCCGGCCGTCAGGGCCGGTGGCAGCGAGGTGGTGAAGATGAAGCCCGAGGCGACCAGGCGGATGGCGTCCACCACCACCGCGTCGCCGGCGATGTAGCCGCCCATCACCCCGAACGCCTTGCCCAGCGTGCCCTCGATGATGTCGATCTGGTCCATCAGGCCGTCGCGCTCGGCGACGCCGCCGCCGCGCGGGCCGTACATGCCCACGGCATGGACCTCGTCCAGATAGGTCATGGCGCCGTATTTCTTGGCCAGGGCCACGGTGCCGGCCATGTCGGCGATGTCGCCGTCCATCGAATAGACGCTCTCGAACGCCACCAGCTTGGGCGCGGCGGCCGGCGCGGCGGCCAGCAGCTGCTCCAGGTGCGCCAGATCATTGTGGCGGAAGATGTGCCGCTCGCAGCCGCCGTTGCGGATGCCGGCGATCATCGAGGCGTGGTTCTGGGCGTCGGAGAAGATGATCAGGCCCGGCAGGATCTTCTGCAGCGCCGACAGGCTGGCCTCGTTGGAGACATAGCCCGAGGTGAAAAGCAGGGCCGCTTCCTTGCCGTGCAGGTCGGCCAGCTCGGCCTCCAGCTCGACATGGTGATGGTTGGTGCCCGAGATGTTGCGGGTGCCGCCCGAGCCCGAGCCGTGGTCGTCGATCGCCGCGTGCATGGCGTCCAGCACCACGGGGTTCTGGCCCTGGCCCAGATAGTCGTTCGAGCACCAGACCACGATCTCGCTCTCGCCGCCGTCCGGACGGGTCCAGGTGGCGCGCGGAAAGGCGCCGCGATGGCGCTTCACGTCGGCGAACACCCGGTAGCGGCCTTCGTCGCGGATCTGGTCGACGACGCTGCGGAACGCGGCTTTGTAGTCCATGGTCACTTCATCCGATGGACTTCGACGAGTCCGACCGGTCCCTTCTCAAGGCTCGGCTTTTCGCACCGCGCCGGCTCGGTGTCCATATAAGTGGCTATACCTAGCCCATTGAATTACGCGATTGGACGCATAGAGCGCGTCAATGAACACGGCCTCACGAGGACTCCCACGGATCGCCCTCCGCGGGCGCAGCGCCCGTCCTGTCTTCACAACAGCTTGTCAGCCCGGAAGCCTCGCAGAGGCTGTCCGGGGCTTCAGCGAATTGGGGTTGGCGCCTTGCGGATGACGCCGCACCCGGAACGACCTCGCCCTACCGCGCCCCGGCCGGCTTGCGGAACTTGTAGATGAACTGGTCGGTCTTGCCGCGGATCGACGGGTCGAAGACGCTGAGCTTGCGGGTGTCGGACCCGTCGCGCAGCACCCGGCTCTCGCCCTCGAAGATGAAGCCGGCGGCGGTGACCTCGCGCTTGACCGCTTCGGGGTCGATGCGGTGCAGGGTCTCGGTGTCGCGCAGGCCCGAGCCGGGCTCGGCCGAATGGTCGAGCACCAGGAAGACGCCGCCCGGTTTCAAGGCCCGGAAGATCTGGCGGTTGACCACCGACAGGTCGGCCGGGCCCATGAACTTGTCGTGCATGTCGTGGTAGTTCTGGGCGGTGAACACCAGGTCCAGCTTCTCCGGCGTGGCGAAGTTGGGCAGGGTGTTGAGGATCACCGACACATTCTTGTAGGCCGGATCGCGGGCGATGGCCGTTACGGCCGGTTCGCGCTTGGCCAGCTTGGTCAGCTCGTCGGGCACATAGGCGTAGACGTGGCCGCGCGGCCCGACGGCTTTCGACAGGATGCGGGTGAAATAGCCGCCGCCGGGAATCAGGTCGGCGACCTTGGCGCCCGACTTGACGCCGGCGAAGGCCAGGGTCTGGCCCGGCAGGCGGTTCTCGTCGCGGACGATGTCGGCGGCGGGGCGGTTCGGATCGGACAGGGCCGCGGCGATGTTGGCGGGGATCGCGGCGGGCGCGTCGGCCGGCGGCGGAGGCGGCGGCGCCGCGGGCCCCATCGGAGTCGTGGCGCAGCCCGCCAGGGCGAGCACGGCGACGAGGCTGAGTAGCGGCTTACGCATGGGTGTTCCTTCCGACGGCGTCTTCTCGTTGAGCGCAAGCTAGCGCAGCAATCGCACTACGTCAGCGGCGACCATTCCTGATCCGCCGGCAGCGGCGCGAAAATCTCATCCAACATGGCGTCGGACACATCTTCAAGCTTGGCCGGATCCCATTTCGGCGCATTGTCCTTGTCGATGATCACGGCGCGGACGCCCTCGATGAAGTCGTGCCGCCGCACCACCCGCGAACCAATCCGGTATTCCATGGCCATGTTGTCCGCGAAGTCGGTCATCGCCGCCCCCGCCTCCAGCTGGCGGAAAGCCACCTTCAGGGTCTGGGGCGACTTGGTCTTCATCACGGCCAGCTGGGCCTTGCCCCAGTCGCTGCTGTCGGCCTCCAGGAACTCGAAGATCTGCTCGACGCTGTCGCCGACGAACAGGCGGTTGAGGTCCTGCTCGAAGCTGACCAGCGGCGCCTTGCCGGCGTCGGCGCGGTACTTCCTCAGCGTCTCCTCGATGCGGCGCGGATCGGCGATGATCGCCTTTTTCAGGCCCTCGACGGCGCCGAACTCGACGAAGTGGGTGGCGATCCCCAGGCGCAGGCAGTCCGCGCCCTTGATCCGCGCCCCGGTCAGGGCCAGCCACAGCCCCGCCTTGCCCGGCAGGCGCGGCAGGTACCAGCCGCCGCCGACGTCGGGGAACAGGCCGATGCCGGTCTCGGGCATGGCGAAGGTCGTGCGCTCGGTGGCGATCCGGTAGTGGGCGGGCATCGAGATCCCGACCCCGCCGCCCATCACCACCCCGTCCATCACCGCCACCACCGGGGTGTCGTAGGTGAACAGCAGATGGTTCAGCTGGTATTCGGTGTGGAAGAAGGCCCGCGCCTCGACCGCGTCGCCTGACCCGCTGCGGGCCAGCATGCGGATGTCGCCGCCGGCGCAGAAGCCGCGTTCGCCCGCATGGTCGATGACGACCATGTAGATCTCCGGATCCTCCCGCCAGTCCAGCAGGGCGGCGATCATCGTCTCGCACATGGTCTGGGTCAGGGCGTGCAGCGCCTGGGGCCGGTTCAGGGTCAGCCGTCCGACGTTCTTCTGAACGCGGACAAGGACTTCGGGCTGGTCGTTCATACGGCTTCCTTGGCGGCCTCCCCGACGCGTTCGGGGTCTTCGACCGGTTCGCAGGCGAGACGGTCGATCACGCCGCCGCTGAGGCGGAAGATGGCGTTCTGGGGCGTGTCCAGGGCGACGACCTCCTCGCGCGGCAAGCGGGCGTAGGCGCCGCGCAGCATCCAGCCGGCGATGCCGTGGCTGACCACGATCAGCCGGCGGTCCGGCTCTGGCGCCTGCTCGGCCAGCCAGCCGGAGACACGGCCCATGATGTCGTCATAGGTCTCGCCGCCCGGCGACTTGAAGGCCCAGTCCGGGTCGGACAGGAGGGCCGGGTTCTCGGCCTTGACCTCGTCGCGCAGGCGGTTCGACCAGGCGCCGACGCTGACCTCCATCAGGCGATCCTCGAACTCCACCGCCAGGCCCAGGCGCGCGGCGATCGTCTCGGCGGTGTGGCGGGCGCGGCGCAGCGGGCTGGCGACGATGCGCCACTCGGCCGGCCGCTCGACCAGCGAGGCCAGCAGCTCGCCCATCGCCCCGGCCTGGGCGCGGCCCAGCGGCGTCAGGTCGGACTCGGTCTGGCCCTGCATGCGGCCTTCGCGGTTGTGGAACGTCTGGCCGTGCCGGCAGAGATAGATCATTGAAGCCTCGATCCTCGCATCGCTTGCGCCAGCTTCGTATAGGCGACTGCGGCGAAAAGGAACGACAGAGCGATGCCCGCGAGCTCCAGCCAGTTGGGCAGGTAGGTCCAAGAATTGGCCTCGAACGGCTTAATATTCATCGGCGGCTCCAGGGCCTCGTCGATGATCCAGTAGGCCTGGTTCGCGAACATCAGCAGAACAGGCGGGCCAGCCGCGAGGAGCGGAAAAACGCCCCAGCGCCCCAGCCGCCCCGCCAGCCACCAGGCCAGGATGATGAAGGGGACGCCCAGCAAGCCGAGTAGCCCGGCGATCGCCAGCCACTCCCACGCCCGTGTCCTCATCATCAGGGGCACCACGTCGGCGTCCAATCCCCGGCGGAAACCCGCCGTGACGACCATCGTCAGCACGAGACAGGCGCCCGTCAGCGCCGCGGATGCGGCCAAGGCGCGCCAGGACCAGGGTGGGCGGCCCGCCTTCACTGGCGGAACATCTCGCGGGCGATGATCACCCGCATGATCTCGTTGGTCCCTTCCAGGATCTGGTGGACGCGCAGGTCGCGGACGATGCGTTCCAGCGGATAGTCCTGCAGGTAGCCGTAGCCGCCGTGCAGTTGCAGGGCGTCGTTGGCCACCTGGAAACCGGCGTCGGTGGCGAAGCGCTTGGCCATGGCGCACAGCTTGGTGGCCTCCGGGTCGCGGTTGTCCAGGGCGGCGGCGGCGCGGCGAACCATCAGCCGGGCGGCCTCCAGCTCGGTGGCCATGTCGGCCAGCTTGAACTGCAGGGCCTGAAAATCCTTCAGCGGACGGCCGAACTGATTGCGGGTCTCCAGATAGGCCTTGGCGGTGTCGAGGGCGAACTGGGCCCCGCCCAGCGAGCAGGAGGCGATGTTCAGCCGCCCGCCGTCCAGACCCATCATGGCGAAGCGGAACCCCTCGCCCTCCTGGCCGATCCGGTTGGCCACGGGCACGCGGCAGTCGTCGAAGTTCACCGCCGCGGTCGGCTGCGACTTCCAGCCCATCTTGCGCTCGTTGGCCCCGAAGCTGAGGCCCGGCGCCCCCTTCTCGACCACGAAGGCCGAGACGCCCCTGGCGCCGTCGCCGCCGGTGCGGGCCATGACCACATAGACGTCCGACACCCCGCCGCCCGAGATGAAGGCCTTGCCGCCATTCAGGACATAATGGTCGCCGTCCAGCTTGGCCGTCGTGCGCATGTTGGCCGCGTCGGAGCCGGAGCCGGGCTCGGTCAGACAGTAGCTGGCGATCAGCTCCATCGTCGTCAGGCGCGGCAGGTAGCGCCGGCGCAGGTCGTCCGAGCCGAACCGGTCGATCATCCACGAGGCCATGTTGTGGATGGTCAGATAGGCCGCCGTCGGCACGTCGCCGTAGCTGAGCGCCTCGAAGATGATCGAGGCGTCCAGGCGCGTCAGGCCGCTGCCGCCGACGTCGTCCTGGACATAGATGCCGGCGAAACCCAGGCCCGCCGCCTCGCGCAGCACGTCGACCGGGAAGTGCTTCTTCTCGTCCCATTCGGCGGAGTGCGGGGCAAGGCGTTCCGCCGCAAAGCCCGACGCCATGTCCTGGATAGCGCGTTGATCGTCGTTGAGCGCGAAATCCATGCGCGATACCCTCCCAAGCGAGGCAGAGTGAACCCCTGGCCTTCTTGGTCGCTGACGTGCCGCGCCGTCGCGACTGTGTCAATCATATCTCACCTGGCGACTTTGAATGCCGCAGTGCGCAAAAAGCCGGCGCCAAGTGTCGCACCGGCCTTGATCCGACCGTCCTCCAGTATCAAATCGCGGCCATCGGAGGCGTAGTCTTTCTGTCATGCGTAAGTTCACTGCCGTTTTCGCCGCCCTCGCGGCGCTGGTCACCCTCGTGTCGGCACCGGCCCAGGCCGCCGATCTCGGCGTGTGGACCGGCCCCAAGGACAATGTCCGGGTGGCGATCAAGAGCTGCGGGACCAGCACCTGCGGCACCGTGGTCTATGCCAGCCCCAAGGCCGAGGCCGACGCCCGCAAAAGCGGCCTGACCACCCTGGTCGGCCAGCAGCTGCTGCGCGACTTCGAGCCCACCCGCAACGGCGCCATGCGCGGCAAGGTCTTCGTGCCGACCCTGAAGGTCACCCTGGTGGGCACCGCCGAGTTCATCGACGCCCGCACCATGAAGGCCAAGGGCTGCGTCCTGGGCGGGCTGATCTGCAAGTCGCAGGTCTGGCGCCGCATCGACGGCCTCCAGCAGGCCCGCGTCGACAACGTCAACTACGCGCCGTAGTCCGGACTAGTTCAGCCCTTTCAGGAACGCGGTCAGGCCGGCGAAATAGGCGGCCTGGTCGTCGTACATCGCCATGTGGCTGCCGTTGGCCAGGTACAGATACCGACCCCTGGGCAGTTCCTTCGACATCTTCTCCATATAGGCCGGGTCCATGGTGTCGTACCGGGCGCCGATCACCAGGGTCGGCACGGCGATGCGCTTGAGGTCGGCGAACCGGTCCCAGTGGGCGAGCAGGCCGCTGGCCCCGAGCTCGCTTGGCCCCTGCAGCAGGGTGTAGAGTTCGCCGTTCAGCTGGGCGAACGAATGGGTCACCGGCTCGGGCCACTGGTCGGCGGGCCGGCGCAGGATGTGCTTTTCGTAGTGCATCGGCATCAGCGTGCCCATGTAGTCCGGGTCCGACGTCTTGCCCGCCGCCTCCAGCGCCTTGACCTTGGCCAGCTGAGCCGGGTCCATCTGCGGCATCAGCACCTTGGCGGCGTAGTCGTTATAGGCCGGGATCGAGGCCATCATGTTCGAGATGACCACGCACTTCAGGTTGGCCTGGTATTTGAGGGCGTATTCGATCGCCAGCACCCCGCCCCAGCTGTGGCCCAGCACGCAGAAGTCGCCGGCGTCCAGGTCCAGCGCCTTTCGCACCTGCTCCACCTCGTCGACGAAGCGCTCGATGGTCCATAGCCTGGTGTCGGTCGGCTTGTCGGAACGCCCGGACCCCAGCTGGTCGTAATAGATGTATTCGATCCCCTGGGCCGGGAAGTAGCTGTCGAACGCCTCGAAATAGTCGTGGGTCGCGCCCGGACCGCCGTGCAGCAGCAGCACCTTCAGCTTGGGGTTCGAACCGACGCGCTTGGTCCAGACGCGGAACTTGCCCGACGGCGTGTCGATGTCGACCATCCTCACCCCGCCCGACCAGGCGTCCGGCGCCTTGGCGTCGTAATAGCTGGCCGGCGGCGCCTGTCGCGCCAGGGCCGGGGTCGCCAGCAGCGCCAGGGCCGCGATCGCCATCACAAGCCGGTTCATCGTGTCGTCCCCAGTCAGCCAGGGCGCGAGCATTGGCCAGGCCCGTGCGTTCGGCAAGCGCCCTTAAGCAACCAACCACCTTGCCTCGCGCCGCTGGCCGCGCGACACCCTAGGCCATGACCACGCCGCCCCTCGCCCCCTACCCCGCCACCCGCCTGCGCCGCCTGCGCCAGGCCGACTGGACCCGCCGCCTGGTCCGCGAGACCACGCTGGAGCCGTCCGACCTGATCTGGTCGATGGTCGTGCACGAGGGCGAAGGGACGATCCCGGTGGCCTCGATGCCCGGCGTCGAGCGCCTCAGCGTCAAGGACGCCGCCAAGGCCGCCGTGCGGGCCCGCGACCTGGGCATCCCCGCCATCGCCATCTTCCCGCACATCGACGGCGCCCGGAAGGACGCCGCCGGCTCGATCGCCGCCGATCCGGACGGCGTGATCCCCCGCGCGGTCAAGGCCATGAAGGACGCCGCTCCCGAGGTCGGCATCATGTGCGACGTGGCGCTGGACCCCTTCACCGACCACGGCCACGACGGCGTGGTCGAGGGCGGCAGAATCCTCAACGACCCGACCATCGAGCGGCTGATCGAACAGGGGCTGATGCAAGCCCAGGCCGGCGCCGACATCCTGGCCCCGTCCGACATGATGGACGGCCGGATCGGCAAGCTGCGGGCGGCCCTGGAGGGCGCGAGCTTCCAGGACACGATGATCATGTCCTACGCCGCCAAGTACGCCTCGGCCTTCTACGGCCCCTATCGCGACGCGATCGGCTCGGCCAAGCTGTCGGCGGGCCAGGGGGACAAGAAGACCTATCAAATGGACCCCGCCAACAGCGAGGAAGCCATCCGCGAGGTCGCCCTCGACATCGCCGAGGGGGCCGACATGGTCATGGTCAAGCCCGGCCTGCCCTATCTCGACATCCTGCGCCGCCTGGTCGACGAATTCCGCATGCCCACCTACGCCTTCCAGGTTTCGGGCGAGTACGCGATGATCAAGGCCGCGGCCCAGAACGGCTGGATCGACCACGACCGCGCCGTCCTGGAGAGCCTGACGGCCTTCAAGCGGGCCGGCGCGGCTGGGATCATCACCTATTTCGCGCCCTGGGCGGCGGAGCGGCTGGGCTGAGATGCGGTTCGGGGAGCTCAGGTCGATCGCGCACAACTTTGCGGACTCGATCTCGAGCGGCATCGGCCTGCCGATCGGCGTCTACGGCTACGATATCTTCGAAGAAGCCCAGGCCTCTGCGGACGGCTATATCGAGATCGACTTCATCGCCAGCCAGGTTTACGGCGGGTCCACCTCGCGGGTCCTCACCGAGGCGCTCCGCCAGTATAAACATTGGCTGCCCACGCTGGTCGCCAAGCACGGCGCCGAGCTGTCTTATTTCACACAGCTGACGGCCCGTTTCGCCGTGGACAGAGTCTACGGCCCCTACTTCACCGTGAGCATATCCGACGCCAAGGGACGGTCGGATACGACCACCTACCAGGGCGTTGGCGGAAAGAAGCTGACTAAGCCTCTTACGCAATGACCCGTGTCATCGACATCGTCACCGCCGTGATCCGCGACGAGGGCGGCCGCATGCTGGTGGTCCGCAAGCGCGGCACGGCGATCTTCATGAAGCCGGGCGGCAAGCGCGAGCCCGGCGAGGACGACCTGACCGCCCTGGCGCGCGAACTGGACGAGGAGATCGGCTGCCGGCTGGTCGCCGCCGACCTGCTGGGCGCCTTCGAGGCTCCGGCCGCCAACGAACCCGGCTTCACCGTGCGGGCGGCCACCTACCTTGCGACGGTGGAAGGCGCGGTCGCCGCCCGCGCCGAGATCGAGGAACTGGCCTGGATCGACCCGGCCGCGCCGGGCGACATCGTCCTGGCCCCGCTGATGCGGACGGTGTTGGCGCGACTGCTCGCGCGGGAGCCAAATCCGGCGTAACCTCGTTTCCAGTGTTCGGCCCAAGGCCGCGTACGACGGCCCGGGTCGACCTCGATAACGGAGGTGACGCATGGACGCCGATTTCAACGATACCGGAAGACCCGAACTGCTCGCCCATGAGCAGACCTATCACGGATTCAGCATCCTGCTGCGATGGTGCATGCTGGGCTTGGCCACCGCCATCTCGACCCTGACCCTGTGGTTCGCCACCCCGGCCGGCTTCCTGGGCGGGCTGGTCATCGGGATCCTGGTGTTCGCGGTCGGCTACATGATCCTGGTGCGCCGCGAGGAGAAACAGCCGCTGAGCCTGTGGGTCGAAGGGCGGTAGACGCCGCCGGGACGCGCACTCACGGCAGGGCGTCAGCCGGTTGGCCAGGCAGTGGCCGTGAGTGCCTGTCCCCACCTTGATCCGCTGAGTCGGGCCTTGGACCCCATTCAGGATGAACGATCCAGCGCCGTGGACGACGTGGGGGATACGCACTCACGCGAGGCGCTGGGAATCATCGGCTTCGGTCTTGCCGTGAGTGCGCGTCCCCGGCGGTTATCCTCGGCCTATCCGCAACCAACCCCCGCAAAATCAACGCCCTGAACTTTCTCGACCCCAATCTGTCCTCACCCTGTCCGGGCGCCCTTATCCTGACCTCACCTCGACGCAGGGAAAGGGCGCATGGCCAGCGACCGATGCGGCGGCGGGGGGCGATCGAGCGGGAAGCTCCGTCGGCGGTCCTTGTCCGCGTGTGTAGGGACAGGACCAAACCTTGCGTCTCTGGTGCCGGTCGGGCCTGTTATACAGATACGACGTGATGCAAGGGCTGACTTAGCAACAGGCGGGCGGTGACGCGCTCGCGGTCCGGGACCGGGTGTCGTTGACCTGGCCCGCCCGTCGGAGGCTTCAAGGCGGCGAGGCTCTAACAGGGCTCGGCGTCGCGCGCTTCCGGATAACGACCGCGCGGAGCGATCTGGGCTTCGTCGAAACGGTTAGTCTTTACATTCCTCCGGACGATGTCCGGCGCTCCGCGACCCTTTCCATTCGCTCAGCGGCCAGCCGCGTGAGGTCGAGAGATCGTGCCGGTGAAAGCCCCCTCAGTCGGCGGAGTTTATCCTGCGGCCTGCCAGAGGCCGGTCCGGAGGGCCGACAGCTCCCCCAGAGGGGGAGGCAGCCCGAAGGGCCGGAGGGGGTTTCGCGGCGCTTCAGGACGGAAAGGACTTCCTCAATAGCTCTTCGGCAGACCCAGCACCCGTTCGGCGATGAAGTTCAGGATCATCTCGCGGCTGACCGGCGCGATCCGGGCGATCATCGCCTCGCGGAAATAGCGCTCGACGTCGTATTCCCTGGCGTAGCCCATGCCGCCATGCGCCAGGACCGAGGCCTCGCAGGCGGTGAAGCCGGCCTCGGCGCCCAGGTACTTGGCCGCATTGGCTTCGGCCCCGCAGTCCTGGCCGGCGTCGTAAAGGGCGGCGGCCTTGAAGGCCAGGAGGCTGGCGGCCTCCAGTTCGGCCCACGATCTGGCCAGGGGGTGGGCCACGCCCTGGTTCTGGCCGATCGGCCGGCCGAACACCACGCGCTCGCGGGCATAGGTCGCGGCCTTGGCCAGGGCCGCCCGGCCCAGGCCGATGGCCTCGACCGCGAACAGCACCCGCTCGGGATTGAGGCCGTGCAGCAGGTAGGAAAAGCCCTTGCCCTCCTCGCCAACCAGATCGTCGGCGGGCACGAACAGGTCCTCGATGAACAGCATGTTACACTCGACCGCCTTGCGCCCCATCTTGGGGATCGGCTTGGCCTCGATCTTCTCGCGGTCGGTGTAGAACAGGCTGAGGCCCTGGGTCGGCTTGGCGCACTGCTCCTTGGGCGTGGTCCGGGCGATGATCAGGATCTTGTTGGCGCGCTGGGCGCCGGTCGTCCAGATCTTGCGACCGTTCAGGCGATAGCCGCCCTCGACCGTCTCGGCCCGGGTCTCCAGGCTGGAGGTGTCCAGGCCCGAATTGGGCTCGGTGACCGCGAAGCACATCTTGTCCTGACCCGAGATCAGTCGCGGCAGGTGCTGCCGGCGCTGCGCGTCGGTGCCGAACTTCACGATCGGCATCGGGCCGAAGATGTTCAGGTGGATGGCGCTGGCGCCCGAAAAGCCCGCGCCCGACTGGGCCACGGTCTGCATCATGATCGCCGCCTCGGTCAGGCCCAGCCCGGCTCCGCCGACGCTCTCGGGCATGGCCACGCCCAGCCAGCCGCCCTCGGCGATGGCGGTCACGAATGCCTCGGGGAAGATCCCGGTCTCATCGGTGCGGCGCCAATAGTCGTCGTCGAAGTCGGCGCACAGCCTGGCGACGCCGTCGCGAATGGCTTCCTGGTCCTCGGTCAGCCCAAATCCGCCCATTCGCCCCTGCCCTGCCTTGCTGGTTATGGTTCTTGTCGTCTCGGCTCAGGTCCTCGAAAAGCGCCGCGCATCCAGCGACGCGGCGTCCGGGCCTGGGTTATCACCCTTCAGATACGCCGCGGCCAGATCGGCCACAAGCGGGGCCAGCAGCCAGCCGTTGCGGCGGGCCCCGACCGCCAGCACCACGCCCGGCGTGGCGCCCCAGCCCACCA
The DNA here is from genome assembly GCF_004342605.1 of Caulobacter sp. BK020. Taxonomy (GTDB): domain Bacteria; phylum Pseudomonadota; class Alphaproteobacteria; order Caulobacterales; family Caulobacteraceae; genus Caulobacter. The sequence goes on from NZ_SLZL01000005.1 coordinate 149,194, forward strand.
GGGGCAGGCCATCGGGCGTGGCGGCCCGGATACCGACCTCGGTGGTCATCCGCGCCTCGGCCAACTCCGGACGCAGGCGGATCGCCGCCGCGCGCAGGGCCTGCGTCGCCGAAAGATCGACGGCCAGGTCGGCCCGGCCCGTCTCCATGGTGGCGCCGATCGCCGGCCGTTCGCCGGGGCAGATATAGACCCCCTCGCCCCGGACCACCGGACCACTCGAAGGTCCGCGGTCGGCGCGCAGAATCTGGCCCTTGATGGGGGTCAGCGCCGCCAGTTCCGGGGCCAGGCCGCCGGCGTCGCCCGCGCCCGTGGCCAGGACGACGGCCGAAAAGCCCGGCAGGTCGCCGGCGGCGAAGGCCCGGGGCGCAAAGCGTCCGCCCAGGGCCTCGAACGCGATTCGCAGAACCGACAGGGCCGGTCGCGCTTCGATCCGCCAGTCTTCGGCGTCCACCAGGGCGCCATCCAGGCGCTGGAAGGGTGCGCCCAGGGCCTCGAAGCGGGCGGCGACGCCGGCCAGCCAGGCGGCCTCGCCCTCGACCCTCAGGCCGTCCCGCAGGATCGGCAGGCCCAGTCCCGCCGCGAAGGCGGGCCAGCGGTCGCGCGCCCGCCTCAGCAGGGCCAGGTGCGGGGTCGAGACGGGGTCGAACACCGCCTCGGCCACCGGCGCCAGCATGCCGGCCGCCACGCCGGATGCGTTGTCGCCAGGGGGATTGGGGTCGAAAAGCGTGACGTCGAACTCGGCGCGCGCCAGGGTCAGCGCCACGGCCGATCCGATCGCGCCGGCGCCGGCCACCGCCACCCGCGCGCGCAGCTTGGTCTCCATGAGCGGCAAACACCCTTGCCCGCGCCAAACGTCAAGCCCGCCGGGCCATTTTGCGGGCCTTACGGATATGTCAGACGCGTGACTAAGGCGGCGGCATGGGTCTATTCTGCGTTAACCAAGCTGGACCACACGCTTCTGGACAGAGGGCGGGCGCGCGGTCGCTGGGAGGAACGTGACGCGGATGACCGACAAACTCCCTTCCGACATGGCCCACCCCGTCGATCTCTATGTGGGCGCGCGGCTCCGGATCCGGCGAAAGGCGCTAGGCCTCAGCCAGACCCAGCTCGCCGAGGCCCTGGGCATCACCTTCCAGCAGATCCAGAAGTACGAGCGCGGCGCCAATCGCATCAGCGCCTCCAAGCTTTACGAGGCCGCGCGACTGCTGCAGTCGCCGGTGTCCTACTTCTTCGAGGGCCTGGACGAGACCCGGCGGGGCGACCTCGACGACGGTTTCGCCCAGCGCATGACTCAGTTCGTGGCCACGCCAGAGGGATTGGAGTTGGCGGGACTGTTCCCGCGACTGAACGATCGCCGCTTGCGCCGCCGGGTCGTCGACCTGGTCAAGGCGATGGTCGACGACGAGCCGGCCGGTGTCGTCGCGCCCTAGCGGCGCTGTGCCGCATTCCACAAACGCCCGTTCAAGCGCAGCCTCCAGATCAGGGAGCAGGCGCGCAATGTCGCGTTAGTCGGGAGCGTAGGCGTGAAATTGTCCTCGGGGGCGGCCGTCGTCCGCATTCGCTACTGGTGGCAGGCTCATCCCATGGCCGGCCTGCTGGCGGGCTGGGTCGCTATCGCCCTGATCGGCTGGTGGGCCTGGGCGGCCCTGCACGGGCGCCCGGCGTAGAACCAACCCCACAACGAAAAAGCCCCAGGCGGAACCCAGGGCTTTTCAACGTCTTGCGATGGTACCAGCTCTCGGGCTCGAACCGAGGACCTCTAGATCCACAATCTAGCGCTCTAACCAACTGAGCTAAGCCGGCTCATCGCGAGGCAGTGTCTTTAGTCGGACACGCGGACCGGATCAAGCACCGAAACAGCCCTTCCACACGAAAACGCCCCGAAGCCGCAAAGCTCCGGGGCGCTCGTTCCTGTCCGAACGTCCGGGTCCCTAGCGGGGAACCGTGAAGACGATCGGGATCGTGATCTGGCCGCCGTCCACCGGAGCGCCGTCAAGCGTCTTCGGCTTCATGCGGAACAGTCGCGACAGCTTCAGGGCCGCATCGCCGAAGCCGTAGTCCGCCGGGTTTTCCGACACGACCGAGCAGCCTTCCAGCGACCCCTTGGCGGTGACGGTGCACGACAGCGTCGCGCGGCCGCCCACTTCCATCCGCTGGGCGCGGTCAGGATAGTAACGCGCCATGTCCTCGCCGGTGGGCTTGCGGGCCCAGTCCGGCTTGGTGATCACCGAAGCCCGGGCCGGCGGGTTCGACGGAACCGGCGGCACGTTCGAGATCACCGGCGGAGCCGTTTGCTCGACGCGCTCCTTGACGGGCGGAATCGGCAGCGGCGGCGGCGGAGTCACGTCCGGCGGCGGCGCGATCGGCGGCCTCGGCTGCACCACCGCGGGAGGCGGGGGCGGAGCGTTGGTCGGCGGCGGCGGCGGGGGCGGAGGAGGCGGCGGCGGCGGCGGGGGCGGCGGAGGCAGCTCCACGTCCACGGCGTCGTCGTGATACTCCTTCATCACCGCTTCGAACTTCTGCTTCGCCAGATACGCGAACAAAGCAGCGTGCAAACCGACGACGATGATGGTCGCGATACCGAAGGCGCCAAGTCCGCCTTTCTTGCGTCGCGGGCCATCGGAGGTGAGCGGGTCGTAGTGGCGATGCTCAGGCGCTTGTTGTTCAGCCATGCATCACCCCTAGCTGTTCTGATCCTTGCCGATGAGCGCCACGCTATAGAAGCCGTTGTCCTGGAGGGTGTTCATCACCTCCATGAAAGCTCCGTAGCGCGTCTTTTCGTCGGCGCGGATGTAGATGCGCTCCTTGGTCGGATCGCGACGACCGATGCTCTTCGTGAGGTCCGCCCCCATCTCGTCGACCGTAGTGGGGTCGTCGCCAATGAAGACCTTTCCCGAAGCCTTGATCGAGATATAGACGGGCTTTGGCGGGCTCGGCGACGGTTTCGCGACCGCCGGCGGCAGGTTCACTTCGACCGACACGGAGGCGAGCGGAGCCGCCACCATGAAGATGATCAGGAGAACCAGCATGACGTCCACGAAGGGCGTGACGTTGATCTCGCTGTTTTGGTCGATGTTAAACCTGTCGCCCCCACCGCCTGAGAGTTTGGCGGCCATCGGTCTTACGCCCCTTTGTCGAGCTGACGCGAGATGGCGTTCATCAGTTCAGCAACGAAACCTTCAGAGCGCGTGCCGTAGCCGGAGATGCGGGTCTGGAAGTAGTTGTAGAAGATAACGGCCGGGATAGCGGCGAACAGACCGATGCCGGTGGCGAGCAGCGCTTCGGCGATGCCGGGGGCGACGACGGCCAGGTTGGTCGTGTTGGTGTTCGCGATGCCGATGAACGAGGTCATGATCCCGTAGACGGTGCCGAACAGACCGATGAACGGACCGGCCGAACCGACCGAGGCCAGGAACACCATGCCGCCCGACAGGCGCTTGGCCAGCGAGGCTTGCACCGCGTTGATGGCATAGGTGGCGCGCGAGAGGGTCGAGTCACGGTGTTCGCCGCCGACGGCCAGGCCAGCCTGGCGCGACAGTTCGACTTCTTGGGCGGCCGCGGCGGCCATGTCGGCCATCGGGTTGCCTTCGAATTCTTCCGACGAGCCGATGCGGGCGATGTCGGCGATCGAGCGAGCGCCGCGGAAGGCTTCCAGGAACTTGTCCGATTGCTTGTTCAGAGCGCCGAACTCGAACAGCTTGGTGATCAGCAGGACCCACGAGAACACCGAGGCCAGGATCAGGCCGATCATCACGACCTTAACCACCGCCTGGGCCGACAGGAACATGCCGATCGGGGTCAGGGAGTGGGACTTCATCTTTTCGGTCGCGGCGACGCCGGCGTCCAGCGGCTCTTCGGCAGGCGCAGCGGCGGGGGCCGGGGCGGCGGCGGCCGGAGCGGCAGCTTCGGTGGTGGCCGGCGCAGGAGCCGCAGCGTCCTGAGCGAAAGCCGGGGCGCTCACCATCAGCGCCATGGCGCCGACGAGAGCGATGAGGGGGGTTTTCCGTTTAATGTCGAGCATCTGTCGCCAGTTCCTGATTGGTCTAGCACGTTTGGACCGAGGGTCGTCGCGCGAGAGCGTCTCCACCCTAACTTGAATAGCCTGCATGAAGGCCGATCGCTCGGACGTCCCGCAGACCCGCTTCGCAGCGCTCGACCCGTTACGCCCCGCAAGTCGGGCTCATGCCCTTCAAGAAGGATCGTTTCGAAGCGCGTGTGATCGCCGCCCCCGAGGAGGCTTCGATCTTACCGCAATGTTAGAATTGCGGCAGGGGTCCTTTGGCAACCCCTTTTCGTACCGTCAAGGGGTGCGGGGAGGCATAAATTTACCGCCCCCTCTGCGCGCTCGCCAGCGTTGCCGCGCCGCACAAATGGGAAATCAGGATTTGAGGGCGGTTTTTCCCTACCAAAGGGATTATCGATGCTGCATCGCAACATGCTTACAAAACATTGGTCTGGCACGCCCGATCTGGACGGGTATCGAACAGGAGTTCAATCTAGCCGAGAAGGCGTGGGGCGGAGATCAGACCTTTGCCTGGACTCTTCCGGTCTCGCAGACGGGGCGAAATGACGATTTTCACCTCCGATCAGCCTTTCGGCGTCTAAAAGCGGCCGCCGACCATGAAAGCGAAGACGAGAGGCATTCATTCCCGGCTGGACTGGCTGAGACGTCTGCGTAACCCAGGCCACGTCCTCAAACGTGGCCTGCTGCTTGCGTTGCTGACCCTGGCGCCTGGCCGAAGGCGCCACGCGCGAGCAGCGTCGCTCCGCGCTGAAAGGATTCGACTAAAATTTCACATCTGCCCTGAGGCGGACGGGAGTGATCAAGTTCGCGGCGCCGCCGGGATGACCGGCCTCACGTTGGAGACGACGCGGCCCGGCCGGCGGGGGGGGAGAGCCGAATGACGATACGAAAAAAAGGAGGTGGTGCCTGGGGGCGGATTCGAACCACCGACACGCGGATTTTCAATCCGCTGCTCTACCAACTGAGCTACCCAGGCCCTGGGCCTAAGAGGCGGTCGAAACCGCCCTGGCGCCCGCCCGACGGCGGGGAGCCGCGTCTATAGGGGAGGCTAAAAACGAAGTCCAGCCCCTCATGAAGGGATCGCGAACTATTCCCGGCCGAAGTCTGTGGACGGCGGGTTTTCCTCGTCCTCGTCGCCCCCGGGCACCACGTAGCGGCCTGAAAGCCAGCGGTTCAGGTCGATGTCGGCGCAGCGTTTGGAGCAGAAGGGCCGGAACTCGGGAATCGTCGGCTTCTTGCAGATCGGACAAGCGCTCATGAGGACATGACCTCCAGGCGGTCGTTGGGCCAGTCGGCGACGACGGCCAGGGTGAAGCGGCGGCCGATCCTGTCGGCCAGGGCGCTGTCGAGCGCGGCGAAGGCCTCGGCGACCGCGGGACCGCAGCGGCCCGCCAGCTTGCCGCCGGGATCCGCCCTGCCCTCACGCTCGAAGGCTCGAACCAGACGCAAGGCGCCGGCGCGCGCGGACAGCGCTCCCGATTCGTCCAGCAGTCGATCGAGAATCGGCCTGGTTCGGCGCGGCACGATCATCTCCAGCGCGCCGAACTTGCTGATGAGACCGACGCCCACGCCCGGGTTGTCGACGGCGAAGGCGTTGCGGGCCGCCGTGGTCAAGGCGGGACCATCGTGGCCGCGCCCCACCAGGTCGAAAACAACGAGGCCGGCCAGACCCTTCAGGCGCAGCACGCGGGCCGCCGTGGCGAAGGCCGCCATGTTGGCGGCGCGGGCCGCCCTCTTGGAATCTCCTTCGCGCGCCCCGAGATCGACATCGACCGCCACGAGGGCCCGGGTCGCCTCAATGCTGACGTCGCCGCCGCCCGGCAGGGCGAAGACGGTGGCCAAGGCGTCGGCTTCGGCGGCCTCCACGGCTTCCAGGGCGGCCAGCCCTTGGGTTGGCGAACCGGACTTGACCCAGAGGCGCAGCAGTTCGTCGATGGTCGGGGCGTGCGCCAGCACGCGTGGCTCGCCCTCGGCCGGACCGACGTAGCGGGCCACAGCCGACTTGCCGCGGCGGGAGGGACTGCGAATCTCCACCTCGATCACCTGGCCCTCGACCAGCTTGGGCATGTCGGGCTTGAGGGCCAGCAGCAGGTCGGCCCCGCCCGGCAGGGCGACGAAGGCCGAGTTGAAGGCGCGCTCGATCTTCTTGACCCGGGCGACGCCGCGGACGCCCTCGGCGTCGAGCAGATCGTCGCCCTCCCATTGGGCGACCAGACGCTCGGGGCGGCCGTCCAGGGTGACCACGCCGACCGTCTCGCCAATGCCCTTGTAGAGGTAAGCCCGCCGTTCGCTCATTTTCGATAGCCCAGGCCGGTCAGCAGGTTCAGCGTCTCGTACAGCGGCAGGCCGACCACACTGGTGTAGGAGCCATGCAGGTCGATGATGAAGCCCCCGGCCACGCCTTGCACGCCGTAGCCGCCGGCCTTGCCGTTCCATTCGCCACCGGCCAGGTAGTCGGCTTGCTCGATGTCGGACAGGTGCTTGAACTGGACGCGGGTCTCGACAAGCCGCGAGGCCTCCCGGCCATCAGGCGCGATGGCGGCCACTCCGGTCAGGACCTTGTGGTTGCGCCCCGACAGCAGCTTGAGACAGCGGGCCGCCTGTTCCGCCGTCTCGGCCTTGGGCAGGATGCGGCGGCCGACGGCGACGACGGTGTCGGCGGCCAGGACGACGGCGCCGGGCGAGCGCGGCGCGACGGCCCTTGCCTTCTCGACCGCCAGGCGCAGGGCGTGGCGGCGCGGGGTCTCGTCGCGCAGCTGCGTTTCATCGATGTCGGCGGGATCGACCCGATCGGGGACGACGCCGACCTGCGCCAGCAGGTCCAGGCGCCGGGGGCTCGCGCTGGCCAGGACCAGCGGCGTGCGCTGGACGACCATTCGCCAGCCCTACTTGAAGCGGTAGGTGATGCGGCCCTTGGTCAGGTCGTAGGGCGTCATTTCCACGAGCACCTTGTCGCCGGCCAGCACGCGAATGCGATTCTTGCGCATCTTGCCGGCGGTGTGGGCGATGATCTCGTGATCGTTCTCCAGCTTCACGCGGAAGGTCGCGTTGGGCAGCAGTTCGCTGACCGTACCGGGAAACTCGAGCAGTTCTTCCTTAGCCATCAGGCCTCTCAAAACGGGTGACGCCATGCCGATAAAGCCCCCTCGACGATTGAGTCGGGGAGCGGTTCGCGGCTGCGAGGCGGGGTGTATAGCGCATTCACCCCCCGAACGTCGATGGCGCGCCGAAACGTTGTCGAATCGCCGTGGCCAAGGCGTCACGCACCTCGCGATAGGCCGCCAACATGGCGTCGCGCGAGCCGTCCGCAAGGGTCGGGTCGTGAGTCGGCCAGTATTCGATGTCGGTGGCGCGGTCGCGGGCCAGTTCGACGGCCCGGTGCTGGGCCTCTGGGGTCAGGGAAATGACGACGTCGAAGCTGTCGTCCTCCAGCTGGGCGAAGCTCTTGGGCTGGTGGCCGCTGACGTCCAGGCCCATCTCGTCCATCACCACGGCCACGAACGGATCGACGCCCTCGTCCGACGGATCGGGCTTCAACCCGCACGAATCGACGAACGCCCGGGTGCCGTAGAAGTGCTTGAACAGCGCCTCGGCCATCGGCGAGCGCACGCGGTTGTAGTTACAGGCGAACAGCACCGCGTCGGGAAGGTCCGCCGCCACGCCGCCTAACCCCGCCAGTGCAGCGCGCAGATCAGGGTGAACAGCCGCCGGGCCGTGTCGAGGTCGGTCTTGACCTTGCCCTCCAGCCGTTCGCGCAGCAGGTTCGAACCCTCGTTGTGCAGGCCGCGCCGGCCCATGTCCAAGGCCTCGATCTGCTGGGGCGAGGAGTTGCGGATCGCCGAATAATAGCTGTCGCAGATCATGAAGTAGTCCTTGATCACCCCCCGGAAGGGCGACAGGGACAGCAGGTGCCGACGCTCCTGGCCGCCCGGGGCGACGATGTCGAAGGCCAGACGGTTCTCGACCAGCGACAACTTCAGGTCATAGGGCCCGCCCGGCGACTCGACCGGCTCGAAATAGTTGCCGTCCAGGAGGTCGAAGATCGCCACCTGCCGTTCCTGCTCCTGATCGCGCGAAGCGGCCGCCAGGCTGTCCTCGTCGATGAGGATGGATTTCAGGAACTGGGTGGCCTTGGCGTCGGACATCGTCGGCAGATTTGCCCCTTACGGCCGGGATGGCAACCGAACGGCGGCCGACAGGGCGTGGGCGGGCAGACCCTCGGCCTCGGCCAGCGCCACGGTGTGCGGTCCCAGGATCCCGAACGAGGCCGCGTCGCACTTCACGATCGAGGTGCGCTTGAGGAAGTCGTAGATCGACAGGCCCGACTGGAAGCGGGCCGCGCGGCTGGTGGGCAGAACGTGGTTGGAGCCGGCCACGTAGTCGCCGATGGCCTCGGGCGTCAGGCGGCCCAGGAAGATCGCCCCGGCGTGGCGCACGCGGTCGGCCAGGCGCTCGGGCGCGTCGACCGCGAACTCGACGTGCTCGGGGGCCAGGGCGTCGACCAGGGCCGGGCTGTCGTCCAGCGGGGCCATGATGATCGCGCCGTGGTCGCGCCAGGAGGCGGCGGCGTCTACGCCGGTGGCCAGGGTCGCCAGACGCGCGCCGACGGCGTCGGAGACGGCCTGGGCGAAGGCTTCGTCGTCGGTGATCAGGATCGACTGGGCGGCCGGATCGTGCTCGGCCTGACTCAGCAGGTCGGCGGCGATCCAGTCGGGGTCGTTGGCGGCGTCGGCGACCACGACGATCTCGGAGGGACCGGCCAGGGCGTCGATGCCGACCACGCCGTAGAGCCGGCGCTTGGCGGCGGTGACATAGGCGTTGCCGGGGCCCACGATCTTGTCGACCGGCTGGATCGGGCCCGCGCCATAGGCCAGGGCGGCCACGGCCTGGGCTCCGCCGATCCGCCAGATCTCGGTGACCCCCGCCTCCTTGGCGGCGGCCAGCACCGCCGGCGAAAGCTTGCCGGGCGGGGTGACCATGGCGATGCGGTCGACGCCGGCGACCTGGGCGGGCACGGCGTTCATCAATACGGTCGAGGGATAGGCCGCGCGACCGCCGGGCACGTAGACGCCCACGGCCTCCAGCGGTGTCCAGCGCCAGCCCAGCTGCACGCCGGCCTCGTCGGTCCACGATTGGTCGGACGGCCGCTGGCGGGTGTGGAAGGCGCGGATACGGGCGGCGGCGAAGGCGATGGCCTCGCGGATCTCGGCCGAGCATTCGGCCGCGCCGGCCTCGATCTCCTCGGCGGTGACGCGGATCGTGTCCTCGGTCAGCTCCACCCCGTCGAAGCGGCTGGTGAAGCTGAGCACGGCTTTCAGCCCGTCGGCCTGCACGGCGTCCAGCACGTTGCGCGCGGCGGCGTCGACATTCTCGGGCGCACCCCGGCGCTCGTCGAGAAAGGCCTTGAAGGCGGCGGGAAAGGACGGGTCGGAAGCGTTGAAGCGGCGCATGCGGCCTAGATGCGGGTTTTTGTGCGGGATGCAAGTTTTGATGCGCCGCGAGCCCCCTCCGGCCCTTCGGGCTGCGTCCCCCAGGGGGGGGGGGGGGGGAGCCACGCTGTACGCGCTGCTCCCCCTCCAGGGGAGCTGTCGGCCCTCTGGACCGGCCTCTGGCCGGCCGCAGGATAAACTCCGCCGACTGAGGGGGCCTTTCACGGGCACGGTCTCGCATCCTCACGCCTCTGGCTGTGAGTGGATGGAAAGGGTCGCGGAGCGCCCGGACATCGTCCGGAATGTTTGTAACGTTGTACCGTTTCGACGAAGCCAGGCGCTCCGCGCGACCGTTATCCGCAAGGCCGGGGCGCGCGGGCCTTTTCCGCCCTTCACCCCACCCGGTTGGTTCCTCTGGATCTGTGCACCGCATGAAATCAGAGGCGGGAGTGAGCCGTTTTAAGAGGACCGGAGCGAACCCCACGACGGGCGGGACCTTCCAGCGAAGATCCCGATGGGCGAGCTTACGTCCCTCGCCCTCTGTTTAAGCGCCTCGGCTGCAAACTCACGCGCATCCGACGAGCCCCGCTCGATCGCCCCCCGCCGCCGCATCGGTCGCTGGCCATGCGCCCTTTCCCTGCGACGAGGTGAGGTCAGGATAAGGGTGGTTCGGGAGGGTGAGGATCAAATCGGGTCGAGAAAGTTCAAGGCGTTGATTTGGCTGAGCTTCATCCTGGATACGCCGAGCATAAGCCGCCGGGGACATGCACTCACGCAAGGTCCCAGCCGGTCGATCCTCGTCATCGGGTGAGTGCGTGTCCCCGCCGTCGCCCCCAACGCCCGACCATCGATCCCGAACAACTCGCCCCCTGACTCAGCGGACGAAACAGGGGACACGCACTCACGGCCAGCGCGCTGCAACCCGGCCGATGTCAGGGGATGAGTGCATGTCCCCAGCGGCCCCGCAGCTGGCCCAAACCTTGCTGCCACGCGGGAAAGGAGCTTCGCCGCATGTCCCAGACCGTCACCGTGTCCCAGAACGGCCCAGGCCTGTCCCGTGGCGGCGCCCTGGACCTGCTGCGGTTCGTCGCCGCGCTGTTCATCGTGCTCTACCACGTCGCCGAGCGGGCGCCGGTGTCGCTGTTCGCCCTGCACCCGGCCCTGGGCCGCGGCTATCTGGCCACCGACTTCTTCCTGATGCTGTCGGGCTATGTGCTGGCCCGCACCTACGGGCCGCGCATCCTGGGCCAGGACGTCGGGACCGGCGAGTTCCTCAAGCGCCGCATCCTGCGCATCTGGCCCGCCCACCTGGTGATGCTGGTGCTGTTCGTGACCTTCGTCCTGGGCACGGCCGCCATCGGCCTGGCCCCGCAGAACCCGCAGTGGTTCCAGTGGAATCAGCTGCTGCCCCAGGTCTTCCTGATGCAGGCCTGGTTCGTGCCCGGCCCGTCAGGCTGGAACATGCCGACCTGGACCCTGTCGGCCCTGATCGTCTGCTACGCCGGCTTCCCGGCCGCCTGGCGCGCCACGGCCCGTGTCCGCTCGCCCTGGATCACCCTGCTGATCGGCGTGGCGATCTTCCTGGCCGTGGACTACGCGGCCCAGGCCGTGACCGGCATTCCGGGCCACCAGTTGCCCCTGCGGTTCGGCCTGGTGCGCGGGATCCCGCTGTTCATCGTCGGCATGCTGGTCGCCCGCCTGCCGACGGCGATCTCGTCGCGCTGGGCCGACGGCCTGGCCGTCGCGGCCGGCGCCGCCGTCCTCGCCCTGCAGCTCCTGGGCCGCTTCGACCATGCCAGCCTGGCCCTGCTGGCCCTGCTTATCTACGCGGCCGGCGCCTCGGGCGCCAAGGGCTGGGGCTGGGCCGGCCTGGCGGGCCGCCTGTCGTTCTCGCTGTTCCTGACCAACCAGCTGGTCGCCGTGGTCTGGTTCGGCCTGCTGCGCGCCGCGGCCGGCAAGCTGGGCCTGGAAGGCGCGCTGCTGTGGACCGCCTGGGCCATGGCCCTGCCCGCCTGCGTGGTCGCAGCCTGGCTGTTCGAGCGTTTCGTCGACACGCCGCTGCAGACGTGGATCAAGGGCTGGTCGCGGCGCGAACCGGCGGCCAAGACCGAGCCGGTGCTGGCCTAGAGCAAATCGCGCGATATAGGAATCACACGACTTGCTCTAGATTTTTGTTTTCGCATCGCTTTTGCGGAAAACCGGCGTCCACTTTTCCGCGCGATTCTCTCGCGGCGACGCCTTGCGTCCTTCGAGGCTCGCCTGTGGCTCGCACTTCAGGATGAGGACAGTGGGTCGGCTCCGATTTCCTCATCTCGAGGCGCCTGCGAAGCAGGCCTCGAAGGACGCAGGATCTAGCCGATCAACGCCCTGGCCGCGGCGCGCGCGGCCTCGGTGACCTCGGCGCCCGACAGCATGCGGGCGATCTCCTCCTGGCGTTCGGCCGCCGACAGCGGCTCGACGCGGGTGCGGGTCGAGGTGTCGTCGCCGGACTTGGAGATCCGCCAGTGGGCGTCGGCCCGGGCGGCGACCTGGGCCGAGTGGGTGACGACCAGCACCTGGGCCCCCTGCCCGTTCGCGCCCCGCCCGTTCGCGCCATGGGCCAGGCGCTTGAGCCGCAGGCCCACCGCGTCGGCCACGGCCCCGCCGACGCCCTGGTCGACCTCGTCGAAGATCATCAGCGGTTGGGGCCCCTCGCCGCGCCCGGCCAGAGCGGCTTTCAGGGCCAGGGCGAAGCGGGCCAGCTCGCCGCCCGAGGCGATGGCCTCCATCGGGCCGAACGGCGCGCCGGGATTGGTCGAGATCTCGAAGGCCACGCGGTCGATCCCGGTCGGGCCGGCGCGGTCCTCGTCCAGCGGCTCGACGGCGACACGGAAGCGGGCCTTTTCTAGCTTCAGCGGCGCCAGCTCGGCCTCGACGGCGGCGGCCAGGCGGTCGCCGGCGGCCCGGCGCTCGGCCGACAGGGCCTGGGCGGCGTAGAGATAGGCGTCGCGGGCGTCGGCGGCGTCACGCTCGGCTGCGGTCAGGGCCTCGGCCGAGGTCTCGATCGCCTGGAGCTGGGCGGCGAACTCGGCGCGCTTGCCGGGCAGGCGCTCGACGGCGACGTTCAGCTTGCGAGCCATGCCGCGCAGGGCGAACAGTCGCTCCTCGGCCTTTTCCAGCCGGTCCGGCTCGAACTCGAAGCCTTCAGCGGCGGCGTCGATGGCGGCGGCGGCCTCCTGGGCCTCGACCAGGGCCCGGTCGACCGCTTCGCAGGCGGCGGCCAGCCGGGTGACGGCCGGACCATCGGCCGGCGCCCCGGCCTGGATGGCCCGGTCGCGAGCCCGTTCCAGGGCGCGGAAGGCGCTGGCCAGCTTGCCCGACAGGGCGTCGCCGCCCAGGGCCTCGCTGGCCGCGGCGATGTCGGCCAGGGCCTTCTCGGCCGAGCCCAGCAGGGCCCGCTCCTCGGCCAGGGCCGTCTCCTCGCCCTCGCGCGGGTCCAGCCGGTCCAGCTCCGACAGGCGCAGGGTCAGTTCCTCGGTCTCGGCGGCGGCGCGGTCGGCCAGGTCGCGCAGGGCGTTGGCCTTTTCGCGAGCGGCGCGCCAGGCGCTCCAGGCCGAGGCCACGGCCCCGACGCCGACCGCCCCGAAGGCGTCCAGCAGGGTGCGGTGGGTGCGCGGGTCCAGCAGGCCCACCGTCTCGTGCTGGCCGTGGACCTCCAGCAGCAGGGCGCCCAGGTCCTTGAGCACCCCGACGCTGGTGGCCTGGTCGTTGACGAAGGCGCGCGAGCGGCCGTCGGGCGACAGCTGGCGGCGCAGGACCAGGTCCTCGTCGCGGGCGTAGTCCAGGCCCTTGTCGTCCAGATAGGCGAAGGCGGCATGGTCGGCCGGCAGGGCGAAGATGGCGGTGGCGCTGGCGTGGCCTGCAGCCCCCCGACGAACGAGCCCGGCGTCGGCCCGGGCGCCCGTCGCCAGGCCCAGGGCGTCGAGGATGATCGACTTGCCCGCCCCGGTCTCGCCGGTCAGGGCGGTCAGGCCCGGACCGATGGCCAGGTCCAGGCTCTCGATGAGCACGACGTCGCGGATGGAGAGACCGATCAGCATGAGCCCTAGGATCGCCGGGAATCACGGTTTTTCATAGAGGGCTTGTTCTTGGGCTGTTCTCGTCGCCATCGCAGAGCCTCTCGAAACGAAAAACGGGCCGATCCTGGAGGATCGGCCCGTCAAAATCGGACGTTCTGCGTCTACATGCCCAGGACGCCCATCAGGCCGCCCTTTTTCTTCTTGGCCGCGCCCGGCGGAGCCAGGGTGGTGTCCTTGTCGTGGATCAGGCGATCCAGGAGATTCTTCTTGTTGCCCGCCTTCAGCGGCTCGACGGCCGGCTTGAGGCCGTTGTTGGTCAGCAGCTTGTAGGCCTCGGCGTACCAGGGGTCGCCCGGGAAGTTGTAGCCCAGCACCGCGCCGTTGCGCTTGGCCTCGTCCAGCAGGCCCAGGGTCAGGTAGCTCTCGACCAGGCGGTAGAGGGCTTCGGGCGTGTGCGAGGTCGTCTGGTGGCGGTCGACCACGGTGCGGAACCGGCCGATGGCGGCCAGGGTCTGGCCGTTGCGCAGGTAGTAGCGGCCGATGGTCATTTCCTTGCCGGCCAGCTGGTCGCTGACCATGTCGATCTTCAGCCGGGCGTCCTGGGCGTATTCCGAATTGGGATAGCGCTGGACCACGTCGCGCAGGGCGGCCATGGCCTGTTCGGTGGCGGCCTGGTCGCGGTTGACGTCGACGATCTGCTCGAAATAGCAGACGGCCTTCAGATAGTAGGCGTAGGAGGCCGACGGGTTGCCCGGATACAGGCCGATGAAGCGGTCGGCGTCCGAGATCGCCTCGTTGTACTGGTTGCCCATGTAGTGGGCGTAGCCGGTCATCAGGATCGAGCGGCGCGACCATTCCGAATAGGGATGCTGGCGCTCGACTTCGCGAAAATAGTCGACGGCCTCGTTCCAGCTGCCGCGGTCCAGGCGGTTGGCGCCGGTCGAATACAGCAGCTCCACCGGACGTTCTTCGTAGGCCAGGGTCGGCTTCTTGCGCTTGCCGGCGCAGGCGGAGACCGACAGGGCGACCAGCACGGCGGTCGCGACCATGGCCACCTTGCGTCCCGAGAAATTACGAAGCACGGACTTTATCACCCTCGAAGCAAACGTGCGCCCCTGCGCCGCCGTGCAAGGCTTCTACACCACGCCGATGCGGGCGCAAATGGAAGCCGAGCCGTGACGCCGATACGCCCCAAGACGCATCCCCCGGGGAATCCGCCCAAACGCTACAGACATCGGCTTTTTGACCAAATCAGGTCGAAGCGCGACGCCTTGGTATCAGTTCGTCAGACGGCCTCGGCCAATTCCACCGAATGGGCGCGCATCCGCCAGGCGGCGGGGTTGGCCATCAGGGCCCGGACGATGGCGTTGTTCAGGCCGTGGCCGGCCAGCAGGCCCTCGAAGCGGCCGATGATCGGCGCGCCCAGCACATAGAGGTCGCCCACCGCGTCCAGCGCCTTGTGGCGCACGAACTCGTCGGGACGGCGCAGGCCTTCGGGGTTCAGCACGCGGTCGCCGTCGATGACCACGGCGTTCTCCATCGTGCCGCCGCGGGCCAGGCCGATGGCGCGCAGGGCCTCGACGTCGCGGACGAAGCCGAAGGTGCGGCAGTCGGACAGCTCGGCGCGGAACGAGTCCTCGTCCACCACCAGGTCGACGCGCTGGCGGCCGATGGCCTTGCTGGCGAAGGCGATCTCGAAGGCCACCTCGAAGCGGTCGCTCGGCGACAGGCTGGCGCGCTTGTCGCCCTCCTCGACCGTCACGGTCTTGAGGATCTCGATATAGCGGCGCGCGGCTTCCTGCTTGCGGCGGCCGGCCCGGTCCAGGATCTGCACGAAGGGCTCGGACGAGCCGTCCATGATCGGCACTTCCGGACCGTCCAGCTCGACCACGCAGTTGTCGATGGCCAGGGCCGCCAGAGCCGCCATCAGGTGCTCGATGGTCGAGACACGCACGTCGGCGGCGTTGTTGACTACGGTGCCCAGCTGGGTCTGGCAGACGGCGTCCGGCTTGACCGGCACGCGGTTGTCGCGGTCGTGGACATCGGTACGCACGAAGACGACGCCGGCGTCGGCCGGCGCGGGGCGCACGGCGACGCGCACGTGCGAGCCGGTGTGCAGGCCCACCCCGGCGAAGATGACCGGTCCGGCGACCGTATGCTGAAAATATGCCGAAGCCGACACGTGAGACCCTTACCTTACCAGCGGGGCGGTTCATCGACCGCCTTCTCGCCCCGCTTACCATCTAGGGGAAATGCTGCGTCGCGGCAAAGCAAGTCCTGTTTCCGATTGTTACCTCTATAGCCTTTTGTTTTTCATGGCTTTTTCGGACAATTAGCGGTCATATTTTCGTCGCATTGCGAAGCTTGGAGCCTGGGAGCACGATCTTGCGCCCCACCCCTGGCTTCGCTGGCACGTCCTGGCTAGGCTCGCGGCTCTTTCCGGCGCCAACGCCTCCTGGATACCGTTTCGATGACCAAGACCTTGCGCACAGCCGCCTCCGTCCTCGCCCTCTCCCTGGGGATCACCTTCGCCACCGGCGCCCTCGCCGCCGAGACCGGCCGCGGCTTCACCGCCAAGGACATGGTGCAGCTGGAGCGGATCAGCGACCCGCGCGTGTCTCCGGACGGTCGCTTCGTCGTCTACAGCGTACGGACGATGGACTATGCGGCCAACAAGGCGGCCATGTCGCTGTGGATCGCCGACCTGAAGGCCAGGATGGCCCCGCGCCGCCTGGCGATCTCGGACGGCGGGGCCAGCAGCGCCCGCTGGTCGCCCGACGGCAAGGGCCTGTACTTCATCTCGGGCCGGACCGGCGGGCTGGACCAGGTCTATCGCACCGACGCGGCCGGCGAGATCGCCGTGCAGGTGACCAAGGCCCCGTTCGACGTCGGCGCCTTCAAGATCGCGCCCGACGGCAGGACGATCGTCATCGCCCAGGCCGTGTTCCCCGACTGCGATACGCTGGAGTGCACCAAGGACCGGCTGGCCGCCAAGGGCGCGCAGAAGACCACCGGCGTGGTCTACGACAAGCTGTTCATCCGTCACTGGGACACCTGGAACGACGGGACCCAGAACCACCTCTACGCCCTGAAACTGGACGAGGCCGGCGTGGCGACCGGCGCCCCGGTTGCGCTGATGAACGGCTTCAACGGCGACACGCCGACCAAGCCGTTCGGCGGCGACGAGGACTTCACGATCACGCCGGACGGCAAGGCGGTGTTGTTCTCGGCCAAGCCGGCCGATCGCGAGGAATCGTGGAGCACCAACTACGACCTGTGGCGCGTGCCGCTGGACGGGTCGGCCAAGCCGGCGAACACCACCGAGGCCAACAAGGCCTGGGACGCCCAGCCCAGCGCCTCACCCGACGGCAAGACCGAGGCTTATCTGGCCATGAAGCGCCCCGGCTTCGAGGCCGACCGCTTCGCGATCATGATCCGCGAAGTCGACAAGGTTCGCGAACTCTCACCCGCCTGGGACCGCTCGGCCCAGTCGATCGCCTGGAGCGCCGACGGCAAGACGATCTATACGACCGCCGAGGATGTGGGCCAGACCAAGCTGTTCGCGGTCGACGTCAAGTCCGGCAAGGTCACGGCCCTGACCGGCGAGGGCCATGTCAGCGGCTTCAGCGTCGGTCCGCAGAGCATCGTCTACGCCCAGGATAACCTGAAGGGCCCGGCCCAGCTCTACGCCCTGTCGACGGTCAAGAAGGGCGAGGCGCCGATCAAGCTGACCAACAACAACGCCGAGGCGCTGAAGGACGTCGCCATGGGCGAACCCGAGCAGTTCAGCTTCCCCGGCTGGAACGGCGAGACCGTGCACGGCTACCTGGTCAAGCCGGCCAATTTCGATCCGGCCAGGAAGTATCCGGTCGCCTTCCTGATCCACGGCGGCCCGCAGGGGTCGTTCGGCAACCTCTTCCACTACCGCTGGAACGCCCAGACCTACGCCGGCGCCGGCTACGCGGTGGTGATGATCGATTTTCACGGCTCGACCGGCTACGGCCAGGCCTTCACCGACGCGATCAGCCAGCACTGGGGCGACCGCCCGCTGGAGGACCTGCAGAAGGGCTGGGCCTTCGCGACGGGCAAGTACGGCTTCCTCGACAAGGACCGCGCCTGCGCCCTGGGCGGCTCGTACGGCGGCTTCATGATCAACTGGATCGCCAGCCAATGGAAAGAGCCGTGGAAGTGCCTGGTCGACCACGACGGCATCTTCGACAGCCGGTTCATGGGCTATTCGACCGAGGAGCTGTGGTTCAGCGAGTGGGAGAACGGCGGCCCGCCCTACCAGGCCGGCACGACCTATTCCAAGTTCAACCCCGCCGACCATGTGGACCAGTGGAGCGTGCCTGAGCTGGTGGTCCAGGGCGGCCAGGACTTCCGCGTGCCGCTTGAGGAAGGCATCGGCACGTTCACGGCCCTGCAGCGCAAGGGGATACCCAGCAAGCTGCTGTACTTCCCCAACGAGAACCACTGGGTATTGAAGGCCCAGAACTCGGTGCAATGGCACGACGAGGTGCTGAAATGGCTCGGCCAGTGGACCAAGGGCGAGCAGACCAAGTAATACGCTTATAAATTGCAGATCGACGCCCCTTCCGTTAGTTTGGAGACGGAAGGGGCGATCATGTTCCAGCTGTTCCATGTGATCCTGAACCGCTTCACGCTGCACTCGCGACTGGGCGGGCGCTACGCCGAGGCGCGGATCCTGGCCGCGGAACTGGACCTGGACCTGACCGAGATCGCCCTTCGCCACGGCAGCCAAGGCTATGCCGAGGGCGGCACGACCGCCGACAACAGCCAGGCCGAGCGCGAAGAGAAGTTCCGGCGGCTGACCGAGGGCTTCAACAGCCCCTACCCCAGCGAACAGATCGCCGCCGCCGTCGACCTGCGCAAATGGATGGTCCGCGACTACGGCCTGGAGCGGCTGAGATGGTTCGTGCCGCAGCTACGCGAGCGCTACATCCACGCGATCGGTTCCAAGGCCGCCAAGCTGGAGCCGATCGTCTTCGCCCCCGAGGACGCCAGCCGCGCCGAGCTGGAGGCCGAGGCCCTGAGTCTGCTGGAGCGCCTGAAGCTGCTCTACACCCTGAGCAGCGAGCGCGAGGTGCTGACGGGCCGGATGCGGCGCTGGGCCCTGGGCCTGCTGTGCTGGTTGTTCCTGGCCCTGATGATCACCCGCGTGCTGCCCAACGTCACCCCGCCCGGCGCTGTTCGCGAGACGGTGAGCGTGATCGCCAACTTCTCGCTGATCGCCTTCGTCGGCGCGGCCGGAGCCATGGTCTCGGTCCTGCGGCGCACCGAGTCGGCCATGGCCTCGGCCTCGTCCGACATCGATCCGGTGCGCCAGGTCAGCGCGTTGAGCCAGGGCCTGACGGCGGTGTTCATCGCCGCCTTCGTGGGCATGTCGGTGTCGTTCGTGCTGGTGGCCTTCTTCGCCAGCGGGCTGGTGCGCGAGGGCGCGATCGTCGGGTCCGGCGCGGCCACCCTGTTCCCGCAGATCGTGCCCTGCCGCTACGACTGCCCGATCACCCTGGTCAACCGCGGCCTGATGTTCCCGGCCGCCGTCGACGCCGCCAAGATGATGGTCTGGGCCTTCATCGGCGGCTTTTCCGAACAGCTGGTGCCCGACGTGCTGGACCGTCTGACCAAGGCGGCGCGGCAGACCAAGAAACCGTCGGAGGCGGCTTGAATCAGCGATGGGGACATGCCTTTGCGGCGTGTCCCCCACGGCAGGCGCGGCGCTTGTTCATGGGGACACGCCGCAAGGGCATGTCCCTGGCTCAGACCCGCCCCGTTGCCACGGCCCAGGTCAGCCGGATGCGCCTTTCCAGTTCGCCCAGCTCCCGCTCCCCCGTCTGCGCCCGCGCCAGGGCCGCCGGCGCGGCGGCGGGGAAGGCGGCGATCGGCAGGTCCCTGAGGGCGATCCGCGCCTTGGCCAGCGCCTCCCCCACCCGCCGCCGCACGTCGCCCTGCGTCCAGTCGGCCGGCAGGCGCTGGACCCCGGCCCGCCTCAGCCGCCACAGCCCCGCCAGGCCATAGGCGCGGGCGGCGTCCTGGAGCGCGTGGGGGTCGGCCTTGGGGTCCAGCCGCCAGGCGGCCAGCATCGCCGTCGCCCCGGCCGTGGCGTCGACATAGGCCATGACCTGGCCTTCGGTTTCGAACGGGGCGGTGTCGAGATCGGCCATCCGGGCCTCCGCCATCTCGGCCAGGGCGCCGAAGGGATAGCCGGCGGCGGCCACGGCCTCGACCGTGGGGTGGCGGCGCGGCGGCTGGCCGGCGGCGACCTCTTCCATGGCCTCGCGCCACCAGGTCAGGCGGATCTCGCCCATCAGGGCGTTGCTGACTCCGCCGGCAACCCGGGCCAGCTCGTAGTTGAAGGCGTAGAGGGCGATGACGTCGGCCCGGGCCTTGGGATCGGCGATGAACCGGCTGGCCAGCCAGCGGTCGGGATCGACCCGGCGCACCAGGGCGTCCAGGTCGGTGTCCGGCGCGGCGTTGCGGTGGGCGATGTCCAGCGTGGTCGTCATGGGCGCGGCTTATGCGCCGCATCGCTGAAAAGAAAAAGGCCCACGGATCCCGTGGGCCTCTTCCGATCTCACGGCTGGACCGATCAGTTGAACAGCGTCTGGTACATCGTCATGCAGGCCAGCATCGGAATGCTGAGCAGCGTGTTGATGCGCGAGAACAGCATGGCCATCTTGGCCGCCTTGGCCTTGGCGTCGGCGTCCACCTCGATGATGCCCAGGGCCCGCTTCTGGTTCGGCCAGATCACGCCCCAGACATTGATGAACATGATCGTCGCCAGCCACATGCCCAGGCCGATGAAGGTGAAGCCCATGTCGACGCCGCGCTCGTAGCCGCCCCACAGGCCGAAGGTCGCCGCCTCGGTCAGATAGCCGCGCGCGAAGGCCAGGGCCACGCCCATCACCCAGGTCGCCAGCGCCGCCCAGCGGAACCAGAACAGCGCCTCGGGGGCGATGTACTTGGACACCGCCGGCTTCAGCTCGGCCGGGATCTGCGGCATGACGCGGATCTGCACGAAGTTGAAATAGTACAGCAGCCCGATCCACAGGATGCCGAAGAACACGTGCAACAGGCGGAACACCGCCTGGAAATAGGCCTCGTCGAAGCCGTGTGGGCTGTGCCCGAAGCCGAACGCGATCACCAGGGCCAGCAGGACGCTGACGATGATGGTGTTGCGGAAATTGGAAAGTAGTCCGGTCATGTCCAGGCCCCCTGATGCCCCTTGTCCCGGCGTCCAGGTATAGGCCTGTTCGCGGAGTCGGCAAGAGATGGGCTCAGACGGCGATCAGGGCCGCCGCAAGCCGCCGGCCTTCGCTGGCCAGGACATTGTAGGTGCGCGCGGCGGCCTCGGTGCTCATGAACTCCAGGCCCACGCCTGCCGCCTTCAGGGCGTCGCGCACCGGACGCGGCGGCAGGGCGTTGACCAGGCCCACGCCCAGCAGCACGAACTCGACCGCCCCGCCCGCCGCGAAGACCTCGGCGAAGTCGTCCGGCGTCAGGGCGGCCAGGGCGGTGGCCGACCAGGACCGCGGCTGATCATCGAGGATCAGCAGCGAGCCCGGACGCCAGTCGCCGGAGACCCGGAACCCGCCGCCGCCCCAGGCGTCGATCGATGGCGGCTGGCGCAGCATCAGGGCCGGGTGCCGGCGCCGAGCTTGATCGGCGTGGCTTCCTCGTCGCCCCGCTTTACGCCCCAGACGAGGATGAGCGGCAGGGCGATATAGACCGACGAATAGGTGCCGATCAGGATGCCGAAAGTCATGGTGAAGACCAGCGGGAACAGCACCGGGCCGCCGAACACCATCGTGCCGCCCAGGGCCAGCAGGGCCGTGGAGCCGGTGATGATCGTCCGCGACAGACGCTCGTTCTCCGACAGGTCGATGATGTCGCGCAGCGGCGTGGTCTTGTACTTGCGCAGGTTCTCCTTGAGCCGGTCGAAGGTGATGACCTTCTCGTTCATGGAGTAGCCGATCACGGTCAGCAGGGCGGCGATCGAGGTCATCGAGAACTCGATGTGCAGCACCGACAGCAGGCCCAGGGTCAGGATGATGTCGTGGAACACGGCCACCACGGCGCCGACGCCGAACTGCCACTGGAAGCGGAACCAGATGTAGCCCAGCATCAGCAGCAGGGCGATGCCCAGGGCCTTGAAGCCCGAGCCCAGCAGTTCGCCCGACACCTTGGCGCCGATGACGGACGGCGCGGGCATGGTCATGGTCGGAAAGTGCGCGACCAGCTTCTGCTTGATCTGCGCCGCCTCGGTGTTGGCGTTCTGGCCCGCCTCCGGAAGGAAGCGGATCATGGCCGAGTTGGGCGAGCCGAAGCCCTGCACCTGGGCGTCGTGGACGCCGATGCGCTTCAGTTCGGTCCGCAGCTCGCCCAGCGGAATGGGCGTAGGCATGCGCGCCTCCATGGCGACGCCGCCCTTGAAGTCGATGCCCAGGTTCAGGCCCTGGGTGAAGAACGAGACGCACGAGCCGACGATCAGCAGGGCGGAGATCGCCGCGGCGACCGGCGCCCACTTCACGAAGCGGAAATGGGTCTGGCGGGGGATCAGGCGGATGAGGGGCCAAGCCATGAGCGGAACCTAAGCGATCGGCAGCTTCTTCGGCTTGGCGGTCTTGAACCACCAGCCGATGAGCACTTGAGTGATGATGATGGCGGTGAACACCGAGGTGAACACGCCGATCGACAGGGTCCAGGCGAAGCCCTTGATGGGCCCCGAGCCGAACCCGAACATGATCGCCGCGGAGATCAGGCTGGTGATGTTGGCGTCCATGATCGAGACCATGGCCCGGCGGAAGCCAGTGTCGGCCGCCGACATCGGCGATCGCCCCGCCGCCGCCTCGTCCCGCATCCGCTCGTAGATCAGCACGTTGGCGTCGACCGCGACCGCCAGGGTCAGGATCAGGCCGGCGATGCCGGGGAAGGTCAGGGTGGCCTGGGTCATCGACATGATGCCGATGATCAGCAGGACGTTGACCACCAGGGCCAGGGCGGCGAACACCCCGAACAGGCCATAGGCCAGGATGATGAACACGAACATCGCCGCCGCGCCGATGGCCAGCGAGATGGCGCCGGCCTTGACGGCGTCGGCGCCCAGCTCGGCCCCGACGGTGCGTTGCTCCTCCAGGTTCAGCTTGGCCGGCAAGGCGCCCGAGCGCAGCAGCAGGGCCAGCTCGGCGGCGCTCTCCGGCGTGAAGTTGCCGGTGATGATGCCCGAACCGCCCGGCAGGGGCTGGTTGATGCGTGGAGCCGAAATGTACTTGCCGTCCAGCACGATGGCGAAGCGCTTGCCGACATTGCGGGTGGTGGCGTCACCGAACTTGCGGGCGCCGGCCCCGCCGAAGCGGAAGCCGACCGCGGGCGCGCCGTTCTGGTCGAATTCCTGGTTGGCGTTGACCAGGTCCTCGCCGGTGACCAGGGCGCGCTTGGCGACCGGGATCGGCGGCTCGCCGGGCTGGGTTCCGGGGATGACGATCACGCCGGGCGGGATGCGGCCGGCGACCATGTCTTCCTGCGAGACCGTCTCGTCGACCATCTGGAACGTCAGCTTGGCGGTCTGGCCGACCACGGCCTGCAGTCGGGCCGGGTCGCTTTCCCCGGCCGCCTGGATGACGATCCGGTTGCTGCCCTGACGGGTGATGGTCGGTTCCTTGGTGCCCAGGGCGTCGATCCGACGGCGGATCGTCTCGATCGACTGGGTCACGGCCTTGGCGGCGTCGGCCTTGGCCGCTTCCGGCACGAAGGCCAGTTCGAGCTGCCCGCCTCCCCTGTTGGTCACCGTCGTGTCGCGCCCGGTGACCGTGCCTTGCAACTGCCCGCCGATCGAACGGCGCAGCAGGCTGACCGCCTGGTCCACCTTGGCCGGGTCTGTGATGCGGACCCGCACGACGCCGCCCGCCTCGCCCAACTCGCTGAACTCGATCTGGTCGTTGCGCAGCGTGCTGCGCACGTCCTCGACCATGTTGGTAAGGCGTTCGGCACGCAGCGCGTCGGTGTCGACCTCATAGAGCAGGTACGACCCGCCCTGCAGGTCGAGGCCCAGGTTCAGCTTCTGGTGGGGAACCCAGCCGGGAAGCGCGTCGAGCGTCTTCTGCGGCAGCACGTTGGGCAGGGAGAAGACGATGCCGAAGATCACCGACAGGATGACGGCGGCGACTTTCCAGCGGGAGAGGGTCAGCATGGATTACAGGCTCTGGACGACGCCTTCCGGCGCCTCGTGATCAAGGCGAAGGGGTGATCAGCTCTTGGGATCGTTGGCCGGGGCCGGTTCGCCCTTGGCGCGGATCTCGGCGATCATGCTCTTGACCACCTTGACGGTCACGCCCTGGGCGATCTCGACGCCGACCTCGGTCTCCTCGACGCGGACCACCTTGCCCAGCATGCCGTTCGACAGCACGACATTGTCGCCGCGCTTGACGGCCGCGATGGCCGCGGCGTGCTGCTTGGCGCGCGTCTGCTGCGGGCGGATCAGCATGAAATAGAAGAGCACGACCATCAGGATGATGGGCGCGATCTGGATCAGTTGGGCTTGCAGTCCGGCGGACATGTCGTCTCCAAGAAAGTCTGGTTAGCGTCCCCGCCACATGGGGGGCCCGCCAAGTCGGCGGAAGCTATGCGTTCACCTCCCCTTTTGCAATGACGGGCAGGTGGGGCTAGGACGCAACACATGACCGACGCCGCCCTGCCCCTGCTCGCCCGCATCGCCGACGCCCTGGAGCGCCTGGCTCCGGCCCCTCCGGCCGCGCCCGACTTCGCTTCCGGGCGACTGTTCCGGCACGAGCCGGCCAGCGGCGGCTTCGTTCCCGCCCCCGACTATCCGATGCCCCTGGACCTGCTGATCGGCGTCGAGCGGCAGAAGGACCGCTTCGTCGAGAACCTGCGCCGCTTCGCGCTCGGCCTGCCCTGCAACCACGTGCTGCTGTGGGGCGTGCGCGGCACGGGCAAGAGCTCGCTGACCAAGTCGGCCTTCATGGGGATGGCCGCCGAGCATGCGACCTTGAAGCTGATCGAGGTCGATCGCGACGAGGTCACGGCGCTGCCGCCGTTGTTCGACCTGCTGCGGGCCCGATCGGAGCGCTTCGTGGTGCTATGCGACGACCTGTCGTTCGAGGACGGGGCGGCGGCGGCCAAGGCGCTGAAGTCGGCGCTGGAAGGCGGCGTGGCCGGCCCGCCCGAGAACGTGCTGTTCGTGGCGACGTCGAACCGCCGCCACCTGATGCCGCGCGACCACGTCGAGACCCAGGGCGCGATCGCTGCCGCCGAGAACGCCGAGGAGGAGATGAGCGTCTCCGACCGCTTCGGCCTGTGGATCGGCTTCCCGCCCATGGACCAGCCCACCTACCTGGCGGCGATCCACGGCTATGCCGATCGCTTCGGCCTGGAGGTCGAAAACCTCGAGCGCCGGGCCCTGCAATGGTCGCAGCTGCGCGGCGCCCGCTCGGGCCGGGTGGCCTGGCAGTTCATCCGTGACCTGGCCGGGGAGCTGGGTGTAAACTTGCCGGCGTAGACCCCTGGAGGAGGCCCGGATGGGCAAGCCTTGGTTTCGCGTGAAGCGTTATGGGTTCGGCGCCGGACTGCCCTGCAGCTGGGAAGGCTGGGCGCTGCTGATCGGCTTCCTGGTCGTTGTCGTCGCCAGCGGCGTGGTGTTCACCGAGCGCAACCCGATGCTGCATCTGGGCGTGGTGCTGGCCTCGACGGCGATCGTCGTGGTGGTCAGCTGGCGCAAGAGCGACGGTCCGTGGAAGTGGCGCTGGGGCGACGAATAGCCGACGCTCGCCAGCCGACTTGCCCCCTCCGGGCCTTCGGCCCTCCTCCCCCACAGGGGGAAGAGCGCGAAGGCTCCGCCCCCATTGGGGGCGGACAGACCGCGGAGCGGTCAGGTGGGGGCAAGTCGGCTCCCGCCCTTCACGCTTTCTACCTCGGCAGCACCAGGCCCGGATCGACCGGACGCGCCTTGTCCTTCGGGGTCGGGGCATAGCGGACCTCGAAGTGCAGCTGCGGTTCGGTGACGCCGCCGGTCTGGCCGACCGCGCCGAGGGTGGCGCCCTGGGCGACCTGCTGGCGCATCTTGACCTCGGTCGACGACAGGTGGGCGTAGGCCGTCACCCAGCCGTCGGCGTGCTTGACCAGCACCAGGTTGCCGAAGCCGGGCACCTGGTTGCCAGCATAGACCACCTCGCCCGCCGCGGCGGCGTGGACTGGCGTGCCGGCCGGGGCGCGGATATTGACGCCGTCGTTGCGCTGGCCCGTGCCCTTGGGGCCGAAGTCGGAGATCGTCTCGCCTTGCAGCGGCCACACGAAGCGGCCGCGGCCGGCGGCGGTGATCTCGGCCTCGGTCGGCGGCGGGGTGCTGCCGATGATCTGGCCCGCGGACGGCGGCGGCGTCACCGGCTGGGCCGAGACTGGACCACTGGGCGTGCGCGGATAGCTGGTGCTCGGCGACGGCGTATAGGGACGCGGCGACGACGGCAGCGACGCCGGCGGCGTGGTGGCGGCCGGCGGGGCGTAGCTGGGAGCCGGGGGGATCGGCCGCGGGGTCGTGGGACGCGGCGCCGGCGGGGCGGTCGTCACCGTGGTCTTCAGCGGGCCCTTGTCGCGATAGCCCGACGGCAGGCGCAGCTTCTGGCCCTTCTTGATGGCCGCCGAGCTGCGCAGGTTGTTCTCCGCCGCCAGGGCGGCCGGCTTGACGTTGAAGCGCTTGGCGACATTGGCCAGGGTGTCGCCGGTCTGGACCACATAGGCCTTGGCCGTGGTTTCCGGGCCCTTCAGCTTCTGGCCGGGCTTGATGCGATACGGGGCCTCAAGGTCGTTGTCCTTGGCCAGGTCGGCGCGGGTGGTGTCCAGCTCGCGGGCGATCGAGTCGATCGCGTCGCCCCGCTTGACGATGTAGGTGCGGCGCGGGCCGGCGACCTCGACCACGGGACCGGTGACGCTGACCGTGGTGGTGGTGACCGGACGGCCCGCGGGGGCCTCCTCCTCCTCGACGTCGCGGGACGGAGCCGGCGCGGTCGCGTGGCTGGACGGCGAGCCGATCGGCGGCAGGCCGCTGGACGACGACGGCGCGCTGCTCGCCGGCCCCTGGGCGACCGGCTGCATCACGGTGGTGCGGCTGGGCCCCTTGTCCTTGTAGCCGTCCGGCAGGCGCAGCTTCTGGCCCTTGCGGATCGCCGAGCCGGCGCTCAGATCGTTCTCCTCGGCCAGGGCCGCGGCCGAGACCGAAAAGCGCTTGGCGATGGCGAACATCGTATCGCCGGTCTGGACGACATAGGCCTTGGCGTCCTGGGTCTCGGGGCCCTGCAGCACCAGGCCCGGATGGATCCGGTACGGGGCCTTCAGGTCGTTGTCCTTGGCCAGCTGGGCGCGGGTGGTGCCCAGGGTGCGGGCGATGGCGTCGATATTGTCGCCCGACTTGACCTTGTAGCTCTTGGGCGGGCCGGCGATCGTCACCACGGGACCGCCGACGGTGGTGACCACCACGGGGCGCGCGGCCGGGGCCGGGGCCGGACGGGTTTCAGCGGCGGGAGGGGGCGGCGGAGGCGGCGGCGGCTGGATGACCGTGGCCGGGGCCAGGGGCTGGCTGGAAACGCCCACATTGCCGGCCGGGGCGGAGAAGGTGGGCTGCGGCTCGTCGGGCGGGGTCGTGGGGCCTTCGGGCTGCTGGTTGGCCGGCGGGGCCTGGACGATCGGGAAGTTCGGGGTCGGAGCCTGGCTCCGGGTGGGATATTGCGCGCCGCCCGTGCTCTCGCAGGCCGCGAGCGTTCCAGCCGTCAGGGCGATCACCGCCGCGCGCGTCCACAACTGCCTCATAGCCTCTCCTCTACCTTGCATGGGCTCCAGTCGCCGCCGCAAGGGTAAACCAACCATTAAACATCTCGCGTCGTCCCGAGAACCCTGTGCAAGCGCCCACAGGGAAATCCCGGCGACGCCGGCCCGCTATTCGCGGGCGACGCCGTCCAGGATCGGGACGAAACGCACGTCGCACAGGACTTCGACCGTGAAGCCCCCCTTCCCGTCGCCGGCATAGCGGCGAAGGCTCTGCACCGGGCCCTTGCCCACCGGCGCGACGAGCACGCCCTGGGGCTTGAGCTGCGAAAGCAGAGTTTCCGGCTCATCCTGCGCCGCCGCCGTGACCAGAATGCGGTCAAACGGCGCCTGTTTGGGCCAGCCCTCCCATCCATCGCCGAATTTCGTGATGACGTTCGTCAGGCCCAGCACGGCGAAGCGCGCCTCGGCCTCCTTCATCAGGGTCCGGTAGCGCTCGATCGTATAGACCAGGCGCGAGACCCGGCTGAGGACGGCGGTCTGGTAGCCCGAGCCGGTGCCGATCTCCAGCACCCGGCAGCGCGGCTCCAGGGTCAGGGCCTGGGTCATCAGCCCGACGATGAACGGCTGGCTGATCGTCTGGCCGCAGGCGATCGGCAGGGCCGAATCCTCCCACGACCGTTCCTTGAACAGGTCCGGCGTGAACAGGTCGCGCGGCGTCTTCTCGATGGCGTTCAGCACCGCCGGATCGGTGACGCCCTGGGCCCGCAGCGCCTTCATCAGCGCCTGCAGCCGGGCCTCGGGCGTGTCGGCCTTGACCTGGGCCATCACGAAGCCGCCTCCAGCTTGGAGTCCGATTTGGGGGGCGCGCCGCCGAGCAGGCCCTTCAGGGCCGCCACCGTCGGGTTGTGGGTCAGGTCGATGTGCAGCGGCGTGACCGAGATCCTGCCTTCATGGACGGCCTTCAGATCCGTGCCCTCCGCCGGCTTGGACGGCTTGAGGACGAAGCCGGTCCAGTAATAGTCGCGACCGCGCAGGTCGGTCCGCTTTTCCATGCTCCGCATGTGCGAGTCGCGGAAGCCCTGGCGGGTGACTTCCACCTCGGTGACCGCTTCAGGGGCAAGGGCCGGGAAGTTGACGTTGATGACCACGTCCTTGGGCCAGCCGATCTCCAGCAGGCGGCGGACGATGCCCGGGCCGAAATGCTCGGCCGTCTCCCAGTGGGCCACCACCTCGTCGTGGAAATAGGTCATGGCCTGGGACAGGGCGATCGAGGGGATCCCCAGGGCCATGCCCTCGATGGCGCCGGCCACCGTGCCCGACAGGGTGACGTCCTCGGCCAGGTTCTGGCCGCGGTTGACGCCCGACAGCACCAGGTCCGGCGCGGGGCCGTCGATCAGCTGTTGTACGGCCATGGCCACGCAGTCGGTCGGCGTGCCCTCGACGGCGAAGCGGCGGTCGTCGATCCGGCGCACCCGGATCGGGTCCGACAGGGTCAGGGCCCGGCCGGCGCCGGACTGCTCGTACTCCGGCGCGACGATCCAGATGTCGTCCGACAGGGCCCGTGCGATGCGCTCCAGGCTTTGCAGGCCCTCGGCATGGATGCCGTCGTCGTTGGTCAGGAGGATGCGCATCAGCGTGCCAGCCCCCTTCGGCCCTTCGGGCCACCTCCCCCAGAGGGGGAGGAGCTACATCGTGCGGCTGCTCCCCCTTTGGGGGAGCTGTCGGCGAAGCCGACTGAGGGGGTCATGCCTCCCCCCCGATATGAGTCACGCCGCCCATGTACGGGACCAGGACCTCCGGCACGGTGATCCGGCCGGTCTCGTCCTGGTAGTTCTCGAGCACCGCCACCAGGGTGCGGCCGACGGCCAGGCCCGAACCGTTCAAGGTGTGGACGTAGTGCGTGCCCTTCTCGCCGGCCTTCTTGAAGCGGGCGTCCATGCGGCGGGCCTGGAAGTCGCCGCAGTTGGAGCACGAGCTGATCTCGCGATAGGTGTTCTGCGACGGCAGCCAGACCTCCAGGTCGTAGGTCTTGCGCGCCCCGAAGCCCATGTCGCCGGTGCACAGCAGCATGGTGCGGAACGGCAGCTCCAGGGCCTTCAGTACGGCCTCGGCGCACTGGACCATGCGCTCGTGCTCGGCCTCGGACTGGTCGGGCGTGGTGATCGAGACCAGCTCGACCTTGTAGAACTGGTGCTGGCGGATCATGCCGCGGGTGTCGCGGCCGCTCGCGCCAGCTTCCGAGCGGAAGCTGGGAGTCAGGGCAGTCATGCGTAAGGGCAGCTCGGCCTCGTCGGTGATCTGCTCGCGGACGATATTGGTCAGGGAGACTTCGGCGGTGGGGATGAGCCAGTGGTCGACCGTGGTCTTGAACAGGTCCTCGGCGAACTTCGGCAACTGGCCCGTCCCGAAGAGCGCCTCGTCCTTGACAAGCAGCGGCGGGCTCACCTCGGTGTAGCCGTTCTGCACGGTTTGAAGATCCAGCATGAACTGGCCTAGGGCCCGTTCCAGCCGCGCGATCTGGCCCTTCAGCACCACGAACCGCGCGCCGCTCATGCGGGCGGCGGCCTCGAAGTCCATGCCGCCCAGGGCCGCGCCCAGGTCGACGTGGTCCTTGGGACTGTTCAGTCGGCCGGCCGGCAGCTTGGACGGGTCGCCCCAGCGGCGGACTTCGACGTTCTCGGCCTCGTCCTCGCCCTTGGGCACCTCGGGTGCCGGAATATTGGGTAGTTCCGCCAATAGTTCGTTGAGTCTAATCTGATCCGTGACGGCTACATGGCGATGTCCGTCGATCAATCGGCCGAGTTCCGATGCCTCGGCCATCAGGCGAGCAAACTCCGCCTCGTCCTTACGCCCCTTAGCTTGGCCGGCACGCTTGGAAAGATCGTTGCGTTCAGACTGGGCGTTTTGAAGCTCCGTCAGCGTCTTCCGCAGGATGGCATCAAGCTCAATCGCCTCGGCGGCCGCGCCCGACCGGCCCTTGGCCGACCAGGCGGCTTCGAAGGCTTCGGGATTGTCGCGGATGGCCTTGATGTCGTGCATCGGAACGCTCGGCGGAGATGTCGTTAAGAAGCGACCTCTCTAAGGCGCGTCGGCGGGGGCGCCAACACCCTTCCCTCTCCCCTTGCGGGAGAGCGTGGCCCGCGCAGCGGATCGGGTGAGGGGTCGCGCGGCGTTTCAGGTTGCGAGGCCAGGTGTTCGCCACCGTGCAACCCCTCATCCGGCGCTATGCGCCACCTTTTCCCGCAAGGGGAGAAGGAAGAGATTTCAGACCGCCACCACGTCCTTGGTCTGCTCGGCCTCGTCCTTGGCCTTGCGGCGCTCGATCAGCCACACGCACCAGATCGAGATCTCGTAGAGCAGGCACATCGGGATCGCCAGGGTCATCTGGCTGATCGGGTCGGGCGGGGTCAGGATGGCCGCGGCGATGAACACCCCGACGATGGCGTAGCGGCGGCCGTCGCGCAGCAGCTTGCTGGAGACGATGCCGGCCATGCCCAGCAGCGACACCACCACCGGCAGCTGGAAGCACAGGCCGAAGGCCAGCAGCAGGGTGGTTACCAGGGTCAGGTAGTCGCTGACCTTGGGCAGCAGCTGGATCGAGATGCCGGCCGTGGTGATCTGCTGGCTCAGCGAGAACCACAGCACGAACGGCAGCATCACGTAATAGACCAGGGCGGCGCCCAGGATGAACATCACCGGCGAGGCGATCAGGAACGGCAGGAAGGCGTGGCGCTCGTTCTTGTAGAGGCCCGGGGCCACGAAGCGGTACAGCTGCCAGGCCAGCACCGGGAAGGTCAGGACCACGGCCCCGAACCCGGCCAGCTTCAGCTTGGTGAAGAAGAACTCCAGGGCGGCGGTGTAGACCAGGCCCAGCACGTGGGTGTCGGTGGTCGGGATGTCCTTCAGGCCCAGCAGGGCCAGCAGCAGATCGAACGGGCCGTGCTTGCCGCCCGAGGCGTGCTGGGCCGCCAGCAGCTTCTGGGCCACGGTGAACGGGTTGACCAGGAACAGGAAGATCTGGTCGGCGAAGGCGAAGCAGACGCCGAAGCCGACGAACAGGGCGACCACGCAGATGATCAGCCGCATGCGCAGCTCGATCAGGTGGTCCATCAGCGGCGCGCGCGAGGCTTCGATCTCGTCTTCCGGATCGTGTCCGATGGCGTTGCTCACGAGACGATGTCCGATTTGGTCGAGGCCTTGGCCGCACGCTTGCGAGCCGGCTTGGCGGGAACCGACAGGTCGTCCTTGGCTGCCTTGGCCGCCCTGGGCTTGGAGACGATCTCGGCCGTGCTAGCGGCGGCCGTCTTGGCCGGCGACTTGCGCTTGGGCTTGGGCTCGGAGACGATCTCGACGCTGGGCGCGGGCGCTTCCAGGGTCGTGGCGGGCTGGTAGGCGTCGTGCGGCGAGACCTTGACCGCACCGCTGTTGAGGCTGGCGTCGATGTCGGCGAACACCTGGTCGACGTGGCTGGCGTCGCTGGCCTGGGCCGCGGCGTCGCGCATCGGGGCGGTGTACTGCCCCTCGCGCATGGCCTGGACCTCGCGGCGCAGCTCGTCCAGCTCCGACTGGCGGGCCATCTCGTCGAAGCTGGCGCGGAACTCGTTGGCCATGCCGCGGATCTTGGCGACGAACTGGCCGAGCTTGCGCAGCAGCACGGGCAGGTCCTTGGGCCCCACCACGATCAAGGCGACCGCGGCGATGACCAGAAGTTCCGTTCCGCCGATATCAGGAAGCATGGACGCGCCTTAGAGCGAGCCGGCGACCGGCGCGCGAAGTGAAACGATAGCCGCGCCCGCCCTTCCCTTCGTGGAAGCGCGGCGCGACGAATCCCCTACGACTTGCGCAGGTCTTCCTTCTCGGCCTCGGTGCGCGGCAGGGCGCCCGTGGACTTGTTGGCCGCCACGTCGTCGGACGGATCATCCTTCAGGCCGTCCTTGAACGCTTTGATGCCCTTGGCCGCGTCGCCCATGATGCCGGACAGCTTGCCGCGCCCGCCAAACAGCAGGGCCACGACCGCGATCACGATCACCCAGTGGATCCAGCTCATGCTACCCATGACGACGATGCTCCTTGCGACAGCGGCCCATTAGCCGCTGTGGCGTGTCGTTACAATATCTCTGACAATATAGGCCGTCGCGAGGCGGGGGGCAAAGCGGGGCCGCACGATAAGCAGGCGCCTGCGACGATGTGTAAAGCCCCTACCCTCGCTCCAGGTCCCCCAGGAAATCCTGAGCGAATTCCGGAGCCTCGTCGCCGTCCTCCAGCGGATCCTCGTCCTCGCCGGGCCGCAGGCCCATAGGGTCGGGGACGGTGAAGCCCGGCGGCAGGTCCAGGGCCAGCAGGCCGGCGGCCCGCATCTCGGCGATTCCCGGCAGGTCGCCGAGAGTCGCCAGGCCGTAATGCTCGAGGAAGGCGTCGGTGGTGCCGAAGGTCACCGGCCGGCCGGGCGTGCGGCGGCGGCCGCGCATCTTGACCAGGCCCAGCTCCAGCAGCACGTCCAGCGTGCCCCGGCTGGCCTGCACCCCGCGCACGGCCTCGATCTCGGCCCGGGTGACGGGCTGGTGGTAGGCGATGATCGCCAGGGTCTCCTGGGCGGCCTTGGACAGCCGGCGCGGCTCCTCGCGCTCCTCGGTCATCAGGAAGGCCAGGTCCTGGGCGGTCTGGAACCGCCAGCGGCCCGCCACCTGGACCAGCTCGATGCCGCGCCCGGCGTAGCGCGCGTACAGGTCCGCCAGGCCGGCGCCGACGTCGGCCCCCTCGGGCAGGCGCTTGGCCAGGTCCTCGACGCTCAGCGGCTCGGCCGCCGCGAACAGCAGGGCCTCGATGCAGCGTTGGGTGAAGAGCGGGTCGAGGGTCATGGCGCGAAGGCCCCCTCCGGCTCTTCGGGCCACCTCCCCCGGAGGGGGAGGATCGCGTTACGGAGCTGCTCCCCCTCTGGGGGAGCTGTCGGCGAAGCCGACTGAGGGGGCCTTCTCACGTCACTGGCTCCAGCGGCTCGGCCCTTGTCCGCAGATAGATGTCCGAGAAATGCTCCATCTGCCTGGCCTCCAGGATTCCCTCCTTCACCAGCTCCAGGCTGGCCGACAGGGTCGAGGCCAGGTAGCTGGCGGGGCTGGGGCCGTCGGGGTCCTCCTCCCAGCGCTCGACCGGGGCGACGCCCGACAGGGTGGTCCAGTCCTTCATCTCCGGCAGCAGCTCGCGCAGGCGGTCGCGGGCGTCCTCCAGCGGATAGGCCTGGGGCGGGCGCGGGGCGTAGTGGCGGCCGTGCTCGCGCTTGCGCTGGGTGATGTAGGCGGTCATCAGGGCGTAGAGGTCGCCCTCGAAGCGCGTGGAGGAGACGATCTTCACCGCCTCCGGATCGCCGCGCATGAAGACGTCGCGCTTGAGGATCGGCCGCTCCTTCAGCGCCTCGACGGCCTTGCGCATCACGTCCAGCTTGGCCAGGCGGAAGGCCAGCTGGGCCGCCATCTCCTCGGCCGGCGGCTCCTCGGCCTTGGGGCGCTCGGGCTTGGGCAGCAACAGACGGGACTTCAGATAGGCCAGCCACGCGGCCATCACCAGATAGTCGGCGGCCAGCGAGAAGCGCACGCGGCGGGCCTGCTGCACGAAGGCCAGGTACTGCTCGGCCAGCCTGGTGATCGACAGCTGCAGCAGGTCGACCTTCTGGCTGCGCGCCAAGGCCAGCAGCACGTGCAGCGGACCTTCGTAGCCGTCGATGTCGATGACCAGCGCCGCGCCGTCCTCGGCCGCCTCGTTGGCGGCCTCGAAGTCGAGGGTGGGCTGGAAGCCCGTGCTCACGCAAAGCGTCCGTCAAACGCCGCATCGAAGCGAGCCCGCGCCTCGGCCACGTCCAGCGGCTCGGGAACCTTGACCAGGCGGCCCATGACGGCCTGGACCCGGCGCTTAGCCTCCCGCGAAAGCTTGCCGACGCCGCTCATCACGGCCTTCATCTCGGCCATGTCGCCATTGCAGTGCAGGACCACGTCGCAGCCGGCGGCCAGGCTGTCCTTGGCGCGTTGGCGGAAGTCGCCCGACAGCGCCTTCATCGACAGGTCGTCGCTCATCAGCAGCCCGTCGAAGCCGATCGACTCGCGGATGATCTTCCGGATCGCCTTCTTCGAGGTCGTAGCCGGGCGGGACCGGTCGATGGCCGTGTAGACGACGTGGGCGGTCATCGCCATCGGCATGTCCGACAGCACGCGGAACGGGGCGAAGTCGCGGGCGTCCAGCTCGGCGAGCTTGGCCTTGACCACCGGCAGCTCCAGGTGGCTGTCGCTCATGGCGCGGCCATGGCCGGGGATGTGCTTGATGATCGGCAGCACGCCGCCGGCCAGCAGGCCCTCCGCCGCCGCGCGGCCGAGGGCGGCCACCTGCTCGGGGGTGTCGCCATAGGCGCGGTCGCCGATGATCTCGTGGCCCTGCGGATCGGGCACGTCCAGCACCGGCACGCAGTCGACATTGATCCCCAGGTCCAGCAGGTCATGGGCGATCAGGCGTGCGCCCAGGCGGGTGATCTCGCGGGCGACCAGCGGGTCGTTGGCGACCAGTTCGCCATAGGCGCGGCCGGGCGGATATTTTTTCCAGTGGGGCGCGGCCAGGCGGGCGACGCGACCGCCCTCCTGGTCGATCAGGATCGGCGCGTCGGGACGTCCCACCGTCGCGCGCAACGCCGCCGTCAGGGCCCGGACCTGATTGGGGTCGGCGATGTTGCGCTTGAACAGGATGAAGCCCCACGGCTTCACGTCCCGGAAGAACGCGGCCTCTTCCGCCGTCAGGGTGGTCCCGGCGCAGCCGAGGATGGCGGCGGAGATGCTGGCCATGCGCCCTGCCCTCTTACTTCACGAAGCAGGACTTGCCGGCGGCGCTCAGGGCGTCGCAGAAGGCCTTGGCCTCGGCGCGGCTGGCGAAGCCGGTGACGGCGGTGCGGTAGAGGGTCGTGCCGTTCTTGTCGATCGCCTCGACCCGCTTGCCCTTGCCGGCGGCCAGGCCCGGCGCGATGCGGGCGGCGTCGGACCAGGCCTTGTCGGCCAGGGCGGTCGAGGACAGGGCGCCGATCTGGACGCTGGCCGGGCCGCCGGCCGAGGCGGCGGGGGCCGGCGCGGCCGGCTTGGTGGCGGCGGGGGTCGTGGCGCGCGGCGCGACGGCGGCGGTGGCCAGGCCCTCGATGCTGGGCGCGGGCTTGCTGGCGGCCTGGGCGGACGGCTTGGCGGCGGGCGCGGCCGAAACCGGCACGCTCGGACCGGTCGGCGCCGGCTTGGCCGGCTGCAGGGTCGCGGTCTGGACCGGCGCGCTGGGCGGCGGCGGGGTCGGACGGGCCAGCGGCGCTTCCGGCTGGGCGGCGAAGGTCGGCGAGGCCTCGGGGGTCTCGCTCTTGTAGATCTGCAGGCCCGAGGCCGGGTCGGCCGGCTGGGCGGCGTCGGCCGGCGGCGGAGCCTTCACCTGAGCGACGGGCTCGCCCACCGTGCGCGGCGGCTCGTTGGGGCCGCGCACGCCGCCGCGATAGATCAGCAGCACCGCGACCACCAGGGTGGCCAGGACCACCGCGCTGAGGATCAGGGTCATGGGCAAGGGCCGCGAGCCGCGAACGGGCTGACGCGCATCGAACGAGAGCGGCGCATCGGTGGGCGGCGTATAGGCGCCGCGGTGGGGATCGGACATTCGCGTCGAGGCTCCAGACTTCCATGCGCACGGGATCGCTGACAACGAATCGGACGTGCGCCGACCTAGTTTATCGGAGCCCGGGCCTACCCAGAACCACTCGTGAACGCCGCTCCCCGGCTTTCGCGTCGGGCTAGTTCCAGACGTCCAGCTGGAACAGCTTGCGATGTTCCTCGATGGCGAAGCGGTCGGTCATGCCCGCGATGTAGTCGCAGACCACGCGGGCGCGGCCGGCCTCGTCGCGGTTCTGCGACCGGGCGAACCATTCCGACGGCAGGACGTCGGGCTCGGCCAAGAAAAGGTTGAACATCTCGGCGAGAATGCGGCGCGCCTGGCTGCGCGTGCGATTGACCCGCCAGTGGCGGTACATCCGGGCATGCAGGAACTGGCGCAGCCGGGCCAGGTCCTCGGCCATGTCCGGCGAGAAGGCGACCAGGGCGTGGTCCAGGGCGCGGACGTCCTGAGCCGACTGCACGCCGGTGGCGGCGGCGCGCTGCAGGGTCTCGCCCATCACGTCGTCGACCATCGCCCCGATCATCCGCCGCACGGCCTCCAGCCGGGTCAGGCGCGGGTCCAGGTCCGGTCGCTCGCTGCGCACGGCCGCCAGGATCGGACCGATCAGCGGCACGTCCATCAGCTCATCCAGGGTGAACAGCCCCGCCTCGACCCCGTCGTCGATGTCGTGGTTGTTGTAGGCGATGTCGTCGGCCAGGGCCGCGACCTGGGCTTCGGCCGAGGCCCAGGTGTTCAGGCCCAGCTTGTACTCGCTGTCGTACTTGGAGATCGCCTTCCACGACGGCTTGCCCAGCTTCTCGGTCACCGGGCCGTTGTGCTTGATGATCCCTTCCAGGGTCTCCCACGTCAGGTTCAGGCCGTTGAAGTCCGGATAGCGGCGCTCCAGTTCGGTGACGACGCGGAAGGTCTGGACGTTGTGATCGAAGCCGCCGTAGGCCTTCATGCACGACTGCAGCTCGTCCTCGCCGGCGTGGCCGAACGGCGGATGGCCGATGTCGTGACCCAGGGCGATGGTTTCAGCTAGATCGCTGTCCAAGCCCAAGGCGGTGGCCAGCGAACGGGCCACCTGGGCCACTTCCAGCGAATGGGTCAGGCGGGTGCGGAAGTTGTCGCCCTCATGGGCGACGAACACCTGGGTCTTTTCCTTCAGCCGCCGAAAGGCCGAGGTGTGGATGATGCGGTCGCGGTCGCGGGCGAACGGGGTGCGCGTGCGGCTCTCGTCTTCCTGGAAACGACGGCCCCGCGACGTGGCCGGATCCTCGGCATAGGGGGCGCGCTGGACGAAGAAGGGAGACGACGACATGGACGGCCTTTGCTGATCGCCCCTTTTCCTGGGACGCGCAGGCCCTCATATAGGCGAAGTATGGATTTTCCACAGCCATGACCGACACAGCCGTCACCCTTTCTTCCAGCGCCGCCCGCCGGCTCCGCACCATCTCGGCGGCCGAGGGCCATCCGGTGATGCTGCGCGTCGCCGTCGACGGCGGCGGCTGCTCGGGCTTCCAGTACCGGTTCGACCTGGTCGACAGCGCCGAGCCCGACGACCTGAAGGTGGAACGCGACGGCGCCGCCGCCCTGGTCGACGTGATCTCCTTGGCCCTGCTGAAGGGCTCGGAGATCGACTTCGTCGACGAACTGGCCGGCGCCGAGTTCCGAGTGCGCAACCCCAACGCCAAGTCCAGCTGCGGCTGCGGCGTCAGCTTCTCGATTTGAGCCGACTCAACTTTCAGCTTGCGCTACGCAGCTGCCCACAGCAAAGATTGAGAACAAACCATAAACACGGCTGAGCGCTCGATGGATTTTCATGGATGGCCGGGCAGAGAGCCGTTGCAAAAAGCCAATTGAAACCCGCCCGACCGGCCGCAGGATCGAAGCCATGACCCGCGAAGAGATCGAAGCCAAGCTGGAGGCCGTGGAAGCGCGGACGGAAACGCGCTTCGTCGAACTCAGCGGCAAAATCGATCGGCTTGGCGAAATTCTGACGGGCGATCATGGCGTCCTCGCGCAGATGGCTGGCTTGAGGGCCGACACCGTCACCCATATGGCCAGCTTGAGGGCCGATACCTTCGCGCAGATGGCCGGCCTGAGGGCCGATACTTTCACCCAGATGGACAGCCTGAAGGCCGATACTTTCACTCGGATGGACAGCCTGAAGGCCGGCGTCTTCGCGCAGATGGACAGCTTGAGGGCCGACAACAAGACCACGCGATGGATTGTCGTGGTCACGGGGATCACCTCGGTGCTGGCCGCGGCGGCTTTGGTCATGAGCGTGCAGGCCAATCTGCTCTCCGCCTTCCAGGCCGGACAGCCCCAGAGCAGTTCATCGAGCCCACATTAGGCGACGCTCGGAAATCCAGAGCCGCGACTTGAGCGCATCGCCCTTGCGCCCTAGCCTCCCGCCGCCGACTGGAGCCTTTGATGCGTATCGCCACCTGGAACGTCAATTCCGTCAACGCCCGCCTGGAAAGGGTCCTGGAGTGGTTCGAATCGGCCGCGCCCGACGTGGCCGTGCTGCAGGAGATCAAGTGCCTGGACGAGAAGTTCCCGACCGAGGCCTTCGAGCGCCTGGGCTACAACGTCGCCGTCCATGGCCAGAAGACCTACAACGGCGTGGCCATGCTCTCGAAGTTCCCGCTGGAGGACGTACGGCGCGGCCTGCCCTTCCTGCAGGACGACGAGGTCGACGAGCAGGCGCGCTATATCGAGGCGGTGATCGCCGCCCCTACTCCGCTGCGGATGGTCGGCATCTACCTGCCCAACGGCAATCCGATCGGCACCGAGAAGTTCGCCTACAAGCTGGCCTGGATGAAGCGGCTTCACGCCCACGCCCAGGGCCTTCTGACCCTGGAGGAGCCACTGGTCATCGCCGGCGACTATAACGTCATCCCCGAGGCCGAGGATGTGGCCAATCCCGAGGCCTGGCTGGGCGACGCCCTGTTCCAGCCCGAGAGCCGGGGCGCGTTCCGAGCCTTGAAGAACCTGGGCTTTACCGACGCCTACATGCAGGCCGACGGCGCGCCGGGCGGCTACACCTTCTGGGACTACCAGGCCGGGGCGTGGCCGCGAAACCTGGGCATCCGCATCGACCACCTGCTGCTGTCGCCCCAGGCGGCCGACAAGCTGGACGGGGTGGTCATCCACCGCGACGAGCGCGACAAGGAAAAGCCTTCCGATCACGTTCCCGTGGTCGCCGAGCTGTCGCTCTGAAACGGCGACTGTTCGGAAACCGGGACTCCCGCTAGCCTGACCCCATGAGCGAACTCTGGCGTCTTCTGCTGCTCGTGACCCTGTCGGCGTCCGCGGTGACCTTCGTGGGCAGCGCCGCCATCTGGTTCATGGACGAGGAACGCCGGATCCGCCGCGCGCTGCGCCATGTGCTGAAGGGCGCGCCGGAGACGGTGATCGTCGCCAAGGGCCGCGGCCGGGGCGCGGGCTTCAACTTCACCACCAACCAGGCCGCCGTGGCCTGGGACAGCGGCGCCTGGTGCCTGATCTACCGCATCGACGAGCTGATGGGGGCGGAGCTGTCGGTCGACGGCCAGGTGATCGGCCGGGTGTTCCGCGGCGAGCCGCGCCGCGCCATCGACCAGATCGTCCAGCAGGCGGCCCAGGTGACCCTGAAGCTGATCTTCGACGATCCGCGCCATCCCGACTTCGAGCTGGACCTGTGGCTGGAGGGCGACCAGCAGCGCCGCGAGAGCCGCTCGCCCGCCGACGCCATCCAGGAGGCCAACCGCTGGCTGCTGCGCGCCGACGCGATCGTCCGCCGCCCGCTGGCCCCGAAGGCCAGGGCCGCGTCGCCGTCCGAGCCGGCCATCCAGACGCGCGCCCCGGTCGCCGAGCCGGAAGTCGCGCGCGCGCCCAAGCCCTATACTCCCGCCCTCGAGACGGTCAGCGCCGCCGCGCCGCCTCGTCCGGCCGCCACAGCCCCGCTGTTCGACCAGATCGACACCACCGCCGATCCGATGGACGCACCCTGGGAGGCGGACGACGATCTCGACGACGCGCTGGACCTGGACGGCGATCGGTCGCCGATCGCGGAAAAGACCTACAAGCCGGTTTCCAAGGCTGGTCGCCCGCCCAAGGACGACCAGGACGAGCTGCCGTTCGACCTGGACGACTGATCCCGTTTGACAGGGCGCACGTTTGACCGCCCAAATGCCTCGTCAGCTTGGGAGTCCCGTTCGATGCGCCTCGTTCTCGCCGCCGCCCTCGCCGTCTGCTGCGCCGGGCCGGCCCTGGCCGCGACG
This sequence comes from Caulobacter sp. BK020, assembly GCF_004342605.1. Classification (GTDB taxonomy): domain Bacteria; phylum Pseudomonadota; class Alphaproteobacteria; order Caulobacterales; family Caulobacteraceae; genus Caulobacter. The sequence continues at coordinate 189,422 of NZ_SLZL01000005.1, forward strand.
CCGCCGCTGGCCCTCGTCCCGGCCGACACCAATCGCGACGGCGTGGTCGGCGCCGACGAGGCCGCCGCCTGGCTCAACCGGGATCGCGGCGCCATCGTGCCGGTCAGGCTGGGCGCCCCGGCGCGCGCGGCTGCGGCGGTGCAGCAGCGCCGGGCGATGTTCGACCAGGGCCTGCTGCGCCCCAACGACTTCCGCGCCCCGGCGCCCGAGGATCGCCCGCCGGAAGACCTGTTCTACAAGGATTTCAAGAAGATCAAGAAGTAGGCATCAAAGAAAAGGGCCGGGCGATCCGCCCGGCCCTTTTCTTTGATGCCGTGGAACGTCCGCCGTCAGATATCCGCGTAGACGTGGGTTTCCTTGGCCGCGCCCGGATGGGTGGTCGCGCCCAGATAGGCCGGGCCCACCAGTTGGGCGAACTTCCAGATCGCGCCGCTGTTGTAGTCGTGCCCGCGCGGCTGCCAGTGGCGGCGGCGGTTCTCCAACTCGATCGGGTCGACCTCCAGGTCGATCGTGCCCTTGTGGGCGTCGATCGAGATGATGTCGCCGTCCTGGACCAGGGCGATCGGGCCGCCCACCGCGGCTTCCGGTCCGACGTGACCGACGCACAGGCCCCGCGTGGCGCCCGAGAAACGGCCGTCGGTGATCAGGGCGATGTTCTCCACGCCCTGGCCGTAGATGGCGGCGGTGGTCGACAGCATCTCCCGCATGCCCGGCCCGCCCTTGGGACCTTCGTAGCGGATGACCAGGACGTCGCCTTCCTTGTAGTCGCGGTTCGACACGGCCTCGAAACAGGCCTGCTCGCCATCGAACACCCGGGCCGGGCCCCGGTGCACCTGGTGCTTGAGGCCGGCCACCTTGACGATGCCGCCCTCGGGGGCTAGCGAGCCCCACAGGCCGACCACGCCGCCGGTCGGCGACAGCGGGTTGGAGGCGGGACGGATCACGTCCTGGTCGTCGCGCCAGACCACGTCGGCCAGGTTCTCGGCCAGGGTCTTGCCGGTCACCGTCATGACGTCGCCATGCAGCAGGCCGGCGTCCAGCAGGGTCTTGAGCAGCATCGGCACGCCGCCGGCCTCGCCCATGTCCTTGGCCACGTAGCGGCCGCCGGGCTTCAGGTCGGCGATATAGGGCGTGCGGGCGGCGATCTCGGCCACGTCCTTGAGGGTGAACTCGATGCCGCACTCGTGGGCCATGGCGGGCAGGTGCAGGGCGCCGTTGGTCGACCCTCCCGTCGCGGCGACGACCACGGCGGCGTTCTCGAACGCCTTGCGGGTGCAGATGTCGCGCGGGCGGATGTTCTGCTCGATCAGCCGCATCACCGCCTCGCCCGAGGCCACCGCGTACTGGTCGCGGTCCAGATACGGGGCCGGCAGGGCCGAGGACAGCGGCAAGGCCAGGCCGATGGCTTCGGACACGCAGGCCATGGTGTTGGCGGTGAACTGACCGCCGCAGGCCCCGTCCGACGGACAGGCGTGCTGCTCCAGCTCGCACAGGGTCTTGGCGTCCATGGTCCCGGCCGCGTGGGCGCCGACGCCCTCGAACACGTCCATGACCGTGATGTCGCGGCCTTGGAAGCGGCCCGGCAGGATCGAGCCGCCGTACAGGAACACGGACGGCACGTTCAGGCGCAGCATGGCCATCATCATGCCCGGCAGGCTCTTGTCGCAGCCGGCCACGCCCACGAGGGCGTCATAGCCGTGGCCGCGCATGGTCAGCTCGACGGAGTCGGCGATGCAGTCGCGGCTGACCAGCGAGCTGCGCATGCCCTCGTGGCCCATGGCGATGCCGTCGGTCACGGTGATGGTGCAGAACTCGCGCGGCGTGCCGCCGGCCGCCTTGACGCCCTTGGCCACGGCGTTGGCCTGGCGCATCAGGGCGGTGTTGCACGGCGCCGCCTCGTTCCAGCACGAGGCTACGCCCACGAAGGGCTGGGCGATCTCGCGGGTGCCAAGGCCCATGGCGTAGTAATACGAGCGGTGCGGCGCGCGAGCCGGCCCTTCGGTTACATGCCGGCTGGGGAGTTGCGACTTGTCCCACGTGCCGTCGGGTTTCTTGGTCATGATCGTAGCCTTCCAAATAGAGCGCCGTGGTTAGCTCAGCTGGCCGCCTGACGAAAGGGTCGGACGCCGAGTTTTTGCCGGCGATCGGCCGCCGGCGCGCGTTTCATTGCGAACGGTTCGCGCAAGCAAGGCCGTCGCGCATGATCACACCCTTCGCGGCCGATTTTCGAACGGACTATACGGCGCCCTCCGAATAATGGTACCGGTCCCACCTACACCGCCCCAACCACGAGGGCGGGCCATCGCAGGAAGGACCAGCCGCCATGACCCCCGCCCCCACCAGGACCTTGCTCCGCAGCGCAATCCTGGCCTGCGCCATGGCGAGCCTTCTAGCGGGATCCGCCTCGGCTCAAGGCAAGCCGGCCGTCCGCCACATCGCCGTCGACGCCAAGGCGCCGGCCACGCCGCGCGACCGCTTCTATGACCTGTCGGTCGGCTCGGACTATCCGGGCACCCTGCTGCGTGACGACAGCCTGGGGCAGCTGAAGACCGCCCACGACGAGCTGGGTTTCCGCTATGTCCGCTTCCACGCCATCTTCCATGACGTGCTGGGGACCTACAAGGTCGTCGACGGCAAGCCGGTCTACGACTGGACCAAGATCGACGAACTCTACGACCGTCTGCTGAAGATGGGCGTCAAGCCGTTCGTCGAGCTGGGCTTCACGCCCGACGCGATGAAGACCTCCAACCAGACGATCTTCTACTGGAAGGGCAACACCTCCCATCCCAAGCTCGACCAGTGGGCCGCCCTGGTCGACGCCTTCGTCCGCCACGCCCAGCAGCGTTATGGCGCCGACGAGGTGAGGTCCTGGTACTTCGAGGTCTGGAACGAGCCTAATCTGGACGGCTTCTGGGAAAAGGCCGACCAGAAAGCGTATTTCGAGCTCTATGACGTGACCGCGCGGACCCTCAAGGCGATCGACCCCGCCCTGAAGGTCGGTGGTCCGGCGACCGCGGGCGCGGCCTGGACGCCCGAGTTCATCAAGCACGCCGAGAGCTCCGGCGCGGCGATCGACTTCATCGCCACCCATACCTACGGCGTCGACGGCGGGTTCCTGGACGAAAAGGGCCAGCAGGACACCAAACTGTCGCCTTCGCCGGACGCGATCGTCGGCGACGTCCGTCGGGTGCGCCAGGAGATCGAGGCCTCGTCCAAGCCAGGCCTGCCGCTCTATTTCACCGAATGGAGCACCAGCTACACGCCGCGCGACCTGGTGCACGACTCCTATGTCAGCGCGCCCTATATCCTCAGCAAGCTGAAGGCCACCGAGGGCCTGGCGCAAGGCATGAGCTACTGGACGTTCAGCGACCTGTTCGAAGAGCCCGGGCCGCCCACCAAGCCGTTCGAGGGCGGCTTCGGCCTGATGAACCCGCAAGGAATCCGCAAGCCGGCCTGGTTCGCCTACAAGTACTTGAACCAGCTGGGCGACAAGGCCGTGAAGGTCGCCGACGCGGAAAGCTGGGTCACCGCCGACAAGGGCGGCGTCCAGGCCCTGGTCTGGGCCTTCCGCCAGCCCGTGCAGCCTGTCAGCAACCGGCCCTACTACGGCAAGGTCCAGCCCACCCACGACGTCGAACCGGTCAGCCTGGACCTGAAAGGCCTCAAGCCCGGCCGCTACGACGTCCAGATCTTCCGCACCGGCTTCAAGGCCAATGACGCCTACACCGCCTATCTGGAGCTCGGCGCGCCCAAGACCCTGACCGAGCAGCAGGTGCGCGACCTGAACGCGCTGACGGTGGACAAACCCGAGACGCGGACACTGACCGTCGGCAAGGCGGGCGCGGCCAGCGTGGCGGTGACCATGCGGGCCAATGACGTGGTGATGGTCAAGGTCGCGCCGCGCTAGGTACCCACCAGGCGGTCGCGCTGCTGGTGGATTACGGCCGCCAGGTGGTCGCCCACCGCGCGCACCGCCGCCAGCCGGCGCAGGTCTTCGTGCATGGCCAGCCACAGGCCGCGCCGCGGCGGGGCGGCGTCTGACCAGCGTCGCAGTCCCGGATCGCCATCGGCCATGAAACAGGGCAGCAGCACCACGCCCAGGCCGGCCCGCGCCGCCGGTTGCAGGATGGCCATGTCGTTGCTGCGGAAGCTGACCGACCGACCGGCCGCGAAGGCCCGCAGCCATTCCTGCTGCGGCAGCCGGTCCATCTCGGCGTCGTAGCTGACCAGCGACCAGTCGCCGTCGGGTCCGTGCGGGTAATCGGCGGCGGCATAGAGCGCATAGGCCATCTCGCCGACCTTGCGCGCCACGCTGGTCGGCTCGTCCGGGGCTTGCAGGCGCAGGGTCAGGTCGGCCTCGCGCCGCGTCAGCGACACCAGGGAGGCCTCGCCGCGCAGGGTGACGGTGATCGACGGCTGGTCGCGGCGCAGGTCGGCCAGGCCGCCGGCCAGCATGAACATCGCCAGGGCCGGCGGAGCGCTGACCACCACCTCGACCTTCGGCGGCCGGCGCTCGGCCTGGACCAGGCGCTCGACCGCCAGGACCCGGTCCTCCATGTCGAAGGCCAGGGCCGCGACCCGTTCGCCGGCCTGGGTCAAGGCCGTGCCGCGGCCCCGGCGTTCCAGCAGGCGCAGGCCGGTGCGCGCTTCCAGGGCGGCGACCCGCCGGCCGACCGTCGCGTGGTCGACGCCCAGGGCGCGGGCCGCGCCCGACAGCGATCCCTGCCGACCCACGGCGGCCAGATGGCGAAGGTCTTCCCAGTCCATCCGTGCATTTTCGCACAATACGGTTGCGAGATCCTGGAATTCTCACGAGGTGGACGCCGGACGTATCGTGGCGCTCTCAAAGGAGAGCCCCATGATCCGCACCATCGAATTGGTCGCCCCCGGCGGCGTCGATCAACTCCAGTTGGCCAGCCGCCCGCTCGCGCCGCCCGCCGCCGGAGAGGTCCGCGTTCGCCACCACGCGATCGGCGTCAACTTCATCGACATCTACTACCGGACCGGCCTCTATCCCGTGACCCTGCCAGGCGTGCTTGGGGTAGAGGGCGCGGGGGTGGTGGAAGCCGTCGGCGACGGTGTCGAGGATATCTCGGTCGGCGACCACATCGCCTATGCCGGCGCGCCGCTGGGCGGCTATGCCGAAGTCCGCAACCTGCCGGCCGAGCGCGCCATCAACCTGCCGGCCGGGATCGACGCACGCTTGGCGGCGGGCGCCATGCTGCGCGGCCTGACGGTGCAGATGCTGCTGCGGGGCCCGCGTCCGCCCGCGCCCGGTTCGACCTTGCTGGTGCACGCCGCCGCCGGGGGACTGGGACAATTGCTGACCCGCTGGGCCACCCGGCTGGGGTTCTCGGTCATCGGCACGGCGAGTACTGAGGCCAAGGCCCAGGTCGCCCGCAAGGCCGGGGCCGTTCAGGTGATCGTCGGCCGCGACGCCGATTTCGTCGCCCAGACGATGGACCTGACCGACGGCCGGGGTGTCGATATCGCCTATGACGGCCTGGGCGGCGCCTATCTGCGCAGGACCTTCGACGCCGTCACGCCGTTCGGCATGGTGGTCAATGTCGGCCAGGCGGCCGGCGCCGTCCCGCCCGTGCTGGTCACGGACCTAAGCAAGCGCGGCCTGGCCCTGTGGCGGCCCAGCGTCATGGCCTATGTCGCGGACGTTCCTCGGTACCGGGCGGCGGCGGCAGACCTGCTGGACGCGCTCGGTCGCGGCGAACTGACGGTCGAGATCGGCGAGACCTACGCCCTGGAAGAGGCCGGAAAGGCCCAGGCCGACCTGGAAGCCGGGCGGACGACGGGGAGCTTGCTGCTGATTCCCTAGCCCCCGGCCGCCTGCTCCACCGCCAGGCCCAGATCGAGCGCGCGCGCCGCCTCCTCGCCGGTCACCACCGGTCGCGGTGCCTCGCCGCGCACGGCCTTCAGGAAGCCGGCGACGCTTTGGCCCAGGGGGTCCTTGCCGGCCGGCGTCTCGGTGAAATTCTCGATCAGCGGGAACGGGGTGGTGTTGCGGAAGGTGCGCGCGAGAAAGTCGATCTCGACCTCGCCGGAGGGGTAGACGACCTTCATGGTCCGTTCGCGGGCCTCGGCCACGCGGGAGCTGTCGAACACGGCGGTGAAGCCGTTGTCGAAGGTGGCCTCGGCCTTGACCCAATCTAGTGAAGGATTGGCCAAGGAGGTCGAGCGGGTGATCGCCCCCTCGCCTTCCACCGTGACGGGCTCGCCGTCGCACAACGCCAGGGCCAGATCGATGTCGTGGATCATCAGGTCCAGCACCACCGAGACGTCGAGGTTGCGGTCCGAGGGCGTGCCCCGACGCACTGCTTCCATGCGCAGCGGCTGCTCGGGAATGTCCAGCAGGCCCATGGCCTGGAACACCACGCGCTCCTGGTGGCCGCAGGCCAGGGGCAGGCCGGCCCTGGCGGCGGCGGCGACCAGGGCGTCGGCGTCGTCCGGCGTCACGGCCAGGGGCTTTTCGGAATAGACCGGCTTGCCCGCCCTCAGGGCGGTCAGGCCCGCCTTGGCGTGGTGCACGGCCGGGGTGGCGACGGTTACGACGTCGATGGCGGCCAGGAACGCGTCCATGTCGTCGAAGGCCTGGGCGCCCAGGGGCTCGGCCAGGGCCTGGGCCCGCGGCAGGTCGATGTCGAACACCGCCGTCAGGACGACGCCGTCCAGCTCGACATACTTCTTGGCGTGGTAGCCGCCGAACACACCGGCGCCGACGACGCCGGCCTTGAGAACATCCTGGGTCATGGGCGCTGTCTAAACCGTTCGCTTTCGTGCGGGAAGCACTGGAGGCTCGGCCAAGACCGGTCTAAACGTTCGTTTAAACAACGCGCCTCGATCACGGGGCATCGGAGGAACGACCATGGTCACGTCGCGCGAAATCCGTCTGAAGAGCCGTCCTGTCGGCGTTCCGGCCCACGAGAACTTTGAGCTGGCCAGCGTCGAGGTCGCGCCGCCCGCCGACGGCGAGATCCAGGTCCGGAACCTGTGGATGTCGGTCGATCCCTACATGCGCGGCCGGATGACCGACCGAAAAAGCTATGTGCCGCCGTTCGAGCTGGGCAAGGCCCTGCAGGGCGGGGCGATCGGCGAGGTCACGGCCTCGAACGACCCCGACTTCAAGCCTGGCGACATCGTCTCGACGATGTTCGGCTGGCGCGAGGTGTTCAACGTCTCGCCCAAGGCCCTGGCGGCCGGCGGCATGGGCGCGGTGACGAAGATCGACACCCACGGCCTGCCGCCCCAGACCTTCCTGGGCGTGGCCGGCATGCCGGGCCTGACGGCCTATGTCGGCCTGCTGCGGATCGCGGCGCTGAAGGACGGCGATGTGGTCTTCGTCTCGGCCGCCGCCGGGGCGGTCGGCCAGGTGGTCTGCCAGATCGCCAAGCTGAAGGGCCATACGGTGATCGGCTCGGCCGGCGGGCCCGAGAAGGCCGCCTTCCTCAAGAGCATCGGCGTCGACCACGTCATCGACTACAAGGCCACGCCCGACGTCGTCGCCGAACTGGAAAAGGCCGCGCCCAAGGGGATCGACGTCTATTTCGAGAACGTCGGCGGCGTGCACCTGGAGGCGGCCCTGAACTCGGCTCGCCCCTTCGCCCGCTTCGCCCTGTGCGGGATGATCTCGCAGTACAACGAGACCGGAAAGCTGACCGGCCCGCCCAACATCATCCAGGCCGTGGGCAAGAGCCTTCGGCTGGAAGGCTTCATCGTCTCCAACCACTACGACCTGGCGCCGCAGTTCCTCAAGGACATGGCCGGCTGGATCGACGCGGGCCAGATCAAGTGGAACGAGACCGTGGAGGACGGCGTCGAGCGCGCCCCGGACGCCTTCATCAAGCTCTTCAAGGGCGAGAACCTGGGCAAGATGCTGGTGAAGCTGGGGTAGCAGGCCTCGATCAGGGTCAAATTCACTTGCCCCCACCTGACCGCTTCGCGGTCTGTCCGCCCCCGGCAGGGGGCGGAGGCTCGTGCTTCAGGCTCTTCCCCCCTCTGGGGGAAGACGGCCGCATAGCAGCCCGTAGGGGGCAAGTGTTCGCCGCACGAACCTCCACTGAGTCGCTGGCCCCGCCCCTTGCGCGCCGCGAAAACGCCCCCATCTGCGCTCCTCACCCCAGGCAACCAACCTGTCCCCATCGCCGCTATCCCAAGCGGTAAGCCACTTTGCGCGGCGCCCCTGTGTTAAAGCGGCGCAGCGGCGCGACAACCTCTTCCAATGCTGTCGCGTTTCCATATCTAATCCTAGTAAGGCGGGTTGTTCGGCCCGCCGGGAGAAAGCGGTCAATGGCCGAGCGAAAGCAAGGCGGACAAAACAGCGGCGCGGGCTCTTCGGTCATCACGGAAGTGAAACCGAAGACACAGAAGCCTTCGCTGTATCGCGTACTGATCTTGAATGACGACTATACTCCGATGGAGTTCGTCGTTTACGTACTTGAACGTTTCTTCAACAAGTCGCGCGAAGATGCGACCCGGATCATGCTGCACGTTCATCAGCATGGCGTCGGCGTTTGCGGCGTTTTCACCTACGAAGTTGCCGAGACCAAGGTCGCGCAAGTGATCGACTCGGCGCGCAGGCATCAGCACCCCCTGCAGTGCACCATGGAAAAGGATTGAGGAGCCTCCCCTTGCCCTCTTTTTCGCGCCCACTTGAAGAATCCCTGCATCGCGCCGTCGCTTACGCCAATCAGCGCAAGCACGAATACGCCACGCTCGAACATCTGCTGCTGTCGCTCACCGACGACGACGACGCGGCCGGCGTCATGCGCGCCTGCGATGTCGACCTCAACGCTCTGAAGAAGAGCCTCGTGAACTATCTCGACGTCGAACTGGCCTCGCTGGTCGTCGACGACGAGGACGACGCCAAGCCCACGGCGGGCTTCCAGCGCGTGATCCAGCGCGCGGTGATCCACGTGCAGTCCTCCGGCCGCGAGGAAGTGACCGGCGCCAACGTTCTGGTCGCCATCTTCTCGGAACGCGAGAGCCACGCCGCCTACTTCCTGCAAGAGCAGGACATGACCCGCTACGACGCGGTCAACTTCATCGCCCACGGCATCGCCAAGAAGGCCGGCGCCTCCGAGCCCAAGGCGGCCAAGGGCGCCACGGTCGAGGAAGACGTCGAGAAGCCCAACACCAAGACCGGCGGCGAGGCGCTCGAAGCCTATTGCGTCGACCTCAACGAAAAGGCCCGCCAGGGCAAGGTCGACCCGCTGATCGGCCGCGCGAACGAAGTGGAACGCGCGATCCAGATCCTGTGCCGCCGGACCAAGAACAATCCGCTGCTGGTCGGCGAACCCGGCGTCGGCAAGACCGCCATCGCCGAGGGCCTGGCCCGCAAGATCATCACCCACCAGGTCCCCGAAGTCCTGGCGGAGGCCACCATCTACTCGCTCGACATGGGCGCGCTGCTGGCCGGCACCCGCTATCGCGGCGACTTCGAGGAACGCGTCAAGCAGGTGGTCAAGGAACTGGAGAACCACCCCAACGCGGTGCTGTTCATCGACGAGATCCATACCGTGATCGGCGCCGGCGCCACCTCGGGCGGGGCGATGGACGCCTCCAACCTGCTGAAGCCGGCCCTGGCCTCGGGCACCCTGCGGTGCATGGGCTCGACCACCTACAAGGAGTTCCGTCAGCACTTCGAGAAGGATCGGGCCCTGGTCCGCCGCTTCCAGAAGATCGACGTCAACGAGCCGACGGTGGAAGACACCATCAAGATCCTCAAGGGGCTGAAGAGCTACTACGAGGACTTCCACAAGCTGAAGTACACCAACGACGCCCTGAAGGTGGCGGTGGAGCTGTCGGCCAAGTACATCACCGACCGCAAGCTGCCCGACAAGGCGATCGACGTGATCGACGAGGCGGGCGCGGGCCAGATGCTGCTGCCGGAGGGCCGCCGCAAGAAGGTCCTGGGCGTCAAGGAGATCGAGGCCGTCGTGGCCAAGATCGCCCGCATCCCGCCCAAGTCGGTCTCCAAGTCCGACACCGAGTCCCTGCGCGAGCTGGAGGCGGACCTGAAGCGCGCCGTGTTCGGCCAGGACGAGGCGCTGCTGCAGCTGTCCTCGGCCATGAAGCTGGCCCGGGCCGGCCTGCGCGATCCGGACAAGCCGATCGGCAGCTACCTGTTCAGCGGCCCGACCGGCGTCGGCAAGACCGAAGCCGCCAAGCAGCTGGCCTCGACGCTGGGGATCGAGATGATCCGCTTCGACATGTCGGAATACATGGAGCGCCACACCGTCAGCCGCCTGATCGGGGCCCCTCCCGGCTATGTCGGCTACGACCAGGGCGGCCAGCTGACCGACGCCGTCGACCAGCACCCGCACGCCGTGGTGCTGCTGGACGAGATCGAGAAGGCGCACTCGGACGTCTACAACATCCTGCTCCAGGTCATGGACCACGGGGTGCTGACCGACAGCAACGGCAAGAAGGTCGATTTCAGGAACGTCATCCTGATCATGACCACCAACGCCGGGGCCTCGGACGCCCAGCGCCAGGCGATCGGCTTCGGGCGCGACAAGGTGCAGGGTGAGGAAGAGGCGGCGCTGAAGCGCCTGTTCACCCCGGAGTTCCGCAACCGCCTGGACGCCGTCGTGCAGTTCAAGCCGCTGACGCCGGAGATCATCCGTCAGGTCGTGCAGAAGTTCGTCATGCAGATGGAGGCTCAGCTGGCCGACCGGAACGTGACGGTCTCGCTGAGCGACGACGCGGCCGACTGGCTGGCCAAGAACGGCTTCGACGAGCTCTACGGCGCCCGCCCCCTGGCGCGGGTCATCCAGGAGCACATCAAGAAGCCGCTGGCCGACGACATCCTGTTCGGACGCCTGGTCCGCGGCGGCCACGTCAAGGTGGTGCTGGAGAACGGCAAGATCGCCTTCGAGATCGAGTCCAATCCGGAAAAGCCCGGCAAGGCCGCCAAGGAAGACGAAGCCGAGCCAGCCCTCACCGAATAGGTCAAAAACAGCGAGAGGCCCGGAGCGATCCGGGCCTCTTTGCTATTGAGGCGCTCACGACATACGACTGGACAAAACGAGAACACACGATTAGGTTGATCCCATGTCCATCGCCTTCGACACACTCGGCGCAACGAAACGCCTCCGCGACGCGGGACTGGAAGAGCGCGCCGCGGAAGCGATCGTGGAACTGGTGCAGTCGTCGGCGCAGTTTCCGGACATCAGCGGTCTGGCCACCAAGGCTGACATGGCGACAAAGGCTGACCTCGCCAACATGGCGACCAAGGCGGAAACGGCGACAAAGGCCGATCTCGCCAACATGGCGACCAAAGCTGAAACGGCGACCAAGGCGGATCTCGCCGACCTGGCCCACGCGACCAGGATGGATATCCAGGCCCTCAAGGCGGACCTGGCCATCACCAAGCACCAGATCCTGGCCGAACTGAACGACAAGCTCCGCTTTCAGGGCTTGGCCCTGATGGGCGGCATGACGGCGATCGTCGGCCTGGCGACGGCGGTCATCAAGCTGGGCGGCTAGAGCATCGCGCGGAAAGTGGAGGCCGGTTTTCCGCAAAAGCGATGCGAGACCAAAAACCTAGGGCAAATCGCGCGATTCCTATATCGCGCGATTTGCTCTAGCCGGCGGCGAGGCCGTTCAGAGCGCCGCCGCGATCTTCTCCGCCAGCGCCTTCAGATCCTCGACATCGGCCATGCCTTCACCGTGCCGCCCCAGCGCCTCGCCCTCGTAACGGGGGATGATGTGGAAATGCAGGTGGAAGATCGTCTGGCCGGCGGGCGCGCCGTTGAACTGGGTCACCACGACGCCGTCGGGCTTCAGGGCCGTGGTCACGGCCTGGGCCACCTTTTGCACCGCCCCGATCAGCCGGCCCAGGGTCTTGGTCTCGGCCTCCAGCAGGTTGCGGGCCTGGCTGGTCTTGGAGATCACCAGCAGGTGGCCGCGCGACTGCGGGAAGACGTCCATGAAGGCCAGCACCTGGTCGTCCTCGAACACCTTCACGGCCGGGATCTCGCCGCGGATGATCTTGGCGAAGATGTTGTCGGCGTCGTAGCTTCCGTGAAGGCTCATGATCGTCTCCTGTCTCGCGGACGGTCCTAGCAAACCGGAAAGATGCAAGCCATGGGAAGCGACAAGGCCGCAGGGCTCGGCCACCTGACCGAACGCCAGAGAAAATGGTTCGCCTCGGTGCGCGAGGGGCTGGCGCGGGACACCGGCAAGAGCCTGGAAGACTGGGTGGCGATCGCCAGGACCTGCCCCGAGACCAGGCCCCGCGCCCAGCTCGGCTGGCTCAAGGAGCATCACGGCCTGGGCCAGAACCGGGCCAGCTATGTCCTGTCCGTCGCCTTCCCGTCCGAGCGGGCCTGGGACAATCCCGACGAGACTCGCGCCGCCCTCTGGACCGATCCGGCCTCGCTGGCCATCCTGCAGGCGCTGGAGACGGCGGTGGCGGGCCTTGACGGCCTAGTCACCGGCCAACGCAAGGGTTTCACCGCCTGGTCGCGCGAGTTCCAGTTCGCGGCCGCCAAGCCGGTCAAGGGCGGGACGGCGGTGCTGGGCCTGGCCGTCGCGCCCGACGCCTCCCCTCGCCTGCGCGAACCCAAGAACGAAAGCTGGTCGGAGCGCCTGAAGGCCAAGCTGCCCCTGGCCTCGCCCGCCGAGGTGGACGACGAGGTCCGCGCGTTGCTGAAGGCGTCCTGGGAACGGTCGTGAGACGCCGCGCGCCTCACCCGTCGCGGCGGAACGGCGAGAACTCCTCGGTCAGAACCGCCATCTCGGCGTCCACCGCTTCGCGTTCGCGCTCCAGGTAGCGGGCCACCGGCTCCCGCAGGGCCGGATCGGCGATCCAGTGAGCTGAATAGACGGGGCTGGGCAGATAGCCGCGGGCAATCTTGTGCTGCCCCTGGGCGCCAGCCTCGACGCGCGGCAGGCCCAGGCGGATGCCGTGCTCGATGGCCTGGTAGTAGCAGAGTTCGAAATGCAGGAACGGCACGTCCTCGGTGCAGCCCCAATGGCGGCCGTACAGGCAGTCGTCGCCGATCAGGTTCAGGGCCCCGGCGATCCAGGGGCCGCCCGGCCGGCGGGCCAGGATCAGCAGCACCTTGTCGGCCATCCGCTGGCCCAGCAGCGAATAGAAGGCCCGGTTCAGATAGGGCCGCCCCCATTTGCGGCCGCCGGTATCCATGTAGAAGCCGAAGAAGGCGTCCCAGTGCGCCTCGGTCAACGCGTCGCCGGTGAGGGCGACGATTTCCAGCCCGGCCTGGGCGTCGCGGCGCTCACGGCGGATGGTCTTGCGGCGGCTGGACGACAGCGAGGCCAGGAAATCCTCGAAGCTCGCATAGCCCCGGTTGAACCAGTGATACTGCTGGTCCTGGCGGCGCAGCATGCCCCGCTGGCCCATCCAGGCCCACTCGCCGGGCGTCGGGAAGGTCACGTGCAGCGACGAGGCGTTCAGCCGCTCGCAAAGTGTCAGCGCCCCGCCCAGCAGGGCCGAGCGCCCCTCATCGACGTCGATGTCCGGCCGCACGATCAGTCGCGGCCCGGTCACCGGCGAGAACGGCGCCGAACATTGGAGCTTGGGATAGTAGCGCCCGCCGGCCCGCTCGTAGGCGTCGGCCCAGCTGTGGTCGAAGACATATTCGCCCTGGCTGTGGGACTTCAGGTACAGCGGCATGACCGCCGCCACCCGGCCGGCCTCGTCCTCGACCGACAGGTGGTGGGGGGCCCAGCCGGTGCGCTCGACGGCGCAGCCGCTCTCCTCCAGGGCGTTCAGGAAGTCGAAGCTGATGAACGGATCGCCATGCGGGGCGGCGCAGGCGTCCCAGGCGTCGCGGCCGATCTCGGCGATGCGCCGATGGATGCGCACCTCCGCCTTGACGGCTGTCACGCGGCGAAACCCTCGAAGATCAGGTTATCGCAATGGTCGCGGACGCGGTCCCACTGCTCGGCCGAACGCACGGTCCAGGCGATGACCGGCATGCCGCCGGCGCGCAGCTGGTCGGCCCGGGCGTTGGGCAGCATGTCCAGGCCAAGGGCCAGGAAGTCCGGCCGGGCGATCTCGATCTGCTCAAGATTGGCCAGCGACTTGCGCAGCTCCGGCGCCAGCTTGCGAGCGCCTTCGTCGGCCCAGCCGTAACTGTCCAGGCCGCGCAGGATCTGCGGCTGGTGCTCGGCGAACCAGGCGTGGGAATAGGGATTGAAGCCGATCACCGCGGTCGGGCCGTTGTGGTCCAGCAGGATTTCGCTGACCCGCTTCTCCAGCTCGCCGACCTCGCCGAACGGGGTCTTCAGCTCGATATAGACCATGGCCCGGTGGCCGATCAGGGTCAGGGCGTCGGCCAGGGTGGGGATGGTCTCGTCCGTACCCGACAGCTTCAGCTGACCCAGGTCGGCGGCGGTGTGGTCGCGCAATCGACCGGGCATGCCCGTCAGGCGCTCCAGGTGATCGTCATGGAAGACCACCACGTGGTTGTCGGCGGTCAGCTGCACGTCCAGCTCGATCGCATAGCCATGGGCGCAGGCGGCCTGGAACGCGGCCAGCGAGTTCTCGGGCGCGGCGTCCGGCGACCACAGCCCGCGATGCGCCACCGCCGGTTCGAATAGGCGCTCCCACGCCTGGCCGAATGCTTCGGTCGTGGGCCGGGGCCGCGCGCGCATCAGGCCACCTCGACCACGGCGTCGACCTCGACCGAAAAGCCCAGCGGCAGCTTGTAGACGCCGACCGCCGAACGGGCATGACGGCCCGCATCGCCGAACACCTCGACCATCAGGTCCGAGCAGCCGTTGATGACCTTGGGAATGTCGGTGAAGTCCTGGCTGACCTGGACGAAGCCGCCCAGCTTGACCACGCGCTTGACCCGGTCGAGGTCGCCGACCGCCGCCTTCATCTGGGCCAGCAGGTTGATCCCGCACAGGCGCGCGCCCTGCTGGGCGGTCTCCAGGTCGACCTCCGTCCCGACCGTGCCCTTGAGTCCGCCATTGGCGTCGAGCGAGATCTGGCCGGAGATGTGGATCAGGTTTCCCGTCGCGACGAAGGGCACGTAGTTGGCGACCGGCGCGACCGGTTGCGGCAGCACGATCCCCAGTTCCGCCAGACGCTGTTCGACCTTCGACATCACACACTCCAATGACTTGGACGCATGCTTAGCGCGGCGGGATGGCAGGACAAGAAAAAAGGCCCGAACCGTTGCCGGCTCGGGCCTTCTCGTTGTTCGGCTCGGAAGGAACCCGTCGCCTTAACGGGCGGCTTGCAGCTTTTCGACGGTCGCGCTGACGCGTTCGTTCAGCGGCTTCACCGAGTCCTTGATCGAGGCCGAGACGATCTCCGAGGCCTTGCTGACCTGGGCGATGTAGGCCTCGAGGGCCGACTTGGCCCAGGCGGTCTGCAGTTCGACGGCTTCCTGGACGCTCTTGGCCGCGGCCAGCGACTTGGCGGCGGCGACCTGGTCCTCGGCGGCCTTCTTCGAATAGGCGAAGGTCTGGGCGCCCAGAGCTTCGGCGCCCTTGGTGGCGGCGGTCACCGAGGCGACCACGGCTTCCAGGTTCTTCTTCGAGTGGGTGTTGGCCTCGGCCAGAGCGGCCAGAGACTTCTCGACGCCGTCCTTGAACGCTTGGTTCGAGGCGGTGCTGAACTGTTCGACGGTGTTCTTCAGGGTTTCAGCGGCGGCCATGGGGGAGACTCCTGGCAGAGGGGGGTGCGGGGCATGACTATGGAGATGCAGGTTCCAGGCCATGCGTTGGGACAACGCCGGTGTCTCATGTTGCACCGCAGCAGTCAAGGAAATTGTGCAGCGCACCATAAACCGGCGGATACATTCACTCACCTTGAGCGCGAGACAGAAGCTTCGCCGCAACGCCTTGAAAATATCCATCTCTGCGGCGAAATCGCTCACCACTTGTTTACCTTAGCGAAAGGCCACGACGCGCATGCTAATGTCACGCGTGTGGCGGTGCGGAACCGCTCAGTTCAGATGACGGACGCATTCGCCATGTTCGCCAAGCTTACCTCCGCCCGTTCTCTCCTCGCCGCTCTCGGCGTCGCCGGCGCCATGCTGTGCGGCCTGGCGGCTCCGGTCGCCGCTTCCGCCCAGATCCCGTATCTGCAGATGAACAGCGCCGAGCCCAAATATGCGGCAATCGTGATCGACGCCAATTCGGGCGAGATGCTCTACGAAAAAAGGGCCGACAGCCCGCGCTACCCGGCCTCGGTCACCAAGATCATGACGCTGTACCTCACGTTCGAGGCGCTCAGCGAGGGCCGGCTCAAGCTGACCGACCGCGTGCCGATCTCCTCCCACGCCGCCGCCCAGGCGCCGACCAAGCTGGGCCTGTCGGTAGGCGACAGCGTCAGCGTCGACGAGGCGATCCGCGCCATGACCGTCAAATCGGCCAACGACATCGCCGTGGCCATGGCTGAACGGCTCGGCGGCAGCGAGTCGCGATTCGCCGCCCTGATGACCCTGCGCGGCCAGGAGCTGGGCATGCGCAACAGCCGCTTCGTCAACGCCTCGGGCCTGCCCGACAGCCGGCAGATCTCGACCGCTCGCGACCTGGCCATCCTGTCGCGCGCCACCATGCGCGACTTCCCGCAGTACTATTCCTATTTCAGCATCAAGGGCTTCGAGTTCCGCGGCCGCTACATCGCCGGCCACAACCGCCTGCTGACCAACATGCCCGGCTTCGACGGGCTGAAGACCGGCTACACCAACGCCTCAGGCTACAACCTCGCCGGCTCGGCCGTGCGCGACGGTCGCCGCCTGATCGCCGTGGTCCTGGGCGGCTCCTCCACCGCCTGGCGCGACAACAACATGGAAGACCTGCTGACTACGGGCTTCGACGTGCTCAACCGCCGTTCGCACGGCGAGCGCACGACCATCGCCGCCAACCTGTACGAGGACGAGCCGACCGGCCCGATCATGCGCCCCTCCACCGAGGAAGGCGACGGCGACCAGGCCGGGCTGAAGATCGTGCTGACCGACAATCCGCGTCCGCCCGCCGCGATCAAGGTCGCGCCGACGATGAAGGCCGCACAGGCCAAGCCCGCGCCTCGGAAGGCCAAGGGCGAGTGGGGCGTGCAGGTCGGGGCGTTCAAGTCCAAGAGCCTGGCCAACGAACAGCTGATGCTGGTGCGCTCGCGCTTTTCGAAGTTCGTGGCCGACGCCGAGGGCGCGGTCGAGGGCGCCGCCAGCACCACCTTCCGCGCCCAGTTCCAGGGTCTGACCGCCGACGCGGCCCGCAGCGCCTGCCGGGCGATCAGCGCCAAGCGCCAGCCCTGCATGGTCCTGACGCCGCGCTGAACCTTGCGTTGAAACCGTCCCAGGCGAGGCCCCAGGGCCCCGCCCGATAGGTCCATCGTACGCTGGAGGCGGCGACGGTCCTGACCGGCAGCAGCGGCTGGTGAGGTACAGCATCGGGACTTCGGACCCGGCCTGGCGCCAGTAGTCGGCGTCCTTGCGGATCTTGCGATCCTCGGTGACCAGGCCCTTGTCGTTGATGGCCGGCCAGTCGCCCTCCAAGTTGGCGGAGCGGCTCAGGCGATCCGGTCGAGCGGCGGCTGGCCGTCGAAGAAGCGGTCCAGGTTGCCGGCCACGCGCATGCCCATGGCGGTGCGGGTCTCGTGCGTCGCGCTCCCCAAGTGCGGCAGCAGCACGGTGTTGGGCGCGGCCAGCAGGACCGGATCGACCCTGGGCTCGCCCTGGTAGACGTCGAGGCCCGCGCCGGCGATCGTCCCGTCGGCCAAGGCCTTGGCCAGATCGGCCTCGGCCACCACCGAACCGCGCGCGGTGTTGATCAGGATCGCCGTCGGCTTCATCCGCGCCAGAAGGGCGGCGTCGACCAGGTGGTGGGTCTCGGGACCGCCGGGGGTGTGCAGCGACAGCACGTCCGCCGTCACCGCCAGGCTTTCCAGCGTGTCGTGGTAGGTCGCGCCGTCCTCGTCGGCCGCGCGCCGGCGGCTGTAATAGGCGATCTCCATGCCCAGGGCGGCGCGGGCCCGCTTGGCGGTGGCGCGGGCGATGCGGCCGTAGCCGACCAGGCCCAGGGTCTTGCCCGCCAGGGATCGGCC
The DNA here is from genome assembly GCF_004342605.1 of Caulobacter sp. BK020. Taxonomy (GTDB): domain Bacteria; phylum Pseudomonadota; class Alphaproteobacteria; order Caulobacterales; family Caulobacteraceae; genus Caulobacter. Next base: position 207,462 of record NZ_SLZL01000005.1, read on the forward strand.
CAGCAGGTGGGTGGGCCGCCAGCCCGTCCATTGACCGGCCCGCAGCTCGCGCTCGCCCTCCCCCGCCCGGCGGCTGGTCATTAGCATCAGCAGGATCGCCAGCTCGGCCGTGGCGTCGGTCAACACATCGGGCGTGTTGGTCACCACCACTCCGGCCGCCTTGGCCGCCGCCAGGTCGATGTGCTCATAGCCGGCGCCGTAGTTGGCGATGATCTTCACCCGCGCATCGGGCGTGGTCAGGACCTCGGCCGTGACTCGGTCCGAGACCGTCGGGCAAAGGGCGTCGTAGGCGCCCATCGCCGCGCGCAACTGCTCAACGCCCAGCGGCGCGTCGCCCTCGTTCAGCGTCACGTCATAGCGCTGGCGCAGGCGGGCCTCGACGGCTTCGGGCCAGCGGCGGCTGATCAGAATCCTGGGTTTCATGTCCTCGCTCGGGTCGGATCGCACAGGCCAGCGTCGGATCCCTTCGTAGCGATCCTCGACCCGCGCGAACAGGCGGCTCCGATCAGCGATGGCGGAAGACCGGCGCGCGCTTTTCGGCGAACGCCGCCCGCCCCTCGGCCGCGGTCGGCGCGCACGAAAGGCTAATCTCGGCGATCGCCTTGGCCCGCGCCAGCAATTTCACCCGCCCCTCGGTCGGATGGTCGTATTCGACGAACTGCCCGTCGGATCAGCCGACGACGCACACCCACCCTCAAGCCCAGGCTTGAGAGTCGTCGCGATTCACAGCGGCCCACGATGGCCGCGCATCGCCTAGATGCACCACCTCCGGCGCCCCTTCTAATCGCCCTATCGAGTCGCCCAGCCCCGGCCGAGCTCCGCCAGCGGCACGCAGCCGTGATAGGCGCCAGGCACGGGGTCGTACCTTAGAGCCACGGTCGCGCCGGGCTCGGAGGTGAAGTAGCCGACCGTCACCAAGTCCTCCAGCAGCGGGAAGAAATGATCGTCGTCCGACGCCTGCCCCTGCATGGCGGAGGCCTCGCGGTCATAGCCGTTCAGCAGCTCGGTCTGCTGCTTCGGCGTCAGCGTGACAAAGACGTCGCCATGGGCGGCGCGGGCGTCGGCGTCCATGCGCGCCAGCCCCGCCCTCAGGCGATCGGCCTGGGCCTTGTTATAATAGTCGGCCAGGGCGCGGTCGACGAACTGAGGCACGCCAGCGTCCCGCGCGCCTGGGGTGTCGGTCTTGGGGATGATCAGCTCGGCCACCACGTCGACCAGGCGAGCCTGGTCTGGCGTCAGGGCCGTGGGCGTCCAGGCCAGGGCGGGCGCGGCCGCCAGGGCGCGGCCGGCGAAACCGGTCGCCGCGACGCCAAAGGTGAAGGTCAGGCCGCGTATCGCATCGCGTCGGCTCAGCAGCATCACAGATCTCCCCGCTTGCGCGCCTGGACCGCATGATCGGCGGCCCGGGCCGTCAGGGCCATGTAGGTCAGGGACGGGTTCACGCACGACGCCGAGGTCATGGCCGCGCCGTCGGTGACATAGACGTTCTTGCACTCGTGCACCTGGTTGTGGGCGTTGAGCACCGAAGTCTTCGGATCCCGACCCATGCGGGCGGTGCCCATCTCATGGATGCCCAGGCCGGGGGCGTAGCCGCCGTCGTATCCCCGCACGTTCCTGAAGCCCGCCGCCTCCAGCATCTCCGCCGCGGCTGTCTGCATATCGCGGCGCATGGCCAGTTCGTTCTCGCGGATCGTGACGTTCATCGTCAGGGTCGGCAGGCCGAACTCGTCGGTCTTGTCGCGGTTCAGGGTGATCCGGTTGTCTTCGTAGGGCAGGATTTCACCGAACCCGCCCAGCCCCATGACCCAAGGCCCCGGCTGGCTCAGCGCGGCCTTGCGCGCCGCCCCGAAGCCGCGCGGGGCAGAGGTCTCCCGGTCCGGCCGGGTCAGGTCGCGATCCCATCCGGGCCGCGAGGCGCCCCCCTGGTAGCCGAAGCCGCGCAGATAGTCGTCGCGCTTGGTGGCCGCGTCGCCCAGGTTGCGGAAGCGTGGCACGTAGATTCCGTTCGGCCTGCGCCCCGAATAGTACATGTCGGCGAACTCGGGCGCCTCGCCGCTCGCCCCGACGCCCAGATGATGGTCCATGACGTTGCGGCCCAACTGGTCGCTGCCGTTGCCGAAGCCGTTCGGGAACCGCGAACTGGTCGAGTTCATCATGATCCAGGCCGAGTTGAAGGCCGAGGCGCACAGGAACACGACGTCGGCGTAGAACTCCTCCTCCTGCCGCGTCGTCGCGTCGAGGATGCGCACGCCGGTCGCCTTGCCCGCCTTCTCGTCATAGATCAGCGAGGTGACGATCGAGCCGGGGCGGATCACTAGGTTGCCGGTGCGCTCAGCCGCCACCAGCCCCCCGGAGTTAGAGCTGTAATAGCCGCCGAACGGGCAGCCGCGGATGCACATGTTGCGGTACTGGCACTTGGTCCGGCCCAGCGCGAGCTGTTCCTCGGTCGGGTCGGTCAGGTGCGCGGTCCGGCCCATGGTGATCCGCCGTTCGGGGAACCGCGCCTCGGACTTGGCCTTGAAGGCCTTCTCGACGCAGTTCATCTCCATCGGCGGCTGATACTGGCCGTCCGGCAGTTGCGGCAGGCCCTCGGCCTGGCCCGAGACGCCGATGAAGCGCTCCACATGGTCGTACCAAGGCGCCAGATCCTCGTAGCGGATCGGCCAGTCGACGCCGATCCCCTCGCGGGCGTTGGCCTCGAAGTCGATCGGGCTGTGGCGATAGCTCTGGCGGCCCCAGGTCAGCGACCGCCCGCCGACGTGATAGCCGCGAATCCAGTCGTAGCGGCTTTCCTCGGTATAGGGGTTCTGGTCGTCGCGGACGAAGAAGTGCCGGGTGTATTCCGTCAGGGTGTAGCCGGTGCGCTTCTGGACCGGATAATGCGCGTTGAGCTCGTCTGGCGGCAGCTGCCCTCGCGGGTACTTCGTCTGCCAGGGATCCATCGTGGCGGTGGGATAGTCCTCCAGGTGGCGGACCATCGGCCCGCGTTCCAGCACCAAGGTCTTGAGACCCTTCTGGGTCAGCTCCTTGGCCGCCCAGCCGCCGGTTATGCCACTGCCGACGACGATCGCATCGTAGGTGTTCTTCTGGCGCGCGCGACCGTTGAGATTGGCCATGTCTGCTCCCCGCTTGGCGCCTTTGATCGAATCGCGCCCGCTGCCCCGCAGCGCGACGCCGACTTCGGCGAACCCGTTCATTGTTGCCTGGAAGCTTCCATGAAATGGGTTACATTGCAAGAAAGGTCGCGGTTTCTTCCGAAAACCGCTGCGCAAAAGGGAGGAAGAGGAAACTCATGATGAATCCGAGCCAGTCCGTTCGAAAGCGCCGCGTGTCGGCGCTGGCTCTCGCCGCCGGGACGTTGCTCGCCTGTCTGGCGTTCGGCGCCGGCTCCCAGGCCGGGGCCGAGACGGTGAAGGCCGGACCGTGGCGCTCACTATTCGACGGTCGCACCCTGGACGGCTGGACGCCGAAGGTCGCCAAGCATCCGGCCGGCGAGAATTATCGCCAGACCTTCGTGGTCGATCATGGCGTGATCCGGGTCTCCTACGCCGGCTACGATAAGCTGGACGGCCAGTTCGGGCATCTGTTCTACAAGACGCCGTTCAAGGCCTATCGCCTGCGCCTGACCTACCGCTTCCTGCCCGAGGGCGGCCTGCCCGACACCCCCGCCTGGGCGCGCAGCAACAGCGGGATCATGTTCGACGCCCAGAGCCCGGAGAGCATGACCGTGGAACAGCCCTTCCCGGTCTCCATCGAGTTCCAGCTGCTGGGCAAGGAAGGCGACGCGCCCCGCCCCACCGGCGCGGTCTGCACGCCCGGAACCAACATCACCTTCGACGGCGTCACGGCCAAGGACCACTGCACGAAGCCGGCCAACGCCCCGACGGTCCCGAACGGAACCTGGGTCAAGGCGGAGCTGGACGTCCTGCCCAACGGCGAGATCTCCCAGAAGATCAACGGCGTGGTCGTCCACCACTACGCCAACGTGACCTTGGACCCTGACGACACCGTCGCCGGCGGGGCCAAGCCCTACATCCTCGCCCGCGGCGCCCAGCCGATCAAGGAAGGCTACATCGCCCTGCAGAGCGAAGGCCACCCGATCGAGTTCAAGAACATCGAGATCCAGGAACTGACGGCGCGCTGACCGCCCTGACCCTGGGCTCCCTCAAGGCTATTTCTTGAGGGAGCTCAGATACTGGATCACGGCGGCGCGCTGCTCGGCGTCCGGCGCGCCCAGCAGCATCTTGGTGCCGGGAACCGTCTTGCCCGGCGCCTTGACGAAGGCGTCCAGCTTGTCGGGCGTCCAGGTGATGTTCGAGGTCTTCAGCGCGTTGCTGTAGGCGTAGCCGGCGACGGACCCCGCCTTGCGGCCGGCCACGCCGGCCAGAGGCGGCCCCATCTTGCCCGGGGCGGGTTGCAGCGAATGGCAGACCGAGCAGCGCTGCTCGAACACCGCCTGTCCGGAGGGCGGCGCGGCGACGGCGCTGGTGGCCAGGGCGCTCAGACCGGCGGCAAGCATAAGCGGGAACTTCATTGCGTGAACTCCGTCAGAGATTCCGTCGCCTCTAGAGGCCCAATAGGCGGCGATTGCGGCCGGCGTCGGGCGCGCTGCCCGCGAAGTCGTCGAACGCCTTGTCGGTGACCTGGATGATGTGGTCGCGGATGAACGGCGCGCCTTCGCGAGCGCCCTGTTCGGGGTGCTTGAGCGCGCACTCCCATTCCAGCACCGCCCAGCCGGCATAGTCGTACTGGGCCAGCTTCGAGAAGATGGCCTTGAAGTCCACCTGGCCGTCGCCGAGCGAGCGGAAGCGGCCGGGCCGATCCACCCAGCCCTGATAGCCGCCATAGACGCCGGACCGGGCCGACGGCCGGAACTCGGCGTCCTTGACGTGGAACGCCTTGATCCGCTCGTGATAGCGATCGATGTAGCCGAGATAGTCCAGCTGCTGCAGGACGAAGTGGCTGGGATCGTAGAGGATGTTGGCGCGCGCGTGGCCGCCCACCTCGTCCAGGAACCGCTCGAACGTCGCGCCGTCGTGCAGGTCCTCGCCCGGATGGATCTCGTAGCAGACGTCGACGCCCTCATCCTCGAAGGCGTCGAGGATCGGCTTCCAGCGGCGGCCCAGTTCGCCGAAGGCCTCCTCGACCAGGCCCGCCGGCCGCTGCGGCCAGGGGTAGAAGTATGGCCAGGCCAGGGCGCCGGAGAAGGTGGCGTGGGCGTTCAGGCCCAGGCGCCGGCTGGCCACGGCGGCGGCCTTCAGCTGTCCCACCGCCCAGGCCTGGCGCTCTTTCGGCTTGCCGCGCAGCTCGGGCGGCGCGAAGCCGTCGAACAGCTCGTCATAGGCCGGGTGCACGGCGACCAGCTGGCCCTGCAGGTGGGTCGACAGTTCGGTGATCTGCAGGCCGTGGCTGGCCAGCATTCCGGCGATGTCGTCGCAATAGGCCTGGCTTTCGGCGGCCAGGGCCAGGTCGAAGAACGAGTCCGCCCCGCCGGTCGGCATCTGCACCCCGACATAGCCGAGGTCGGCGACCCACGCGGCCATGGTCTCCAGCTTGTCGAACGGCGGCTTGTCGCCGATGAACTGGGCCAGGAAGATGGCTGGTCCCTTGAGCGTCTTCATCGCCCCTCTCCTTGCAACGACACCCAGCCAGCGTCGTCGCGGCTGGCGGCCACGGCGCGCTCGACGAAGGTCATGCCGCGCACGCCTGCGCCGATATCGGGCACGAACCCCGCGTCGCGCCCTTCGATGGCGTCGGCGAAGTCGCGATAGATGTTGGCGAAGGCCTCGATGAAGCCTTCCGGGTGTCCTGTCGGCAGGCGCGTGACCGCCCGCGCCCCGGCGCCCAGATAGGCCGAGCCGGCGTGCAGCACCTGGCTGGGGCCGTCCAGCCAGTCCAGGGTCAGGACGTTGGGGTCTTCGTGGCCCCAGGTCAGGCCGCCGGTCTCGCCGTAGACGCTGATCTTCAGGCCGTTGCGGGCGCCGGCCGAGATCTGCGAGGCGACCAGCACGCCGCGCGCCCCGCCTTCGAACCGCAGCAGCACGTTGCAGTCGTCGTCGAGGTGACGTCCCGGCACCACCGCGGCGACGTCGGCGCACAGGCGCTCGACGCGCTTGCCCGTAATGAACTCGGCGATGTTGAAGGCGTGCACGCCGATGTCGCCGATACAGCCGCCGACGCCCGATTGGCTGGGATCGGACCGCCAGCTGGCCTGCTTGTTGTCCTCGCGCTCAAGCGGCCGCGACAGCCAGCCCTGCGAATATTCCACCACGACCTTGCGCACCGCGCCCAGGTCGCCGCGCGCCACGATCTCCCGCGCCTCGCGGACCATCGGATAGCCGGTGTAGGTGTAGGTCAGGCCATAGAGCTTGCCGGACGCCGCGACGATGTCGGCCAGGTCCACGGCCTGGGCCAGGTTCAGGGTCGCGGGCTTGTCGCTGATCACGTGCAGGCCGCCTCGCAGAGCCGCGGCGGAGACGTCGAAATGCAGGTGGTTGGGCGTGACGACGGAGACCAGGTCGACTCCGTCGGGGCGCGCCCGCTCGGCCGCGATCATCGCGTGGTGGTCCGGATAGACCCGGTCCGGCGCGACGCCCCAGTCGGCGGCGGCCCTGGCGTTCTTTTCCGGATCGCGGCTGAACACGCCGGCCGCCAGCCGGATGCGGCCGTCGAGTTCGGCGGCCATGCGATGCACCGGTCCGATGAACGAGCCGGGACCGCCGCCCACCATGGCCAGCCGCAGGGGCGCGCGTCCGCTCATCAGGCGACCACGCGCGCCAGGTAGTCGAAGCTGATCTTGGCGGACTCCAGCCGGCTGTGGGCGAACGGCGGCTCCTGCTCGACATAGAAGCCGCGGACGCCGGCCGCGTAGGCGGCGGGCAGCAGTCGCTTCCAGTCGATCATGCCGCCGCCGACCTCGGTCGGGTCCTGGCGCAGTTCGAAATTGGCCTTGGTGGTGGGCTTGATGTCCTTGACGTGCATCTGGGTGAAACGGCCCGGATGGGCCTTCAGCAGGGCGAACGGGTCCTTGCCGGCGGCCGTCACCCAGCCGGCGTCCATCTCGAAGGTGACCAGGCTCGGGTCCGTGCCCTTGAGCAGGATCTCCATGCCGTTGGTGTCTCCCCCCTTGGTGTCTTTTAGCGGCGCGAACTCAAAATTGTGGTTGTGGTAGCCGCTGACGATGCCGGCCTTCTTCAACACGGCGGCCTTCTCGTTCAGGAAGTCGGCGTTCCACTTCCAGTCGTCGGCGGTCATCTGCGCGCCGGCCTGGCGCAGGTCGGCGCCGCCCAGCCGGTCGGGAATGTAGAGGATCGGCATGATCGCCGCCTTGACGCCGATCACGTGCAGCTCATCGGCCAGCTTGGCCAGGTCGCCGCTGAAGCTGGGCCCGCTGGCCGCTTTCGGCGCGATGTGGGCGCTGGGGCAGACCAGACCCGCCTTGTCGAAGGCGGCGCGCAGCTCGGCGGGGGTGCGGCCAAGATAGCCGGCCAGCTCCACCGACTTGAAGCCGATCTTGGCCACCGTGGCGAGCTGGGTCTCCAGCTCCTTCTGCAGGTCCGGACCCAGGGTGTAGAGCTGGATGCCGACCGGCAGGTTTCGGCGCTGGAAGAACGGCTTCTCGACCGCGCCGGCCACGCCGGCATAGGCGGCGCCCAGGGCGGCCGCGCCGGCGGCCAGCAGGCCGCGCCGCGACAGATCGGCGGCCGAAGCTCGGGTTTCGCAGGCTGTTGAGCGCACGAGGCTTTCCTTTTTCTGGAAGGGCATGGCTAGGGCTGGGCCGGGCTGGCCGCGCCGACTGGCGCGTCGTCATCAACCTCGGCCGCCGGAGACCGCGTCGGCGGCTTGAAGAACACGGCCAGCAGCAGCACGGCGACTAGGGCCATGCCGGTCGGGACCAGGAACAGGCTGGTATAGTCGACGATCGCCACGCCATCGGCGCCGGCGTGGCTCAGGCGGCTGACCAGGGTCGGGAACAGGAAGCTGGCCACCACATTGCCGACGCCCAGGATCAGCAGGTTGAACAGGCCCTGGGCGCTGGAGCGAACGTCCTTGGGGAACACCGCATCGACGAAGATATAGACGGTGGCGAAGAAGAAGGCGTAGCAGATCCCGTGCAGCAGCTGCACGGCGACGATCACCGGGACGCTGTCGGCGAAGAAGGCGAAGACCGCGAAGCGCGCGGCGTGTCCCAGGACGCCGATGATCATGGTGACCTTCCAGCCCAGGCGCGCCAGCACGCGGCCCAGGAAGAACATGGTCAGGATCTCGGCCACCTGGCCCAGGCTCAGCACCACCATGCTGAGATTGCCCGCGATCCCGACCCGGTTGGTCAGGAAGGCGTCGGCCATCACGAAGTAGCCGTTGTGGATCACCGAATCGATGAAGGTGACGACGAACAGCACCAGCACGAACGGCGCGCCCAGCAGCTTCAGGGCCCGTCGCCAGGCCAGGTTGTCGATCCCCGGCGCGTCCTTGCGGGCCGGCGTGTGCGGCAGGGTCAGGGCATAACCGGCGAAGGCGAACGACAGGATCGCCGCGACCAGAAAGATCCACCGCACCTGCTCGGCGCCGGCGTGGGCGCCCAGCAGGAAGACGAAGGGCCAGCTGACCAGCACCCAGCCGACCGTGCCGCCCATCCGCACCGCGCCGAACTCGCCGGCCGGGTCGCGCAGATTGGCGAAGGCGATCGAGTTGGTCACCGACAGGGTCGGCACATAGACCAGGCTGAAGATCAGGTAGCAGGCGAAGAACGGCCAGAAGCTGGTCGATAGCGCCGTCCCGACCAGGGCCAGGCCGCCGATCAGGTGGCTGACCGCCAGGAAGCGTTCGGCGGCGAAATTGCGGTCGGCGAACTGGTTGGAGAAGAAGATCCCGACCACGGCGGCCACGCCCCAGGCGCTGCCGACCAGTGACTGCTGCCAGGGCGCGAAGCCCAGCATGCCCATGTAAGGGAAGATCTTCGGGGCCCAGGCGCCCCAGATCGCCAGCTGGAGCACCATCATCAGGAAGAGCCGCAGGCGCGTCGTCATGGTTCTGGCCTCCCCGACCAGTCTTGGCGGCTAGGTTTCAGCCCGAATGGACCGCTCCCGCGCTCATGTAATCGAAATCATCGATAACAGGCGTCCGTCAAGGCGGCAACCGTCCAGCTGCTCGCCAAAGCAAGGGAGCTGCGCCTTGCCAAGGGCCTGGCTTGCCGCCAGTGTCGCCCGAATGGCCACCATTCTAGATGTCGCGCAGGACGCGGGGGTCTCGACCGCGACGGTTTCGAGGGTTTTCAGCGCGCCCGAGCTGGTGCTGGAAGCGACCCGGAAAAAGGTGATGGAGGCGGTCAACCGCCTCGGCTACGAGCCCAACTTCGCGGCCAAGAGCCTGCGGACCCTGCGGACCGAAAAGATCCTGGTCACCGTGCCGGACATCTCCAACCCCTTTTTCTCCCAGGTCATCCGCGGCGTCGAGGAGGCTGCTCTGGCGGCCGGCTATTCGGTGCTGCTCGGCGACACCCGCCATGAAGAGGCGCGTGAAGAGCAGTATGCCGCGATGTTCCGGCGCAAGGAGGCCGACGGCCTGATCTTCCTGGGCCATCGCCTGCCGGACGTCCTTGCCGAGATGGTCGCCGCCAAGGGGCCGCGCACGCCGATCGTCAACGGCTGCGAATTCCGCCCGGGCCTCGCGGTGTCCAGCGCCCATATCGACAACGAGGGCGCCGCCGCCGAGGTCATGGAGCACCTCTACGGCCTGGGCCATACGCGAATCGGCGTCGTGACCGGTCCGCTGGCCAGCCCGATCAGCGGCGACCGCCTGGCCGGCGTCCTGGCCGCCGCCCAGCGCCGGGGCCAGGCCAGCGCGCTGCGCATGGCCATCGGCGACTTCTCCATCGAATCCGGCGTGCGCCAGGCCACCGAGCTGCTGGACCAGCCCGGTCCGCCCACCGCCATCTTCTGCTTCAGCGACGAGATGGCGATGGGCGCGATCGAGGCGATCCGCCAGCGCGGTCTGGACTGCCCGCGCGACGTGTCGCTGGTCGGCTTCGACGACATCCGGTTCGCGCAGTATCTGAGCCCGCAGCTGACCACGGTCAGCCAGCCTATGGAGCAGATCGGTCACGAGGTGGTCAGGCTGCTGCTCGACATCCTGGCCGACCGCGCCAGCGCCCTGCAGAACGTCACCCTGCCCCACCGGCTGGTCGTGCGGTCGAGCACGGCGCCGCCCCCTGACCCCAGCTAAGGCCGTGGCGGCAGTTCGCGAACCCAGATGTTGCGGAAGCTGATCGGCGCGCTGGGGTCGCCGTGGGCCTGCAGCTTGATCGGCGCCGAGGTGAAGGGCCGCGACGGCGGCTTGCCGATATAGACGGTCTCGCCCGCGAACGCGGCGTTGTCCTGCACCAGCACGCCGTTGTGCAGCACGGTCGCGGTGGCCGGCGAGACCAGCGCCCCGTCGGGCCCGAACACCGGCGCCCGCCAGACCACGTCATAGACCTGCCACTCGCCCGGCTTGCGGCCCGCGTTCACTAGCGGCGGATGCTGCTTGTAGAGGCTGGCGGCCTGGCCGTTGACGTAGGTGGGGTTCTGATAGGGATCGAGGATCTGCAGCTCGTACCCGGCGTCGCCGGCTCCCGTGGAGGCCAGGAAGACGCCGCTGTTGCCCCGCGCCTGGCCCGAGCCGGTGATGTCGGCCGGGATCCGCCATTCCAGGTGCAGCTGATAGTCGCGGAAGCTTCGCTTGGTCTCGATGTTGCCGCGCGTCTTGTCGACGATCAGCACGCCGTCCGCCACGGTCCAGCCAGCCGGGGCCTTGTCCCGGGTCGCCACCCATTCCTTCAGGTCGCCGCCGTCGAACAGCACGATGGCGTCGGACGGGGCGCCGCCCGCCTCCTTGGCAGGGGTGACCACCGCGGGCACGGGCTTCCAGATTTCGGTGTCCTCCGGCTTGGCCTGGGCCATGGCCTGCGATCCGATAACGGGTCCGCCAAGGCCCAGCATCACGGCGGTCAGAACGAGAGGCTTCGACTTCATTTCGGTTCGTCGCTCCACGGAAAAGGCCGCGACACCATAGACGCCCGGAGCCCGTTCGCCAGGGTCCTGCTCCAAAGCCGTGCGCGCGCCAGGAGAAAACTGCGCCCATGCAACTGACTCCGGTCAGGCGCTTTTAGTTTCCAAAGCGCCCGTCGCTGGGTTGCGGCCGACAGCGGCGACGGACGCTCGCGAGCACTCGGACATCGCCGCGGAAACGCCCGTCAGAAGGGTCGTGCCGGCTTGGGGAGGATACAATGCACCGGCAGGCCCTTCGCGCCCTGTTGCTGGCCGGCTGCGGCGGTTTCGCCGTCCCGGCCTGGGCCCAGACGACCTCAACGCCGCTCCCCATGGTCGATGCGCCGACCACCCAGCCCCCCGCCGACCAGCAGGCCGTCAGCGAGGTGGTCGTCACGGGCCTGACCTCGCGCAATCGCCCGCTGATCACGGCCTCGGCTGACATCACCCTGGCCACCCGCGCCGACATCGAGCGCAAGGCCCCGCGCTCGACCGCCGACCTGCTGGAGCTGGTGCCGGGCATCTTCGTCGAAGGCACGGCTGGCGAGCTGTCCAACAACTACTCGGTGCGCGGCCTGCAGGGCGGCGGCCAACGGTTCATCCAGCTGCAGGAGGACGGCCTGCCAGTCATCTACCAGGGCGGCGGGGCGGATTTCTTCTTTTCCGAGGACGTCACGATCGACCGGCTGGAGTCGGTGAAGGGCGGCACCTCGGGCATCCTGACCGTCAACGGGGCCGGCGCGACGATCAACTTCCTCTCGCGCAAGCCCAGTTTCGACGAACCCGAGGGGATTGTCCGGCTGTCGGGCTACAATTACGGCCTCAAGCGCGGCGACTTCTATTACTCCGCCCCCATCGCCAAGAACCTGGCGTTCAACGTCGGCGGCTATGTCCAGAGCAGCCCCGGCGTGCGCGACAACACCTTCGACTATGACGGCTACCGCCTGAAGGCGATGCTGGAATACCGCTTCGACGAGGGCGGGTACCTGCGCGTGACCGGCAAGGTCGGCGACTTGAAGTCCGCCTACTACGCCGACCAGCCCTACGCCTACAGCAACGGCAAGCCCAGGGGCGTTCCCGGCCTGGACACCCAGTTCGGCAATATCGGCGGCGACGCCTTCAACCGCATCTCCGTGCCGGTCTCGAGCTTCGTCGAAAGCGACGGCTTCCGTGACTTCCGCCTCAGCGAAGGCGTGCGGGTCAAGACCAAGCAGCTGCGCGTCGATTTCGAAAAGCCGCTCAGCGACAGCGTCGAGATCTTCGCCCGCGCGCGCTATCTGGACCTGAAGGACGACTTCAACGGCCTGTTCCCCGGTTCGGGCACCGGCAACGCCGGCCTGGCCAGCGCGGTCACCTACCTGACCCCCGGCGCCAGCTCGCCGATCAACAACCTGCTCACCGCGGGCACGGCGGCCTATCCGGCCACCGTACGTTTCGGCGTCAGGAACCTGCGCACCGGCGTGGTCATTCCGTCGAGCGACACTGCGACGCTGAACGCCCTGAACGGCAACGGCTTCCTGCAGGAGACGACGCTCAACCACGACGACCAGTCGGGCCACGACTTCGGGGCCAACATCGGATCACGCTGGGAATATCAGGGCGACGGGTTCAAGAATTCGCTGACCGCCGGGGTCCAATATTACGACGTCCGCCGCAACCAGAACCAGTCGGCGGTAGCGACCGTCGTCAACGACGTCCGCACCAACAGCGACATCTACGACATCGTCTCGCTGGACGCGAACAACCAGGTCATCGGCGTGCTCAGCGACAATGGCATGGTGTCGTACGGCGACTGGGGGGCCGGCGTCCGCCGCCGCACGGACAAGTCGGTGTCGCTCTACGCCAACGACGAGCTGGCGATCGGCGACAAGATCCATATCGACGGCGGAGTCCGTTGGGAGAGCGACAAGGCCCGGTACCTGGAAGGTAACGCCGCCGCGGTCAACCAGCCGGTGCAGCCTGGCGTCGGCGGCGTCGTGCGCACCGTCGGCTCGACCTTCGACGGCACGTTCACCGAGACCCACAGGACCCAGGACAAGGTCGCCTGGACCATCGGCGCCAGCTACCTGATCACGCCCCACTTCTCGGTCTATGGCCGCTACGCCAACGGCTTCCAGACCAACAACACCGATCCGATCACCAAGATCGAACTCTACGAGGCTGGCGTGCGCTTCGAATACGGCCGGGTCCTCAGCGCCTCGGCGACGGTGTTCCGGACCAATTTCGACAATCAGTTCTACAACTTCATCGATCCGTCCGATCCCACCAGGCAGACCAGCTTCCTGGCCGACCTCAAGACCACGGGGGTGGAGGTGGACGCCCTGGTCCGGCCGATCGACTGGTTCTCGATCAACGTTTCGGGCGTGATCCAGGACCCGACCCTCAACAATCTCAGCCTCAACGGCGTGCCTCAGCCGACCTATGACGGCAACCGTCCCGAGCGGACGCCGGCCCGGCTCTACACCATCACCCCGGCCATCAAGCTGCCCAACGGCCGGGGCGAGGTCTATGCCCGCTACAAGTATGTCGGCAAGATCTACGCGGACTCCGGCAACGGCGTCGCCCTGCCCTCCTATGGGGTGACCAGCGCGGGCGTGACCCTGAACCTGAAGGACAACCTCCAGCTCAACTTCAACATCGACAACATCTTCGACGTGATCGGCCTGACCGAGGGCAACCCGCGGCAAGGCCAGACCCAGAACGCGGCCTCCGGCTATTTCTACGCGCGCGGCATCGTGGGAAGGACCTATGGCGGCTCGCTCACGTTGCGTTTCTAGGATGCGCGGGGGCGGCGACATTCGACGGGGCCTAGCCGCCGCACTGCTGGCGCTGACGATCGCGGGCTCCGCAACGGCCAAGCCGGACCTGGCTTACAGGCTGACCGAAGGTCAGAACCTCAACGCCTTCCTCCGCGACGGCCCCGTGGCCGCGCACCTGCTGCTGCGTAACGGCCTCGCCCCCCGCGTCCTGGTCGCCTTTCCGGCCGGCAACAGCGGTGTGGGCCTGTGGTTCGAGCCCACCGCTCGCCCCGTCGCCTGGCGGCTGGACCAGCCGCCCAAGCCTCTCCGGCGGAATGGGCTCAACGGCGTCGTGGCCGTCGCCAGCCTGGACGCGCCGCAACTGGTCGTCAGGCAGGCGGTGCTCTCGAACGTGCGTTACCTGCGCGACTACCAGTCCGTCGGCCGCTTCCCGCCCCAGGTCGCGGTCCAGCCGCGGATGGAGGGCGACACGATCACCTGGCGCCGCGCCCGGCTCGACGGAGCTCCCGGCTATGTCCTGTCGCTCCGCGTCGTCAACGGCCGTCTCGACCGGGGCGCGCTGGTCGCGGGACCGGACGGACGGATCGGGCTGGAGATCACGGCCCTGACCGGCGATCCGCCTTTGACGCCGATCCCCGCCCCGAAGCTGCTCAACGCCCAGGCCGCCCCCGATCCGGCCGCGCGCGACGCCCTGTCCTTCCTGAGCTATCGCGAAAAATTCCTGGCAGGGTCCTGGCGGTTCAACACCTATTTCGGCCGCGACACCCTGATGTCGGTGCGGCTGCTGATGCCGGCCCTGCGGCCCGCGGCGGTCGAAGCCGGCCTGAATTCCGTGCTGGCCCGGTTGTCTCCCGGCGGCGAGGTGGCCCACGAGGAAGGGATCGGCGAGTTCGCGGTTGTCCAGAACCGCAAGGCCGGGCGCGACGGCGACGCGGCGGAGCTCGACTACGGCATGGTCGACGACGACTACATGCTGGGCGTCGTCGCGGCGGACTACCTGCTCGGCCCCGGGCGCGAGCGCGCGAGAGCTTGGCTGGCCCAGTCCTTGGCGAGCGAGAGCCGTCCGGGAGTCCGCGCACCGACCGGCGCGGCGCTGGCGGCCAATCTGCGTTTCGTCCTCGACCAGGCCCGCCCCTTCGCCGACGCGCCCTCCGCGCGCACCCTGATCGCCATCAAGCCCGGCCGAAAGACCGGCGAATGGCGCGACAGCGAGGAAGGTCTGGGCGGCGGCGTCTATCCCTACGACGTCAACGCCGCCCTCGCCCCGGCGGCCGTCGAGGCCGCCGACCGCCTCTTCCGCGCCGGCCTGCTGGACCCCTATCTTTCGCCCGAGGATCGCCCGCGCTTCGCCGAGGCCGGCCGCACGGCGCGGGTGTGGCGGAGCCGGGCCGCGCCGTTGTTCCGGGTCGAACGGCCGGCCGCCGAGGCCGCCGCCTCGATCCGGGCCTATGCCGACAGCGTCGGCGTTCCCGCGGCTTCGGCCTTGCGCGCCCTGGACGGCCGGCCGCTGGTGTTCCACGCCCTGTCTCTCGACGTAGCGGGCAGGCCGGCGCCGATCCTCAACTCGGACGAGGGCTTCGAGCTTCTGTTCGGCCGACCGACGGCGGCGGATCTCGACGCCTATGTCACGGCGATCACCCGTCCCTTCCCGGCCGGATTGATGACCGACATCGGCCTGGTGGTCGCCAACCCGGCCTTCGCCGATCGTCAGGCCCAGGCGCGCTTCACGCCGGCCGCCTATCACGGCGCCGTGGTCTGGTCGTGGCAGCAGGCGCTGCTGGCCGCCGGCTTTGAGCGACAGCTGGCGCGCTGCGACCTGCCCGGGCGGGTGCGCGCCAGGCTCGTCGCCGCCCAGGCCGGGCTATGGCGCGCGATCGGAGCAACCCGCGCCCTCCAGAGTTCGGAACTCTGGTCGTGGACGTTCCGCGACGGCCGCTACCAGGTCGCGCCGTTCGGCGCCGGCAAGGCCGATGTCGACGAGTCCAACGCCGCCCAGCTGTGGAGCACGGTCTATCTGGCGGTGCGCCCGCCCCGGCCGCCGACCAAGGGAAAGGCGTTCGCCGCGCCGCCCGAATGGACCGGCTGCCGACGGTAGCGTGACGGCTTCAGCCCGGAACCGGAGCGATCCCGCCGATCATCGCAGCGATGGCGTCGTCGTGCTTGGGCAGGGTCGGCGCCGCTCGGGCGATCACCGCCTCGATCTGTTCGAGCTGACGGCGATTGGCGGCGGGATCCAGCGTGTCGGCCAGGGGGCTGCAGCCCTCGGCCCGCACGCCCTGGCCTTCCAGCACGGCCAGCCAGCTGGCCTCGCGAAACAACTCGTCGGACGTCAGCATCAGCCGCCCGGCTCGGCGATATTGCGCCTCCCGATCGATCAGGCTCTCGGGCAAGGCCATGCGCCGTGCCTGCCGCCACAGCGGAGCCTCGTGCCCGTGGGTGGCGTGATAGTGCAGGATCAGGAAGTCCCGGATCCCGTCCATGTCCCGCCCGAACAGCGTGTTGAACTGACGCGCGAGGCCCGGATCGCAGTCGCGATCGGGGAACAGGGTGATCAGCTTGGCGATCCCGCTCTGGATCAGGTGGATGCTGGTCGACTCCAGCGGTTCGAGAAAGCCGGACGACAGGCCGATGGCCACGACGTTCTTGCGCCAGGTTTCGCGCCGGAAGCCGGCCCTGAATCGCAGGAGGCGCGGCTCGCCCAGCGCCTCCCCGTCCAAGCCGCCCAGCAGCGTCGCCGCCGCCTCGTCATCGGAGAGGAAGGCGCTGGCATAGACATAGCCGTTGCCCATCCGATGCTGCAGCGGGATGCGCCATTGCCAGCCGGCCGGCCGCAGGGTCGAGCGGGTGTAGGGGGTGGTCTCGGCGACCCGCGTGCAAGGGACAGCCACGGCTCGGTCGCAGGGCAGCCAATGCGACCAGTCCTCGAAGCCGGCCTCCATGACGCCGTCGATCAGCAAGGCGCGAAAGCCCGAGCAATCGACGAAGAGGTCGCCTTCGATCCGCTCGCCGCGATCGATGGTCAGGGCCATGACGAAGCCGGTGTCCGGCGCCCGCTCGACCTGGTTCACCCGGCCTTCGCGCCGCCTCACTCCCGCGGCCTCGGCCAGCCCCCGTAGATGCTGGGCATAGAGCGACGCATCGAAGTGGTAGGCGTAGCCCAGGGTCGACAGGATCGAGCGCGGATCGTCCGCCGGCCTGGCGAACCGGTTGGCGGCGGCCAGCTGGGTCGCCAGCGAAAACGCCGACAGCGGGCGGTCGAACCCGTCCGAACGCGCCTTCAGCCAGTGCTGGTGGAACGGCACGGCGTCCAGCTCGACGCCATGGCGCCCGAACGGGTGGAAGTAGCGATCGCCAGGACGGGCCCAGTCGACGAATTCGATGCCCAGCTTGAAGGTCGCCTTGGTGGCGCGAACGAATTCCGCTTCGTCGAGGCCGATCAGCGCATTGAACCAGTGGATCGTCGGGATGGTCGCCTCGCCCACCCCCACCGTGCCGATCGCCTCGGATTCGAGAAGCTCGATCGTCAAGCGGGGCCCGAACGCCTTGGCCAGCGCGGTCGCCGTCATCCAGCCGGCCGTACCGCCGCCGAGGATCACCAGGCGCTCGATGCGGTTCATGCCACGCTCCCCCAGATTCAGGCGCTGGAATATCTTCCGCGCGAGCCGACCGATCCCAAGCATCGATTCGCCCCGCCTGCTGGGCAAGCGTGACTGTTTCGGCGCGATGAAACTTCACCGCTGGTTCGTCTTCCCACTATTCGAGCATCCTTGGTAAAAATGTGCCTTTGAGGCGGCATCTTGCGCCTCGATTTTCGCCGACAACGTTGTCATTGAAAACATTAGGCTTTTCCTGCGGGACCGCGACGCTATGGTGCGCGCCAAGGCGAGCGACAGTCTCGCCGGCTTGCAGCAGGACGGAACATGCAGAACCAATGGCTGGGCGCCAACGCGCCCCCGACGAAGCACGCGCGTCTATTGGCCTGGGTCGACGAAGTCGCCGCCCTGACCAAGCCGAAGGCCATCCACTGGTGCGACGGCTCCGACGAGGAATGGACCGCCCTGACCGACGAACTGGTGGCCGCCGGCACGCTCAAGCGCCTCAATCCCGACCTCCGTCCCAACTCGTTCCACGCCGCCTCCGACCCGCGCGACGTCGCCCGCGTCGAAAGTCGCACCTTCATCTGCTCCGAACACCAGGCCGACGCCGGTCCGACCAACAACTGGCGCGACCCCGCCGAAATGCGCCAGACCCTGACCGGCCTGTTCGACGGCTGCATGAAGGGCCGCACGATGTATGTCGTGCCGTTCTCGATGGGACCAGTCGGATCCAAGATCAGCGCCCTGGGCGTGGAGATCACCGACAGCGCCTATGTCGCCGTCTCGATGCGGGTGATGACCCGCATGGGCCGGGCCGCCCTGGACGCCCTGGGCGAGGACGGCTTCTTCGTGCCGGCCCTGCACACCCTGGGCGCCCCGCTGGCTGAAGGCGAGGCCGACGTGGCCTGGCCGTGCAATGACGACAAGTACATCGTCCACTTCCCCGAAAGCCGCGAGATCTGGTCCTACGGCTCGGGCTATGGCGGCAACGCCCTGCTGGGCAAGAAATGCTACGCCCTGCGTATCGCCTCGGTGATGGCCCGCGACGAGGGCTGGCTGGCCGAGCACATGCTGATCCTCAAGCTGACCTCGCCGGCCGGTCAGGTGCGCTACGTGGCCGCCGCCTTCCCCAGCGCCTGCGGCAAGACCAATATGGCCATGCTGCAGCCCACCCTGCCCGGCTGGAAGGCCGAGACGATCGGCGACGACATCTGCTGGATGCGGTTCGGCGCCGACGGGCGGCTGTACGCGATCAACCCGGAGGCCGGCTTCTTCGGGGTCGCGCCGGGCACGGGCGTCAAGACCAACCGCAACGCCGTCGACACGCTGCATTCCAACTGCATCTACACAAATGTCGCCCTGACCGCCGACGGCGACGTCTGGTGGGAGGGCCTGACCGACCACCCGCCCGAGGGCCTGACCGACTGGAAGGGCCGGGCCTGGACACCGGAACTGGGCGAGCCCGCCGCCCATCCCAACGCCCGCTTCGCCGTGCCGGCCGGCCAGTGCCCGGTCATCGCCGACGCGTGGGAGGATCCGGCCGGCGTGCCGATCTCGGCCATCCTGTTCGGCGGCCGCCGCGCCTCGGCCGTGCCGCTGGTCACCGAGGCCTTCGACTGGGAGCACGGGGTGTTCCTGGCCTCCAATGTCGCCTCGGAAGGCACGGCGGCCGCCGAAAACAGCATCGGCGAGCTGCGCCGCGATCCCTTCGCCATGCTGCCGTTCTGCGGCTACAACATGGGCGACTACTTCGATCACTGGCTGAAGGTCGGCGCCGCGGCCGATCCGGCCAAGCTGCCCCGCATCTATTTCGTCAACTGGTTCCGCAAGGACGACCGCGGTCGGTTCGTCTGGCCAGGCTATGGCGAGAACAGCCGGGTGCTGAAGTGGATCGTCGATCGGCTTGAGGGGCAGGCCGACGCCGTCGACAGCCCGATCGGCCGCCTGCCCGCCCGCGACGGCCTCGACCTGACGGGCCTGGACCTGACCGACGCCCAGCTGGACCTGCTGCTGACCGTCGATCCGGAGATCTGGCGGGCCGAAGCCGCCCTGATCCCCGAGGCCTACGCCCGGTTCGGCGACCGCCTGCCCGCCGCCCTGTGGCGTCAACTGGACGCCCTGGGCGAACGGCTGGCCCGCGTCGAGCGTCCCGCCCGGGTGCTGGAACAGGCCTGATCCCCGTCCTCCCCTTCAGGAAACAAGCGCCGGCCGGCGCATGGAGACCGAATGCACGTCGCGATGGAAAAGCCCGCCCGCAAGTTCGTGGTCGGAAACTGGAAGATGCACGGCAACCTGGCCGCCCTGCCCGTCCTGGGGGCCATCGACGCGGCCGCGCGCGAGACGCCCACGGTCGATGTCGGGGTGGCTGTCCCCGCGACCCTGATCACCGCCGCCTGGCAGACCGCCAACGCGATCCACGTCGGCGCACAGGACATCCACCCGGCCGACAAGGGGGCCCACACCGGTTGCCTGTCGGCGCCGATGGTCAAGGACGCCGGCGCGGCCTTCACCATCGTCGGCCACAGCGAGTGCCGGGCGGGCCGCCAGGAGAGCGACACCGAGGTGCGCGGCAAGGCCGAAGCCGCGCGGCGCCACGGCCTGTCGGTGATCCTCTGCGTGGGCGAACCCCTGGAGGTCCGCGAGGCGGGCCGGGCCGAGGCGGTGGTCCGCGCCCAGCTTGAGAACTGCCTGCCGGCCGACGCCGACGGCGCCTGGCTGTCGGTGGCCTACGAACCGATCTGGGCGATCGGCACGGGTCGCTCGGCCACCCAGGACGACATCGCCGCCATGCACGCGGTGCTGCGCGAAACCTGCCGCACGGCCCTCGGGCCGGCCGGCGACCGCGTCCGGCTGCTGTATGGCGGGTCGGTTACCCCGGCTAATGCGGCGCAGATCCTGGCGACGCCGAACGTCGACGGCGTGCTGGTGGGCGGCGCCAGCCTGACGGCCGAAACCTTCCTGCCGATCATCGCGCACGCCTGAACGGGCGCGCCTTACTTGAAGGCGTTCCTGAGGTAGACGCGGAGGTTCTGGGCGACGCGCGGCGTCAGCGAGCCCAGTACGCCCTTGCGCGCCTCGGGCAGATGGGCGGCCGGGTCGCCGTCGGCCTCGAACCAGTAGTGGTCGAAGATCGCCCGCCAGGCGTCGCGCTGCGGCCCGGGCAGGTGGCGCACCGCCAGCAGGCCGTGGACCAGCACCTCGAACGGCGACCCCGCCTCGGGCGGCAGGTCGCGCCACCAGTAGTTGACCAGCACATTGAGACTGTCCAGCGACTGGACATGGCGCCACCAGGCGGTCGGGATGTAGATCGGCCAGCAGGTCGTCGAGGGTGGCCGAGATCCCGCCCAGCCGCCGTTCGACGTTCAGAGGCCCGCTCGGCCTCGCCATAGAAGAAACGGCCGCCGATCTCGGGCGGTCCGACCAGGGCCTCAACCGTCGCGCCGGCGTCGAAACCCCGGAGAGAGGCCGCTGCTTCCCCGGGTCCCTCGCGACCGGCGCGGACCGCCGGCCAGTCGGCCGCGAAGCCGCGCAGCACCACCGGCCGATAGGCAGGCGCGATCTCGGCCCGCAGCAGCTCGCGCGTGACGTTCGAGCGCTCTGGAAGGGGCGGAAAGGACAGGCTCATGCGGCGGGAGACTAAGCCCTGGCCGGCGCGGACCGAAGGGCCCCCGCCACCGCCTCGCGCAACGGCTTGGGCCGATAAGCGTCGTCATAGAGCGTCACGCGCTTGGCCAGGTGGTCCTTGCGCGGCGTGAAGCCCTGCAGCCACGAATATTTGTCGACCATGCCCCAGGCCAGCACTTCTCGGGTCTGGCGGTAGTCCAGCATCAGATCGAGATAGGCCTTGGCGACGGCGGCCGTCTCCGCGTCGCGGACGTCGATGTCGGCCGGAAGGGCCTGGTCGTTGACGTCGAATTCGGTGATCAGCAGGTCATAGCCCATGCCGGTCGCCTCATCGATGAAGGCGCGCCAGGCCTTTTCCTGGGGCGGCCCGAGGCCGCCGGCGGCGGCCGGATCCTCCGTGCCGAGATGGCTCTGCACCCCAAGAGCGTCGACCGGCGTCCCGCGCTTGCGGAAACCTTCCAGCAGCTTCAGCACTCCGGCGCGATGCGCCTCGTTGCCGGCCTCCCAGCCCATGTAGTCGTTATAGACCAGCCGGGCCTTGGGCGCGGCGGCGCGGGCGGCGTGGAAGGCCGCGTCCAGGGTCTGCTCCGGGCCCATGGCGTCGGAGAAGACGGTGCGGCGGATCGAGCCGTCCCTGGGGTCGATGGTCTCGTTGACCACGTCCCAGGAGTCGATCTGCGGGTAGCGCGCCACGACCTTGTCGATGTGATCGACCAGCAGGGCCCGGGCGTTTCGGGCGGCCGCCGGCCCCTTGCCGAAGTCATAGGCGTTGAGCCAGGCCGGGAACCACTTGGGATGGTGCCACAGCAGGGTGTGGCCGCGCAGGGCGATGTCGTGGGCCTTGGCGAAGGCGGCGATCCGGTCGGCCCGTTCGAAGGCGAAGGTCCTGGCGTCGGGCCGCAGGACGTACCACTTCAGCTCGTTCTCGGGGACCAGCACGCCGCATTCGTCGATCAGGATCTGGCGATAGCGGGGATCGTCGAGCGTGCCAGTCAGAGACCCGGCCCTTCCCGCCCCCACCGCACTTCCGAAGCGGAGACCCTTGCCCCGCGCCAGGGCCGCGAGCGACGGTCCGGGCGCGCGTTCGTTGGCCCGGACCAGATCGGGAACCACGCCCATCGCCACCGAGGCGGCGCCCAGTCCCATGAAGCCGCGCCGGGAAAGGGATGGAAGGAACGCCACGGCAAAGCCCTTTGCGAAGAACGCCGCGCAACGTCCGGAACGTTGCGCGGCGAGTTTGGGGTAGAAGCCCCTCGCCCACGGATGGCCGAAGGGTAAACGCCCGGACGAGCCCGACCGAAGCCAGGCTCGCCTCGGGATCTAGAAGCTGGCGCGGAGCACGAAGGTGTAGCGCCGGTCGTTCATGAACCACGACCGCCCGGCCTTGAGCAGCTGATCGTTCAGGACCTGGGTGGTCTTGGTGACCTCGTTGGTCAGGTTCACGCCCTGGACGCCGATCTTCACCTTCGGATTGAGGGTGTAGAAGATCGAGCCGTCCAACTGGCCGGTGGCCTCGTTCATGATCGGCGCGTAGGGCACGATCACGTCGCGGACCGTCAGCAGGAAGTCCGAGCGCCAGTTGTAGGCCAGGCGGGCCGAGATCGGTCCCTTTTCGTAGATGGCCGCGAGGTTGGCGTTGTGCTTGGACAGGCCCTGCAGCGGCAGCAGCGCGGTGTTGACCGTCGAGACGCGGCCGGCGGCCACGTCGGGGTCGGTCGCCGACAGCGTGCTTTGCGGCACGCCCTTGCTGTCGATGTAGCTGTAGTTGGCGTTGATGCCGAACCCGTCCAGCGGCTTGGGCAGGAAGTCATAGAACTGCTGGTAGGCGATTTCGAAGCCCTTCACGTGGGCCTTCTGCTCGGAATTGCCGGGCGTGGTGACCACCACATTGAAGGTCGCGCCGTTGTTGGTGAACGGGATGCGGGCGGTCGTGTTGGTGGCGACGTCCTTCAGTTCCTTCCAGAACAGGGCGAAGGTCAGCGAGCCGACCGGCGCGAAGTACCATTCCACCGAGCCGTCGACGTTCAGGGCCTGGGTCGGCTTCAGGTAAGGATTGCCGACGGTGACGTTGCCGCTGAGGCTGTCGGCCGTGACCGGATTGCTGATCCCCGTGTCCGTCGTGTCCAGCTTCACGTCGTAGTAGTTGCGGGTCAGGCCCACTTCCGGCGGCGTGATGGTCTTGGAGGCGGCGAAGCGCAGCTGCAGCTTGTTCGGCAGGGCGACCTTCACGTTCACGCTGGGCAGCCAGTACTCGAACTTGGCGTGGGCCGTATTGGCGGTCGTGGCGCCGTTGGCGAACAGCCGGGCCGCGGCCCGGGTCTGGGCCGGAAGCGAGCAGAAGTCCGATGGCACGAACGGGTCCTTGGGATCCGGCAGGGCCGCCCATTGCGCCAGGGCGTCGGCGCACGACGCATCGCTCGGCGGCACGGCGTTCGGGAACACCAGATAGCCGGACGCCTCGCGCTTGGTCTCTGTGTAGCGCAGGCCGATGTTGCCGGTCAGCCGGATGTCGCCATCGAAGTCATGCTTGAAGCGCAGCATACCGTAGGCGGACTTGGTCTTTTCATTGATCGGATTGATCTCGCCCGGCAGGAACGGCGTGCCGGCTACGACCCCGCAGCGCTGGGCCAGCGGCACCCAGTTCTGCGGACAACCGTTCACTAGGCGCGGCCGCCATTCGTCGCCGACGCTGAGGGCGAAGGCCGACATAGACGCATAGTCCTTGGCCGCGTTGCCGTTGTAGAATGGGCGGGCGTCCAGGCCGCTCGGAACCGGGACCTGGCCGCGCATGAAGTCGGTGAACGGATAGAGCTCGGTATAGGCCGCGCTGGTCGAACCGCCGGGCGTGGCGGGATTGCCGTTGATCGGGTCGTCGAACCACACCGGACCGGCGCCGCCCCAGATTTCGCTCAGCACACCCCAGTTGTAGGTCGAGAAGCGCGTGGTCTGGTCGCGCTCGGCCCAACGCACCCCGACCCGCGCCGAGTCCAGCCAGCTATTCTCGGCGAAGCGGTAGTCGACGTCGATCTTGGCCGCGTCTTCCTTGCCTTCGCTCTGCTCGATGTGGTCCATCGCCGAGCGCCAGAAGCTGTTATAGGGGTCTTGGAAGCTGTTGTGGGCCCCGCGGAAATAGGTCGAGCAGCTGCCGCTGGGCGGCGAGCAGTTCGAAACGGCCGCGCCGCTGGCCGGCGGGATGAACGTGAACACGGGCATGTCTGAGCCGTTGAGCTTCAGGTCCAGGTTCTGGAAGGCCGAGCCCCAGATGCCGACGTCCAGGTTGTCGACCGTCGAGTCGACGTGCTGGTAGTCGAAGATCACGCCCCAGCGGTCATTGGGCGTCCATTTGAAATTGAAGCCGTAGTCCGAAGTGACATAGGTCTGCTCGACGCTGCGGCTGATGTTGTTGCTTTGCAGACCGAAGCTGGGCGTGCGGGGGTCCGAGCCGTTCTGGTCGTCGCGCCAGCCCTGCGAGCCCGTGATGATGCCGTTGGTGAAGATGCCGTCGCTGTCGACGCCGAAGGTGGTGCCGTCGATCGGGCGGGAGTCGCCGTTCGAGGTCACGTTGTCGGTGGCGATCTCCATCGCGTGTTCGGTCCAGGACTGCGTCGATTCCGAGCGCAGGTACTGGAGGGTGGCCAGCATGGTGTCGTCGTTGCTGCGCCATTGGCCGGCCGCCGCATAGCCGGTGCGGTTGCGTTCGGTCTCGGTGCTGCGGAAGGCCGCGCCGCGCGGGAACCACACGCCCTTGCCGCCCTGTGGGCAGTTCACGGCCTGAGGGTTGGCGGTCTGGGCGCTGGTGAAGCCGGTGCGGCAGCCGAAGTTCGACACCTGCGTGCCGTCGGCGCGGGTGAACAGCTTGGAATCCACGGCGCTCAGCAGCAAACCGAACGTGCCGGCCTGGGTATCCCACTGGTCGCTGTAGAGGGCCGAGAAGGTCGGGGCCCACTTCTTGACGAAGTCGCCGTAGCTGGCCTCGGCCGACACCGACATCAGCCGCTTGTTGCTGTCGAACGGCAGGCGGGTGCGCAGGTTCACCGTGCCCGAGATGCCGCCCTCGATCATGTCGGCCGACGGGCTCTTGAACACATCGACGCCGCCCATCAGTTCGGAGGGCACGTCCGCGAAGCTCAGGGCGCGGCCGTTGTTGGCCGAGAAGGTGTCGCGGCCATTCAGCTCCGAGCGCACGAAGTTCAGGCCGCGCACCACGACGCCGCTGCCTTCGGTCGAGAAGTGGTCCGGGTCGACGCCGGCGGCGAAACGGTTGATGGCCACGCCCGGGATGCGCTGCAGCGCCTCGGTCACCGAACGGTCCGGCAGGGCGCCGATGTCCTCGGCGGTGATGGAGTCGCCGATGATCTCCGAGCTCTGCTTCAGTTGCTGCGAGCTCTTCAGGCTTTGACGGATGGTGGTGACGACCACCTCGTCCACCGTCGTCGTATCGTCGGCCGGCTTGGTCTGGGCCCAGGCCGGCGCGGCCGCCAGGACGGCGCCCAACATCGCGCTCAGCGCCAGGACCGAAGCGCCATACCTAAGCTTTGAAGTGGAAATCGCGCCAGCCCGTGCGGGCGCACCTTGGACGTGGTCCATTTTCGTCTGCCTCCCCAGTTATTCTTCATGGCAGCTCGTTACCGCTACCACGGGCCTATTGCGTGGGCCGTTATGGTCAGATGATATGGCAAAGGCCGCCAGCGTCAAGGTAGCGGTAACTCGCCTATCGAAAAGAAAGTATGCCCGCCCAAAATCCCGTTTTATCATATTAATCGGAAGGTTCTGCGGATCGCCGCTCAGCAGGAGCCGGTCGCGGAAGTGATACTACACACGTATAAGTAGATCACGTTGTCTGACCAATCGACCTGGACATCCGGTGTCGCCGGATCAGGGGGATGACCGCCCATAGAAGGCGGGATACGGTCGCATCAGGGGGAAGCGCATGACGGACCAGACCGTCCGGAACATTCTAATCGTCGGCGGCGGTACGGCCGGCTGGATGACGGCGGCCGCCTTGTCGGCCAAGCTGGCCGGCCTGCCGATCGCCATCCGCCTGGTGGAATCGGCCGAGATCGGCACGGTCGGCGTCGGCGAGGCCACCGTCCCGCACATCCGCCATTTCAACGCCGCCCTAGGCCTCGACGAGGCCGATTTCATGCGCAAGACCCAGGCGACCTACAAGCTGGGCATCGAGTTTCGCGGCTGGGGCAAGCTGGGCGATAGCTACATCCACCCGTTCGGCGCCTATGGCGCGGCGATCGCCGGCGTGAGCTTCCATCATCACTGGCTGCGGGCCCGCCAGGGCGGCGACGACACGCCGCTGGAGGCCTATTCCCTGCCGGTCATGGCCGCACGAGGGGGCAAGTTCGCCCCGCCCTCTCCCGACCTGAGTTCCGTGGCCTCGACCTACAACTACGCCTACCAGTTCGACGCCGGCCTCTACGCCGCCTACCTGCGCGCCTATGCCGAGGCGCGCGGCGTGGTGCGCACCGAAGGCAAGGTGGCCGATGTCGCCCTGCGCGGCGATGACGGCTTCATCGAGGCGATCACGATGGAGGGCGGCGAGCGAATCGGAGCCGACCTGTTCATCGACTGCTCAGGCTTCCGGGGCCTGTTGATCGAGCAGGCCCTGAAGACCGGCTACGAGGACTGGACGCGCTGGCTGCCCTGCGACCGGGCCGCCGCCGTCCCTTGCGAGACGGTCGAGGCGTCCACGCCCTATACCCGCTGCACGGCCGACGCGGCCGGCTGGCGCTGGCGCATCCCGCTGCAGCATCGAGTCGGCAACGGCTATGTCTATTCCAGCCAGCACATAAGCGACGACGCCGCCGCCGCGGCCCTGCTGGCTGGGCTGGAGGGCAGGGCCCAGGCCGATCCGCGCGTCCTGCGCTTCGTGGCCGGCCATCGGCGCAAGCAGTGGAGCAAGAACTGCGTGGCGGTGGGCCTGGCGAGCGGCTTCCTGGAACCGTTGGAAAGCACCAGCATCCACCTGATCCAGGTGGCGGTGACCACCCTGCTGGAGCTGTTTCCCGACCGGACCTGCGACCAGGCCGACCAGGACGAGTACAATCGGGTGATGACGCTGGAGTTCGAGCGCATCCGCGACTTCCTGGTGCTGCACTATCACGCCAACCAGCGGACCGGCGAGGCGTTCTGGGACGACCGTCGCAACCTGCCGATTCCCGACAGCCTAGCCTACAAGATGGACCTGTTCCACGACCGCGGGGTGGTGGTGAAATACAAGGACGGCTTCTTTCTCGAGCCCAGCTGGCTGGCGGTCTATCTGGGCCAGAACATCGTGCCGCGCGCCTATGACCCGGTCAGCGGCAGCGTGCCCGACGCCGTCCTGGCGCAAAGGCTGAAGGCGATTCGCGACTCGATCGCGGAGGCTACACGCGCCATGCCGGCCCACGATGACTGGATCGCCCGCTTCTGCGCGGCCCGATCCGGGGCGACGGCCCAGGCGGTGACGGCGTGACCGGCTCGCCCCTGAACAACGTCGCCATCCTGGGCGGCGGCGTCGCCGGCTGGATGACCGCCGCGGCCCTGGCGCGGGTCCTGCCGCCGGCCTGCGAGATCCGTGTGATCGAAACCGCCGACGCCGCGCCGCGCGGCGCCCTGTCCACCCTGCCCGCCCTGCGCGGCTTCCATGGCCTGCTAGGCCTGGACGAGGCGACCGTGATGCGGACCGCGCGCGGAACCTTCAAGCTGGGCGCGCGATACGGCGGCTGGACCGGATTCGACCACGACCATGTCGAGGGCTTCAGCGACGCCGGCGCCAATCTCGACGGCGTGGCCTTCCATCATCACTGGCTGCGGGCCCGTCAGCGCGGCGAGGCCGGACGCTACGAGGACTACAGCCTGGCCGCCGTGGCCGGACGCCTGGGCCGGTTCGCGCCGCCCAGCGAGGATCCAAGGTCGGTGCTCTCAACCCTGTCCTACGGCCTGCACCTGGATTCGGCCGGCTATGTCGCGGCGCTGCGGTCGACGGCGGGGCGCGTGGCGGCTCGCCCTGGCGAGATCGCCCAGGTCGTCCTGGACACGGAAGGGGCCGTCCAGGCGGTGGTCCTGGCCGACGGCGAGCGGATCGCCGCCGACCTGTTCATCGACACGACGCCGGACGGCCGGCTGATCGGCGCCACGCCTAGCGGGGGTTGGATCGACGAGACGGTCGCCCTCCCCTGCAACCGCCTGGCCTTGCGCGAGCTCGCGCGCCGCGCCGATCCACC
This sequence comes from Caulobacter sp. BK020, assembly GCF_004342605.1. Classification (GTDB taxonomy): domain Bacteria; phylum Pseudomonadota; class Alphaproteobacteria; order Caulobacterales; family Caulobacteraceae; genus Caulobacter. Next base: position 235,685 of record NZ_SLZL01000005.1, read on the forward strand.
GCCCCTGACCGAGTTCGAGACCGTGACGGAAGGCTGGTTGCGGCGCGTCCCCCTGCGCGACGCCGACGCCGTGACCTTGGCCTATGCCAGCGACCTGACCTCCGACGACGAGGCGCGCGCGATCCTGGGCGGCGAGGCGACGATCATTCGGCGACACAACGGCCGGCGGGAGCGCGCATGGTCAAAGGGCTGCCTGGCGATCGGTCCCGCGGCGAGCCAGCTGGAACCGCTGAACGGCGATGACGCTCAGGCGATCCAGAGCGGCGTCGGCCGGCTGATCGCCCTGCTGCCCACCGCCGAGGGCTCGCCCCTGGCGGCGGCGGAATATAATCGCCTGATGGCCGAGACCTTCGATCGCGCCCGCGACCTAGCCGTCCTGCGCTACGTCGCCGCCAGCCGGACCGACCGGTTCTGGTCGAGGGCCCGCCGCGCCGCGCCCTCGACCGCCTTGGCCTACAAGCAGGCCCAGTTCGAAAGCCGCGGCCGCGTGGTGCTGTACGACGAGGAGACCTTCGTGGAAGGCGCCTGGGTGGGAGCGCTCCTCGGCCTCGGGATCACGCCCCGGCGGCACGACCGCCTGGCCGACCGTCTGCCCGCCGGCCAGGCCGACGCGGCCCTGACCCGGCTCCGCGGCCTGATCCGCCAGGCCGCCCTGGCCATGCCGACCCATGCCGACGCCCTGAAGGACCGCCCATGACGCCGCCTCCGATCCGCAAGGTATTGGTTCTGGGTGGCGGCACGGCGGGGTGGATGACCGCCGCCGCTTTGTCCAAGGTGCTGGGCGGCCAGATCGAGGTGACGCTGATCGAGTCCGAGCAGATCGGCACGGTCGGGGTCGGCGAAGCCACGATCCCGCCGATCCTGACCTTCAACGCCATGCTGGGGATCGACGAGCGTGCGTTCATGCGGGCCACTCGCGCCACCTTCAAGCTGGGCATCGAGTTTCGCGACTGGACCCGCCTGGGCGACCGCTACATGCATCCGTTCGGGTCGTTCGGCCTGGACATCGAGGCCATCAAGTTCCACCAGGTCTGGCGCAAGGTCCGTGATCAGGTCGGGCCGCTCGAGGACTTCAACCTGGCGGCCGTCGCCGCGCGCCGAAACCGCTTCGCCCTGCCCGATCCCGATCCGGCCAAGGTGCTGTCCAGCCTGAAATACGCCTTCCACTTCGACGCCGGCCTCTATGCCCGATTCCTGCGCGGCTTCGCCGAGGCGCGGGGCGCGACGCGGGTCGAGGGCAAGGTCGCCGACGTGACCCTGCGCGGCGACGACGGCTTCATCCAGTCGCTCACCCTGGAAGACGGCCGGGTCTTCGAGGCGGACCTGTTCATCGACTGCAGCGGCTTCCGCGCCCTACTGATCGGCCAGGCCCTTGGCGGACGCTATGTCGACTGGAGCCATTGGCTGCCCAACGACCGGGCGGTGGCGATCCCTTGCGACACCGGCGGCGACGGCCTGACGCCCTATACCCGCGCCACCGCCGACAAGGCCGGCTGGCGCTGGCGCATCCCGCTGCAACACCGCACCGGCAACGGCTATGTCTATTCCAGCGCCCATCTCGGCGACGACGCGGCCCTGGCCGCCCTGATCGCCGGCCTGGACGGCCCCGCCCGGGCCGAACCGAACGTCCTGCGCTTCCAGGCCGGTCGTCGCGACCGGGCCTGGATCAAGAACTGCGTCGCCATCGGCCTGTCGTCCGGCTTCCTGGAGCCGCTGGAGAGCACCAGCATCCACTTGATCCAGGCGGGGATTACCAAGCTGCTCGCCCTGTTTCCCGACAAGGGCTTCGATCCGCTGGAGATCGACGAGTACAACCGCCTGACCGCCCAGCAGGTCGAGCTGGTCCGTGACTTCATCATCCTCCACTTCAAGGCCACGGAGCGGGCGGACACGCCCTACTGGGACCATGTCCGCACCATGGATGTCCCCGACAGCCTCCAGCGCAAGATCGACCTGTTCGCCGGGCGCGGACGACTGTTCCAGTCGGACTATGACCTGTTCGCCGAACCCAGCTGGATCGCGGTGCTGATGGGCCAGGGGATCGTGCCGCGCCGGTACGACGCCCTGGTCGACAGCTTGCCCGAAGCCGCGCTGGTCCAGCGCCTGCAACGAATGTCGGCCCTGATTGGCCAGACCGCCCAGGCCATGCCCGACCACGCCGCCTTCATCGCCCGCTACTGCGCCGCCGAGACGGTCGTCGCCCCCATTCTCGCATGAGGCCCTAATGACCGACCACCGCCTGCGCAGGATCGTCATCGTCGGCGGCGGCACGGCCGGCTGGATGACGGCGGCGGCGCTGGGCCGCTTCCTGAAGGACGGCCGCACCCAGGTGACCCTGGTCGAGTCCGAGGAGATCGGCACGATCGGGGTCGGCGAATCCACCATTCCGCAGATCAACATCTTCAATCGGATGCTGGGCCTGGACGAGAACGAGTTCGTCCGCCGCACCAAGGCGACCTTCAAGCTGGCCATCGACTTCGTCGACTGGAAACAGATCGGTCACCGCTACTACCATCCGTTCGGCCCCTACGGCCTGGACATGGAGGGGGTGTCGTTCCACGCCTACTGGCTGCGCCTGAACGCCATGGGCGAGGCCGCCGACCTGACCGAATATTCACTGCAGGCCCTGGCCTCGGCCCAGGGCAAGTTCATGCGGGCCAACGGCCAGCGCAACTCGCCGCTGGGCACGCTGTCCCACGCCTATCACATCGACGCCGGCCTCTACGCCCTGTTCCTGCGCGAGTACGCCGAACAGCGCGGGGTGGCCCGCCAGGAGGGCCGGATCGTCGAGGTCCACCAGCGCGTCGAAGACGGGTTCATTGAGGCCGTGACCCTGCAGAGCGGCCAGCGGGTCGAGGGCGATCTGTTCATCGACTGCTCGGGGTTCCGCGGCCTGCTGATCGAGCAGACCCTGAAGACCGGCTTCGAGGACTGGTCCCATTGGCTGCTGAACGACCGGGCCGTTGCCGTGCCCTGCGCGCTGGCCGGTTCGCGTCAGCCGGTGACCCGCGCCACCGCCCGCCCGACCGGCTGGCAATGGCGCATTCCGCTGCAGCACCGCCTGGGCAACGGCTACGCCTATTCCAGCGCGCACGTCAGCGACGACGAGGCGACCGCCGACCTGCTGGCCAATCTGGACGGCGTCCCGCTGCGTGACCCGTTCACCCTGCGCTTCACGGCGGGTCGGCGGAAGAAGAGCTGGAACAAGAACGTCGTGGCCATCGGCCTGTCGGCCGGCTTCATGGAGCCGCTGGAGAGCCAGAGCATCCACCTGATCCAGGTCGGGATCGCGCGCCTGCTGGCCATGTTTCCCGACCGGCGGTTCCAGACCCCCGACATCGACCGCTACAACCGGGTGATGCAGTTCGAGTACGAGACGATCCGCGACTTCCTGATCCTGCATTTCCACGTCACCCGGCGCAACGACACGCCATACTGGGACTATCTGCGCGAGATGCCGATCCCAGACTACCTAGCCGACAAGATGGCGGTGTTCCAAAGCTATGGCCGGGTGTTCCGCGAGAACGAGGAGCTGTTCACCGACACCAGCTGGTTCGCGGTGATGGTTGGCCAAGGGCTGGAGCCGCGGGGCCACGACCCGATGGCCGACGTGATGTCGGACGACGAGCTGCGCGCCCGGATGGCCAACATCCACGCCGTCATCGCCAAGTCGGCCCAGGCCATGCCCGACCACATGCGCTTCATCGCCGAAAACTGCGCGGCGGCCTGAGTCGCCCTCATCTGGCGTCCAGAGGTCCGCCACCCGACATCCTACGTCGATGCGGCGATTGCCCACGATTCCGCGTCGGACGAACCGTTGCGACCTTCTTCGAAAAAAGGCCCGGCCATAAGGCCGGGCCGGGAAGGAACCAAAAGCAGGCCAAGGTGGCGGGCTTGCCTGACCGGCGCCGGGCCGCTCGACGAGATTGCCGGCCAGACGTCGAAGCCAGGCGATGTTCGCGCCGAACGCCCGTACCGTCAGAAGCTCATGCGCAAGCCAAGCTGATATTGGCGGCCGGGCTTGTAGTAGGTGAACGTCGCGTTGTCGTACTGGAAGTGCGAGCGCAGCGGTTCATTGGTCAGGTTGATCACGTTGAAAACCACCTGCGGCGCGTTCGTCACGCCGAAGATCTTGTCCAGATCGTAGCTCGAAGAGAAGTCGGTCTGCTTGTAGTCGTCCGCGAACAGGGCCGCCGAGGTGACGCCGTTCTGGTTGGCGCCGCTGGACTGAGAACCTTTCCGGTAAGTGTGGCTCAAGCGCAGGCTGACCCCGTTATGTTCATAGTAGCCGGTCAGGTTGTAGGTGTATTTCGCGACGCCGTAGGCGATCGCCGGACCATTGCTGGTCTGGTCGACGATGGTGGCGTTGGCGTTGACCCCCAGCCCTTCGACGCCGAACCGGCTGGTCAGGAAGTCGAGCGGCTGCACCCACTGGAATTCCAGGCCGTTGATCGTCAGCTTGTTGGGCACGTTGATCTGCGACTGGATCTGGACCTGCGCCGCGGTCGGACCGCCGCGCGAATTGATCGCCGTCTTCTGGGTGTCGTTCAGGGTGTCGTAGGTGATGCCGTACTGGGCCAGATACGAGAACGGCTGGGTCACGACGTTGTTGGTCGTGAAGCCGGTCAGCGACTTGCGGAAGGCGTTGACCGCGATCACGCCTTCCTGGCCGGTGTAGAACTCGAAGCCCAGGTCGATATTCTTCGAGAAGTACGGCTTCAGGGCCGAGTTGCCGATGGTGGCCTGGTCGGCCGACGGCGCGCCGAAGCTGACGCCCGGCAGCTGGGCGGCCGGATCCGGACGGGTCATCGTCTCCGACACCGCCAGACGGGCCACGGCGTGCTCGCTGACGTCGTAGGCGATGTTCCCGGCCGGCAGCCATTTCGAATAGGTGTTCTCGGTGTAGACGAAGTTGACCAGGTTCGGATAGCGCGAGCCGTCGGGCAGCTGGGCGCCGCCGGGCAGGGTGTTGCGCGGATCGGCGATCGAGACGCGGCCGCCGATCGTCTGCTCGGTGTGGACGTAACGGACCCCGACATTGAAGCGCAAATCGCTGTCCAGCACCTGGGTCACGCCGTTCAGCTCGGTGTAGGCTGAACTGTTCTTCTCGTTGATGTAACCGCCGCTGGCGCCGGTGTTGGAGCCGCCGGTCTCTGGCGTGGCCGCGTGGAGCGCGTCGTAGTTGGTGGCTTTCTTGACCTTGTCCCAGTCGACGGTGACGAAGCCGGCCGGACCAGGCTTCAAATAGCTGGCCAGGCTGGTCGTCGGGATCAGCGAACCAGCGTAGGTGAGCACCCCGGTCTGTCCGGCCGTGTAGCCCGTGCCATACCCCGGATAGGTCGGATAGCCGGCCGGCGCCGCGCCCGGCTGGTTCAGGCCCTGGCACGGCGGCTGGCCGTTCGGCGAGGGCAGGTTGATGCTGGGGTTGTCGCCGCAGGTCGCGTTCTGCCACGGCTGGGTGTTGTCGTAGCCGCGGATGGTGCGCGAAACGTCGTCGTAGTTGGCGCCGAACTTCAGGTTCAGCGCCTCGTCGCCCCAGGTGACGACCGCGCGGGCGCCCTTGGTTTCATACCAGCGCTTTTCGTCCTGCATGTTCAGGCGGCCGCCCGTCCAGACGAAGTTGGCCGGGTTGTTCAGGTCGACGCTGCTTTTGATCGTCGGAATGCCGTTCGGGTTGTAGGTGTAGTCGACCGTCGTACCGACGCCCAAGGCGGTCACCGGGCCGAAGGTCGGGCTTTCGCGGTGGAAGGTGCTCTTGGTGTAGTTGGCCTGGGCCTCGACCTTCAGCTTGTCGCTGATGCGCCACTCGCCGCCCGGATTGATCCCCCACAGCTCGGTCTTCTCGAGGTAGGGGCGGAACTCCAGGAAGAACTGGGAATTGGCGTAGGTGCCCGACGTGACCGTGCAGCCGGTCGAGCAGTCGGTCTTGTCGTATTTGGTGTTGGTCGGAATGATCGCGCCGTTGCGCACGATCCAGGCCATGTCTTCGCGCAGCAGGTCGTTCTTCTTGTAGCCGTACATCCCGTCGACATAGAAGTTCAGGTTGTCGGTCGGCTTCCATTCCAGGCTGGTCACGGCATTGAAACGGTCGCGGCGACCGTACTCGGCCGACGGACGGCCAAGGCGCGGCAACAGGCCGTTGTCGATCTGCTGGATCGAGGCGCCAGGGTTGTTGGCCAGCAGGAAGGCCCGGTCGATGACCGTGCCGGCCACCAGCCCCCCGCCCGCACCGACGGGCACCGTGGCCGGGATCGTCCAGTTACCGCCGCCCGTGGGGTTGCAGCCGCTGGTCGCGCCGCACTGGGCCGCCGACAGGTTCGGATTGGTGAAGCCGATCGTCTCGTAGCCGCGCGTGTCGGTATGCAGCCGCTGGCCTGAAATCCCGAACAGGACGCCGAAATTGTCCCAGGTCTTGCTGGCGATCAGGGCCCCCTTCCCGCCCAGTTTGGCCTCGTCTGGCTTCAGGCCTTGGACGCTCATCGTCAGATGCTGGCCGGGCCGATCGAACGGACGGGCCGAGCGCATGTCGATATTGCCCGCCGCGCCGCCTTCGAGAAGGCTGGCCGAATAGCTCTTGTTCACCGTCAGCTTGGTGAACAGGTCGGTCGGGAAGAAGCTGAGATCGACCGAGCGGTCCGTGCCCTGGGCGTCGGTCGCCCCCGACGAGGCCACGGCGATCGAAGCGCCGTTCAGCGTGACGTTGGTGAAGTTGGAGCCCAGCCCCCGGATGGCGACGTTCGTGCCTTCGCCGGTGATGTCGCGGGTGATGGTGATGCCGGGAATCCGGTTGAAGGATTCCGCGATGTTGGAGTCGGGGAATTTGCCGATGTCTTCGGCGAAGATGGCGTCGGCGAAGCCGGTCGTCTCGCGCTTGGCGACCGTCGACTGCGCCAGGCTGTGGCGGTAGCCCGTTACGACCACTTCCTCGACGGTGTCGCTGTTGGGCGCGCCGGCGGCCGTGGACGGCGCGGACTGGGCGTGGGCCTGTGCGGCGGCCAAGCCAGACAGCATGGTGGCCCCAAAGAGCGCGGCGCGCGCCACGCGCGAGCATCCCGTAAGCTTTCGCATCCAATTGCCTCCCAATGCGGGCGCGTCGCTTCGCGCCTGTTTTTGTTATCGGCGTGGCCGGCCACGCGTCGTCGAACCATTTCGCCGCCGGAACATGCAGTCAACAATGGTAACCCGAGAGGACAGATCACTCTTAAGCAGTGATCTTACCTTTCGGGGTGAGAACATCGTTATTTTTCAGGGGATTGCGCTGCGACACCCTGAAATGGGTGACGATCGAGGCAAATGTTAGCGGTACCGATTCCGGATAGGCGTGTGATTTTTGCCACAATACGCCCAGGCCAATCGCGCTTAAAAATCTCGAAATGGCCAAATTGTCCTGGACACATACCAAGGGATTCTGCGACCGACCGGGCCATGACGCGCGGCGGCGCCCCGCCGCGCGCGGCCGGCGAAGGCGAATTTCAGCCTATCTAGCCCGCGATTGACCTGGCCCGCCCCAGGCCCAGGTCGGCGCCTGTGGCCGCCCACGCCGCCTCGACGACCCAGCCCCCAAAGGGCGTAACAACGCCCCTCGCCCCCTCACCCTCCCCCCGGCGCGTAGGGAAAGTTCAGGCTCTCGTAATAGTCCAGCGAATGGGCCGGCGGCGCCTCGCCAGCCGGCAGCGGCAGGCCCGAGAAGGTCTGGAAATAGGCGATCGAGGCGTCGCGCCACCACTGGGCTTCGTTGCGCTGGATGGCCAGGAAGTCGGCGACCTGGGCGTGGCGTTCGGGATCGACATAGGGCGCCAGATCCGCCCAGGTCCGGCCCATGCCGGCGACATACGACACCCCGCGCGAATAGTGGCCCACCAAGCCGTCCCACAGGGTCTGGCCCGACTTTAGGCGGTAGGTCCACGGCAGGTGGTGGAACCACAGCAGGTCCTTCTCGTCGATGCTCTTCAGGTCAGAGAATCGCTTGGCCACCACGGGAGCGTACTGGGCGACGGCGTTGCTGCCGGCGGCGGTGCGGTCGAAGCCGATCCCGTCCTTGCCGGCCTTGGCGTAGTAGACGCTGGTCCAGTCGGCGCGCTCGCCGCCGCTCACCCACGGGCCCGGACCATAGTGATGGCTGCGGCCCATCTGGTGATGCAGGCCCAGCGGCGTCATGTAGTCCACCGCCGCCTCGCGCGAGCCCATCATCATCGCCACGGCGGGCTCGACAAAGCGGGGGTCGGTCGAGAAGGTCATCTTCGCCCAGTCGGCGGCGATGTCCTTGGTGGAAGCCTCCGGATCCCAAGCCAGGCGGCCGAACACGTACCAGTTGGCCTGGTCGAACTGCGAGCCTGACCAATTGCGGTCGCGGCCGATATTGGCGACCCCGGCCATCAGGGTCTCTCGCCGGCCATCGAGCGAGCCGTCCACCACCCTGGCCACGGTCGAGCCCGGCCCGCGGCCGTAGGTGTCCGACTTCAGGGTCTCTTCGTACAGCGGGCCCAGATAGACCAGGTGGGTGGCGAAGCCGAGATATTCCTTGGTGATCTGGAACTCCATACCGAGGTTGGTTTTCGGCATCGCCCCGAACAGCGGGTGGAACGGCTCGCGCGGCTGGAAGTCGATGGCCCCGTTCTTGACCTGGACGATGACGTTGTCGCGGAACTGGCCGTCGAACGGCTTGAACTCGCCGTAGCCCTGCTTGGCGCGGTCGTCAGGCTGCTCGTGCGAATAGACAAAGGCCCGCCACATCACGATCCCGCCGTGCGGCCCCACCGCGTCGGCCAGCATGTTCGCCCCGTCGACATGGGTGCGGCCATAGTCCTGCGGGCCGGGCTGGCCCTCGGAATTGGCCTTGACCAGGAAGCCGCCGAAGTCGGGAATGGCCTTGTAGATCTCGTCGGCCTTGGCCTTCCAGAAGGCGCGAACGGCCGGGTCCAGGGGATCGGCGGTCTTCAGCCCGCCGATCTCGATCGGGGCCGAGAAGCGGGCCGACAGATAGACCTTGATCCCATAGGGCCGGAAGACGTCGGCCAGGGCCGCGGCCTTGGCGATATAGGGCGCGGTCAGGCTGTCGGCCTTGGCGTTGACGTTATTCAGGACCGCACCGTTGATGCCGATCGAGGCGTTGGCCCGGGCGTAGTCCACGTAGCGGGGATCCCTGTAGTCCGGCAGCTTCCACCAGTCCCACAAGGATTGGCCAGCATAGCCGCGCTCGACGGAGCCATTCAGGTTGTCCCAGTGGTTCAGCAGGCGGTGGCGGACCTTGGGCGCCGACAGGATGTCCAGCTTGTCGACGCCCTGCCCCGTCTGGACCAGGCGCAGATAGTGGAAGACGCCGTACAGCACGCCGATGTCGCTATTGCCGGCGATGACCGTGGTCTTGCCCACGGTTCGGATCAGGTAGCCTTCCTCAGCGGCGCCCTTCAGCGGCAGGTTCAGGGCGGCGACGGCCGGGGAACCTGCCGGCGTGCCCAGCAGGATCGAGGGACCGTCCGGCGAGGGAGCGCCGCCGGTCAGGCCGTCCAGTCCGCGCTGGAGTTCGGCGCGCGCGATCCTCAGGGTCGGGGTGTCGGCGACGGGCGCGATCGTCGGCGGCTCCGACCGCTGGGCCGCCGGCAGCGGCCGATAGCGCAGCCACAGGTCATAGCCGTCCTCGGCGCGAGCCGCCGGCCCCGCCAGGGTCGCCGAAACCAGGCCGGCCGCCAGGCAAAGCCCACGCATGAAGGACGCAAGACGCATGTTTTCTCCCTGGCGAGACCTTGCCGCGCGACGCGAGGAAGCGCGACGACCTTTTATCCCGTGATACCGCTACCTCCACAGAAGGTCGAGACACCAAATGCCGGTGGTCAGACCAATAGGTTGACAACCGGCCCGTGTGATTTAGACCGATACCGCTACCATCCGATCCAACGGTCGGATCAACGAAAGCGTCCCATGCCCAAGATCACCGCCGCCAAGGTCATCGTCACCTGCCCCGGACGAAACTTCGTCACCCTGAAGATCGAGACCAGCGACGGGGTCCACGGCGTCGGGGACGCCACGCTGAACGGGCGTGAGCTGGCGGTGGCCAGCTACCTGACTGACCACGTCATCCCCTGCCTGATCGGCCGCGACGCCCATCAGATCGAGGACATCTGGCAGTACCTGTACAGGGGCGCCTACTGGCGGCGCGGTCCGGTGACCATGGCCGCCATCGCCGCTGTCGACATGGCCCTGTGGGACATCAAGGCCAAGATCGCCGGCCTGCCGCTGTACCAGCTGCTGGGCGGCGCCTGCCGCACGGGCGTGATGGTCTACGGCCACGCCAACGGCGCGACGGTCGAGGAGACCCTGGAAAACGCCGCGATCTACGCCGCCCAGGGCTACAAGGCCATCCGCCTGCAGTCGGGCGTGCCCGGCCTGAAGGGCGTCTACGGCGTCTCCAAGGACAGGTTCTTCTACGAGCCGGCCGACAGCGACCTGCCGACCGAAAGCCTGTGGTCGACCGAGAAGTACCTGCGCAGCGCCCCCGGCCTGTTCGAGGCGGCCCGCGACGCGCTGGGCTGGGACGTGCACCTGCTGCACGACGTGCACCACCGCCTCACCCCGATCGAGGCCGGCCGCCTGGGCAAGGACCTGGAACCGTACCGCCCCTTCTGGATGGAGGACGCCGTCCCGGCCGAGAACCAGGCCAGCTTCCGCATCATCCGCCAGCACACCACCACGCCCCTGGCCGTGGGCGAGGTGTTCAACGCGATCTGGGACTGCAAGCAGCTGATCGAAGAGCAGCTGATCGACTACATCCGTGCGACCGTGGTGCACGCCGGCGGCATCACCCACCTGCGCAAGATCGCCAGCTTCGCCGACCTGCACCACGTGCGCACCGGCTGCCACGGGGCCACCGACCTGTCGCCGGTCTGCATGGCCGCCGCCCTGCACTTCGACCTGTCGATCCCCAATTTCGGCGTCCAGGAATACATGCGCCACACCGAGGCCACCGACGCGGTGTTCCCCCACGCCTACAGCTTCGCGGACGGCATGCTGCATCCGGGCGAGGCGATCGGCCTGGGCGTCGACATCGACGAGGCCGAAGCGGCCAAGTATCCCTACAAGCGCGCCTACCTGCCGATCGCCCGCCGCGAGGACGGCTCGATGCACGATTGGTGACGTCGTCACGACGCGGTTGGCGACAATCGCCGGGCTTTGGCGTTGGACGCCAAAAATAGCCCGCGCGGCCCGGGTCGGCTATGCTATCGCGAGTTCGAAGAGGCCTTTCAGGCCGCCGCCGAGAAACTGACGAAGACCCATGGCCGAGAACGTCAAGCTCTACCGCCGTATCGCCGACTCGATCGCCGACGCCATCGAGGGCGGCCAATACAAGCTTGGCGACCGCCTGCCCACCGAACGCGAACTGGCCGAGCAGTTCGGGGTCAGCCGCCCCACCCTTCGCGAAGCGATGATCGCCCTGGAAATGCTGGGCATGATCGAGGCCCGCCATGGCCTGGGCATCTATGTCACCGGCGACGTCCGCCCCGTCACCTCGGCCAGCGCCGAGCCCGCCTTCGAGATCGGCGCGTTCGAGCTGATCGAGGCCCGCCGCCTGTTCGAGGGCGAAGCCGCCGCCCTGGCCGCCACCGCCATCACCGACGACCAGGTCCGCGAGCTGGAGGCGCTGATGGAGCGCATGGCTCGCGAGGAGGAGATCCAGGGCGAGGACGCCGACCGCGAGTTCCACATGGTCATCGCCCGCGCCTCGGGCAACGGCGCGATCATCGCCACGATCGAGAACCTGTGGGACTGGCGCAACCGCTCGCCCCTGGCCCGCAACATCCTGACCCGGGCGCGCGGCATGGGGCTGGAACCCCGCATCGTCGAGCATCGCCGGGTGTTCGAGGCCCTGAAGGCCCGCGACCCCGCCGCGGCGCGCCAGGCCATGCGCGACCACCTGGAGCGGGTCATCGACCATCTGCTGCACGCCACCGAGACCGAGGCCGTCGAGCGGGCCCGCCAGGAAACCGGCGCCCGCCGCAGCGCCATCGCCAAGCGCGTGGCGATCTGACGGTCACGATGATCTTCATCGCCCTGACCGCCTTTCCGCCCAAAGCCAATATTGGAAGCGTCGCTTGGGGCGTCTAAGCCTTGTCGCCTGGCGCCGGATCAAGAGGCCAGACCTCAACGACGCCCTGGGCGACCGCGCAGGGACTCCGGGCCGCGATTTCGATCGCGGCCTCCAGGTCCGGGGCCTCGATCAAGGCAAAGCCGGCGACGGGAAGGTCAGCCGACAGGAACGGGCCTTGCATCACCTGCACCTTGGCGGCGTCATGATTTCGCACCTGCACGGGCTTGCCGGCTATGCCCATGACGTCGCCTTCGCGCACCCGCTGGGCGTCGGCCGCGTGCGCCGCGTCGCGCACCGCCTTCGCCGTCCGATCATAGCCGGGCCTGTCGCCATAACCGATGGTGATGAACCTGGGCATACGGGCCTGAACGCGAAGACCCGCCAGCGGTTCTTGGCGAGCTTCCGCTTTCGTCAGCAGCCGATTCAATCCGTCGCCAAATTCTATCTACAGGGCCGGCTGTTCGGCTCACCCGCCCGTCCGTCCTCGTCCTTCGACAAGCTCAGGATGAGGACGAATTTGACGAGGGTTCAGTAGAAATCCTCATCCTGAGCTTGTCGAAGGACGAGGATTTCTCTTGAGGCCCCCATAAGTCCGCTTCCGGGCGGACGGATCGGAAGGTCAGCCCGTGACCGTCAGGGTCGCCGGCTTCAGCTGGGCCGAGTTGGGGCCAGCCAGCAGGGTGAACTTGCCGGGCTCGACCACGCGCTTCATCTCCAGGTTCCACAGCGACAGGTCCAGCGGCGAGACCTCGAAGGTCACCGTCGTCTTGGCGCCCGGCGCCAGGGTCACGCGCTTGAAGTGCTTCAACTCCAGCAGCGGGCGGGTCACCGAAGCGGCCTCGTCGTGGATGTAAAGCTGCACCACCTCGTCGCCGGCGACCTTGCCGGTGTTGGTCACGTCGACCTCGACCTTGACGCTCTCGCTGGTCCCGATCTGCGCCTTGGCCGGACGCGGGGCCGAGATGTCGAAGGTGGTGTAGGACAGGCCGAAGCCGAACGGGTAGAGCGACGTGGTGTCGCCCAGAAGGTAGCCGCGGCGGGCCGTAGGCTTGCGGTTGTAGAAGATCGGCAGCTGGCCGACGTCGCGGGCGATGCTGACCGGCAGCTTGCCGCCCGGATTGGCGCGGCCGAACAGGATGTCGGCGGCGGCGTTGCCGGTCTCCTGGCCCAGGTACCAGCCCTCGACCAGGGCGTCGGCCCGCTCCGCCAGCAGGTTCACCGACAGCGGACGGCCGTTCAGCAGGAAGACCACGGTCGGTTTGCCCAGGTCGAAGATCGCCCTGGCCAGGTCGTTCTGCTGGCCGATCAGGTCCAGGCTGTCGCGGTCGCCCAGATGGTTGTCGGCCCAGGCTTCGCGGCTGGTCTGCTCGTTGTCGCCCAGCACCATGACCACCACGTCGGCCTTCTTGGCCACCTCGACCGCTTCGGCGATCAGCTTGGCGTTGACGGCCGGATCGACCAGCTTGACCTCGTCCTGGGCCCAGATCCGCGCCTCGGTGATCCGCACCGCCTCGGCGTAGTCCAGGGTGAAGCCGCTCTTCTTGGCTTCCGCCGCCAGACCCTCGTAGATCGACACCACGTGGCGCGGCACGTCGCTGTAGCCGCCGATCGGCGTGTCCTTGGCGTGCGTGCCCAGCAGGGCCAGGCGCTTGAATTTCGACGGATCGAGCGGCAGCACGCCCTTGTCGTTCTTCAGCAGCACCACGGCCTTGCGGGCCGCCTCGCGGGCCAGGGCGACGGCCTCGGGCGTGGCGGTCTTGGCGTCGGCCGTCTTTTCGTCGGCATAGGGGTTCTCGAACAGCCCGCCTTCGAACTTGACGGCCAGCACCCGGGCCACGGCCTCGTCGACCTGGCTCTGCGGGATGCGGCCGGCCTTCACCAGTTCGGGCAGCAGGGCGTAGGCCTCGCCGTCGGGCAGCTCGACGTCGACCGTGGCGTTCATCGCCATCACCGCGGTGTCGGCCAGGCTGTCGGTCAGCTTGTGGCGGGCGATCAGCTCCTTGATTGCGAAGTAGTCGCTCATCGTCGCGCCCTTGAAGCCCCACTCGCCGCGCAGCACGTCGTGCAGCAGCCAACGGTTGGCGTGCGAGGGCACGCCGTCGATCTCGTTGTACGAGGGCATGACCGAACGCACCGGCAGCTCCTTCACCGCCCGCTCGAACGGCGGGAAGAAGTTCTCGCGCAGGGTTCGCTCGGCGATCTGGGCCGGGCCGACATTGGTGCCGTTCTCGGGCTGGCCGTGGCCGGTCATGTGCTTGAGGGTGACGAAAACCTTGTCCTTGGCCAGAGGCAGGGTCTTGCCCTGGAAGCCGCGGATCGCCGCCAGGCCGATCTCGGCGCACAGGTGCGGGTCCTCGCCGTAGGTCTCCTCGATCCGGCCCCAGCGCGGGTCGCGGGCCACGTCGACCACCGGGGCCAGGGCGATGTTGGAGCCCCGGGCCCGCATCTCGCGGGCGGCGACGGCGAAGCACTTCTCCACCGTGTCGGGATCGAAGGTCGAGGCCATGGCGATGGCCTGGGGGAAGCTGGTGGCGTCGCGCGCGACATAGCCGTGCAGCGCCTCATCATGCATCAGCATCGGGATGCCCAGGCGCGTCTGCTCCATGGCCCATTTCTGGGCGGCGTTGACGTAGCGGGCGGTCTGCAGGGCGTTGCGGTTGACCGAGCCGTCGTCGGCGCCGGCGGCGGCGTCGACCACCGCGGCGGCCTTGAGGCCCTTGCGATCGCTGGGACGCGAGATCTGGCCCAGGCCGTTGGGGAAGTTCTTGCTGGCCTCGGCGGGCGAGAACTCGCCCTCGGGAGTCTGGACCTTGGACTTCGTCAGCCAGATGCCGATCAGCTGGGCCGCCTTCTCCTCCAGCGTCATGCGCGAGAGCAGGTCGCGGACCCGCAGTTCGACCGGTTGGGCGGGGTCTTTGTACAGCGGCTTGTCGCCCGCCTTGGGGGCGGCGGCGCGGGCGAGGGTCGAGGAGGCGGCGGCCAGGGCGGCCAGGCTGACGCCGAGCGTGCGGCGGGTGACGGTCTGGCGCATGATCTCTTCGTTTCCCCATAATGGAACAAACCGCTCCAGGAGCGGTGGCGGCGTTGCTCGCCGACGTTGAGGCGCACTATGGAAGCAGAGATCAGACCACTCAAGTTTTTTATGGTACCGGTCTCATTTCCTCGCCTAGGATCTGGGCGGACAAGCAAGACCCATCGTCGGACGGGCTGGAGCTGGAGGAAACCTTGGATATCGGAAAACGGACCCTGGCCGGTCTGGCGATCGCGCTGTCGATCGCCGCCCCCCTCGCGATCACGCCCGCCTCCGCCGCCCCGGCCAGGGCGTCCGAGAGCCAGCGCTGGGTGGCCTCCTGGGCCTCGGCTCAGATGGTCCCGGCGGCCAAGGACTCCCTCCCCGCCGCTGACGTGACCGACGGCACGCTGCGCCAGACCCTGCGGCTCAGCACCGGCGGCCGCAGGATCCGGGTGCGGCTGTCCAACGCCTTCGGGACCGAACCGCTGAAACTGTCGGGCGCCCACGTCGCCCTGGCCGCCGCGCCGGGCTCGGCCCGGATCGACCCGGCCAGCGACCGCGCCCTGGCCTTCTCCGGCCGCCCCGAGGTGACGATCCCGCCCGGCGCCGAATACCTGTCCGACCCGATCGACTTTCCCGCCGCCCCCCTGGCGAACCTGGCGATCACGCTCCGCTTCGACGGCGCGCCGCCGGCCCAGCAGACCAGCCATCCCGGCTCGCGCACCACCTCGTGGTTCGGACCCGGCGACCAGCTGGCGACCGCGGAGCTGACGGGCGGCAAGTCGCTGGATCGCTGGTTCCAGATTTCGGGCGTCGATGTGCTGCGCCCGGCCGGCGCCAGCCTAGTGACCTTCGGCGACTCGATCACCGACGGCTATGGCGTCACCACCAACGGCAACAACCGCTGGCCCGACATCCTGGCCGCCCGGCTGCAAGCCGACCCGCGCACCCGGGGCGTGGGCGTGCTCAACGCCGGCATCGGCGGCAACCGTGTACTGCTAGACGGCCTGGGTCCCAACGCCATGGCCCGGTTCGAGCGCGACGTGCTGAGCCAGGCGGGCGTGAAGTACGTCATACTGCTGGAAGGCGTGAACGACCTGGGCGTCCTGACCCGCGACCAGCCCGCCAGCCCCGAGGCCCACGCCGCCCTGGTGGCGCGGATGACCGCCGCCTACGACCAGATGATCCGACGCGCCCATGATCGCGGGATCAAGGTCTATGGCGCCACGGTCATGCCCTTCGGGGGTTCGGCCTACTACCATCCCGACGCGGCCAATGAACAGGACCGCCAGGCGATCAACGCCTGGATCCGGACGCCCGGCCGCTTCGACGCGGTGATCGACTTCGACAAGCTGACCCGCGACCCGGCCAATCCCAGCCGGCTGTCGGCCGCCTATGACTCCGGCGACGGCCTGCACCCTTCCCTGGCCGGCTACAAGGCCATGGCCGACGCCGTGCCGCTGGACCTGTTCACGCGCTGACCGCCAAAGCTCGGGACCGAAACAAAGCTGCAATGTCTTGACCCTAGACCATGGTCTCGCTCGATTGACACCGGTTTCCATGAAAAGCTGGACAGGGCGAGTTCAGGGAGGAGGCGAATGGCCCGCGCAAGACACACCCTCAAGGCGGCGCTGCTCTCGGCCGCACTGACCGCCGCGCCCGCGCTGGCCCACGCCGCCCCCGCCCCGCAGGGCGACAGCGGCCTGCTGTTCCACCTGACCGGCGACAAGGGCCTGACCGCCGACGTCGCCGGCGGGGACCCCGCCCCCAACTTCGCCGACAAGGTCAAGATCAGGACCGACCCCGTCCACGGCCCCTATATCGAGGCCGCCGGCGAGGAGACGCTCAGCTGGATGGCGCCGGGCAACCTCTACGCCCAGCGCGGCACGCTCAGCTTCTACTGGCGGGCGCGCGATCCGGTCGGAACCACGCCCTTCCCGCTGTTCCGCGTCGGCTACGCCGACCACACCAGCTGGGACATGGCCTGGCTGCGCATCGACTGGAACGGCAAGGGCTTCGACGCCTTCGTCACTGACGACAACCTGGCGCGGGTGCGGGTCAGCACGACGGTCGCGCCGCCTAAGCCGGACCAGTGGATCCTGGTCACCTTCACCTGGGACGAGGCCAAGGGGATCGCCCTCTATATCGACGGCAAGCCCATCGCTTCGAAGGCCCAGACCGCCGCCCTGGACGCGGGCCTGGATCAGTTCGGCCCGCACAGCCGGGTGATCTCACCCCACCAGGTGCAGAGCGCCTACCAGTTCGTCCGCGGCGGCGACGTCGACGACATCCGCGTCTATGACCGCGCCCTGGACGCCGCCGCCGTCGCGGACCTCGCGGCCGGCAAGGCCCCCGCCCCGGCCGTCGTCGCCACCGACGCCAGGACCTGGCTCTACCGCTACGGCTGGAACCGTCCGGCCGCCCCTCCGCCCTATCTGGCCGACGCCCGGACCACGATCCGCAAGGTCGAGTTCACCGAACAGTTCGACATCAAGGAACGCATGAGCCTGGGCTCGGACGGCATCGCCGAGACCACCTGGCCCGGCGTCTACAACCGCTCGAAACTGCCGGGCCGCCACGACTATTTCGAGCTGCCCGACTGGAACGTCTATGTCGAGGGCGGCAAGGCCATCACCTTCACCCTGCCCGACGAGCCCTGGAACCGCCTGGAGTTCCAGGGCGCGGCCTACGGCTCGCTGACCCGCATCGACGCGGCCGGCAAGGAGACCCTGCTGGCCACGCGGCCCAAAGGCGAGCTGCGCACCTTCAACCAGTTCGCGGCCCTGAACGGCGGCAAGCTGCGGTTCGACAACGTGGTGCAGGAAACCCCGATCCAGGAACTGGCGGCCTACAACGTCACCGCCGCCGCCGAGCCGGACGAGTTCACCCTCAGCTACGTCGTGCGCCCGAGCGCCGACCCGGCCGCCTATCCGACGCTGGACGCGCTTTCGACCTTCGTGACAGGCCGGTACGCGGCCGGCGAGCGGACGATCGTGGCCGCCCTGCCCGCCTCGGCGCCCAGCAAGCCCCGCGCCGATGCGACGGCCGCTCCCGGCCAGCCGATCATCCACGTGCTGATCCCGGCCGACTTCCGCCAGGCCCGGCCCGGCGGTCCGGTCGGCAAGTTCCAGTACGGCTGGCAAGGCATGGACGCCGGCCTGGACGGTGTGGCCATCGACATCCCCGCCCTGAAGGTCAAGCCCACCCACGGCGCGCTCTTCCCGCTGAACATCAAGGTCAAGGATCCGCTTTGGCCGGGCCGCGACCTGATCGACGTCAACGTCTCGGTCAAGCCGGGCGAGGCCCGGACGGTTTATCTCGACACCCGCGACCGCTTGCTGCCGGAAGGCCGGAGCCTGTATCTGAGCCTCGCCGGGGCCGGCGCCGACTTCGACGCTCTGCAGCTGGACGGCATGGCCGTGCGCCTGAAGTTCAAGCCCGCGGCCGACGCCAAGGCCGAGCACGTCGCCGACCGCCTGGCCCAGGCCCGCGACAACCTGGCCTTCCTGGTCGAGGAGCACGACGTCTCCAAGCGCCTGGCCCGCTACCAGCGGCTGGACCTGGAGCTGTCGGACCTGCTGCGCGTCGACCCGACGAACCCGCATGGCCGCGAGATGTGGGCCGAGCTCAATCCCGAGCAGCCCGGCGTCCCGGTCACCGTGCCCACCGCCCCCGCCGGCGTCCCGAAATGGGCGTTCCTGCAGGTCGAGGACCTCAAGCGGGTGCGCAAATTCATCGAATGGTGGATCGACAATCGCCAGTCGGCCTATGGCGACTTCGGCGGCGGCGTTTCCGACGACGACGACCTGACCCAGCAGTGGCCGCCCCTGGCCCTGATGGGCGACATCCCCGACAAGACCACCGCCTCGCTGAACGCCCTGCTCGATGCGGCCTACAGGAACGACATGATCCCAAGCGGCCTGTCGCGGATAAAGACCGACGAGCTGCACTCGTACGAAGAGGCGATCAACCTCAAGGCCGAGGCCATGTACACCGGCTACGGCGCCCCCAAGGTCGTCGAGCGGATGATGGAGACGGCCCGGGCCTATCCGACCGTCGCCAACAAGGGCGAGGACGGCCACGTCCATATTCTCAGCCGCTATTTCTCGGCCACCGACGTGTCGCGCGACGGGCCCTGGGGCTGGTCGCATCCCTATTCGTACCTGATCCTGCACCCCGGAATCCTGCTGGCCGACTTCAACGGCGACCCGACGATGCGCAAGCTGGTCATCGGCCTGGCCGACGGCCACCTGGCGCACGGCAAGCAGGATCCGGACGGGACCTGGCGCTATCCGGAGGACATCAACGCCGCCACCGGCGAGTCGCGCGGCGAGCTGGCCGGCAAGGGCCGCGGCAATGTCGCGGTCATGCAGCTGTTCTGGGCCGCCTGGCGCTGGACCGGAGACGACAAGTACCTGCGGCCGCTGAAAGGCGAGATCGCCCACCAGCCGGGCCGGGGCCTGGACGAGCTGAACAGCGACGTCATCGACATGCTGGGCCTGCGCGCCCAGGCCACGCCGATGATCAAGGCCATGGTCGACAAGGGTTCGGACGACCCGTTCCTGCTCTACCAGGCTTGGCGCTCGACCGGCGACGTCGCCTATCTGGAAAAGGTCTACAGCGACGAGATCACCACCGCTGAACAGCGGATGTGGATGGTCACGGAGGGCCACTGGTGGTCGGACCGCGTGGAGCTGTTCAGCGACATCCTGCAGCGCTCGCGACTGGGCGGCATGGCCCTGCGCCGCAACCAGATGTTCCCCGGCCACCTGGTCAGCTGGCGGTTCGATACGCCGACCGCCGCCGAGGACGTCGGCATCCTGGTCACCGGCGGACAGAAAAGCTTCAAGGTCACCGGCTACAACCTGACGGGCCAGCCGCTGCACACGGTGATGACCGGGTGGGACGTCGCGGCCGGCCAGTGGTCGGTGGCGCGGGCTGTGGAGGGCGTCGGCGATCCGGCGACCTCGGTCGCCTTTGAGCGGACGGCCGGCCTGGACATGACCTTCGCGCCCGGCAAGACCACGACCTGGGAGTTCACCCTGCAGACCCCCGCCGCCACGCCGGAAACCGAACGCCCCGACCTCGGGATCGGCCGGGAGGACGTCAAGGTCGGCCGGTCGGGCCTGACCGTCACCGTCCACAGCCTGGGCGCCAAGCCGGCCCCGGCCTCGGTGGTGCTGGTCGAAGACGCCTCGGGCCAGGAACTGGCGCGGGCGACCACGCCCGTCCTGCCGCCGCCCCTCGACTTGAAGCCGAAGACCGCGAAGGTCGCGCTGAAGGCCGGTTGGAAAAGTGGCTATCGCGTGCGCATCGTCCCCCCGGCCGGCGCGCCGGAAATCACCCAACTCAACAATATCGTCGTCGCCCCCTGATTTAGCTTGGAGACCCCGGAGCCGATCCGCTCCGGGGGCGTTGCTTCGCCCATGGCCGAAACCCTCACCGTCCCCCGCGACCTCGTTCAGCGCCTGCGCGCCCGGCTGCCCGCCGTGACGCGCGAGCATCTGTTCGACTGCTACGCGATCAGCGAGACCACCTGGACCAAGCTGCGCGACGGCAAGCCGATCAAGCGCTCGACGCTGGAGCGCATCCTGCAGCGTTACGAACGCCTGCTGGCCCGCGCGGCCTGACGCCGGACCGGGCGCCCTCGCACCCCGATTCTCCGGGTTACGGCTCCATTTCGCAACCGCACAACGAATTTCGCACCTGCGCAAGCTTCCGTCCGCCGTCGGACGAAAGACGCGCAAACCTTCCACAATGGGTTGAAATGGCGGGAATTTTCCGCAAGCTGGCGGCCGCCCGCCCATGCCGGACCGGCGCGTTAACCCTCGTTCTCATGATGAGGTGACAAAGCGCGTTTGGCCCGGCAGGGTTGGCTCTCTTTTGATTCCCAGCAGATGAGCTGATTTATGAACGTTTCGGATCTGGTCGACGCCGCCGTGGCCGCCGACGACAAGCTGACCAAGACTCAAGCCAAGGCCATCATCGACGGCGTGTTCAAGTCGATCACCGAGGCCGCCGTGAAGGGCGAAGAAGTCTCGGTCCCGGGCTTCGGCAAGTTCAAGGTCCAGGCCAAGCCGGCCCGCACCGGCCGCAACCCCTCGACCGGCGCCGCCATCGAGATCGCGGCCAGCAAGAAGGTCGCCTTCACGCCGGCCAAGCAACTGAAGGACGCCGTCAACGGCTAATCCCTCGGCGAGCGGCCGGTCTCACCACCGGCCGCTCCTCCTGGCCCGCCTCGCGCGGCCAGACGTTCCGGGCCGCCCAGGCGCCCAATGCGGGCGTTTCGCCCCTTCCCACTTCGACATCCTCCCCGGCGGCTCGCTTCGATTTCACGGAGAGGCGCTATGGCGACATCCCTTCGCAACGGTCGGGTCAGTCCATGGATGGCGGTCCTCGGCGGCGGCTTGACCGCCGCAGTGCTGGACATCACCTACGCCTTCATCTTCTTCGGCCTGCGCGGCGTCAGCGCGATCCGGATCCTGCAGTCGATCGCCAGCGGTCTGCTGGGCAAGGCCGCCTATCAGGCCGGCGTCGCGGCCGCCGCCTTGGGCGCGCTGCTCCATGTCGCCATCGCCCTGGTCATGGCCGCGGTCTATGTCGCCGCCAGTCGCGCCCTGCCGTTCCTGAACCGACGCCCCTGGCTGTGGGGGCCGCTGTACGGGATCGGCTGCTACCTGGTGATGAACTATGGGGTGCTCCTGCTGCGGTTTGGCCCGCGGCCGGTCCCGCCGATCGAGGTGCTGGCGGGCGGGGTGGCGATCCACATGTTCGGCGTCGGCCTGCCGATCGCCCTGTTCGCGGCGCGCGCGGCGCTGTCCTCTCGCCTGTCATCCTGATCTCGCACCGAAGGTTCGGTCCGAGCCGCCGGTGAAGGCGAGCCCTCGGCTCAGGCCGCCGCCGCCCCCTGCCGGAACTCCCGGGGCGACATTCCGTACTGGTCGCGGAACGCCCGGCTGAAATGGGCCGAGCCGTTGAACCCCCAGCGGAAGCAGATCTCGGAGATCGACAGCCGCGCGTGTTGCGGGCTGGCCAGGTCGGTGCGGCAGCGCTCCAGCCGCCGCGTGCGCAGATAGTGGCTGAAAGTCTCGTCCGCGCTGGCGAACAACTTCTGGACATAGCGGGGCGAGACCCCCTCCTCGTCGGCCACCCGACGCAGCGACAGATCCGGATCCGGCAGCAGGGTCTCGATGGTCTGGCACAGCCGCTGGAGGTGGGCGGTGGGCGCGCCGGCGTTCGCCCCCAGCACATCGCTCGTCGCCCCGCCCTCGGCCAGGCAGATGGCCAGGAACTCGGTCAGGGCCAGTTCGACGGGCCGCAGCTGGTCGACGGTCAGGTCCTCCAGTCCCTCGGCCGTGGCCCGCAGCAGGCCCGACAGGATGTGGGTGACCCCGGTCGCCGCCTGCAATCGTCCCACCCGCAGGCTGACCGGGGTGATCAGGCGGTGGTCGAGCGCCACCCGCGGCGCCCGCACGAACATCAGCCGGCAGCGGGTCTCCAGCCGCAGGGCCGCGGCCTGGCCGGTCGGGCCGTAGGCGATGTCGCCGGGCTCCAGCGCCTCGGCCAGGTCGTCCGTGACCAGGGTGGCCGCGCCGCCCAGCAGCACCGCCAGCCAGACGGCCGCCGGCTGGCCGGTCAGCCGGCCGGAGATCGCCTGGGCCCCCGCCTCGACCAGGGCGAACTCGATGCCGAGCGGCGAGGTCAGGCAGACCACCGAGGCGCTGGCCGGCTCGGCGTCCGACAGGCCTTCGATCGGCAGGCCCAACCGGTTCATCGCCGCACGCCAGGCCTCGGCCCGTTCGGCGCGGGGGTGACTGTCGGTGCTGAACGACCAGGCCTTCATGGCGCCGCTAGCCCTTCATCTGGGGAAAGATGTCGCGGGGAATGCGCACGTGGCAGCCCTGCTTGCCATCCACCACCTGGGTGACGCCGAAGTCGCTGGCCACGCTCATCAGCGAATAGGCGTCGTTCCGCGACAGGCCGACATGGTCGGACAGCAGGGTCAGCATGTTCAGCGAAGCGTCCTTCATGGCCACGTTCAGATCCTCGTGGAAGCCATGGACGATCCACCACTTGGGGGTTTCCAGCAGGGGACCGGGCGCGACGAAGTCCTTGCGCAGGACGATCTGCATCAGCACGTTCAGCGAGCTCTCGATGGCCGTGCCGGAGATCTCGCCGTCGCCCTGGCTGACGTGCGGATCGCCGATCGAGAACAGGCCGCCCTCGACCTGGACGGGGTAATACATCGTCGCCCCCGCCCCGATCCTCCAGTTGTCGATATTGCCGCCGTGGGCCCCGGGCGGGATGGTGCTGACCCGGCCGTCGATGGCGGGCGCCACCCCGGCCGTGCCCAGGTGCGGACGCGCCGCCACCCGCACGCCGCCCAGGGCCGGCTGACGGGCGCATTCGGGACAATGGGTGATCGTCCCGGGGATCAGGTACTTGCCGTCGAAGTCGTAGGCGTAGAGGGCGCTGGCGGTGTGGGTGTTCTGATCCAGCTCGTAGATCGTCACCCGCTCCTTCTCGCCAAAGTCCTTGTAGAGATAGCCCCAGTTGGCCGCCAGGTTGGAGCCGTAGGCGTTGCGGGGGACCATGCGCAGGTAACGCACCTCCAGGACGTCGCCGGGCTTGGCGTCTTCGACGAAAATCGGTCCGGTCATGATGTGGACGCCGGGATTGCGGTCGTCCTCGGGAATCTCGGTGAAGATCCGGGTCACCGCCTCGTCCATCATCAGGTCGGGCGCGTCGCCGGCGTGGTGGGTGATAGCCTCGACGCTGACGAGGTCCCCGCTCTTGATGCGCAGGGCCGGCTTGATGGACGGGTCGAAGTAACCCCAGTGCACGGTGGCCGGCGTGGCGTTCAGGGTGTGCAGGGCGGTGGGCAGGACGTCGGGACGGGTCTGGCCGGGTTCGCAGATGAAGGGCATCGGTCTTCGATCCTCAGGCGGCCGAGAGCGTGACCGAGGTCATGCTCAGCGAGCCGTGCTCGATATGGTCGGGGGCGAAGCTGGCCACGTCGCCGGGCAGGCGCGCGCCCAGCACGTAGAGCAGCGGCCAGTAGTGGTCCGGCGTCGGGACCGACCGGGCGGCGTCCTGGCCCCGCGAGGTGAAGTTCACGGCCCGCTCTGGCGCGTCGTCGACCACCGCCTGCTTGATGTAGTCGTTGAACCGCTGCGACCAGTCGTAGGGCGCGCAATGGCGCTCGCCCCAGTTCATGGCCGGCAGATTGTGGACGATATTGCCGGTGCCGACGATCAGCACGCCTTCGTCGCGCAGCGGGGCTAGCCGCTTGGCCAGCTCGAAGTGCCACTCGGGCGGCTTGCCGGCGTCCATGCTGAGCTGCACCACCGGCACGTCGGCGTCCGGATAGACCTTGCTCAGCACCGACCAGGTCCCGTGGTCCAGGCCCCAGGCCTGCTGGTCCAACGCCACCGGCTGCGGCGCCAGCAGATCCCTGACCCGCGCCGCCAGTTCGGGCGAGCCCGGGGCCGGATACTGGACGTCGAACAGGGCCTTGGGGAAGGACGCTCCGAAGTCGTGGATGGTGCGCGGGGCGGTCATGGCCGTGACGGCGACGCCTTGGGTCAGCCAATGGGCCGAGATGCAGAGGATGGCCTTGGGCTTGCCGATCGCCGCGCCCATGGCTCTCCAGGTCTTGGTGGTGTCGTTGGTCTCCAGGGCGATCATCGGGCTGCCGTGACCGAAGAAGACGACGGGCATGCGGCTCATGCGGCGACCTCCGGCCCGGCGGTCTTGGCGGAGTCGCCGCCCTTCAGTTTCGCCCAGGCCTTCTGGTAGCGCGGCGCAAGCCAGCGGTTGAACTGCACCTGCGCCCCCTCCTGCCAGGAGTAGCGGCCGCGCACCGCGAACCGCGAACGCAGCCCCACCTGCACCAGTTCGTCGACGTGCATGTCCTGGGCGATGATCTTGCCCGCCGAGGTCATGATCATCTCCAGCCGCTCCTGGAAGCCAGCGGTCTCGGTGGCGCCGGGGGCGACCAGGATGCCGGTGTCCTGCTCCAGGCTCTCGGGCCCCGTCGGACGCAGGATCAGGTAGATGACCATGTCGCTGGTCATCACCAGCGACAGGGTCGGCGGGATATTGGCGAAGGTGGCGCGGTTGCGGTCCTGGCCGGTCAGCTTGGGAAAGACCGGCAGGACCGCCTTCTGGGTCGGATTGAAGCTGGCGTCCGGGTGGGTGGTGCCGTTGTAGCGCAGGAAGCCGGCGTCGCCCTCGGCGGCGTCGGGAAAGCTGCACAGCTCGCTGGGAATGAAGTCGTGCAGCGGGCCGCGATGCAGCTTGTTGGCGTGGTAGCCGTCGTTGTTGTTCTCGAACATCACCTTCCAGTTCCAGGCGAACTGACCGGTCATCGGCGGGTTCAGGCCCTCGGCGTTGGCGAGGTCGTAGTTGGCGACGGCGGCCTCGACCGCCTTCAGGCGCGGCGCCAGCGGCGGCGCCTCGGCGTCGAAGTTGATGAAGATGAAGCCCAGCCAGATCTCGACCTTGAAGCTGGGGAGGCTGACGGCCTTCTTGTCGAAGCCGCAGGCCCGTTCCATGGCCGGGGCGTTCACCAGGTCGCCGTTCAGCGAATAGACCCAGTGGTGATAGGGGCAGACGAAGCCGCGGGTGTTGCCTCTCCCCTCGGCCACCAGCATGGCGCGGTGCTGGCACACGGCCGACATCGCCTTGATCTCGTTCGAGCGGTTGCGGGTCACGACGATCGGCTCGCCGATGATCGAGGTGGTGAAGTAGTCGCCCGGGTCCTTGACCCAATCGACGCGGCCCACGCACAGCCATTCGTGATTGAACAGCGCCTCGGTCTCGAAGGCGTAGAAGGCCGCGTCGGTATAGCAGGCGGGCGGCAAGGTCTCGGCCGCGTCGACCTCGCGGATCGAGCGCGACAGGCCGTCGAAGAACGCGTCGTCCAGAGGGGTTGCGGCGGGCGTGGGGCCCATGGCGGATGCGCTCCTTCGCGAAATCGATACGAAGGCTAGGCGGGGCGCGCCCATCGGTCTTGCACCAGCGCGCACGATAAGTTGGCCGTCGCCCGGCGCGCGGGCGCCGTCGCCAGCTTCCCGGGCGCAAATGAGCAAAAGCCGCGCAAGGCCCAGGCATCGCCGAGCCGCCGGGACGCGGCCGGAAAGCGATCGGGCGCGCAGGGGAAAGACGCGTCTTCGGACCGGCCCTAGCTTCGGGTCCGGACAGCTTCCAGAGGATCGCGCCCGTGGACATGACGCTCGCCGACGACCTGAGGATCTCGGACCTGAAGCCCGGCTTCGGCGCCCGGATCCACGACATCGACCTGCCGTCGGCCTCGGACGCCGAGCTCGACAAGGTGGTCGCCGCCTTCCACCGCCATGGCGCCGTCGTGGTGTCCGGCCAGACCATGACGCCGGACGACCTGATGCGCTTCATCGGCCGGTTCGGCGAGGCCGAGGACCACACCCAGACGCGCTTCACCCTGCCCGGCTATCCGAAGATCTTCATCCTCAGCAACCGCGTGGTCGACGGCCGGCCGATCGGCGCCCACAACGACGGGGTCGGCTGGCACACCGACTACAGCTACAAGCCCGAGCCGGTGATGCTGACCATGCTCTACGCGGTGGAGGTTCCCGACGAGGGCTCAGACACCCTGCTGGCCGACGGCTGCGCCGCCTGGAACGCCCTGTCGCCGGAAAAGCAGGCCGAGCTGCTGCCGCTGCGCCTGCACCACAGCTACAAGCACTTCATGGCCACCCGCGAGTTCGGGGCGCAGGTCCTGTCGCCCGAGATGGAAGCGGCCAATCCCGACGTCGAGCATCCACTGATCCGCACCCACCCGGCCGACGGCCGCAAGGCCCTGTGGCCCTCGACCGGCACGGTGACCGAGGTGATCGGCAAGCCCGGCCCCGAGGGCTTGGCCCTGGTCGACGAGCTGGTGGCGTTCATGACCGGCGACGACTTCGTCTATCGCCACAAGTGGGCCAAGGGCGACCTTCTGATGTGGGACAACCGCTGCACCCTGCACACCGGCACGCTCTACGACGACACCAAGTACTTCCGGACCATGCACCGGCTATGGGTAAAGGGCGACAGGCCTTATTGAGCGCGTTGCGAAACCCTCGCTGACCGACCGGAATATGAAATGACCCAAACCTGGCTGATCACCGGCGTCTCCGGCGGGCTCGGACGCGAGATCGCCCTGGCGGCCATCGCGCGCGGCGACGTCGTGTTCGGCACGGTCCGCAGGGCCGAGGCCGCCGCGGCGTTCGAGCGGCTGGGCGGCCGCGCCCTGGTGCTGAACGTCACAGACGAGGCGGCCGTACGGGCCGGCGTCGCCCAGGCGGAGGCGGCGGCGGGCGCGATCGACATCCTGGTCAACAACGCCGGCTACGGCCTGGTCGGCGCCGTGGAGGAGGCCTCGCTCGACGAGGTCCGCGCCCAGTTCGAGACCAATGTGCTCGGACCGCTAGCGATGCTGAAAGCCGTGCTGCCCGCCATGCGCGCCCGCCGCAGCGGACGCATCATCAACATCACCTCGGTCTCGGGCCTGGCGGTCTGGGCCGGCACCGGGGTCTACTGCGCCAGCAAGTGGGCGCTGGAGGGCCTCACCCAGACCCTGGCCGCCGAAGTGGCGGAACTGGGGATCAAGGTGACCAACGTCGCGCCCGGCGGCCTGCGGACCGACTTCGCCGGCGGCTCCAAGGCCGTCGTCGCCCGCAAGATCGCCGACTATGACGGCCTGGCCCGCGACGCCGAGCGGATCATGGCCGACCATGCCGGCCACGAGCCGGGCGATCCGGCCAAGGCGGCCCAGGCCATCCTGCGCATCGCCGACGAACCGGCCCCGCCCCTGCACCTGCTGCTGGGCGAGGACGCCCTGAAATACGCCGGCTACGCCGCCGCCGGCCTCCGGGCCGACATCGAAGCCTGGAAGGACCTGACCCTGTCCATCGGCTACGCCCCATGAAGGACCGCCCGTGACCAATACCCTGATCTTCGTCGACCTGGCCTCCGACGATCCCGACGCGGCCGGCAATTTCTACGCCCAGGTGTTCGGCTGGGAGAACGACGCCCGGCCGCAGGGCGAGTACCACCGCATGGTGCCCGGCGGCTTCTTCAAGAGGCCCGACGGGACCGACAGCGAGATCGGCAACCTGCATCTGGGGATCTTCAAGGTCGCCAACGCCCGTCCCCATCCCGACCCGGCCGGCGTCGAACCCCGCGGCCTGTCGGCCGAAGGCCGCAAGCCGCGCGTCTGGGTGCTGATCGGCGACGACGACAGCGCCGACCGCATCCTGGCCACGGCCCAGGGCCTGGGCGCCGAGCTGCTGTGGCGCGACCACTACTGGGCCGAGTTCAACGGCTACAACCACGCCTTCCGCGACCCGTGGGGCAACGAGATCGTCCTGTGGGGCAAGGCGGGCGCGAACCCGGAAATCCCGGAAGGGTTCACGCGGGAATAGCGGCCGCCGCAAAGCCGACCTCCAACGCTCAATCGCCGGATTGGGCCTCGAACAGGCCCTCCAACCGCCGCGCCCCATGGACGACGCGGACGATCTGGATGTCGGCGCCCAGGATGCGATAGAGCGCGAGGTAGCCCCCGATCACCAGCATTCGAGCTTCGGGAGCTATTTCAGAACGCGCGGGTCCCAGACGCGGATTGTCGCCCAGGGCTTGGCATCGCGCCACGATGCGGTCGATGAGGCGATCCGCGGCGGCCATGTTGTCGAGCGCCACCTGCAGCCAGGTGTCGTCGAGATCGGCATTGGCCTTGGGCGTGCGAACGACGCGCCCCACCGTCAGGCCTTGGACGCCTCGAGGGCCTTCAGCCGTTCCCGACCCCGCCGCTTGATGTCGTCGGCATCCAACGGCGCATCATCGTCGCTATCGACGCCTTCTCGCCATAGGCCGCGCAGCCCCTCGATCGCAGCCGCCCGCCCTTGCCGGACCTGTTTCCACGCGCGCAGGGCGTCGCGGATCACTTCGCTGGTCGAGGCATATTCGCCGGTGGCGATGGCCTGACGGATATCCGCCGTCAATTCCGGGGTCAGGGCGATGCTGAGTTTCTCGGCGGTCGACATCCATGCCTCCACGTCGGTACGACCTAGTGCTACCACGAGATCGCCGCTCTGTCATGGGCCGCCCTAGAATGGCTTGTCGCCCGCCACCGTCACCCGGTAGCCGGTCCGCGTGTCGGGGAAATAGTCCCAGATCGCCTGGTGCCAGGTGCAGCGGTTGTCCCAGAAGGCCACCGAGTTCTTGCGCCAGCGGAAGCGCACCTGGAAGTCCGGGTTGGAGGCGTGCTGGTAGAGGAAGTTGAGGATCGCCGTGCTCTCGGCCTTGGACACGCC
This sequence comes from Caulobacter sp. BK020, assembly GCF_004342605.1. Taxonomy (GTDB): domain Bacteria; phylum Pseudomonadota; class Alphaproteobacteria; order Caulobacterales; family Caulobacteraceae; genus Caulobacter. The sequence goes on from NZ_SLZL01000005.1 coordinate 265,113, forward strand.
GGCGACATGGGTCGTGTAGGATGGGTTGACGAACAGGCTCTTGCGGCCGCTGACCGGATGGGTTCGGACGATCGGGTGGGTCGAGCAATTGTACTTGCGGTCGATGTCCGGGAAGATCGCCTTGTAGACCGGATTGGCGTCGTGCACCGCCGACAGGCCTTCCAGATAGGCCTTCATCCTGTCCGACAGGGTCTCGTAGGCCGCGTACATGCTGGCGAAGCAGGTGTCGCCGCCGTCGTCGGGCAGGACCTTCATGTACAGGATGCTGCCCAGGGGCGGCTCGGGATCGCAGGTCAGGTCCGAGTGCCAGTTCTCGCCGGCCACGAACTTGGAGTTGGCGTCGGCGTGGATGGCGACGATCTCCGGATGCTCGGGCAGGCCTGGCACGCCGGAATGGATCGCCAGGTTCCCGAACTTGCGACCCAGGTCCTTGTGGGCGTCGTGGTCCATCTCCTGGTCGCGGAAGAAGATCACCTGGTGCTGGGTCAGGGCCCGGTGGATCTCCTCGAACTGGCGGTTGCTGAGCGGCCGCCCCAGGTCGACGCCGAAGATCTCCGCGCCGATCCGGCGGGTCATCGGCTTCACGTCGAGGACGTCATAGGTCATGTGAAACCGCTCCCTTAAGCGTTGAGGAAGGCGCCGCGCACATAGACGAGCGGGGCCTTGGCTTCGTCGACCACGACGCGCACGACGCGGCCGACCAGGATCTCGTGATCGCCGCCGTCGTGGGCGGCGTGCAGGTCGCATTCGACCGAGGCGACGGCGCCGCAGAGCAGCGGCGCGCCGCACACCCCCCCCTCGACCGCGGTCAGGGCGAAACGGTCGTCCGCTCCGCGCCTGGCGAAGCGATGGGCCAGGTCGCCTTGGTCGCTGGCCAGGATGTTGACGCAGAAGCTCCCGGCCTGGCCCAGCGCCGCCAGGGTGCGGCTGTCGCGCTTGAGGCAGACCATGACCAGCGGCGGATCCATCGACACTGAGCTGAAGGCGCTGACCGTGGTTCCCACCAGCCGGCCGTCATGACAGACGGTGACCACGGTGACCCCGGCCGCGAAGCTGCCCATGGCCCTGCGGAAGTCGTGCGGCTCGGGCGCCATGTTCCTGGCGACGGCGCTCATCCTTCGTTCCCGAACGGATTGTCGGGATAGACCGCCGAGGCGGGGCGCTTGCCGCCCTCATCCGGGCTGGCCCGGCCACAGACGGCCAGGGCGGTCAGGGCGTAGACCAGGGCGCTGTCGACCAGGTCCTGGGGCGTGGGCCGCCAGCGGCGGAAGCCGGTGGTGATGGCCGGGATGCGCTGCATGTTGAAGACGTTGTGGTCGCGCCACATGCTGGAATAGACCGGATTGGCCAGGGCCACGGGATGTCCCAGGCTCAGCTTGGTGGCGTCGTCGACGGCGGCGACCAGCGGCGCCACCTCGCGCGCGTCGGCCTCGAAGCCGTGGCGCACGACCACCGGCTCGATGTCGATCCGGCCGAGGCCCGCCTCCCGGACCATGGCCTCCAGCGAATGCTGCACGTCGGCCACCCTTTGCCTGGGCGTCAGCCCCACCTCCAGATAGAGGTTCACCAGCTCCGTCCCGGCCCCGAAGGCGTAGGGGATGCCGCCGCGGATCGAGGCGATCTGCGACTTGGGCTGAGCCACCCCGCCGGGGCTGTCATAGCGGCTGGCCTTCTCGTACGCGCCGCTCCAGGCGTGGATAGCCTCGGTCAGTCGGCCGACCTTGTAGATCGGGTTGGGGTGCTGGGCCGCCGTGGCCGGATGCTCCAGCAGCGGCGTGAACACCCCCTCCCCCCACACCTGGAAGCGGAACACCGCATAGCCGCAGCCCACCCAGGTCAGGCCGAAGTCGCAACCCTCGGCGGCGATGGCGTAGTCGGGGGCCACCCCGCCATGGTGGAACAGGTAATGGGCCCCGATGTCCTTGCCCATGTAGGCGACGCCGCGATGCTCCTCGATCGGCTCGGGGCCGATCTCGCCGGGACAGGCGGTCAGGTACATCTTGCCGGCCAGCTCGTAGCCGGCCGTCTTCAGCGCCTTGGCGGCGATCAGGAAGCAGCTCATCGGGCCGCGATCGTTGGCGATCGGATAGCCGTACAGCTTGCCGTCCTCCAGCCAGCACTTCTCCCACTCCGGATTGGCCAGGGTCTCGGGCGCGTACTTGTAGGCGTCCAGGTCCGGGTTCCAGGTTGGCGCCTCGGTGTCGAGGTGGGCGGTGAACAGCAGGTTCTTGCCGACACCCTTGCCGCCGTGTGTCCCGATGATGTTCGGGCGCTCCGGCGTGGCCCCGACCTTGCGCGGCGAGAATCCCTCGCGCGCCATCCAGTCGTAGACGTAGGTGGCGACCTCCAGCTCCTTGCCCGACGGGGCGGGGATGTTGCCCAGGGTCAGGGCCAGCTCGACGATCTCGTCCTGGCTGATCGCCGTGGCGATCGCGGCCCGGTCCTGGTGGGTGACCTGGTAGGGCGCGGCGGCCCCCAGCGGCGGGAATCCGTCAGCCATGCTCAGGCGGCCCCTTTCCAGGCCTGGGCGATCGCGGCCGTGTCGGTCAGGATCGCGCTGTTCAGTTCCATCACCTTCAGCGACGCCTCGTGGAGGTCGGCCTCGTAGGCGGCGCAGGCGTCGGCGGCGACGAACACGTGGTAGTCCAGGTCGAAGGCGTCGCGGACGGTGCTGTCGACGCAGCACTCGGTGGTCAGGCCCGCCACCACCAGGGTGTCGACGCCCATGTCTCGCAGGCGCTGGTCCAGGTCGGTGCCGACGAAGGCGCTGTAGCGGGTCTTGCGCACCACCAGCTCGCCCGGCGCCGGCTGGGGTCCGTAGAACGCCGAGCCGTTCTCGCCGGCCCGGCAGAGGGCGGCGTCGATCTTCGGGTTTCCGCCGCGCCGGCGCAGGCGCTCGTTCCAGGCGGCGGAGTCGGTCTCGGGCGTGGTCCACAGGCCGACGAACACCACCGGCGCGCCGGCCGCCCGGGCGTCGGCGACCAGCTTTTCGGCGGAGGCCAGAGCGGGCTCGACCACGCTCATGTCGACATGGGCGCCTAGCGCCCCGTCCGGCGAGGCGAAGTCGACCTGCATGTCGATCACCAGCACCGCCGTGCGGTCGGGCGCGATCCAGACGGCGAGATCCTCAGCCCGAGTCACGAATAGACCGCCCGCAGGCCCGGCAGGATGTCGGCGCCGAACATGGTCAGCCCCTCCACATAGTCGGGGAAGATCAGCATCAGCCCGTCCAGCTCGCAGTAGCTGACGAATTCCTCGATCTGGGCGGCGCAGGTGGCCGGCGCGCCGACCACCGTGTGGGTCATGAAGGCGCCCTGCTGTTTGGCGACGGTGCCCAGTTTCTCGGCCGGCACGCCCCAGCTGGCCAGCATGGCCAGGATCGCGCCCATGTCGGCCCCGTCCTTGTAGTGCTCGACCATGGCCGCGGCCTTGGCGTCGGTGTCGCCGTGGACGACCGTGCACATGGCGTAGGTCTTGATGGTCTTGCCCATCGCCTCGGCGGTCGCCTTGGCCCGCAGCGACGCGTCGCGGCGTTCGTCCGGCGTGCGGCCGCCGATGAAGCAGGCGTCGGCCTCGCGCACCGAGAACTGGAAGCCGCGGTCGGACATGCCAGCGCAGACGATCTCGGGACGCGGCCGCGACAGCGGCTTGGGCTTGGACTGGCAGTCCTTCATCGTGAAGAACTTGCCGGCGAAGTCGACGCTGTCCTCGGCCCACAGACGCTTGACGACGGTGGTCCATTCCTCGGTCAGGGCGTAGCGGTCGTCGTGGGACAGACTGTCGTCCCAGGCCCCCATCTGGTCGAACTCGCCCTTGTAGGCGCCGGCGACGATATTCAGCCCTGCGCGGCCGCCGCTGATATGGTCCAGCGTGGCGATCATCTTGGCCGCCACGGCCGGGTTCTGCAGCAGCGGGTGGATGGTGGCCCAGATCCGGACGTTCTTAGTCGCCTCGGCCAGGCCCGCCATCATGGTGACGGACTCCAGGGCCGTGCCCCAATGGTCGGTCTCGCCGCCGAAGCCCCGGAACTTGCCCATCGACATCACGAAGTCCATGCCGACCTGGTCGGCGGCGACCGCCGCGGCCCGGTTCTGCTGGTAGAGGCCGTCGAGGACCGGGGTGGTCTTGGAGATGATCCAGCCGCCGTTGGCGACCGGCAGGAAGACCCCGAAATCCTTGTGCTTGGATGGACTGTGGAACATGGCGGCTCCTCCTCTACGCGGCGTCTTGAAGCATGCCGGGGACCGGTTCGGCGACCGGCTCTTGTGCTGTGGCCTTGCGCGGCGGCCGCATGAAGCAGGCCGCCACGAAGATTACGCCGATTATGGCGGCGCACACCTGGAAGGTTGGCGTGAAGCTGCCCAGCCGGTCGCGCATCTCGCCGCCGACCACCGGCCCAAGGGCCGAGACCGCGCCCACCAGGCAGACCAGGGAGAAGATCTCCAGGTTGTTCTTGCGGCCATAGTAGTTGAGCAGGAGGATGCTGACCGCCAGCACCGTCAGGCCGAACCCGATGCCCACGCCCACGGCGAACAGCATCAGCAGCGGCCAGCTGGTGGCGTAGCCCAGGGCCAGGAGGCCGACGGCCATCATCCCTTGCGCCCCGGCCAGCAGCCAGCGCGGGTCGACACGATCGCCTAGCAGGCCGCCGCCCATCCGGGCCGCCACCTGCATCAGGGATTCCAGGCTGATGGCGGTGATCGCCACCGCCGAGGCCACGTGCAGCTCACTCAGATGGGTGGGCGCCAGGCTGACGGCGGTCACCCCGCCCAGCAAGTGGGCGAAATAGGCGGCCATGATCACCCAAAACTGCGGGGTGCGGACGGCTTCCTTCACCGTCCAATCGACGGCGGTGCGATAGACCTTCGTATTGGCGGGAGCCGCCTGGATGTCCTCGGCCACGGCCTTGTCGGTCTCGGCGGCCGCCGCTTCGAGCCAGGCGCGGCCGCCGACCAGGGCCGCGCACAGGGCGCCGACCACCACCGAGGCCACGGCCTGGGCCCACCAGTAGGGCCGCCAGCCGCCATGGGCCGCGGCCATGCCCGTCACCACCATCCACGGACCGGCGACGCCGCCCAACGAACCGATGGTGAAATAGATCCCGAACGGCAGGGCGCGCTTCTTGAACAGCATCGACAGCACGTGGGTGCCGGGGATCAGGGCCATCATCTGGTAGCCCGCGCCCAGCAACGCCGTGCCCAACCAATAGACCAGCAGCCCCGGCGACAGCGCCAGGCAGGCGAAGCCCGCGACCATCACCGCCGAGCCGGCCAGGATGGCGCCGCGCACGCCGATCTTGCGGATCAGGATGGCGGGGAATTTCGACGAGGCTCCGCAGAACGCGCCCAGCAGGGTGAAACCCAGGAAGCCGTGGAAGAAGCTCCAGCCGTTCTCCTGGATCATCGCCGGCAACACCACGCCCAGCGACGAGAAGGTCGAGGCGGTGATCAGGAACAGCAGGAGGCTCAGCGCGCCGAGCAGCAGCCAGGCCCTCCACGGGATCGTCGTCGACATGGGCCTTATGCCTCCGTCAAAGCGGATCCCGCGCCCCGTTTCCCAATCCCTTGGGACTAGGGGGCGCGAGACAGGGAACTAGAACTTGCGCGACAGAGTCACGCGCCACTCGCGGCCCTTGCTGGGCAGGGCGCCGAGGTTGGCGTAGCTGTCGGCGTCGGGCGTGAAGTAGAGCTTGTCGAACAGGTTATCGATGTTGGCCGTCACCGTGTACGGCCCGTATTCGTAATAGGCCGAGGCGTTGGCGACATAATAGGCCGGATAGGTCACGGCGTTCTGGACCGTGCCCGCTGTCTTGGTCACGTGGGTGACGCCCAGCGTGCCGCCGACCTTGCCCCAGCTGTAGTCGTCGCTGGTGTAGGCGCCATACAGGCTGACCACCGACTTGGGGATCAGGGTGTAGTCGTAGTCGCCCGCCCGGCCCGGCAGGCCGCTGAACGCCCAGACCACATAGGTGCCGCCGAACGCCTGGGCGCCCGGCACGCCGGCGGTGTAGGCCGGGATGTACTGGAACGAGTTGTCCGGGCCCTTGACGGTGGTGTGCTGGCTGTTGCCAGAGAAGGTGAAGCTGAAGTTCTCGCTGGCCAGCCAGCGGACCTCCAGCTCCACGCCCTTGGCGCGGGTGCCCGTCGGCGTGCCCGTGATGCCGGTCAGCTGGGTGCGGTTCTGGCGATAGCCGGCCAGCGACCCGACCAGCGTGCCCTTCAGCCACTGGAACTTCACCCCGGCCTCGGCCAGGTCGCTGTTCGACAGCCAGGCGTCGCTGGCGTCGGCCACCAGGCTGGCGGCCACGTCGCCGGCCTGGCTCATCTCCAGCGCCGAGGCCTTGGCGTAGGTGATGTACGGCATGACCCCGCCCGGCGCCTTATAGGTGGCGCTGGCGGTGTAGGTGAACTTGTCCTTGCCGGCCTTCTGCTCGCCGGGGATCTGGTAGCTGAGCGCGCCGGTGTCGTGCGAGGTGACATCGTAGTCGTCCCAGCGGCCGCCCAGCATCAGGTTCAGCTTCTCCGCGACCGTCACGTCGGTCATGAAGAACAGGCCTTTCTGGCTCCAGTCGGACTTGTTGTCGTTCTCCCAGGCCAGGCCCAGCACGCCGGCCCCGGTCTCGGTCCAAAACGGGCTGTCGATGATGTCGGTGGGCGTGGCGCCGAAGCTGATGTCGCGCCGGTCGAGCGCGATTACGCCGCTGTTGTAGCTCTCGCGCCGACGGCCCGAAAAGTCGCGGTACGAGGCGCCGACGAACGACTTGGCCTTGACGGCGCCGTCCGCGAAGCTGTTCTCGAAGTTGTAGGTCAGGCGCGCTTCCCAGACCGAGCTGTCGAACCAGGCCGGGTAGCCGTACGACACGAAGCGCTTGTTCTCCTGGTCGTCGTAGAACAGCTGGGCCTTGATCGTGCTGGTCGGCGACAGGGCCTTGGCCAGGTCGAAGTACAGGGTGTTGGTGTCGGTCTTCGAGAAGTCGGCCGGGCTGATATAGACCATGCGCGGCGACAGCTTCACCGTGCCGACGCCGGTGTCCAGGGTATGGGCGGCGTTGGTGTTGTAGAAGCCGTAGTAGGGGATGTAGAGCGGGTTGAACGTCGGGTCGTAATAATAGGGGTTGGCGCTGTTGCCGCTGATCTCGTTCAGAGTCAGGCGGCCGTTGCCGTCGCTGTCGACCAGGCTGGTGTCACGGCCGGTCGTGTAGGTCCGGTTGTCGATCAGGCCCTGGGTCAGGCGGTTCCAGCCGGGCGTCTGCACGTCGCCGTCCGAGTGGTACTTCATGCCGCCGAACGCCGTGGTCCAGCCGTTGCCGAGGTCGAAGTCGGCCGAGAGCTCGCCGGTCTGGCGGCGCGGATAGATCCCCTTGTAGAAGCTGTGACTGTCCTCGACCTCGCCATAGGCGTAGACGCCGCCGGTCACCGGCCCCAGGTTCACTGGCAGCCCGACCTGGGCCGTGGCGTTCTTGCGATTGTACGAGCCGAAGGTGGCGGTGACCTCGCCGGTCGGCTCGCTGAGATAGCCGCCCTCGTTCTTGCCCGACTTCGGGATGAAGTTGAGCATGCCGCCCACCTTGCCCGAGCCGTAGATCGGGGTCGGCGGGCCGCGCACGATCTGGATCTGATCGGCCGCGCCGATCGGCGTGGAATAGGTGCCGCGGTTCTCGATGCGCTTGAAGCCGCGGAAGTAGTTCTCGGCCAGGGTGCCGCGGATGTTCAGCGCGCCGGGCACGCCGTAGAAGCTGGCGGTGTAGGTGCCGGGCGAGACGGCGGTCAGGCCGTCGATGGTCTCGATGCCGTAGCGCTGCAGGGTGGTGTCGCTGACGAAGCTGGCCGAGCGCGGCGTCTCCAGCAGCGGTTTGTCGAGGCCGAACACGGTGTTGTTGGGCTGGGTCTCCAGCAGCCCCGCCTTGTCGCGGGCCTTGACCACGATCTCGTCGACGGCGGTCGAGGCGCCCGGATCCACCGCCGGATCGGCGGCGAAGGCAGGCGACGCGGCGACGGACAGGGCGAGCAGAACAGCGACGGAAGATCCCGTCATCAACAGCCGTTGGTTCGACATGACGTCCTCGTTCGAGGCCATCGCGCCCATCACCCGCGGTGATTATCCCCAGGACGACGCCTCTTGAGAGGCAGCATCACCCAACCGCCGTCGTGTGGCCGGATTGGTCTCTGACATTTTGAAGGAAATGTCTCCAGCGCCCGGTTCTTGTTCAGGCGCCGCCCGGTTTCGCACGACGAAGGTCAAGAAACTTGATCCGCCGCGCACAAGGGGCCGCCAAAAGCGTTGGCGCGCGACGCTCAGCGAGGGCTGGTGTCGAGCCAGACAACGTCGCCGCGATCGCGGTCGTGAACCCAGGGCATGGCCCTGACGCCGTCCCAGGCGGCGGTGATCAGGCCGCAGGTGATGACGCACAGGAAGGCAAGGCTGCGGATCGTGGCAAGCGCGGACATGGACAGGGGTCTCCTCGGCCGCGAGGATGCGGGGTCATGGTTGCCGCTTGGTTGACAGGCCCCGCGCGCTGGCGCGACCGACTGACGCGCGCTCCGGGAGACGCCGGGCGATCATCCGTGAACGGACGCTGTCGCAAATCTGTCGCCAAACTGTGACAAATGACGGCCGCATAGGACGTAGAGTTCGTTCACCCCTCCTTCTCGTCCCTCTCGAAAGTAGGAATGTCCCCCATGAAGACCCTGCTCGGAGCCACCGCGGCGCTCGGCCTGCTGGCTGGCGCGTCCAACGCCCACGCCGCCCGCGACTATGTCTGGGCCGCCGGCTCCTCGACCGTGTTCCCCTTCTCCACTCGTACCGCCGAGAACTTCGCCAAGAAGACCGGCAAGAAGTCGCCCAAGATCGAGAGCCTGGGCACCGGCGGCGGCATCAAGATGTTCTGCGGCGGCATGGGCGAGAAGTTCCCCGACATCGCCAACGCCTCGCGCCCGATGAAGAAGTCCGAGTTCGAGGCCTGCAAGGCCAAGGGCGTCAACAACATCGTCGAGCTGAAGATCGGCTTCGACGGCATCGTCGTGGCGATGGACAAGTCCTCGCCCGACTACAGCTTCAAGGTCGAGCACCTGTATCTGGGCCTGGGTCAGAACGTGCTGCGCGGCGGCCAGTTCGTGGCCAATCCGTACAAGACCTGGAAGGACGTCGGCGCCGGCCTGCCGGCCAACCGCATCCTGGTCTACGGCCCGCCGCCCACCTCGGGCACCCGCGACGCCTTCGTCGAGCTGGCCATCGAGGGCGGCGCCAAGAAGTTCCCGACCGCCAAGGCCCTGGCCGAGAAGGACGAGAAGGGCTTCAAGGCCAAGGTCGATCCGCTGCGCACCGACGGCGGCTGGGTGGACGCCGGCGAGAACGACAACGCCATCGTCGGCACCATCGAGAAGACCCCCGGCGCCCTGGGCGTGTTCGGCTACAGCTTCCTTGAGGAGAACGCCAACCGCATCAAGGGCGCGGCCGTCAACGGCGTGAAGCCCTCGGCCCAGACGATCGCCAGCGGCCAGTACCCGCTGTCGCGCTCGCTCTACATCTACGTCAAGAAGGACCAGGTTGGCGTGACCCCGGGCCTGAAGGAATTCATCGCCGAGTTCGTGTCCGACGCGGCGACCGGCCGGGGCGGCTACCTGCAGGGCCGCGGCCTGATCCCCCTGCCCCCGGCCCAGCACGAAGCCGTGAAGGCCGCCGCCGCCAAGCTGCCGCCGATGGCCGCGCCGAAGTCCTAGACTTAGGCGCCCCAGACGAAAAAGGGCCCCGGATCACTCCGGGGCCCTTTTGCATTTCAGGTGCAAGCGCGCAGATCTTGACCCGCCGGGGTCGTCGGCGCTCGATGAACGCCCAGTCAGCGGAGAACGCTATGAAGGACATGATCGAAGAGCGCCTGCAGGATCTGGAACGCCTGGTTCTCAAACAGGTCGAGCGCATTGAGGCGTTGGAGGAATCCCTGGCGGCCCTGCGCCGCGTCGCGGGACGGGATCTTCTGGCCAAGCCGAAGGATCCGTCCGAAAGCCAGGCCGCCTAGTTGGTCGGGTGTTCCTGCTCGGCCCGCGAGGTCATGCCCGCGGCGGCAGCGTCGTCGGCCATCTGAGCGTCGACGGGCGGGGGCTCGGCCGGGGCGGCGGGGGCCGGGACGACGGCGACCGGCGGCGGCGCTTCGGGCTTGGGGGCGGCGGCGACGACGCGGGCGGGCTTGGCGGCGGTCGCGGGGGCGTCATCGGCGGCGGTGCGGATCTCGGCCGGTCCCGACCTGTAGCCCACGCCGGTGTTCATCGACGACGCCAGCAGCAGCACGCCGGCCGTGGCGATCACCCCGACCAGGGCTCCCAGAAGTATCCATCCGAACGGGTTGCTATGACGTTCGGCCTTGGCCATCCGGGCTTTCCTCTGGTTCTGCGGCTCTCTTACGAGCCGACCCAACGCCGGACCGGTCCGACGTCGACATGGACGAAATTGCTGACGGGATAATAACCCACGCCGCCGCGTCCCAGATCCAGGGCCGCGGCCCGCAGTCGATCCAGAGCGACGTCCTCCAGATAGACATCCATCGCCTTGCCGTCCATGTGCAGGCTGCGCTTGGCGACCTGGCCGCTGCGTTCGTGCAACATCGCGTTGGTCCTGGGCGAGCGGTAGCCGGAGATCACCTGGAAGTGCGACTTGGTCTCGGTCTTCTGGGCCAGGGCCGCCAGGGTGTCGAACAACTCCGGATGCATCGAATAGACGTCGCCGGTGCGATAGTCGCGCAGCACCTTGTCCAGGGCCTGGACGGCGTCGGGCACGTACTCGCCCTTCTCGAAATAGACCGCTTCGATCTTTTCCTGCGTGTGGATGTTGTGCAGCTTCAGCCAGCGCGGGGCGTGCGAGGCGGAGGAGGCCCGGGCGACGGGGGCCGCGACCGGCGGCGCGGCGGCGGCCGGAAGCCCTTCGGCCGGCAGGCCCTCGGCGAGATCCGACTGGCTCTGCAGAAGGTCGCCGATCGGATCGGCGGTTCCCAGCTTCGATTGGGCGAAGGCCGCCATCGGCCCGACCGCGCTGGCGCCGAGCACGCCGAGGCCAAGCCCCAACAGCTTGCGTCGTTCGATCATCTTAAGCTTCCCCGGACTGACCTCGCGAGACGCCGGAAGGCCGGACCGCCGCACTTGGCGGCCCTCACGCGAGCACTAAAACGCCAGAGTCTTTACGAACCAGCTACAGCCCTCCGAACGGAGGACCAGCCGAAACGAAAGGCTGCTGCCCGGGAAGAGGCCTTACACGGCGCCCTGGGTCAAGCTGGGCCGGGGCCTCCTGCGGCGATACGCAGCACCAGCTCCCTATCCCAGCCGTACGGGTCGTCGCGGAAGTTCATCTGCCCGTCTGGCGTCATGTAGGCCGTCCAGTAGAGCAGAAATACGGCGATCGGCTGGGCCAGGGGGGCTCGCACTGTCTTGCCCGAAGCCAGGGTGGCGTCGACCACGTCCGGCTGCCAGTCGGGGCTGGAGGCCAGGAGCTGCTTGGCCAGCGGGATCGGCTTTTCCAGCCGCACGCAGCCGTGGCTGGCCAGGCGGCTGAAGCTGGCAAACTTCGAGCGGCTGGGCGTGTCGTGCAGATAGACGCCGTAGGGATTGTCGAAGTCGAACTTCACCAGGCCGAGAGCCGCCTTGGGCCCGGCCTTCTGCTGCAGCCGCGAGGTTCCCTCGCCGGTCGAGATGACGACGAAGTCGTTGCGCTTCAGATAGCCGGGATTGGCCCGTTCCTTGGGCCACAGCTCCTTGGCGGCGATCGACGAGGGCACGTTCCACGGCGGATTGAGCACGATCGAGCGGATCGTCGACTGCAGCATCGGCGTCTCGTCGCCCGGACGGCCGGTCACCGCCCGCATGGTCAGGTTCGGGGCGTCGTCATGGAAGACGCTCATCACCGCGGCGGCGATGTTGACCTGGATGCGGTCGGCCGGCAGCTGCTGGGGCAGCCAGCGCCAGCGCTCCATATTGGCCAGGATCTGGTCGATCCGCCGCTCGACCGGAACGTTCAGCGCCGCCAGGGTCATGGGTCCCAACCCGCCGTCGGGATTGAGGCCGAACCGCTTCTGGGCCCGCATCAGGGCCTGCTGCAGGGCGGTGTCGAACACCGGCGCGCGGTCGACCGCCACCGTCGCGTCCTCGACGGCCAGCCGGGCCTCAAGCGCAGCGATGCGTGGATCGCCAGTCGCGCCCAGCTTCAGCGGCTCGCCCGGCGCGACGGTCTTCCAGCCGCCCGCGGCTGCGATGTCGCGGTAGGTCGCCAAGCCCTTCCGCAGGGTCTGGTAGCCGGTATAGGGCGGCGGCAGGCTGTCCAGCCACGGGCCGAGGCGGTCCTGGGCGGCGGCCTGGACGAAGTCGGGTCCCGGATCATAGGGCGCGGGGCGCAGGCCCCATTCGCCGAGGAAGGCGTCCGGCGCCAGCCGGCCGGTGCGCACGGCCTTGGCGTAGCGCAGGGTCAGGCCGATCAGTTGGGCCTGTCCGGCCTGGCGCGTGGCCGTGTCGCGAGCGTTCAGCAGCGGCAGCACGGGCTCGGGCGAGAAGGCGGCGGGCTCGAAGCCGTGGGTGTAGGCCTGGGTCAGGACGCGGAGCAGCAGCTCGATCTGGTCGGAGCGCAGCGCCACGCTGCTCGGGGGCGGCGAGGCCGGCTGCTGCGGCGCCCGCTGCGGAGCCCGCACCAGGGGCGGGTTCTGGATCTGGGCGGCGGCCGACGACAGCGAGAAAAGCGAGACCGCTCCGCCAAGCAGCGCGTCACGTTTGGTCCAGGAGTTGATCACCGTCGAAAGGTCTCGCCGTACGCATGCGCGCGGCCACTCCGCGCGCCCTCAAATGGCCGCCGCGATCCAGGCTCGTCAACGTCCGTATCCATGGAAGGCCAACGGTTCAGACAGCTTATGGTTCTTTATTTTCGATGCGGAACCTTAAGGCCACACTGGCGGTTTGGTTTGAGGTCGGGGCGTGCGGTCGCGCCCTTTCAGCGTCAGGATTTCAGCCATGAGGATCGCCCAGGTTCCGCCCCTGTACGAAGCCGTTCCACCCCGTTTCTACGGCGGCACCGAACGGGTTGTCGCACACCTTACGGACGCCCTGGTCGACCTGGGTCACGAGGTCACCCTGTTCGCCTCCGGCGACGCGCGGACCAAGGCCGAACTGGTGGTCGTGCGCGACCAGGCCATTCGCCTCGACCCGGCCCCGCTCAAGTCGGACCTGGCCGCCCACATGGCCATGCTGGCCGAGGTCCGCCGCCAGGCCCGCCGCTTCGACGTGATCCACTTCCACACCGACATGATCCACTTCCCGATGTTCGAGGACATGCCGGGACGGACCCTGACCACCCTGCACGGCCGCCTCGACCTGAAGGACCTGCCGGGCGTCTATCGCCGCTGGCCCCAGTTCCCGCTGGTCTCGATCTCGGACGACCAGCGCCGGCCCCTGCCTTTCGCCAACTGGGCGGGCACGGTGCTGCACGGCATGGCCGAACAGATCTACGATTTCCGCCCGAAATCAGAAGGTTACCTGGCTTTCCTCGGCCGCATCTCGCCGGAGAAGGGACCCGACCGGGCCATCGCCATCGCCAAGCGCCTGGGTAAGCCGTTGAAGATCGCGGCCAAGATCGACGCCGCCGACCGCGCCTATTTCCACGACGAAATCGAGCACCTGCTGGACCATCCGCTGATCGAGTTCATCGGCGAAATCGGCGACCACGAGAAGTCCGACTTCCTGGGCGGCGCCGACGCCCTGCTGTTCCCCATCGCCTGGCCCGAACCGTTCGGCCTGGTGATGATCGAGGCCATGGCCTGCGGCACGCCGGTGATCGCCTATGACTGCGGCTCCGTGCCCGAGGTGATCGAGGACGGCCTGACGGGCTTCATCGTCCGGGGCGAAGACCAGGCGGTCGCCGCCGCCCGGCGTCTGGGCGAGCTCGACCGCCTGGCGATCCGCCGCCGGTTCGAGACCCGGTTCTCGGCCACCGCCATGGCCCGCCGCTATCTGGACCTCTATGATCGGCTGGAAGAAGCGTCCGCGCCGCCGCGCCTGACGCTGGCCCAAAGCGCCTGACCCTGGCCCGCGTGGCGACCGCATCGGGAACATGATCAGGTTCTAGAAGTCTGAAACCCGCCCGCCGCACCCGCGCGGCGCGGCGGGTTTTCGAGGGACCTCAGCGCAAAGGGGCCGAACGACATGGACGATCTCACACCGGGCCCGACCCCGAGCGGCGCCGTCGAACAAGGCGAGACCGGCGAGCCGCGCGTCCCCTACCGGCTGTTCGCGCTGAAGGACAAGGACACCTTCCTGGTCGCCGACGCGTTCGGCGACGTGCTGGGCGCGGCCGACGGCCTGTTCCACGACGACACCCGCCTGCTCTCGCGGCTGCGCCTGCTGATCGGCAACCGCTCGCCGGCCCTGCTGAGCGCGGCGGTGTCGCAGGACAACGTGTTCTTCACCTCGCACTCGACCAACGAACCCCTGCCCGCTCTGGGCGGGGCGGCCGCGCCGCACGGCGCGATCCACATCGAGCGCAAGCGGTTCCTGTGGGACCAGCGGCTGTACGAGCGCCTGCGCTTCGTCAACTACAGCCGCGACATGGTCATCCTGCCGGTCAGCCTGGAATACGACGCCGATTTCCACGACATGTTCGAGGTGCGCGGCTCCAAGCGCCCGGCCCGCGGCCGGATCCTGCCGGCGCAGATGAACGGCCGCTCGGTGACCTACGCCTATGACGGCCTGGACGGCGTGCGGCGCACCAGCATCATCTCGTTCTCGGAGCCGCCCGGACGCCTGGGCCCCCAGCGCGCCGACTTCATGTTCATGCTGACGCCCGAGACGCATTTCGACCTCTATGTCGAGGTGGGGGTCGAGCCTGATCATCCGCCCACCCGCGAGCGGTGGCGGGCGGCGGCGGCGCGGGCCCGGGTCGACATGCGCGGACGCCGGCGGCGCGGGGCGCGGCTGCACAGCTCGGGCCGGCTGTTCAACGACTGGCTGGAGAAGTCGCGGGCCGACCTGGCCCTGCTGACCACCCAGTTCGCCACCGGCCCCTACCCCTATGCCGGCATCCCCTGGTTCTCGACCCCGTTCGGGCGCGACGCGATCATCACCGCCTGGCAGGTGCTGTGGATCGAGCCCGGCCTGGCCAAGGGCGTGCTGGGCTACCTGGCCGAGCACCAGGCCGCGGAGGTCAGCGCGTTCCAGGACAGCGCGCCCGGCAAGATCATGCACGAGACCCGCAAGGGCGAGATGACCGCCCTGGGAGAGCTGCCGTTCGGCCGCTACTACGGCGGGGTCGACACCACGCCGCTGTTCGTGGCCCTGGCCTGCGCCTATGCCGAGCGGACGGGCGACCTGGCGTTCATCGACAGCCTATGGGAGCCGCTGATGGCGGCCATCGCCTGGATCGAGCACTTCGGCGACAGCGACGGCGACGGCCTGATCGACTACGCCCGCGGCCTGGACTCCGGCCTGTCGAACCAGAACTGGAAGGACAGCGAGGACAGCGTCTTCCACGAGGACGGCAAGTTCCCCGACGGCCCCATCGCCGTGGTCGAGGTCCAGGGCTACGCCTTCGCCGCCTTCCGGGGCATGGCGGACCTGGCCCAGCGGCGCGGCGACGCCGAGGCCGCCGAACGCTGGCGGGCCAAGGCGGAGCGTCTGCGCCAGCAGGTCGAGACCAGGTTCTGGATGGAGGACAAGGGCTTCTACGCCATGGCGGTCGACGGCCACGGCAAGCCGTGCCGGGTGCGCGGCTCCAATCCCGGCCACCTGCTGTTCTGCGGCCTGCCCTCGCCCGAGCGCGCCGCCAAGGTGGCCGACGCCCTGCTGTCGGCGGCGTTCCACAATGGCTTTGGGGTGCGGACGCTGGCCCAGGGCGAGCCGCGCTTCAATCCGATGAGCTATCACAACGGCTCGGTCTGGCCGCACGACACGGCGATCTGCGCCATGGGCCTGGCCCGCTACGGCCATCGCGACGGGGTGGTGGAGATGACCTCGGGCCTGTTCGAGACCGCCGCCCACTATGAGATGCGGCTGCCCGAGCTGTTCTGCGGCTTCCCGCGCCAGCCGGGCGAGCCGCCGGTGGCCTATCCGGTGGCCTGCCTGCCCCAGGCCTGGGCGGCCGGCTCGGCCTTCATGATGCTGCAAGCCTGCCTGGGGATCACCATCGACGGCTGGCGGGGCGAGGTCCACCTGACCGACCCTCGCCTGCCGATCGGCATCGACAGCCTGCAGATCGACGGCCTGCGGATCGGCGAGGCGTCCACGGACATCACCTTCGAGCACATCGGCGCCCATGTGGCGGCCCACACGAGCAAGCATTCGCCGGTGCCGATCCTGCTTCGACGGTGATTTCTCGTCCGCTCATCCCGGCGAATGCCGGGACCCAGATCCCATGGCGGTGTGGTGAATTGGAAGGGCTCTGAGCCCTTGGCGTCAGCCTCAAAGCCATTCCATCTGGGTCCCGGCATTCGCCGGGATGAGCGGTTTAAAAAATTGAAGCGTAGGATGAGCTGGACCCAAACCATGCCGCAGAACCTGGACCTTTTCCCGATCGGCAACTGCGCCGTCAGCGCGCTGGTCGATCGCGGCGGCCGCTTCGTCTGGGCCTGCGCGCCGCGCATCGATTCCGACCCGGTGTTCAGCGCCCTGCTGGGCGGGCTGGAGCCTGGCGACCCCGCCGCAACGGGGACCTGGGAGGTGGTGGTCGACGGGGCCACGCGCGTCGAGCAGGACTATCTGCGCAACACCCCGATCCTGCGCACGGTGATCACCGACGCCGACGGGGCCAGCGTCGAGATCATCGACTTCGCCCCCCGCTACCAGCAGTTCGGCCGCAGCTTCCGGCCCACCGCCTTCATCCGCCTGATCCGCCCCCTGACCAGCGTGGCGCGGATCACCATCCGCCTGCGGCCCACCGCTGACTGGGGCGCGCGAGCGGCCGATCACACCCACGGCTCCAATCACATCCGCTACCTGTGCTCGGACATGACCTTGCGCCTGTCCACCGACGGGCCGGTCTCGCACATCCTGGAGGAGCGGACCTTCCGGCTGGAGCAGCCGATCGCCATGTACTTGGGAGCCGACGAGGGCTTCAACGCCGACATCGGCGCCACCTGCAACCGCATGCTGCAGCAGACCCAGGAATACTGGATGGACTGGGTGCGCGGCCTGGCCGTGCCGCTGGACTACCAGACCGCGGTGATCCGCTCGGCCATCACCCTGAAGCTCTGCATGCACGAGGAGACCGGGGCGATCGTGGCGGCCATGACCACCTCGATCCCCGAGCACGCCGACAGCGGCCGCAACTGGGACTACCGCTACTGCTGGCTGCGCGACGCCTATTACGTGGTCCAGGCGCTGAACCGCCTGGGCGCGGTCGACATCCTGGAGAACTATCTGGGCTACCTGCGCAACATCGTCGACCGGGCGGCGGGCGGCCACATCCAGCCGCTGTTCGGGGTGGGGTTCGAGCCGCAGCTGACCGAGCGCTTCGCCCCCGACCTGGCCGGCTATCGCGGCATGGGGCCCGTCCGCATCGGCAACCAGGCCTTCGAGCACCAGCAGCACGACGTCTACGGCCAGATCATCCTGTCGACCGTCCAGGCCTTCTTCGACGAGCGCCTGCTGCGGCCCGGCACGATCGAGGATTTCCGGAACCTGGAGCCGGTGGGCGAGCGGGCGTTCCAGCTGCACGACAAGCCCGACGCCAGCCTGTGGGAGTTCCGCGGCCGGGCCAATGTCCACACCTATTCGGCGGTGATGTGCTGGGCGGCCTGCGACCGGCTGGGCAACGCCGCCGCGCAGCTGGGCCTGACCGACCGGGCCGAGTTCTGGAACACCCGCGCCGCCAAGGTGCGCGAGACCATCGACCAGCGCGCCTGGAACCAGACCCTGGGCCGCTTCGCCGCGACCTTCGAGGGCGACGAGCTGGACGCCAGCCTGCTGCAGCTGGTCGACCTGCGCTTCATCGAGGCCACGGATCCGCGCAACGTCGCCACCGTCGCGGCCATCGAGGCCGGCCTGCGCAAGGGCTCCTACCTGCTGCGCTACGCCATCCCCGACGACTTCGGCGCCCCGCAGACGGCGTTCAACATCTGCACCTTCTGGCTGGTGGAGGCCCTCTACCTGGCGGGCCGCATCGATGAGGCGCGCGAACTGTTCGAGGAGATGCTGGCCCGCCGCACCACCGCCGGCCTGCTGTCTGAGGACATCGGCTTCGCGGACGGCGAGCTGTGGGGCAACTATCCGCAGACCTATTCCCTGGTCGGCCTGATCAACTGCGCGGTGCTGCTGAGCCGGCCATGGACCTCGGTGCGGTAGGCTTGTTCACGCAGGTTTATGGCTATACAAATAGCCATAATGGAGGCCTCATGAGCACCTACAGCGTAGCTGACGCCAAGAATGGCTTGCCTCGATTGATTGATCGCGCTCTCGACGGCGAGGAAGTCATCATCGCCCGGCATGGCAAACCTGTGGTCGAGCTGCGACCGGCCACGACGCCGCCGCGCAAGACGCCGCCCGCGACCTACGCCTGGCTGAAGGCGCGCCGTCAAACCCGCCCCCCCGTTGGCCTGAGTTCCATGGAACTCCTCGAGCAACTCTACGAGGACCCCGAAGCTTGAGCGCCTATCTCGACGCCAGCGTGATCCTGCCGACCCTGATCGAGGAAACCGCCAGCGCTAGCGTCGACAGGTTCATGGACGAACTTGAAGACGACTTGATCGTCAGCGAGTTCGCGGCCGCGGAAGTCGCTTCGGCCCTGTCGCGCCTGGTTCGGACCGGGTTGCTGGACCACGAGGACGCCAGTCGTCGCCTGGCTGATTTCGACGCCTGGCGCGCCGCCGCCACGCGAGACCTTGATCTTCAGGCGTCCGATGTCCGCCTCGCCAATGTCTTCGTTCGACGGTTCGACCTGATGATGCGAGCCCCCGACGCGCTGCACGTGGCGGTTTGTCGTCGGGAAGATCATCTGCTGGTGACCCTGGACAAACGCCTGGCGGCCGCGGCCCTGGAGCTGGGGGTTCGGACCCGGCTCCTCGTCTAGCCCTATTCGCGACCGTTCAAGGAGCCGCGGCGCGCGGCCAAAGCGTGCTGCTCCTTGCGTCCTTCTCCAAGATCCTGAAAGAACCGGCGGGTGACGGAACACAGGACACAGCGGCTCGCCGGACTGGACGGCCTGCGGGCGGTGGCGGCGCTGGGGGTGCTGCTGTACCACGCGGCCGACTGGTCGGGGCGGCCGGGCCGCTTCGCCCACGGCTATTTGGCGGTGGACTTCTTCTTCTGCCTCAGCGGCTTCGTCCTGGCCCACGCCTTCGAGCGGCGCGCGGTCGGCTGGCCGGCCTATCTGTGGATCCGGGTGGTGCGGATCTGGCCGCTGCTGGTGCTGTCGACCCTGATCGGCGCGGTCCTGACCTCGCGCCACAGCCCGCCGTTCTGGCCCAACCTGGCGCGCGGCCTGCTTCTGATCCCCCGCCTGGGCCATCCGGCCGAATGGACCTTTCCCAGCCTCTTCCCGTTCAACCCGCCCGCCTGGTCGCTGTGCCTGGAGGTCATCGTCAGCGCCCTGTGGTTCCCGTTGCGGCGCGCGCCCGACCTGGTGGTCGCGGCGATCGTGGTCTGCAGCGGGGCGGTGATGGCCTGGGTGGCCCTGGGCCTGAACGGGGTGGAAACAGGCTGGGACCAGGCGACGTTCTGGCTGGGCGTGGTGCGGGCCGCGTTCAGCTTCGGCCTGGGCTGGCTGGCCTGGCGCTACCGGGCCCTGGCGCCGCGTCCGCGGCTGGGGCTGGCGGCCGTCGTCCTGCTGGCGGCGCTGGTCATGCCGCTGATGCCCGGCCGCTCCTGGAACGGGATCTACGACTTCGCCTGCGTGGCGGTGCTGTTCCCGCTGCTGGTGCTGCTCGGCGTCCACGACCCAAAGGGCGCGGTGGGCGCGCTGTGCCGGATGACGGGCGACCTCTCCTACCCGCTCTATGCGAGCCACTGGGCGACCTGGGCGGTGATGCTGCGGCTCTATCCCGACGGCTGGCGGACGGCGCCGCCGGTGTGGTTCGGCGTGCTGGCCGTGATCATCGCGCCGGCCGTGGCCTGGATGGCGTTCCGGTTCTACGACGCGCCGGTCCGGCAGTGGTTGCGGCGGCTCACGGCCGAACGGCGCTCATAGTGGGCGTTCAGCATCGCCGAACCCCCGCGTCCGGCTGTTCCCCCGCCACCCAGCCCACCGCCTCGGCCACGTCGCCGCGCTGGGCGTCGAGGATCGAGGTGTGGCTGGCGGCGACGTCGAGGACCAGGGCGCGGCAGGCGCGCCCGGCCGGGGCGACCTCGGCGGCGCGCCAGGCGCGGTCCAGGGGCTTGTCGGGGCTGCGGCTGGCGACGACCACCGCCACCGGGATGGCCGGCCGCAGCGGCGGCAGGGCGTCGACGGCGGCCAGGCCGGGCAGGAAGGCTCGCTCCTCCTGCAGCGCGGCCTTGATGCTGCTGCGCCCCGTCCAGGCCTTGCGCCGGCGGGCCGCCGCCTCGGCCGCGGGCGAGATGTCGTCGATCAGCGGGACCAGCCGGGTCAGGCCGACCGCTCGGGCGAACGGGGTGAAGCCGGCCAGCCGCGCCTCGCGTCGCAGGTCGGCCACGGCCAGCGGCTGGTCCTTGGCGTCGGTCCCCACCGCGTCGACCAGCACCAGCCCCGCCGTCCGCTCGGGCCAAAGGCGGGCGAAGGCTTCGACATAGAGCCCGCCGTTCGAGTGGCCGGCCAGGATCACCGGCGCGTCGCCCTCCTCCGCCGCCACCAGGGCGCCCAGCCGCCGGGCGACGGCCACCGGGGAACGGTCCACGTCGTGCATCGCCGCCAGGCCGATGCCGTCGCGGTCATAGGCGCAGACCTTGCCCTCGGCGGCCAGGTCCCGCGCCACCAGCGACCAGTCGGCCGCCCCGCCGAACGCCCCCGCCTCGAGGATCACGGTCGGACGGGCGGACCTGAGGCCCTGGCATTCCAGCCCGCCGCCGGCGGTCGGGAGCGAACCCACGGTGACGCAGCTGCTAACCGCCAGGGCGACCAGGACCAGGACGAACGGCCTGGCGCTGAATTTTGGAACGCGACGTCTCACCCGTCCGCAAGAGCGGCGCATCGCGGCGGATGGCAAGCGCGAAGTCGTCTACGGTCCGCCTAGGAGGCCCTTTTGCGGGGCGCCGCGCGCTTGGTGGGCGCTTTTGCCGCGGCCTTCTTCGGCTTGGCCGTGGAGCGGGCCGTGGAGCGGGCCGCCCCCGGCTTCTGCCCCAGGCTCTTGCGCAGGGCCTCCATCAGGTCGACCACATTGGTGGTCTCGGGCTCCTCGACCGTCACCTTGGCCTTGCCGCCCTTTTCCTTCTGCTTGATCAGCGCTCGCAAGGCGTCCTCGTAGCGGTCCTTGAACTGGCTGGGGTCGAACGGGCCTTCCTGCTGCTCGATGATCTTCTCGGCGATGGCCACCATCTGCGGGTCGGCCTTGCGGTCGGGGATGTCGTCGAACAGCTCGGCTGAGTCGCGCACCTCGTCGTGGCTGCGCAGGGTGTAGCAGACCAGGCCGTTGTCGCGCGGCTCGATGGCCAGCAGCCGCTCGCGGGTATGCATCACTACCCGGCCCAGGGCGATCTTGCCCGCCCCCGCCATGGCGTCGCGGATCACGGTGTAGGCGTCCAAAGCCAGCTTGCCGTCGGGCACCAGGAAATAGGGGTTGTCCCAGTAGAGCCGGTCGATGTCGTCGGCGTCGACGAAGCGCTCGATGTCGATGGTGCGGGTGCTTTCCAGCCGCACGCTCTCGATCTCCTCGGGCGTCAGGATCACATAGTGGTCCTTCTCGTACTCGTAGCCCTTGACGAGTTCCGAGCGGTCCACCGGCCCCAGGTCGGGATCGGTGGCGATCATCTTGATGCGGTTGTGGGTCTTGGGGTGCAGCAGGTTGAAACGCACCTCGCCGCCGGGGCTGGTGGCCGTGTACATCGCCACCGGACAGGTGACGAGCGACAGCCGCAGGTGACCTTGCCAAGTGGGGCGGGCGGCCATGGTTCAGGCCCTCCCGCCGGCGCGCAAGGCGAGAGCGGGCGGCGCCGTCAGGGCCAGCTTGGCGCCGTTGGCCTTGGCCCCGTCCTGCCGGGTCAGGGCCGGTGTCGAGGTGGGCTCGCGCAGCTGGGCCACGAAGTCGTCGCGCCAAGCGGTGACGTCGTGGCGGGTGACGTTGTCCATCAGGCTCTCGAAGCGCCGCCTGCGCTCGTCGATGTCCATGTTCAGGGCCCGGGTCAGGGCGTCGGAGATCTCCTCGGGACTGTTGGGATTGATGATCAGCGCCTCCTTCATCTGCCGCGCGGCGCCGGCGAAGCGCGACAGGATCAGCACGCCGGGGTCCCAGGGCGTCTGTGAGGCGACATATTCCTTGGCCACCAGGTTCATGCCGTCCCGCATCGGGGTGACCAGGGCGGCCTTGGACGCGCGATAGACACCGGCCAACTCGTCGCGGCGATAGCTGCGATTGAGGTAGCGGATCGGGTTGTAGTCCATGTCGGCATAGGCGCCGTTGATCCGGCCGATCAGGCCGTCCAGCCGCCCGCGCAGATCCTGGTAGGCCTCGACCTCGTCGCGCGAGATCGGGGCGATCTGCAGCAACATCACCTCGCGCCGCGCCTCGGGATTGTCGTGCAGGAAGCGCTCGAAGCCGATCAGCCGCTCCTCCAGCCCCTTGGAATAGTCCAGGCGATCGACGCCGACGACCATCTTGCGGAACACGCTGTGGGCCATCAGCCGGTCGTAGACGCGGATAGCGCGGGGGCTTTCCTTGATGCGGGCGAAGTCCTCGGCGTCGATGCCGATTGGGAAGGCCGCGGCGTGGGTCACCTGGCCGAAGGCGGTCAGCCGCCCGTCCTCGGTCCGCTCGCCGCCCACCTCGTTGAACACATAGCCCTCGAAGGCCTGGACGCTTTCCTCGGTCTGGAAGCCGACCAGGTCGTAGTGGAACAGCGCCTCGACCAGCGGACGGTGGCGCGGCAGGGTCACCACCAGCTGGTGGGCCGGCCAAGGGATGTGCAGGAAGAAGCCGATGCGGTTGGTCACGCCCAGCCGCCGCAGCTCCCGCGCCATCGGGATCAGGTGGTAGTCGTGCACCCAGATGATGTCGTCCGGCTCGATCAGCGGCAGCAGGGTCTGGGCGAACCGTTTGTTGACCCGGTCGTAGCCCTCGCCGAACGAGCGGTCATAGGCGGTCAGGTCGACCCGGTAGTGGAACAGCGGCCACAGGGTCTTGTTGGCGTAGCCGTTGTAGTATTCCTGGTAGTCGCCCTCCTCCAGATCGACCGTGGCCACGGTGACCCCGTCGGCCTTGTGCATGTTCAGCTGGCCGGTGAATTCGGTCGTGGTCTTGCCGCTCCAGCCGAACCAGATGCCGGAATATTCCCGCAGGGCGGCGGCCAGGGCCATGGCCAGGCCGCCGACACTCTCGTCGCCCTTGCCGGTGGGCGGGTTGACGCGATTGGAGACGACGATCAGGCGGCTCATGCGGCGACCCTCCCTGTCGAGGCGCTCAGCCAGTCGAGCACGGCGTTGAAGTCGTTCAGGCGGTAGCGCGCCTGGGTGGGGCGATGGGGCGGACCGACCAGCACGCCGTAGCCGCCCAGCCGGGCGGCGGCCGTGAAGCCGTCCTCGTCGGTCAGGTCGTCGCCGACGAACACCGGGACCGCGCCATCGAACGGCGTCTCGCGCAGGAAGGCGGCGACCGCCTTACCCTTGTCCTGGCCGGGCGTCCGCAGCTCGGCCACCATGTCGCCCAGCTGAAGCACCAGCTCCGAGCCCCGGGCCAGGCGCTCGGCGGCCTCGATCACCGCGTCGGCGGCCGAGGGCGCGTTGCGATAGTGCAGGGCGACGCTGAGGTCCTTGTCCTCGAACAGCAGGCCGCGATCGCCGCGCGCCAAGTCGCGCAGCACCTGGCGGGCGTGGTCGAGGTCGGGATGCGGCGGCAGGCGATCGACGCCGTTTCCTCCCCGGCGCACCAAGCCGTGAACGGCGGCGATGAACCTCACCCCACCTTCCAGGATGCGGTCGATGTCCTCCAGCGCGCGACCGCTGACGACGGCCAGCCGGCCGTCCAGCGCCCGCGACAGGTCGTCGAGCAGCGCCGCGCGCCGCGGGTCGGGCCCCACCTGTTCGGGGCGGGGCATGATGGGGGCCAGGGTTCCGTCAAGATCGAGAAACAGCGCCGCGCGGGGCGGCAAGGCGACTGGTGGTGGCGGCAAATCGTTCGGCGCACGCCGAACGACTGACCCGAACGCGGTCATGGCGAGAAGGCCCTCTCCGATGATTACAGGCCTTTGAAACGCATGTTGGCGGGGTTTTGATCCCCCGAGACGCAGCTGAGCCGGGTCACGATGTGCTCACGCGGATGTGCGCGGCGTCGGCTCGGGCTGAAATCCTAGAGGGCGGCGGCGTTCAGGACAGCCTTGCCGAGGCCTGCATAATCGCCGTCGAAATGGTGGCCGCCATGCAGCCGAACCTGGCGGATCGTGGCGGCCGGCAGGGTCGGACAGATGTCCAGCCGTTCCTTGTCGCCATAGATGCAGGTCATCGGCAGGCCTTTCAGCGCTTCGACCGCCGGGGCCACGGGATAAGAGTCGGCCGTCGCCCGGTTCAGCCAGCTGGCCGGGTGGAAGGTCAGATCGCCGTGCGGACCGGTTCCGATCAGCACCAGCCCCTTGATCTGGCCGCGCAGGTCGGCCGGCAGCAGCGGGACGATGGCCGGCAGGGCGTCGGCTCCGAACGAATAGCCGACCAGCACGATCTTGTGGCGGTCCCACCGGGTCTCGTGCCGGCGCAGCTGCACGGCCAAGTCGTCGGCCACGGCCTGGGGCGGGCGCTTGCCCAGGAAATAGAGCAGCGAGTTGACGCCCAGCACCGGCACGCCGTCGGCGGCCAGCACCTTGGCCACGCCCTGATCCAGGGGGCCCCAGCCGCCGTCGCCCGAATAGAGCACGGCCAGGGTGTCGCCCGGCGCCGTGGCCGGCGTCTCGACCAGACGCGGCGCGACCGACGCCTCGGCGACCCCGGCGAAGGCCAGGCCGAGAACGGCGGCGAGGGTCAGCAGGCGGGCGCGCGGGCTCATGGTCTCTCCATGCTCCTCAATCTTGACCGTGGCGGGGCGAAGGTAGGGCGGCGGAACGGCTTTTGGCCACTCCACCCAGGTTACGGCGAATTCACTTCGCCCGCCGCATTGCGGACGTTATTCACTACATATGTAACGCTACAAATGTAACGTCGCCGAACGGCGGTGATTGTCAGGGAGATGGCCGTGATCGAATCTCTGCCCAGGCGCGAGCGCGAGGTCTTCGAGACCCTGTGCCGCCTGGAGTCCTCCACCGCCGCCGCCGTCCGCGCGGGCCTGTCCGACCCGCTCAGCGACTCCGCCGTTCGCACCCTGCTCTCGCGGCTGGAGGCCAAGGGGCTGGTCGAGCGGACGCCGGGACCCGACGGCTTCCTGTACAGCCCCGCCCAGCGGACCGAGGCCGTCGCGGCCGGCGCCCTGCGACGGATGATCGACACCTTCTTCGCCGGCTCGGCGGCCAGCGCCGCCACCGCCCTGCTGGGCCTGGGCCAGCGGCTGACCCCGGAGGAGGCCGCGGCCCTGGAGCGGATGATCGACCAGGCGGTGGAGCGCAAGCCATGACCTGGACCCTGCTCGCTTCGTTGCTGGTCAAGTCCAGCCTGGTGGCCGGCGCCGGCCTGGCCTGCGCGCGGTTCCTGACCCGGCGACCGGTCGAGCGGGTGGACATCCTGCGCGCCACGGTCTGCCTGCTGCTGGCCCTGCCGGTGATCATGAACCTCCTGCCGGTCCTGGACCTGGCTCTGCTGCCCGCCTCGCCGCCGCCGTCCGTGACGCTCGTCGCGCCGTTGACGGGGCAAGGCTTGGCGGGCGCCGCGCCGACCGCTCCCACCTGGCGTTCGCCCGACACGGCCGACCTGGTCGGCGGCCTGTGGCTGCTGGGCTTCGTGGCGATCACCGGCCGGCTGCTGCTGGGCCTGCGCACCCTGGACCGCTGGACCCGCCAGGGCCGCCCGGTGACCGAGGCCGACTGGCTGGCGCCGCTCGAGGACCTGCCCCCCGAGGACCGTCCCGCCCTGGTGTCCAGCGACCGCATCGCCAGCCCGCTCAGCTGGGGCGTCGCGCCGGGCTCGATCCTGGTCGACCCGGACAGCCTGGCCCGGCCCGGCGCCGCCCCGGCCATCCTGGCCCACGAGATGGCCCACCTGCGGCGGCACGACTGGATCTTCCTGGTCCTGTCGCGGCTGGTCCTGGCGATCTTCTGGTTCAACCCGCTGGTCTGGCGGCTGCACGCTGTGCTCGCCGAACGCTCGGAGGAGGCCGCTGACGCCGCCGCCGTCCAGACCATCGACCGCACCCTCTACGCCAAGGCCCTGATCGGCCTTGCCGCCCATCCCCGCCCCTCCGCCCGTCCGGTTCTGGGCGCCGCCACCGCCATGGCCGCTGACGCCCGGACGCTGAAGACAAGGATCGCTTGCCTGATGACCGACACCTCCGCCCGCCGCCGGCCGCTGACCGTGGTCCTGGCCATCGCCGCCCTGGCCAGCGCGGCCACCCCGCTGGCCGCCCTGGCCGTCACCCGCCAGGACTGGGTCGCGCCGCCGGTCCCGCCCGCGCCGCCGCCGGTTCCGGCCCTCGCCGCCCCCCCGGTTCCGCCCGCGCCGCCCGCGCCGCCTCCGCCCGTGGAAGCGATCACCATGGCCGCCCTGGTCCCGCCGCCGCTTCCGCCCGTCCCGCCGCCGCCCGAGCCACCGCCTCCGCCGCCTCCGCCGCCGCCTCCTCCTCCTCCTCCTCCCCCGCCTCCGCCCGCAGGCTCCGGCTACAGCTATTTCCGCTCGGCCACGCCCGAAGAGTCGCGCGCCGCCGTCGAAGCCCGCGCCCAGGCGGCCGAGGCCCGGCGCCAGGCCCACGAGGCCCGCGCCCAGGCCCGCCTCGCCGCCGACCAGGCGCGGGTCGAAGCGGAGCGGGCCAGGGCCGACGGGGAATGGGCTCGCAAGATCGGCGAGCAGGCCCGCCAGGAGGCCGCGCGCCAGATGGTCAAGGCCCGCGCCCAGATGGCCCAGGGCGCGGTGCAGATGCGCCAGGGCGCCCAGGAAATGCGCGAGGAAGCCGCCCGCCTGCGCGACCCCGCCTATCGCGCCAAGCAGATCGAGGAGAACAGGGCCCGCGGCCACGTCGTCACCGACGCCGAACTGCGCGGCGTCGCCGATCACCTGCCGGCCCAGGCCGACGAGCTGGACCGCCAGGCCGACCGGCTGGCCCAGGAGGCGCGGCGGGCGAGCTAGGGGGCTTTGCCCCCTATCCCAGCCGCTTGATCGCCGCCTTCAGGGGCTTGGCCGAGTCGAAATAGTCCTCCCAGGCCGTGCTCCTGGCGATCAGGGCCGGGGCGGTGCGGATGGTGTACGTCTTCGGGTCCAGCCCGGCCTTCACCTGGGTCCAGTTCAGCGGCATCGACACCGTCCCGCCGGGCCGCGCGCGGGCCGACAGGGGCGCCACGGCGGTCGAGGTGCGGTCGTTACGCAGGTAGTCCAGGAAGATCCGCCCCTCCCGCGCCTTCTTGCTCATGGTGATCAAGTACTGGTCGGGCGCGTCGGCGGCCATGCGGGCGCAGACCTCGCGGGCGAAGGCCTTGGCCGCGTCCCACGGGACTTTGTCCGAAAGCGGGGTCACCACGTGCAGGCCCTTGCCGCCGGTGGTCTTGCAGAAACTGGTCAGGCCCAGCTCCTCCAGCCGGTCACGAACCTCCCGCGCCCCGGCGATCACGTCCTCAAAAGTCACCCCCGGGGCCGGATCCAGGTCGAAGACCAGGCGGCCGGCCACTTCGGGGTCGTTCGGCTGGCAGTTCCAGGGATGGATCTCGACGGCGGCGATCTGGGCGGCGGCGACCAGGGCCTCGATCCGGTCGAACTGGATGTAGGGCTGGCGGTCGCCCCTGACCGACACCTGCTCGATCAGCGACGACATCCCGCGCATCGCGTGGCGCTGGAAGAAGGTCTCGCCGCCGACGCCGTCCGGCACCCGGATGATCGAGGCCGGCCGGCCCTTGATGTGCGGCAGCATCCATTCGCCCACCGCCGCCATGTAGCGGGCCAGGTCGATCTTGCTGGCCGGCGCGCCGTCGACGTCCGGCCACAGCGGCTTGTCGGGCTTGGAGATCGTCACCCCCAGCACGATGCTGTCGGCCTTGGCCGTCGACACCGTTCCCGACGCCTTGTCACCCGCCTTGGCCGCGGCCTTCGGGGTCGGGGTCGCCAGCTCGGCCGTCTCGGCCTTGGCCGGAACCTCGGCCTCGACCTCGGCGGCCGGGATGTCCTCGCGCAGCCCCTTGAACGAGGCCTGGCGGATCGAGCCGTCGCCGGTGAAGCCGGCATATTCGATCTCGGCCACCAGCTGCGGCTTGACCCAGTGCATGTTGGCGGCCTTGCGCGGCGCGCCCCTGCCTTCGAACGGCGATTTGTCGGTCTCCAGCGCCTTCAGGCGGGGCAGCAGCTTGGCGACCTTGTCACGGCCAAAGCCCGTGCCGATCCGGCCGACATGGGTCAGCTTGCCGTCGCGCATCACCCCGGCGATCAACGAACGGAAGGCCGAGCCGGTCGTCGTATAGCCGCCGATCACCACGTCGTGCCCCGCCCGGCACTTGGCCTTGGTCCAGGTCTCGCTGCGACCCGAGCGGTACGGCGCGTCCAGCCGTTTGGAGATGATGCCCTCCAGCTCCAGCTTGCAGGCCGACAGCAGCACCGCGTCGCCGGCGGTCTCGAAATGGTCGACGAAGCGCAGGCGCGGCTTGTCCTCGCCCATCATCGCCTTCAGCCGCGCCTTGCGCTCGCGCAGCGGCAGATCGCGCAGGTCCTCGCCGTCCTGGGCCAGCAGGTCGAAGGCGAAAAAGATCAGGTCACCGCTGTCGCCGTCCGACAGCGCCGCCTGCAGGCCGGCGAAGTCGGGCTGGCCGGCGGCGTCCAGGGCCACCACCTCGCCGTCCAGGATGCTGTCGGGCAGGTCGGCGGCCGCCTGGGCGATGGCGGCGAACCTTGCGGTCCAGTCCAGGCCCTTGCGGGTGCGCAGAGTGGCCCGGCCATCCTCGACGCGCAGCTGGACGCGATAGCCGTCGAACTTGATCTCGTGCGCCCAGCCCAGGCCGTTCGGCGGTCGGTCCAGGGTCTTGCACAGCTGGGGCTCGATGAAGTCGGGCAGGGCCTTCCCCTTCTTCCGCTCATCCCGGCGAGCGCCGGGACCCAAGCCGAGCTTGGGGTTTCGCTTCGAGGTTGATCCGCCATCGCCGCTTGGGTCCCGACTTTCGTCGGGATGAGCGGATTTGAACGTCCGCGTCTCCAGCGCCTCCTTCTGCAGAGCCTCGCGCTCGGCCTTGGTCCGTGAGGTCCAGACCGCGTCGCCCTTGCCCTTCCTGCGCAGGATGAAGGGCGCCGGTCCCTTGCCCTTGCCGGCGGCGATGTCGGCCATGGTCCGGCCTGAGGCGATCGAGGCGTCCTCCTCCAGGACCGCCGTCCCCTCGCCCGGCCGCGCCGCCTCGTCATTGTGCTTGATCAGCAGCCAGTTGGAGCGCTTGCCTTTCCCGTCCTTGGCGTTGCGGTCCCAGTTCATCCGCACCAGCACCCACGAGCCGTGCAGCCGCTCGCCCTCCAGCACGAACTTCAGCTCGCCCTTCTTCAGAGCCTTGGCCACGTCCTCGAAACCCGGCTCGGGCGCCCAGTAGCCGCGGTCCCACAGCTGCACCGTGCCGCCGCCGTACTGGCCCTTGGGAATGGTGCCCTCGAAGTCGCCATAGTCCAGCGGGTGGTCCTCGACCTCGACCGACAGCCGCTTGTCGGCCGGATCCAGCGACGGCCCCTTGGTCACCGCCCACGATTTCAGCACCCCGTCGACCTCCAGCCGGAAGTCGTAGTGCAGGCGCGTGGCGTCGTGCTTCTGGATCACGAACCGGGCATGGGGCGCGGGGGCGACGGCGGCGTCGCCGCTGGGCTCGGCGGTCTTGTGGAAATCGCGCTTGCGGCGGTATTCGGCGAGTTGTCCCTGGGCCATGGCGGGGCTCCGTATCGTGCCTAGGTGAAGGCGCGCGGCGGGCGGGCGGTTCCCTAGCTCCCGGCGTCCACGCGCTTGACCAGGCTCTTAGGCGCCACCACGCGCCAGGCGTCTTCAAGCAGGGCGCTCAAATCCGCCGTCTCGATCGTGTCCAGCCGCACCAGCACCGCCGGAAAGCCGCGATAGTGGGCGTCGTCGAAGAAGGTGTCGGGCGCGGCCTCCAGCAGCAGTTCTTTCTTCTCCATCCGGCAGCGCACGGCCAGCACCCCGGGCACGAGCTCACGCCGGCCCTTGGGCGCGGCGCGCGCCAGATAGGGCCAGGACAGGCCCTTGCCGCGCACCGAGAAGCTCAGCGACTCCTCGGAGTCGCCCGCCTCGACCTCGGGCAGGGCCAGCATCGCGGCGCGGATCTTGGGAAGGTCGACCATGAGGGCAGTGAAAACCCTGCGGCGCGGGCATGACAATCCCCTTGCCACCGGTGTCGCGTGGCCGATTGTCAATGACACCGGTTTCCATTATGCACGACCAAAGCCCGTCGAACGGGACTGTATGTGTGTTTCGCGAGGGAGGATTCGCGGCGTGACCGTTTCCGAGGCCGAGAGCGAGGTGTTCGCACCGGCGTCCATCGCCCCCCAGTTCGTCGAAGCGCGCCTGAAGGGCGTGTCGGTCCCCGGCTATCCGGGCGGCGTCCTGCCCCAGTCCATGGCCGAAGGCTACGCGGTGCAGGACATCGCCATCGATCTGTGGCCCGACGAGCTGGTCGGCTGGAAGGTCGGCTTGGTGCCGCCGCAGCACCGCGAGCGCCTGGGCGCCGAGCGCCTGGCCGGCTGCATCTTCAAGACCAAGGTCTGGGACGCGGGCGAGCGGCCCACGCCGTTCCGCGCCATCGCCGGCGGCTTCACCGCCGTCGAAGCCGAGTTCATCATCCGTCTGGGCAAGGACGCCCCGGTCGACAAGATCGAATGGACCGCGCAGGAAGCCGCCGACTATGTGGGCGAGCTGATCCTGGGCATCGAGATCGCCGGCAGCCCGCTGGCCACCATCAACCAGCTGGGCCCGCCGATCGTCGCCTCCGACTTCGGCAACAACGACGGCCAGATCCTGGGTCCCGTGATCGACAACTGGCGCGACATCGCCTGGGAAGACATGCCGGCCGAGACCTTCATCAACGGCGTGTCCGTGGGCAAGGGCGGCGCGGCCTCGATCCCCGGCTCCCCCCTGTCGGCCTTGGCCTTCCTGCTGGGCCACGTCGCCTCGCGCGGCCGTCCGCTGAAAAAGGGCATGCTGGTCACCACCGGCGCCAGCACCGGAATTCACGACATTGCGGCCGGCGACACGTCCCGCGTAGACTTCGGCCCGTTCGGAAGCGTCGCCTGCGTCGCGATTCCGGCCTGAACGATCGGAAAACCGGCGGGGGCGTCGGAATAACTACAAGCCTAAGGGTGAGGATGTGACGTCCATGGACGCTCCAACGATGCCGGCTCCGTCTGCGAAGATCGGGCGGTACAGGTGGGTGATTGTCGGCCTGCTGTTCCTGGCGATGGTGATCAACTATGTCGATCGCCAGACCATCGGCCTGCTCAAGGCAGACCTGAGCAAGGAATTCGGCTGGGACGAGACCCACTACGCCGACCTGGTGTTCTACTTCCAGCTGGCCTACGCCGTCGCCTACATGGCCTGGGGCAAGATCATGGACAGGATCGGGGCCCGCTGGGGCTTCGGCGTGGCGTTCCTGATCTGGCAGGCCGCCCATATCGGCCACGCCCTGGCGCGCGGCTTCACCGGCTTCGCCGTGGCCCGCATGGGCCTGGGGATCGGCGAGGCCGGCGGCTTCCCCGGCGGCATCAAGGCCGTGGCCGAATGGTTCCCCAAGAACGAGCGGGCCCTGGCCACGGGCATCTTCAACGCCGGCACCAATATCGGCGCCATCGTCACCCCGCTGGTCGTGCCCGGCATCGTGCTGGCCTTCGGCTGGCAGATGGCCTTCATCGTCACGGGCGTGGCCGGCCTGCTGTGGCTGCCGCTGTGGCTGATCGTCTATCGTCGCCCGCGCGAGGCCAAGGGTCTGTCCGCCGCTGAACTGGCCCATATCGAGCAGGATCCAGCCGACCCGGTCCAGAAGATCGGCTGGGTCAAGCTGCTGGGCAAGAAGGAAACCTGGGCCTTCGCCCTGGGTAAGTTCCTGATCGACCCGATCTGGTGGATGTTCCTGTTCTGGCTGCCCGATTTCCTGGGCAAGCGCTACGGCCTGGACCTGAAGTCGTTCGGCCCGCCGCTGATCGCCATCTACCTGATGAGCGACGTCGGCAGCGTCGCCGGCGGATGGCTGTCCTCGCGCCTGATGAAGGCCGGGTGGAGCATCAACGCCGCCCGCAAGACCACCATGCTGGTCTGCGCCCTGCTGGCCGTGCCGGTGATGTTCGCGGCCAATGTCGACAGCCTGATCGTCGCCGTGCTGATCATCGGCGTCGCCACCGCCGCCCACCAGGGCTTCTCGGCCAACCTCTACACCCTGCCGTCGGACGTGTTCCCGCGCGGCGCGGTGGGCTCGGTCGTCGGCATCGGCGGCATGCTGGGCGCGGTCGGCGGCATGGTGTTCTCCAAGTACATCGGCCGGGTGCTCGACCAGATCGGCACGTACACCCCGATCTTCATCGTCGCGGGCAGCGCCTACCTGATCGCCCTGCTGGTGGTGCACCTGCTGACCCCGAAGATGGAGCCGGTGAAGGTCTGATCGACCGTCCCGGACGCCTCGAAAGCGAGCCCCCGGTCGTGAGATCGGGGGCTTTTTCGTGGGGAGGCGGTATAAGGACTCCATGTCCTCCCCCCTCCCCTTCAAGGTCGCCCTGGCCGGCTACGGCTTCGTCGGCAAGACCTTCCACGCCCCGCTGATCGCCGCCACGCCCGGCCTGCTGCTGCACACGGTGGTGTCCAGCGACCCCGCCAAGGTCCTGGCCGACCATCCGGCCGTGAAGGTCGCGCCCAACCTCGACGCCGCCCTGGCCGACGCCGAGATCGACCTGGTGGTGATCGCCACCCCCGACCCGCTGCACGCGGCCCAGGCCCATGCGGCGCTCGACGCCCGCAAGGCGGTGGTCATCGACAAGCCGTTCGCCGCCACCCTGGACGAGGCCCGCGCCGTCGCCGACCACGCCCAGCGGGCCGGCAAGCTGCTGAGCATCTTCCACAACCGCCGCTGGGACAGCGACTTCCTCACCCTCAAGGCCCTGATCGCCGACGGGTCGCTGGGCGAGGTCGTCCAGTACGAGAGCCACTTCGACCGCTTCCGCCCGGTGGTCCGCGACCGCTGGCGCGAGAAGCCCGGGGCCGGCGCCCTGCTGGACCTGGGCCCGCACCTGATCGACCAGGCCCTGCGGCTCTTCGGCCCGCCCCAGGCGGTCTGGGCCGACCTGGCGGTCCAGAAGGACGGCGGCCTGGCCCCGGACTATTTCCACCTGGCGCTGCGCTATCCGCGCCTGCGGGTGCTGCTGCACGCCAGCCAGATGACGGTCGACTCGCGCCTGCGGATGGCCGTGCACGGGACGGGGGGCAGCTTTGTGAAACACGGCCTGGACCCGCAGGAAAACGCCCTGAAGGCCGGCGTCGCGCCCGGTTCGCAAGGCTGGGGCGCCGATCCTCAGCCAGGAACCCTGACCGTCCCCGATGGCGACGGGACGGCCAGCCGGACCGTCGAGGGCGTCCCGGGCGACTACCTGGCCTATTACGCGGCGATCCGCGACGCCCTGTCGGGCCACGGCCCCAATCCCGTCCCGCCGGAGGAGGCCCTGGCGGTCATGGCGCTCATCGACCTGGCCCAGCGCAGCGCCGCCGAGGGCCGGGAGCTGTCGCTGTGAGGTCCGGTGATTCTGGCGCCGAGCAGCTGGCCGCCATCGCCGCCCAGGAGCAGGCCCTGGTCTTCCCGCGCTTCACCCTGGAGGACGCCTGGACCCTGGGAACCGCCCTGCGCGACGCCGCCCTGGCCCGCGCCGCGCCGGTGGCCATCGACATCAGCCTGCGCGAGCGCCCGCTGTTCCACGCCGCCCTGCCCGGCGCGGGTCCCGACAACGCCGACTGGCTGCGCCGCAAGCGCAACACCGTCCTGGTGCTGGCGACCAGCACCCTGGCCGTGGGGCTGAAGCTGAAGGCCTCGGGCGAGACCCTGGAGCAGCGCTACGGCCTGTCCCCCCGCGACCACGCGGCCCACGGCGGCGGCTTTCCGCTGACCCTGGAGGGCCTGGGCTGCATCGGCGCGATCACCGTCTCCGGCCTGCCGCAGGTGGAAGACCATGCGCTGGTGGTCGAGGTGCTGGAGCGGGTTCTGGGACGTTCAGCTAAAAACTCCGCTCATCCCGGCGAAAGCCGGGACCCAAGCTGGGGTTCAGAATAGCCCTGAGCTGATCAAGCGACCACACCCGCCCTGCCGACTCGGCTTGGGTCCCGGCTTTCGCCGGGATGAGCGGATGGGGGATAAGGCCTCACCCCTCCGCATCCCCCGTCGCCACCGGCGCGTCCGCCGCGCCGGCGTCTCCCTCCCCCTCGTCCGGCGCCTCGGGCAGCGGGGTCGGCCGTTCGATGCGGGCGCGGATCTCCGGGTCCTTCAGCAGCGCCACGCGCACCACCTCGCGGGCCCGGGGCGCGGCGGCGCTGGAGCCGAACTGGCCGCCGTGCTCGATGATCACCGACAGGGCGTAGCGCGGATCGTCATAGGGCGCGAAGGCGATGAACAGGTTGTGGTCCTTCAGCTTCCAGGCGACGCCCTGGTTGCTGCGCGAGGCCCCGGCCGCGTACCGGCGCACCTGGGCGGTGCCGGTCTTGCCGGCCATCTTGACGTCGCCCAGGCCCAGCTGGCTCTGCTTGAAGGCCCCGCCGGTCGGGTCGTTGGCCACCGCCGCCATGCCGGCCCGCACGATCTCCAGGTGCGCCTGGCTGAACGGCAGGTCGGGCACGGCGTCGCCGTGCGGCTGCTCGACCCCGCCGACCGACTTGACCAGGCGCGGATTGAGCGCCTTGCGGCCGTTGGCCAGCCGGGCGGCCATCACCGCCAGCTGCAGGGCGTTGACGTTGATATAGCCCTGGCCGATGCCGTACGGCACGCTGTCGCCCGGATGCCAGACCGGGTCGCGCTTGAAGGCGGTCTTCTTCCACTCGCGCGAGCCGACCAGCCCCTTCTTCTGGCCCGGAATGCCGATGTCGAAGGTCCCGCCATAGCCGAAGGCCTTGGCCGCCGCCGCGATCGGGTCGGGACCGATCCGCAGGGCCATCTGGTAGAAATAGACGTCGCAGCTATTCTTGATCGCGGCGTGCATGTCCTGCATCCCGTGGCCGCCCTTCTTGTGGCAGTGCCAGACCCGGCCGCCGAACGCCCAGCCGCCGGTGCACAGCACCCGCTCGGTCGGGTCCACCCCCGCCGTCAGGGCCGCCATGGCCACGGTCGGCTTGAAGGTCGAGCCGGGCGGATAGGCGCCGTTCAGCACCTTGTCCAGCAGAGGCTTGCGCTCGTACTGGGCCAGGGCCTTGTACTCCGGACCGGACAGCCCCTTGACGAAGCGGTTGGCGTCGAAGCTGGGGGCCGAGGCCATGGCCAGCAGGTCGCCGCTACGGCAGTCCATCACCACGATCGCCCCGCTCTCGTCGCCCATCACCTCCAGGGCCCGGTTCTGGATGTCGGCGTCCAGGGTCAGGCGGATGTCCGCGCCGGGCTTGGCCGGAATGTCGCCCTCCGGGTCCAGGCGCACCGTGCGGCCCTGGGCGTCGACCTCGGCCTTGTTGGCCCCCGCATGGCCGCGCAGGGCCGTGTCGAAGGCCTTCTCGACCCCCAGCTTGCCGATCCGGAAGCCCGGATGGTGCAGCAGGGCCTGGTCCTGAGTCGGGTCGTCCTTGGCCTTGTCGAGATCCCGGTCCGAGACCTTGGCGACGTAGCCGATCACGTGGGCGAAGGCCCCGCCGAACGGATAGACCCGCACCTCGCCCATGTCGGCCGTCACCCCCGGCAGCTCGGGCGCGCGGATGTTGACGCGGGAGAACTCCTCCCAGGTCATGTCCTCCATCACCGCCACCGGAGCCTTCTTCGGGGCGTGGGCCAGATCCTTGAGCAGCCGCGCGCGGCGGGCCGCGTCGATCGGGACCAGCAGGGCCAGCTCGTCCAGGGTCGCGGGGGCGTCGAAGCCCGTGTCCTTGGTCACCAGCAGGCGGAAGTTGGGACGGTTGGAGGCCAGGACCACGCCGTTGCGGTCGTAGATCGCCCCGCGCGGCGGCGGCGTCAGGCGGTAGTTGAACTGGTTGCCGGCCGAAAGTTTCTGGTAGCGCTGGGCCTCGACCAGCTGCAGCTGGGCCAGCCGTCCGCCCAGGGCCAGCAGGCCGGTCGCCGCCAGGCCGCCCATCAGGAACGCGCGGCGGTGGAACATGCCCTGCCGCTCGTTCACCTCGGAGAAGAAGATCGCCGGCTCGCTCATCGCGCCGCCCCGCCGGCAGGCAGGACGACGGGCTCAAGCAACGTCGCTCGACAGCGCGACGGCGTCGCGGCGGCCAGGAGAATCATGATGGTGGGGTGGCCGCAGGCTAGGGTTGATCCACCCTCAGAGTGGACCTGCCCGCGTCGCCGTCAATGGCCCGGCCTGGGCGCGACGGACAACATTTGCGTGAACGCCCCGCCTACCGGGAAACCAACCGGGGACAGGCCCTCAGGCCTGTCCCCGGCAACTCAGGTTCCGCCGCCGAGCTGCAGGCCGATGCCCCAGCCCTTCACCAGGCCGATGATCAGCAGGACGATCATCGCCACCCCGGCCACGGAGACCAGGACGGTGACGAAGGTGATCGGCGAGATCAGGATCCACGGCAGCACGGCCACGGCCGCGGCCACGAGAAAACCCAGGATGTACAGGAAGATACGCATGAAACGCCCTTTCCTTGTTGTCCGGGGACCCTGACACAGAAATGGGCGTTTCACAACTTTCGTGAGAGATTTACAAAAACTCTCCAAATTGGACACCATCACGGACGCCCGCCGCCGCGATCTCGGCGGTGATCCCCAGGGCCACGGAGGACCTGGCCCGCGAAGGCGATCGTCGTCAGATCCTCCAGGAACGGCCCGATGAACTGGACGCCGATCGGCAGGCCTTCCCGGGTGCGGCCGATCGGGGCGGCGGTGGCCGGCAGGTGCGGCATGCCGGCGATCAGCGGCCAGGCGGTCTGCGGCCGGAAGGGAACTTCGGCGCCATTGACCCGCAACGTCCGGTTCGCCCCCGGCCAGGGGTTGGACTCAGGGAACGGCGCAAAGGCCGCCGTGGCGTAGCAGGGCGCGATCACCAGGTCGAAGGACCGGAAAGAACACGTCCCAGACCCGCCGCAGCACCTCCTGGGCGACCAGGCAGTCGTGATAGTCCTTGATCGTCGCCCGGGGCTCCGGCGCGCCGGGGCTCATGCCGGACCTGTAGGCCCAGGCGAATTTCTCGACCAGCGCCTGGGAGTCGGCCAGGGACGGCAGCAGTTCGCTGTGGCGGGACACCGAGGCCCCGGCCCTCTCCAGCATCGCGGCCAGGTCGTCGATGGCGGCGACGATCTCGTCATCGACCGCCGCGGTCGGGCGCCAGGTCAGGACGAAGACCCGATAGTCCGCAAGCCGACCGCGCCGAGGGGCCGGCAAGGCCAGATGGTAGGCGGTGGCGTCGCGTCCTTCCGGCCAGGTCCAGGGCGCTGACGGACCGGGCGCGAACGGCGGCGGCGAACTGCGTCGCGCTCGCCGTGGCGAGCGGGGTGTTCGATTGCGGCATGGGGTGGGGCCCTTTTCGGTTCAAGGGCTCCGAAAGCTACGCATAAAACGGCGTTCGCCAAGACTTGAACTCAACTCATTCGGCCCCAAATCCGAAGTGCGGAAGAACGGCCGAACGTCGGTCCCAAATCGCGCCCAAAGCGCGTCGAGAAACTTCTTCCCATCGCTCACGACGCGTTTCCCCAACAAAAACAACGCCGCAAATCCACTTATCCTCCACCTCTCACGCCGCCGTATGATCAAACCACCTCAAGGCGATGGGGAGGGCGCTAAGGCCTGCGACCTTCGCGGCCTTGGGGGGCGGTCGAGCGGGCGCGCTCGTCGGCGGCGGTCTCGTCAGGGGCCGCCAAACCTCATCCATCTGGTGCCGGCCGGGCCTGGAACACAGATACGGCGTTGGATGAGGGCCGAGGGTGCGACAGGCCTGCGGTGACGCAGGCGTTCCGGGACCGGGCGACGCAAGCCCGGCCCGCCCGTCGGGGGCTAAGACTGGCGAGGTCCCAACAGGGCCGATCGCCGGACGCTCCCGGATAACGATCGCGCGGAGCGTCGGTCCTGGTCGAAACGGTATTTCTACAAAAGCTTCCGGGCCTGGCCCGGCGCTCCGCAGCCCTCCCCGAACTTCAGCGGCCCGCCGCGTGAGGCGGCCAGGCCGTGTCCCCCGTCGCCACCGAGCGAGAGACCCCGATGCCCAGATCCCGGCCCCGCCGCCTCGCCTCTGCCCGCCAACTTGCCGGAACCGAGTGGACGGCGGAGCGCCTTGGCCACCTGCGCCGCAAGATCCTCAAGCGGCCGGTCGCCTTCCGCCAGAGTCTCGAGTTCAAGCGAGTGCTCGAAAGCGAGCAGCAAAAAGCCCCCGGCCTTTCGACCGGGGGCTCTCAGCATTCGACCGACGAGGTCGGACTGAAGGGGACTAGCGGATGACCCGCGCGCCCTTGCCCTTCATCACGGCCTCGACCTCCGCCTGGCGCACCATCGAGGTGTCGCCCGGCGTGGTCATGGCCAGGGCGCCGTGAGCCGCGCCGTACTCGACGGCGGCCTGGGGGCCCTTGCCTTCCATGAAGCCGAAGGCCAGGCCCGAGGCGAAGCCGTCACCGCCGCCGACGCGGTCGTAGATCTCGAGGTTCTCGCGCATCATCGAGGCGTAGAACTCGCCGCCGGCGTAGAGGATCGCCGACCAGTCGTTGACCGAGGCGGTCTTGGCGTTGCGCAGGGTGGTGGCGGCGACCTTGAAGTTCGGGAACGCCTTCACGGCCGTCTGGATCATCTTCTTGAAGTTGGCCGGATCGATCGCGCTGATGTGCTCGTCCAGGCCCTCGACCTCGAAGCCCAGGCAGGCGGTGAAGTCTTCTTCGTTGCCGATCATCACGTCGACGTACTGGGCGATGTGGCGGTTGACCTTCTGGGCGCCTTCCTTGCCGCCCTGCGACTTCCACAAGCTAGCGCGGTAGTTCAGGTCGTAGGAGATCACCGTGCCGTACTTGCGCGCCACTTCGACCGCCTCGATCACGGCTTCGGCGGTGTTGCTGGCCAGGGCCGCGAAGATCCCGCCGGTGTGGAACCAGCGCACGCCTTCCTCGCCAAACAGCTTTTCCCAGTTCACTTCACCGGGGCGGATCTGCGAGGCGGCCGAGTGACCACGGTCACTACAGCCGAGTGCGGGACGCACGCCGAAGCCCTTTTCGGTGAAGTTCAGGCCGACGCGAGTGTTGCGGCCCAGGCCGTCGAAGTCGCGCCAGATGACGTGGGAGGTGTCGACGCCGCCCTGCATCATCAGATCCTCGACCAGCCAGCCCAGGTCGTTCACCGGCAGGGCGGTGACCGCGGTCGAGCGCTTGCCCCAGCACTTCTTGAAGGCGCGGGCGACGTTGTACTCGCCGCCGCCTTCCCAGACGTTGAACTGGCGGGCGTTGCGAACCCGGCCGAAGCCGGGGTCGAAGCGCAGCATCACTTCCCCGAAGGACGCGCAGTCCCACTTGGTTTCCGAAGCCGGGCGGATGTTGAGGATGTTGTCGGTCATTGGTGTCTCTTAGGCCTTCCCACGAACCTTCTTGATCAGGTCTACCGTCTCGCGGACCTTCCGGGAGATGCCCGCATAGTCCTTGGCGTCCAGCAGCTCCGGCGTGATCAGCTTGGAGCCCATGCCGGCCGCGACGATGCCCGCGCCGAACCACTTCTTGACCGAGGCCTCGTCCGGATCGACGCCGCCCGTCGGCATGATCCGGGTCCAGGGCATCGGGCCCAGCACCGCCTTGACGAAGTCCGGGCCGCCGACCGACGAGCCGGGGAACACCTTGACGATCTCGCAGCCCAGTTCCTCGGCGTAGGAGATTTCCGAGGCCGAACCGCAGCCCGGCGAATACGGGATCTTGCGACGGTTGCAGACCTTGGCGACATCGGCGTTGAGGATCGGACCGACCACGAACTTGGCGCCGTTGGCGATGTAGATGCCGGCGGTCGGGGCGTCGACGATCGAGCCCACGCCCATGATCACGCGCGGGTCGGCCTGGTCGAAGTAGCGGGTGACTTCGTAGAAGACGTGGCTGGCGAAGTCGCCGCGGTTGGTGAACTCGATGCAGGGCGCGCCGCCGTCGGCGCAGGCCTGGATCACGTTCTTACAGACCTCGACGTCCGGGTGATAGAAAACGGGGATGACGCCCTGGTCCATCAGCGCCGTCAGAACGGCCATGCGGTCTTTCACCATCAGTACTGCTCCTCAAAGGATCGATCTTGCGTGCGGCCCGGCTGGCGGGCCTCGGCGTGGAAGATTTCGCCGCGTTCGGCGCTGGGCGACCGTTTAGACCGCGTCGCGGGCGGACGCCACACCGGAGGGCTCCCCCAACGTCAATTCGTCTCCTGCCTGCTCGCCTGTCCGTCGTCCTTCGTTTCCGTCCGCGCGCGCCCGGCGATTTCCCGATCGTTCGCGGCGCGGTCGAGCTCTCAAAATAAAGGGCGCCGGACCGGGGCCCGACGCCCGAAAGTTTTGCGCAGGAGCGAACTCAAAAAAGAGCCGCGGACGCCCCGGACCGGGTAGGCCGGCCCAAAACGTCAGGTGAAACCGGGGCAGACTGGCCAGGCCACTTTGCCACCGGTGTCATTCAGGAATCTACTCCGAAGCGACGCCTTGCGCAAGCGGCGTCAAAACGCTGTTTTCATTTTGACGCCGGTGATGAAATTGAGCCCTCACCCCGTGTTGCGCAGTCCCGCCGCGATGCCGGCCACGGTCAGCTGGATGGCCAGCCGCACGTTCTCGTCCTGGTCGCCGGACCGGCGGCGGGCCAACAGTTCGAGCTGCAGGTGGTTCAGCGGATCGACCGACAGCCCGGCCAGGGCCACCGACTCCGCCAGCTCCGACTGGTTGTCCAGCAGGGCCGAGCCGCCACGGATCGCCAGGGCGATCTGGCGTGCGCTGTCGTGCTCGCGCTGGATCGTGTCGAAGATCCGCTGTGCGTCGGCCTTGTTCGGCGACAGGTCCCGGTACCGGGCGGCGATGCCCATGTGGCTCTGGGCCAGGGCCAGCTCCATGTTCGACAGCAGCGAGGCGAAGAAGTCGAAGCCGCCGGCCAGGTCCTGCAGCTGGCCGGTCGACAGCCCTGCCCGCTCGACCCCGGAGGCGAAGCCGTACCAGCCGGGCAGCATGAAGCGGGCCTGCGACCAGCTGAACACCCAGGGGATGGCCCGCAGGTCCTCGATCTTGCGACTGGCGGTGCGGCTGGCCGGGCGGCTGCCGATGTTCAGCCCGACGATCTCGCCGATCGGCGTGGCCGACCAGAAGAAGTCCTCGAAGGCCGGGTCGTCGTACACCAGGGCCCGGAAGCCGTGGAACGAGGCCTGCGCCAAGTCGGTCATGGCGGCCTCGACCTTGGGGTCGGGGCGATGAGCCTCGCGCTCGCTGGCCATCAGCACCGCGGCGGCCAGGCCGTCGAGGTTGCGGCGGGCGGTGGGCTGGTCGCCGAACCGGCGGGCGATCATCTCGCCCTGCTCGGTCATGCGGATGCGGCCCTGGACGGTGCCGGCCGGCTGGGCCAGCACGGCCTCGGCGGCCGGTCCCCCGCCCCGCCCGACACTGCCGCCCCGGCCGTGGAACAGCTGCAGGCCCACGCCCATCCGCTCGGCCTCGAACGCCAGGGCCGAGGCGCCGCGGGCCACGCCCCGGCGGCTGGCCACGTAGCCACCGTCCTTGTTGCTGTCGGAATAGCCGAGCATGATCTCCTGCACCGGCCGGTCGCCCAGGATGGTGCGGCTGAGCGGCAGCTCCAGCCACTGGCGCAGCACGCGGGGGCCGTTCTCCAGGTCGCCGATGGTCTCGAACAGCGGGCTGATCTTGACCGAGGCGCGCGGCGCCGCCCCGCCCCAGACCAGGCCGACCTGCTTGAGCAGGACCAGGGGCTCCAGGATGTCCGACAGGGTCGCCGACTTGGAAATCACATAGGCGCCAATACAGCCGTGGCCATAGTCGCGGACCATCTGGGCGGCGGCCTCCATGGTCGCCAGCTCCTTGGTCGTCTCCTCGCCATAGGCGGTGAACGGCGAGACCAGGGGCCGCTGGTGCGACAGCTCGCCGATCAGCAGCCTGGACCGGGCCTCCTCGTCGAGGTCCAGATACTTCACACCGGTGCCGGCCCGCTGGAACAGCTCGTGCAGCGTCCGCTCGTGAACGTCGGCGTTCTGGCGCAGGTCCAGGCTCATCAGGTGGAAGCCGCAGGCCTGGGCCACCTCGACCAGGGTGCGCAGGGCCGAGCCCACCAGACGTTCGCCGCCGTTGCGCTCCAGGCTGTCGATGACGATCTTCAGGTCGGCGACGAAGGCGTCCGGATGGCCGTAGGGCTCTACGTCAGTGCGGGCGGTGGCGAAGGCCACCCACTGGTTGGTCAGCTTCTGGGACACCGCCGAGAGACGGTCGAAAATCAGCTCCAGCGCCAGGCGATAGGGCTCGTCCAGGCGGTGGACCGACGGGTCCCGGGTCTGGGCGGCCAGGGCCAGCAGTTCCTCCGACACCGGCGTGTAGGCGGTGGAGACCGCCAGGTTGGACCACAGCTTGCGGACCTCGCCGGCGTACCAATCCAGGATCACTCGGGCCTGCGAGGCGAAGGCCAGCTTCAGGGTCTCGCCGTTGACGCCGGGGTGGCCGTCGCGGTCGCCGCCCAGCCACGAGCCCATCTTCAGCAGCGGCGCCATCTGGCCGTGCTGACCGATCTGCTGGGACCAGTCGGCATAGAGGTCGATGACCGCCGGCAGAATCGAGGTGCGGACGATCGACAGGGCGTTGCGGATCTCGTCCTTCACGGTGATCCGCTCTGGGCGATAGAGCCGGGTGCGCCACATCAGGGCGATCTCGCGGAACAGGCGCTCGCGGATATCGGCGTCCAGGTCCGGCGGCAGGTGATGTCGGCGCAGGGCCATCAGCCGCGAGATCTCGGTCTCGCGGTCGACCATGCTGCGGCGGCGCACCTCGGTCGGGTGAGCGGTCAGCACCGGCACCACGTTCATGGCGGCGAAGGCCTTGGTCAGCTCGGCCGGGGACTTGCCCTCGGCCACCAGCGCCTTGACGGCATCGACCAGGGTGCGGGGCCGCTGGTCGCCGGGCTTGGCGTCGCCCTCGGCGTGGCGGCGGCGACCGGCGACATCCTCGCCGATATTGGCCAGCATCGAGTGGCTGGCCAGGGCCCGGGCCAGGAAGATGGCCTGGTCGCTGGAGAGGTCGGCGAACAGGTGATCCAGGCGCGGGGCCTCGCCGTCCAGCGTCTCCTGCGAGGCGGCGCTGCGAGCCGTGGCCACCAGCTTGGCGGCGTCCTCGCCGTCCAGGTAGGCGATGGCCTCGTTCAGCAGGTCGCTGAGCAGGTTGGCGTTCTGTCGCACGTGGCGGCTGGTGGGGCGATCACCGTCGAGGGACAGGGGCATGCGCGAAGCTCCGCGACCGCCGCGGAGTCGCGGCGGTTCATCAGGAAGGAAACGTACGAAGCGCCGGCCGGCCCCGAACTCCCGTTTGAAGCCCTTGCTGACGCAGCGGCGCCCTTACCGCGCTTTGCCGACCGCGAAAAGGCGGCCGGCGCAATGGTTACGGTACCAAAT
The DNA here is from genome assembly GCF_004342605.1 of Caulobacter sp. BK020. Classification (GTDB taxonomy): domain Bacteria; phylum Pseudomonadota; class Alphaproteobacteria; order Caulobacterales; family Caulobacteraceae; genus Caulobacter. The sequence goes on from NZ_SLZL01000005.1 coordinate 309,017, forward strand.
TTGCTATTGCGCAGATTTCTGCCTCTAGCGCGCCAGCCAGCCCCCATCGACGGGCAAGGTAATGCCCTGGACGTAGTCGGCGGCCTGGGAGGCCAGGAACACGGCGGCCCCGCCCAGGTCGCCCGGCTGGCCCCAGCGGCCGGCCGGGATGCGGGCCAGGATCGAGGCGTTGCGGTCGGCGTCGTTGCGCAGGGCCTCGGTATTGTTGGTGTCGAAATAGCCGGGCGCGATGGCGTTGACGTTGATGCCCTTGGACGCCCACTCGTTGGCCAGGATCTTGGTCAGGCCCGCCAGACCGCTCTTGCTGGCCGTGTAGGACGGCACGCGGATGCCGCCCTGGAACGACAGCAGGCTGGCGATGTTGATGATCTTGCCGATGCTGGCGGCGTCGCCGCCTTGCTTGAGGACCTGCCTGGCGAAGGCCTGGGTCAGGAAGAACACGACCTTCAGGTTGGTGTCCATCACCGCGTCCCAGTCGGCCTCGGAGAATTCGATGCTGTCGGCGCGGCGGATGATGCCGGCGTTGTTGACCAGGATATCGACCTTGCCGAAGGCGGCGACGGTCTCGTCGACGACGCGCTGCACCGGCTCGATCGAACCGAAGTCGGCCTTGATCGACAGGAACTTGCGGCCCGTGGCTTCCACAAGGCCCTGCGTCTCGGTCGGAGCGCTGCGGCCGGCGGCGGCGATGTCCGCGCCCGCTTCGGCCAAGGCGACGGCCACGGCCTGGCCAAGGCCGGTATTGGCGCCGGTGACGAGGGCGACCTTGCCTTCGAGGCTGAACGGATTGGCCATGGTGCGTGCTTCCTGATCCTGAATCTTGTCACCCCGGACGGCCTCAAAGGCCGATTTTGGACCGCCACGAACGCATGGGCTCGCGGCGGTCCCTGTTCGTCACTTCGCTGCGGCCGGGGTGACGGCCACAAGGAAGCCGGGCGGTCCCCGCCCCTATTTCAGCTGGCAGATGTCCAGCACGTTCATGTCGGTATAGTCGAGGTTCTCCCCGCCCATCGCCCAGATGAAGGTGTAGTTGGCGGTGCCGGAGCCCATGTGGATCGACCACGGCGGGCTCATCACGGCCTCTTCGTTGGCGATCACGATGTGACGCATCTCGTCCGGCTCGCCCATGTAGTGGAAGACCCGGTCGTTCTCGCCAAGGCCGAAGTAGAAATAGGCTTCCGAGCGACGGTCGTGCAGGTGGGGCGGCATGGTGTTCCAGACGCTGCCCGGCTTGAGCACGGTCATGCCCAGCAGCAGCTGGGCCGACTTGCAGGTGGTCGGCACGATGTACTGATAAATCGTGCGCTCATTGGAGGTTTCCAGCGCGCCTTTTTCCAGCGGGATGGCGTCGGCGAAGGCCAGCTTCTTGGTCTCGAACGCCGCGTGGGCCGGCAGGCTGACCAGATAGAAACGGGCAGGCTTCGACGCATCGGCGCTTTCAAAGACGACCTCCTTGGCGCCCATGGTGACATACAGGCCATCACGCGGAACGATGTCGTAGACGACGCCGTCGACGGTGATCTTCCCGGTGCTGTCGCCGACATTGACCACGCCCAGTTCGCGACGTTCCAGGAACGGGTGGCCGGCGGCGGAGGCGGGCTCGGTCTGGTCGGGCAGCTTGACGGCCGAGGTCGCCACCACGCCGCCGACGACGAAACGTTCGGCATGATTGTAGGTCAGGACGATCTGCCCGTCCTGGAACAGGCCGTCCATCAGGTAGCGATCGCGCAGGTCGTCATTGCTGACCGCGAACATCATGTCCGGGTGGGTGGCGTGGTAGGTCTTGGCGAACATCAGGAGACTCCGGAAAATCTATTCGGCGGCGTGTTTGATCGGCTGAACAGGCCGGGCCCAGCTAGGACGCTGGTCGAGCTTGTAGGCCTTCTTGGGCAGGTTGTACGTCAGGTCGACGATCAGCTCGGCGGCTTCCACCTCGTCCACGCGATGTTCGGCGACCATGCGCGCCAGGAAGGCGCTGTCGACGCGACGGGCCACGTCATGGCGGGCCGGGATCGACAGGAATGCCCGCGTGTCGTCGTTGAAGCCGACGGTGTTGTAGAAGCCGGCGGTCTCGGTGACCTGCTCGCGGAACCGCATCATGCCCTCGGGACTGTCATGGAACCACCAGGACGGGCCCAGCTTCAGCACCGGGTAGTGGCCCGCCAGCGGAGCCAATTCGCGGCTGTAGACGGTCTCGTCCAGGGTGAACAGGATGATCGACAGGCTCGGATCGTTGCCGAACTTGGTCAGCAGCGGCTTGAGCGCCTCGACATACTCGGTGCGCATCGGGATGTCGGCGCCCTTGTCGCGGCCGTGCGACGCCAGAAGACTGACATTGTGGTTGCGGTGCGAACCGGGGTGAATCTGCATGACCAGCCCGTCGTCCAGGCTCATCCTGGCCATCTCGGTCAGCATCTGGGCTCGGAACAGCTCGGCCTTGGCCGGGGTGACCTCGCCCTTCAGCAGGCTCTGGAACAGCGCCTCGGCCTCGGCTTCGGAAAGGTCGGCGGTGGCGGCGGTCGGATGGCCGTGGTCGGACGAGGTCGCGCCGGCCGCGATGAAGGCCTGGCGACGGACACGATGGCCTTCCAGATAGCCCCTCCAGGTCGTGACGTCCTGGCCGGAGACCTCGGCGAAGCGCTCGAAGGACCGGCCGAAGCGCTCGTCCTCGAAGTCGATCACCGAGTCGGGGCGATAGGCGGTGACCACGTGGCCGCCCCAGCCGCTGTCACGGATGGTCTGATGATGTTCGAGCCGATCCTGCGGTCCCTCGGTGGTGGCCAGGGTCTCGATGTTGAAGCGATCGAACAGGGCGCGGGGGCGGAAGGCGTCGGTGGCCAGGGCCTCGTTGATGGTGTCGAAATAGAGGTCCGAGGTCTCGGCGCTCAGGAACACCTTCAGGCCGAACACCTGGCTAAACACGTGGTTGAGCCACAGCCACGAGGGCGTGCCGCGGAACAGGTGGAAGTTGCTGGCCAACAGCCGCCAGGCCTCGCGCGGATCGGTGTCGGGAACACCGGCCTTGGACCGCACCTTCAGGGCGTCCAGGCTGACGCCCTGGCTGTAGAGCATGCGGAACAGGTAGTGGTCGGGCGCCAGCAGCAGGTCGGTGGCGTCTTCGAACGGGGCGTTGGTCGCAAACCACGCCGGATCGGTGTGGCCGTGCGGGCTGATGATCGGCAGGTTCTTGACTTGGCCGTACAGCGCCCGGGCGATGCCCCGCGTGCGTTCGTCGGCCGGAAACAGGCGGTCGTCGGAAAATACCAGGGGCCGGGTCATGGCGCTTCTTACTCCCTACTCCGCCGACGGCTTTCATGGGCCGTTTTCGACGCGCTTGGTAACCGGTGTCATGGCGCCATGCAAGCCAAAGCGCCGTCGCTTCTACCCCGTCGCCGGGGCGCCCGACGACTCCCGAACGACCAGATAAGGAATCGTGCTGTTGGGGTCACGCTTTTCGCGGCCGGCGGCTCCGATCAGCTTCTCGGCCGCGATCCGTCCGACTTCGCGGGTGGGAACATGGATCGTGGTCAGCGGCGGCCAGACGGCCTGAGCGATCTGGAAGTCGTCGAAGCCAACCACGGTCACGTCCGCCGGCACCTGCAGCCCGGCCCGACGCACGGCCTGCAGCACGCCGGCGGCCATTTCGTCGTTGCCGGCGAAAATCGCCGTGGGCCGCGGTGTCTTGGCCAGCAGTTGCTCGCCGCAGACCAGTCCGGATTCGAAGGTGTAGGCGCCCTGGACCACATAATCAGGCTTCAGCTGCAGCCCGGCCTTGTTCAGCGCATCCTCGAAGCCCCCTCGCCGCTCATGCGAGGACCGGAAGCTGGGCAGGCCACTGATGAAACCGATCTCGCGATGGCCCAGCTCGACCAGGTAGGCGCCCATGGCCTCGCTGCCCAGGCGATCGTGGCCGACGATCATGTGCTCGGGCTTGTCCAGCTCGACAGAGGCGATGCGGATATATTCGCAGCCGATCTCGCGCAGCAACTTGGCGACCCGCTCGTCCTCCGACACCGAGGGCGGCAGCACCACGCCAAACAGCTTCTGGCGCTCGACGAAGGTGCGGATGTCCTGCAGGAAGGTCGAACTGGCGCGGTCGCACGGATGCACCACCAGCTCGAAGCCCGACCCGCGTATGCCATCCAGCAGGCCCAGCTGCATGTTGACGACATATTGCGGGTTGGGGTTGTCGTAGATCATGCCAATCAGGAACGAGCGGCGAAACGCCAGGCCTCGGGCCTGGGGATCGGGCGCGTAACCCCACTCCGCGATCACCGCCTCGATGCGTTCGCGGGTCTCGTCGCGTACGAAGGGCGACTGGTTGATCACCCGGGAAACGGTCTTCTTCGACACGCCGGCCAAGCGCGCGATGTCGTTGATGGTCGCGCGCTTGCGGCCGCCTTCGAGACCGGCCTCGAAGCCAGCATCGATTTCCACGCCGTCGGCGTCCGGCGAAGGGGTCTTGGACGAGGTCAAAGCGTTTCCATGCGGCGATCGATGTTCTGTTTTGTCATACCCTACCGGCGACGGCGTCGCTACAAATGCACCGCCGGACGCAATTGCCCTATGGCGACACCGGTTACCGCACCGTACAGACGAGAAGGGCAGCACGAAAAATTCCAATGGCCAAGGCTTTGATAGGCGAACCCTCCACCCTTTCCTTCGAATCGATCCATGGCGTCGATCCGCGCGACCACGTGGCGACGGCGCTACGCGACCTGCTCGCCGGGGAGGCGCTGGACTTGCACGGCCAGACGATTGTCGCCCGCGTCGATATCCCCAAGGGCCATAAGATCGCGGTGCGCGCGGTGGGCCAGGGCGAGGACGTCCTGAAGTATGGTTGGCCAATCGGCCGCGCGACGGCGGACATCGCGGTCGGTGACCACGTGCACGTCCACAATGTCGAGACCCGCCTGTCGGGCGTCGAGGATTTCGCCTACGCCGAAGTCCACCAGGAGCCGCATGCCCCGCCCCCGGCCGGAACCTTTCTCGGCTATCGCCGCAGGAACGGCCGGGTCGGCACCCGCAACGAGATCTGGGTGCTTTGCACCGTCGGCTGCGTCGCCAACACCGCCCGGCGCATCGCCGAAAAGGCCAACGCCCGCTTCGCCGGCCGGGTGGACGGAGTCTTTGCTTTCCCCCACCCGTTCGGTTGCTCGCAGCTGGGCGACGACCTGACCCACACCCGCAAGCTGATCGCGGGCCTGGCCGCCCACCCCAACGCCGGCGGCGTGCTGATCCTGGGCCTGGGCTGCGAAAACAACCAGTTGAAGGTCCTGCTGGATTCCGCACCGGGCCTGGATCCGGAACGCCTGCGTTCGTTCACGACCCAGATGGTCGAGGATGAACTGGAGGACGGACTGGACGCCGTGGAGGCCCTGGTCGCCATCGCCGAGCACGACCGCCGCGAGCCCGCGCCGCTGTCGGAGTTGGTGATCGGCCTGAAGTGCGGCGGCTCGGACGGCTTCTCCGGCGTCACCGCCAATCCCCTGGTCGGCCGCATCGCCGACAAGGTCTCCGACGCCGGCGGCACCCCGGTGCTGACCGAGATCCCCGAGGTGTTCGGCGCCGAGGGCGTGCTGCTGGCTCGCGCCGCGACTCGCGAGGTGTTCGACGAGGCGGTCGGGGTGATCGACGACTTCAAGCGCTACTTCATCGACAACCACCAGCCGATCTACGAGAATCCCTCGCCCGGCAACATCGCCGGCGGCATCACCACGCTCGAGGAAAAGTCCCTCGGCGCGGTGCAGAAGGGCGGCCGCGCGCCGCTGGTCGAGGTGCTGCGCTACGGCGAGCAGGTCGGCCCCCACGGCCTGACCCTGCTCGAAGCCCCCGGCAATGACGCCGTCTCGTCCACCGCCCTGACGGCGGCCGGAGCGACGGTGATCCTGTTCACCACGGGCCGCGGCACCCCGCTGGGTTTTCCGGCCCCGACCCTGAAGATCGCCTCGAACTCGGTCCTCGCCGCCCGCAAGCCGGGCTGGATCGACTTCGACGCCGGAGTCGTGCTGTCAGGCCAGACCATGGACGAGGCGGCCGACTCCCTGATGGATCTGGTGGTGGCCACGGCCTCGGGTCAGCCCACCAAGGCCGAACTGAACGGCGAACGTGAAATCGCCATCTGGAAACAAGGCGTTACCCTTTGACCGACACCCTCTCCCGCCCCCTGCGCCTGAACGCCGCCAGCTACACGGCCGCCGCGCCCGGCGTCGCCCTGCCCGCCTATGATCGCGACAAGGTCACGATCGGCGTCGTGCATTTCGGTCCTGGCGCGTTCCACCGCGCCCACCAGGCCTTCTATTTCGACCAGCTGCTGGCCCAGGATCCGCGCTGGGGCCTGTGCGCGGTGTCGCTGAAGAGCCCCGGCGTCCGAGACGCCCTGCAGCCGCAGGACGGTCTCTACTCCCTGGCCCAGCTGGATGCCGAGACCACCTTCCGCGTGGTCGGCTCAATCCTGGAGGTGCTGGTCGCGCCGGAGGATCCGCCGTCGGTCTTCGCCCGCCTAGCCGCGCCGGGCACCCGCATGGTCACCCTGACAGTGACCGAAAAGGGCTATTGCCTGACCGGCGACGGCAAGCTGGACACAAACCACCCCGACATCGTCCACGACCTGGCTCACCCGCGCGAGCCGCTCAGCGCGGTCGGCTACATCGTCGAGGGCCTGCGCCGCCGTCACCAGACGGGCCTGCCGCCCTACACCGTGGTGGCCTGCGACAACCTCGCCGACAACGGCTGGCGGCTGAAGGCGGCGGTCGTCGCCTTCGCCGAAAGCATCGACCCGGCTCTGGCCGCCTGGATCGAGACCGAAGGCCGCTTCCCGCGCACCATGGTCGACAGTATCACCCCCGCCACCGACGACGCCCTGCGCGCCCGGGTCGAGGCGGCCACCAGCCTGACCGACGCCTGGCCGATCCAACGCGAGGCCTTTACCCAGTGGGTGGTCGAGGATGTCTTGGGGCCGGACGCCCCGGACCTGGCCAGCGTCGGCGTCACCCTGACCGACGACGTGCGTGGTTTCGAGCGCGCCAAGTTGCGGCTGCTGAACGGCGTCCACTCGACCATCGCGTATGCCGGCCTGCTGAAGGGCCATGAGACGGTGTTCGAGGCGATCAGCGATCCGGAGCTGGCCAGGATCGCCGAGGACCTGATGGTCCAGGACATCATCCCGACCTTGACCGCGCCGCGCGGCCTGGACCTGACGGCCTACGCCCAGGCCATCCTCGGCCGGTTCCGCAATCCCGAGATCCGCCACCTGCTGAGCCAGATCGCCTGGGACGGCTCGCAGAAGCTGCCGTTCCGCATCCTCGGCACGGTCGCCGACGCCCTTGAGGCCGGCCGGCCGGTCGAACGCCTGGCCTTGCCGCTGGCCGCCTGGATGCACTTCGTCCGCCGCCGCGCCGCGGAAAGCGTCAAGATCGTCGATCCGCTGGCCGACCGCCTGGTCGAGACGGCGGCCGCCTGCACCGGCGACGCCAAGACCGACGTGGCCGCGTTCCTGAAACTGGAACCCGTGTTCAACCGCGACCTGACCGGTAACGCGACGTTCGTGGCGGCGCTGGAGAAGGCGTACGGCGAGCTGGCCTAGTCGTTCGACCGCGACACGCCCATACGCGTCGCGGTCGGCATTCCGCTACCGCGTCACGTCCTTGCCGGTGACCACCGGCAGCACGGTTCGCAACAGGATCACCAAGTCGAACCAGAACCCCTGGTGTCGCAGGTATTCGGCGTCCAGCGCCACCTTTTCCGGAATCGACACCTCGTCCCGGCCGTTGATCTGCGCCCAGCCGGTGACGCCGGGCCGCAGCGCCTCGACGCCGGCTTCCGTGCGCAGGGCCACCAGATCGTCCTGGTTGAACAGCGCCGGCCGGGGCCCGACCAGGCTCATGTCGCCGACCAGTACGCTCCACAGCTGCGGCAGCTCGTCCAGGCTTGTCCGGCGCAGGAAGGCGCCGGGCGGCGTCAGCCACCGGTCGGCGTCCTCCAGCAGGTGGGTGGCGACTTGCGGCGTATCGATCCGCATGGTGCGAAACTTGGGCATGGCGAACAGCACGTTGTTGCGCCCAACGCGATGGGACCAGTGCAAGGCCGGTCCCGGCGAGGTCAGGCGCACCACCGCCGCCAGGATCAGCAGCGGGACCGCCAGGAGCAACAGCGCCGCCCCGGACGCCGCCGCGTCGAACAGGCGCTTCACGTCAGGCCCATTCTCTTCAGGCCCATTCTCTTAGGCCAGGTCCCCGAAGGCGGCGTCCAGCAGCAGGTAGGCGCGGCCGGCGTCCGACAACAGCAGGGCCGCCACCAGGAAGCCTTCGCGATCCTGCTCGGAAGCCTCGTCCATCATACCGGCGTAGCGACGCAGGAAGCGTTCCGCCTCGGCCCGCAGCGGCGCGTCGGAGAACAGGCGACGGACCAGGCGGCGGATGGCGGCCGGGGCCAGCTTCTTGACCACCTCGCGCGCGCCGCTCTCGTCATGGGTCTGGATCGTGGCGGCGATTTCGTCGATGCGGGCGCGCGGCAGCAGCGCGGTCGGGTCGATGCCCATGGCCAGGATCTCGCCGGCCATCTTCTCGCCCAGGGCCGCGTCGCCCGGCGCGGCGCTTTCCAGGCCCGACAACAGGTTGCGCCAGGACAGGCCGCCCCCTTGGGCCTGCGGTTCGGCCCTGTCGCCGGGCGGCGGTACGGGCGCGGCCGTGCGGCCGCCGGCCGCGTCGAACACAGAGCGGAACTCATCATCCGTCGCGGTGGGCGTCAGGCGCAGGCGCGGACGCAGGCTGGGCTCCTCCGCGCTGGGCTCGTTGGCCGGCTTGGGAGCCGGCGTCGGCGCGGGCGGCGGCTGCGATGGCGCAGCCTGAACCTGACGGCTCAGCGGCGGCGGCGCGCGGGAGGGCGTCGCCGCGGAGGGGCCGGCGGGCGGGGCGGCGTTCATGCGCCCGACCGCCTCGCTGAGCATGTCGTAGTTGCGGCGGACCCGCTCCTGGAACGCCTGGTCGATGGCCGCCGTCTCCTCGGCGGTCCGCCGCGCCGCGTTCCGCAGGTCCTCGATGCCCTGCTCGATCTGGGCTCGGGCCTCGTTGGCGCGGGCCAGGGCCTCGGCCGGCAGGTCGGCAGTGCGACGGCCGACGTCGGCCAACATGGCCTCCATCTCGGCGATCGTGGCGCGGGCGGTCTCGACGCTCTCGGACAGCTTCTGGGCCGTGCGGGCCCCCGCCTGCTCGACCACCTGGGCCGACTGCTCGATCAGGTCGCGGGCCTCGTCCATGCGCGACTCGAATACCGTGTCAGCCTTCTGGCCGGCGGCGAAGGCGATCTCGTTGAGCTGATCGACGCGGACACGGGCCGCCTCGACTCGCTGTTCGACACTCTCGTTGGCCCTACGAGCCGTCTCGGCCATGGCGTTCATGGCCTGGGCCAGGGCGGCTTCCAGGTCGGCGCGCTGGCCGCCGGCGGCGCTGGCCAGGGCGGCGATGGCGCTGGAGGTCTCGGCCGCCAGAGCCTCGCGTTCAGCGCGAGCCGTCTCGGCAACCTCGCGCAGCTGCTGGGCCGCGGCGCCGATCAGGCCGCGCAGCACCTCCGCGCCCATGGCCGCCATGTCGCTCATCTCGGTGGCGCCGGCCCGGGTATGGCCGATGAATTCGGTCAGCTGGGCGGTGCGGGTCTCGGTCTCGGCGGCGAAGTCCTCCTGGTCGGTGCGCAGCGACTGGCTGGCGGCGACCAGAGCGGCGCGCTGGGCGGCCAGATTGCGTTCGACAGCGCTCATCTGGTCGCCGACACCCTGGCCGGCGGTTTCCAGGCGGGCGATCTGGCGCGACAGGTCCTCGGCCCCGACCCGCGCGGCGTCGGACGCCTCGGCGGCGGCGGCGGCCAGGTCCGCGGCGCGGGCGGCCAGGGCGGCTTCGGCCTCGCGAAGCTGGGTCTCGGCCAGGTCGGAGGCCTCGGCGACCATGCGCGCCTGGCTGCCGATGGCGTCGACCACCGCCGTGGACTGGGCGTCCAGCGTGGTGGACAGCGCATGCATGGCCTGGCGCTCGTGACCCAGGCCTTCGGACAGCTGCTGGACCATCCGCGCGGATTCGCTGGTGGTCTGGGCCAGGGCGAGGGTTTCCTCGGCCAGGGCCTCGCGCAGTTCCTGGACGCGCACGCGGGCCTGCTCGGCGGCGACCGTCGCGGCGTCGATCTGTTCCCGGATGCCGCCGACCACGCCCTCGACGCCGGCCGCGGCCAGGGCCGCCGGGCTGACCAGGCGGTCGGTCATGATCCGGGTGTGCTTCAGCTCGGCCGAGATCCCCATGGCCTGGCGCAGCATGTAGGCGCCCAGCAGGGTGAAGGCGGCCGGACCGACGGCCAGGGCGGCGAACACCATCAGGGCGAACTGGTCGACCTTCAGGGCCGGCACGCCGGCGCCATAGCCCAGCGCGAAGGTGATCGGCCCCAGCGTCCAGAGCGCCGCGGCGGCGACCGCCAAGCTCCAGAACAGCGGCGCGGGCATCGGCTTCTTGCCTTCGCGGGCCGTGGACAACGGCGTCACGGGCGGCGTTTCTCGCGGCTTGGAGACCGCCGCCTCGAACCGCTTGGGCGCGGCGGGCGGCTCGGGCTCGACCACCGGGGCCGGCGGCTGAGCGGCCTGGGTCGCCACGGGCGTCGTCAGGAACGAGGGCAGCGGGGCCAGGGGCTCGGCCTCGACGGGCGCGCTGCGGCGACCACGGGCCGGCGTGAACGGAGCGGGATCCGCCTCGGGTTCGGACGGCTTGAAGTTCGACTTGAGCGGCGGCGCCGGCTGGATCACCGCTTCGGGTTCGGGGGCCGCGAGATCGGCCGTCGGAGGGTCGACAGGTTCGAAGGTCTCGGCGACGGGCTGGGGCGCTGGCTTGGAGGCGCCGAAGAATCCGCGCTTGGCGCTGACGCGAGGGGCTTCAGGAATCGGCGCGGCCAAGGGTTCCGGCGCGGGCTCGGGCCCGAGATTCAGAGGGCCTCGGCCGAGAATCGGCGGGGGCGACGCATCCGGGACGGCGGCGATATCGAGATCAAGGTCCGGTTCGCTGACCGGCGCGTCCGGATCGGGCTGGACTTCCGCCTGCGCCGGACGGCCAGCCTCCTCGACCGGCGGCTCCATCGGAATGCCGGTGAAATCAAGCGGTTGGCGCTTCTTAGGCTTCATACGCAGCCATAGTCCCAGGGCGAAACGGCTTGGGGCCGGATGAACATCGCCGCGCGGACGCCCCTCTCGCGCGCAACGAATAAACCTAGCGGTGAAAAGCCCGCGCGCATAGCGGCTTCCACCGGATTTCCCATCCTGGACAGGGGTTCGCGCGGCGAAAGCCTAGGCGTTGATCTCGGCCGTATGCAGGCGGGGGCACCGCTCGACGGCCTGAACGGCCTGCTGACGCGGACTCCGGGCGATGACCCGCTCGGCCTTGGGCGGCGCCTTGGCCTGGTGCTCGACCGCCATGCCGAATTGGCACAGCGCCATCGACGAAAGCCAGAGCATGATCGCGGCGACGAATTCGGCCAGGGATGACATCGGGAAGCCCATTTTCCGATAGCGTCGTTATGCAATGCTTCGCAGGTCCGCGCGAATGAACTTTTGGTCATGAAACGGCGCCGCTCGCCACGCCGGGCGACGCAGGCGGCTCCATCGAAGCTCACAGCGCCTGCAGATTTCCCTGCCTTGCCGGTTGCCTCTCCGAGACCTAGGTCCACGCCCAGGATCACCGCCCCGCCATTGCGCTTTCGTGCGTTGGCGGAGCTTTCCATTTGCGGATACGCGTTTTGCCCCCTACCCCAGTCGCCTCGCTGTCGCACGACGCCTTTGCGGACCCATCCATGAGCGCCCCCGCGAGCGCCCCCGCCCTTTCCCCTGCTCGTCTGACGCATCTGCAGCGTCTTGAGGCGGAGAGCATCCACATTCTGCGTGAGGTGGCGGCCGAGTGCGAGAAGCCGGT
>NZ_SLZL01000006.1 GCF_004342605.1 Caulobacter sp. BK020
GTGACCAGGTCGCGGTTGCCGTTGTTGGTCACCGTCACCGCGCCCAGCTCGTAGCGGGCATAGGGGATCTGCAGCACCGTCTCGGCGCTGGCCGACGGGATCTTGGGCTTCTTCTTGCCGAACAGATTGCCGATCAGGGCCCCGAGCACGAAGCCGACGAAAGCGCCGATGCCGGGAGCAATGAGGTTGAGGGCCAACCAGGAATTTCCCAGGCCAAGCTGGGCCGTGATGAAGGCCCCGGCAGTCGATACCCCGGCGCTGGACGTCACCGACAGGGTGGCGGTCGTCATCGCCCACGCGCCGGCCGCAGAGCCGATCGAGGACAAGACCACGCCGGCCGTGGTTTGCGGCTGCACGACCATAGAGCCCAGCTTGGAGCCGAGGAACGCGCCGACCGCGTTGGCGACCAAGGTCGCGCCTCCGCCCCCCTTGAAGAGCTGATCGGTATGGAAGCCGTCGAAGATGTGGGCCGCGCCCTCCTGGACGATGTTGGTCACGGCCTGGTTGGTCAGAGTCGAACCAATGGTGTTGAACAGTTCCGCCCCGAAACCCTTGACGCCGAGCGCTTGGCCCAACTCCATCGTCAATAGCGAACTCACCGAGCCGATCGCCGCCGATTGCAGGCGGTTCCACACGTCTTGGCCGAACGCCGTAGCGTTGGCGCTGGTCATCACCGATTCAATCTTGGTACCGGAAGCCAGCGCGACGCCGATCTGGTTGCCGATCGCGCCCAGCACCGATGAATAGACGATCCCTGTGACGCTATCCCCGCCTGACAGGTAGTCGCCGATTTTCGAACCGATCAGCGAACCGAGCTGGCCCGCGCCCTTGGCGCTGAGCGTAACCTTCACCGTCTGGCCGCCTGGACGCCCCTCGATGATGTAATAGGCTCGATTTGGAGACGCCAGGGCGGTGGCCTTGGCTGCGTCACCAGACTTGAGCGCCTGAATGGCCTGGACTCGGCCCAGTTGTTGCTGCGCCAGCACCTGGCCGGCGAGCGCTCGGGAGAATTCTGTCTGCGTCACGACCATGACGCCGCCATCATCGACAACGTGACCCGCCGAAAGCCCCTGAGCCTCAGGCGTTCCTTCCAGGACGATCAAACCGTTCCAAATCGTATTGCCCGCCTCGGGGATTACGGTCGGCGCGTCCATGACCGTTTTCCGCCCTTGCTGGGCGAAGACAATGAAATCCTTCTTATAGGAATCGTCGTTCAGGATCTGATTGACGTCCGTAGCGAACCGATCCTCGACCTTGGCGGCCTTGTTCCACAGGTGGTCGCCAGCGAAGGGATGCCAGAGTTCATGCACGGAGACCTGGACGATCTGCTGGAAGTTGTAGCTGCTCGCGCCTGTTCCGGGCGTGCCGTTGTGGGAATTGTCGAGGTTGATGACTAGGCTGACGCCATAGGGCAACGCCATGTTGGTTGCGTAGATCGGATCGCCATCGGCGTCCTTCTGGGTGTGATACCAGCGCGCGACGCCGGTATTCCCCGTCATATTCCCGCTTGAAAATCCAAACTGGCCGGCAACCGAGCCGGCGTGACCCAGGACGACCTGCACGCCGGCCGTCTTCGCCCCATGCATGGCGAAGATTTCCTGGATCGGCTGCACAGAGCCGTAGTCCGTGTTCAATTCGTCCACGTAGGCCGTGGCCAAGGCCTGTGTCTCGGCCACGACATAGAGCTTGGGCAGACCCAACCCCGAGGGCGGCGTGTAGATGTAGGTTCCACCGCCCGCGTTAATGAAGGTCGCGTGTGAGAAGGTGAATGTGGGCATGGCTATCGCTTCCGAGCGGGGGCTTCAGTGATAGCCGAAAGTCTCAGTTGGGCCGGCCCATAGCCGGCGCGCAGGCTTTTCACATAGTAGGGAATGGCGGCCCGATCGCCTTCGCAGATCTCGGCCATGTATCCGCGGATGAAGGCGATCTCGACGATCCTTCGCCGACCGGCTTGCTCTATGCGACCCAACCTGGATTGGTACGCGTCGTAGGAGTCGCAACGATTCTCATCGACGGAGAAGTCCCGCACGGCACGGACATAGTCGCCGACGTCGTCCTGGGCAGCTTCGGCGTCCAGGACGCAGTCGACATCGACGTCGTAGCCCATGAAGATGCCATTCCTGGCGTTGGCCGTCGTCACCGCCCGAGCGACCTCGCCTGCGGGACAGGCCTTGGCTTCAGCGGGCAGGCGATAGGGGCAGACACCATCAATCAGCGGGAACGGCGGAACGCGCAGATCCCCACCGACCGTCCCGTCGCGTCGCTTCGCGTGCACGAAAGCCGGCGGAACCGCATTTTGGATATGTCGTCCGGGCGTGGGAGCGAGGCGTCGCGCCAATTCATCGGATGCGCAGTTCGCCGGCGGCGCGGTCGCTTGAACGGCGACTGATGGCGCGACGGGTGCCGAACAGGACGTGCACAGTCCCGCGAGCATCCCAGCCCAGACAACGCCACTTGGAAGTTTCACCGCTCTCTCCCCGCCTCGGAAACCGTCTTCGCCACCGGCGACCACAGAAAATCAATCACCCGCCGTTTGCCCGTCACGATCTCGACCGAAGCGCTCATCCCAGCCGACAGCAAAGCTTGTTTGCCGTCAACGTTAAGTCGCGCCTGCGACAGCTTCACCCGCACGGGGAACACCAAGCCTCTTTTTTCATCGACGATCGCATCCGGCGAGACCTGCACCACCTCCCCGCTCAGCGTGCCGTAGCGGGTGAACGGATAGGCCTCCAGCTTGACGACCGCGCGATCGCCGACATGGACGAAGCCGATGTCGCGGCCCAGGACCAGGGCCTCGACCACCAGGGCCTCGCCGTCGGGAACGATGGTGACGATCGGCTTGCCCGCCTCGGCCACCTCGCCCAGGGTGGTCACCGACACCGCCTGGACGATCCCGCCGACCGGGGCGCTGAGGGTCTGCAGGCCGCGCTTCTGCTGGGCCTTCTTCAGGGCGTCGGCGCGGGTGGCGGCCAGGCCTTCGGCCTCGGCCCGCTCCTGGGCGGCCTGGCCGACGAACGACTGGGTCAGCTCGGCCCCGTCGCGGGCCAGGGAGGCGACCTGGGCGCGGGCCTCGTCCAGCCGGCCGCGCTGGGCGACCAGGTCCTGCTCGGCGGTGACCATGGCCTGTTCCTGCTGCAAGAGCTTCTGGCGCGCGCCGTAGCCCTTGGCCTCCAGCATCTTCTGGTCGTCCAGCTGGCGCTGCAGGATCGGCAGGGTGCGCTCCAGCTTGACGATCTCGGCCTGGGCCGCGCGGGCCGAGGCCTCGGCCCCGGCCCGGCGCTCGCCCAGCGAGGCGCGCTTGGCCTCGTAGGCCTGGATGCGGGCGGCCACCACCTGGCGCTCGGCCTCGGCGGCGCTGGGCTCGGCCCCTGGCGGGGCGATTACCGCGCCGCCGGTCCCGCGGCTGTAGGCCAGCAGGGCGTTGGCCCGGGCCAGGGTCAGGCCGGCGGTGGACAGTTCGGTCGTGGCGCTCTCGGCGTCGGCGTCGGCCACCGTCGGGTCAAGGGCGATCAGCAGCTGGCCGGGGCGCACGTGCTCGCCCTCGCGCACGGCGATGGCCCGCACCGTGCCGGGATCGGACGGCTCGACGCTGCGCAGGCGGCCGGTCGGCACCAGCCGGCCCTCGGCCACGGCCACGGTGTCGACCTTGGCCCAGCACGACCAGAGCAGGGTCCCCACGGCGCCGGCGATGATCGTCCAGGCGATGGCCCGGCCGATCGGCGACGGCGGCGTCTCGGCGATCTCCAGGGCGGCGGGCAGGAACTGGGTCTCGATCCGCTTGCGCGCACCGGACTTGCGGCGCCGGGTTTCTTCCTTCCAGGCGTGGACCAGCACGCGCAGGTGGGCCAGCAGGCTCATTGGGCGGCCTCATAGCCGTGCATCTGGGCCCGCCACAGCTGGGCGTAACGGCCGCCAGCCGCCATCAGCGCCTCATGGTCGCCGGTCTCGACGATCGCCCCGTTCTCCATGGTGACGATCCGGCTGGCCAGGCGGATGGCCGACAGCCGATGGGCGATGATCATCACCGTCCGCCCCCGGACGATCTGGCGCATGTTCTGCTGCAGGATCGCCTCGCTCTCGGCGTCGAGAGCGCTGGTGGCCTCGTCGAGGATCAGCAGCCGCGGGTTGGTGATCAGGGCCCGGGCGATGGCGATGCGCTGGCGCTGGCCGCCCGACAGGTTGGCGCCGCGCTCCTCCAGCACGGTGTCGTAGCCCTCGGGCAGCTCAAGGATGAAGTCGTGGGCCCCGGCCATGCTGGCCGCCGCCATCACCGCCTCCATCGGCAGGGCGGGGTCGGCCAAGGCGATGTTGTCGCGCACCGAGCGGTTGAACAGCAGGTTCTCCTGCAGCACCACCCCGACCTGGCGGCGCAGCCAGGCTGGATCGACCTGGGCCAGGTCGACGCCGTCGACCAGCACCCGGCCGCTCTCGGGCACGTAGAGCCGCTGGACCAGCTTGGTCAGGGTCGACTTGCCCGAGCCGGACGGCCCGACGATGCCCAGCACCTCGCCCGGTTCCACCGACAGGCTGACCCGGCGCAGGGCCTCGCGGCCGCCGGGCTTGTAGCGGAAGGTCACGTCGTCGAAGGCGATGCGGCCCTCAATGCGCGGCAAGGCGGCGCGCGAGGGCGAGAACTGGGCCTCGGTCGGGGTGTTAAGCACGTCGCCCAGCCGCGCCACCCCGACCCGGGCCTCCTGGAACTGTTGCCACAGGCCCGCCAGCCGCAGCACCGGCTCGGCCACCCGGCCGGCCAGCATGTTGAACGCCACCAGCTCGCCCACCGTCATCTGGCCGTTCAGGGCCAGGCGCGCGCCGATATAGAGGATCAGCACGGTCGAGGCCTTGTTGATCAACTGGATGGCCTGGCCGCCCCAGATATTGAGCCGCGCCGCCCGAAATCCCGCCCCGACATAGGCGGCCAGGAGCCGCTCCCAGCGGTTCTGCATCTGCGGCTCGACGGCCGAGGCCTTCAGCGTCTGCATGCCCGCCACGCTCTCGACCAGGAAGGCCTGGCTCTCGGCGCCGCGCTGGAACCGCTCCTCGATGCGCCGGCGCAGCGGGCCGGTCAGCAGGCCCGCGACCAGGGCGTAGAGGGCGATGGCGACCAGCACGATCAGCATCAGCCACGGCGAATAGAACCACATCACCACCAGGAAGATGATCGTGAACAGCAGGTCGATCACCAGAGTCACCGACGACGAGGTCAGGAACTCGCGGATGGTGTCCAGCTCGCGGACCCGGGCGATGGTGTCGCCCACCCGCCGGGACTCGAAATAGGCCATGGGCAGGGCCAGCAGGTGGCGATAGAGCCGCGCGCCCAGCTCGACATCGACCCGGCTGGTGGTGTGGGTGAACAGCGCCGCCCGAAGGCCGCCCAGCAGGGTCTCCATCAGGATCACCGCCCCCAGGCCGATGGCCAGCACGTCCAGGGTGGTCAGGCCGCGGTGCACCAGCACCTTGTCGATCACCACCTGGAAGATCAGCGGCGTGGCCAGGGCGAACAGCTGCAGGGTGAGAGAGGCGGCCAGCACCTCGCCCAGCAGGCCGCGATACTTGACCAGGGCCGGGATGAACCAGGTCACGTCGAACTTCGAACCGCCCGGGATTTCCGAGCGGGTGGCGACCAGCACCGCCTCGCCCGCCCAGATCGCCGAAAGGTCGGTCAGGGACAGGGTCTTGGGCGGCTGGCCGGGCCATTGCACCAGGGCCTGGCCGTCCTTGACCTGCGCCAGGATAAAGAAGTCGCCGCCACGTCCCTTGGCGATCGTCGGCAGCGGCGCGTCTTCAAGGCGGGACATCGGCAGGGTCGAGAGCTTGGCCTTGGCCCCCAGCCGCCGGGCCAGCCTGACCAGATCGCCGGTCTCCGCCTTGCCAGCCTTGCCCAGCGCGTGGCGCAACTGCTGCGGATCGGCGCCAATCTGGTGGAAGCCCAGCAGCAAAACCAGGCATGCGAGGCCTTCGTCGGCCTCGACTGGGTACTCACTCACACGCCGCCCCCGCAACTCAAGGGCGCAACCTCGCGGAGCTGAAACACAATTGCAAGTGAGATATTTACGGCAATCTCAACTGTCGGGCGGCGAGCCGGGTATCGACATCCTTCGAGCCACGGTTCGCGCACAAGCCAGAAATTCGGTAGCCGCGATCGGGGCGTGTGATCACATCCGGCGGATGTTCGGCTATCTGGACGATAGTGAAGAACAGCTCATCAGCCTCACGGCTCACCTATCCAGCACAAGACGGCGCGGGCCAGGCTGGCGTCATCGCCGGCGTTCTCGCTGACCCAGGCCACGACACCGTCTGGACGGACGAATACGGCGCTTAGTCCCAACTGATCCCGCGGCTGGTCGCCGGTGTAGGAGATCCGTCCTCGCCAGCGATGAGCCACCGATTGAAGCGGTGCGCCTGGAGCGAAATCGAGCAGCAGGGCTTTCCCATCGCGCAGACCCTTTCGCCAGTCGAGAACGCGAAGTCAGGAACACTGCGGCCGATCAGTGGATGGCCTCCGCCGAGATCGTAGCGGAGCGATACGTTCCAGACCTTCCCGGCGAAATAGCTGGCGCCGTCCCGCGTGGCGACGAGGTCGCGGATGATGGTTTCAAGCGCACGCGTGCTCGGGGTCGGCCGCATCAGCGCGACCTGGGCGCGCGACCAGTCGAGAACACGGGCGCCCTCGGGTTGACGTTCGGCGCAATAGCTGTCGAGCAGTCCTCCAGGCGCATCGCCTCGGATCGTGGCGGCCAGCTTCCAGCCCAGGTTCATCGCGTCGCCAAGACCAAGGTTCAACCCCTGGCCGCCCAGCGGCGAATGGATATGCGCCGCGTCACCGGCAAGCAGCACCCTCCCCCGCTGATATTCGGTCGCCTGAAGAGCGCGGTCAGTCCAGGTCGTGGCGAGCCGGAGAGCGGTCAGCCTGACATCGACGCCCGAGACCCGGCGCAGCACCGCCTGTACATGTTCAAGCGTCAGCGGCTGGGTCCGGTGCGCGGCGCCACCGTCAAAATCGACCATGGCGATCGCTCCAGGCCTTGCGTAGGTATACATGCCGGTCGCGGTATAGGTTCGCCCGAGGGCCAGCGCGCCCGGATCGGTCATCTCGGCCTCGATCGAATAACCGGTGAATTCGGGGCTGGTGCCGACGAAGTCGAAGCCTCCCGTCTTGCGCACCAGGCTGCGACCGCCGTCGCATCCGACCAGCCACTGGGCGTGGAGGCTCTTGCCGCCGGCTTGGACGCTGACCCCATCGCCCGACTCTTCGAAACCCTCAACTCGTGAACCGCGCCTGATCTCGGCGCCCAGCACGGCCGCGCGATCGGCGAGAACGGCTTCGAGAGCCTGCATGTCCACAGCGAGGTTGTCCCCCGCCGGGCTTGGTAGACGGTAAGGCCAATGCGCGGTGTCGACGTCCTCGTGGAAAAATTGGATGCCGGCGAAGTGGCCGGCGGGCCGACGCGGCTGCTGCATCCAGTGAGGGGCGGCCTGGGCGACGCCCGGGGAAGAGCTGAAGCGCCGCGCGGCTTCGGTCGCGTCCAACAGAGCGCGGCGATCGAGGGCCTGGAGGGTCGGCGCCGAGAGGCCACGCATGCCGAACGGTAGCCGCTTCAGTGGAGAGCGGGGATCCGAAGCCTCTTCAAGGACGACCACCGTGACGCCGCCAAGCCTGAGCTCGCAGGCGAGGAAGAGTCCCACCGGACCGGCGCCAACGATGACGACGTCATAAGTAGAGGAGTGATGGAAAGGCATAGGGGCTCCTTGGTCGATAGTGTTCGACCGGAGCGTTCCTCGGGCTGGAGACCGCGCGGACGAACAACGGGCGCTCGCCAGAGCGTCCAGGGTTCGTCGCGGGGGTCCCGGGCGCGAAGCCAAAGACCAGAGCTTTCGTTACCGAAAGGACTTGGGCTTACCAGACCAAGTCTGCCTTTTCCGACAGGGGTGCATAGCGGAGTCACCACCGATTTTCAATTGGCGCCGCTGCTCGACTAGGCCTGGACGGGCCCTGCTGCCGCCCGACCCGCGATGGTCACCGTGCGGCGTTGGTTCGGCGGACCAACGCGACATCACGCTCGCAGGCCGCGGTCGCGCCATCCACGGCGATCGACCGCGCGCCGTCGCAGCCCAGGCGGACGGCCAGGACCGGCTGGCCCTCGATGCTGGCCTCGACGCCCCGCTTGCCGGCCGCCTTGACGACGAACGCCTTGGACAGCGAGTCGAGCTCCACCCGACCGTCGCGACGCAGATAGCTGCCATCCGCCACGAACCAGCGCTCGGGCTTTTGCGGCGCGCCGCCCTCGGGATAGGTCAGCGCCAGGATGTAGGCGTCGGTCTCCCAGCCGCCGAGAACGGCGTTGGCGTTGCGGTGGCGGATCCGGCCGTCGGCCAGCAGGTTGAAATAGACGTCGGTCACCTGCCCTTTCTGGTGAAGCCGCACGAGCAGGTAGTCCTTGGTCTCGAAACGCTCGATCCGGGGAGGGCCGGCCGAACCATTGGGGGTCAGGGCGACGATGAACTTCATGCGGTCGGATGTCCCCGGCGCCTGCAGCCGCAGATAGGGCCGGGCTTCGTCGGGCGCGTGGTCCTTCAGGCCGGCGCCTTGGGCCATGCGCAGCAATTCCGGATAGTCGGTGGGCAGGCCGCCGTCGGGCAGGGGCTGCGGAAACAGCGGCTGGACCGCCACCTCGGCGTCGCCGTTCCTGACGGTGATCACCTGGCCCTGCCGCTTGGCCTCGCCCTCGTAATGCAGCAGCCACTCGAACTGGCCCGGCTGCCACCCCTTCAGGTCGTCGATCACCAGGATCACGTCGCCCAGCCACAGGAAGTTGCGATACTTCCGCTCGAACACGCTGGCGTTTGGCCCCGTGGCGTCGGCCCAGACGAAGCGGAGATCGCCCGCATCGACCAGATGGTCGACCCGTCCCGGGAAATGCGAGCCGTCATACGTGTTGCTGGCCGGCTCGGCCTTGCCGTCCAGGGTGACAACATTGTGGGCCACGCTCTGGCGGTAGTAGCCGTCGTATTCGGGCCGCGAATAGCTGCTGTTGCCGGAGTCGATCAGAAGCTGCTTGCCCTTGTGCCACAGGATGAAGCTGCCGGCGTCGGCGTGGTTATGGTTCCAGGTGAAGCCGGAGCGCACCGCCAGATAGGTCGCGTCCGGCGCCCAGGACGAGCGCATCGTCGCCGAGCCCAGATCGCGGTCGATCCAGCGGGTCGGCAGGCCCGGCCCTCGCGCCGCCTCGGTGCGAGCCTTAGCGGGAGGCCACTGCACCATGTTCTCCGGCTCGCTCCAGACATCCTGGCCGGGATTGGAGCGGACCTGGTCAAGGTACCAGAGATAGCTGGGCCGCTGGTCGCCGCTGGCCCATAGGTTGACCAGGGCGTGCGCTCCGCTGGCCGTAGGATTGCCGTCGCCGAAGTTGGTTGAGAGCGCTCCGGTCCCGGTCGGATAGAGGTTCTGGATGAACAGGTCGGCGACTCCGGCCAGGCGCGGGGTCGGCGCGGGTTTTTCGGTGAAGGCGTCAAGCCAGGCCCGCTTGAACCTCAGATAGCCTTCGACAGCGAAGTCGGCGTAGTTGATGCTTTCGACGAAGGCCCCGTTGGCGGCGAAATGCTGGGGCTTGGTCTCGATCGCGCTGCCGTCATAGGCGGCCCATTGCTCGGCGGCCTCGTCGATCCGCCGGATCCAGGCGTCGGCCTGGGGTTCCTCGGTCTTGACCGCTATGGCCGCCACGCCGGCGCCGAACACGATGTGGCTGAACCAGTTGTGGCCCATGGTGTCGAGGCTGTGGATGCGCTCCGCCCCATCGACCCAGTCGGCCAGGATCGGCTTGATCGCGCCCTTGATCAGGGCCTCGGCCAGGCGGTCGCGGTCGGCCGGGGTCAAGGCGTCGTAGATCGCATCGAAGGTCAGGCCGTAGGCATAGGCGCTGGTGCCCATACCCAGGTCGGAGTTCCAGACCGGCGTGCGGGCCAGCAGCGGCTTGTCGGTGACCCAGTTGGGTCGGGTCGCATAGACGTCCAGCAAAGCCTTGGCGCGGTCGGCGTAGCGGCGCTCGCCGGTCATGCGATAGGCCAGGGCCAGGTCCATCAGCGCTGCGTTGAGCTCGCGGTCATTGGTCGGCTTGTGGGTCAAGGCCTCGTCGGCCTGTCCGTGCGCATGGGTCCAGGCCGCCCTGGCGTCCGGATCCTCGGCCACGCGGGCGCGAAATTGCGCGACGTGTCGGTCGCTGAACGCCAGGTAGGGATGGCCCGACCGCAAGGTCTGGGCCTGGGCCGCCCCGCCGATCAGACAGGCCGCCAGGGCCAGGCCGGAAACTCGCCACATCACGCCACGCACCACGTCTCCCCTCCCTGTCGTTGTCATCGCTTCTTTGGTTTGCCGATGATATCGATATCAATTCTATCAGCAAGGCCGTCAGGAAAAGCCGACGCTAGGCCAGCGCGAGATTGACCGCGATGCTCCGGCGCACGCCGGGACTCCTGAACGGATAGACGCAGTGCAGCATCCATGACGGCCACAGGTAGAATTCGCCCACCACCGGTTTGACGACGAAAAGGTTGCGCACGCCCACCGCGCTGCGGCTGTCGATGAATTGCAAGCATCCGGCGGTGTTCTGGCGCGCCTTGTCGGCCCGGAACTCGGCCTCGTAACCCGGGGGCACGCGAAGATAGCCGACGCTGCTGAACAGGCACCCCTGATGAAAGTGCGCCGGATTGTAGTCGCCGGCGACCATGTCGTTGACCCAGCCTTCCTTGATCTGAATCTGCAGCTTCTTGTCCGCCAGTTCCTCGGTCCGCTCGTAGTCGCCGTAGTGCATCAGGGCGTTTTCGCAGCGGTAGGCGTAGGCGCGGGCGACATCGTAGAGGAAGTCGGCGATCTCTGGCGTTTCGCGGATCACGTCGGTGAACCGCATCTCGGTGCTGACCGCTCCCGCCAGGTGCGCCGACCAGTCGCGCGCCGCCACCTCGTCCGGGCGCTGGGCCAGTTCGTCGATGCGCGCGTTCAGCCGATCCACCATCCCTTCGGGCATCGTCGCCTTGAGGATGGTGGGGCTGAATGGCGCGACGAGTTTTAGGTCGTAGTCACTGGTCATGATCCCACCACAACGATCCCCTGCCCCGTCGCTAGAACTCCTTCCGGACGGTCAGCCAGACCGACCGGGGGGCATTGCGCTTGAGCAGGTAGCCCGCCTCCGGCAGCTGGGCGACGACGTCGTAGACCTGAACGTTGGTCGGAAGATTACTGCTGATCATCGGATCATAGGCTGAGACATACTGCGTATCGAACAGGTTGCGTACGTCGAGGGTGATCTTGGTCTTGACCAGGCCTTCGTATTGCACCGAGACGTCCACATTGTCCTGCTTGGGCAGGAAGCGGTGGTCCAGCGCGTTGGTGTTGAGCTTGCGTTCGTCCATAAAACGGTGACGGACGTTGAAGCGAAAATCCTTGTACCGGTAGGAAACGGTGTTGCTGACCGTCCATTTTGGAGACCGGGCCAGGATCCCCGCATCGACACGAAGGACATCGTCAGCCGCGCCCAGGCCGTTCGCACCGGTATTCAGCCAGTTATAGGCCGCCGTCGTCTTGCCGTTCAGATAGGTCACGGACGGAGACCACTCGAGATCCCTGGTAATCCGCCACTTCGCCCACGATTCAATCCCGCGGGTGAAGTACCTGTTGAAGTTCTCCGGCAGCAGATAGGTCGAGACGTTGTCCGTGTCCACGGCCGTCGGATAGTCGTTCACCGCGAAGTTCTGGTAGAAGGCGGTGATCTGGCCGTTGAACTTCCGGTCACCGAATGTATAGGCCAGTTCGTGGCCCTTGATGAACGCCGTCGGCCCCAGCGGACGGACCAGCGTCGCCACGGTCGAATATCGGTTGATCACGCCCGCCGCCGGCTGCTTGGCGTCGGTATATCGATAGTAGATCTTGTGCTTGGCGTTGAAATTGTAGCCGGCCGACACGCTATAATCGACGACGCCCAACGCCCGGTCGGCGCGAATGACCTTCGCCGCTGTCTGGGTCATGTAGAGATTGTCGTAGACGGTCAGCGGATCGCCATCGAGCCCGCCGTTGGTCGGCGAAGCGGCGCCGGCGTTGCGCGTGTCCCAGGTCTCCGAATAGGTCTTGGCGTTGAAATGCTGGTACTTGATGCTGGCGTTGAGGTCCCAGTGCTTGCCGGGCGACCAGTTGAAGCCGGCGTAGGGCGAGACCTCCAAGATCTTGGCCCGCTGCGACACCGTGGTGAACAGACCGCTGCCGTATGAACCCCAGCCGCCGGCGTCGGTCAGCTGATAAGTCGTTCCCGACGCCGTGACATATTTGACGTTCAGGTTCTGGACCTGCCCGTCGGCCCAGGCCGAGATGCCCAGGCCGTTGGCCCAGTTGTCGTTGGCCTGATGGGACCGCGCCACGTAGACGCCGAAGTTCAGGCCAACCGACTCGCCGTGGTAACTGGCGGTGAAGTTGCCCATGAAGTCCTTGGACCCGCGGTCGTTGTCCTCGGCCCGGGTCTGGAGCACCAGGTCCTGCGAGGCGCTCGCGACCGGCACGACCCCGGAATTGAAGCTTCCATTCGCGCTGGGGATGGTGGCCGTGACCAGGCCCCCGCGCATGTCGATGTCGCGATTGGGCAAGCTGTTAGCCACGATGCAGAGGCTGTTGGTCTGCCACGTGGTCGCCGCGACGCGTGGACAGGCCGCGCCGGTACGGTAGTTGGTTCCCAGCTGCGAGCCGGCCACGTTGTTGGCGACCCTGGCGACCAGGGCGCCGGTCGCGTTGTAGAACTCATAGTAGCCCGGCGTGCGATCGAGGTTGTTGATATTGAGGCCGAAGCGCTCGCGCGTCGCCGCCGCCGAGGCCAGCGAGGCCAGGCCCTGGGGCTTGTAGGACTGGCCTCGGTAGTCGGACTTCTGGACGCGCAGTGCCCCCGTAAAGCCCCAGGCGCCATCCGTGTCGTGGCGCCAATTGAGCGAAATCGCATCCTGCTTGTAGCGATAGCCCGCCGACGGATCGAGCGTGTGGCTGCCGGGCTTGAAGTAGTTGGGAACGGTCTGCCGGCCGCCGTTCATGAACAGGTTCACGTCTCGGCCGAAGCCCGGAATCTCCTGCGCGTCCTGATAGCCGTAGGTCGGCTGCTGGAAAGTCGTCAGCTCGGCGTTGGTATCGTCCAGGTGCTTGAGGATCACGTTGAAGGAGCCGGATCCGCCGGCGCCCTGGTATTCCTTGTAGAGGTTCACCTTGAACTGGCCGCCGTGGTTCAGGTCCCACCCGGGGTTCACCTGGCCGTTGGAGCGGCGATAGAAGCCGCTGACACCAATGCCAGCGTCACCGGCCTTGTTGACCCAGCCATACGCCCCGTCGACCTGCTTCCACGACAGGTGAAGGTCCTCGCCCTCAAAGCCCAGGCGGGTCTGAATGACCCCGCCCGGCCGGACCGCGCCGGTTATGTAGTTGAAGGTCGAGCCCACGGACGTCGTCACGCCGGTCGCCGACGACCCGCCGCGCACCGACTCCACCCGGCTGGTCGAGATGTCGGCGCGGTAGAAGTAACCGTCCTGGAAGCCGCTGAACTTGAACGGCACGACAGGCAGCCCGTCTTCCAGGATGGTCGTCCAGAAGTAGCCGGACGTATTGGCGCCGGTGCCGATGGTCATCCCGCGCGTGAAGACCTCGTTGCGCGCCACGCCGTCGTTGGATTCGACCACGACGCCGGGCATGTCGCGCAGCATGTCGTCGGCGCTGATCGGCGTGAACTTGGACATGTCGTCCTCGTTCAGCACCGAGAACGAGACATTGGCCTTCTTGGCCGCGGTTCCGGCCATGACGCCGGTGACGATCACCTGGTCGACGGTGCTGGTTTCGGCGTCATCCTGGGCAGGCTTCGCCGCCGCAGGCTTCGGCGCGGTCGCGGTCTGGGCGTACACGCCGTGCACCGAAAATGCGCTTGCGGCGGCGACAAGCGCCAGGACGATGTGAGAAACTTCCGTCGCGCGCACACGGCCGCGCACAGGGTTTTGAACACCCATTATTTCCTCCCCTTTGGACTTTCGCCGACTCGCTTTGACGTGAGTTCGGACGTCGCTCGGCCGATCGCGGGTCGAAACCGCAGGCGCCACCTGCGCTTCGATCAACCGTTTGTTATCGATATCAATGACAATCAGAAGCTGTCAATGAGTTTCGCCGAGCCCACATCTCCATCACTCTTCACGGATAAGGATCTGGTTTCGGGAACGCCAGGATCATATGGCGCAAAGCGCGGTCGCCTTCTGGCGACCGAACCCTGTTCACGATATCAGACAGATCGCGGGCGCTCCTGAAACTAGGAGGCGTTTCATGAGGCTGGCGAGCGGACGCGTCCCTATTCCCAGGGTCGCGGTGTACGGTCCGCCCCCTTTGCCGTCAGGCCGGCCCGGATCGAAGTTCCAGGCTAGGCGACGTCGTGAAGCGGCGAGGAATCACGCCGATCTCAGCCGTTCAGAATGTTCTCAAACAGTCTCCTTGGGGCTCGACTTGCACGAGGGCGAACAGGCCTCACCTTCGACGCCACGAAAAGCAGCGCGAGTTGCGTTTCAAAACGGCGCCCGGCGTCTTGGCGTGCACGCAATCCCACCCTGAATTGACGCAGTCCTGGTTGCGGATCTTTCTGCAAGGGCTCTCGCGGGAGAGATCGGGCCTAGCCCGGCGCTGAAGGCGAAACCGCCCCGGAAACGCTCAAGCAGAAGGACCGCGACAGCCTCGAAACGCTGGAAAGCAGGGTGCGTCTGCGTGCGCCCTCGCCGAAGGAGCAAGGCGACCCGCCGACGTGTCGCTGAATCTCTCAGGCGCCAAGGACAGCGGGGGTGCGGAAGGCGGGTCATGACGGCCCGTCACGACACCTCTTGGCTGCCGATGACCTGAAATCTACCACCGCGCTCCTCCTCGAAGCTTTTTCCGCCCAGCACGATTTCCATTACGGTTTTCGTGAGATACCTATTTGTCTCGTAAATATAGATTATATCCTGTGTTTATAATTTATACATGAACGCACAACACTTGAACTTAGTTTTATATTGCGGACACGAGAAGCTTTTCTGAATTTACTGCGATAGATAGACCGCCGAGCTTAACCCCAGTCAAAAAGATTGGGGATCGTCATGACGAACACACGCCTTTCGCCGGCCTCGCGCCACTTCCGGGCCCTGTTGCTGGCCGCCTCGGTCCTAGGCGGCGCGACGCCCGCCCTGGCCCAGGAGGCCGACAAGGCCTCGACGGTGGACGAACTGGTCGTCACCGGGGCCCGGGTGTCCGAGGCCAGCGTCGCCATCGGCACCGACCATGCCACCGCCACGGTGTCGATCACCCGCGAGGCCCTGCTGTCGGCCCCGGCCGGCGTCACCGGCCTGAAGATGCTGGAGTCCCTGCCCGGCTTCAACGTCCAGGCCAACGACGCCCTGGGCATGTACGAGTTCGGCAACTCGGTCTCGGTGCGGGCCTTCAACTTCCAGCAGATCGGCTTCCTGCTCGACAACATCCCGATGGGCCGCAGCGACCAGTTCGGCGGCAGTCCGATCTATCGCTATGTCGACAACGAGAACCTGCTGCGGGTGACGGCCTCGGCCGGGGCCGGCGACGTCGCCCTGCCCAGCTACGCCTCGCTGGGCCCGATCGTCGACTACTTCACCCAGAAGCCTTCCGAGACGGCCGGCGGCTCGGCCAGCTTCACGCTTGGCAGCGACGCGCTCAAGCGCGGCTTCCTGCGCCTGGAGTCTGGCAAGGTCGGCCCGCTGTCGGGCTATGTCAGCGGCTCGTGGATCAAGGGCGACCTGTGGCGCGGCCCGGGCACGATCGACCGCAAGCATTATGAAGGCAAGCTGCGCTACGACCTGCCCAACGGCGGCGACCTCAGTTTCCAGACCGTCCACAACGACTATTACGACTACGATAGCCCCTCGATCACCAAGGCGCAGTACGCCGGCACGGCGGGCGACATCTTCGGGCGGAAGGGGCGCAGCTTCGCCTATCTGGGCGCGGTGCCGCTGTCCGTGCCGCTCGGCACGCCGGTGATCGTTCCGACCGCCAGCCTGCCGCAGACCGTGGCGGGGATCGTCTACTCCAACCCCAACTACGCCAACTACTACAAGTTCGCGGTCAACAAGCGGAAGGACCACCTCTACGGCCTGACCCTGAACACGCCGGTCACCGAGGCGATCGACCTGACCACGACCGCCTACTACGAGGACAAGGGCGGCTATGGCGTCTCGCCGGAAGACTATGCGACCTCCAAGGGCAATTACGACGCCGAGGTGGCCGCCGGCCTGACGGGACTGACCGCGCCCAAAGGCTTGCAATATGGCCGCTCGGGCATCGACGGCACGCGCAAGGGGATCACGGCCAAGGCCAGCTGGAAGTTCGCCTTCAACAAGCTGGAGGCCGGCGTTTGGCTTGAGAAGGACGACTACCACCGCACCCAGGCGCGCTACAACACCGTCAATGGCGACCCCGACGGCGCGCCGTTGCTGAACGAGCCGGTCCACCTGCAGCGTGACTATGTCTCGACCCGCGACACGACCCAGTTTTTCCTGAAGGACACCCTCAGCCTGCTGGACGAGAATCTAAAGCTCGAACTGGGCTTCAAGACGCTGGACGTCGATTACAACATCCATGGCAAGCGCCAGATCGCCGATTATCGGACCGGCCGGACGCCGTCGATCGACGCCAATTGGAAGGATGACTTCCTGCCCCAGGTCGGCCTGGTCTACAGCGTTAATCCGCGCGATCAGGTGTTCGCGTCCTATTCCGAGAACATGGCCCTGCCCCGTGGCGCCGACGACATATTCTCGGCCGCCAGCCCCAGCGCGCCGGGCCCCAAGCCCGAGACATCGACCAATCTGGAACTGGGCTACCGGGCCAATCGCTCGACCTTCAACGCCTCGTTCGTGGTCTACAAGACGGAGTTCAAGAACCGCCTGCAGCAGTTCAACGCCGTGGTTCCCGGCAGCCCCACCCTGGAGAGCTTCTACCAGAACGTCGGGGCGGTGAAGGCGTCGGGCGCCGAGTTCAGCGGCCAATGGAAACCCGACCTGCTGGGCGGCAAGATCTATTTCAACGCCAACCTCTCCTACAACAAGTCCAAGTTCCAGGACGACGTCCTGAACTACCGGTCCAGCGCCACGGCCGCGCCCATCACCCTGCCGACCAAGGGCAAGGTCGTGCCCGACTTCCCCGAATGGCTGTTCCAGGGGGGGGTGACGGTCGAGCCGACCGACGGGGTGGTGTTCAACGTCTCGGCCCGCCACATCGACGACCGCTACACCAACTTCCTCAACAGCGAGACCGCCAAGGGCTATACGATCGTCAACGCCTATCTCGACCTGGGCGACGGGTTCGGAGCCGGGCCGTTCGAACAGATCAAGGCTCGGGTTAATGTCGACAACATCTTCGACAAGGACTATCTGGGCACGATCAGCACCACGGTGACTACCCCGGCCAGCTTCCGGCCCGGCTCGCACCGGACGATCCAGTTCACCCTCTCCGCCGACTTCTAGGTCCACGTTCCGGCCGCTTCCGAAAGGGAGGGGCCGGACTGCGTTCGAGTGCATCCATGACCCGATCCATCCTGCTGGCCGCCGTCTCGGCCTTCGCCCTCGCCTCCTCGGCCCATGCCGCCGAAACCGCCGCCTCGGCCCGCGCCATCCACGAGGGCCTGCTGACCCTCGACACCCACCTGGACACCCCGGCCAACTTCGGCCGCCCCGGCTGGGACATCCTGGACCGCCACGACGCGGCCAAGGACGGCTCGCAGATCGACTATCCGCGCATGGTCGAGGGCGGGCTGGATGGCGGCTTCTTCGCCATCTACACGCCTCAAGGTCCACGCACGCCAGAGGCGACCCGCGCCGCCCGCGACGCGGCCCTGATCCGCGGGGTCGAGATCCGCGAGATGGTCGCCAAGCACGGCGACAAGTTCGCCCTGGCGCTGAAGGCCGATGACGCCGCGGCGATCGCCGCCCAGGGCAAGCGCGTCGTGTTCATGAGCATCGAGAACAGCTATCCGATCGACGGCGACGTCACCCTGCTGTCCAGCTTCTACGCGATGGGGGTGCGGATCTCGGGCCTAGCCCACTTCAAGAACAACGACATGGCCGACAGCTCGACCGACAAGCCCGAGTGGCGCGGCCTGTCGCCGCTGGGAAAACAGTTCGTGGCCGAGGCCAACCGGCTGGGCGTGGTGCTGGACGGCTCGCACTCGTCGGACGATGTGCTGGACCAGTTGATCGCCCTGTCGAAGACCCCGGTGATCCTGACCCATTCGGGCTGCAAGGCGGTGTTCGACCATCCCCGCAACATCGACGACACGAGGCTCAAGGCCCTGGCCGACAGCGGCGGGGTGATCCAGGTCGACGCCTATTCCAGCTACCTGATCGATACGCCCAAGAACCCGGATCGCGAGGCCGCCATGGCCGCCCTTATGGCCAAGGTCGGCGCGCGGTCGAAGATGAGCGAGACGGACCGCGCCGCCTTCATGGCCGAGCGCAACGCCATCGACGCCAAGTGGCCGGTCCGGAAGGCGACCTTCGACGACTTCATGAACCACCTGAACCACGCCCTGAAGGTGGCCGGGGTCGATCACGTGGGCGTCGGCATCGACTTCGACGGCGGCGGCGGCGTCACCGGCCTGGAGGACGCTTCGGACTATTGGAAGATCTCCCAGGCCCTGCTGGCCGAGGGCTACACCAAGGCCGACCTGGAGAAGATCTGGAGCGGCAACGTCCTGCGCCTGTTGCGCGCGGCCGAGGCGGCCAAGGCGCCGGCGGGGTGATGCGGGCGGGTCAGGCCCTCGCCTGTTCCCGCCAGGCCTTGGCGGCGGCCAAGATCGCGACCAGTCCCGCCGCCGCCCACAGCGCCATGACGCCGACCCACAGATAGGCCGCCGCGCCCAGGGCCCCGCCAAGGCTCAGGCCGGCCCACAGCAGGGCGTAGGGACCCCACGCCCAGCGGTCGCCGCCGGTCAGGGCCGTGGCGATCCGCTGGCCGGCCTTGACCAGGGCACCGGTCATGTAGGTCAGCCCCACCCCGACGTCGCCGTTGCGCTGGAACACCGCGTTCTCCGCGCCCATGGCCAGGACCATGGCGGCCACGCCCGCCGCGTCGAAACCGGCCGAGATCAGAGCGGCCGCCGCCGTCAGCAACGTGGCCTCCAGCGCCAGGATCACCGAACGCCGGCCCTCGCCCACCTGACGAGCCACCAGTGCGCCCGTCACCACGCCGGCGACGAACAGGCCGATCAGGGTCAAGGCTGTGCGAACCATCGACCAGTGGCCGGTGGCGATCCCCACGCCCAGCCGCGTGGAGTTGCCGCTCATGAACGAGACGAAGAACCCGCCCAGCTTGAGGAAGCCGATGGCGTCGACATAGCCGGCCACGCCCGACAGCCCGGCCGCCAGGGCAACGTCGCGGCGGCGGTAGTCCTTCATATGCTCCTGCCCCGCTTCGACATGGAGATCATCGTCACCGATCCGGGGCGGTCTTCGCAAACAAAAAGGCCGGCGGATCGCTCCGCCGGCCCCTTGCGATCGGTAAGGCGGAAGCCTTAGCCGACGATCTCTTCGTCCTTGAAGAACTGGGCGATCTCGATGCCCGCGTTCTCCAGGCTGTCGGAACCGTGGACCGAGTTCTCGCCGATCGACAGGGCGAACAGCTTGCGGATCGTGCCCTCGTCGGCGTTGTCCGGGTTGGTGGCGCCCATCACTTCGCGGTACTTGGCCACGGCGTTGTCGCCTTCCAGCACCTGGACGACGACCGGCTCGGCGGTCATCTGGGCGACGAGTTCGCCGTAGAACGGGCGCTCGGCGTGGACTTCGTAGAACTTCTTGGCCTGGGCCTCGGTCAGCTTCACGCGGCGCTGGGCCACGATGCGCAGGCCGGCTTCCTCGATCACGGCGTTGATCTTGCCGGTCAGGTTGCGACGGGTGGCGTCAGGCTTGATGATCGAGAAGGTGCGTTCGGTCATGATCCGAAAATCTCACAGAGAAAGTTTGTAGATTGGGAGGTCGCGGGCTTATAGCCGGGCGCCTCCTCCCCGCCAACCCGCCGCGTACCTTTAAATCATATGCTCCAGATCAAAGACCTGACCTTCAGCGCGTGGGGTCGGAAGTTCTTCGACCACGCCAGCGTGAGTCTGCCGCCTGGGGCCAAGGTGGGACTGATCGGCCGCAACGGCGTGGGCAAGTCGACGCTGTTCAAGCTGATCCTGGGCCAGCTGCAGGCCGGCGACGACGAGATCAGCCTGCCCAAGAGCGCCCGCGTCGGCTCGGTGGATCAGGAACATCCGGCCACCCCCTTCACCCTGCTGGAGACGGTGCTGGAGGCCGACGAGGAGCGCCACCGGCTGCTGACGCGCCTGGAAACGGCCGAACCCGAGGAGATGGGCGAGATCTGGGGCCGGCTGATCGAAATCGATTCCGACGCGGCCCCGGCCAAGGCTTCGGAAATCCTTGTGGGCCTTGGCTTCACCCAGGATGACCTAGCCCGGCCGATGAGCGAGTTCTCAGGCGGCTGGCGGATGCGCGTGGCCCTGGCCGCGGCGCTGTTCGCCGAGCCCGACATGCTGTTGTTGGACGAACCGACCAACTATCTGGACCTGGAAGGCGCGCTTTGGCTTGAGGCGCGGCTCCAGAAGTATCCGCACACCGCCCTGATCGTCAGCCATGACCGCGAACTGCTCAACAACAGCTGCACGCACATGCTGCACTTGGCCGGCGGCAAGCTGGAGCTCTACACAGGCGGCTACGACGACTTCGAAAAGCGCCGCGCCGAGAAAGCCCGCCTGCAGCTCTCGGCCAAGGCCAAGCAGGACGCCGAGCGCGCCCACCTGCAGGCCTTCGTCGATCGCTTCAAGGCCAAGGCGTCCAAGGCCGCCCAGGCCCAGTCGCGGATGAAACGCCTGGCCAAGATGGAGCCCGTGGCCACGACGATCGAGGAGCGCGTCGCGCCCTTCACCCTACCCTCGCCGCCGCGCCCGCTGCCGCCGCCGCTGATCCGGCTGGAGAAGGCCAGCGTCGGCTACGAGGCTGGCCGCGCGATCCTGAAGAACCTCAATCTGCGCATGGACCTCGATGACCGGATCGGCCTGCTGGGCGTCAACGGCGCGGGCAAGTCGACCTTCGCCAAGATGATCGCCGGGGCGCTGGGCGTGCAGGCCGGCGAGTTCCACCGCGACAAGAAGATGAAGGTCGGCTGGTTCCACCAGCACCAGATCGAGGCGATGGATCCGGAAGACACCCCGCTGGAGATCATCCGCCGGGCCATGCCGGACGCGTCGGAATCCTCGCGCCGCTCGCGCCTGGCCCAGTTCGGCCTGGGGTTCGAGAAGCAGGAGACCAAGGTCGAGAGCCTGTCGGGCGGCGAACGCGCCCGGCTGCTGCTGAACCTGGTGGCGATGGACGCCCCGCACATGCTGATCCTGGACGAGCCGACCAACCACCTGGACATCGACTCTCGCCGGGCGCTGCTGGACGCCCTGAACGACTATGAGGGCGCGGTGATCCTGATCACCCACGACCGCTCGCTGATGGAACTGGTCGCCGACCGCCTGTGGCTGGCCGCCGATGGCACGGTCAAGCCGTTCGACGGCGACATGGACGACTACGCCAAGTTCGTGCTCGACCGCGCCAAGCAGGCGGTGAAGCCGACCCAGGTGGCGCGTGAACCGGCCAAGGCCGAACCGGCCGCCGCGCCGAAGAAGACCGTCGCCGTCGAGCCGCTGAAGCGCAAGATCGAGGCCGCCGAGCAGGTCGTCACCCGCCAGACCCGTCAGGTCGCGGAACTCAA
Organism: Caulobacter sp. BK020; assembly: GCF_004342605.1. Lineage (GTDB taxonomy): Bacteria > Pseudomonadota > Alphaproteobacteria > Caulobacterales > Caulobacteraceae > Caulobacter. Next base: position 21,803 of record NZ_SLZL01000006.1, read on the forward strand.
CGCCCAGTTGGCCGACCCGCAGCTCTACAAGAACCCGACCAAGGTCGCCGAACTGACCAAGCGCCGCGACAGCGCCAAGGCCAAGCTGGACGAGGCCGAGGCGACGTGGATGGAGCTGGCCGAGGAACTGGCGGCGGCGGAGGCCTGAAGGCGAAGAGGGCCTGGCGCAGCGCTACGGACCGCGCCCTGTCGAAATCCACGGATGCCTGGCCGTCGCCTGATCGCTCATCGTCACTTCCCTGAGTTGGCGCGATGCCGAAGGTTGGCCCTCAGCCTGGCAACAGCCGATATTTTTCAGTCGCCTTGACCAAGCTTAAGCTTGGCCATGGATTGGTGAATACCCGAGGTCACGGCTTCTCCGCCGACCTGATCCGAGCATTCGCCCTGCCGAGCCAATAGATCGGCATGGTAAATGCACCTAAACCACGTCTCTTATCCTTTACGTGACCCGAGGCGCGTATTCCTGTTCGCATGAGTTCAGGAAACACGTCCCGAAATCACATCGTCGCCAACCCAGAAGGCCTGTCCGCGGCTGCGGTGCTGGCCGCGTTCGGCGAGTGGCTGGACCGGCGGCTGGCCGAGGCCATGCGACTGGACATGGATTTGGCGTTCCGCGACCGGCCATTCGACGTCGAGATCGGCCGCACGCCGGCCCTGGTGGGTTGGGAGCACCGCTACCTGCAGCCCGGCGCCCCGGCCCCGCGCGGCAAGATGTGGACCGTCTACCGCCTGCAGGACCAAGCCGGCCGCCCCGCCCCCCTGCGCCAGCACGCCGAAGACTACGCCGACACCGTGACCCCGCTGCTAGGCGAACTGGGCTATCTCGGCGTCTTCGATGGCGAACCGGCGCTGTTTCCGGGCGTGGGAACCCGCTAGAGCAAATCGCGCGATATAGGAATCGCACGACTTGCTCTAGATTTTGGTTTTCGCATCGCTTTTGCGGAAAATCGGCGTCCACTTTTCCGCGCGATGCTCTGGGCTCTTAGCCACACTTCACCTGCTGGACGACGCCGGTGTCGGGGTTGAACAGGATGTTCAGCCGGTCGGGACGGTAGTCCATGGTCACTGGGCAGGTCGTACAGGCAACCCGCCAGCGCGAGGGATCCACCGGAGCCGGCAGGTCGGTGCGGTTCTTGCCGACGAAGGTCTGGGCGTCCTTCAGGCCGCATTGATCCTTTTCGGCCACGGGCGGCTTGGCGGGCAAGGCCACGGCCGGCGGCGCGGTCGGAGTGGTCGGCGGCGGCATGGGGGCGGGCGCCGGCGTCGGGGCGCTGCTGGAGCACGAGGCCAGCAACAGCGCCACGCCAGCCAATACGAACCGCTTCATGCCTGCTTCTCCCATCCTCGTTCGGCGCCCTGGCGCCAGTAGGACACCGGATGGCCCGCGCCCTTGAAGGCCTTCCATCGTCCCCGGGCCAGGCGCAGGGCCTCCTCGTCCCGGCCGTCGAACAGCAGGATGCAGCGTTCAAACGCCGAAAGGTCGCCCGGTTCGGCCCCGTCGAGCAGGAACAACGCCTGGCCGCCGTTCGGGTTGTCCAGCCGGTCGGTCAGCAGCACCGGCTGGCGATCGGCCATCGGCTCGTCGTCCAGGCCGTGCGGCAGGAAGCTGTCGTCGCGCCAGGTCCAGAGGTGGGCATCCAACGCCCGCAGGCGGGCCGGGTCGCCGGCGCGCACCAGCGCTCGCCAGCCGCGGCCCAGGGTCTTTTCCAGCAGCCCGGGCAGCACCTCTTCCAAGGGGCTGCGTTCCAGGTGGTAGAACCAGATATCGCAGGGCGCGGCGGTCAAGGGCTAGCCTTCGTAAGCGTCGGCCACCAGGCGGTTCAGCAGCCGCACGCCGAAGCCGACCGCGCCGTCCGGGACGGTCGGATCGGTCGAAGGCTTCTTCCAGGCCACCGAGGCGATGTCCAGGTGGGCCCACGGTACGCCGTTGACAAACTTCTGCAGGAACAGGGCCGCGGTGATCGAGCCAGCCGGTCGGCCGCCGATGTTCTTCATGTCTGCGATCGGGCTTTCGATCTGCTTCTCGTAAGAAGCCGGCATCGGCATGCGCCATAGCGGCTCGCGCTCGGCCTTGCCAGCGGCGAGAAGTTTTTCCGACAAGCCGTCGTTATTACTGAACAATCCGCCCAGATCATGACCCAGCGAAATGATGATCGCGCCGGTCAGGGTGGCCAGGTCGACCATGACCTTGGGCTTGAAGCGGTCCTGGCAGTACCAAAGGGCGTCCGCCAGGACGAGGCGGCCTTCGGCGTCGGTGTTGATGACCTCGATGGTCTGGCCCGACATCGAGGTGACCACGTCGCCCGGGCGCTGGGCGTTGCCATCGGGCATGTTCTCGACCAGGCCCAGGATGCCGATGGCGTTGACCTTGGCCTTGCGACCGGCCAGGGCGTGCATGACGCCGGCCACGGCGGCCGCGCCGCCCATGTCCCACTTCATGTCTTCCATGCCGTCGGCGGGCTTGATCGAGATGCCGCCGGTGTCGAAACAGACGCCCTTGCCGACGAAGGCGACCGGCTGGGCCGACTTGTCGGGGGCGCCAAACCACTTCATTACCACCAGCTGGCTCTCACGCACGCTGCCCTGCCCCACGCCCAGCAAGCTGCCCATGCCCAGCTCAGCCATCTGGGCCTCGCCCAGCACCTCGACCTCCAGGCCAAGGGCCTCCAGACCCTTTACGCGGGCGGCGAATTCCTCCGGGTGCAGGACGTTGGCCGGCTCGGAGACGAGGTCGCGGCTGAACAGGATCGCGTCGGCGACCGCCTCCAGCGCCGCGAACGCCTTGCTGGCCTTGGCCGGATCGGCGGCCGCCACCTTGACCACGTTCACCGAGGGCTTCTTCTCGGCCTTCTCGGTGGTGCGGTAGCGGTCGAAGCGATAGGCCGCCAGCTTGGTGCCAAAGGCGGCGCGAGCGGCGGTCTCGGCGTCGCCGCCGCCCAGCTTCAGCACCAGTTCGGTAACGCCGGAGGCCTTCAGAGCCTGGAAGGCGTGGGCGGCGGCCAGCTCGATCGCCTCAGGCTCGAACACGCCGTCGCCGTCGATTCCCACCAGCAGCACGCGCGCGGCCTCGAGACCGGCGGGAGCGATCAGGTCCAGCGTCTGGCCCTTGGCGCCGGTGAAACGACCGCCCGCGACGGCGCGGGCCAAGGCCCCGCCAGTCGCCTCGTTGACCGTCTTGGCCTCCGGCGACAAAGCGGCGGCTTCGTAGGCCAGGACCGCCAGGGCGGCGTTGGCGCCGGCCTGGGTGTCGGCGGTGACGAACTCGATACGCATGACGCGCTCCTGATGACCGATGGAGCCCTTGCAGGACCTTTAGCCTGCTGGATTGGCCCAAACCTGGACCGAAGAAAAGCACCAATCGTCGGGGACCTCGGCGCCGTCCGGACCAGCGCCGCTTTTCCGCCTGACTTGAGCGGTTGTGCGCACGCGAACACGCCGTGTAGAAGGAACCCTTCCCCGGGGGCGCGCCGCGCGACTCCACCGCTTCCCGTCTCCCTCGCCCCCCGTCCCCACGTCGATGCGCCTGATCGAACGCTATCTTTTCCGCCAGTTGCTGGGCCCGACGCTTTTGGCGACGCTGGCCCTGGTGGCGCTCGCCCTGCTGGCGCGCAGCCTGTCGGAATTTGACGTCCTGATCGAACAGCGCCAGAGCGCCATGGTCTTCCTGAAGATCATCGCTCTGGCCCTGCCCCAGCTGCTGAGCATGATTCTGCCGATCGCCCTGTTCGTGGCCACACTGGTGGCCCTGAACCGGTTGCATACTGAACAGGAGATCGTGGTCTGCTTCGCCGGCGGCATGAGCCGCTGGCGCGTGATCTCGCCCGCCATGCGCCTGGCCGCGTTCGCCACCCTACTGTCGCTGACCATGAGCCTGTGGGCCGCGCCGTGGAGTTCTCGAGCGATTCGCGAGACCTTCTTCGACATCAAGTCGGATCTGGCCTCGACCCTGGTGCGTCCGGGCGAATTCACAGAGCCAGGCCCGGGCCTGACGGTCTACGCCCAGACCATCGACCGCGACCAGATCATCCACAACCTTTTCATCCATCAGGAAAAGACCAACGGCGGCGCTGTCACCTACACCGCTCGCGAGGGCGTCATCGCCGAGCGCAAGGGCCTGCCGGTGCTGGTCCTGCGCAAGGGCTCCAACCAGGAGTTCTCCAGCTCCGGCGTGCTGCAGTACCTGTCGTGGGACGAATACACCTTCGACCTCAGTTCGCTGTTCCAGAGCGATGAGCTGCTGCACTACAAGATCGGCGACCGCTACCCGCACGAGCTGTTCTTTCCCGATCTGACCCAGGAATGGGAGCAACAGAACCGCGAAAAGCTGCTTTCGGAAGGCCATTGGCGGCTGGCCAGCCCGCTCTACAACCTGGCCATGATGTCGATGGCCGTGGCGGCGGTAATCGGCGGATCGTTCAGCCGCATGGGCTATGGCCGGCGGATCGCCGTCGTCGGCGCGGCCGCCGCCCTGGTCCAGATCGTGGGGTTTGGCGTCAAGGCCGCCTGCGACAACGACGTCTGGCTCAATCCGTTGCAATACGTGGTGCCCTTGGCGGCGATCTGGTGGGGCCTGCGGCAGATCTTCCGCCAGAAGGTGGCCCGCTACATCGCCATTGGCGCGCACGACGCCCTCCAGCCGTTGGGGGCCCCATGATCGGCGTCGGCATGATCGAGCGCTATGTGCTCAGGAAGACCTTGGCTGGTCTGGCGGCGGCGCTGGCTGTCGTCGCCGTGCTGGTCATGCTGATCGCCTTCGTCGACATCTCGAAGAACGTGGGCACCCGGGCGGACGTCGGCTTCACCCAGCTGCTGTTCCTGACCTTGCTGCAGGCGCCCGCCACGATCTTGGTGCTGACGCCCTTCATCTTCCTGTTTGGAACACTGGGCGCGTTCGTTGGGCTCAATCGGCGCAGCGAGTTGATCGCCATGCGGGCCGCAGGCGTCTCGGCCTGGCGCTTCATCATGCCGGCCGCCACCGCCGCTTTCGTCATGGGCCTTCTGACCCTGACCCTGCTCAATCCGCTGACCTCGGCGATGAGCGCTCAGTTTGAAACCTCGCGCGACGCGCTGATGGAAAGCTATCTGAAGTCGGCGCCCAAGGGCCTGTGGCTGCGCCAGGGCGACGAGAAGACCCAGGTGGTCATTCGCGCCCGGGCGCGCGACCAGGTAGATGGCGCGGTCCGGCTGCGCGGGGTGTCGCTGTTCGTCTATGCGGTCCAGCCGAACGGCTCTTTGCAATTTGCTCAACGGATCGAGGCGGATGAGGCTCGGCTGGAACCTGGCTTCTGGCGGTTGTCCGGAGTGCGCGTGGCCATGCCCGGCGCCGGAGCGATCCGCTCGGAAACCTACACCATGCCGTCCAATCTGGACGACCGTACGGCGTCGGAGCGGTTCAACAATCCTCAGGCCATCGCTGTCTGGCTGCTGCCCGAAACCATCAAGCGCACCGAGGCCGCGGGTTTCTCGTCGATACCGTTCCGCCTGCGGCTTCAACAGGTCCTGGCCACGCCGCTGCTGTTCGCCGCCATGTCGGTGCTGGCCGCCGCCTTCTCGCTGCGGCTGATGCGGTTGGGCGGGCTGGCGGGCCTGGCCGGGGCGGGCGTAACCTTGGGCTTTGGTTTCTTCTTCTTTAACGAGCTGTGTGGCGCATTGGGCAAGGCCGACGTACTGACGCCGGCCATGGCGGCGTGGACCCCGCCGATCGTAGCGCTTTTGGCGGGTCTGACGCTGCTTTGCTATACCGAGGATGGTTGAGTCTGTGTCGCCGGGATCGAGGACTTTGATGATGGAGCTTCGCTGGGGCGCGAAAGAGAAGGGCCGAGCGGTCCTGCTGGCCGGAGCGGCCTGGCTCGCCTTCGCCGCCTCGGCGCAGGCGCAGCAGCCGCTCGCCACGGTTCCGGCCGCCCCCGCGCCCTCGCCGGCCGTCGACGACGGCCTGGGCGACACCGGCTACTACCTGGAATCCGATCTTCTGATCCGCGACGACGCCAATCAGAAGATGATCGCCCGCGGCGACGTCGAAGCGCGCTACCAGGGTCGCACCCTGCGCGCCGACGAGGTGGTCTACGACACCAAGACCGAGGTGGTCACCGCCCACGGTCACGTAACGCTGATCAACGCCGACGGCACGGCCGAATTCGCCAACGACATGACCATGGACAAGGACCTGAAGGCCGGCTTCGCCCGCGGCTTCTCGGCTCGTCTGGACAAGAACATCAAGATCGCCGCCGACACCGCCGTGCGTCGCAACGAGCAGATCACCGAGCTGAACAAGGCGATCTACACGCCCTGCGAAGTGTGCGCCGAAAAGCCCAAGCCGACCTGGAGCATCCAGGCCGACAAGGTGGTCCAGGACAAGAACAACCACCTGGTCTACTACCATGGCGCGACCATCCGGGTGTTCGGCGCGCCGCTCATGTACCTGCCTGTGTTCTGGCACCCGGACCCACAGACCGAGCGTCGCTCCGGCTTCCTGGTGCCCAAGATCAGCGTCTCCAAAAAGCGGGGCTTCGTATACGAGCAGCCCTATCTTTTCGTGTTGTCTCCATCTCAGGATTTGGTGGTAACCCCTCAATTCAACACGAAAGTTAACCCGTTCCTGAAAGCCCAGTACCGCAAGCGGTTCTACTCCGGCTATGTCGAGGCGCGGGTCGGCGCCACCTATGACAAGGACTTCGACAACCACGGTGACCGGTTCGGCGAGGCGACCGCCAAGAGCTATATCCTGGCCAAGGGCCTGTTCGACATCGACCAGAACTGGAAATGGGGCTTCAGCGCCGAGCGGGCCTCACAGGCGCTGATCTTCGACGACTACGACATCAGCGACGTTTACCAGCAACGCGGCCAGTTCTCGGCCGACGACCATCGCTTGATGTCGCAGATCTATGCGACCCGCCAGTCGGCCCGGTCGTACTTCTCGGCCTCAATGATCTCGGTGCAGGGCCTGCGGGTCGTCCAGGTCAGCTCCGCGGGTCTGGCGAACCAGTTCGAGAACAGCGGCGCCTTCCCGCTGATCGGTCCGATGGTCGAGGGACGCTGGGAGCCGGAGTCGCACATCCTGGGCGGCCGCCTTCGCGTCCAGGGTTCGGGCGTGGTCCTGACCCGTTCCGAATCCCAATTCGGCGAGCCCCCTTACGCCTACGCCGCCTACAAGGGCCAGGACGGCGTTGATTCCGTGCGCGGTTCGATCAAGAGCGATTGGCGCGGCAGCCTGACGCTGGGCTCAGGCCTGCGCGTCGAGCCGTTCGCCCAGGCTCGCGGTGACGTCTATCGCGTCAGCGACGTCTTCCTGCCCCTCGCCGCTACGGTCGCGGGCGACAGGACCACCAACATCGACTATTCGCGCGGACTGGGCGTCGCCGGGGTCGACCTGAGCATGCCGTTCTTCAAGCCCCTGAAGGATGGCGGCAGCGTGGTGCTTGAGCCCTTGGTCCAACTAGCCGCAGGGTCCGACAGCTCGCGGGTGCCGATCGTCGTTGCCCGCGATCCGGCCGGCAATCCGATCTATTTCAACGAAGACAGCACCAACTTCGAACTAGACGAAACCAACCTGTTCGACGTCAACAAATCGCCTGGCTTCGACCTTTACGAAGGCGGCACGCGCATGAACGTAGGCGGTCGCGCAACGGTGAAGTTTGCCGACGGTCGCGGCGGCAGCGTCCTGCTGGGCCGCAGCCTGCGCACCAAGATCGATCCGCTGATGCCGACCCGGGCTGGGCTCGACCAAAAGGCTTCCGACTGGGTCGTGGCGGCGACGGTCACCCCGATCCGCGGGATCACCGCCTTCACGCGCGCCCGCTTCGACGACGACACCAGCAAGCTCAACCGTCTGGAAGCCGGCCTTGACGCTTCGGTCGCCCGCGGCTTCGGCTCCCTGCGCTACCTGAAGGACAACAAGGACACGACCGGCTTCCGCCAGGAAAACCTGGATTTCGTCGGCGACTACAAGATCCGCGAGAACTGGGGTGTAACCGCCCTGGGCCGCCTGTCCTACCAGGACGCCCGGACTTTTGGCCTGCCGGCCAGCGACAGCAAGTGGTCCTGGACCCGTCGTGACCTGGGCGTCTACTACAAGGACGACTGTGTCCGTCTGGACATGATCTATCAGAATGAAGATCGCTACACTCAAACCGCCAACGGCCTGAAGTTGAAGTCCAATGAGTCCGTGGTGCTGCGCCTAACGCTCGCCACATTGGGCGACACACTGTACACCGATTAGAATGTCACCGCGTCGGGGGACGCGCGATCAAGCGCGCGCCTTCCTTTGGACGCGTCTAGAGGAACGACAATACCGATGCGGTCTGCGCGTAGCGTGACGAAACTGGCGGCCTGCACCGCTTCCATCCTCGCCTTGACCGTGGCGAGCCTTGGCCTGCCCGCCCTGGCTCAAGAGGCGGCGCCTGCGGCGCCCCCTGTCGTGGATGCGCCGGCGGCTCCGGCCGCCGCCGCGGCGCGCGCCAATCCTCTGTCGGAAAGCGTCGCCGCGGTCGTCAACGACGACATCATCTCCAGCTACGACCTGATGCAGCGCATGCGCCTGCTGATGGTGACGTCCGGCCTTCAGCCGACCCAGGAAAACCTGCCCCAGCTGGAGCAGGAAGCCCTGCGTTCGCTGATCGACGAGCACGTTCAGATGCAGGAACTGCGTCGGGTCGAGAAGGCCCAGAAGATCACGATCATCTCGACCGACAAGGAAGTCGAAGAGCAGATCGAGGACATCGCCAAGGGCAACAACATGACCGCGGCCCAGCTGACACAGCAGCTGCAGGCTCAGGGCGTCGGGATCGACACCTGGAAAGCTCAGATCCGCGCCGACAGCAGCTGGCAGGCCTGGATCAGCGGCCGCTACGGCTCGCGCCTGCGGATCGGCGACGATCAGATCAAGGCCTTCGAGCGCCGCCAGGCCGAGGCCGCCAGCAAGCCGCAGTACCAGGTCAGCGAAGTGTTCATCGACGCGGCGCGCGTCGGCGGCATGGAAGTGGCTGAGAACGGCGCCAAGCAGCTGGTCACCCAGATGCAGCAGGGCGCGCCCTTCCCCGCCGTGGCTCGCCAGTTCTCGGCCTCGCCGACAGCAGCCAATGGCGGCGACGCCGGCTGGGTCAGCCCCGGCGAAATGCCGCCGGAGGTCGACGCCGCGCTCGAACAGCTACGTCCGGGGCAGCTCTCCGCGCCGATCCCGGTGCGAGACGGCGTCTACATCGTCTATCTGCGCGAGAAACGCTCGGGCGCGAAGACGGCCCTGGTCGACCTCAAGCAGATCGCCGTGGCTCTGCCCAAGGACGCCCCCCAGGCGCAGGTCGACGCCGCCCAGAAGCTGCTGGCCGATCTCAAGCCCAAGATCACCAGCTGCGAGACCCTTGAGGCCACGGCCGGCAAGGTCGAGGGCGTGGTGGCTGGCGATCTGGGCGAGGCCGAGATCACCGATCTGGCCCCGGCCTTCCAGGAGGCCGCCAACACCCTGAAGGTCGGCCAGGTCTCCGACCCGATCCGCACCGACGCCGGCCTGCACCTGATCGCCGTCTGCGGCAAGCGCCAGTCCGGCGCCCAGGCCCCGACGCACGACCAGATCGAAAACCGCCTGCGCGGCCAACAGCTTGCGCTGATCTCCAAACGTTATCTGCGGGACCTGCGCAACTCGGCGACCATCGAGACCCGGTGAAGACCACGGCCCTCGCCCTGAGCGCCGGCGATCCGGCCGGCATTGGGCCGGAGATCATCGCCAAGGCCTGGTCCGCCCTGCGCGCCGAAGGGCCGAGTTTCATGGTGGTGGGCGACGCCCAGTTGCTGGCTTCGGCGGGCGGCGGGGTGAAGGTCCGCGCCGTCACCGGGCCCGTCGAGGCGATCAAGGTGTTCAGCCAGGCCCTGCCCGTCCTGGACATCCCGCTGCAGGCTCCTGTGGTGGCCGGCAAGCCCTCCGGCGCCCACGCCGCCCAGGTGATCCGCTGGATCGAGACCGGTGCGGGCCTGGCCTTGTCGGGCGCCGTGACGGGTCTGGTCACCGCTCCCATCGCCAAGGCGCCGCTGTATGACGCCGGTTTCGCCTTTCCTGGCCACACCGAGTTTCTGGCCGAGCTGACCCATGTCGGCCAGGGCCAGCCCCCGCACGGTCCGGTGATGATGCTGGCGGCCCGCGACCTGCGCGCAACCCTGGTGACGATCCACATGCCTCTGTCGGCCGTGCCCGCCGCACTGTCGATCGAGGCGATCGTCAACGCCGGCCGGGTGACGGTCGAGGCTCTGCGCAAGGATTTCGGCGTCGCGGTTCCACGCCTGGCGGTGGCGGCGCTCAACCCTCACGCCGGCGAGGGCGGCGCTTTGGGCGGCGAGGAAATCGCGATCATCGAGCCGGCGGTGCGGGCCCTGCGCGAGCTGGGGATTCAGGTCCGGGGCCCCGCCCCGGCCGACAGCCTGTTCCACGCCGAGGCCCGCGCCACCTACGACGCCGTGCTGTGCATGTATCACGATCAGGCGCTGATCCCGGTCAAGATGCTGGACTTCTGGGCGGGGGTGAACGTCACCCTGGGCCTGCCGATCGTGCGCACCTCGCCCGATCATGGTACGGGGTTCGACATCGCCGGCCGGGGCCTGGCCCGGGCCGACAGCCTGATCGCCGCCATCCGCCTGGCCGCCGAGATCGCCGACCGGCGCTCGATCGCCTGACTGGGCGCCTGAACCTTCGAGAGACCATGAGCCTCGCCGACCTGCCGCCGCTTCGCGAGGTTCTCGCCGAGCATGACCTGCTGGCCAACAAGAGCTTCGGCCAGCACTTTCTGCTGGACCTGAACATCACCCGCAAGATCGCCCGCCTGTCCGAGGTGGGCGAAGGCGACGTGGTGGTCGAGGTCGGCCCCGGTCCCGGCGGCCTGACCCGGGCCTTGCTGGAGACCGGTGCGCGGGTCGTGGCGGTCGAGATGGACAGGCGGTTCATCCCGCTGCTGGAAGAGCTGGGCGCGGCCGCCGACGGCCGGCTGACGATCATCCAGGGCGACGCCCAGAAGGTCGACATGGCCGCCATCGCCGGCGGCCCGGCCCACATGGTCAGCAACCTGCCCTACAATGTCGGCACGCCGCTGCTGATCAACTGGCTGACCGGCCCGTTCCGGCCGCTGTCGATGACCCTGATGTTCCAGAAGGAAGTCGCCGACCGCATCGCCGCCGACGTGAACGACGACGCCTATGGCCGGCTGGCCGTGGTCTCCCAGACCGTGTGCAGCGCCAAGGTGGTCATGGACCTGCCGGCCCGCGCCTTCACCCCGCCGCCCAAGGTGGCCTCGGCCGTGGTGCGCCTGGTCCCCCTGGAGCCCGCACCCGACAAGGCCCTGGTCGCGGCTCTGGAAAAGGTCACCGCCGCCGCCTTCGGCCAGCGCCGCAAGATGCTGCGCTCCAGCCTCAAGGCCTTGGGCGGCGGCGTGCTGTGCGAGAAGGCCGGGATCAATCCGGACGCGCGGGCCGAGACCGTCGACGTGGCGGGGTTCCAGGCCCTGGCGCGGGCGGTGATGGCGGGTTGATCGCCTTAATCGGAAACAGTCAATCGCACCTTCGCGCCGTTTTCCAAATCACGGATTTGGCGATGGATGGACCCAGACGCGCCGAAATGGTCAGCGGCGGGCGCCGAGTTGAAATTCTCGGGCATGTACTTGCCCTCTGCAAAGATCGGATAGATCTCGTAGGTAAAGCATTCTCCGGGCGCTGGTCTTTTGCCCTGTTCGTGCAATAAGCCAACGAGCCTGGGCAGGAACCAATCCTCGCGAGCCTCGCCCATCAACTTCCTACGAAATTCGTCCTGGTCGGCCGCTACGATTGTGACATCGGCGGTCCCCGTGTTCACCCAGGCCACGCCGTCGGGTCGCTGGATAAAAACATCTCCCCAGATGGAAAAGAGGATTGGCGACCAGTCATCGCCCAGCAGCCAAGCCCAAGACGCCCGCAGAGTCTGCACCGCTTCGTCATTGGGCGTGAAGGTCAGATCAGACCAGCCAATGGCCATCGCGCTTGCTCCGCTCGCTAGATCTCTTCCTTCAGTAGGTCGGCCACCAGGTTGCCGATCCACGGGTTGCGGGCCCGCTTCTGGCGTTCGGCGTGGTAGATGTGGGCCAGGTCCGAATAGGCCTTGTCGAAGTCGTCGTTGAGGATGACGTAGTCGAACTGCTCCCAGGCGGCGACCTCGTCTTTGGCGCGGGCCAGGCGGCGGTGGATGACCTCTTCGCTGTCCTGGCTGCGAGCGTGCAGCCGGCGGCTCATCTCGGCCAGGGACGGCGGCAGGATATAGACCAGGACGCTGTCCTCGCCGGCCTGCTTGTGGACTTTCATCGCGCCCTGGAAATCGATGTCGAACAGCACGCTCTCGCCACGGTCCAGCGCTTCCATGATCGGCGCGCGCGGGCTGCCGTAGTGGTTGCCATAGACCTCGGCCCATTCCAGGAAGGCGTCGTCCTGGATCATCGTCTGGAACTTGTCGCGGCTGACGAAGTGGTAGTCGCGCCCGTCGTGCTCACCTGGACGCGGGTCGCGGGTGGTGGCGCTGATCGACAGGTGCAGGTCGTTGTGGTCGGCCACCAGGCGGCGGGTCAGCGAGGTCTTGCCCACGCCCGACGGGGCCACGACCATCAGCAGCAGGCCGCGGGTGCGTCCATGCGGATTATTCGACATTCTGAACCTGTTCCCGGAATTGCTCGATCGTGGCCTTCAGATCCAGGCCGTGCGCCGTCAGGGCCGTCAGCGCCGACTTGCTGCAAAGGGTGTTGGCCTCGCGCATGAACTCCTGAGACAGGAAGTCCAGGCGCCGGCCGGCGGCCGCGTCGGCGGCCAGCAGGGCTCGGGCGGCCGCCACGTGGCTCGACAGCCGGTCCAGTTCCTCGCGGACGTCGGCCTTGACGGCCATGCCGGCGGCTTCCTGCACGATGCGCTCCTCCGACGCCGCCTCGCCGATCAGTTCGGTCAGCTTGCGGGCGTAGCGCTCCCGGAGCACGGCCGGCTGGCCGGCGGCTTCCTGCGAGGCCAGCAGGGTCAGGGCCTCGATGCGATCGACGGCGCCGGTCAGGATCGGGGCCAGGGCGGTCCCCTCCTCCAGCCGCGCCGCCTTCAGGCCGTCCAGGGCCTGGCCGATCGTGGCGGCCATGGCGGCCTCAACCGCGGCCCGGTCTTCGGCGGCCTCGTCCTCCTCGCGGGCGTCGATCACGCCGCGCAGGGCCAGCAGGCCGTCCAGGCTGGGCTTGCCGACCATGCCGGTGGCCACATAGGGCGCGCCAGCCTTCAGGTAGCGCTCCAGCACCTCGACATTGATCTGCACGGCGCCTTGCGCCTCCGCCCGCTTGGCCTGCAAGTTTACGGTCAGTTGGCCGCGCTGGAATCGGGCCTGGGCGGCGTCGCGCGCGGCCCGGTCCAGGGCGTCGAAGCCCGGCGGACCGCGGAAACGGGTTTCCAGATTGCGGCCGTTGACGCTACGCGCCTCCACCGCCCACGACCAGGCTCCGAGCGAGCCTTCGACGCGGGCGAAGCCGGTCATGCCTGACAGCGCCATCCTCGCTCCCTAGAGATTCGACGGGCTCTTGGCGCCCCCGGAGGCGCCGGCCTGAGCGGTCGCCTTCGACCGCTCGACCTGCCGCCACTTGGCGACATTGCGCTCGTGCTCTTCGTAGGTCGAGGCGAAGACGTGACCGCCGGTGCCGTCAGCGACGAAATAGAGGTCGTTGCTCTTCATCGGATTGAGTACGGCCGCCAGGGCGGCCTTGCCCGGATTGGCGATCGGGGTCGGCGGCAGGCCCTCGATCAGATAGGTGTTGTAGGGCGTCTGCCGCTGCAACTCCGACTGCAGGATGCCCCGACCCAGCGGCCGCCCGCGGGTCAGGCCGTAGATGATCGTCGGGTCGCTGCCCAGGCGGATGCCCTGGCGCAGGCGGTTGATGAACACCGCCGCCACGTGCGGTCGCTCGCGGGCCAGGGCCGTTTCCTTCTCGACGATCGAGGCCATGGTCACGGCCTCCTCCTTCGTCGCGAACGGCAGGCCCGACTGGCGCTGGGCCCACAGGCGGTCGAGCACCTCGTCGCGGGCGTCCATCATCCGCTGCAGCACCGCCGCCCGGTCCTCGCCGCGCTGGACTTGGTAGGTCTCGGGCAGGACCGAGCCTTCCGGCGGGGTCGGCACGGTGCCGGTCAGCTCGGGCGCGCGCATCAGGATGTCGACCACCATGTCGGAGGTCAGGCCCTCGGCGATGGTCACCTGGTGGCGGACGATCTTGCCGTCGCGAATCTTGGCCAGCACCTGGCGCAGTGAGGCGTGGCTGGCGAACTCGTATTCGCCGGCCTTGAGCTTGCGCGCCGCGCCGGTGGTCTGGGCGGCGGTCAGGAACAGCGAGGACGAGCGGATCACCCCCGCCTGCTCCAGGCTGGAGGCGATCTCCGGCAGGCTGGCCCCGCGCCGCAGGACGACGGTGGTCTGATCGCCCGATCGCGCAGCCGGACCAGGCCCCTGATAGACCCATACCGCGCCCAGTACGACCAGCACGGCGGCCAGGCCCAGCATGGTCAGCAGGCCCGTGCCCATGGCCGCGATGCGACGACCGACCGGCGCGGTCTCGCGCCGGCGCGGATTGGCCTTGCGGGGAGCCCCCGTCTTCGAAGCCGGACGAGGCGTCCGGCGTTGCTGCGGGGGCTTGCGGCTCACGAGACTTTGCGGAACACGACCGAGGCGTTGGTGCCGCCGAAGCCGAAGCTGTTGGACACCGCCACGTCGATCTTGTGCGGCACGGCCTTGTTCGGCGCCAGGTTCATGGCGACGTTCACGTCCGGATTGTCAAGGTTGATGGTCGGCGGGGCGATCTGGTCGCGAATGGCCAGGACCGAGAAGATCGCCTCGATCGCGCCGGCCGCACCCAGCAGGTGCCCGGTCATCGACTTGGTCGACGACATCACCACGTTCTTGGCGTGATCGCCCAGGAAGCGCTCGACGGCCCCGGCTTCGATGCCGTCGGCCATGGTCGAGGTGCCGTGGGCGTTGACGTAGTTGATGTCCGACGGGGAAATGCCCGCGTCCTTGACTGCCGCCGACAGGGCCCGGAAGCCGCCATCGCCGTCTTCCGACGGGGCGGTGATGTGATAGGCGTCGCCCGACAGGCCGTAGCCGATCACCTCGGCATAGATCTTGGCGCCGCGCGCCTTGGCGTGCTCGTACTCTTCCAGGACGACGACCCCCGCGCCTTCGCCCATCACGAAGCCGTCACGGTCCTTGTCATAGGGGCGCGAGGCCTTTTCCGGCGTCTCGTTCCAGTCGGTGGACACCGCGCGGCAGGCGATGAAGCCGGCCATGCCGACCTTGCAGACCGCGGCCTCGGCCCCGCCG
The DNA here is from genome assembly GCF_004342605.1 of Caulobacter sp. BK020. Taxonomy (GTDB): domain Bacteria; phylum Pseudomonadota; class Alphaproteobacteria; order Caulobacterales; family Caulobacteraceae; genus Caulobacter. Next base: position 37,140 of record NZ_SLZL01000006.1, read on the forward strand.
GCGATCATCACGTCGGCGTCGCCGTACTTGATTAGCCGGGTGGCGTCGCCGATGGCGTGGGCGCCGGTGGCGCAGGCGGTGACCACGGCGTGGTTGGGCCCCTTGAAGCCGTAGCGGATCGAGACCTGGCCCGAGATCAGGTTGATCAGGGCCGAGGAGATGAAGAACGGGCTGACCCGGCGCGGCCCCTTGGCTTCCAGCTCCAGGGCGGTGTCGGCGATCGTCGACAGGCCGCCTATGCCGGAACCCAGGATCACCCCGGTCCGGTACTTGTCTTCCTCGGTCTCCGGGACCCAGCCGGAATCCTTCACAGCTTCGTCCGCGGCGGCGATACCGTACAGGATGAAGTCGTCGACGCGCTTCTGGTCGCGCGGGCTCATGGTCAGGTCGGGATTGAACGCGCCCTCGACGTCGGGGCCGCCGCCGCCGCGCCCGTCGACGCGCGGCACTTCGCAGGCCACTTGGCAGGCGTATTCCGTCGGGTCGAAGGCCGAGATGCGGTTCGCGCCGGACTTGCCGGCCAGGATGTTCTTCCAGGTGACATCGACGCCCTGCCCCAGCGGGGTCAGGAGGCCAAGCCCGGTAATGACGACTCTACGCATGGATCACTCCCAACCTTCGCATCGCGGTCATATGGGGATGCTGACGACTCGGACAGCCCCCCGACCTCGAATCTCGGCCACATACGAAAACCGCCGCGCGCACGATGGCAAGAGCCCGTGCGACGCGGCGGCTGATAGTCCTGTTCGCGAAAATGGCGCGAACCCGACGCCTTAGGCGCCGGTCTTTTCCGTGATGAACTTCACGGCGTCACCGACGGTCTGGATGTGCTCGGCGGCGTCATCCGGAATTTCGATGTCGAATTCTTCTTCGAACGCCATGACCAGCTCGACGTTGTCGAGGCTGTCGGCGCCCAGGTCGTCGATGAAGCTGGCCTTTTCGGTGACCTTTTCCGGATCGGCGTCCAGGTGCTCGATGACGATCTTACGCACGCGCTCGAGAATGTCGGACATTCTGTTAGTCCCTCGTTTTGAATCTTTGCAGTTCCGCAGGAGACGGGGGCGAACCCTTCACCACCCACGGGAATTGTCGGGCCACCGCCTATCACGTTCTTTTTCGAGTGACTAGCGGCACGTCCGGTCAGAAATGTGGGCTTTCGTCTTTCCAAGCAGAAAGCCGGCAAGCCCAGGAAAAGACAGCCCGTCAGATCATGGCCATGCCGCCGTTGACGTGCAAGGTCTGACCCGTGACGTAGCCGCCCTGATCACTGGCCAGGTAAACGCACGCCGCGGCGATATCGCTCCCCTCGCCCAGCCGGCCGGCGGGAATGGTCGACAGGATTCCGGCCCGCTGCTGCTCGTTCAGGGCGTCGGTCATCGGGCTGGCGATGAAGCCGGGCGCGATGCAATTGACGGTGACGTTGCGGCTGGCCAGCTCCTGGGCCAGGGCCTTGGAGAAGCCGATCATGCCAGCCTTGGAGGCGGCGTAGTTGGTCTGGCCCGGATTGCCCGTGACACCGACGATCGAGGTGATGCCGATGATCCGGCCCGAACGGCGCTTCATCATGCCCTTGGCGGCGGCCCGGGCCAGACGGAAATAGCCCTCGAGGTTCACCTTGATCACGGTGTCCCAGTCCTCGTCCTTCATGCGGACGATCAGGCCGTCGCGGGTGATGCCGGCGTTGGCGATCACGATATCCAGCGGCGCGCCCGCGGCCTCCTCGGCCTTGGCGACCAGGCCGTCGACGGCGGCGGCGTCCGACAGATTCGCGGCGACGAACGACACGCGCTCACCGAACTGGGCGGCCAGTTCGGCCAGGGCCGATTCGCGGGTGCCCGAGAGCACGACATGGGCGCCCTGGTCGTGCAGGGCCTTGGCGATGGCCCCGCCGATGCCGCCCGTGGCGCCGGTGACGAGGGCGGTCTTGCCAGTGAGATCGAACATTTGGTTTCTCCGTTCGGAGGATAGTGGGTGAAACCTCGTCCTTCGATTGGCTCAGGGTTTCAAATGAACCGCCGGGTCAGTCATCCTCATCCTGAGCTTGTCGAAGGACTAAGGACGCCACCACGGCGTTTACGCTAAAGCGACTTGGCGAAGGCTTCGAGGTCGGCGGGGCTGTTCAGGGGAACGGCCTCGGAGTCCGGAGCGATCCGCTTGGCCATGCCCGACAGCACCTTGCCCGCGCCGGCCTCGGCGAAGCGGGTGACGCCGCCCTCGCCGGCCAGCCAGGTCATGCTTTCGCGCCAGCGGACGCGGCCAGTGACCTGCTCGACCAGCAGCGTGCGGATGATATCGGGGTCGTGGACCGGGGCGGCGGTGATGTTGGCCACGAGCGGGGCGCGCGGGGCGACGATCGTGGTCTGCGCCAGGGCCTGGGCCATTTCGTCGGCGGCCGGCTGCATCAGCGGGCAGTGGAACGGCGCCGAGACGTTCAGCGGAATCGCGCGCGCACCCAATTCCTTGGCTTTCTCGATGGCCTTGTCGACGGCCGCCTTGGCGCCGGAGATCACCACGTTGCCGTTGTTGTTGTCGTTGGCCACGACGCAGACCCCGACCTCCGAACCGGCGGCCGCGGCCGCTTCGGCCAGGGTCAGGTCGGTCTTGGGGCCGATCAGCGAGGCCATCGCCCCCTCGCCCACCGGCACGGCGCGCTGCATGGCCTGGCCACGCAGCTTCAGCAGGCGGGCGGTGTCGGCCAGGGTGATCGCGCCGGCGGCGGCCAGGGCGCTGTATTCGCCCAGGCTGTGGCCGGCCACGAAGGCCGCCTTGTCGATCCCGACGCCGAACTCCTTGTCCAGGACCCGGGTCACGGCCAGGCTGACCGCCATCAGGGCCGGCTGGGCGTTCTCGGTCAGGGTCAGGTCGCCCTCGGGACCTTCGCTCATTAGCTTGAACAGCTTCTGGCCCAGGGCGTCGTCGACCTCCTGGAAGACCTCGCGGGCGGCGGCGAAGGCCTGGGCGAGGTCGGCGCCCATGCCGACCGTCTGGCTGCCCTGCCCCGGGAAAATGAAAGCGATGCTCATGGAAGCCCGCGCCTCTTTCTAAAGATTCAGGGGCGGAGGGTTAGGCCATCGAACGCGGTGCGGCAAGTCAGCCCAGCCACGGACCACCCGGCGGCCCCCAGCCCCAGACTGGCATCGGCGGATCGTCCTGGGGCGCCTCGACCCCAGGCGCCGAATTGATCACCGCCAGTCGCGTACCCCATTCCAGATAGCCGACGAACGCGGCGCGAAACTCCGGATCCGCCGGAAGACCGACCGCGTCGGCGGTGTCCAGCATCAGCGACACCCAGGCGCGGCGCTGCGCTTCGGTCAGGTGACGGCTCAGGTGGTGGCCGATCATCGAGGCGTGGCCGCCGCCAGCCTCGCTGTAGGCCTTGGGGCCGCCAAACACCTCCGTGACGAAAGCGGCGACGTGCTCCGCGTGACGCGGGTTCATGCCAGCGAACACCGGCGCCAGCACCGGATGGCTGGGCACGGCGGCGTAGAACGCGTCGAACAGGGCCCGGAAGGCTTCGGGCCCGCCCGCCCAGGTCGCCAGGGTTGGGATTTCCGTCTCGCCGAGCGCCATGATCGCCTCCCTGTTGCCGCCTTCCGACTTAAGGACCCAGGTTGACGTTTGGAAGCCGGAAGAATGGCGTTATTGAAATCATGACGCAGTTGGCTGCGCCCCTCGACCTCCCCTGGAGTCCACGTATGCAACGCTTGCTCACCAGTCTTGCTCTCTGCGCCGCCCTCGTGGCCTCTTCTCCCGCCCTGGCCGCCCTCAAGGTCGGCGACAAGGCGCCTGACTTCACCGCTCCCGCCGCCCTGGCCGGCAAGGACTTCAGCTTCACCCTGTCCAAGGCGCTGAAGAAGGGGCCGGTGGTGCTGTACTTCTTCCCGGCCGCCTACACCTCGGGCTGCACGGCCGAGGCCCACGAATTCGCCGAAGCCACCCCGCAGTTCGAGAAGCTGGGCGCGACGGTGATCGGCGTCACGGGCGGCAATGTCGACCGCATCAAGGACTTCTCCAAGGAACACTGCCGCGACAAGTTCGCGGTAGCCGCCGCCAACGCCGACTTGATCAAGACGTACGACGTGGTGCTGCCAATGAAGGACAACCTGTCCAACCGCACCTCCTACGTGATCGCACCGGGCGGCAAGATCCTGCTGGCCTATAGCGACCTCAACTTCCAGGGCCACGTCACCCAGACCATGGACGCGGTGAAGGCCTATAAGGCCGGAAAGAAGAAATAGGTCCGGTTTCGGCCAGCCTCTTGCGAAATCGGCGCGGACCGACCGCAGCGGCGCCCGCGCGTCGCCTCTAGGATCACGGCCATGGTCGATGCGATCCTTCTTGAGACCCTGGCGCGCGGAACCGCGATCGGCGGCTTCGCCGTTACCGGGCTGACCCTGGTCCTGGACCGGCGCACGACGCCGGCTCGCTGGGTCGGCGGCCTGTTCTTCGCCTGCGCCATCGCCCATGTGATCGAGGGCTATCGGCCGAACGGCGCCATCGTGGCGCCGCCGCTCGTTTGCGCCCTGTCGGTGGCGACGACCGGTTTGTTCTGGGCCCTGGCCTATGCGCTGTTCGCCGACGAGCGGCGCTTTTCGCCCCACCGCCTGTGGCCCGCCGTGGGACTGGTGGCGTTGTGGGTCCTGGCCCACGCCATGCCGCCGGCGCTCTGCAAGCCGTTCTGGCTGGCCTTCAACCTCGCCTCGGTCGGGGTGGTGCTGCACGCCCTGCTGGTGATCTGGCGCGGCTGGCGCGGCGACCTCGTCGTCCAGCGCCGCCGGCTGCGCGGTCCCGTGATGATCGCCGCCGCCGGCTACATTCTGCTGCTCAGCGTCCGGGACATGGCCTGGATCGGCGGCCTTCCGGGACCGCCCGGCTCGGGCCTGCTCCAGGCCCTGGCCCTGGCCGTACTGGCCGCGGCCGCCTCGGCGGCCCTGCTGCGCGCCGAACCGCTGCTGGTCGTGCTTCCCGCCGCCAACGAGGCCGCGCCGCCCTCGCCGCCTGCCGTCCTGGATCTCGCTCCCGCCGACCGCCTGGTGCTGGCCCGGCTGGCCGCAGCCATGGACGAGGACGAGGTCTGGCGCGGCGAGGACCTGTCGATCAGCGCCCTGGCGGCCCTGGTCGGCGCGCCCGAGCGCCGTTTGCGCCGGTTGATCAACGGCGTGCTGGGCCATCGCAACTTCGCCGACTACGTCAACGGCCGGCGCATCGCGGCGGCCAAGATCGCCCTGGCCGCTCCGGACTTGGCGCTGAAGTCGATCTCGACCATCGCCTACGACCTGGGCTTCGCCTCGCTGGGTCCGTTCAACCGCGCCTTCCGGGCCGCCACCGGCGTTACCCCGACCGAATGGCGGACCGCCAACACCCCCGCCCCTATGCGGCTGAGGCTGGTCGAAACCGGCGATCCTTCGCCGAAAGCCGACAAGACCGCCTGATTTCGCGATCGGCGCGACGGGCGGCGGCGACCAAATTCTCCTCTGGATATCGCTTCACCCGAGGACAACCGATGTCGTTTCTTCTTCCCTTCGCCGACAACTGGCTGCGCGCCACCTTCACTGACATCAGCCGTTACGTGATCTTCGCCGTCGGCGTGTGGCTGGCGCTGTGGGTCGTGCTGGCGGTCCCCCTGGCCGGCCGCAAGATCCGCGAGGTCCGTCCGCCCCCGCGCCAGCTGCTGACCGAATTCGCCTGCTCGATCCGCTCGATCATGATCTTCTCGACCATCGGCCTGCTGAGCTTCGGCCTGTTCCACGCCGGCCTGATGCCCGGTCCCTATATCGCCCGCGACCTGGGTCCGGTCTGGTTCTGGACCAGCCTGATGCTGATGATCGTCGCCCACGACGCTTGGTTCTACTGGACGCACCGGCTGATCCACGACCGGCGGCTGTTTCGGACCTTTCATCGCCGCCATCACCGGTCCAACAGCCCCTCGCCGTTCACCGCCTACAGCTTCGACCTGGGCGAGGCGGCGATCAACGCGCTGTTCGTGCCTCTATGGATGTTGATCGTACCCACCCAGTGGCCCGTCGCGGGGCTGTTCATGCTGCACCAGGTCGTCCGCAACACGCTGGGACACAGCGGCTACGAGCTGTTTCCGGCCACCCGTGACGGCCGTCCGCTGCTGCCCTGGCTGACGACCGTGACCCATCACGACCTGCACCACGCTCAGGCGGGCTGGAATTACGGGCTCTATTTTACTTGGTGGGACCGGATGATGGGCACCGAGAACCCGCTCTATCTGGAGCGGTTCGCCCAGGCCGTGCGCTGACCCGGGCGAGCGGAGACGGTGGCCGACGCCACCTGATGCCTACCAGGTGGTGCGGACCAGCTTGACCATCAGCCGGCCGTCCTGGACCCGCTCGTCGGCGGCCCGCAGGCTGACGGTGAACTCGGCGGGGATGTCGAACGGCCGGGTCAGGCTGAAATCGACGCCCTCCTGACCCGTCGTGCCGCCGCCCACCGCGATCGAAGCGACCGGGCGTCCGTCCAGGGTCAGTTCGGACCGCACATTGGCGCGGGTCTCGGGCGTTCGACCGCGCAGATAGACCGGCTGGGTGGCGTTCATGTCCATCGACAGCCGCACATAGTTAGCCTTGGGCAGCAGGCCGAAGCCGAACGACCGGGCCATGGACGAGCGGATCGCCGCCTCGCGCGTGTTCCAGGAGGCGCCCACCCCGACCGTCCGATTGGCCGCGACGTGTTCACCGGGCTTCTGGTTCAGGTTGAGGTCGAAGTTGTAGGTCGGGTCGTTGAGGCCGCCGGCCACCTTGGCGGTGAAGGTCGCCTTCTCGGCGTCGGTCGACAGGTCCAAGGTCTGGGCGGCCGAATAGCCCTGGAAATGGCCGTCGGCGCCCCAGACCGCCAAGTCCGGCTTGCGCACGATGTCGCCCGCCGTCGCCGGCGCGGCGGCGGCGGTCAGCAAGGTCGCGATCAGGAAGGTCGTCCTGCACCCCATGATCGCCCGATAGCACAGGGCGGCGATGGGCTGAAGCCTCGCGCCGTCAATTTTGTATGACAGTTGTTCGTTCGCCTGTTTTCCGGGCGGGATCAGGGTTTCGACGGCTTGGCGCCCGGCGCGGCGGCTTTCCCGCAATCGATCTTGGCGCACAGCCTCTCCCGCATCTTGACCTGCATCTCGGCCATCATGCCTGGCATCTGCCCCATCATCCTCTGGGTGAGCTCGGGCGTCTTGGCGATCAGGGCCTGGCCCGTTGGCCCTTCGTAGAAGGCCACCAGGTCGCGCAGCTCCTGCTCGGTGAAGACCTCGGCCATGGCGTCGATCATCGGCCCCTTCATCTTGCCGGTCATCTCGCGCGTGGTCTCGACCACGGTCTCGCCGATCACCCGGCTCTGGTCCTCGGTCACCGACGGCGCCTGCTGGCGCATGGAGGTGATCATCATCGGGACCATCTGATCCATCATCTGGCCCAGCAACTTGTCGTAGTGGATCGCGTCGAAATAGCGCGCCGCCAAGGCCCGGGTCTCGGGCGTGGCCTTGGAGGCGGCCGCCGGCGGCGAGGCCTGCCGGGCTTGAGCCGCGCCGCCCGTCAGGCACAAGGCTGCGGCGACGACGAGGATGGCGAGACGTTTCATGATGGCGAGCCCCTGACAGTCAAGCCTCAACCTCGCCTGGAACCACCTGGAGACGCAAGCCCGCGCCGCGACTTGTGCTGAGGCGCCCTTTCCTGTATTAGCGCGCCCTCTCACGGATGGCGGTCTTGCACGCAGCCCTATGGGGCGGGATTTCCCGCTCGGCATGCAGGATCCATCGTGGTCGACGGACTTCCGCCGTCGCCTGCGCCGCCCTCCAAGCCGGAAGAAGGAAAACATGGCGTTCTACGAACACGTGGTCATCGCGCGGCAGGACATCTCGCCGCAACAGGCCGAAGCTCTGAACGAGCAACTCAAGGCTCTCCTGGAAGAAAATGGCGGTCACATCGCCAAGATCGAATACTGGGGCCTGCGCAACCTCACCTACCGCATCAAGAAGAACCGCAAGGGCCACTACTCCCTGCTCGCCATCGACGCTCCGGCCGCGGCCGTGAAGGAGATGGAACGTCAGCTGCTGATCAATGAAGACGTGCTGCGCTTCATGACCATCCGCGTCGAAGAGCTGGACCTGGAACTGTCGCCGGTTCTGGCCCGTCGCGACCGCGAACGTGGCGAGCGCACCGAGCGCCCGCGCGACGACTTCGCGCCGCAAGCGTAAGGGAGAAGAGAGATCATGACCGATACCACTGCTCCCGAAGCCGGCGCGCCCGCCGCTGGCGGCGGCGCCCGCCGCCCGTTCTTCCGTCGCCGCAAGGTCTGCCCGTTCTCGGGCGCCAACGCGCCGAAGATCGACTACAAGGACGTGAAGCTGCTGCAGCGCTACGTCTCCGAACGCGGCAAGATCGTGCCGTCGCGCATCACCGCGGTGTCGGCCAAGAAGCAACGCGAACTGGCCAAGGCCATCAAGCGCGCCCGCTTCCTGGCTCTGCTCCCCTACGTCGTGAAGTAAGGGAGACACCACGATGAAAGTCATTCTGCTCGAACGCGTCGAAGGCACCGGCGTCCTCGGCGACGTGGTCACGGTGAAGGACGGCTTCGCCCGTAACTTCCTGCTGCCGCGCTCCAAGGCCCTGCGCGCCAATTCGGCCAATCTGAAGACCTTTGAGCTTCAGCGCGCCGAGATCGAAGCCCGCAACGTCAAGAACCGCGAAAACGCGGGCAAGGTCGGCGACGGCCTCGACGGCAAGCAGTACGTGATGATCCGTCAGGCTGGCGAAAGCGGCCAGCTGTACGGTTCGGTCGCGGGCCGCGACGTCGCCGACGCCATCAAGGCCGAAGGCGGCAAGGTCGATCGCTCGATGATCGTCCTCGACAAGCCGATCAAGACGCTGGGCGTCCACGAAGTGAAGGTGAAGCTGCACGCGGAAGTGACCGTCACGGTCACGCTCAACATCGCGCGCAGCCAGGACGAAGCGGACCGCCAAGCGCGGGGCGAGAACGTCATCGCCGCTCAGTTCGAAGAAGACCGCGCCGCTGACGCCGAAGCCGCCCAAGACATGGCCGAAGGCGGCGCCGGCTCGTTCGAAGGCGACCACTACGAAGCCTAAGCGCTTCAATAGCCTGAACTATCGGAAACGGCGCGGAGCGATCCGCGCCGTTTTTCTTTGGCCGTTCCCAGAAAATTACTCGTTTACGACCAGTGCGAATGCGCGCTTTCCTGCAGGGGTGACTCGCGTGGAAAGCGAAAATGCTGCACGCAAAACGTAGGGGAATAGACCACATGCCCAATCGCCACCTTCTGCTGGCCGCCGTCTCGGCCGGAGCGCTCCTGCACCTTCCGGCCTTCGCGGCCGCCCAGGCTCAGGAGCCCGCCGCCGCGCCCACCGAGGTCGAGGAACTGGTCGTCACCGGCACCCGCACGCCGGGCCGCACGCGGCTGGACACCATCGCCCCGGTCGATGTGATCGGCGGCCAGGCCCTGGCCCGCCAAGGCAGCGGAGCGGAACTGGCCCAGGCCCTGTCGAACCTGACCCCGGCCATCGACTTCCCGCGGCCGGCCATCACCGACGGCACCGACCACGTGCGCCCGGCCACCCTGCGGGGCCTGGCTCCCGACCAGACCCTGGTCCTGATCAACGGCATGCGCGGCCACGTCGGCGCGCTGGTCAACATCAACGGCTCGATCGGCCGCGGCTCGACCGCGTTCGACCTCAACTCGATCCCCACGGTCGCCGTCGAACGGGTGGAAGTGCTGCGCGACGGCGCCTCTGCCCAGTACGGCGCCGACGCCATCGCCGGGGTCATCAACCTGCGCCTGCGCGAAGCCCGCACCGGCGGCGGCGCGACCTACAACTACGGGATCTACGACACCGACGTCGACACCGCCCGCGGCAGCCGCAAGGCCCACGACGGCCTGACCCAGTCGCTCTCCCTGTGGCAGGGACTGCCTCTCGGCAAGGACGGCTTCCTGACGGTCATGGGCGAATATGTGAACCGCCACCCCACCAACCGATCGGACTACGTCAACCTGGCCTCGGCCCCCGCCTACGCCCGCCCGGTCGTGCTGGGGCGCTACGGCGATCCCAAGCTGGAGAGCAGCGCGGTCTACCTGAACGCCGGCCTGCCGGTGAACGAGACCTGGTCCTTGTACGGCTACGGCGGCTACCAGCATCGCGACACCGAGGCCGCGGCGACGGCGCGGACCTACAACAACGCCAACAATGTTCCGGCAGTCTATCCGGGCGGCTTCCTGCCGATCATCGCCACCGAGATCGATGACTACAACATCGCCGGCGGGATCAAGGGCGAGCTGGGCGGTTTCGCCACCGACCTGGGCGTCAGCTACGGCAAGAACAAGCTGGAATACACGATCAAGAACACCATCAACTCGACCTATGGCGCGGCCTCGCCCCGCACCTTCAAGGCCGGCGGGTTGGACTACGACCAGTTCCTGGTCAATCTGAACATGAGCAAGGGCTTCGACCTGGGCCTGGTCGAGCCAACCAACCTGGGTTTCGGCCTGGAATATCGCGAGGAAGGCTTCTCGGTCCACCAGGGCGAGCCGGCCTCCTACAGCAAGGGGCCGCTGGCCGGCGCGCCCGTCTCGCAAGGCTTCGGTGGCTTCCGCCCCTCCAACGAGGTCGACAAAACCCGCCACAACGTCAGCGCCTATGTCGACCTGGAAGGCAAGCTGACACAGCGCCTGTCGTTCGACGCCGCCGCCCGCTACGAGGACTATTCGGACTTCGGCTCGAAGGTCACCGGCAAGCTGGCCGCCCGTTTCGACGTCGACGACGCCCTGGCCGTGCGCGCGGCGATCTCCAGCGGCGTCAAGGCCCCTGCCCTGCAGCAACAGTACTTCAGCTACACCGCCACCAACAACGTCGCGACGCCGACCGGGTCGATCCTGGTGGAATCGGGCACCTTCACGGTTGACAGCCCGATCGCCGTGGCCCTGGGCGCCAAGCCCCTTAAGGCCGAGGAGTCGATGAACTATTCGGCCGGCATCGTCTTCCACACCGGTCCGTTCGAACTGACCATCGACGCCTACCAGATCGACATCGACGATCGCATCGTGCTGTCGGAGAACCTGCCCAATCCGTCCACACCGGCGGCGACGGCGGCGGTGATCACCAACCTGTTGTCCAGCTACGGCGTCAGCGCCGCGCGCTTCTTCCTCAACGGCGTCGAGACCCGCACCCGCGGCGTCGACATCGTCGGCCGTTACAAGCTGGAGACGGAGACGGCCGGTCGCTACGACTTCACCCTGGCCGCCAACTTCAACGGCACCGAGGTGCAGAAGACCCCGAGCCTGCCGACCATCACCAATGTCAGCCAGCCGCCGTTCCTATTCGACCGCGGCAACGTCCTGACCTACGAGGAAGGCACGCCCAACCAGAAGTTCGTCTTCAACACCGACTGGAGCCTGGGCGACTTCGGCGTCACGGCCAAGGCCACCTATTACGACAGCGTCCTGGTGCCCAACAACAACCCGACGCTGGACTACGAGACCGGCCATCGCACGATCGTCGACCTGGAAGGCCGCTACAAGCTTGGCCCGGCGGGCTTGGCCCTGGGCGTCAACAACCTGTTCGACCAGTATCCGCGCGAAACCCCGGCCCTGATCAACAGCCCCAGCGGCTCGATCGGCTTCCCCAGCTACTCGCCGTTCGGCTTCAATGGCCGGTTCCTCTACGCCCGCGTCAGCTACAACTGGTAGAGCGCCCAGGATTGAATTGAAGCGGCGCGGGAGCGATTCCCGCGCCATTTTCATGCGTCCGGATCTGACGGAGCGCGCCCTCAGAACATACACAGAATATCCCCGTTCATCTTCGCCGACGCCCCGCTGCGTCCGCGCGAAAAACCCCGCTTGGCGTTAACCTGTGGCGATGTCTCTCGTCCCTGCTCTAGACCTCCGCCCACCTCAGCCGATGGGCGACATCGTCGTCGCCGTCGCCCCCCACAACCTGGAAGCCGAACAGGCGCTGCTGGGCGTGCTGCTGTACGACAACGCCGCCTACGAACGCCTGACCGACAGCCTGCAGGGCCGCCACTTCTACGAGCCCTTCCACCAGCGGCTGTTCGGCTCGATCGAGACCCATATCCGCAAGGGCCAGCTGGCCGAGCCGATCCTGCTGGCCGACGAGTTCAAGCATGACCCAGCGTTCGAGGAGCTGGGCGGCCTGCGCTACCTAGCCGATCTGGTCGACCGCGCCCCGCCCGCCGCTAATGTCGGCGACTACGCCCGCGCGGTGTTCGACCTGGCCCTGCGCCGCGACCTGATCCGCATCGGCGGCGAGATCGCCACCACGGCTCACGGCGGCGGCAAGGACGACGTCAAGCTGCCGGCCCGCGACCAGATCGAGGCGGCCGAACAGCAGCTCTACACCCTGGCCGAAAGCGGCACGGCGAGCTCCGGCTTCGTCAGCTTCGGCGAAGCCCTGCGCGGCGCCGTGGAGATGACCGCCGAGGCCTACAGCCGCGACGGCGGCATGTCGGGCATCTCGACCGACCTGATCGATCTCGACACCAAGATCGGCGGCCTGCACCCGTCCGACCTGATCGTGCTGGCCGGCCGCCCGTCGATGGGCAAGACCGCCCTGGCCACCAACATCGCGTTCAACATCGCCAAGAAGTACGCCTGGGAGCCCCAGCCGGACGGCACCAAGAAGACCGTCAGCGGCGGCGTCGTAGCCTTCTATTCACTGGAAATGAGCGCCGAGCAGTTGGCCCTGCGTATGCTGGCCGACGCCTCGGGCGTCTCGGGCGACAAGCTCCGCAAGGGCGAGATCGACGCGTCCGAATTCGGGCGGGTGCGCGACGCGGCCATCGAGCTGCAGGAAGCCCCGCTCTATATCGACGCCACTGGCGGCATTTCGATCGCCAAGCTGACGGCCCGGGCGCGGCGCCTGAAGCGCCAGGTGGGCCTGGACCTGATCGTCGTCGACTACCTGCAGCTTGTCACCGGCTCGGACCTGTCGTCCAACGCCAGCCGCGTGCAGGAGGTCTCGCAAATCACCATGGGCCTGAAGGCCCTGGCCAAGGAGCTGGCTTGCCCGGTCATCGCCCTGTCGCAGCTGTCGCGCCAGGTCGAACAGCGTGAAGACAAGCGGCCGCAGCTGTCCGACCTTCGCGAATCCGGCTCGATCGAGCAGGACGCCGACATGGTGTGGTTCGTGTATCGCGAAAGCTACTATGTCGGCCGCGCCGAGCCGCGCGAGGGCACGCCCGAACACCTGCAATGGCAGGAGGACATGGACCGCCTGCAGGGCCTGGCCGAGGTGATCATCGCCAAGCAGCGTCACGGTCCGATCGGCACCGTGCGCCTGTCGTTCAACAGCGACACCACCCGCTTCGGCAACCTGGCCCGCGACCACTACTTCCACCAGATGCGCAGCGGCTCGGACGAATAGTCCGAGCGCCGTTTGAAGGGGCGGACGATAGCCGGCCGCCTCAACATCCATTTCGATTCAAGGCCGCCGATGGACTTCAGCCCCCGCCCGCGTCGACGATGGTCGGCGCGTTCCTGCTGATGTGGCGTCCAGATCGTCGCCAGCGGCGTCGAGGCGCTGGTGAACCAGTCCCTGGGCCGACACTGAATCTCCTCCGTATCCGCACTGGCGTTGGCCGCCCGGCTCGGCTACGCCCTGCCCCGTGACCGAAACCAGCCGCCTCACCCTCGACCTCGACGCCCTGGCGTCCAACCACGCCGTGCTCAAGGCCGCCGCGGGCGGGGCCGAGATCGCACCCGCCGTGAAGGCCGACGGCTATGGCCTGGGCGCGGCCCTGGTGGCCGGACGGTTGTGGGACGAGGGCGCGCGGAGCTTCTATGTCGCCCGCCTGTCGGAGGGCGTGGCCTTGCGCCGGTCGCTCGGCGATCGGACGGCGACGATCTATCTGCTGGACGGCGTCACGCCGGGCTCGGCGCCGACCATCGAGGCCGCCGGCCTGACGCCGGTGCTCAACAGCCTGCCGCAGATCGAGGCCTGGAACAGTCATGCGCGCGGACGGGTGCTAGACGCCGCCCTACACATCGACACCGGCATGAACCGCCTGGGCCTGCGTCCCGAGGAAGCCGTCGTGCTGACCGGGGCCATGGACCGGCTGAAGTTCCTGAACATCACGCTGGTGATCAGCCACCTGGCCTGCGCCGGCGAGCCGGACCATCCGCTGAACGCCCGTCAGCGAGAGCGCTTCGTCGAAGCCGCGGCCTTTTTCCCGAACGCCCGCCGCAGCCTAGCCAATTCGGGCGGGATCTTTCTGAGCGACGACTTCTGCTTCGACCAGTGCCGTCCCGGGATCAGCCTCTATGGCGGCGGCCCGCGCGACGTTCCCGACGACCGGATCAAGGCCGTGGCCACCCTGGAAGCGCCGATCCTGCAGGCCCGGGTCGTGCCGCGCGGCGAAAGCATCGGCTACGGCGCGGCCTTCACCGCCCAGGACACCACGCGCGTGGCCATCCTGGCCGCCGGCTATGCCGACGGGGTGCCGCGCGCCGCCCATCCGCGCGGCGCGGTGTGGTTCGACGGCAAGCGGCGGCCGATGCTGGGCCGGGTGTCGATGGACCTGATCGCCGTCGACATCACCGACTGCGACGCCGCCCGCCCGGGCGCGATGATGCAGATCATCGGCCCCGACCTGCCTGTCGACGAGGCCGCCGCCGCCGCCGGGACGACGGCCTACGAACTGCTGACTCGCATCGCGCCTCGGGCGCGACGCGTGATCAAGGGCAGCTGACCTACCGCGCCAGCCCTTCCAGCCGGCCCACGTCCACCGACGCCACGGCCCGCTTCAGGACGTCGATGCTGTCGGCGTTGCCGTTGGCCTCGACGCTGAAGCGGTCGCCGACCAGGACGCTGTAGGTCCCGTACTTGCTGTCGCGGTCCCATTCCTCGGTCGTCAGCCGCCCGTCGACCTTGCCCGTCTTCTTGTAGCCGGACGCGGTCTCCTCGGAGGTCTGGGCGTTGAAGGCGCTGGCCATGGCGGCCATGCCGGCCGCGGGCCCCAGGTCCGTGACGGCCAGGCGGAAGGTCGAGCCGTCCTTGCCGTAGTCGCCCGTGGCGCCGACCATCGCCATGCCCTCGGCGCCGGCCGAATGGGTCTCGACGGAGGTCCGCTCGAAGCCCGCCACCGAGCCCGGCAGCAGTCCCTTCAGCGCGTCGGGCGCCACCGGCGGAAGGTCCTTGCTGGCGTTGACCTTGGCCGCGGCCGCCTCCAGCTTGCCGAGATCGACCTTGGCGCCGTTGACCTCCATCGTGCCCGACATGGTTCCGGTATTGGCGGCGTGGCCGGCCATGCCGGCGCCGAACATCGCCGCGCCGGCGACGGCGCCGGTGATCACGCCAATAACGACCGAGAGCACGATCGCGCAGAGTATGGTGACGGCCGTATAGCCCAGCGCCTTTTCCTGCGGCGCCTTCATCAGCTTGGGCAGGCCGAGATAGAGCAGGTAGAAGCCGTAGAGGCTGGCGAGGGCGGCGATCATCGCCAGCGGCGGAAAGATCCCCAGGATCCCGAACACCCAGGCGGCGGTGTAGCTGTAGGCCGCGACCTTGAAGGCCTGGACCCGATCCTTCTGGCCATCAAAGCTGGGGGCCAGGGCATCAATGATCAGCGCCACCAGGAACACCGACAGCAGGCTCAGGCCATAGGCGACCACAGCGCTGACGATGGACGAGACCAGCGGCGGCCTCATGTGGAAGCCGAAGCCTCCGAAGCCGAACACCTGTCCGCCGATCAGGCCGGCGACCGGCGGGATCGCGGCCAGAATGCAGACATAGCCGACATACAGTCCCTTGATCGTCGCCGGCTCGGCGTCGATCCGCTCCCATTCGGCGGAGGGCGACAGCAGCAGGCGCTTCACCCGGCCGACAAGGTCGGACGATGACGCCCGGGGTTCGATGACAGTCATACGATCGCTCCTCCGCGAATCCTGAACGTCCCCCGACGCGATTCCTGTATAACCACCACCATGGGGCGTTGAGAACATCGTTCCGTGACAATGGCGAACCGCGTCCCGCGGATGCGTCCGTCTTTGGCGCAGGAGACCGCCAGACTGTAGTCTCCCGTCATCTTCGAATCAGGAGCACCCATGGCCCGCGACGGCGCCGTCTACGCCTGCCAATCCTGCGGCGCGGTCTCGACCAAGTGGTCGGGTCAGTGCCCGGCTTGTCAGAGCTGGAACAGCCTGGTCGAGGAGGTCGGGACCCGCGCGCCCGGGGCCCTGTCGAGCACCAAGGCCACCCGCGTGCGCGGCCTGCAGTTCACGGGCCTGGAAAGCGACACCCCCGCCCCGCCCCGCATCATCACCGGCGTCGACGAGTTCGACCGGGTGTGCGGCGGTGGCGTGGTGCCGGGCTCGGCCATCCTGATCGGCGGCGACCCGGGCGTGGGCAAGTCCACCCTGCTGCTGGAGGTGATGGCCAAGGCGTCGCTGAGCGGCGTCAGCTGCGCCTACATCTCCGGCGAAGAGGCCGTGGCCCAGATCCGCGGCCGGGCCGACCGCATGGGCTTCGCCCAGGCCCCGGTGAAGCTGGCCGCCGAGAGCAGCCTGCGCGACATCCTCGACGGCCTCAAGCGCGAGAAGTTCGACCTGGTGGTCATCGACTCGATCCAGACCCTGTGGAGCGACGCCCACGAGGCTGGGCCGGGCACGGTCACCCAGGTCCGGGCCTGCGCCAGCGAGCTGGTGCGTCTGGCCAAGAAGCAGGGCGTGGCGATCCTGATGGTCGGCCACGTCACCAAGGACGGCCAGATCGCCGGCCCGCGCGTGGTCGAGCATTTGGTCGATGCGGTGCTCAGCTTCGAGGGCGAGCGGGGCTATCCGTTCCGGGTCCTGCGCGGGGCCAAGAACCGGTTCGGAGCCACCGACGAGATCGGCGTGTTCGAGATGGGCGATGCGGGCCTCCGCGAGGTGAAGAACCCCTCGGCCCTGTTCCTCAACGAGGGCGGCGAGCGGGCGGCCGGCGCGGCGGTGTTCGCGGGCATCGAGGGCTCGAGACCCGTCCTGGTTGAATTCCAGGCCCTGGTCGCGCCGTCCGCGTACGGAACGCCTCGGCGCGCCGTGGTCGGATGGGATTCCGGACGCCTGGCCATGGTCTTGGCTGTGCTTGAATCGCGTTGCGGCCTTGGTTTTGGCAACAAGGACGTCTATCTGAACGTCGCTGGCGGCCTGCGGATCACCGAGCCGGCGGCGGACTTGGCGGCGGCGGCGGCCCTGGCCTCCTCGGCTCTCGACATCGCCCTGCCGCAGGACTGCGTCGTGTTCGGCGAAGTCAGCCTGTCCGGTGAAGTGCGGCCTGTGAGCCGTATGGAGACACGTTTGAAAGAGGCCGCGAAACTCGGCTTTGGTCGAGCTCTGGGACCGCTGTCGGGCCTGCCCGAAGGCGGCGGAGCCCTGCCCATGGCGGGCGTCGCGCGCCTAACCGACGCGGTGCGCCGCATCGGCGACGAGATCTGGGGCCAGCTGACGTGACTCCGTTCGACATCATCTTCGGCCTGATCCTGCTGGTCTCGGCCCTGGTCGGTTTCGCCCGGGGCGCTTCGCGCGAGCTGACCTCGGCCCTGTCGTTTATCGTCGCCGCCCTGCTCTCGCTGCTGGCGCTGCGGGTCACCGGCCCGCTGTTTCGCGGCCTGATGGACCCGGATTGGGCGGCCACGGCGGCCGCCATCCTGGTCACGTTCGTGATCATCTTCGTGCTGCTGCGCCTGATCGGCGCCCAGATCACAAAGACCCTTCACGCCGACGGCGCGCTCGGCACGCTGGATCGGCTGATGGGCCTGGCGTTCGGCCTGCTGCGTGGGCTGGTGGTGCTTGGGGTGTTCAGCCTGGTGTTCCATATGGCCACCCCGCCTGACCGCGTCCCCAGCTGGATGTCCAAGTCGGCGCTGTATCCTCTGTCGAACGCCGCCGGCCGCGTGCTGAAAGTGTTCGCCCCCAAGGGCGCCGGCCTGGCCGGCAAGCTGGCCCCCGCCATCGAGGACGCCGTCCACGACGGGACCAGCGACAAACCGTCCGACCGCAAGGCCGGCGAAGCAGGGTATGATAAGGACCAGCGTCGTTCCGTCGACGATCTGGTGGAGAAATCTCGATGACGTCCTTCGGCCAGTCGACCGACCGCTTCTCGTCCGCGCCCTGGCGCGATCCGCAGGACGACACCTTGCGGCTCGAATGTGGTGTCTTCGGCGTCTACGGCGTTCGCGACGCCGCCGCGGTGACGGCGCTAGGCCTGCATGCCCTGCAGCATCGCGGCCAGGAGGCCTGCGGCATCGCCGCCTTCGACGGCCAGCGCTTCCACACCGAACGTCATATGGGCCATGTGGGCGACGCCTTCACCGGCAATGACCTGGTCCAGCGCCTGCCCGGGGGCATGGCCATCGGTCACACCCGTTATTCCACGGCCGGCGGCAGCGGCATCCGAAACGTCCAGCCGATGTTCGCCGACCTCGAAACCGGCGGCGTGGCCATCGCCCACAACGGCAACCTGACCAACTTCCTGACCCTGCGCGAGCGCCTCGTGCAGGAAGGCGCGATCTTCCAGTCCACCAGCGACAGCGAAGTGATCCTTCACCTGATCGCCCGCTCGCGGAAAGCCCGGATCGTCGACCGCTTCATCGACGCCGTCGGCCAGATCGAGGGCGGCTACGCGATCGTGGCCATCACCAACAAGAAGATGATCGGCCTGCGCGATCCGCTGGGCATCCGCCCGCTGGTGCTGGGCGACCTGGACGGCAAACCCGTCCTGGCCTCGGAAACCTGCGCGTTGGACATGATCGGCGCCCGCTTCGTGCGCGACGTCGAGCACGGCGAGATGGTGGTGATCTCCGAGACCGGCGTGAAGTCGCTTCGGCCCTTCCAGAACGTCGCGGCCCGCCCCTGCGTGTTCGAATACGTCTATTTCGCTCGCCCCGACAGCGTCGTGAACGGCCGCTCGGTCTATGACGTGCGCAAGCGCATGGGCCAGCGCCTGGCCCAGGAGACCGGCGTGGAGGCCGACGTCGTGGTGCCGGTGCCCGACAGCGGCGTGCCAGCCGCCATCGGCTACGCCCAGGCCAGCGGCCTGCCCTTCGACCTGGGCATCATCCGTAACCACTATGTGGGCCGCACCTTCATCCAGCCGACCCAGGGCGTGCGCGAACTGGGCGTGCGCATGAAGCACAGCCCCAACCGCGCCGTGCTGGAAGGCAAGCGCGTGGTCCTGATCGACGACTCGATCGTGCGCGGCACCACCTCGCTGAAGATCGTCCGCATGGTCCGCGAGGCCGGCGCCCGGGAAGTCCACCTCCGCTCGGCCAGCCCGCCGATCAAGTGGCCCGATTTCTACGGCATCGACATGCCCGAGCGCGAGCAGCTGCTGGCCGCCACCAAGTCGCTGGAAGAGATGGCCAAGTTCCTGGAAGTGGACTCGCTCGGCTTCCTGTCGGTCGATGGCCTCTATCAGGCGCTGGAAGCCGGTCCTCGCGACCCGGCGCGTCCGCAGTTCACCGACCACTACTTCACCGGCGACTATCCCACCCGCCTGACCGATCGCGAGATCGCCGAGGGCCGCAACGACCAGGCCGAGAAGCAGCTTTCGCTGCTGGTCAGCGCCTAGTCTTCCGTTTCGCTTCACTCTCAACCCTCGTCACTCCCCGACAGGTCGGGGGATGACGTATTGAAAGACGCTTGTGGCCAATCCCGTTTCCCTCCTTCTGGCCAAGCTGAAGATCGACGGCTACATCCTGGCCCTGTTCGGCATGGTCGTGCTGGCCTCGGTGCTGCCGGTGCATGGCGAGGCCGCGGCCGTCGTCGGCTGGGTGGTCAAGATCGCCATCGCCCTGCTGTTCTTCCTGCACGGCGCCAAGCTGTCGCGCGAAGCCGTGGTCGCGGGCCTGACCCATTGGCGCCTGCACCTGACGATCCTGGCCTTCACCTTCGTGCTGTTTCCGGCCCTGGGCCTGGCGATCAGCCGGTCCGGCCTGCTGTCGCCCACCCTTTCAGCCGGCGTGCTGTTCCTGTGCTGCCTGCCCTCGACCGTGCAGTCGTCGATCGCCTTCACCTCGATCGGCCGAGGGAATATCGCCGCCGCCGTCTGCGCGGCCTCGGCCTCGAACCTGCTGGGCATCTTCCTGACGCCGGTGCTGGTCGGGCTGCTGATGCACGCCCATGGCGAGACCGGCGGGGCCTGGGCGTCGATCAAGCCGATCATCATCCAGCTGCTGTTGCCGTTCGTGGTCGGCCAGCTTGTCCGTCCCTGGGTCGGACCGTGGATAGACCGGCACAAGGCTCTGGTCGGCCGGGTCGATCGCGGCTCCATCCTGCTGGTGGTCTATGCGGCCTTCAGCGCCGCGGTGATCGACGGCATCTGGCGCAAGGTGTCGATTTCCGAGTTGCTGCTGCTGCTCGTCGTCTGCATGGCCCTGCTGGCGGTCATCATGGCCGCGACCATGCTCGGCTCGCGGGCGCTGGGTTTCTCCAAGCCCGACGAGGTGGCCATCGTGTTCTGCGGCTCGAAGAAGAGCCTGGCCAGCGGCGTGCCGATGGCCGGCATCCTGTTCCCCGGCCCGACGGCGGGCATTCTGGTGTTGCCGCTGATGCTGTTCCACCAGATCCAGCTGATGGCCTGTTCGGTGTTGGCGCAACGCTATGGCGCACGCCCGGCGGACGAGGCCTGATCGGCGGTTTCAATCGCTCTGCTTAACCCCTAGAACCCGCCCATGACTTCCGACTCCGAAAAGCCGCTGGCCGGCCGCATCGCCCTCGTCACCGGCGCCACCCGCGGGATCGGCGAGGCCATCGCTCTGGGCCTGGCCCAGGCCGGCGCCCATGTCGTGGCGGTGGGGCGCACCCAAGGCGCGCTCGAAGCGCTGGACGACACGATCTTCGCCGCCACCGCGGAACACGCCACCCTGGTTCCCCTCGACCTGCGCGAGGCCGACGGCCTGGACCAGCTGGGCGCGGCCCTCTACGAGCGCTACGGCAAGCTGGACATCCTGGTCGGCGCCGCCGGCGTGTTGGGCGCCCTGACGCCGGTGGGCCACCTGGATCCCAAGGGCTGGGACATGATCATGGCCACGAACCTGACGGCCAACTGGCGGCTGATCCGCGCCATGGACCCGCTGCTGCGCCGCGCCGAGGCCGGCCGGGCCATCTTCCTGACCAGCAGCCTGGCCAGGACCCACCGCGCCTTCTGGGGCGGCTATGCGGCGTCGAAGGCTGGGCTGGAGGCCGTCGTCGGCTGCTATGACGACGAGATGGAAAACACCACGGTGCGCGCCGTCTGCGTCGATCCCGGCGCCATGCGCACCCGCATGCGGGCGGGCGCCTTTCCCGGCGAGGATCCCCAGACCGTGCCCGCGCCCGAGACCATCGTGCCGTTGATCATCGACCTGTCGCGTCCCGATCGCGAGCCGCCCAAGGGCGTCGTACGGTTCAAGGAGCGCGGCCAGGAATCGGCCAGCATTGGCTGATGCAGGCGGACGGATGTCCGTTGCGCCAAACTGACGCAGTCGCGGCGGGCGAGCGCCGGTAGGCCATTAACCCCTCGTCAACGCCGCCGACGCACGTTTGACGCGCGGTGGAGCGCGGAGCGCCAGCCCGCGCGGGGGACTTCATCGATGGCGCTTTTTTCGTCCAGACACACCGATCCGAAGGCCGCTCAACGTCTGGCGGATCTCGAGGCGACCGTCGCGGCCATCGGCCGTTCCCAGGCGATGATCGAGTTCCAGCTGGACGGCACGATCATCACCGCCAACAAGAATTTCCTCGATACGGTCGGCTATTCGCTGAGCGAGATCGTCGGGCGCCGCCACGAGATGTTCGTGAGTCCCGCATATGGACAAAGCGCCGAGTACAAGGCCTTCTGGGCCAATCTGGGTCGCGGCGAGTTCATCTCCGACAAGTTCCAGCGCGTGGGCAAGGGCGGCAAGGACGTCTGGATCCAGGGCAACTACAACCCCATCTTCGACGTCGCCGGCAAGCCCTGCAAGGTCATCAAGTTCGCGGTCGACATCACCAAGGTCGAGCAAGAACGGCTGGAGAACGAACAGCGGCGCAAGGCGGAGGCCGAACAAAGCGCCGTCGTCTGCTCGCTGGCCGCCTATCTCAAACGCCTGGCCGCCGGAGATCTCACCGCCCGGATCACCGAGACCTTCGAGGGCCGCTTCCTGCCGATCAAGGAAGACTTCAACGCCGCCGTCGACAGCCTGCGCTCGGCGATGACCCAGATCATCGACTCCACCGAAGGGCTGCGGGTCAGCGCCGACGAGATCGCTTCGACCTCGGACGACCTGTCGCGCCGCACCGAGCAGCAGGCGGCCTCGCTCGAAGAGACCGCCGCCGCCCTGGACGAGATCACCGCCACGGTGCGTCGCAGCGCCGCCGGCGCTAAGGAGGCCTTCGCCGCAGCTTCCGGCGCCCGACAGCAGGCCGCGCGGTCCGGCGAGGTCGTCCGTGACGCGGTGGCCGCCATGGGCGAGATCGAGCAGAGTTCGGGCCAGATCACCCAGATCATCGGCGTCATCGACGAAATCGCCTTCCAGACCAACCTGCTGGCTTTGAACGCCGGCGTGGAGGCCGCACGGGCGGGCGACGCGGGGCGCGGCTTCGCGGTCGTCGCCCAGGAAGTCCGGGCCCTGGCCCAGCGGTCGGCCGACGCCGCCAAGGAAATCAAGACCCTGATCGCTAACAGCACCTCTCAAGTGGCGCGCGGGGTGCAGCTGGTCGGCGACACCGGCCAGGCCTTGAGCGGCATCGTCGGCAAGGTGGCCGAGATCGACACACTGATCTCGGAGATCGCCCAGTCCTCGCAGGAGCAGGCCACGGGCCTCAACCAGGTCAACGCCGCCGTCAACCAGATGGACCAGGTCACCCAGCAGAACGCCGCCATGGTCGAGCAAGCTACCGCGGCGGCCGCCAACATGCGTTCCGAATCCGCCGGCTTGGCCGGGCTGGTGGCGCGCTTCGAGACGGGCGACAGCGCCCGCTGCCCGTCCTTCGCGGCGTCCGCCCGCCCCCGCGCGGCCGAGACGCGCCCTTCGTCGGCCAGGCCTGTCCCTCAGATGCGTTCGGGAGCGAGCGCCGCCATCGCCACGGAATGGGAAGAGTTCTAGGCAAGCGTCCGAAACGTCACCGAATAACGCAACGCCTCGACTGGCGGGATGCTGTGCTCCCAGACCGACCGGGCTTCGCCAGCCAACCCATAGGCCGAGCGCGGCTCCAGGGTTAGGGATCGCCGCTCCCAGTCGTCCTCGCGGGGCCGGCGGAAACGCAGGACGCACGGCGACAGCAGCGAAAAGCCGATCACTTGGCCAAACGCCGGCCGATCGCGATGCCAGCCGATCGGCGCGCCGGGCGGATATTCGTTGACCAGGGCGTGAACCAGGGCCTCCGGCCTCAGGCCGGCAAGCGCCGCCGCCTTGTGACGCAGGCCCTGCAGGAAGTCGGGGATCGGCGGGCCATCCTTGAGGCCCTTGGCGGATTCGTCATAGCGCCGGCCGAAATACGCCACCCGCCGGCGCGCGGCGTAGCCCCGCATCTCGAAGGCCCGCAGATCGAGATCGGCCAGAACCTTCGCCAGCGCCGCCTCTTCGTCCGGGTCGATCGCTCCGGACCGGTAGGCAAAGCCAGCCGGCCCCGGCTTCGGGTCTTCGAACAGGCTGGCTTGACGAGGGTCCATGCCGGGGAAAATGGTCCCGATCACCGCGGCGTTCCAGGGCGGCGCCATGCCGCCCCTGTGATAGCCGTAGCGGCCTACCGCCCCTTCGGCGGCGCCTTGTTGCCACGCACGGTGCGAGCGCCGGCCACCGGACGACGCGCGGCGGTCTTGGAGCCGGCCGCCTTGCCGCCCGCGGCCTTGAAGCCGACCTTGTAACTGGGCGTGGCCGACTTCTTCTGGGCCCTGGGTCCCTGCTTTTTGACCGACTTGACCGCCGCCTTGCCGGACTCGGCAGCGGGCGCCGCGGCGATTTCGACCGGCTTGGGCGCCTTGGAAGCCTTCGAGGCGGGCTTGCCGGGGCTCTTGGCCGGCGCGGGCAGGCCCGCGGCCTCGGCGACCGCCGCCGCTGCGGCTTCGGCGATGCGAACCGATTTCTTGACGGTGTTGCGCGAGGCGCGGATCCGCTCCTTCTCGCGCTCCTTTCGCTCGAACTCCCGCTTGCCCTTGCCCGAGTGGCCCTTGGCCTCGCCCTCGGCATAGGGGTTGGCGCCCGATTTCAGGGTAATGCGCAGCGGCACGCCGGGCAGGTCGAAGCTTTCGCGCAGGCTGTTGATCAGGTAGCGCCGATACTGTTCGGGCATCTGGTCGGCGCGGCTGGAGAACAGCACGAAGGTCGGCGGGCGGGCCTTGGTCTGGGCCATGTACTTGGGCTTGATGCGCTTGCCGCCAACGCTGGGCGGTGGGTGGCGCTGCATGGCCATCTGCAGCCAGTCGTTCAGGTCGCGGGTCTTGACCTTGGTCGACCAGTCCTTGTGGCTCTTGAGCACGGCCGGCATCAGCCGCTCGACGCCGCGGCCGGTCTCGCCCGACAGGGCGACCACGGGGGCGCCGCGCAGTTGGGGCAGCATGCGCTCGGCGTGTTCGTGGAAGTCCTTCAGAATCTGGCCCGGATCCTCGATCAGGTCCCACTTGGCCAGGACGAAGACCACGCACCGCCCCTCCCGCTCGGCCAGGTCGGCGATCTGCAGGTCCTGGGTCTCAAACGGGTGGGTGGCGTCCATGACCAGCAGCACAACCTCGGCGAAGGTCAGCGAGCGTATGGTGTCCTGGGTCGAGAGCTTCTCCAGCTTCTCGTTGACCTTGGCCTTCTTGCGCAGGCCCGCGGTGTCGACCAGCCGCACCTTGCGTCCGCCCCAGTCCCAGTCGACCGAAATCGAATCGCGGGTAATCCCCGCCTCGGGGCCAGTCAGCAGCCGCTGCTCGCCGATCAGGCGGTTGATCAGGGTCGACTTGCCGGCATTGGGACGGCCGACGATGGCGATCTTGATCGGCTTGTCGTCGTCCAGCTCCTCATGGTCGGTCTGCAGCTCTTCGGGCGCGACGGCCAGCAGGGCCGCATAGAGCTCCGCCATGCCCTCGCCGTGCTCGCCGCTGATCTGAATCGGCTCGCCCAGGCCCAGGACATTGGCCTCGGCTGCGCCGTGGTCGCCGGCCTTGCCCTCGGACTTGTTGGCGGCGACCAGCACCGGCTTGTTCCGCTTGCGCAGGATCTCGGCGAAGATCTTGTCCAGCGGCGTCAGGCCCTCGCGGGCGTCGAAGACCAGCAGGCTGACGTCGGCCTCGTCGATCGCCAGCTCGGTCTGGGCGCGCATCCGCGCCTCCAGGCTCTCGTCGGTGACGTCCTCGAAGCCGGCGGTGTCGATCAACTCCAGGTCCAGGTCGCCCAGGCGGCCGTGCGCGAACCGGCGGTCGCGGGTGACGCCGGGCTGGTCGTCGACCAGGGCCAGCTTGCGGCCGGCCAGACGGTTGAACAGGGTCGACTTGCCCACATTGGGGCGGCCGACGATGGCGAGTTTCAAAGGCATGGGCTGTGATTAGTCGATTTCGGGGACAAAAGCGACAAACCCGGACTGGTGAGGACCAGCCCGGGTTCGCGGTGCTTGAATTGTGGGTCCGGGCGAGCCCGGAGACGCCTAGCGTATGGCGATCAGGTCCGCCTCGTCGGTGGCAAGATAGACCGTGTCGCCCATGGCGATCGGACCCAGCAGGACCGACTGGCCGATCTTCAGGGTTTTCAGGGTCTCGCCGTTCTTGGGGTTCAGCGCCACGGCCTGCCCTTCGCTGGATACAGTGATCAGGCGGTTCGAGGCCAGGATCGGGGTGGACCAGACCACCGGGTGCTTGGCGCGCTTCTTCTTCTGCTTCTTGCTCAGCTTGTCGGTGTTGTTGAGGTCGCGGATCCAATAAACTTGGCCGGCCTCGCGCGAGACACAGATCACCTGGCCGGCCTTGTCCACCACGAAGACCACGTCGCCGGCCGCCCAGGGGCTGGTGATGGCGGTGACCGGCAGGCTCCAGCGGGCCTGACCCGTGCGCAGGTCGGTCGCGGCGAACACGCCCGAATGGCTGACGGCGAAAACGTCGCCCTTGAAGATCACCGGGCGGCCGGCGATGTCGCGGATTTCCGACAGGGCGTTCGTGCGGCTGGCGCGGCTGAGGGCCTCGCTCCACAGGTCGTTGCCGTTGCTGGCGCGCAGGGCGACCAGTTCGCCCGAAGCGAAGCCGGCCACGACCGTGTCGCCGCTCACGGCCGGGCTGCTGGCCGCCAGGATCCGCGCCGGCTCGATCAGGGCCTGGTAGGTCCAGCCTGGCGCGCCATCGGCGGCGTTGAAGCTCAGAAGCTCATTGTCGGTCGAGACCACGAACACCCGGCCGTCGGCGACGGTGGGCGCGGCATGGACCGGCGTGCTGGTCTGCTGACGCCAGGCTTCCGCGCCGGTGGCGGCATCGAGCTGGGCAACGAAACGGAATCCGGACGAGACATAGAGCTTGCCGTTGGCGTAGGCGACGCCGCCGCCGAAGCCCGTGCGATCGGCCGCGCTGCCGCCGATCCCGAAGAAGCCGCGCTTCTTGCCCGGCGCCTTGGCGGGGCGCAGGTCCTTGCGCCAGATCGTCGAACCGCTCTTGGCGTCGATGGCGCTGACGGTGGCCTCGCCGTCCATCACGAAGATCTTGCCGTCGGCGGCCACCGGCGGTGCGGTCACGTGATACTTGCGGTTGGCCTTCTGGCCGAAGCCCTTGCGCCACGCGATGTCGAAATTGGCGGCTGCCGCGACATGCTCGACGGACTGCTCGGCGTTGCCGCCCGGCAGCGGCCAGTCGGCCTGGACGGTCGGCTCGGGCAAGAAGAAGTCGGCGCCCTTCAGCGCCTCGGCCGGCTCGACCTTCTGGTCGAAGGCGATGACCGAGATCCGCTGCCCCTGGGTGGCCAGGGTCTTGTTGGCCTCCTTCTTGTCGAAGGGGTTGAGCTTGGAGATCGTCGAACAGCCCGCCACCGACACCGCGGCGGTCATCATCGCGGTGAGAAGCAGATAGCGCTTGGTCGTCATGGGGCGTCGGCTCATTGGGCGGTATTGGGGGCGACGTCGGCCTGCGGGCCGGTCGGGAGCGAGAGCGCGGCGGACGGCGGCAGGGCCATGGCGGCCTTGACCACGGCCGGCAGGTCCTTGGCCGAGCCGGAATCAATCATGGCCATCGCGCCCCGGGCCCGCTCGCGGATTTCGTCGGACGAATTGTCGAGCGAGCCGGACAGCACCAGGAAGTCGCCGCGCGCGCCGGTCAGGTCGCCAGCCCGCAGCTTGGCGAAGGCTAGCGCTTCCTTCGCTTGCACGCGATAGGGACTCTTCTCGCCCATCAACGGGGTCAGCCTCGCCTCGACGTCCTTGTAAGGAGCCGTGTCGATGAGCGCCAAGGCGGAATTGAGGCCGGCCAGGTCAGCCAGCACCGGATTGGGAGAAAGCTTGGCCGCTTGGTCGAAATAGGCCACCGCCTCGGCGGTTTTGTTCTGCTCCAGGCGGACACCGCCCATCTGCAGCAAGGCCAGGGCCTTATAGACGGGCGTGCCGGTCTTGGAGATCGCCTCAAACGCCGGGAAGGCCGCAACCGGGCCAGACTTCTGGCCGGTGGTCAGGGCCGCCTGGTAGGCTTCCGTGGCCTTGTTGGTCAGGCCTTCCTGGTAGCTGGTCCAGCCCATCCAGCCGCCAACGCCGAGAACCGCCGCCGCCGCCAGCGCGCCCAGCCAGGGCAGCGACTTCAGCGCGAGGGACTTGTAGCGGTCGGAGCGCAGCTGCTCTTCGACCTCGTCAAACACATCGACCACGAACGAGGCTCCGATAGAGGGCGAAACAGCGCCCTGGGCGTCGACGCCGGATCGCTCCGGAATCGACACGCGAAATGAAAACCATGGTGAGCGCACCCACCGAGGCGGCGAACCTATAGCGTGTCCGGGCCAGCCGCAACGGGGCGGAACCGGCGCCTTGGCCCTTCTTCTTGGTCCTAGCCCTTCTTGGCGTAGTAGGTCTCGGCCTCGCCGGGGAAGGTGCGAGCCTTGACGTCGCGGGCGTAGGCGGCGGCGGCGCGCTCGATCTCGCCCTTCAGGTCGGCATAGCGGCGCACGAACTTCGGCGCCCAGTCGAACAGGCCCAGCATGTCGTCGACCACTAGGATCTGGCCGTCGCAGCCGGCCGAGGCGCCGATGCCGATGGTCGGGACCGAAATAGCCGCGGTCACGTCGCGCGCCAAGCCCTCGGCCACGCCCTCGACCACCACGGCGAAAGCCCCGGCCTCAGCCGTGGCGCGGGCCTCCACCAGCACCTTCTGGCGGCCTGCTTCGTCCTTGCCCTTGGCCTTGAAGCCGCCGTCGACCAGCACCGCCTGCGGCCGCAGACCGACATGGCCCATGACCGGAATGCCGCGCTGCACGAGATAGGCGATGGTGGCCGGCACAGTGGGACCGCTCTCAACCTTCACCGCCTGGCAGCCCGTCTCCTTCATGATCCGCACGGCGTTGGCGTAGGCGATCTCGGGCGCGCCTTCGTACGAGCCGAACGGCATGTCGACCACCACCATGGCCTTGCGCGAGCCGCGCATCACCGCCTGACCGTGCAGGATCATCATCTCCAGGGTCACGCCGACGGTGTTGGGCAGGCCGTGGACGACCATCCCCAGCGAGTCGCCGACCAGCAGGAGGTCACAGGCCTCGTCCAGGGTCGCGGCGACCGGCGCAGTGTAGGCCGTCAGACAGACGATGGGTTCGCCGCCCTTGCGCGCGGCGATGTCGGGGGCCGCCAGGCGACGGACCTTCTCTTCACGATGAGCGGACAGGATCGGCACTCCAGCGAAAAACGCCTGCCGTTTTCCGCCAGATCGTTCGGCGCCGCAACATTATCGGTGAAAAGCCTGGCCGAACGCCGACTAGACCTCGTCCACCAGCCGGGTCACGGCGAAGGCCAGCGCCAGGATGGCCAGGGCCGCGCCCACCCAGAGGGTCTCGGAACCGCCCAGACTGAACAGCTGATCGTAGCGGTGGGTCAGCTTGTCCACGCCCAGGTTCAGCTGGTCCGCGCCCTCCTTCGACATCTGCGCGAACTCATTGGCGAACCGCGCCCCGACCAACTGGACGGCGGCGGCCACCCCGGCCACCACGCCGGTCGCGCCGATCAGCACCCGGCGCAGCGCCCAGCCGCGATCCAGCTTCTCGGTCACCTGCTGGGCGAACAGCTCGGCGTCGCGAAACACCGGGGCCTGGCCATAGAGGCGCGCCAGCTGGTTTTCGAAATCCTGCTCAGCCATGGCTTTCCCTCCTCGCGGAGTCGTTCGATACGCTTTCGGATGGCGCGGCCATCCGGACTCTGAGTTTATCCAGACCACGTTTGACATGGGATTTGACCGTCCCAAGGGGGATGTTCAAGGCCTCGGCCGCCTCGGCGTGCGACCAGTCGGCCCCATAGCAAAGCGAAACGCACAGGCGCTCGGCCCTGGACAGATGCCTAAGCGCCTCGTCCAGATCCAGGCGATCGGCGCTGGCGGCCGAGCCGTCCGGTCCCGACGGCGCTTCTTCCTCGGGAGCCTCGGTCAGCACAAAGCGCGCCTCCCGCTTGACCTTGCGCAGATAGAGCCGCGCCGCGGTCTTCTTGATCCAGCCCGCGAAGGCTCCCTCCCCACGATAGTCGGCGATCTGCTCGTAGCCGACCAGGAACGCGTCCTGGGCGACATCGTCGGCGGTGGCCGGATCGGCCCCCAGCCGGCGCAGCAGGCCCCGCACGGCCGAGCCGTGACGGCGCACCAGCTCGCCGAAGGCCCGCCGGTCGCCGGCCGCCGCCAGCGAGGCCAGTTCGACGTCATGGCCGGTAGGTGGGCGTTCAGTGCCCATGAGCTTGGTCCCCTCTCCCCCTTATCCGCGCTTAAACTTCCGGCGGGTTCTTGTTGGGGTTGAAGAAGCTGAGGATGATGAAGGCGATGCCGATCATGCCGGGGATCGTCGCCGAGCCCGCCACTGCGAACATCGCTTCGTCCTCAATCATGCCCAGTGCGGCGCCCAGAAGACCCATGCCGACGGACACCGCCAGCAGGATCACGCCGATTCGTAGGTCACGGTGCGCCGACGACACCTTCTTCGGCTGAACATCCTTCGACAGCGCCTCGATCAGTTCGGGCGGCAGGGCTTGGCCCTTTTCGATGGCCGCACGGACTGTCTGCTGCATTTCACGGCGCTCGCGGTTTTTCAGCCAGGCCGGCACGATGACGATGGCTGCGACCATCAGGAACGGCGAAAGCGGAACCAGAATTCCCAAGTCCATGACCTAAGTCCCCTCGAATGCTTGGCGGGAGCGTGCCGCCCTCGCCTTCTGTAGGTAAGAGACCTGGGCCATGGCGATTGGAGGCGCCGGGTCGAATGAAACTTTCGTAAGGTTGGAGCCTTTCGAAAACTTCGGCCGAACGCCGGGCGAAATCCGCCGTCTAGCGCCGCATCGAGATTCGGCCGCCGAGTACGGCCGCGGCGGCGGCCAGGGTCAGGATCCCGGCGGCGGGCAGCAGGACGGGCGCCAGGGTCTGGACCGCCAGGTTCAGCACCGGCGCGCAGGTCCACAGCACCGCGCCCGCGGCCAGGGCGGTCACGGCGGTCGAAGCCAGCTTCAGCTGCAGTTCCCGCCGCGCCACCCGCTGCATCACTTCGGCGACGAACGCCGCGTCCACCGCCGGCCGCGCCGGAGCGGCGTCGGCGGACAGGAAGGCGGCCAGGCGATCTTCGGGGCTCATGACGGGTCTCCCAATACGGCCAACAGTCTCTCACGTCCGCGGTTCACATGCGACTTCACGGTGCCCAACGGCAGGTTCAGGGTTTCCGCCGCCTCGCCGTGCGACCAGCCTTGGCCGAGGCACAGGATGACGCAAGCCCGCTGGTCCGGCGGCAAACCGGCCAACGCCGCCTCCAGCGCCAGGCGATCGGCCGGGTCGGCTTCGCGCGACGCCTCCGCCGCCTGCTCTTCGCGCCAGGCTTCGTCGCGACGAGCCGCTCGCCGGGCAGCTCGCCCCTGGTCCAGCGCCTTGCGCCAGGCAATCCCGAACAACCAGGCGCGGAAGCCCTCGTCGTCGCGTAGCCGGTCCAGACTGGACCAAGCCGCCAGAAAAGCTTCCTGGGCGATATCGTCGGCGTCGCTGAAGCCGCTCTTGCGCAGGAATCCGCGCAGGGCCCGCTCGTGCGTCGCCACGAGCCGGGCGAAGGCGGATTGGGATCCGTCCCGCGCCGCCCGAACGAGCGGTCCGTCCATCAGACCTTGGGCCCACGATCCACCAGCATCCCCACCGCCGCCGACACAGCTAAGGCGGCCATGACGAAGGACACGATCACGAAGGCCGGTCCGGCTTCATAGAGGTCGGTGACCGCCGCATAGGTGAAGCCGGCGCAGAGGCAGGCGAACAGCGCGACCCGTGACCAGGTACGCTGGCGGCGGAAGCGGCGATAGTGGCGGCGGCGCGGACGCTCGTCGCCGTCGTCCGCGTCATCCAGGTCGTCGCCGTCGTTCCAGCGCCTGTTGAGCTTGGCCAAAAGCTCCGGCGGCGGCTCGCGCCCGGACTGCGCGTAGGTCTTGATCAGGTCCAGCGTGTCGCGGTTGGCCCGATAGGACAGCCAGCTCTGATAGGCGCCGAACACGAACCAGCTCAGCGGAAAGATCAGCCACCAGAACTGTCGAAACATATCTTCCATGGTCTTGGTCTCCAGAGGCGCATGGAGCGCCTCGAACGATCATCAGTAGGAGCAGCGGACGTTCAGGCGCGCCAGCAGCGCCGGCGGCGGCTCGCGGCCAGCTTCGGCGTAGGACTGCAGCAACGCCAGGGCGTCGCGGCGGGCGCGATAGGCCAGCCAGGTCCGGAACCCGCCGAACGCCATCCAGCCGAGGGGAAACACCAGCCACCAATAGGAGCGGAACAGCTCGTCCATCGGTCTCAATCTCCAGATCGGCGCGACCTTCGCGCCGTTTCTGAAGACTAGTCGGCGCCGACCCGCGGATTGGATGCGGCGACCCGGGAAATAATTTCGTCCATGGCCGCGAACATCATGGTTGGGCCGTGGTCGGCCAGGGCGCGCCGGGTGGCGTAGCCCCATTCGACGGCCCCGCAAGCAAGGCCCGCCTCGCGCGCCGCCTCGATGTCCCGAGTTTCGTCGCCGATGCACAGCACCCGATCCTTGGAGATGCGCGCGGCCTTGACCACGGCCCTGAACTTGGCGGCCTTGCCGAAGATCGCCGCCCCGCAGCCGTAATGATCGACGAGGGCGGCCAGGTCAGGCCCCAGGATCGAGCGGATGGTGGCTTCGGAATTGGAGCTGACGATGGCCAGGCGCAAACCGGCCGCCGAGAGGGCCCGCAGCAGGTCGCCGGTGCCGGAGAACAGCGGGATGGCGTGAGCCTCGGCCGCCATCATCTTCTTGCCGTGGGCGGCGACCAGCGGGACCTTCCACAGCGGCAGTCCGAGATAGTCGATGATCTCGCGGCTGGAGCGGCCGCGCAGCATGGCGATCTCGTCCTCGGTGACCGCCTTGAACTTGAAGCGTTCGGCTAGAGGCCTGACGGCGCGGATGGCCCAGGCCGTGCTGTCGGCCAGCGTGCCGTCGAAGTCGAAAATGACCAGATCGATCTGGGCGTCCATTCAGCCCCCTGAACCCATGGCGCGACCATACACGTCAGGCTTGAATCCGACCAGCAGTTGATCGCCCGTCTCAAGAACCGGCCGCTTGATCATCGAAGGGTTGGCCAGCATCAGCGCGATGGCCTTGGCCTCGTCGATCCCCTGCTTGTCGGCGTCCGGCAGCTTGCGGAAGGTCGTTCCGGTCCTGTTGAGCAAGGTTTCCCACCCCACGGCCCGGCTCCAGAGTTCCAGGCGCCGAAGGTCAATGCCCGCCGTTTTGTAGTCGTGGAAGTCGTAGGCGACGCCATGACCTTCCAGCCAGTCCCGCGCCTTCTTCATCGTGTCGCAGGCCTTGATGCCGTAGATCGTGGTGGTCACGCCTGATTACTCCGTTCGCGTCAGATTCTCGGAGGATCAGCGTAGAGTTCGTGGGCCTTCGGGCAAACGGAAAAAGCCGGTGCGACGCTCTGCCTATCCGTGGAGGTCAAACTAAATCGCAGGCTTATGTAGTCGCTGGCAAAAGGCGTGGAAGGATGACCGAACAGTCGGACCTCCGCTCGCCACGTCGCCTCCGGCCCTATCGTTTCTGCACGCTGGAAGCCCCGCCTTCGCTGGCGTTGTGGATATATTGTTCAGCGACCAGCCAAGCTTTTACCGGCCGCAGCGTGCCCAGACAGCCGATCAGCAAGGCTGGAAACACGGTCGCGAACTGCGCCCAGAGCGGCGGGCTCCAGGCGATCACCGCCCAGGCCCAGACCGCGATCACCAGGATGCCCACGCCCGTCATGACGAAGAAGGCCGGGCCGTCCGCCGGATCGGCGAAGCCGTAGTCCAGCCCGCAACGATCACAGCGTTTGGCCAGACGTAGGAAGCCGGCGAACAGCTTGCCCTCGCCACAGCGGGGGCAACGACAAAGCAGGCCGGCCTGCAAGCTTGTCGGGCTGTCGAAATGGGTGATGAGGGGCCGTTCCATACAATGCGAACCTTATTGCATACATTTCATGGGAAATGTATGTATCGCGCCATGGAAAAGCAACCATGACCCGGGACCGGCCCACGACCGCCTGGTTGCGACACGTCCGCGCGGACAATGGCCGCCCGATCTATCTGGCGCTGGTCGAGGCCCTTGAAACGGCGGTGCGCGAGGGCGAGTTGCAGGCGGGCGATCAATTGCCGCCCCAGCGCGCCGTGGCCGCTCAGCTGGGTGTCGACTTCACCACCATCACCCGCGCCTATGGCGCCGCTCGGGACCGAGGCCTTGTCGAGGGCGCGGCAGGGCGCGGCACCTTCGTGCGTCGTCGCGTCCTCGACGACGAGGCCGGCCTCGTAGACCTGAGCATGAACCTGCCGCCGCCGCCGCAGGGCGTGTCGCTGGCGGCGCTCCTCAAGGAGACGACCGCAGCGATCCTCGACCGCACGGACGTGGCGACCCTGATGGCCTATCACGCCGGCCAGGGCGCGCCAGGACAGCGGGGCGCAGGCGCCGCCTGGCTGGCGCCTGCCCTGGGCCCGATCGGACCCGAGCGGATCGTGGTCAGCCCAGGGGCGCAGTCGGCCCTGGCGGCGATTCTCACCATGGTGGCCAAGCCTGGCGCCGGTCTCATGGTCGAGCCCCTGACCTATCCCGGCGTCATCGCCTTGGCGACGCGGCTGGGCCTGCGCCTGATCCCCTGCCCCGTGGATGCCGAAGGCTTCCTGCCCGAGGTCCTGGCCCGGCTCTGCGCCGAGCGAAGGCCCGCGGCCGTCTATCTGGTCCCGACCACCCGCAACCCGGTCGCCACGACCATGGGCTTGGCGCGGCGTCGCGAGATCGCCGCCGCTATCGGCGCCGGCGACGCCTGTCTGATCGAGGACGATCCCTACAGTCGCCTGTTCGACAGCCCCCTGCCCGCCCTCGCCTCATTGGCGCCGGAGCGGACCTTCCACATCGCCACCCTGTCCAAGACCCTGTCGCCGGGGCTGCGCACCGCCTTCGTGGCGACGCCGACCGCCGCGATGGCCCAGCAGGTGGCCGACGCGCTGCACGCCACGGCCCTGATGGGATCGCCCCTCGCCACGGCCGTCGCCATTCGCTGGATTCGGGACGGAACCGCCGAGCGGATCCTGGCCGGCGTGCGGCGCGAAGCTCGACTGCGCCGCGTCGTCGCCGCCGAGGCCCTGCCCCATGCCCAGGGCGACGCCGAGGGACTCCACGTCTGGCTGGACCTGCCGCCCGGCCTGGACGCTACCGGGTTTCGCGCCCTGGCGGCCGCGCGCGGCCTGGCCCTCGTCGCGTCGGACGCCTTCGCCACCACCCCTGACGCGCCCGCCGGACTGCGCATCTCGCTGGGCGGTCCGGCCAAGGCGTCGATGCTGCGCCAGGCGCTGAGCCATGTCGCGACCCTGCTGGAACCGTCTGACGCGACAGGGCCCGGAGCCTGAGTTCAGGTCAAAGGGGACGGCTGGACCCTGCGTCAGACGGCGCTACCGTGCCTAGCGCAATGTCCATCGCGCCAGTGGGACATGTTCGGTCCGCCCCAGCAGGCTGTGGACGAGGGTGAAGCCGCCGACGGTCCATCGGATGGGCGGAAGCGGCTGCTCGGCGACCAATCGCCTGTCGTAGAGCATCGTCACGTGAGGCGTGAACGTCTTGTCCACCCATTTGCCGAGCCCGGCGCGCGCCATGGCCAGACCGAGGTCGCGCTGGAAGCCCTTCAGGGCTTCGAGGCCCTCGCCGCCCTGCAGAACGAATGGATTGTTGCCGCCGTTGTGGAAGCTGGCGGCGCGGTCAAAGACGACCTCGAACGGCGCCGCTGTCATCGCCTCGGCGGCTTGGTTGGCCATCGCCACGATGTCGCGCCGCACGCCGGCATGATCGCCCAGGTGATGCAGGGTGATATGAAAGCGTTGGGGCGCCAGCGGCCGGCCGCTCAGTTGGTGCGAGGCGCGTAATGTATTGGCGTGACGGGCGATGCTGGCCGCGGTCTCCACATCGGGAAAGATCGCGAAGAACAGTCGATCGGTGACTGGCGGCGCGTCGAAGAGGGAGAACTGGTTGGACACCGACATATCCTGCCCAGATTCCAGCGCCTGCGCCACGGACCCTTCCAGCAGTTGTCCAAGCCTCAAAATTCCCGCTTGGATTGCGACAACGAGGCGCTACTCTTCTACGACATCCGGAGGGGCGGCCATGAAACTCAGCGCGCATTTCTCGCTTGAGGAATTCATCATCTCCACCAAGGCCCTGTCGATGGGCGTCAGGAACGACCCGACCCCGGCGCATCTGGAGAACCTCAAACACCTGGCCGAGCGCATGGAAGCCGTTCGCGCGCTGTTCAACCGGCCGATCGAGATCACCAGCGCTTATCGCAACCCCCAGGTCAACGCCGCGGTCGGCGGCGTGCCGACCTCGGCCCACGCCCTGGGTCACGCCGCCGATTTCCACGTCGACGGCCTGCACGACCTGGAGGTCGCCAAAAGCGTCCGCGACAGTGGATTGAAGTTCGATCAGCTGATCTACGAAAAGAGCCGCTGCGTGCACATCAGCTTCGATCCCAGGCTGCGCCGCCAGGTGATGCGCCAGCCCGGCGGCCCGGGGTCCACAGTCTATAACGGCCTGGAGCCTTAGCGTCCCTTCCGTAGCGAAGCCCCGATGGATGGAAACCGAAGGTCTCGCCCACCGCGACCGGCTCCGCCGCCACGCCGGCCGTCGGCGCCTGGAAATATAAGTTTGGAACCTAGCCCGCGAGGATGAAGTATGCGGGGGTTTGTCGCGCTCTTTGACACCGCGAATCCTGGAATAGCGCGACAGCGCGTCACGAACCATCGGAACACAAGGCCGCCACCCAAATGCACACGGCTCACGAGATGAGCGAATGGCCCACCTCTGGCTTGCACGAAGCCATCCTCGACACCGTCACCGCGAACGTGGCGATCCTGAACGCAAAGGGTGAGATCGTCGCGGTGAACGACGCCTGGGCGCATTTCGCCGCGTTCAACGCGCCGCCGCTGGAAAACCATGGGCTGGGCCTGAACTACGTCGCGTACTGCGACAGCCTGGGCGGGTCCGAGGCTTCCGAAGCGGCTGCTGGCCTCCGCGGCCTGCTCACGGGCGACCCAGGGCCCTTCCGCTACGAGTACCAGATGGACCTGGCCAGCGGCCCGCTGTGGGCCAGGATGATCGCCACGCGCATCTCCAGCAACGGCCAGACCCTGGTGATCGTGGCTCAGGAGGACATCACCGTTCAGCGCCACGCCCAGGCAGCCCTTGGACGCGCCACCGCCGCGCTGCTCCATGCCGAGGACGACGAGCGCCGGCGAATCGCACGCGAGCTTCACGACGGAACGGCCCAGTACCTCACCGGCGCCAAGCTGATGCTGGGCGCGATGAAGGTCGAAGGCCGCGCCGAGAAGATCCGGGTCGAGATCGAGGCCTTGCTGGTCAACGCCTTGGAGGAGATCCGCAGCCTTTCCTACGTCATGCACCCTCCAGCCCTGGAAGAGACGGGCCTTGGCCCAGCGATCCGGCAGATGGCGGAAGGGTTCGCGCGGCGGACGGGACTGTCGCTGCAGATCGATATCGCCGACGACTTTCCGAAGATGGCGCGGCCGACCGAAGTGGCGCTGTATCGCGTCGCTCAGGAGGCGCTGGCCAATGTGCATCGCCATTCCGGCAGCCCGCGCGCCGCGATCGGTCTGCGTCTGGCCGGCGAAATGGTGCTGTTGTCGATCCGCGATTACGGCGTGGGCCTGCCGGACGCCGCCGCCGCGACCTCGGGCGTGGGCTTGGCGGGCATGCGTCTACGGCTGGAATTCGTGAACGGCCACGTTTCCCTGACCAGCGCCTTTCCCGGCGTTCTGGTCGAAGCCTGGGCGCCATTCCAGCCCAAGGACTAGGTGGCCCTTCGTCGCGCGACCGGCCGGCCCCGCCCCGCCAAACGCGCGAAATCCGAGCAGCGCCGCCATCGCCCGTGCACTGCTGCTGTGCAAATCGCCCCGTTTTCATGCTGCGATGCGACATAGTGCAGTTTCGGATTGCCGCGCCGGTCGGCCGGCTCCCTCCTAGTCTCAACACGCGGGACAACGACGTTCCGCGATGGCCCGAGAGGGCCGCCCGGCGGCGATGCAGCCGCGTGGTACCGTTTGGACAACGACGTCCGGAGTGATCGCGAAAGCGGTCCCACCGGGCGTTTTTTTTTGGCCTTCTGGGGGATAGATCATGCCAAGCCTGCGAAAAATGCTGCTTTGCAGCACGACTTTCTGCGCCTTGATTCTGGGGGGCGCAGCCCATGCACAGTCAGCACCGGAGCCCATTGCGACCCCTGACGAAGAGCCGCTCGCAGCCGCCGAACCGCCGCCTCCCCCGCCGCCGCCGCCAACCTTCAGCGACCAGGTCGCCGCCGGAAAACTGATTCTGGAAGTCCGGGCGCGCTACGAGAGCGTCGACCAGACCAAGACCGCCACCCTGAAGGACGACGCCTCGGCCTTCACGATCCGCACCCGCCTGGGCTGGGAGACCGCCGAGTTCCACGGCGTGAAGGGCCTGATCGAGTTCGAGGACGTCCGCCAGGCCGGACCCGAGCACTACGCCGTCAACGTCCCGGGCGCCGCCACGCCCCCGCTGAACGGCGCCGACAAGGCCCGATATCCGATCGTCAACGACCCGGACGTCACCGAACTCAACCGCGCCCAGCTGACCTGGACGCCCAGCGCCGCCCTGCAGGTGGTCGCCGGTCGCCAGCGCATCCTGCTCGACGATCAACGCTTCGTCGGCAATGTCGGCTGGCGCCAGGACGAGCAGACGTTCGACGCTCTCCGCACCGATGTCGCCTACGGCCGTTTCAAGGCGACCTACGCCTACATCTCGCACGTGAACCGCATCCTGGGCGAACTGCGCGACTGGGACAGCGACAGCCACCTGCTGAACGCCACCTGGTCGTCGGCCGAGGCCCTGCGCCTTCAAGGCTTCGTCTACGCGCTGGACTTCGGCAATTCGGCGGTCAATTCGTCGCTGACCAAGGGCGTCAAGGCCTCAGGCAAAACCTGGGTCGGCCTCTACCAGCTGGCCTACAACGCCACCTACGCCAAGCAGTCCGACTACCACCACAACACCCCCAACTTCGACCTGGCCTATTTCGGCGGCGACATCGCCGGGACCTTCGACATCTACACCGTCAAGGCCAGCTACGAGTCGCTGGAAGGCGACGGAACCCGCGGCTTCACCACGCCCCTGGCCACCGTCCACGCCTTCCAGGGCTGGGCCGACGCCTTCGTCTCGCCGGGCGGCAACAAGAGCTTCGTCGACGGGATCGAGGACGCCAATCTGAGCTTCAACGCCAAGCCCCGGTTCAAGCGGACCTACTTCTTCAACACCGACATCCTGGTCCGCTACCACGACTTCAACGACCAGCGAACCGGCGCGGACCTTGGTCACGAATGGGACGTCGCCTTCGCCGCGGCCATCACGCCCAAGCTGTCGATCCAGCTGAAGTACGCCGACTTCCAGCGCGAAACGATCGTGCCCGCGGGCACGGCGACGCCGCCGGCCTCGCGAACCAAGGCCTGGTTCACCCTCGAATACAAACTCTGACCTCCAGCGGGATTTGAGATCATGACCAAGACCCCTAAGACCGCCCCTGAGGCCGGCCTCACCCGCCGCCACGCCCTTGTCGGCGCGGCCGCCACAGTCGCCGCCGCCAAGGCCCTGTTCCCGGCCGGCGCTCACGCGGCCGGGGCCGGGCCTGAAGTGGCCAAGGCCCGCCTGGGCTTCATCGCCCTGACCGACTCCGCGCCGGTGATCATCGCCAAGGAGCGGGGCCTGTTCGCCAAGTATGGCCTGCCTGACATCGAGGTGGTCAAGCAGGCCTCCTGGGCCGCCACCCGCGACAACCTGGTGCTCGGTTCGGAGCGCGGGGGCATCGACGGCGCCCACATCCTGTCGCCCATGCCCTATCTGATGACCACGGGCGCAATCACCGGCGGCGCGCCGACGCCGATGTACATCCTGGCCCGCCTCAACACCAACGGCCAGGCCATCTCGGTCGGCAACGACCTTAAGGCGGTCAAGGTCGGGCTCAACAGCGCCGGCGCCAAGGCCAAGTTCCAGCAGCTGAAGGCGGCCGGCAACATCGCCAAGGTCGCCATGACGTTCCGGGGCGGCACCCACGATCTGTGGGTTCGCTACTGGCTGGCGGCCGGCGGCATCAATCCAGAGACCGACGTCGCCACCATCGTCATCCCGCCGCCGCAGATGGTGGCCAACATGAAGGCCGGCACCCAGGACGCCTTCTGCGTGGGCGAGCCGTGGAACGGCCAGCTGGTCAACCAGCGTGTCGGTTACACGGCCTGCCTGACCTCCGAACTATGGATGAACCACCCCGAGAAGGCCCTGGGCATGCGCGCCGCCTGGGTGGACAAGTATCCGCGCGCCGCTCAGGCCATCACCGCCGCCGTCCAGGAGGCGCAGCTTTGGTGCGACAAGGCTTCCAACCTACCGGCCATGTGCTCGATCGTCTCGGGCCGGCAGTACGTCAACGTGCCGATGAGCGACATCCTGCCCCGCCTGCAGGGCACGGTGGACTATGGCGACGGCCGCACGCTGAAGAACTCGCCGCACCACATGAAGTTCTGGGCCGACAACGCCAGCTTCCCGTTCAAGTCGCACGACCTGTGGTTCCTGACCGAGGACATCCGCTGGGGCGTGCTGCCCCAGAAGACCAACACCAAGGCGCTGGTCGACAAGGTCAATCGTTCGGACATCTGGCGCGCGGCGGCCAAGACCATCGGCCAGACTGGCCCGGCCGGTGACAGCCGCGGCGTCGAGCGGTTCTTCGACGGCAAGGTGTTCGACCCGGCCAATCCGGGCGCGTACCTGGCCAGCCAGCCGATCAAGAAGCTGGTCTAGGGAGACGTGCGCATGACCTTCCCCAAGCCCTCCTTCTCGCCGGCCGAGCCCGTGGCGGCGCCGGTGATCGAACCGCCGGCCCCCGCGCCTCGCGCCTCGCACGGATCGGAGATCGTCCGCCGGGCGGGCGCGACGGCGGCGGCGGTGCTTCCGCCGCTGCTGACCGTCCTGGCGATCCTGGGTCTCTGGCAGGCGGCGATCGGCGACTCGTACGGCGGGCTGCCGTCGCCGGTCCAGGTGTGGACCGAGTCCAAGGACCTGATCCTCAACCCGTTCTTCGATCACGGCGGGGTCGACAAGGGCCTGTTCTGGCACGTCCTGACCAGCCTCAAGCGGGTCGGGGTCGGGTTCTCGATCTCGGCGGTCTGCGGGGTGATGCTGGGGGTGCTGATCGGCTCCAACCGCTGGGCGCACCGGGGGTTGGACCCGATCTTCCAAGTGCTGCGCACCGTGCCGCCCCTGGCTTGGTTGCCGATCTCGCTGGCCGCTTTCCGCGAGGCCCAGCCCTCGGCCCTGTTCGTGATCTTCATCACCTCGATCTGGCCGATCATCATCAACACAGCCGTCGGCGTGCGCAACATTCCGGCCGACTACGTGAATGTCGCCAAGGTGCTGCGGCTGTCGCCGGTCGAATACTTTTTCAAGATCCTGTTGCCAGCCACCACGCCTTACATCTTTACCGGTCTGCGCATCGGCGTCGGCATGAGCTGGCTGGCCATCGTCGCTTCCGAGATGCTGCTGGGCGGCGTCGGCGTCGGGTTCTTCATCTGGGACCAGTACAACGCCTCGCGCATCTCCGACATCATCGTGGCCCTGGCCTGGGTCGGACTGACCGGCTTCTTCCTCGATCGCCTGGTGGCCCTGCTGGGTCACGTCATCTCGCGCGGCAACGCGGCCAGCTAGGAGACATCGCATCATGGCCAAGGCCTATCTCTCCATCGAAGGCGTCGGCGTCACCTTCGCCAAGGGCGCCGCCCGCTCCGAGGTGCTCACCGGCGTCGATCTGAAGGTCGACAAGGGCGAGTTCGTCTCGATAATCGGCCACTCGGGCTGCGGCAAGTCCACCTTGCTGAACGTGGTCGCCGGCCTTGTGCCGGTGACGACCGGCGCGGTGATCCTGGACAAGCAGGAGGTCAACGCCCCGGGGCCAGACCGGGCGGTGGTGTTCCAGAACCACTCGCTACTGCCCTGGCTGTCGGTGCGTGAGAACGTCTCGCTGGCGGTCGACAAGGTGTTCGGCAAGACCAAAACCGCCGCCGAGCGCCGCGACTGGACGCAGCACAATCTGGAGCTGGTCAAGATGACCCACGCCCTGGACAAGCGCCCCTCGGAAATCTCCGGCGGCATGAAGC
Source organism: Caulobacter sp. BK020 (assembly GCF_004342605.1). GTDB lineage: Bacteria > Pseudomonadota > Alphaproteobacteria > Caulobacterales > Caulobacteraceae > Caulobacter. The sequence goes on from NZ_SLZL01000006.1 coordinate 78,962, forward strand.
AACGCGTCGGCATCGCCCGCGCCCTGGCCATGGAGCCCAAGGTCCTGCTGCTGGACGAGCCGTTCGGCGCCCTGGACGCCCTGACGCGCGCCCACCTGCAGGACAGCGTCATGGAGATCCACGCCAGTCTCAACAACACGGTGCTGATGGTTACCCACGACGTCGACGAGGCCGCCCTGCTGTCGGACCGCATCGTGATGATGACCAACGGCCCGCGCGCCGCCATCGGCCAGGTGCTCGAGGTGGATCTGCCGCGCCCCCGCGATCGTCTCGCCGTCGCCGAGGATCCGACCTACATCCATGCCCGGGCGGCGGTGATCGAGTTCCTCTACGCCCGGCGCGCGGCCTGAACGAGGCCGACCAGGACCGCAGGTGAATTCCGGCGAGACCCGCCTGCGCTATCGTGGGTTGCGCGCGACCACAGTTGAGATACGACTATCGGTCTCGTAGTTCAGCTCGGGGAGCGCCTTGGCCGAACCCTCGCCAGCAGGAACCCAGGGATCGGACGCTGCGAGTCTGGCGCGACCTTCCAGCCCCGCGGCCGTCATATTGGTCGTCTTTGGCCTCATCGGCGGCCTGCTGCTGGCCAGCCAGCCCAGGACCTACCCCAACCTCCACACCATCCTCGACACCGGGGTGGCGCTGTTGTCGGGAATCCTGGCGCTGAAGCTGTGGGGCGCCGGCCAGCGCGAAGGCGACGATATCACCCGACGCCTCGCCCTTGTGTTTCTGGTGACCTGCGCCATGGAGGTGGTCCATGTCCTGGTGACCGTGGAGTGGTCGGGGGTCCTGGCCCCGATCAGGGCCTCCAGCGGGGTGCTGCGGCCGTCGACCTGGCCGCCGCCATCCCACCTGCTGCCCCTTGGCGTGATCGGCGCGCTGTTCTGGCCCGCGAGAAGCCGCTTCGGCCTGGCGACCTTCGCCTCGGCGATTCTGGCGACCGCCATTGTGCTGTTCGCCATCTATCAACGTCTGCCGACCTATCTGCCGCCGGGTCCTCTAGGGATCACCCGGCCCACGCTGCTCCTGGCGCCGCTGCTCTGGATCGTGACGGGCCTGGTGGCATGGCGCCTGGCCGACCGCGACCGGGTCATCCGGGCGCTGCCGATGACCGCCGTCATTCTGGCTGTGGCCAACGCCCTGATCCTCTATTCCCGTTCTCCCGCCGACGCCCCGGCCATGGCCTCGCACCTGGGCAAGATGGCCGGCGACCTAACGCTGCTGTTCTTCTTGTTCCAGACGGCGTCGCGCGATATGCGCGATCGGGTCCGCGTCGAGACCGCCCTGTCGAAGCTCAACGCCGAATTGGACCAGCGGGTGGCCGAGCGAACCGCTCAACTGGAAGCCGAAACGCAAGCGCGCCAGCAGGGCCAACGCCTGCTGGAGGCCGTCGTCGAAAACTCTCCCGCCGTCATCTACGTCAAGGCCTTGGATGGCCGCTACCTGATGGTCAATCGCCGCTACTGCGACATCTTCCACATCGATCGCGACGCGATGATCGGGCGAACCGACCACGACATCTTTCCGATGGAGATCGCCGACGCCTTCCGCGCCATGGACGTGCGCGTCGCTGCGGCCGACCAGCCGCTGACCGAGGAAGAAAGCGCCCCGCACGACGATGGGCCTCACGCCTACATCTCGGTGAAATCCCCACTGCGCGACGAAACAGGCCAAGTCTACGCCGTGTTCGGCATCTCGACCGACATCACCGAGCGCAAGGACGCCGAAGCCAAGCTCCATACCCAGTTGCAGCGAATGAGCCTGCTGGACGAGATCACGCGCGCCATCGGCGAGCGGCAGGACAACCAAAGCATCTTCCAGGTCGTTGTGCGGAGCATCGAGGACCAGCTGCCCGCCGACTTCGCCTGCCTTTGCCTCTACGACGACCTGGAGCGGGCCCTGACGGTCGCCGCCGTCGGGGTCAACAGCCAGGCCCTGGCCCTGGAGCTGGCCATGCCCGAGCGCGCGCGCGTCGACATCGACGAGAACGGCCTCTCCCAGTGCGTTCGGGGCCGCTTGGTCTACGAGTCGGACATCGCCGAGGTCCCCTTCCCGTTCCCGCGCCGGCTCGCCAACGGCGGCCTGGGGTCAATGGTCTGCGCGCCCCTGCAGGTCGAGAGCAAGGTGTTCGGCGTGCTGGTCGTGGCCCGCTTCCAGCCGAACGCCTTCGTCAGCGCCGAGTGCGAGTTCCTGCGCCAGCTGAGCGAGCACGTCGCCCTGGCCGCCCACCAGGCCCAGCTGCACAGCGCGCTCCAGGCGGCCTATGACGACCTGCGCCAGTCCCAGCAGGCGATCCTGCAACAGGAGCGGCTGAAGGCGCTGGGCCAGATGGCCAGCGGCATCGCCCACGACATCAACAACGCGCTGTCGCCCGTCTCGCTCTACACGGAAGCGATGATCGAGACCGAGCCGGGCCTCAGCCCCGCGGGGCGCGGCCAGCTGGAGATCATTCGCCGCGCCGTCGAGGACGTCGGCCAGACGATCGGCAAGATGCGCGAGTTCTACAGGCTGCGCGAAACCCAGCTGGAGACCGAACCGGTCCAACTGAACGAACTGGTCGCCCAGGTCCTGGAGCTCACTCGAGCGCGGTGGAACGACATGGCCATGCAGCGCGGCGTGGTCATCAAGGTGGAAACCGCCCTGGCCGACGATCTGCCGCCCGTGTTGGGCGTGGCCAGCGAGATCCGCGAAGCCCTGGTCAACCTGGTGTTCAACGCCATCGACGCCATGCCCGACGGCGGCCTCCTGGCGGTGAGCACCGCCAGGGTCGCCACGGACGTCGGCGACGCCGTGCGGGTCAGCGTGGCGGACAACGGAATCGGCATGGACGCAGAGGCGCGTCGGCGATGCCTTGAACCCTTCTTCACGACCAAGGGCGAGCGCGGCACGGGATTAGGCCTGGCGATGGTCTATGGAGTCGCGCAGCGACATGGCGCGGAGTTGGACGTCCAGTCCTCGCCCGGCGCCGGCGCGACGCTCTCCCTGACCTTCGCCCGGGCGGTAGACGAGAACGCCGCCCCGAACACGCCGCCGGCCGCTCCACGGCGACGGCTGCGCCTGCTGCTGGTGGACGACGATCCCGTGCTGCTCAAGGCCTTGAGCGACGCCCTGGAAAGCGACGGCCATGTCGTGACCATCGCCAACGGCGGCGGCGCGGGGATCGAAACCTTCGAGGCCAGCCAGGGCGGCGACCGCTTCGACGCCGTCTTCACCGACCTGGGCATGCCCTATATCGACGGTCGCCGCGTGGCGGCCGCGATCAAGGAGCTGTCGGCCAAGACGCCGGTGATCCTACTCACGGGCTGGGGCCAGGGACTGCTCGCCGACGACGACGTCCCGCCCCATATTGATCTGGTGCTGAGCAAACCGCCCAAGTTGCGAGAGCTCCGCGCGGCCCTCGCCCGTTTCACGACATGAGCCGCCCCATGATCGAACCGCACACGCAGCCCGACGACGATCGACGGACGCGCATCCTGATCGTCGACGACGAGGCGGCAAACCTCCAGGCCCTTCGCGTAACGCTGGGTGGTCAGGGCTTCGACGTCACCGGCTTCACCCATCCGGACGAGGCGCTGGAGGCCATCACCCCCGGCGCGTTCGACGTGCTGCTGACCGACCTGAAGATGCCGTCGACCACCGGCGTCGAGCTGCTGCAGAGAGCCCACGAGCGCGACCCTCACCTTTCAGGCGTCATCATGACCGGCGAAGGCTCGATCGCCTCGGCGGTGGAATCGATGCGCAGCGGCGCCGTCGACTATGTCCTCAAGCCGCTCAAGCTCAGCAACCTGCTGCCCGTCCTGGCCAGCGCGCGCACCCTAGGCCGGCTGCGGCGCGAGAACGACCAGCTGGAACAGAGCGTGCGTGCGCGCACCGCGGAGCTGGAGCGAGCGCTTGAGGAGGTCGACCACCACGCGGCCGAACTTATCAAGGCCGAACAGGCGCTGATGCAGGCCCAGAAGATTGAGGCCATCGGCCGTCTTACCGGCGGCGTCGCCCACGACTTCAACAATCTGCTCGCCGCGGTGATCGGCAATCTGGAACTGCTGCAGCGTAAGCTTCCGCCCGAGGCCCAGCCGTGCCGACGGTTTGTCGACAACGCCCTCGAAGCGGCCAATCGCGGCGCCAAGGTCACCGGCCAGCTCCTGGCGTTTTCCCGGACCCAGCGGCTGCGCCTGGAGCCGCTGGAGGTCGACGCGACCTTGCGGCGCAGCGACCCGCTCCTGCGCCAGGCGCTTGGTCCGGGCGTCGATCTCGAGGTGTGCCTTGAGGCCGAAGGCGCCTGGGCCAGCACCGACGCCACGCAACTGGAACTGGTCGCGCTGAACCTCATCGTCAATGCGCGCGAGGCCTTGCCAGACGGCGGCGTGGTGCGCCTGAGCACACGCCTCGAACCTGACCGGATCGTCCTTGAAGTCGCCGACACCGGCGTTGGCATGACGCCGGAGGTTCTGGCGCGCGCCACGGAGCCCTTCTTCACCACCCGGGCCGGCTCCGGAACCGGTCTGGGCCTGGCTCAGGTCCATGGTTTCGCGCGCCAGTGCGGCGGTGATTGCCAGATCGAAAGCGCTCCGGGCGCGGGAACGCGGGTCGGTGTTTCACTACCGCGAATCGAGCCCCCCGCCGTGCGTGTCGAAGCGCCGCCGGAGCCGGTTACGACGCAGCGAGACGGCCTTCGGGTGCTGGTCGTCGACGATGACCGCCATGTCCGCGAAAGCCTTTGCGAGGCCTTGGCCAGCGAGGGTTTCCTGGTGCGCTGGGCGTCGGACGGTGCTTCGGGACTGGCCCAGCTGGAGATCGAGACGCCGGACGCCGTGGTGCTGGACTATGCGATGCCCGGCATGACCGGCGCCGAAGTCGCCCGCCGCGCCCAGGCCGCGCATCCGCATCTCCCGATCGTCTTCCTGAGCGGCTACGCGGACTCCCTCGCCCTGGACCAGATCGAGGCCGCCGCCGTCCTGCGCAAGCCGATCGCCATCGCCGACCTCAGCCGCGCGCTGCGTCTGGCGGCGGGTTAGCGAAGTCCCGAAACTCGCGGCCCAGGCGGGCTACTCCCACTCGATGGTGATTTTGCGGCCAGAGAATTGAATTCTCTGGCTTTTTTGATTCACGCCCTTGTGCTCAACTGTGGACGGCCCCCATGGAATCCTAGCGTTTTGATTTAGATCAAGAAATCCGACGTTTGACATCGCTGGAAAACCGCGACCGCGACAATTTCCAAGCCGCGACGATACCTTCAAGGTCGCGGACTCCTCAGTACCGTCGCGCCATCCCGCATCCCCGACCGACATACTTGCCGTGCAGTAGAGCTAGATCAATTGCAAGCACGCCGCTCCGCCACACTGTCTCAAGGCTCCACCTGGCAGCTGATGAGGAACGAAGGGAAGCGATGCTTGAACCCTTGGGTTCGGTCGACCAGAACAATCAACCCCAGATCACACGCGCCATCCGACGCACAGAACTCGACGCATGATCCCGCTCGCCGACACGACGATCTACGAACGCGAACGAAGAGGCGAATTCCCACGCCGCCTTCATCTCACCCAACGCTGCCTGGTATGGGACCTGGATGAGGTGGAGGAATGGCTCAAGCAGCGTCGTCGAGCGTCTGAGAACGGCCTCCAGAAGATGGCTCCGCTTCCCGATGTTCGCTTGAGGCGATCGCGACCAGTCAGAGATCGCTAAGCGTGATGAGCTGACCTCTGGCCGCCTCCAGAAGTCGGCTTTCGGCCAGTCGCTCCCAACCATGCCGACGGGCTTGACGACGATCGTTCGCGCCAGCCTCCCAGCTGGCGATGCTTTGCTCACTCATGACATCGGCGGCCAGGCCGATCACCGCCAGATCAGTTGAACAATAGCGCGGCTTCAGCGCTCCATTTTTGTCGCCAACCATAGTGGCGCGTTGAACCGGCGCCCTGGTCTCGGGCCACTCATCTTTGGCGGCCGCGCTCTCGATCGCCCGCAGGCGGCCGGCCGCACGCAACCTCCCCGGCGTCGCTTCCCCAGCCAAACGTCGAGAGGCTTCACGCGACCGGCCGCCGGTCGCGCTCCAACCGCGCAAAGGTGAGGTTTCATGGCCAAGCGGCTATTCGATGTCCTGCTCTCCCTGGCCATCCTGATCCTGGTCGGGCCGATCCTGGCGGTGCTGATGGCTCTGGTCTGGGCGCAGGACGGCCGGTCGCCCCTGTTCCTGGGCGTGCGGGTCGGCCGCGACGGACGCGATTTCCGCATGGTCAAGTTGAGGTCGATGACGGCGGACTCCGAGTTCAAGGGCGCGGCCTCCACGACCCGCTCCGACGCGCGGATCACGCCGCTGGGCCACGTGTTGCGCCGCTGGAAGCTGGACGAGCTGCCCCAGTTCTGGAACGTCTTGCGCGGCCAGATGAGCGTCGTGGGCCCGCGGCCCAATACGCGGCGCGGCGGGGTCGATCTCTATACGACGCGAGAAATGGGCCTGCTCAGCGTCCGCCCCGGCATCACCGACCTGGCCTCGATCCTGTTCGCCGACGAGGCCGAGATCCTGGACGGCGCCGCCGATCCGGACGCCTTGTACGACCAGGTCATCCGCCCGTGGAAGAGCCGGCTGGGCCTCCTCTACATCGAGCGACGGACCTTCTGGATCGACCTGCGGATCATCGCCCTGACAGCGCTAGGCGCGATCTCGCACGCCGCCGCGCTGGAGGGCGTCGATGCGATCTTGGAGGATTTAGGCGCCAGCGACGAACTACGCCTGGTATGCCGCCGAGGCGCGCCCCTGCCCCGCGCCGAACCGCCCGGCTACGCGGCTTGACTATTCTCTTCTATCGGCGGGACGGCGGCGGCGCGGGCCTGGCGACACTCCCTTCCGGCCTCGTCTTCAGGATCTGGTCGCCGGGCGACCAGGGCCCTCCACCAGCGGGCTCGCAGCGCGCCAGCAACTGGACCTGGTGGCTGTTCGAGACCCTGGGCCTGTTCAGTCGGCCAGGCTTCCGCGAGGTGACGATCTGGCGCGACGGACAGTTGGTCCATCGGCTGATCCTGACCCCGCGCTGGCCGCGCTTTCCGTTCATGGACGCCTACGACCTCCAGGTCGGCGACATCTGGACCCATCCCGGCGTCCGCGGCCAAGGCCTGGCGCGGTTGGCCTTAACCGCCGTTCAGGCGCTGACCTGGCCTGAGGAGCGGTTGTGGTACCTGGTCGAAGCTAACAACGCAGCGTCGGTCCGCTTGGCCGAGACGGCCGGCTATCGCCTCTTCGGTTCCGGCCGCCGCACGCGGCCGCTGGGCCTAGCGACGCTGGGGCGCTTTCGGCTGGACGCTCCTATCGCCCGCTGACCGACACCGAGGCCACGGCCCCCGACTGGCTCGGCGCGTCGGCGCCGCGCAGATGCAGCGCCAGCTGCTGGCCCAAGCAGCCCTCGGGAACCGTGAAGTCGGTCGCTCCGGTCGCCCCCGCCTCGCGCGGCTGATCCAGCTGAAGCAGTTGCGGCCCGCGCGCTTCGGCGCAGGTCAGGGTCCAGTAGGGCGAGGCCGCGGCGTCGGTGGCCGCGGCTCGGACCGCCAGGCGGTAGGCGCCCTTGGGCAGGGTGAGGACCTGGGTCGCCACCGGACCGCCCGCGCCGCTCAGGGCCTGGTAGGCCAGGACAGATCGGCCAGCGACGACGCCACGCGTGGCGCCGATCTCTCCTGTCTCGACCAGCCGCCAACCGAACGGATAGGTCTGTCCGGGCCGCGAGAAATCCGGATCGGCCACCCAGCCCTTCGCAGCGGGGTTGAAGGCGTCATGGACCCGTCGAGCCTCGACGAACGCGCCGTGGGCCGCCAGCTCCTCGACCAGGGACCGATCGACGCCCTCGCGCTTCACCCAGGAGCGGTCGCGGATGCTCAGCACGAGGTCAGCCACGCCCGACGGCGCGTGGCGCTCGACCACCGCATAGTGCAGGAACATCGCTCGCCAGTCGCTGGGACGATCCAACAGCCGAGCGATCGGACCGACCAGGGCGGGGTCGGACGCGGCGTTGGTCAGCACCGGGAACATGATCGGCGGCGCCGCCGCCGAGGTCCGCAGGGCGATGTCGAAGTCCCTGAGCGCACCGGCGACGTCGCCGGTGTCGACGGCCTTCTGGATCAGCCAGACTCGCGTTCCCAGACTGCGACGGCTGATCCGGTCGGACAAGGAGAACAGCGTCGCCGCCCGGGTCTTGTCGCCCTCGGCCTCGGCGCGCAAGGCGCGTAGTTCAACGGCGGCCGGAAGGGTGACGTCGCGGGCCAGGACCCGATCGACCAGCCTTCGCACGGCGGGATCGCCCGGCGCCACGCCGGCGTCGATTCTGGCCCGCGCCGCCTGAAGCGCGATCCGGGCGTCGGACGGCGCCAGGGCGGCCGCCCGCGCGGGATCGTCCTGGCCCAGCGCCGTCGCCACGCCGTCGCGGACGACCAGCGTCAGGCCTCCGGCCACGCAGAGAGCGATCGCCGCCCGCGCCGGCCCCGCCCAGCCGCCCATCCTAGCGGCCGTAGTCGTAGTCGTAGCCGTAATCTGAACCATAGCCGGCCTTCTTCGCCTCGAACTTGGTCAGCACCGCGCCCACCACCCGGGCCTGCGACGTCCGCAGCCGCGACAACGCCGTCCGCACCGTGCCGGCCGGCGTCGCCCGGGCCTCGACCGCATAGACCACCCCGTCGACCGCCGCGGCGACCAGCGGCGCGTCGGCCAGGCCGATCACCGGCGGGGAGTCGACGATCACGTGGTCGAAGCGCTCCTTCAATCGTTTGACCAGCAGGCCCAGACGGTCGCCCATCAGAAGGTCGCCGGCGTTCGGCGGCTGAGGTCCGGCGGTCATCACCCACAGGCCCTCGTGCTCGGTCTTGTGCAAGGCGCCGTCCAGGTCGTCGGCGCCGGACAGGAAGTTGCTGATCCCCACGCCGTTCTTCAGGCCGAACGCCGAATGGACCGACGGCGAGCGCAGGTCGGCGTCGACCAGCACCACCTTGCGGCGGGCGCGGGCCAGGGACTGGGCCAGGGCCACGGTCGTCGTCGACTTGCCCTCGCGCGGGCGGGTGCTGATCACCGCCAGCGAGCGCGGCGCGCCCTGGGGCGTCGACAGCTCCAGATTGGCCTGCACCGCCAGATAGGCCTCCACCAGCTTCGAGCGCGGATCGCGCAGGGCCCTCAGCGGATCCTCCAGCTGGGTCTTGGGCGCGACGCCTAGCAGCGGCAGGCCCAGCTTCTCTTCCAGGTCGGCCGGGTCGGCGATGCCTTCGTCGATCTGCTCCAGCCCGGCCGCGATCAACGCCCCGACCAGCCCGCCGCCCAACATGGCCAGGACCAGATTGACCAGCAGCTTTGGCGAGGACGGACGATCGGGCAGCCGCGCCGGGTCGACGATGGCGACGTTGTTGTTCTCGATCCCGCCAGCGACCCCGATCTCCTTATAGCGCTGCAGCAGCGCGTTATAGAGCTCGCGGTTGGTGTCGGCTTCGCGCTGGTAGATGTTGTACTGGATGCTGCGGCGGCGCAGGTCGGTCAGCCCGCCCTTCAGATCCTGCACGCGCGCCAGCAGGCTCCGCTCACGCATGACGCTCGACTCGTAGGCCTGCCGCAGCGAGACCCGCACGCGGTTCTCTTCCTGGGCGATGGAGACGTCCAGCGCCTGGACCTGCGAGGCCAGGGCCTGAGCCTGCGGATAGTCCGGCCGGAACTGGACCATCAGCTTGGCGTACTCGGCCGCGGCGTCGGCGCGCCGCTGGCGCATCGAGGCGATGGCGTCGTTGCCGAGCGCGATGCTGCTGGCGTCCGGACGCTTGGCCTCGTTCAGCCGGCTCTCGGCGACGATGCGCTCGGCGGTCGCTACTTCCAGCGCCGAGTTCAGGGCGATCAGGTCGTCGGTCAGTAGCGAACGGCCGCCGCCACCGGCCGCCCCGCCGGTATTGGGATCGATCGGCGACGGCAGGTTGATGATGCCCTGCTGGGCGGCGTACGCCACGACGTCGCGCTCGGACACCTCCAGCTTCTCGCGCAGCTGCTCGATCCGGCCTTCAAGGAACTTGCGGGCGTAGCTGGAGGCGTCGAAGCGGCGCTCCAGATTGCTGGCGATGTAGTTCTCGCTCCAGGCCTTGGCGATCTTCTGCGACAGCACCGGGTCCGGCGTGACCGCTCGGATGTCGACCAGGCTGGACCCGCGCACCGGCGCAACGCCGACGTGCAGCAGCAGGATCTTGCCGGCGACTTCGTTGCGCTTGGCCCGCGCGGTCGGATCGGCCTTGCCGTCCTGGAACAGGTCGCGGCGACCGAACAGCTTGAAGAAGGCCGGGTCGTCGACCACACCCAGGTCGCGCGCGACCCGTTCTGCCAGCACCTGGGTGCGCAGCAGGCCGTACTGGGTCTGGTAGAACTCCTGGTCGCCGATGCTGGTGTCGCGCTCGACGCTGTCGATCTTCACGACGCGCGCGGTCTCGCGCGAGATCTCCATCCGTGCGGTCGAGGCGTATTGGCGGGGCATGACCAGGGTCAGCGCGATGCCGGCCAGGGCGCCGGCGGCGACGCCGCCCAGCAGCACCCAACGCCATCGCGTCGCCGCGCGCAGCAGGCGCCGCAGCGGCGGCGCTCCGGCATGGCCGGTCGCTTCCGGCGCGGCCCTGCCGGAGAAAAGGGTCATCTCGCTGGTCGCAAGACCCAGCATCTGGGGCGAGATTCGTTCCATGCGTCAGAATCGCTCCAGGGCGAGGATCAAGGGCGTGGTCAGCAGCGGGGTGATCTGCAGGAACTGCTGGAAGTGGCGGCGGGCCTCGGAGTCGCCGACGATGATCACGTCGTTGGCGTAGATCTTCGGGTCGGCGTAGACGCCGCGCCGGATGGCGCCCAGGTTGTACAGCGCCGCCAGCGACTGGCCGTTGACGGTGCGGAACACCACCACGTCCTCCAGGCGGGCGAACTCGCTGGTCCCCTTGGCGGTGGCCACCGCGCGCATTAGCGACATGTTGCCGACCACCGGATAGCTGCCCGGCTGGGTCACCTGGCCGTCGACGGTGAAGACCTGGCTGGTGGTCTCCTCCAGGTTCACGGTGACCTGGGGGTCGCGCATGAACTTGGCGCGCAGCTTGGCGGCGATGATCGTCGACAGCTCGGACGGGGTACGGCCCGAGGCGTCGACCTCGCCGATCAGCGGCATTGACAGGCGTGCGGCGGCGTCGGTCTGGAACTTGCCCGACAGGTCCTCGACGCCGAAGACGACGATCGACAGCTTGTCGAGTGGACCGATGCGATAGGCGGTCGTGGCGGCCACCAGGTCCGCGCCGGTCGGCGGCGGCAGGTCAGCCCGCTGGGCCACGGCCGAAGGGCCCTTCAGCTCGCCCAGGCGCGGTTCCTCGGCGCAGGCGGCCGGCAGCAGCGCCGCACAGATCAGGAAGAAGCGACGGCGCATCGTCAGAACCGCATGCGCAACGAGGCCTGGAACACGGTCTGGCCCTCGAACGGCGAGGTCAGGCCGCCCAGGGTGACCCGCGTGCCGCGGCTGGAGCGTACGTTCAGGGCCTCGAACAGGGCCGTCAGATGGTCGTTGATCGGCACGCGGGCGGCGGCGGTCATGGACCAGCCGTCCTCGCTGTTGTTGCGGGGCATTTCGCTGCCGTGCTCGTCGGTCGAGAAGGCTTCGGCGCGGCCGGTGACGGCGACGTCGCCGAACATATGGGTGACCAGCACATAGGCCGACTGGAACTTGGTACGCACCCAGCGCTGGCCGCCGGTCTCGAAGCCCATGATGGTCGAGCCGGTCATGCCCTGGGCCAGCAGCCGGGTGTTGGGGCCGAGGTCCGCGTTGAACCCGACGTTCCAGAAGCGCGTGCGCCAGCCCCACTGGCCGGCGGTCGTGAACGCCTCTGGATCGCCCTTGTTGTCATAGTAGAAGACCGAAGCGCCCCAGGGCTGCGGCGGACGCCAGTCGAGGCGGCCGTAGAAGCCGACATTGTGGTCGATCTCGGCTGTCGACTTGGTCCGGTCCTCCTGCAGGTGAACGATGAAGTCGTTCAGCGGCGGCAGCTTGAAATAACCCTTGGCCGTGGCCTTCTCGTCGTGCAGGGCCCAGCCGCGGAACGACAGCAGGGTGCCGGACGTGTCGTTGTAGCCGAAGAGGCCGACGGTGGCGGTCAGCTCGCTCTGGCCGACGGCGGCATGGATCGTGCCCTCCCCGCCCAACACCTTCACCTCTTCGCCGACCCAGGCGTTGATGGTCGACGGCGTGATGGTGTTGACGACGCTCCAGGCGCCGCCGGTCGAGTGCTCCAGCGAGATCTCCGGCCACATCAGACCCGCCCGGGCCGAGAAGCCGACCTTGCCCTTGCGCTCGGGCAGATAGTTCACGAAGGCCTCGATCAGGTCGACGCTCTCCTCATGGTTTTTCTGATAGGCCACCGAGACGTTGGCGTTCAGCGACGAGGTGAAGCGTGGCGTCCAGATCAGGTCGGCCTCGACGGGGACGGCCCGGGCCTTGAACCCGCCGTCGTCGCCGCCTTGGAAGCGGGTCTTGCCGAAACCGCCGTCGACATACGAGGTCGCGCCGTTGGCCACCACCAGCCGGGCGTCGACCAGCACCGACAGGGTGTCCTTCGAGAAGATGTCGGTCTGCGAGCCGCCGCCCGTGTCGTTCGCCGGCGGCGTCGCCTCCTGGGCCAGGGCGGGCGTCGCGGCCAGCCAGCAGAGGGCGGCGGCCAGGGTGACGCCGCTGGAACCGGCAAGCTTACGACGGGGGATCATGGGAACGACCTCATGCTGGATGGCGCGGGGACCGGCCCGTTCACCCAACGGGCGATCGGTCCGATGTGTGTTTGTTGCGGATTGGCGGCGAAAGGGTTCACGCGCGGCGCGAGATCGACATCGGCCAGGCGGATCACGCCCCCCACCACGACCAGTCGAACCTGGCTGGCGTCGGCCTCCAGCAGCGGCCGGGACAGGACGACGAAATCGGCCAGCGCGCCGGGTTCCAGACCAGACCCCGGCAGGTTCAAGCGACGCGCGGCGGTCGGGCCCACGGCGGACTCTAGCCGCGCATCGTCCAGTAAGCCCAAGCGCCGGGCGCGGCGCAGCTCGTCCAGCAGATCGCCGTCGCCGGTGAGGCGCGAGTCGCTGCCCAGGAGCACGTCCTCGCTGTCCAGCATCTCGACTGGCGCCGTGCGATCGAACAGGAAGAGGTTCGAGGTCGGGCACCAGACCAGGGCCGCGCCGCTGTCCTGGAAGCGTTCGACGCCCGTCGGATCGACGCCAACGCCATGCACGGCGATCAGGTTTTCCGTCAGCAGGCCGTGCTCGGCCAGCGCCTCGACCTCGGCCGCCGCGGCCGGGTCCACGCCCTCGGCCAGGTGAAGGGCGTAGGGTCCGCCAGCGTCGAGCCCCTCCAAGGCGGGCGTCATGCCAAGCGAGTCGGCGGTGGCCAGACGCGGCGTGCGGATCGGGAAATCCGCTTCGAAATCGGCCTCCCACGCGTCGTGATGGATTACCGTGGTGACGCCCGCCGCCAGGTTCTTCCAGGCGCCGGTCAGCAGGGCGTCGCGGCGGGTCGTCGCGCGACCGGTGGCGATGGCGTCCGCGTCGTTCGCCTGGATGTCCCGCGCCCAGTCGTAGGCGTTGGCGTAGGGCGGCCGGCCCAGCCGGCCATAGTGGTTGCGGTGCAGGTGGTCGTGGGCGTTGATCAGGCCAGGGCGAACCTCCGCGTCGGGGAAGTCCAGCACGAGGTCGAAAGCGCCCTCGGGCTCGACGAAGCGTTCGCCCTCGACGGCGACCCTGGTGTTGCGGGCGACCACCAGCAGGCGCATCTCAGCCCTCACGCCTGAAGGCGGCGGCCAGCACCACCGGCAGGTCCAGGTGCTGCCGGTAGAGGGCAAGCTTGCCAGCCTGGGCGTAGAAGGGCCGCGCCGCGTCGCCAATCCGCGCCTCGCGCAGCGCCGCCAGGCTCAGGCCTGCGCGCCGTGCGGCCTCAAGATGCCTTTCGACCGAGTGGACGTGGTGCTCCAGCTCATGCACGCCCGTCGCGTCGCGGAAGGTGCGGCGATGGCCGGCGGCGGCCGCCACCGGGTGGAAATCGGTGACGATGACGGTCGCGCCGGCGGCGGCGACCCGGGCCAGCTCGCCATAGGCCGTTTCGCATTCGGGCAGATGGCCCAGCACCAGCCGGCACCAGACCACGTCGAACGCCTGGTCGGGCAGCGGCAAATCTCGCACGTCGCCGACCAGGGTGCGCAGGTCCGGCCGGTCCACGCCAAGACCAACGCCCGCTTGCAGCATTTCCGGACTGAGGTCGACGCCGACCGCCAGGGCCGCGCCGGCCATCGGCAGGCGCCGTCCAGTGCCGCATCCGGCGTCGAGCAGCGCCTTGCCCGCCAAGGGCGGCGTCAGTTCGGCGACCAGCGCCGTATCCAGGTACGAGATGGCGGTCTCGGCGGCATAGGTCGGGGCCCAGCGGCGGTAGCCCTCGCGGACGTCCAGCGCGCTCATCGGCCCGTCCCCACGCGCGGCGAGTCCGTCGCCTCCACGACCGAAAGGAGAAAAAGCCACGGCGGCGTCCCGTCTTTGAACTTGGCGATAGGTTCCCGAACGCCGCCGGAAGGTTCAGGGCCGCTACTTGGGCGCGACCGTCAGGGTTCCGCGCATCATCGTGTGGTAGGTGCAGAAGAACGGGAACGCGCCGGCCTTGGTCAGCGTCATCTTGGTGCTCCGGCCGGGGGCGACGCGCAGGTCGAAGCTGTGATCGCGCGCTGTCACCGTATGCGGAACCGTGTCGCGGTTGGTCCAGGTGATGGTGTCGCCGACCTTCAAGCCGGCGGGAAGCTTGCCATAGCTCATGTTCGACATGACGACCGTCTGTTCGGCCTGGGCGACGGCCTCGCCAGCCAGGGTCAGGGTCGCCGCCAGGGCCATCATCGAGACAAGCATCTTCACGGGGTGATCTCCATCGGGGGTTCACCGATGAATGCTGCCTCGCGCCGCGAAGGTTTAAGCCGGAGGGAAATTCCTGGATCGCTGAACGTGGGAACTGGGTCGGGCGCTCGCGGTCGCGCGCGCTTCTGAAGAGCTGAGCCTCTCCTACGTCTGCGGCGACTATCTTTTCGTCCTTGCGGGGGCGACCTGGTGTCGCGCGTTCGGCCCAGACGGCGCGAAACCTGCCGTGGATCCGCGAGCCGTTCCTGACCGGCGCGCGGCCCCTGGAAGAGCTGGTGGTTCATGGCCGCACCCCGCTCCGCGCATCCATTCGGACTATCGCCGCATAGGCCTGGATACCGGCGCCCACGTCTCCGGCGTGCTCAGCGCCTGCCGGCTGGAGGGCGCCGCGCGATCCTTCCTCCAGGCCATCGCTGGTCCCACTGGCGTCGAAATCCGCCGGCAGACGGCGTGAACCGGTTATTGTCGGTCACCAGCTAAACCTTTCGCCGTCTCGCACGCACTCATGGTCAGCAGCGAGATGAGAACGTGAACGTCAGGAGCATCAGAATAACCCCGCGCGACACCTCCAGGGCTGCGCCCATCATGAGCGACGCGGAACTCGTCACGCGCATCCGCGCAAAGGATCTGACCGCGTTCGAGGCGCTGTACCGGATCTATCATCCGCGCCTCGTCCGGTTCCTGACGAACCTGATTCACCGCCCGCAGTTGGTCGAGGAGGTGCTGAACGACACCTTGATGGTGGTCTGGGAGAAGGCCGACACCTTCAACGGGACCAGCAAGCTGTCGACCTGGATGTTCGGCATCGCCTATCGCAAGGCCATGAAGGCCCTGCGCAAGCAGGACGAGGCGGTCGAGGATCCGGCGGCCGAGCAGCGGCCCAGCCAGGATCCGACGCCGGAGGACGACCTGGGCCGCGGTCGGACCCAGGTCCTGCTGAAGCAGGCGATCGAGACCCTTTCGCCTGAACATCGGGCGGTCGTCGAGTTCACCTATTTCCACGAAATGGGGTATCGAGAGATCGCCGACATCATGAAATGCCCCGTGGACACCGTGAAGACCCGCATGTTCCACGCACGACGCTACTTGAGACGCCAGCTGGCGGGCGAACTGCCAGACTGGCTGTAGGACCTATCGCCATGACCAAAATCTTCAACTTCGAGGACGCCCGGCATCAGCAGACCCAGGGCCTGCTGCCCTGGTATATCAACGGGACGCTGGATTCCGTCGAGACCGCGACCGTTGAGAAGCACCTGACCGAATGCGACGAATGCCGCGCCGATCTTGAGCGCGAGCGCGTGCTGGGCCGGGAAGTCGCCCACCTACCGCTGGACGCCGACCACGGCTGGGAGCGCATGCGCGCCCGGCTGGAGGGCGCGACCCAGCCTCCCGGCCGCCCCGCCGTCGCCCTGCTGCGGCGCCGCGTTCCGCTGGGTTGGGCCCTGGCGGCCCAGGCCGCCTGCCTGGCGCTGACGGTCGGCGCCGCGTTCTGGCTGTCGCCGGGCCAGAACCACACCTATCGCGCCCTCGGCGCGTCCACGCCGCCGACGAACGGCAATGTCGTGGTGATCTTCAAGCCGGACGTCTCCGAGGCGAGCCTGCGCGGCGCCCTGCGCGAAGTCGGCGCCCGGGTGGTCGACGGACCGACCACGGCCGACGCCTATGTCCTGCATGTCGACGCCGCGCGCCGCGCCGACGCCCTGACCCGGCTGCGGGCCAATGGGGACGTCACGCTGGCCGAGGCGATCGACGCCGAGCCCCGGCCGTGAGAACGCGGCGCTCCGCATGCGGCTGGGGCGCGTTGCTCGGCGCGGGACTGCTGGCGCTGGCCAGCCTGACGCCGGCGCGCGCCCAGGCGCGGCCGCCTCCCGCCGCCTCATCCCCGTCGACCGACGCCCACGACGTCCTGGTCATGCTGCGGCTGGCGCCCGAGCACTACCGCCCCGGCGCCGGCTACGGCGGCAGCTACGGCGACCGCTTCTCGCGCAGCGCGCGTAAGCGGGTGGCCGAGGCCATCGCCCAGCGGCACGGCCTCTCGCTGGTCGGCGACGGCTGGCCGATGCCGCTGGTCGGGCTGGACTGTTACGTCATGCGCGCGCCGCAGGACCAGCCCGTGGACGCCGTCGTGGCCGAGGTCTCGCACGATCCGCGGGTGGCTTGGTCCGAGCCTCTGCGCATCTACCGAACCCAGGGCGGCATCGACAGCGACAACGATCCTCTGCTGGCCGCCCAGCCGACCGCCAAGGCCTGGCGGCTGGCCGACCTGCACAGATACGCCACCGGCAAGGGCGTGAAGGTCGCGGTGGTCGACAGCAAGATCGAGGTCAATCATCCCGACCTGGCGGGCCAGTTCGTGGCCGACCAGGACTTCGTCGCGAGCCGCCCCACCGCGCCCGAACGGCACGGCACCGGCGTCGCCGGCGTGATCGCGGCCAAGGCCGGCAACGGCCTGGGCATAGCCGGCGTCGCGCCCGGCGCGCGGCTGATGGCCCTGCGCGCCTGTTGGCAGGTCGACAACGGCTCGGCCTCCTCGCCCACCTTCTGCGACACCCTCAGCCTGGCCAAGGCCCTCCACTTCGCGATCGACCATAGGGCCGAGGTGATCAATCTCAGCTTGACCGGTCCCCAGGATCGCCTGCTGACCGAGCTGATCGCCGTGGCCAACGCGCGGCGAATCTCAGTGGTCGCCGCCTTCGACCCTGGTCAGCCCAAGGGCGGCTTTCCGGCGTCCCAGCCCGGCGTGATCGCCGTGGCGGCGGAATCCTTGGCGACGCTTCCGCCCGGCGTGTACAGTGCTCCGGATCGGGACGTCCCGACCACCCAGCCGGGGGACAAATGGAATCTGGTCAACGGCAGTTCTTATGCGGCCGCGCATGTCAGCGGGCTGATCGCGCTTGTTCGTGAAGGCCGTGCCTCCAGCTTCCCGACACTGCTCGTCGCGTCCCAGCCCCGGGGCGGCGTCGTCGACGCCTACGCCACCGTGCTGCGTGAGATCGACCGCTGCGGCGGCGCCTGCGCCCTGGTCGCGCGCGGGCCGCAATCCACCGCCCGCTAGGGCCCTCCTCGCCGCTATTCTCGCCCTCGGCCTGGCCAAGCCGGCCCTGGCCCAGGTCTCCGCCGGCGTCTCCGTCCAGAGCGACTACCGCCTGCGCGGCTATTCGGTGAGCGGCGAAAATCCAGTGGGCGTGCTGGATCTGGCCTACGACCACAGCTCGGGTCTCTACACCAACGGCTCGGTGATCGGCGGACGGCGCGACGGTGACCTCGAAGTCGTCGGCCTGATCGGCAATGTCGGCTATGCCCGCCGGCTGAACGAGCGCCTTACCCTGGACGTCGGCGTGGTGCGCACCAGCCGGCTGCAGCGCTACGGCTCCGTCGCCACCGGTCGTTACACCGAAGGCTATCTCGGCCTGAACGCGGGCGCCGTCTCGGCCCGGATCAGCTATTCGCCCGACTATCTGCGCGACCGCGCCAGGACCCTGTACGGCGAGGTCAACGCCGGGGTCGACACGGTCGCAAAGCTGCGTCTCGATGGGCACCTGGGCTATCTGAACTGCCTGGACGCACCGGTCAGGTGGCAATGCACAAACCGGGTCGACTGGCGGATCGGCGTCTCGCGCCAGTTCGACCAGCTCGACCTGCAGGCCTCGCTGTCAGGCGCCGCGGCTCCCGGTGGCCGATCGCTGCGCCTGGGCGACAATCCGGCCCTGGTGGTCGGAGCCAGCTGGACCTTCTAGGAGCAGGTCCGGCAACCGCAGAACATGGTCGCAGAAGACCAGACTCTCGGCCCGATGCGAGACCATCAGGATCGTCGTCGCGGGCCGCAACTGATTCAGCCGGGCCAGGATCGCGCGCTCGGCGACGACATCCAGCGCGTTGGTGGCCTCGTCCAGGATCAGCAGGCGCGGCCGGCGCAGCAGGGCGCGGGCCAGGGTCAACCGCTGGCGTTCGCCCGCCGAGACACGAGCGCCGCGATCGCCCAGGCGGCCGTCGAGACCAAGGCGCTCCAACAGGTGGCCGGCGTCGATCAGATCGAGCGCCCATAGCATTTCAGCCTCGGTCGCCTCGGGTCGCCCCCAGGCCAGGTTCCGGCGGATCGAGCCGTCGAACAGGAACGCCTCCTGGGCCACATAGGCCAGCCGCTCACGCCCCGCCGCCTCGACCGTCACGGTCCCGGCGTCCGGCGACAGCAGGCCGGCCGCCAGATCGAGGAGGGTGGTCTTGCCAACGCCCGAGGGGCCCGTCAGTCCCACGAAGGCGCCCGACGGGATGGCCAGACTCACGCGCTCAAGCAACGGCGACGTCGCGCCGGGCGGACGGTAGGTCACGTCCCGCAATACAACGGCCTCGCCGGGGATCGCCGGCGCCATCGACGGCGCCATCGACGGCGCCATCGACGGCGCCATCGACGGCGGAGGCGTCTCGTCGCCGCCCAGCATCTGCTCCAGCGACCGGACGACGGCGTAGGCCGGCAGGCCGTGCAGCATCTGCTGGACGCCTTGCTGGGCTTGCTGGGCCGGACCACTCATCCGCGCCAGCACCAGCAGCAGGGTCATCATCACCGGGGCCGGCAGATGTAGCCAGCTGACGCCGACCACCAGGACCGCGCCGCCGATCGCCGCGGCCAGCGCGGCCGCCACGCCGCGCAACGCCGACTGCTGGCCGGCGAAGTCCAGCCGGTCGCGCATCGCCGCGCCGGACGTCCGCCGGTACTCGTCGACGAAGGTGTTCTGCAGGCCTTCCGCCTTGGCCAGCTTCAACCCGTTCAGCAGCGCCGCCGCGCCGTCGGCCATGCCGAAATGCGCTTCGGTGATCGATCTGCCCAGGCCCCGTGCGCGGACCAGGAACGGGCGACTGACCAAGGCGGCCAATACGGCGAAGCCGGCGGCCACCGCCCCGCCCAGCGGCGTCAGCACCAGGGCCAGCACCGCGTGGCCGGCCAGCATCGCCAGGGCCACCGCCGCCAGCAGGGCCGAGTGGGCCGCAATGCCGATCTGGTGGATTTCGACGCTGAGCGCCTGGGTCATCCGCGCCCGGCTGATTCCCGACGCCTCGCGCCAGTCGGCGTGGGCGATCCGTTCGACCAACCTCAGCCGGATCGACTCCACGAACGCCATCTGCAATCCGTTCAGGCTGCGGTCCCGCCAGAAGAGGACGAAGCCTCGGACCGCCATCAGCATCGCGTACAGCGCCAACAGGATCAGCAATCTCTGGGTCTGGTCCATCGTCGTCGTCAGAAAGCTCGGGAACCCTGGCGGAGCTCGGCCCAGGGTCAGGACCAGGTCTATTAGCGGAACCAGCAGCAGCAGGCCCAGGCCCTCGAACAGGGCGCCCAGCGCCACCAGCGCCGCCACGCAGGCGGCCCGCCAGCGCGCGAAGGCCAGGAAGGCGCGGACGAAGGTCGTCAGGCCGGCCTCCCCTGGGCCTGGAGAGGCCGCGCTCATCCCTCGCCTTGCTTGACGATCAGGACCTGTCCCCACGGCAAGGCGATGACCGTGTCGGGCCGGTCTGCGAAATAGTCGGCGAACACGCCGCGCACCCCGGGATCGCCGTAGTCGTCGCCGATCAGCATCCCACCGGGCGAAAGGCGCGGATAGAAGAACGCCAAACCCTCGCGCGTGCCCTTCGGCAGGTCGAGATCGAGGTGGACGAACGAAAAGCGCAGCGCCTCCAGCCCGGCGGCCGAGCGCGGAAAAAGGCCCGGATGCAGCATCACCGCCGGATAGCCGGCCAGCAGGCGCTCGACCTGGATCCGCTGGCCGTGGACGGCTCCGAAATGCGCCCGCACCACGGCCGCCTCGGCATCGACCGTCCCGTCTTCCTGCAGGGTCTCGAAGACGTCGAACAGGTGCAATGGAGTCTGGCCCTTGGCCTCGCAGATCAGCCGGGCGCTGCCGCCCGTCAGCACGCCGGCCTCGGCCATTTCGCCCGGCAGGCGGCGGGCGGCGGCGACGCAGATCTGGATCTGCAGGGCGGCGGCGTCGTTCATCAGCAGGGCCGTGCGCCGCCGCGTCTCGTCGATCGCCGTCAGGCTCGCCCGCCATTCGGTCGCCACCGGCGTCTGGATCGAGCCGCGCGCCGCCAGGAGCCGCCGCAGCAGCGCGCCCGGCGAGAGGCGCTGACGCAGAGCGGCCGGGCTCACGGCCGCGCCGCCTTGGCCAGGCGGCGAGCGCGCGCGGCGGCGGCGGCCAGCTCCACGCAAGCCAGGGCGAACAGCGCGCCAAGCAGCGGCGTGCGCAGCGGATAGTCGACCAGGCTGGAGGCCATCAGGATTACGGTCGCCGTGGCGGCGGCCACCGCCATGCCCCGGCGTCGACCGCCGCGTCCTGGCTGGGCTTCGACCTCCGGGCGCGTCGCCATCCAGACCGCGCGGCCCCACCAGAAAAGGAACGTCGCCAGCAAGGTCAAGGCGGGAATGCCGCCCTCGATGGCCAGTTGCAGCGGCTCATTGTGAGCCTGGTTCATGTAGATGGTCGAGAGCAGGGCGTAGGGCTCGAACTGGCGATAGACGCCGTCGAAAGTCCCGAACCCGGCGCCCAGCGGCATGAAGGCCTTCGCCGTCGTCAGCAGCGGTTCCAGCAGAGCGACGCGGGTCTCGCCGGCGATGTCGGCCGGAGCCAGCCGGCCCACTGCGCCGCCTCGGGCGATGATCGCGGCCAGTCCGCCCAGGATCACCACCAGCGCGCCGCCGACGCCCAGCCGGGCCGCGCGCCTGACCGGCCATAGCCTTTGCCCGGCCGCGCGCCACGTCCAGGCCGCGCCCACCAATCCGATCAGACCCAGCAGCAAACCCATTCGAGAGCCCGTCGCCAACAGGGCGATCAGCAGGAACAGCATCGTCGCCGACGTCAGGGTCAGGACCAGCCGCCGGTCAGCGCCCTTGCGCAACGACAGACCGGCCAGCGCCGCCGTCAGCGGCAGGGCGCAGGCCATCAGCGCTGCCTGGTGATTGCGATTGGCGAACAGGCCTACGGCGGAATCCTGCGAGGTCTCGTGATAGAGGCGAAGGCCCCCGGTTGCGACCTGGCCGAGGCCCAGCAGGCCGCTGGCCGCCGCCATGACCACGACGGCGCCAGCCAGGCGCGCGCGGTCCCTGAAATCCAGATGCAGCACCGCCAGCGCCATGGCCGTCGCCGGCAGCAGGGCCGCCAGGGCGTTCAGGGTCAGGTCGGGACTGAGGCTCAGCGGCCGCCAACCGATGGTCCCCGACACCTCGGCGATATGGGCATAGGCCCCATGGCCCGGCAGGGCGGCCCAGATGGCCGGCGGCAGCGGGACCAGTTGCAGCACCAGCAGCAGATAGGCCGCGGCGATGGCGGCCACGATCCCGGCATGGCGACGCGGCGCCGTGAAGTCCAGCGGCCAGAGGCTGGCGCCGATCGCTAGCAGGGCCGCGCTGCGCACGACCGCCTGCTGGACTTCATCATGGCGCGAGGCGCCGCCGGCCAGGGCGAGAACGAGGCTCAGCCCCGCGGCGATCATCAGGCGATAGAGGGGGCCGTGGATCCACGACGACGGCAGGCGGCTCAAAGGTCTCTCCCTGGGGAGCAAGAAGGGCGGCGGCCTTTCGACCGCCGCCCCGGACGCCGGCTCGCTAGGAGCTGGCGGCCTTGCTGTCGTGTTTGCTCAGCGCCAGGGCGCCGGCCACCACGGCCGCGACGGCGATACCAGCCACGACCGTGGTCGAGGTGGCGGCCGTCCCGGCTTGCGGAGCGATCCCGCTGGCGGCGGCCAGCGAGAGTTTCGAGGCCGGGTTGGACGCCTTCCCCGCGGCGAGCGCTGGAAGCGCCGCCATGGAGAACGCGGCCGACAAGGCCAGGAGATGTGTCAAACGCATCTGCAGAGCTCCTCGTAGAGTTAGGGAGTTTCAGGATCGCCAGGGCGCCGAAGCCTCCCTGGCGAAAAGCGTGCGCACGCTCCAGCTGTGCGTTCCCGTCCAGGGCGCGGACGTTCAAGCGCCGACGAGATTGGCTTCGAGCACGATGGCCCGCGCCGTCTTGAGGCCCAGCATGGTTCGCAGGCGCGCGACCACCGCATGGCGGTCGATCCCGTAGTGGGCGCGCAGATGGGCCTGGTCGCCGACCTCGCTGGGATAGAGGTCCTGGAGGCCGATCCGGGCGAAGCCGCGCGGCGCGACCCCGCCCTCCAGCAACGCTTCGGCCACGGCTCCGCCCAGGCCCCCGATGATTGAGTGCTCCTCCAGGGTCAACACGCAGGGACAGGCGCGGACCGAGGCGAGGACGCCCTCGACGTCGAACGGCTTCAACGTGTGGACGTCGACGACGCGTACGGCGACACCGTCATCCGCCAGCAGGTCGGCGGCGGCCAGGGCCTCTCCCAGCACGCCGCCCACGGCGAAGATCACCGCATCGCCGCCGTCGCGAACGGTCCGGACCTTGCCCAATGTGACCTCGCCGGGCGGCAAGCCCGCCTGGCTCTTGTCCAGCCGCAGATAGCCAGGCCCGCCGCGCGCGTGTATCTGGCGGGTGAGTTCATGGGCCTGCCAGGGATCGGACGGCGCCACCACGGTCATGTCCGGCAGGGCGCGCAGGATCGCCAGGTCCTCGGTCGCGAAGTGCGACATGCCCAGCTGCCCGTACGAGAAACCACCGCCGACCGCGACCACGGTCACGTCGGCCTTGTGGTAGCAGACGTCGTTGCGCAGCTGCTCGAGGCACCGCAGGGTCGGGAAGTTGGCGATCGAATAGGTGTAGGCCCGCGCGCCCGCCAGGGCCATGCCGCAGGCCACCGCGGTCATGTTCTGCTCGGCGATCCCGGCATTGACGTAAGCCTGCGGAAAGCGGGCGATGTAGTCGTTCAGTACGGCGAAACCCAGGTCGCCCCCGACCAACATCACGCGCGGATCCTCAGCGGCAAGTTCGGTCAGGGCGCGGATGAAGCTGTCACGCATCGACCAGGTCCAGTTCGGCCAGCGCGGCCGCCAGCTCCTCGCCGGCGGGCGCGCGGTAGTGCCACAGAACCCGGTTCTCCATGAATGAGACGCCCCGCCCCTTGACGGTGTGGGCGATCACGCAGGTGGGACGGTCCGCGGCGGCGGCCTGGGCGAAAGCGGCCCTGAGCGCGGCATGGTCATGGCCGTCCGGCTCGACGACCGCCCAGCCGAACGCGCGCCATTTGTCGGCGAACGGCTCCAGGCCGATCGTGTCCTCGATCGAAGCCAGGGCCTGCAGCTTGTTGTAGTCGATGATGGCGCAGACGCTCGACAGGCGGTGATGGGCCGCGAAGAGCGCGGCCTCCCAGTTCGAGCCCTCGTCGCATTCGCCATCGCTGAGCACGACATAAACGCGCTGCTCGCCGCCCAGGCGGCGCAACTGCATGGCCATGCCAACACCGACCCCCAGGCCGTGCCCCAGCGAGCCGGTCGACATCTCCACGCCCGGCACGCCCCTGTGGTTGACATGGCCCGACAGCACCGAGCCGTTCTGGTAGTGGGTCTCCAGCATCGCCAGCGGCATGAAGCCCCGCTCTGCCAGGGCCGCGTAGATGCAGGCGCCGGCGTGGCCCTTGGACAGGATGAAGCGGTCACGATCGGGCCAGAGCGGGTTCTCCGGATCGATCCGCAGCACCTCGCCGTACAGCACCGCGACGATGTCGGCCATCGAGAGCCCCGAACCGACGTGCGAACTCTTGCCCGAGGCGCACATCCGCACGACGTGGCGGCGCAGGCGCGAAGCCAAGTCCTCGGTGTCGAGCGGCGGCGCGGCGGTCACGCGAAGAACTCGCGGACGCTATCGATCACCCGCGCCACCTGGCCGTCGGTCAGCAGATGGTTCATCGGCAGCAGCAGCGAGCGGGCGAAGAAGCGGTCGGTCCTCGGCAGGTCCTGGTCGAACCCGAGGTTGCGGAACTGATGCAGGCCCACGCCGCCCCACTGCACGATCGTGCCGATCCCCTGGACCGACAGGTGGGCGCGCAGGGCGTCGCGTGCGTCGCAGCAGACCTCGTAGTTCTGGAAGATGTCGAAGCGGTTCGACGCGTCCGGGCCTGGCGGCAGGTCCAGCGCCGGGATCGCCGCGAAGGCGTCCTGGTAGCGGGCGGCGATCTGGCGGCGACGGGCGATCGTCTCGTCGTAGTAGGTCAGCTTGTAGGCCAGGATGGCGGCGTGCAGGTTGTCCAGGCGGGAATTGACGCCCCAGACCGCGCAGTCCTTGGCGATCACCTTGTCGCGCCCGGCGCCGTGGTTGCGCATGGCCCGCACGGTCTGAGCCAGGTCATCGTCGTCGGTGATCAGGGCGCCCGCGTCGCCAAAACAGCCCAGCGTCTTGGACGGATAGAAGCTGAACGCCCCCCAGGCGCCGAAACGGCCGGCCACGCGGCCATCAAGGCACGCGCCGAGAGCCTGGGCGGCGTCCTCGTAGACCGCCAAGCCATGCTCGCCAGCGATGTCCAGCAAGGCGTCCATGTCCGAGACCCGGCCGTTGACGTGAACCGCCATGACCGCCCGGGTGCGCGGCGTAATCGCCGCCCGGACCGCCTCGGGATCGATCAGCCAATCCTGTTCGGACAGCTCGACCGGAACCGGTCGTCCGCCCGCATGATGGATCGCCTGGGCGGCGGCCAGGAAGCTGTGGCCCGGCAGGATAACCTCGTCGCCGGGCTCCAGGCCCGAGGCCCGCAGACCTAGCAACATCGCATTGGTGCAGTCGGAGACACCGACCACGTGCCGCACGCCCAGATAGTCGGCCAGGGCGCTCTCGAACCCGTCGACGGCCGATTGCAGGATGAACCCGCCCGAGGTCGCCGTCTCGTGCAGGATGCGCCCGAAGGTGTCGGCGCGCTCGGCGTAGAGCGCTTTCCAATCGAAGAATGGAACCAGAGGACCACCTTGGGAGCACATACGCGCGCAGCCTTGTCATGATCTGAGGCGATCGCCCCGCCGATGTCGATAGGTGCGCCTTTCCCTGGGCGGGGTTCAAAGACCCGCTCGCTAGAGACGTTTGAATGCGTGTCCTTTATCTGACGCAGTGGTTCGAACCCGAGCCCAACATCCTCAAAGGGCTGGCTTTCGTCCGCGCGCTTGAGGCCGCCGGACACCAGGTGACGGTGGTCACCGGCTTTCCGAACTATCCGACCGGGCGACTCTATCCAGGCTATCGGATGGCCTGGATGCGGCGCGAGATGATCGAGGGCGTGGAGGTGGTGCGCCTGCCGCTCTATCCCAGCCACGACGCCTCCAGCCTGCGCCGGTCGCTGAACTTCCTGTCGTTTTTCCTGGCGGCCCTGGCCTATGGATTGCTGCGCCGACGGCGCTACGACCTGGCCTATGTCTATCATCCGCCGATCACGGTGGGCCTGGCCGCGGCCCTGGCGGGATGGGTCCGCCGCCTGCCCTTCGTGCTGGATGTCCAGGACCTGTGGCCCGACACGGTCGCAGCGACGGGCCTGGCGGGAACGGAACGGCTGATCGGCGTCCTTGGCCGCCTCTGCGACTTCGTCTATCGCCGAGCCGCCGCCGTGGTCGCGCAGTCCGAGGGTATGCGCGAGGCTCTGATCGCGCGCGGCGCGCCGGCCGCCAAGCTGACGACCATCCACAACTGGGCCGACCTGTCACCCGTTTCACAACATGACAAACAGCGCCTCACCGCGCCGAGGAAGACGGCCTTCACCCTAGTCTATGGCGGCAATCTGGGTCGGGCCCAGGGGCTGGAGACGCTGATCGACGCCGCCGCCCTGGTGCAGGCGCGCCGCTCCGACATCGAGATCGTGCTGTATGGCGACGGCGTCGAGGCCGAGGCCTTGAAGACCCGCGCCGCATGCGTACGCGTCGTGCGCTTCGCCCCTCGCGTCTCCCAGCGAGCGATCATCGATATCTTCGCCGGCGCCGACGCCCTGCTGATCTCGCTGGCCGATGATCCGCTGTTCCGGATCACCATTCCGTCAAAGACCCAGTTCTGCCTGGCCATGGGCCGGCCGATCGTCGCCGCCGTCGCCGGCGAGGCGGCGACGATCCTGGCCCGATCCGGCGCCGGCGTGGTCGCGCCGCCCGGCGACGCGCCGGCCCTCGCGACCGCCATCGAGACCCTGGCCGACACACCGCGCGAACGCCGCGAGGCGATGGGCCGGGCCGGCCAAGCCTATTATCGTGAGCATCTGGCGTTCGAGCGCGGGATCGATCGAACCCTTCGGCTGCTGGACGGTACATACGCCCAGGATCGACCAGCGCCCCGGACCCCGTGACCGACGTCATCATTCCCCTTCCATCACGACCCGGCGGGCTTCGCGCTATTCCGGTGGTGACGCCGAAGGGCGCGGTCCCGCGCCTGCCGCTGGCGCTGGTGCTGGGCTATCTGGCCGCGACCTTCGCGCTGTTCCTGGTGTGGCCGGTCAGTTGGCCGATCTATCATTTTGGCGACTGGATTCGGCTGATCGCCTATGTGGCCTTGTGCCTGTCGGTCGTGGGTGTCGGCGCCACCGCCGGCTCGGCGGGCGACACGCGGGTGACCGCGCCCCTGTCGACGCTGACCGGGCTGCTGGTCGCCGGCGCCATCGTCGCCGCCCTGCTGCTGATCCCGACCAGCTACGCCTATACGGGCCGGCCGCCCTGGGAAGCGCTGGACTCGCTGCGCGATCAGGGCGGCGCCTATCGTCGTCTGCAGACCCAGCTTCTGGCCACCACCGGCCAGCGCAACGCCATCGTCGCCCTGCGCGCCTTCACCGCGCCGCTGACCTATCTGGTGCTGCCGCTGGGGGTGACGCGCTGGACCACCATCGGCTGGACCGGCCGGGCGGCCGTGGTCGTCACCGTGCTGTGCTCGATCGTCTTTTCGATCATGCGCGGCACCGACAAGGAGATCGCCGACCTGTTCGTGGTCGGGGTCGCGGCGGCCTTCGTCTCGTACGGCCGCAGCCGCGCCCTGGGCCACCAAGGCTTTCAACTTGTCCGTCGCTACTGGTCGTGGGCCCTGGTGGCGCTGGTCTTTCTGTCTTTCGCGCAGGGCCTGTTCATCGAACGCAAGGACCAGCGACTGGGCGGCTACGTCAACCGCTCGGTGGTTTGCGCCAACAACAGCGGCATCTGCGCGGACCTGCAGAGCCCCTGGATCGTTTGGCTGCCCCTGCCACAGCGCTTCGGGACGACCCTGTTCATCCTGTCGACCTGCTCGGGCTACTACGGGCTGGAGCTGGCCCTGGAGAAGCCGTTCGACCCCGCCTTCGGCGCCGGCCACTCGCCGGCGGCGCTGTCGGTCTACGAGGCGGTGACCGGCGATCCGTCGCTGCACCAGCGCACCTACACCTACCGCAACGGCGCAGATCGCTGGTCGGAGGAGTATTACTGGTCGACGCTGATGACCTGGCTGGCCAACGACGTCGGCTTTCCCGGCGCGGTCGTGGTTCTGGGCCTGATCGCCTGGCTTTGGGGCTTGTGGTGGCGCGAGGCGGCCGCGGGCATGAGCGACCCGGCGGCGGTGCTCTTCTGCCTCGCCACGACGATGATGGTCTATCTGCCCGCCAACAACCAGGTGCTCGCCGGCTACGACGGCTATGTGATCTTCGCCGTCTGGATCGGCGTGTGGCTGTGGCATCGCCGCGCGCGCGCCCTGTCGGCCGCCGTGGACACGGTCCGGGGACACCTCTCCGCGTGACCCGCCTGGCTTCCGTCCTGGCCTTCTTCGGCCTGAAGGTCGCGGTCGGTCTGCTGCTGCTGAAGCTGTCGGCGCGGTTCCTCCCCGTGGCGGGCTTCACGCAGTTCGCGCAGTTCCTGGCCTTCGCCGCCCTGTTGAACCTGCTGGCCGTCGGCGGCGCCCAGAGCGGCCTGATCCGGGAAGCGGCGGCAGCCGATGGAGCCGAGGACCTGGCCGCGACGCGCGGCGCGGCCTTCCTCATTTGGGGCGCCATGCTAGCGATGCTGCTGCCGGTGATCGGTCTGGCCAGCGGCGCGATCTCCCACGTGCTGACAGGAAGTTGGAGCCATTGGCCGGCGGTTCTGGCGATCGCGGTCCTGACCCTGCCCGGCGGCGCCGGCCAGATCTGGTGCGGCCTGCTCTCGGGTCGAGGCAAGGTGGTCGCCAGTCTTTCGGCCCAGGCCCTGGGCCTGGCGACGGGCCTGGCGGCGGCGGCGTGGTTCCTCGTCAGCGGGCGGCCGATCGTGGCGACTCTGGCCTTCACCAGTGGCGGACTGGTCACTACCGCCGCGGCCGCGATGCTGATCGCGCCGCTGAAGATCCCCGCTGCGCCCTTCCACGCCGCGCTCGTGCGGGTGCGGCCACTGGTGCGCTATTCGGCGGCCATGGCGGCGACCACGGGGTTTTCCTCGCTGGTGCTGTTTGGCCTGCGCGCCCATTATCGCGAGGGTTTCGGTCACACCGAACTCGGTTACTGGATGGCCGCCAACCGCGTCTCCGACATGACGACCCAGCTTCTGGGCCTGTTCATGATCCAATCGTTCGTGCCGCGCCTGGCCCGCCAGGATGATGCGACGACCGCGCGACGCCTGGCCCTGCGCTTCTGGGCCGCCGGCGTGGCGGGCATGGCCGGAGCCGCGATCGTGTTCGCCCTGGGTTCGCATCTGCTGGTGCGCCTCTTCCTCTCGGAGGCCTATCTGCCCGCCATACCCGTCATCCAGACCTACATGATCGGCGACTGCTTCCGGGTCTGGGCCTCGGTCGCGATGTACAGCGCCTTCGCGCGGGGACAGCCGGGGCGGTACGCGGCGATCGAGATCGGCGCGCTAGGGCTGATGGCGGCGATCACCGTGACCCTGGCCGCGCTCGGCGAAGGCCGCGCGCCACAGTTCGGCTATGTCGCGGCCTATGCGATCGTTGCGGCCCTGGTCAGCCTGAACGCGCTGCGCCAGGCCCGTTCGTCGCGCCAGGTTCCAGCCTAGGCCGCAGCCTCCAGCACGGCCTCGACCGCGCGGCGGACATGGAAGAATTCCTCAAGGCAGCGCGGCGCCGCGGTCCGGATGGCCGCGCGCCAAGCCGGGTCGGTCGCCAGCCGCGCCGCCGCCTCGCCAAACCGCGCCGGCTGGCCGAACGGAATCCCGACCCCGACACCGTAGCGCTCCAGCTCCGCGACGAAATCATTGCCCGGCTCGATGGCGACCGTCACCGGCAGGCCGGCCCGCAGATAGTCGATCGTCTTGCTGGGAATACTGTAGGAGGTCACGCCCGGCACGGTGGCGACCAGGCCCACATCGCAGGCGGTCAGAAGGGCCAGATAGTCGTCACGCGGCAGTCCTGGCCGCCAAGCGACATTCGCGGCCCGCGCCGCCTCCGCACGCACGATCGGGGCCAGACGGCCGTCGCCCACGAACAGGAACAGGAGTTGGTCCGCCCTCTTTTCGCGGCGAGCCGCTTCCAGGATCTGCTCGAGGCCGCGCCCCTCGACCATCTGACCGCCGAACACGGCGATCGGTCGGTCGGTCGGCAGGCCATGGCGAACCCGCATCGCCGCGCGGTCGACGACGGGAACCAGCGCGACGTCCGACCAGATCGGCGTGACCAGGACCCGCTGATCCGGCTTCACCGTCCAGTTGCGGCGCAGATAGTCGGCATTGCCCGGCAGGGTGCAGACCACGGCGGTGAAATCGCCCAGCAAGCGCTGCTCCCAGGCGCGGGCGACCTGGAACGGCAGGCCGCCGGGCATGCGGCCGATCTCGCGATGATGGTCGGGAAAAAAGTCCCAGATGAACAGGACACGTCGAGGGATCCCGGCCTGCCGCGCCTGCGCCAGCACCGGCGCGATGGCCACGGCCGGGGCCCAGGTGATCAGAGCGTCGAAGCTGCCGAGATCAAAGGATCGCCGCGCCACGCGGCCGGCGCGCAGCCCGCTGAGCAGGAACTTGCTGGCGCCGCGCACCACGCCGCCCAGGCCGTCCAGCGCCAGGGCCGGACACCGCACGACCCGAACGCCCGTGGCGCTTGTCAGCACGTCGAGGCGCGCGTCCGCCGGAGCGGTCCAGTCCAGATGCAGCACCTCCACCGTGTGCCCGGCGGCGACCAGGGCGTCGGACAGCTCGGTCGTCATGTACGAGCGGCCGGGCTCCGTCGGGTACTGCATGCAAACCATCAGAAAGCGCATGGCGATCTTCTCTTCGCGCTAGGCTTCCCGCCAGACGGTGCGCCGGACATAGTCCACATAGCTAAGGATCACGCGGACCACCTTGTCTGAAACGTTAGGCGCGGCGTAGTCGGCCGGCAGGCGGATCGTCCGCGCCTCACCTCGGCCCTGACTTTCCAGGATCGCCAGGCCTTGCAGGACGCGTTCGGGATCGAGGCCCGCCATCATCACCGCCCCCTCCTCCATCGCCTCGGGCCGCTCGTGAGCCTCGCGGATGTTCAGGGCCGGGAAGTTGAGGATCGAGGCTTCCTCGCTGATCGTGCCGCTATCGGACAGGACCGCCCGGGCGTTCATCTGCAGGGCGTTATAGTCCAGGAAACCGAACGGCTTCATCAACCGCACGCGAGAATCGAAGGTCAGGCCCAAGGCCTCGATACGCTTGCGGGTCCGGGGATGGGTGCTCACCACGACCGGCAGGTCATAGGCTTGCGCCACCGCGTCCAGCGTGGCGACCAGGCGGCCGATCTGCCGATCGGAGTCGACGTTCTCCTCGCGATGACAACTGACCAGGACGTAGCGCCTGGGTTCGAGGTCCAGACGGGTCACCACGTCCGAGCCCTCGATGCCGGCGCGATAGTGGTTCAGCACCTCGAACATCGGGCTGCCCGTCTTGACGATGCGGTCGGCCGGCACGCCCTCGGCCAGCAGGTAGTCACGGGCGATGGTCGAGTAGGGCATATTGATGTCGGCCGTGTGGTCGACGATCCGCCGGTTGGTCTCCTCGGGCACACGCTGGTCGAAGCAGCGGTTGCCGGCCTCCATGTGGAAGATCGGGATCCGCCGACGCTTGGCCGGGATCACGGCCAGGCAGCTGTTGGTGTCGCCCAACACCAGGAGCGCGTCGGGCTTTTCCTGCGCCATGACCTGGTCGGCGGCGATGATCACCTTACCGATGGTCTCGGCCGCCGTGTCGCCGACCGCCTTCAGGAAGCGGTCCGGCCTGCGAAGCTCCAACTCGTCGTAGAAGACGCCATTCAGTTCGTAGTCGTAGTTCTGGCCGGTATGGACAAGGACATGGTCGGTCCAGCGGTCGAGCGCGGCCGTGACCCGGGCCAGGCGGATGATCTCGGGACGCGTGCCCACGATGGTCATCACCTTTAGTCTTCGCGCGGTCATACCGCCGCCGCCACCGTGTCGGGTCGCGCGCGGTCGAACACTTCGCTAGCCCAGATCAGGGACACCATCATGTCGCGCCCGACATTGGTGACGTCATGCGCCCAGCCCGGGATGGTCTCGACCACCACCGGCGTCTCCGCTGAGGTCCGCACCTCGTGCACGTCGCCGGTCAGGATGTGACGGAAGCGGAACAGCGCCTCGCCGTGCACGATCAGGAACTTCTCGACCTTGCTATGGTGATAGTGGCCGCCGCGCGTCACGCCGGGATGGGCCGTGAAGTACGAGACCTGGCCGCTGGCGGGGGTCTTCAGGATCTCGATGAAGCTGCCCCGGGGGTCGGTGTGGGCGATCAGCGGATAGCTGAACGCCTCGGTCGGCAAGGCCGAAACGAACGTCGCGTACAGGGCGCGCGCCAGGCCCTCGCCGACCGCCTGGATCTCGCCCGCGCTGCGGCCGTCCGCGAAGGCGCCGATGATCTCGGCGACGTCCCCCACGGTCGTCTGCCGCACGTGCAGGGCCTCGAGGAAGCCCTCCGCCGGGGTCTCCTCCAGGATCTGGTCACGCCATTGGTCGACCAGGTCGTCGACATAGACCAGCGACAGCGGCGCGCTCGGATCGTCGATCCGGATCGGCAAGCCGCGCGCCAGGTTATGGCAGAAGGTGGCGATGCAGGAATTGTAATTGGGTCGCGCCCATTTGCCGAATACGTTGGGCAGGCGGTAGATCGCCGCGCGCGCCAAGTCACGCTGGGCCAGGTCCAGCACCCGTTGTTCCGCCGCGCGCTTGCTGGCGCCATAGGGGGTGTCGTCGTCGGCCCGCACCGACGAGGCGCAGATGATCAGGGGTTTGCGCCCGCCCTGCTCGATCACCTCGGCCATCCAGGCGGCGTAGGCGTTGGTCTGGTCGAACTCGGCCGGATCTTGCGGCCGGACGGCGCCAGCCAGGTGCACCACGACGTCGGCCTCGGCTAGCCGCAACGTCGCCTCGTCCCTGGGCGTCGCGCGCGACAGCGGCCAAACAACCAGACCGGTTTCGCGCAGGCCCACGATCAGGTTCCGTCCGATGAAGCCGCTGGCCCCGGTGACGGCCACCGTCGGCCGCTCAGAGATGATCATGAGCCTCGGCTCCTTCGACGAAGGCGCGGACATAGGGCAGGCTGAGCAGCAGCTCGGCCAGTTCCTCGACATCCAGCTGGCGCGTGTTGTGGGAATTGTAGTCGTCGATAGCGGAGACCTTTTTCTCCCCCTCGCTGACATAAGCGTTGTAGTTCAGATCCCGGTTGTCTGGGCTCACCCGGTAATAGCCGCCGCGGTCTTCGGCGAAGGCCATCTCCTCGCGGCTCAACAGGGTCTCGAACTGCTTCTCGCCGTGACGCGTGCCGATGACGCGGACCGGATGGTCGGGACGTCCCATCACCACCAGCACCGCGCGGGCCAGCATCTCGATGGTCACGGCCGGCGCCTTCTGCACGAAGAGATCGCCGTTGGCGCCATGCTCGAAGGCGTGCAGGCAAAGGTCCACCGCCTCGTCCAGGGTCATAACGAACCGGGTCATCTGCGGATCGGTGATGGTGATGGGCTGGCCGCGCCGGACCTGGTTCAGGAACAGCGGCACCACCGATCCGCGCGAGGCCAGGACATTGCCGTAGCGGGTGCCGGAGATCACCGTCTGGGCGTTGCGGGCGACGCGCGCCTTTGCGATCATCACCTTTTCCATCAGCGCCTTGGTCATGCCCATGGCGTTGACCGGATAGACCGCCTTGTCGCTGGACAGGCACACCACCCGCCGCACGCCGTTACGGATCGCCGCGTCCAGCACGTTGTTGGTGCCAGTGACGTTGGTGTTGACCGCCTCCATCGGGTGGAACTCGCAGGAGGGCACCTGCTTCAAGGCGGCGGCGTGGTAGATGTAGTCGACGCCGCGCGTGATGCTCTCCATGGCCCGGAAGTCGCGCACGTCGGCGATGTGATACTTGATGCGCGGGTCGTCGAAGCGTTGGCGCTGGTCTTCCTGCTTCTTCTCGTCCCGGCTGACGATCCGGATCTCACCCACCGGCAGCCTGAGGAAATGCCTCAGGACGGTCGAGCCGAAGGAGCCCGTTCCCCCCGTGATCATCAGCGTGGTGTCAGCGATGTCCTTCATGCGAGTGCGCTTGCGCCGCTTCTAACGGCCGACGAAGCGCGGCCTCGCAGCGTGGGTACCGGCGCCGTCGGCGACCGTTCATCCGGGCTTGAAGTTTCAGCGGGCGGCAACCTCTACATAGACCCTCCGCATCAGGGCGGCGGTCGCGTCGGCGTCCTCGGCGAGGGCCAGCGCCTGGGCGGCGCGCGCCAACCGCAGCCGTTCGGGCTCGTCGGCGGCGAGGCGCGAGATCGCCTCGGCCAGGGCTTCGGGATCGCCGATCGGCGTGGCGATCGCCGCCTCCGGCGCCCAGTCGGCGATGTGACCGACGCGGGTTCCCACCGTCGGCAGGCCGGCCACGGCAGCCTCCAGGACGACCAGGGGCCCCGCCTCGTGCCGGGAGCTGACCACCATCAGGTCCGCCGCCTCGACCACCGGACGGGTATCGGCATGCGGCAGGAAGCCGTGGAAGGTGACGAGATCGGCCAGGCCTAGCGCCGCGCAGCGCCGCTGGACCGCCCCGTCCAGGGTGTCCTGCCCGACGATGTCTAGGCGCCAATCGACGCCGCGATCGCGAGAGGCTCGCATCGCCCGAAGAAGCGTCTCCTGGTCCTTGACCCTATTCAGATTGGCCACATGCGCCAGTCGAAGCGGCGTCCCCGGCGTACGGGGACGGGGCGGCGCGGCGGGCCAGCGATCCAGGGCGACGCCGAACGGGATGCGAACGGTCTCGACGCCGAAGGCGCGCGCCTGCTGCGCCATCCAGTCGCTCTGCACGACCACGCGGCGCGCGCCGGCCAGAGCCAGGCGCGTCCAGAAACGGCCGCCCGGCGTCAACCGAGCGCCA
Organism: Caulobacter sp. BK020; assembly: GCF_004342605.1. Taxonomy (GTDB): domain Bacteria; phylum Pseudomonadota; class Alphaproteobacteria; order Caulobacterales; family Caulobacteraceae; genus Caulobacter. The sequence goes on from NZ_SLZL01000006.1 coordinate 114,028, forward strand.
TAACCGATGTCGGCGAGCGCCGACAGATCGCCGCCCGGCAGCGTCAAGACCACCGGCGTTCCTGTCAGCCGGCCGAAGAGCGCGGCGACCGCCCCCGGCCCCGCCGCCCAGAAGGCATGGACGACGTCGAACGAGCCCCGCCTGTGCTCGGCCGCCAGATCGACGAGAGTGCGAAACCGGCGCGGCCGTCGACCGGCGTTGCGGACGCGCGCGCCCAGCAGCCTCCATTCGCCAGGTTCGGGCTCCTGGCCCAAGACGAAGACATGGACCTCATCCCCTGACGCGACCAACCTTTCGATCAACCACAGCAGGCACGGAATGACCCGCCGCTCCCCCGACCGGTCAACGCCGCCAGGCACGACAAGAGCCAGCTTCATCGCCGCGCCTCCGCCAGCACGCGGTAGATCTCGGCCAGCCGCCGGCCGACCTCCTGGAAGGACAGGGTGCGCTGAAAATGGTCGATCACCGCCCGGCGCTGGGACCCGCGCGGCCGGCTCGCCAGTGCGACCAGCGCACGGGCGAACGACTCGGCGTCGCCAACCGGCGCCAGGGCCCCGATCGCGCCACCGCCGGTCAAGGCTCGGAACGAGGGAATGTCGCTGACCACCGGCGCGGCCCCGCAGGCGATAGCCTCGATCAGGGCGTAGCCAGAGCCCTCAAACCGGCTGGTCGACAGAAAGATGTCGGCGGCCCGGCACAGCTGTTCGATCTCCTGACGCGGCCGGCGCCCCAGCAGCTGCACGCAACGGGACAACGCGGGCGAGGCCGCGATGCGGGCCCGGACCTCGTCCAGAAGCGGCGCCTCATGGAAGCAGCACCAGACCCGCAGATCTGGCAGCCGGGCGGCCGCCAGCTCGACCGCCTGGAGCATGGTCAGGGGGTCCTTCTTGGCCTGCAGGCGTCCGATCCACAGCACCACGGGGTCGCCACCGACGCCCATGATCGTTCGCGCCGCGTCCTGGTCGCCGGGGGCAAAACGGGTCGAGGACTCCGGCACGGCGAACACCGGCAGGTCGGTTGGCAGTCCGGCCCGGGCCAGGATCGGCCGAGCCTGGTCGACGTCGGTGAAGGCCAGGCCGGCGGCCTTGCCTAGCCCCCAGCGGGCCAGCCGCGGCAGGCGCGCGGCCGAGGTGGCGTGGTCCTGGACCAGGACAGGAACGTCCAGGCCGCACAGCACCCGCGTGTGCCAGGCGAAGTCCAGGCCGTTGACGTGGATGACGTCGGGCGTCGCGGCCCGCGCCGCCCGCGCCAGGCGCCAGGGATCCAGGCCGGTCGGCCGCCCTGGCAGGGCGGGCTCCGCCACGAAGCGATAAAGCACCCCATTCCGGCGAAGCGCCACATCGCGGTGGAACGACTGGATCACGGTCGTTTCGACGCCGACCCTGGCAGTCGCTTCGGCGACGTCGGCCAGGGTGGGCCAGACCTCCAATAGCGCTTCGGGTTCAGGCCGTCCGCGCGGGCGCACCAGACTGAACTGGACGACGCGCATCGTCAGGCCTCCGCCGCCAAGCGTTCGCGCAGGAAGTCGATGGCCGCGCCGGGATCGCGCGACAGGGTCAGACGCCAGCCGCCGCCCGCCGCCAGGACCCGGGCGGCCAGGGCCGACTCTTGAGGCATGAGGTCGAAGCCGGGCTCCAGCCGCGACAGACCAGCCGCCGTCGCCTCGGCGTCCAGCCGGGTCAGGGCCAGGATCTCGCCACGTTCCAGCAGCACCACGACGGCCCGCTCGGCGACGGGCGCGAACGCTTCCAGCGGCAAGGGCGCCACCGCCTTCAGCTTGCCGCCCCGCAAGCGCGTGCCTTGGGTGAACCTCGGCGCGTCCTTCGGAAACACATGCAGGGGCCTGCGGAAGCCCCAGACCTTCAGGCTGGGCCGCAGCTGGATGTACAGGGTGTCGTCGGACAGAATGGGAAGGCCACGCTGCATCGCCGCCAGGGCCAGGGTGCTCTTGCCCGAGCCGCTGGGTCCGGCCAGGGCCACGGCGGTGTCGCCCAGCATGATCCCCGCCGCGTGCAGCGGCGTCCGCTCCGATCGCGACAGCAGGAACAGTAGCAAGGTGTCGGTCACCCGCGCCGCCAGGGCGGCCGGATCCTCCAGCAGGCGCGGCGCGACCACCGCCCAGGCTTTGCCTGTGGCGGCCTCGGCCTCGCCCGCCCCGTCGTCGCCGCGCAGCGTCAGACGCGAACCCTTGACCTGGATATCCTCCGCACCCGCCTCGACCTCGCCCAGCGTGAGCTGGATCTCGATCCTGGCCGCGCCGCGCGTCTCGTCGCGCCAATCGGCATACGCTCGGCCGACAGTCTCCAACAGCACGGCCTCGCTCGACGTGAAGTCGACCGAAAGCCCCAGGAAGTTGAACCGCAAATTTTCGCTAAGTCTTTCCGACATCATTTCTCTAAATAGACCTAAATCTGAACAAATTTCAATATCAAACTCTACTTCATATCGCATAATTGTATGAATAATTCACAAGAACAACTACTATCAAAAACGGACCTTCGCGCGCAGGATATTTCCGAAGCGGAAGTCGCTCGACGTTTCCAGTGGGCGAAGCGGCAGGGACGTCCGGCCTGGCTGTGGCCCGAAATCTCGGTCGAGGCCTGGCGCGAGGCCCTGCAGCAGATCGCGCGCGTCGTTCCGGACGCCCTGTCCGGCGCGGACGATCCGCCGCGCCTGGACGGTGATCCGACGGCCATCGGCCTGGCCGGCTACACCTCGGGCCTGGGCCCATTGCTGGGCTGGTGGGCGCGGACGGGCGCCCTGCGCCCGTCTCCCACCGTCGGCCCGGTGCTGGACCTGCATCTGCGCCATAACCAGATCCGGGCCGCTCGCCTTGAGGCCGCCGCCATCGCCCTGGTCGAGCAGCTCGCGCGGCGAGGCGTCCCGACGGCGGTGCTGAAGGGCGCCGACACGGCCCGCGCCTATTTCCCCGATCCCGGCGTTCGCCCGGCCTCCGACATCGACCTGCTGGTCCGGGCCGAGCACGTCCAGACCGCCGAGGCGGTGCTGCGCGCGGAAGGCTTCGCGGAGGCCAGCCGAGGCGAGCGGGAAAGTAGTTGGCGGCGGCGCGACGTCCCGCGCGCCCCCCGCTCCCTGACCCTGACCCATGGCGACGATCCCTGGTCGATCGACCTGCATAGCGCGCTGGACCTGCGCGTCAGCACAGGCGCCCTCCTGGCGCGCCTGGACCTCGGAGCGCCGATGGACAGCCGCCGTCGCTGGGCCTGCAATCCCGCTGCGGTCGCCCTGGACCAGCCGCTCCTGCTGTTCCACCTGGCGATCCACGCCGGAGCGGGACTGCAGAACCTGACCCTGCTGCGCCTGGTCGAACTGCACCTGGTGATCCGCCGGGACACCGTCGAGGGGCGACTGTCGTGGGAGGCCTTCCTGGCCCTGGGCCAACGGACCGGCCTGCTGGGCTTCGCCTACCCCGCTCTCAGGCTGTGCGAGGACCTGATCCCCGGAACCGTGCCAGAGGCCGTGCTGGAGCGCTGCGCTCACGCCGCCCCACGCGGCGTGCTGCGTATCGTCCGCCGCCTGACCCCGGCCACGGCCCAGCGGATCGACCGCACCTCGATCGCCGAGCACTTCATGTGGAGCGACGGCTGGCGCCAGCGCGCCGAGCAGCTGGCGGCGGACATCGCGCCGCGCGTCGGCTCGTGGCGGACCCTGTGGTCAATCTACGAGAAGCGCGCGTGGCGCCTGGTCCGGGGCCGCGTCAGCCGCTGACGGCGCCGCCGCCGTCGACGCCTCCGCGGGCGGCCAGGGCGCGTCGGTCTCCAGGCTCTCGGGCCGCAGGTGGCCGTAGGCCTGGCTATCGTCCGGAACGATGCGCGCCCACTTGCGGATCAGGCGCAGCAGTCGCGGGTTGTCATAGTCCGCCCTGGCCCAGCGCCGGCGGGCGGCCAGGCTGCCCAGCACCTTGCCCCATTTGCGGGTGCGCTTGTCGTGCACCGACGGAAAACGGCTCTTGAGCACCAGTTCGAAGTCCTCGACCCGCGCCTTCAGCCGCCGCTCCATCCAGGGCAGGTCCGGATCAGCGTGGGTCATCCAGGCGACCCACTGAGGTTCGATCCACTCCTCCAGCGTGTCGGGGGTGCCCGCCAGGGCGTCGACCCCGCCATAGGTGCCCTTGCGCTGGGGGGTGGGCGTGTAGAAGTAGCTGATCAGCTCCATGGCCGGATTGACGGTCTTCAGCTGGCGGATGAAGGCCAGGGTGTTCTCGATCTCGCTCTCGGGCTCGTCGGGGTCGCCGAAGACGAACGAGAACTCCGGGATGATACCGTGCTCGCGGGTCTTGGCCGCCGCCTTCAGGATCTGGTCGGTCGTGGTGCCCTTGTTCATCTTGGCCAGCACCTCGTTCGATCCGGACTCGGCGCCGCAGAACACCATGGTCAGGCCGGCCGCCCGCAAGGCGCGCCAGGTGTCGTCCGAGAAGCGTTCCAGCGCGTCGACCCGCGCCTCGCACCACCAGCGCACGCCCAGCGGCTTGAGCGCCTCGGCGATCGCCCGGGCGTGCTGCTCGTTGAGGAAGAAGTTGTTGTCGTAGAAGTGGAGCGAGTCCATGCCGTGGTTGCGGACCAGATAGCTCAGGCGCTCGGCCGCCCGCGCCGGAGTCTCGACCTTCTCGCGTCGGCCGTACACCGAGATGACGCCGCAAAAATTGCAGCCGTACGGACAGCCTATCGAGGCCTGGTAGACGCCCGTCCGCCGACCCAGGAAGGTCGGGCGCAGATACTGCTCGACGTCGATCTTGTGATAGGGCGGCGCGGGCAGGTCATTGGGACCCAGCCAGGCCCGTTCCGGCGCCTTCCAGTGCGAGCCGTCGGCCTGGCGGAAGCAGAGTCCGGCCACCGTCTTGGGATCTCGCTCGCCGGCCAGCACCTCCAGCAGCTCGACGAAGGTCTGCTCGCCCTGACCGCGCACCAGCCAGTCGACATAGGGCGCGTTCAGCACCGGTTCGGGATAGAGACTGCCGAAATTGCCGCCCCAGACGATCGGGATGTTCGGGTAGCGGCGCTTCAAGGCCTTGGACAGCGGCACGGCGCTGACCAGCTGCGGCCCTGGCATGACGCTCAAGGCGATGACCGTGACTGGATCCGCCACCTTGGCCTGACGCGCGACATGGCCGTGGATCTCGCCCAGGACGTCGATGTCGGGCAGGTTGCCGTCGACGATTTCCCAGGTGACGTGCGGCGGCAAGGCGGCGCCGACCGCCATCACCGACAGCGGAAAGCGGCGGTTTGCGGGCCTGGTGGCTTGAGGATTGACCAGCAGGATCACGGCCGGACGCTCACCCAGACATCGAAGCGCGACGGCGGTCGTCGGCCCTGCAAGCGCGCGACCAGCGGGCGAGCCTCGTACCAGAGTGGATAGAGCACGCGGTTCCGACGCCAGGCCAAGGCCGAGGCCAACGCCAAGCGTTCCTGCGTCAGGAACTCGATGAACGGCGGCGCCAGCAGCACCGAAGCGCCATCGCCGAAGCGCTGGGCCGCCCCCGCCTTCTTCTCGGCGACCATGGCCAGGCCGTCGGCCTCGCGCGCATAGAACGGGCTGTCGACGATCGCCAGGCGCCCGCCGGGCCTGACGACCCGCGCGGCCTCGGCCAGCACGGTCGAAAGGTCCAGGGCGTAGTGGAGCGCGGCGTTGAACACCGCCAGGTCGACGCTGGCCGACGCCAGGGGAATGGCGTCGAACGATCCGGGGCAAAGACGCATCCGTCCCGCCGAGCGCGCCGCCAGGGCGTGGGCCGCGCCCAGGCCGTCGACGTCATCCTCGCGGATGTCCAGGGCGATCGCCGAATGTCCTTCCCGGACCAGGCGCCAGCTCAGCCAGCCATTTCCCGCACCCAGGTCCAGCACGACCAGCGGCCGCCCTTGTCGCGCCGTCAAAGGCTGGACGACGTCGCGCATCAGCGCCTCGAAGCTGCGAACCCGTACGCCCCACTGCCGGACCAGAGGACCTGTTCTCAGGTAAGGGAGAGCCATCAGCTCGTCGCCCGCATGGCCGCGGCCCTCGGCGGCCCGGTGGCGGGCATATTCGGCGGCGAAACCGGTAAGATCGACGCTCATCGGTCGACCTCCGCCTCGGTGCGTACGAAACGATACAGGACGTGGTCGCCGAGCCCCGCCAACGGCCGGGAGACGACGCTGTCGATCGCCTCCAGACTGGCCAGCAGGCTCGGGTGGCGCGAGATCCACGGCTCTGCGGCGCTGGGCGGTACGAAGACGCCGACCCCTTGGCGACCTTGGAGCCGGAACCAGGGCGCGAGCGCGCGGGCGATGTCGGTCGAACGGTGGTAGCGAACGGTGAAGTCCTGCTTGTTCAGCCGCGCGGGGACATCGCCCCGGGCGAAGCGGCGGAACATGGCGCCAGACCGTCGCCTCAGGCCCTCGACCAGCCATTCGCCTGGGCAGCAGGTTCCGAACACCACCAGCAAGGCCGGCGCACCGGGCCGCAACAGGCCCGCCAGACCGCGCCCGAACACCGACAGGTCCGAGACGCAGTTGAGCGCCGCGAAATTGGAATAGGCGCCGTCGAACGCGGGCTGGTCCGCCAGCCTCTCCAACGCCTCCGCCGCCGCGACCCTGGCCTCCGCCCCGAAGCGTCCCGCGAACTTGGCGCTGGCCACCCGCACCATCGAAGGCGAGGCGTCCGTCAGCAGCACTCGCCGCCCGCGCTCAAGCAACCAGATCGCGTCCTCGCCGGTGCCGCCGCCGACTTCCAGCAGCCGCGCGCCGCTGGGGAACGCCTTGGCCAGGGCCGCGCGCACGACGCGGCGCTGGGCGGCGACGCTGAGCCAAGACCCGAAGCGTCCGTCGAACCCCTCGGCCATGGCGTCGAAGGCCCGCGCCGGCGCGGGGATGTCCGGGGTCCCCGCCAAGCTCATGCCTCGACCGCCAAGGTCGAGGGCGCCGGCGAGCGGTGAAGAACGGCCTGCGCCTCCAGCACCGTCCAGGCCGCATCGTCCCAGCGCCCGGTGTCCACCTCCCGATGCAGCACGTCGCGCACCTTGCGATAGAAGGCAGAGTCATAGGTTCCCTGGAACAGCATCGCCAGGTCGCCGGTGTCCTTCCAGTTGCGCTGGCCGCCCAGCTGGGCGGCGACCCGGTCGTGGAAGGTCGTTCCCGGCAGCGGATAGGCCACCGAGACGCCGACCTCCTGCGGCCCCTCCTGGCGTATGAGGTCGCGCGTCGCCAGCAGGTCTTCCCAGGTCTCGCCCGGATAGCCCAGTTGGATGAACCAGCAGGCCTTGACGCCGTGCGCCTTGAGAACCCTGGTCGCGGTCCGCGCCGCCTCGATCGTGGCGGCCTTATCCATGGCGTCCAGGATTTTCTGCGAGCCAGTTTCGACGCCCAGCCACACCTCGCGCGCACCAGCGGCGGCCAGGGCCGCCACCGCCCGCTCGGTCATCAGATTGACCCGAGACTGCATCGAGAACGGGATCGCCGCTCCCGCCGCCACTACGCCGTCGGCGAAGTCGCAGATCCAGTCGACGTCCAGCCCCAGGATGTCATCGGTGAACCACAGGTGGTCCGGCGCGATCTCAGCCTTCAGCCGCGCCATCTCGCGGACCACGTCGCCAGGCGAGCGCACCGTATAGCGCCGCCCGAAGGTCGGCTTGGCGCACCAGTTACAGGCGTAGGGGCACCCGCGCGAGGTCGCGATGTTCCACGAAAAGCGGCCATGCGCCCGCGTCCAGGCCGTGCGATAGGCGGCGACGTCGACCAGGTCCCAGGCGGGCGGCGGCAAGCGGTCGAGGTTCTGCATCGCGCGCCGGGGTGCGGTTCTTTGCGTCCGTCCGTCCTCGCCGAGCAGGACCAGGCCAGCGACGGCGTCCGGATCCTCTCCCCGCTCCCAGCACGCCACGGTCTCGGCCACGGCCTCCTCGCCTTCGCCGAGGACGACGACCTGCGCGCCAGCCTCAAGGTATAGCTCGGGATGGTCGGCCGCGTCGGGCCCGTTGACCGCGACCCGGCAACCGCGAGCCCGCGCCGCGCGAACCATGGCAAGAGCGCTCTCGCGGCGAACGGCGGTGCACATCTTGGTCAGGAAGTTGAAGTTGTCCTCCATGAGGACCACGCCTGAAGGTCGCAGCCGCTCCAGCGCGACGATGAAGGCCTGCGGCCCCGCCTCGAAGGTCGCGTCGAACAGGACCACCTCGCGTCCCGCGCGCCGAACCAATGCCGCGGCCAGCAAGGTCGACAACGGCGCGTAGGGTTTCATCTTCTCGCGCTGCTTGGCGTCCTGGGCGAGGAAGAAGGAATGGGCGAACAGGATCATGCAGGCGAAATCCCCGAATGGGGCCTGGACGGCGCCGCCGTTCGCGCGAAAGCCGCAAGGCCCCTTCCCCCTTCGGCAATTGCTTTGCGCATCGTTCTTCCACCGATCCCGCACGCCGGGTGCGCCGTTAGGGGGTCAGTTTCACTGGGCCGGAGGTTGGTTCAGCGTCGTCCGCGAAAGACCGTTTTCGCGTGGCCAACGACAACCTCTAAGGGCCTCTCGATAATCGAAGTGACGCATCGGGGCGACTTCGCGCCAGGCCCCTTCGCTTGGCTGCCGATAAGTCGCCTGCGCCCATTCGTGCCGGTCGGCACGAATGGCTAAACTCGCCGATGAGCTGATTGGCCCCCTGCCCTAGCTTGCGTGTTCAAGGCCAGGGCGGCCGGTGGCAGACAAAGAAGACCGCTACAAGCACGCTATTGCTCCGGCGACTTTCCCGGCGAGACAAGGGACAACCGAGGCCCGCGCGATAGCCCTACCCTGCGTCGACGCCGGAACGACGAGTTGGCAAGGTCATCGACGCGCTTCGACCGACGTTCCGGCTCCCTTCCACGCATACAGTCCGACGACGACGAAGCATGCCGCGGGCAGCAGGAAGGCAACGGGCGTGCCATAGAGCTCGGCGATCTTGCCCATCGGCCAGGGCAGCAACACCCCGCCCCCGATGGCCATGACCATCATCGCCGCCCCTTGTTTTGTCGAGGCGCCGAGGTCGCGTACGCCCAGCGTGAAGATCGTAGCGAACATGATGGACATAAAGAAGAACACGGCGACCAGAGCGAGCGCCGAGATCTTCGGGATACCTGCGGCGACAACGAGGGTCAGGCCAGCGTTGATGACCGCGTAGCAAAGCAACAATGTTCGCGGCGCGACCTTGGACATCAGCGCCGTGCCCAAGAATCTGCCGACCAGATAGGCGAGCATTGCTGCCGAGAGCAGGAAGGCGCCCTTCTGGGTCGAGAGCCCTGGCCAGGTTTCTGTGACAAGATTGATGAAGTAGGCGCCGATCCCGACCTGGGCGCCGATGTAGAGCACCTGGGTCGCCACGCCGAAGACGAAGTGCCGCTGCTGGCCCAAAGGCTTGGCTTCACCATCACTGGCCGGACCGTGGTCCGCGTCCCGAACTTCAGGCAGGTTCGCTCGAGCCAAGACGGCGGCGAATAGGAGGACCAAGACCCCGATCACAGCATAGGTCACTTGAACAGACCGATGCTCGCCGCCCAGCGCGCGCATGGTCGCATCGCTGAAGAACAGGGAGCCCCCGATCAGCGGCCCGGCTAACACGCCGAGACCGTTGAACGACTGAGCGAGGTTCAATCGCCGTGCGGCATCGTCGGGACGCCCCAGCACATTGACATAGGTGTCCGCCGCCGTCTCCAGGAAGCACAAGCCGGTGGCCAGCACGAACATCGAGACCACGAAGGCCTGAAAGTTGGCGACCTGCGCTGACGGCACGAAGAGGAATGCGCCGAGGGCGGTGACCACAAGGCCGCTGACGATCCCAAACTTGTATCCGCGCGCCTGCATGACCGCGCCGGCCGGGAGGCTCATAAGAAGGTATGCGCCGAAATAGGCGATCTGCAGCCAGGCCGACTCCGCCTTCCCGACATGAAGGGTGTCCTGGAAATGCTTGTTGAGCACGTCGAGGAGCCCGTAGGCCAAGCCCCAAAAGAAGAAGCAGCTGATCGCGTAAGCTAGGGGACCGCGATAGCTGTTCGCCGATTGAGCTTCCGTGCGATCGGCTTGAAATGAATCTGATCGTTCGATTTTAGAAATCACTTTATCGCCCTCCCGAGGCCAAATTCACAACTGCGCGCAAGCCGTCGTCGCGAAACCAATTGTTATTTGCACGATTGAGTACGATAAAAGCGACGCAAGCGTCAAATCCGGATCGGTCCAGTTGGCTGATTCACGGTGAAATGGGCGCGCATGCGCGAGTCCGTAACGTGGGAGGTTCGACTTGCCCTTTGAAAATACGAACAATATTAGCATTACAACCGAAGCCCCACCCGCTCCAGTAAAAGGCCAGGCAGATCTTCCGTCACTGAACGCAGCGGATGATTATCCAGACCTTGAGCCCGCTCCATCCGGAGATGCCTTGCGAGCGAGTCAAACCCTGCAGCGCGGTCTCGACATTCTCGATCTTGTCGCGTGCGGCGGGCCGATAGGCCTGCGCGAGATCGGCGAGAGCATGAAGTTGACGCGCAGCACGGCGCATCGGCTAACAGCCGCCCTGGTCGATCGCGACCTCGTGCGGAATACGCCCTACGGCTATCAGCTTGGCCCGAAGCTCTTGGTTCTGGCGGAGACCGCGCGTCTTCAGCGCCCCTTGACAGCTCTCGCCCGACCGCATCTCGAAGCCCTTGCCCGAGACCACCTCGACGCGGTCAACTTGGCGATCCGAGACCGGGACCGCGTGCGGTATATGGACCAGATCCGCGGCGCCCGCCGCATGACGGTTCGCTCGGTCGTCGGTGAACTGCGCCCCATGGCGACCACCGCGTTGGGCCGCGCCCTGCTCCTAGACGATGCGGAAAACGGTTGGCGCAGGGCCTACGAGGCCGATCTAGACGCGCCGTGCGACGAGAACGCTCAAATCGCCTGGATCGAGCGGATGCGTGAGTTCCGCGACCTTGGCGCGGCGTTCGATATCGAGGAAAATGAGGATCGCGTACGCTGCGTGGCCGCGCCAGTCCGAGATTCCGGCGGCCGGATCGTGGCCGCGATCAGCATCTCGAGCCTCCCGCAGTACCTTGACGATAATCGGATGGCTCAGTTGGTCCGCCCCGTGACGGAAACCGCCAACGCGATCGCCCGCGAGCTGGGATGGACCGCCCGATCTATCGACAGAAGGACGCGCCGCCCTCACGCCCAGCCGGCTGATTAGGCGAACGGACAACAGCTCGCCCTTGCTCGGTCGCCATGGCCCGGACCAGCGCGTCGACAGCCGAAGGCAATGCCAGCGACTTGAGGTCACCGCCCTCGTATTCGGCGAGACGAACGCTGACGATGGCGACATCGGTGGCTGCGGCGGCCCGCGCGGCAGTGTCCTGGTCGGAGCTAAGCTCGACGACTACCGCGCCCTTGTGCTGGGCCTCCAGGGCCTCGCGCACCCTCGGCCAGCGCCCGGCTGCGCCGCCGGGCAAGGTCGGTGTTCCAACTCGCGGCGGTCGCGATCGCCGGCGGCATGATGACGCCGGCCACTTTTCGGTTGAGATTCGTAATCCCCAGCGGAGAGTCCGCCTCCAGAAGGATCAGCAACCCGTACTCGGTGAGATCAGCTAACTTGCCAGCCGTCGCGCCGAAGTCCTCCCCTTGAATCAGCGTGATCTTCTCGGCTTGGCTTAAGCGCGACAGCAGCAGGCCAGCACGCTGGTCCGCCGTCTTGCGAGCGTCCAGCCAAGGCGCTCCGGCTGAGCCAACGCCTGTCCGCTCACGGTGAGGGCCGCGGTGGCAAGCAGGCAAGTCAGCAGCGATGCATTTTACACGCTCTTTTGAACTAGATCGACGACCAGCCGCCGTCGGACGCCAGCACGGCCCCACTGACATTCTTGGCTTCATCGCTCAGCAGCCAGGTGATAGCCGCGGCGATGTCGTCGGCGTCCGCCAGACCAGGCGCGGCCGCCATCATGATGTTCATCACCGCCTGAAAACCCTTCTCGGATCGCGGCGTCGCGTCGATGCCGGTGATGACCCCGCCTGGCGCCACGACGTTCACACGGACACCCGTTCCCTTCGTCGAGAAGGCGGCGCTGCGCGTCAAGCCGATCACCGCGTGCTTGGCGGCGGTATAGGACACTCCACCAGCGGAGCCACGCAGACCGGCCTCGGACGCAACCTGAACAATCGCGCCGACGCCGGCCGGCTCCATTAGACGCACGGCCGCCCGCGTGCATCGCATCACCGCCGTGAGATTGATCGCCAGCACGCGGTCCCAGGTCTCGTCATCGACCTCGGCGATCGGCAGAAAGCCGTCCATGATCCCGGCGACATTGGCCAAGCCATCGAGTTTGCCCTCGCACGCGGCAAAGACCGCCTCAAGGACCGAAGTCTGCGTGATGTCGCCCGCGACGCGCACACCCCCGTCGCCAAGGCTCACGTCGTTCAGGCGTTCTGGAGCGATATCGGTGGCAACCACACGGGCGCCCTCCGTTGCGAGGCGCTCGGCCACCGCGCGTCCGATGCCTGAACCCGCGCCCGTGACGATCACCGTCTTGCCGTCGAATCTGGAGGGGAAGCTTTGCATCGGCAGCACCTGGTCTGAGAATGAAAAAGGGCCGGGGCGCTCAGTTCGAGCGCCCCGTCCGGCCGCCATTCGGCTCCGGCGAGGAGGAGGCGTTCGCGCGCTATAGAACCCGCACGACATGCCCGGACGACGCCCTCTCGAGCGCCGCCCGAACTACTTCTTCGCCAAGGCGGCGAAGTCCTTGTCGATGGCGACCAGCGCCGCGTCGCTGACGCCATCCTTGGCGAAGCGCTGCAAGGCCTTGAGGGTCAGGGGCCGGGCCATCTTAATCTGAGGATTGGCGAACACCTTGGGCAGGCGTCGATCGACAACCGCCTTGGCGGCGGGATTGTCGAGAATTTCGCCAATGGTCGAGGTCGAAAACGCCTTGGCCGACGGCGCATCGCCACTCGGCGCGGCCAGGGCTCCGCCGACGCCACCGCCCGCCATCAAAACGAGTGCCAAACTGGCGTGTAGAGCAGTCCGAGTGCGTCCCATGTTCGGCCTCTTCTCTGGGGTCTTGCGGCTCATGATGCCGCGATCGCCGACGAAGGCAACAATAAATCGAACGAAAGAGTCATTTATTATGATTTTGCGAAATCGCTGAAGAGATACGGATTTTACGACAATTTTACCGTAGAGCGGCCAGCCAAGACCCCAAAGAGCGCCGCCGAGCCCGACGCCAGCGCGCAAGTTATCGTCCATTTCCGTTCAATTATTGACTTCGCCGCTGCGGCGCTGATAGTCACCGCCAAACGCAAAAATACGGGGCGGATACGTCATGACAATCAAGCTGGGCGCGACCGCGGCCACTCTGGCTCTGGCGCTGGCCGGAACGACGAGCCTGTCCTCCGCCGCCGAACGGCAGACCGTGCCGCTGACGGACGGCTGGCGTTTCGTGCAAGGCGACACGGTCTCCGGCGCCGAGGTCCCTGGATTCGACGATGGGGCCTGGGCGCCTGTGAGCGTCCCGCACACCTGGAACCGCGCGGGCTACTACACCGCGTCTGGCCCCCATGTGAACAGCCGCGACAACCTCAACACCACGCAGGGCGTGGGTTGGTATCGCCTGACCTTCACCCCACCCGCATCGTTCAAGGACAAGGCCGCCTGGCTTCAGTTCGACGCCGCGAGCCGCAAGGCGTCCGTCTGGCTGAACGGCGTCCACCTTGGCGATCATGCCGGCGGCTTTTCGCGTTTCCGTCTCGACGCCAGCAAGGCCATTAAGCCCGGCCAAGCCAATAGTCTGGTCGTCAAGGTCGACGCCACGCGCCCGGCCGCGGGCGGACCGACCGCCGACATTCTGCCGTTGGGTGGGGACTTCTTCGTCCACGGCGGCCTGTACCGCTCCGTCACTCTGGTTGCGACCGACAAGGCCCACTTCGACATGCTCGATTTCGGCGGTCCTGGCGTCTATGCGCGAACCACCGAGATCAGGGACGGCGGCGCCAAAGTCGCCGTACGCGCCCGGCTGCGCAATGACGCGACCCGCGCCGCGCGCTTGACGCTGGTTACCCAGTTGGTCGACGCGGCCGGGGGAATCGCCGCCGAAGCCAAGAGCCCGGTGAACCTCAAGGCTGGCGCGGCGACCGAAGTGTCGCAGGACCTGGCGCTTTCTAGGGCCCACCTCTGGCAGGGCGTCAAAGACCCTTACCTCTACCGCCTGCGCGCCGAACTCCGAGACGCCAAGGGCGTCCTGATCGACAGCGTCGATCAAGCCTATGGCGTGCGCGAAATCAGGATCGACCCCGAAAAGGGCTTGTTTCTGAACGGTGAGCATCTGGCGCTGCACGGTGTGGGCCTGCACCAGGACCACGAAGGCAAGGGCTGGGCGATCAGCGACGCCGATGTCGCGCAGGACATGGCGATCATCCGCGAAATGGGCGCAAACACCATCCGCCTGACCCACTACCAGCACGGCCAGGCCATTCACGACCTGGCCGACAGGTATGGCCTGATCCTGTGGGATGAGATCCCGTTCGTCAGCGTCATGACCCTGGCGGCCGACCAGGTCGAGCCGACGCCTGGCCTGGTCGCCGACGCCAAGCAGCAGCTCCGGGAATTGATCCGTCAAAATTCCAACCACGCCTCGGTCGCGGTCTGGGGCATCGCCAACGAGGTGGATCTGCGCGGCACCCCGCCCTCGTTCATGGGCGCGGCCAAGATCGTCCAGCGCGACCCGATCCCGTTCCTCAAGGAACTCCAGGCCCTGGCCAAGAGCGAGGATCCGACCCGTCCGACCACCCAGGCCACGTGCTGCGAGGGCCTGCAGCCGAACGCGCCGGAAGTGGCCGCGATTTCGGACGTCAGTGGGGCCAACCGCTATTTCGGCTGGTACTATACGCCGTCCGATCCCTTGGGTCCGGCGCTGGACGCCCTTCGCAAGAAGCGCCCGGACAAGCCGCTTTCGGTCAGCGAGTATGGCGCCGGCGGCGCCATCAGCCAGCACACCGACGACCCGCTGGGTGGACCGTTCGAGTCCTTTGGCCGGATCCAGCCCGAGGAATACCAAGCCTACGTCCACGAGAAGAACTGGGCGATCCTGAGCGCCCGCCCCTATCTCTTCGCCACCTGGCTGTGGAACAGCTTCGACTTCGCCACCGGTGATCGCCACGAAGGCGACGCCGAGAGCATAAACACCAAGGGCCTCGTCACCTACGACCGCCAGGTCAAGAAGGACGCGTTCTACTTCTACAAGGCCAACTGGAGCGCCGGTCCTTCGGTCCACATCGCCGGCCGCCGCTATGTCGACCGGGCCTATCCGGTGACGGACGTCAAGGTCTACAGCAACGCGCCTTCGACCGAACTGGTCGTCAACGGCCGGTCGCTGGGCGCCCTCGCCGACTGCCCGCAGAAGATCTGCGTCTGGAAGGACGTGCGCCTCGCTGTCGGCGACAATACCCTGGTCGGCAAGGGCCAGTTCAGCCAAGGCGCGACCGAGGACCGCCTGACCTGGCGCCTGGCTCCCCAGGCCAAAGATCGGTTCACCATCGATAGCGGGGCGATCCTGGCGCCGATCGACGCGTCGCCGCGTCATGGCTCCGACGCCTTCTTCGCCGGCGGCGCGGCCAAGACCGTCAGCGGTCCCGCGCCGGCCGGAATTTCGGGCTGGTCGACGGCCCGCACCTTCCGCGAAGGCGACTTCAGCTACCAGATCCCAGCCGCGCCGGGCCGCTATACCGTCACCCTCACCTTCGTCGAGCCGATCTACGGCAAGGGCGAGCGAACCTTCGACGTACTGGTCGGCGACAAGGCGGTCTTGTCCAATCTCGACGTCGCCAGCCTCGCCACCGGCGAGCATGCCATCGTGACCCGAAGCTTCCCGGTCGAGGTCTCGGCCCCGGGACTGACGCTGTCGTTCAAGGGCAAGACCGGCAAGGCGATGGTCTCCGCCGTCGACGTCGCCCCCCGTCCCTGAGGCTTTGCCATGACCTCGCTGCCAAGGCCCGCCCTTGGGCAAGGCCGTCGGGACAATTTCCTCGATTATCCTGACGGCTGCCCAACAGCCGAAAACGGGCGGCGCGACTAGCGCAGATCACCGCCTCGGACGGCGTCTCGGGCGTCTGCGACGCCACGCTCAGTGGGCGGAAGCTGGCCGCCGTCAGCTACCTGCGCGACCACATGATCCCCTGCCCCACGCCCAGCCTCCGCCCACGGGCGATGTCGGCCATCGTAGCCCCGTAGATGCCCGACCCGGCGATGCAATCGCGGGCCGACTGAACGATTTGATCGCGCCGCGCCTGCCTGGCGGCGATCTGGTCGGTTCGACTGGCCATGAGCAACTGTCCCTCGGGCGCCTTAAATGCAAACTCCGTAGGCCCACCGTGACGCGGTCATGGTGGGCCTTCTAACGAGGCCTGCGTTCAGGATCCGCGCTTCCCCTCCAACAGCGGCTCCCGCGACGGCAGGACGCGCCGGGTGACCAGCTTGCCCAAGCGCGGCCGCAGCCACTGCTCGAAGTCGTCGATGAACTCGTAGACCACGGGCACCAGGATCAGCGACAGCAGGGTCGAGGTGATCAGCCCGCCGATCACGGCCACGGCCATGGGCTGGCGGAATTCCGAGCCATGCTCAAGCGCAAGGGCGGTCGGCAGCATGCCCGCGGCCATGGCCACGGTGGTCATGACGATCGGGCGGGCGCGCTCGCGGCAGGCCTCGATCAGGGCCTCCCGCTGACTCATGCCGCCACGCTCCAGCTCGATGGCGTACTCGACCAGCAGGATCGAGTTCTTGGCCGCCAGGCCCAGCAGCATCAGGAAGCCGATCAGGGACGGCACCGACAAAGCCTGGCCGAAGGCCAGCAGTCCCAGAAACGCCCCACCGACCGCCAGAGGCAACGCCGACAGGATGACCACCGGCTTGAAGAACGACCCAAACAGCAGGACAAGGACGAAATAGATCATCGCCACCCCGGCGAAGATCGCCAGGCCGAACGATCCGAACAGCTCGGCCATGGCCTTGGCGTCGCCGATGGAACTGGGCCGCACGCTGGGCGGCATGGTTTTGAAAATCGGCAGGCCGTGCACCGCCTTGGTCGCCGAGCCCAGAGTCGCGCCCTCGGTCAGTTCGGCCTCGACGGTCATCTGCCGCTGGCGGTCCAGCCGATCGATGCGGGCCGGGCCGGCCTGGAAGCCCACGTCGGCTACTGCTTCGAGGCGCGTGGTCTCGCCGCTCGCGGTTTTCAGGCGAAGGCCCCGGACGCGGTCGAGGTCGGCGCGGGCGTCGGCCGGCAGGCGTACCCGGATCGGGATCCGGCGCTCGCCGTCGTTCAGCTTGGCCACGTTGGCGTCGATGTCGCCGCTGGTCGCCACGCGGGCGGCCTGGGCGATGGCGTCGACCGAGACGCCCAGGCGCGCGGCCTCGTCGGCGCGGGGACGGATGGCGATTTCCGGCCCGACCGGCGGAACCGACGGGTGCGGATCAGCCAGTTCCGGCAGGCCGCGCATCTGGCGCTGGAGTTCCGTGGCCGCTGCCCCCAGAGCGTCGGGGTTGTCGCTGGTCAAGATCTGCTGGAAGCCGGCCTGGCCGTCGGCCTTCAGGAAGCCGATGCGCACGTCCGGGATGGCCATGATGGCGGCCCGATAGCGCTCGCGCAGCACCTGCCCCCTCACCTTGCGATCGGCCTTGAGCAGCACCGTGACCGAACCGCTGCGCAGATCCGTGCCGCCGCCCCCCCCGCGCAGCGCGTCGCCCGAGGTCGAGCCGACCGTTGCGAAGACGCCGGCCACGGTGGGTTCCTTGGCGAAGACCGCGTCGATGCGTCCGACCGCCTGGTCCATCTGTTCGAGGGTCGCGCCCGGCGCGCCCTGGATCTTCAGGTTCAGATAGTCCGGGTCGCCTTCGGGCGTGAAGGCCGTGGGCAGCAGCGGCAGCAGGCACAGCGAACCGACGAACAGCGCCCCGCCGATGGCGCAGGCGATCATTCGGTGATCGAGGCTCCAATTCAGGACATTCATGTAGGCGCGCGGCAGCGACGGCGGCTCGTGCGGCTTGGTGCGAGGCTTGAGCAGATAGGCCGCCATCAGCGGCGTCAACAGACGGGCCACGACCAGCGAGAACAGCACCGCCACCGAGATAGTCAGGCCGAACTCCTTGAAGAACTGGCCCGCGATGCCGGGCATGAAGCTGACCGGCGCGAAGACCACGACGATGGCGCAGGTGGTGGCCACCACCGCCAGGCCAATGGCGTCGGCGCCCTCCATGGCCGCGTCATAGGGCTGGTAGCCGGCGGCCACGCGCTTTTCGATGTTCTCGATCTCGACGATGGCGTCATCAACCAGGATGCCGATGACCAGGGTCAGGGCCAGAAGCGTGACGACATTCAGCGAGAACCCCAGGAACGCCATGGCCGCGAAGGTCGGGATCAGCGAGATCGGCATGGCCGCGGCGGTGATCAGGGTGGCGCGCCAGTCCTTCAGGAAGAAGAACACCACGATCGCCGCCAGCACCATGCCCTCGAACAGCACGCCGCGGGTGGCCTCGAAGCTGGTGCGGGTCTCGTCGACCGTGGCCGAGATGCGCGTGAAGCGGGCGCTGGGATAGGTCTTCTCCAGTCCCGTGAGCGCCGCCTTGACCCGACCGTCGACGGCGACGTCGCTGGCCTCGCGGGTCTTCATGATCTGGAAGCCGACGACCGGATGGCCGTCCAACTTGGCGAAGCCGCGGGCCTCGGCCGCGCCGTCCCCAATCTCGGCGATGTCTGCCAGGCGGACATAGCCGCCGCCGCTGGTCGGAATGGTCAGCTGACGCAGCTGGTCGGCGGTCTCGACCTGGCCGAGGATGCGGATCGACTGCTCTTGGCCGCCGATCTCGACCCGCCCGCCGCCGGCGTTGAGCTGGAAGCCGGCCAGGGCGCTATTGACGTCGGCGGCGGTGAGACCCCGCGCGGTCAGCTTGTCGGGATCGACCAGCACGTTGATCTCGCGGTTGACGCCGCCGACGCGGGTGACCTGGGCCACGCCCTTCTCGGCCTGCAGCGCGCGGGCGATGGTGTCGTCGACAAACCATGAGAGTTGCGCGTCCGACATGCCCTCGACCGAGACCGCATAGGTGACGATTGGAGCGCTGTCGATCTCGACGCGCTGGATGGTCGGCGGGTCGATGTCACGCGGCAGCTGAACGCGCACCTGCTCGATTTTGGTGCGAACTTCGTCGGTCTTCCTCTGCAGGTCCTCGCCCATCTGGAAGCTGATGTTGGTGGTCGAGGCGCCCTGAGTGACCACGGACTGCACGGTCTCGACGTTCGAGATCCCGGCCACGGCGTCCTCTACCTGACGGGTGATCTGGGTTTCGATCTCGCCAGGCGAAGCGCCGTTCTGGGTGACCGTGACCGACACCATCGGCAGCTGGACGTTGGGGTACTGCTTGATCGGCAGCTGGAAATAGCTGAGTACGCCGGCCAGCAGCAGGGCGATGAACAGCACCGTCACCGGCACCGGATTGCGAATCGCCCAGGCGGAAATCTTGAGGCCGCCGCCTCCGGTCTGCGGGCCGATCACAGGTTGGCTCCGGCGCTGGCGACCGGACGGACCCTGTCGCCATCGACGAGAAGAGTGGCGGCGTTGGCCACCACCCGCGCGCCGGCGGCCGGCCCGGCGGTCAGGCGCACCCAGCCACCCCCGCGATCGCCGGTCTTGACCGGTACGCGACGGACCCGATCGCCGGCTTCCATGACCATGATGCTGGCCCCGCCCGCATCGTAGCGGATCGCCGCTTCCGGCACGGCCAGGCCCTGGTCGGCGGCGTCGCCGAACACGGCACGGCCAAAGCCGCCCGAGCGGATGTCGGGCCGCACCGGCAAGGTCAGTCGAACATAGCCGAGCTTAGACTTGGGATCGATCTGCGGGCTGACCAGGCGTACGCGGCCGATAGCGATCGCCCCGCTCGGCAGGGTGACCCTCGCGCTCTGCCCCACGCGGATGCGCGCCAGCTCGGCCTCGGCCAGCTGGGCTTGCAGCTCGACCTGACCGTCCCGGGCCAAGCGGAACCAAGCGGTTCCGCCGGCCGATGCGGCGTCGCCGGGGCGGACGGTGCGTTCAAGCACGACCCCGCCGACCGGCGCGGTCACCGACAGCTTTTCGCGGCGGACCTGCAGATCGCGCAGGGCGGCGCGCTGCGCCTGGGCGGTCGCGCCGGCGGCCTTGGCCTGGAAACGACGCTGGTTGATCTGCTCCTGGGCCAGATCGCCGGAGCCGTCGAGGCCATTGGTGCGGCTGGCCTGGTCCTGGGCCTGAGCGGCCTGGGCCTCAGCCTGGGCGACCAGGGCCGATTGCTGAGCGATCTGGGCCTCGATCAGCGCCGGGTCCAGGCGCGCCAGCACCTGGCCTTGGCGCACCGTGTCGCCGACATCGGCCAGTACGGTGGTGACGCGATAGCCGCTGACCTCAGGGGTCACGGCCGCTTCTTCGCGGGGGACAAGATCGCCGGTCGCCGTTAGAGCGCCGGCGACGGCGTGCGGCGCCAGGGTTATCACCGACACTGACCGCAGTTCGGCTGCGCGCGCTGCGGGGGGGTGCTGGGCCTTGTGGCAGCCGCTCAAGGCGGGGGCGACGGCGGCGACGATCAGGCCGCCCGCCAGGAGCTTCTTCAAGAGGATCATTTTGCGCTCGCGACAGACGAATAGCGATTGACGGGCCAGCCGCCGCCCAGGGCCTGGAAGGCCTGGACGGCGCGGCGGACGGCCTGCACCTGGGCCAAGGTCAACTGGGTGCGGGTGCTCCGCCAGGCCTGCTCGGCCGACAGGGTGGTTTGCAGATCGGTGAGGCCGCGGCCGTAGTTGGTCCGCGCTGAGCGGTAGGCGCGCTCGGCCCGAGCCTCGCCCTCGACCAGCATCTCAATCTGGCGCCGATCCGCGTCGAGGCCGACCAGGGCCGCCTCAGATTCCTGGAAGGC
This sequence comes from Caulobacter sp. BK020, assembly GCF_004342605.1. Classification (GTDB taxonomy): domain Bacteria; phylum Pseudomonadota; class Alphaproteobacteria; order Caulobacterales; family Caulobacteraceae; genus Caulobacter. Next base: position 134,927 of record NZ_SLZL01000006.1, read on the forward strand.
TCGGCGCAGCGTCCGTTCGTAGGCGATGGCCGCCTGGGCCGTCTGCGCCTTCTGGACGCCCAGCTGCGACATCAGCCGGGGTACGTCAAAGATCGGTTGGCTGACGGCCAGGCCTATGCTGGCGGTCGTGGCGCTGCTGGCCGTTAACGGGCTGGTGTGGGTGTGGCCCAGGCCCGGGATCAGGTTGATGGTTGGCAGGAAGGCAAGGCGCGCCAGGTTCGCTCGGCCCACGGCGGAGGCCAGGCGCGCCTGCGCCTCGCGGACGTCGGGCCGGCGGGTCAGTAGGTCTCCCGGGACCAGCGTCGGCGGCGCTGGGGCGGCGCCGACGCTGGCGTCGATCGAAAGCGAAGCAGTCGGTTCAACGACGCGACCGACCAGGATCAGCAGCGCGCGCTTCTGAGTTTGGAGCTGGGCTTCGAGCGAGGCGACACGCGCGTTCGATTGCGACAGGTCGCCAGCGATGCGATCGGCGTCGACGGCGGCCGAAAGGCCCGAACGCGCCCGGCGTTCGGTCATCGCATAGAGTTCCTTCTGGACCCGCGCGCTAGCGCGCGCGTCCTCCAGCTGGATGGCCAGCCCCCGCGCCTGGAAATAGCTGTCGGCGACCTCGGAGGCCACAGAGGCGCGCGCGCCCTCGTAGGTGAAGCGGGCGGCGGCGAAGTCGGCCTTGGCCACCCGGCTGGCCGTCGGCAGGCGCCCGAAAAGTTCCAGCTGCCAGCTCACGTCGAAGCTGGCGCTGGTGATCTTGAGATCGGTTGTGACGCCGGCGGACTTGCTGCGTTGCTTCAGATAGGACCCGTTCGGATCGCCCTGCGGTAGGAAATTGGTCAGGGCTCCGGACTTGGTGGCGCGCGCTTCGGCGAGCTTGGCGGCCGCGGCCTGGGCATCGAGTCCACCAGCCAGCGCCTCGTCGATCAACTGGTCCAGCTGGGGGTCGTTGAACGCGGTCCACCACCGATCGAGGGTGGTTTCGGTCGATGAGGTGGCCGGCGCCTCGTAGGCTGCGGGTAGGCGAAGTTCGGCTTTCGGCCCCCCCGCGCATCCCGCCAGCGCCAATGCAAATGCCGGCGCCAAGCCTAGCATCGACAGTCGCGCGGCCATGCGTCGTATGTCGCCGCCGATCCGTGGCGCGCCGTGCATGAAGTTCTCCTCGATCGATGACCGCGCCCATTAATTGAACGGCAACGTTCATTTAACTGATCGACGAGGGTCGCGCGATTGTCAAGCGGGCTTTTGAAACACTATGGACCATATATACGGTCCGCAAAGCACTCGGCCGGCCCGATGGCAAGGGCGGAATCAACCATATAATCCGGAAGATCTACGGCCGGCCCGACCCGAAAATTGGCCTAAATTAGCCAAAGCCGTTCAATTTAATCCTGGGATTTTATGATCTAATATATATCATAATTTGGCGTGCGATCAGAATACGTCATTGCCGAGGAGGCCTACCATGAGCGACGCAAGTCCCGAGACCTGGAACCTGACGATCCAGACCCCGATTGGTCCGCAGACCTCGGTGGCGACCCTCATCAAGCAGGGGTCGATCCTGACCGGCCATATCGCGGGCAGGATGGGCGGCGAGGACATTACTCAAGGCAAGATCGACGGCGACAGGCTAAGGTGGGTGAACGACGTCCAAAAGCCTGCCAAGATCAAGTTGACCTTCGAGGTTCAAGTCGTCGGCGACCAGCTTTCGGGCAAGGTCAAGATGGGCATGTTCGGCTCGTTCAACGTCAACGGCCAACGCGCCTGACGACGTCGGGGGCCGGCGCGGCTCAGCCGGCCGCCCTGGCCTTGCCGTCGAGCTTACGACGCAGGCGCTCCATAGGCTGCTTCCCGCCGCTGGACACAAGGGGTGCGATGACGAGGTCGGCCAGCAGCACCGCCACGCGCTCCTGATCCACCGGTGCATCCTGCCGAAGCCACCAGGTCAGGATGTCGAGCACGCCGCCGATCGCGAACGGGACGATAAGGTCGCGCGGCGGCCAGGCGCCCTCTTCTTCGACCGCGCCGCCGACCAGATTGGTCTGGCGGATGAATTCCTCACGCAAAATCGCGGCGGCCCCGCCCGTGAGCAGGGCTGACCAGAGCGTGCGCCGGGCCTCTATATAGGCGCAGAGCGCCAGGGCCGAGGCGCGCGCATCGACCGAGGCCAAGACGGGCAGAGTGAGGTCGATGAGACCGCGGATCTCGTCCGCCGCCAGCCGTTCCAACAGTGCCTGCTTGTCGGCGAAATGCCGGAAAAAGGTGGCGTAGCCGATCCCGGCGCGCTGGACGATGTCCTGGATGGTGATCTGCTCAAAGGCCGTCTCTTCGAGCAGCGCGAGCAGGCCTTCGGTCAAGGCCGCGCGCGAACGCTCCCGACGACGGTCCACCTTCACTTCGCTAGACGCAGCCCCTTCGCCGCCCATCGATCTCGCCACCTCGATTGGCCTCCGCCGGTCGCCTGCGCGAGTTTGGGCCACGGCCGCGAGGGCGGGTCAACATAGGAAAGGGGCCGGCGATACGCCGGCCCCTGCCCTGACCCGCCAAAGGGCGACCTAGCGAACGCCGAAAGCGTAGCGCACCGAAACGCCCACCTCGCGTGGCGGGGTATTGCTGACCCAGCGATAGCCACTGACGCCGAAGTATCCGGAGACGCCGCCCGCCGCTTCGGTGTAATCCGTGTCGCGGCTGGTTTGGACGTCCGTCTTGGTGAGGTTGCGGGCGAACAGATTGACGTCCCAAGCTCCGTCGGGCGAACGAACGCCCGCGAAGACGTTCAGCAGGCCGTAGTCCGGCACGGTGTAGCCTACGTTCCGGCGGTTGTTCTTCGGATAGTACGACAGCAGGCCGCGCACATAACCCTCGACCCGGCCAACCGGGCGCCAGTACTCGCTCTGCAGCGTGCCGGTCCACTTGGGATCGCGCGAGACCGAGACATTCGACTTGCAGGTCGCCACGTGGATGTTGCGCGAACGGAAGTCGTTGAAGGTCGGCGCGCCCTTGTCCGGGACGCCGTCGAAATTGCTGTCACGGCAAGGCACGGTGTCGTTGTCGACCTTGCCGTCGGCATAGCTTACCCCGCCGCTGATGCTCCAGTTCGGCGTCACCTGGAAGGCGCCGTCGAAGTCGAAGCCCTTGACGATCGAGTCGGCCCCGACGTTGAAGGTCGAGTTCTGGAGGGTGACCGTCGCGCCGTTGGCGCCAAGGTACGGGATCGACGCCAGCTGGAACAGGAGACCGTCGTACTTCTGGTAGAAGACGGCCAGGTTGAGGCGCAGGCGGCGATCCAGCCAGTTGGTCTTCACGCCGGTCTCGAACGACTTGGACTTCTCGTCCGGCAGGAAGATCAGGCTGGCCAGGACCGGGTCGTTCTCGGCGTTGGTCAGGGCGAAGTTGTTGGCCCCGCGCCGCCACGAGGTGGCGAAGGTGCCGTACGACAGCACCTGGTCGGAGAAGCGGTGCGAGATCGACAGGTTGTAGACGGTCGGCTTCTCGGTGTTCTTCTGCGAGCTGTTCTGGACCGGCGTCGTGCCAGCCGCGATCGGGATGTCGCAATAGCCGCCGCCATAGCTGCTGGCGAAGCCGGCTGCCGAGCATGGGAAGCCGATACGGCGGGCGATCATGCCCGCGCCCAGGAACACCGTCTGGACATTGTCGACCTTGGAGACGATGTGGCGCACGCCGCCCGACAGCTCGGTCCTCTCGCCCAGGTGCACGCGCACGTTGGCGAACACCGAGTTCTCGGTGGCGTGGTTGTCGACGTTGATCAGGGTCGGCAGCATGTAGCGCGTGTCGAGCAGGCGCGGATCGGCCGGCGCGCCCGGCGAGCCGAAGGCCCCCGCCAGGAACGACGCCGGCTGAGTGCCGCCCGTCTTGCTGGGCGCCTTCGAGTAGAAGTAGCCCAGGGTGTATTCGATCAGGCTGTCCTTGTTGTCCGACGACAGCCGGATTTCATGGGTCGTCTGCGATCCATTGGTGGTCAGATTCTGGAAGTAGCTGCGCCCGATCAGGAAGTTGCCGTAATCCAGAGCGCCGATCGAGGTGCTGTCGCCCTTGGTGTAGCCGCCGACATAGCTGAGGCGATGGCCCAGAACCGACCAGTTCAGCTGAGTGCTCAGGAAGTCGTTGTCCGAATAGTTGAAGCGCGGCGAATCATCGACGTCCAGACGTTGGGAGGCAGTGATCACCGGTCCATTGTAGCCGGCCGGGGCGGCCGACGAGATCCCGCCGGGGGCGCCGTCGCCGGCCACCTGGGTGAAGCTGCGCTTGTGGCTGTTCAGCTTTTGATAGCTGAGCATGGCGTCGAAATTGTCGGTCGGGGTGAAATTGATGCTGATCCGGCCGCTGCGCGTGCTCTTCAGCGGCAGCTGGCTGCTGTTGATGCTGGTGACAAAATCGCCCTTGTTCTCGTCGACGACGCCAGCCAGGCGCACGCCCAGCACCCCGTCGATCAGCGGTATGTTCACCGCGCCCTGCGCGTTGCGGCCGCCGTGGTCGGTGGCCAGGGCGCTGACATAGCCGCCGAAGTCGTGGGTGTCGGCCCTGCGCGTGGTCAGGGTGATGGCGCCCGATGGCGCGGTTCGGCCGCGCAGCGTGCCTTGGGGGCCGCGCAGCACTTCGATCGCCTGGATGTCGTAGACGGCCTGGAAGGCGGTTCCACCGTCGATCGGCACGTCGTTCTGGTAGATGTCGACCGTTGGCGAGGCCTGAGTGCTGGCGTCGTAGGAGACGCCGCGGATCGAGGGCGCCGGCGAGCGGCCCGCAGTGACGCTGCTGGTCCCCAGGCTGAGGCCAGGCACCACCGCCGCCACGTCCTGGAATTGGGTGATGGCCAGCTTCTTCAGCGAGTCGCCGCTGACGGCCGAGACCGTGGTCGGAACGTTCTGCAGGTTTTCGGACGTACGGCGGGCGGTGACGATCACCTCGCCGACCATCTGCGGCTCGGCGGCCGGCTGTTGGGCCGCTCCCGTGGCCTGGGCGTGCGCGGCGCCGGTCATCAAGGTCAGCGCGCTGACTCCAGCGAGCATCCAGGTTTTAGAATTGTGCATCTCACCCTCCCTTATCGTTGGGCCGGATCCCGATCCGGCCTGCCGTCGCCTCGCATGATCGGCGATGGACCGTTGTCTCCTCGACGGGGCATCCCAGGACTGCTCCACGGTCGCCGGGCCCGCGCAGACGCGGGCGCTTCGGCGAAAGGCCCTGCAAGCGACTATGGCCGCCCGCACGATGCGGAAGCATCCTTTCGTCTCCGTCCACTGCAGCTGGCCCGGACGGCCAGTCTTGTTGTTGTCGCTAGGCCGGGCATACAGGCCACGACCCGACGAAACGCTTACCCAGCCCGGGTTTTGCAACCGCCCGGTAAGGCCGCGACCCAGCCGTTCGGTTCTACGGCGCCGCTGACGGAACCTTTAAAGTGTCCTGACCAGTGGTCAATATGTAAAAAGACGATACCGTTCAATTAAAGACGTTAGACCGCCCTTTTCCTGGCCGCAACGCCGCAAAGCGCCCCACCCTGCGACGTCTTGCCACAGCGAAATCGTCTCAAAAATTCACCAATAGCGTCCGATTACGACCCAGACAGACGCGAATTTCGGCAAAAGGCCGACAAGGCAGCCCGATTTTCCTAAGGACTTGAGGCGACGCAGCCGCGTCGGCGTCAACGAGAGGACAAGCCATCGACCGTTGCGCGGCCCGCGGAGCACCTCCGGCAGGCAGATCAAAAGCGCCGGCCGATGGCCGGCCGGCGCTAAAGAGGTCTTATTTGGCCAACTTGGCGAAGTCGGCGTCGATCGAGGCCAGAACCTTGTCAGTCACGGTGTCGGCCGAATACTGTTGGATGGCCTTCAGGGTCATGCCCCGCGCCATGTTGATCTGTTCGTTGGCGAACATATCCGGCAGGTATTTCTTCACAACGGCCGTGGCTGCCGGGTTGTCCATGATGTCGCCGATGGTGGTCTGATCAGTCTTGAATTTCGCGGCCTGGGCAGCGCCCGCCAGGGCGGCCGGATCTGCGGCGGCGGCGGGAGCCGGAGCTGCCTGCGCCATCACGGCGGCTGGCGTCAGAACCAGAGCGAAACCAAGGGCGATGGGGGCAAAACGCATGTGATGTCTCGTTATGGTTGGGGACGTTCCTCCGCCCCATCATGGCGCACCCCGGAACAAAGGCAACATTAATTGTACGCTTCGGTCGATTTTTTAGACGCGTGCTATATTCTCGACGAAGAACCGTCCTTCCTCACCGAAGAGACTTGCCCGTCACATGCCAGTCGTGAGAGCTGAACTCACGGCCCGCGCCGAAGATTTGGAACCAGAATTGTCCAGAAGGTCCATGACCCCCGCGCCGATCAATCCCACCCTCGCTACAGAGGCCGCCAACACCACCCCGCAGGCGCCGCTGCGTCCAGGCCGCCCGACCCTGGCGCGCTCCGAAGCGATCAACGCCGATATCCTCAACGCCGCGCGCGATCATTTTTTGTCGCTGGGCTTTGAGGCCACGCCGATGGAATCGGTCGCGGTGGCCGCCGGCATCTCCAAGGGCACGCTCTATTCGCGCTATCCGACCAAGGAGGCCTTGCTGCAGGCCGTGGTCGCCGATCGCCTGCAAGCGTGGAGCGCCGAGGCTGACGCACGCCACGGCCCCATGCCCACAGACTTCAAGCAGCGACTGAATTACATCGCTCGGACCATCCTGGAATCGCTGGCCTCCGAGGAAATCCACGCCTTTCAACGTGTCCTGACCAGCACGGCGGACGCCGGCGGCGAGCTTGCCCGCGCGCTGCACGAGGCCGGCCACCGCAGCGCCATCGCCATGTTGAGCGAAACCATCCTCCAGGGCACCACCAACTTCCCGGTGCCGCCGCGCGACCCAACCCGCGTAGCCGAAATGCTGATGTCGATGCTGACAGGCTGGTATGACGCCCACCGGCGCGTCCGCGACATCGGCCACGAAGAAGCCATGGCCTTCGCCGAGCACGCTGTCGACGTGATCTTCCACGGCCGTGCAGCCTGGTAGATTTTTCGAACACCGGCGTCGAATTGACGCGACGTCCGCTCCGACCTCGCCGCCGCCTCGAGGCGACCGCAAATTGGCCTGGACAATTTCAGTTCTGGGATGACTTGCCAGCGCCGTCTCGCTACGGAGAAGAGCAAGGCATCAGAGAGATGGTCGTGGCCCAGGCGTCAGCTCAGAAAGCATCCGCAGGCTTTACCCCGCGACGGGGCCGCCCCAGCGCGGCCTATCTGGCGGCCATCTCAGAAAAGATCCTGAGCACGGCGCAAGATCTCTTCCTCTCGCAGGGCTACGCCAACACCACCATGGACGCCGTCACCGCCGCGGCCGGCGTCGGCAAAGCCACCCTCTATGCCCGCTATCCAACCAAGGCGGACCTCTTCCAGGCCATCGTCGCCGGACGCATGGAAACCTGGCGGACGACCGAGCCGGCGCCCGTCGGCGCCGATCAGGACATCCAGGACTGGCTGCGCGAGTACGCCGTGGCGCTGCTGAAGGCCATGCGCGATCCGGAGATTCGAGCGTTCGACCAGTTGATGGTCGCCGAGGCGCCCCGTTTCCCCGAGCTGGCTCGCACCTTCCACGAGCTGGGCTACATGGTCAGCATCCGCGCCATCGCAGAACGTCTGAGCCGAGCGGATGGCGAGGACACGCCGTCGGCCCGCACCCTGTTGGTCGCCAAGTTGTTCGCCTCGAGCCTGATCCAATGGATCCGGCAGGAAGGCGGCATCAGCGAGATTGGCGACGACGACTGCAGGGCCGCCGCCGAGGCCATATCCCAACTGATGGTCAGCGGTCGCGCCGCCTGGCGCGGTTAGGCCAACTCGATCAGAGCCACGCCCTCCGGCGGCAGGTCCACCACCACCTCCCCGGCCTTGTTCAGGGTCAGGCCTTGGGGCGCGGGCAGCTCCGCGGCCGCACGGATCTTGGCCAGTTGTTCGCGGGTCGGATACTGCGGCGAGCCCAGGACGCGCCAAGCCGGATAGGGCGAGCCGCGTTCCATGTCGACATAGCTGACCTTCACCGCCTGGCCGGGCTTTGCCCCTTTTAGGCGGACGGTGTAGCGCTTGGCCTCGCCGGTCACCTTGCGCACGCTGTTGGCGCCAGGAATGCCGCTGGCCTGCTGGGCCTCGGCCAGATTCCAGACCATCACGGCGCCGCCGCCCCTGTTCCGGCGCGTGGCCAGGGCCGGCCCAACCGCCTTCACGCGCCGCTCGCCGAGGCGGTTCATCAGCTTGAAGGTGTTGAAGGTCGGCCGCGCCACGTTGCGGGCCGAGAACAGGCCCCAGGCATTGTCGCCCTCCTTGAAGACGAAGTTGGGGATCAGCACTTCCTCGAACTTGCTAATCTGCCAGTAGGACATGCCGCGCACATAGGGCAGGCAGCCCTTGACGATGTGGGCGATCATGGCGGGGCTGTCTGAGGACCACTCGCCCAGCCACAGCTCGGCGTCCTTGTAGGCGCTGGCGGCGATCTGCTCGCTGACCATCTTCATGGCCGCTTCATAGACCTGGTTCTGGGTGTACTTGCCCGCCTCGCCGAAGACGATCTTCTGGTTGTCGCCGGCATAGAGGTGAGTCGAGACGAAGTCGACCGGCAGCCTGTTCTGGGCGCAGTAGTCGAGAAAGGCCGGGATCCACTGCACCTTGGACGTGGCTGGACCGCCGACCTTCAGCGCCGGATCGACACCCTTCACCGCCTCGACCGAGGCCTTGTAAAGCTCGAAGTACTGGGCCTGAGTGCCGCTCCAGAAGAAGCCGAGGTCGGGCTCGTTCCAGACCTCGAAATACCAGGTCCGCACCTCGTCCACGCCATAGCGCGCGATCAGATGACGAACGAACTCGGCGATGAAGGCCTTCCAGTCGTCCAGCGAGGCCGGCGGAGTGATATTGCCGTGATAGGTGCCGAAGTTGGCGTTGCCGCTGGCCAGCTTGGTCGGCATGAAGCTGAGCTCGACCCAGGGCTTCAAGCCCGAATCCAGCACCCCGTCATAAACGTTGTCGACGTTCTGGAAGTTGTAGCTCTGCGCGCCTGGGCCGAACGAGGCCTTGGGACGAACGCCCATCTCGTCGTCGTTGAAGATCCCATGGAAGCGCACGCTCTTGATGCCGGCTTCCTTGTGGGCACGCTTGGCATCCAGGCGCCACTCCTCGCGCATGGTCAGGCCCGCGCGGTCGGAGCCCACGCACTCGGACCAGATGTGGCGCAGCGCGCCCTCGTCGGCGGTCAGGTCTACATCCACCGTCTCGGTCGCCAGAGGAGCGGAGGCCGCGCGGGCGGAACTGGAGAGGGCAGCAGCCGTCGTAGCCAGGGCGCCGGCCGTAGCAATCAGGTCCCGACGGTTCAACATGTTTTCCTCCACGCCCTTCGCCGCGTCCCGTGAGGCCGGCGACTTGTTGGCGGAGATCATTGATGGCCGCGCTTTCGATGGCAAGAGAAATTGCACGAAGCGATCTATTAAAACGATATACCGCAATTCCCTGCTCATCGCTGTCGACCGAGCGGGGCATGACAGAGATCGTCTGGCGGACACGGAGCCTGACCGCGATCATATATCAACTTGTTGTTTTTCTGAGGATACCTCTCGGTCTATAGGGGGCGCCTCGTATTCGGCTCACAAAATTTGACGCCTCCGCGCCCTTATCGTACATTTGCGTCCGATAATTTCCGCGAACAGCGGATCGGGAGGGCGGTTTGAAAACCATCACGGCGACCGTCACGGCACATCGCAAGCGTCGGATCCTGGCGCTGCTGTGCGCCTCCGCCCTTGCCTTGGATGCCGGCGTGGCGATCGGCGCCCCCGCCTCCACTCCAGCGGAAGACGCCCTGGCCGCCGGCTTCGCCGAGCCGCCCAATGCCGCCAAGCCTCGCATTTGGTGGCACTGGATGGCCGGCAACATCTCGGCAGAGGGCGCGCGCCTGGACCTGGACTGGATGCGCCGCATCGGCATCGGCGGCGTCCACGCCTTCTCGGGCGGCAAGCTGCCCGAGCCGATCGTCGTACCCAAGCCCGTCGCGTTCATGACGCCTGAATGGAAGGCCATATTCCGCCAGTCCCTGGAGCAGGCGCGCGAGGCCGGCCTGGAGCTGGGCATCGCCGGCTCCCCCGGCTGGAGCGAAACCGGCGGCCCCTGGGTGACGCCCGCCGACGCCATGAAGAAGTACGTCTGGAGCGAAACACTCGTCGAGGGCGGCCGCCCGATGACGCTGGCCCTGCCCGCCCCGCCCAAGGTCGCCGGCGCGTTCCAGGGCGCCAAGACCGGCAAGTCCAGTCTCGAGGCCTATGGCGACGCGGCCGTCTTCGCCTATCTGACACCTGGCCAGGAGGTTTCGCCGCCGCCCGCCCAGTGGACCACCGCCGCGGGACCGATCACGCTGGCCGAGACGGTGGCCGGCGTCCCGACCGAGGGCCTGACGCTCAAGCTGATCCCGGAGGCCGGCGGCAAGGAAGCGTGGCTGGTGGCCAGCTTCGCCAAGCCCGTGACCTTGGGCGCGGTGTCGCTGGGCGTCCAGAACGGCGCGATTGTCACCCTGGAGGCCGAACAGGCGCCGAGCGTGTTTAAGCCCTTGGGCCAGGGCATCATCGACGCCACCACCGGCCCCCTCGCCCATGGGGCGCCGCAGGAGACGCTCGCCTTCGCGCCAACAACGACCCAGCGCCTGCGCCTGCGCTTCAGTCCACTGCCGGACACGCCCCTGCCCCCGGTCGCCAAGCTCGCGCCGCCGCCTGGCAAGACAGGCTACGCCATCACCCGCCTAGCCCTGCACAGCGGCGCGCGGATCAACGGCTTCGAGGCCAAGGCCGGGTTCGAGCCCAGTATCCACGAGGACGTCGCCACCACGCCCGACGCCCCGGCCGGGACCGTGATCGACCCGGCCAAGGTCGTGGACCTGACCGGCAAGCTGCGCCCCGACGGAACCCTGGACTGGACCCCGCCCAAGGGTCGCTGGACGATCGTGCGCCTGGGCTGGTCCCTGACCGGCGCCGTCAACGCGCCGGCCGAGCCCAGCGCCACGGGCCTGGAGGTCGACAAGCTGGACGCAGCGGCGGTCGGCCGCTACCTCGACCACTATCTGGGCCTCTATGACGACGCCAGCGGCGGCGCCCTGGGCCCCAAGGGCGTCCAGACCCTGCTGACCGACAGCTGGGAGGCGGGGGTGCAGAACTGGACACCCGCCATGCTCGCCGAATTCCGCGCCCGCCGCGGCTATGACCCCGCGCCCTGGCTGCCCATCCTGACGGGCCGCGTGGTCCAGAGCGCCCAAGCGTCCGAGCGCTTCCTGTTCGACTATCGCCAGACCTTGAAGGACTTGGTGATCGACAACCACTACGGCGTCATCGCCAAGGCGACCAAGGCCCGCAGCATGGGCTACTACACCGAGGTGCAGGGCGACTATCCGCGCGCCATCGCCGACGGCATGACCGCCAAGGCCCGCGCCGACATCCCCACAGCCGAGTTCTGGTACCGCAACTTCTCGACCCAGCCCGGCCAGCCGCCGCTGAAGGCCGACCTGCAGGAAGCCGCCTCGGCCGCCCACGTCTATGGCAAGCCCCTGGTCGCCGCCGAGTCCCTGACCGTGGCGGCGATGTTCGATCCATGGTCCTTCTCGCCGGCCATGATGAAGCCCGTAGCGGACGAGATCTTCGCGCGCGGGGTCAACCGCATCCTGCTGCACGAGTCGCACATGCAGCCGCTGGTTGACGCCAAGCCAGGCCTGGGCCTGTTCATCTTCGGCCAGTACTTGAACCGCAACGAAACCTGGGCCGAGCAGGCCGCGCCGTGGGTCAGCTACCTGGCCCGCACGTCCTACCTGTTGCAACAGGGCCACTACGTCGCCGACGTCGCCTATTTCTACGGCGAGGAGCGCAATCTCACTGAACGCTTCAAGGACGAGATCAACACCGCCATCCCGGCCGGGCACGGCTACGACTACGTCAATCCCGAGGCGCTGTTGACCCTGCTGTCGGTGCGGGACGGCCAGCTGGTCACGCCCAGCGGCATGGCCTACCGCGTGCTCTATCTTCCCGACGACGTCACCCGCTTCACCCTGCCCGCGCTACGCAAGATCGGCGAGTTGGTCCACGCTGGCGCGGTGCTGGTCGCCAAGCGTCCGACGGGGGGGCTTGGCCTGTCCAGCCCCGACGCCGAGGTCGCCAAGTTGGCCGACGCGATCTGGGGCGACGGCGCTGCGGGTCACCGCTATGGCCAGGGCCGCGTCTACGGCGATCTCGCCGCCGCGCTCGCCGCCGAAAAGATCACACCGGACGTGGCGTTCGAGGAGGCGGCCGCTCCGGGCGACCTCTTGACCCTGCACCGCCGCGCCGGCGACGCCGACATCTATTTCATCTCCAACCAGAGCGCCCAGGCCCAGTCGGTCAGCGCAACCTTCCGGGTGGAAGGTCGCATCCCCGAACTCTGGCGCGCCGAAACCGGCCAGAGCGAGGCGATCAGCTATGAGCAGGTCGAGGGCGGCGTCCGTGCGCCCCTGGCGCTGGCCCCGCACGAGGCGGTGTTCGTGGTGATGCGCAAGCCCGCCCAGGCCAAGGCCTGGACCGCCCCGGCCGTCCAGCGCCAGACCCTGGCCACGCTGGATGCGCGTTGGCGCGTCAGCTTCGAAAAAGGCCGTGGCGCGCCAGAGACCGCCAGCTTCGACAAACTGATCTCCTGGCCGGACTCGGCCGATCCCGGGATCAAGTACTTCTCGGGCGTGGGCACCTACGCCCAGGACGTGACGGTGAAGAAGGCCTGGTTGAAGCCAGGCCAGCGGGTCGAACTGGACCTGGGCGAGGTCAGGGAACTGGCCACCGTCTCGGTCAACGGCAAGGCCGTGGTCACCGCCTGGCACGCGCCCTATCGCGTCGATCTCACTGACGCGCTCAAGCCCGGCAAGAACACCGTGACCATCGCGGTGACCAACCTGTGGCCCAACCGCCTGATCGGCGACAAGCAACCGGGCGCGAAGGCCGTGGCCTTCGCGCCCGGCTCGACCTACTCGGCCAAGTCGCCGCTCCTGCCCTCGGGCTTGCTGGGCCCGGTCCGGCTGGTCGGCGAAACCCATGGTCCAACCACGTCCTCAAAGTAGCCGCCGGTCGTCCTGGCGGCGCGCTGGGCGATTGAACGCAGCAATTCCTGAAAGCAGCCCCCGAACTTCTCAGAAGAGTCTATACCGGTTCAAGAGTGCGTCAGGCGCCGCCGTCCGCGACGGTGTCGGCACGGTGGTCGGTTCGTTCCGGTGGGACTGGCCGGCAAGCCTGACGAGCGGCTTATAGCTATCCCGCGTTGTCGCCCCCCTCAGCCGCCATCACGTTGCGACGCTACCGTCAGACACACGAAACGCGAACTGGCTCCCCACGATCGTCGCCGATCGTTGGAGAGGCATAGCACAAATTATTTCAATGATTTAGGCGACAATCGCGGTCGTCCGCGAAGGTCCCCGAAAGGCCCTGAATCATTCCCACTCGATCGTGCCGGGCGGCTTGGACGTCACGTCGTAGACGACCCGGTTGACGCCACGGACCTCATTGATGATCCGGGTGGCCGTCTTGCCCAGAACCTCCCAGGGAAACTCGAAGAAGTCGGCGGTCATGCCGTCCGTCGAAGTGACCGCGCGCAGGGCCAGGACGTTCTCATACGTGCGGGCGTCGCCCATCACGCCGACGGTCTTGACCGGGAGCAGCACGGCGAAGGCTTGCCAGATCTTGTTGTAGAGGCCCGCGTTACGGATCTCTTCCAGATAGATCGCATCGGCGTCCTGCAGCACCTTGACCTTCTCGGGCGTGATCTCGCCCGGGATGCGGATGGCGAGGCCGGGACCGGGGAACGGGTGGCGGCCGACGAAGGCCGGGGCCAGGCCCAGCTCGACGCCCAGAGCGCGGACCTCGTCCTTGAACAGTTCGCGCAGCGGCTCGACCAACTTCAGCTTCATGTAGTCGGGCAGGCCGCCGACATTGTGGTGGCTCTTGATCACCGCTGAGGGGCCGCCGCGGGCCGAGACGCTTTCGACCACGTCCGGATAGAGCGTACCCTGGGCCAGGAACGCCGCGCCTTCGATCTTGGCGGCCTCCTTGTCGAACACGTCGATGAACAGCTTGCCGATCGTCTTGCGCTTGGTTTCCGGGTCACTGACACCGGCCAGCTCGCCCAGGAACAGGTCGCCGGCGTCCACGTGGATCAGCGGAATGTTGTAGTGGTCGCGGAACAGGGTGACGACCTGCTCGGCCTCGTTCTTGCGCAGCAGACCGGTATCGACGAACACGCAGGTCAGCTGGTCGCCAATGGCCTCGTGGATCAGGACGGCGGCCACCGAGCTGTCGACGCCGCCCGACAGGCCGCAGATCACCTTGCCGTCACCGACCTGGTCGCGGATCTTATGGACCATCTCCTGGCGGAAAGCGGCCATGGTCCAATCGCCCTTCAGGCCAGCCAGGGCCAGGAAGTTCCTGTAGATCCGCGCGCCGTTGACCGTGTGCACCACCTCGGGGTGGAACTGGACGGCGTAGATCTTCTTCTCGTCATTGGCGATGGCGGCGAACGGGGCGCCGGTCGAGGTGGCGACGACCTGGAAACCTTCCGGGATGGCGGTGACGCGGTCGCCATGGCTCATCCAGACGGTTTCCAGCTCGCCGACGCCGGCCAAGCCCTGGAACAGGGGGCTGGCCTTGCCGATCGTCAGCTCGGCGCGACCGAACTCGCCGGCGTGGCCGCCCTCGACCTTGCCGCCCAGCACGTCGCACAGCAGCTGCTGGCCATAGCAGATGGCTAGCAGCGGCAGGCCCAGGTCGAACAGCTTGCGGCCGATGCGCGGGCTGTCTTCTTCCAGCACGCTGGCTGGACCGCCCGATAAGATGATGGCCGAGGGTTTGTAGTCGTCGACCAGGGCCTCGGCTTTGTCGAACGGGTGGATCTCGCAATAGACGCCGGCCTCGCGCACCCGGCGGGCGATCAGCTGGGTCACCTGGCTGCCGAAATCGACAATCAGGACGCGCTGGTGGTGGGGTTCGGCGGTCATGGGCAAGCGTTCTCCAGCGTGTCGTTTCGGTCCGGTCTCCCTCGCGGGAGGAATCTCATTCTTTGGCGAGCCCCTTCGTCCCGACCGCAAACGGTCGGGCGGGCTCTAGGGCGTGTACGATCCGCGCTCGATCACGGCGGCGAAGAAGCCGTCGGTCCCGGCGCGATGCGGGGTCAGCCGCAGGTAGCCTTCCGGCGTCAGGTGTTGCTCGACACCCGCCAAGGTGATCGGCTTCACCGAAAAGCCCGGATGGCGCTCGACGAAAGCCGCCACGCGATCCTCGTTCTCCTCCGTCAGCAGCGAGCAGGTGACATAGATCAGCCGACCGCCTGGCTTCACGAAGTCGGAAGCGTCGGCCAGGACGGCGTCCTGCTCGATCTGGCGCTTGGCTAGTTGGTCGGGCGACAGGCGCCACTTGGCGTCCGGATGGCGGCGCCAGGTGCCCGAGCCCGTGCAGGGGGCGTCGACGAACACCAGGTCCAGCTTGCCTTCCAGGCCCTTCAACGGCTCGCCCTCGATCGGCGAGCGGATCTGCAGGTTGCGGGCGCCGGCTCTCTGGCTGCGGCGGATGGTGTCAGCCAGTCGGCGGGCGTCGCTGTCGTGGGCGTAGATCTGGCCGCTGTTGTCCATGGCGGCGGCGAGGGCCAGGGTCTTGCCCCCGCCCCCGGCGCAGAAGTCGAGCACCTGCTTGCCCTTGACGTCGCCAGCCACGGCCGCGGCGATCTGCGAACCGAGATCCTGGACCTCGAACCAGCCCTTGGAGAAGGCCGGCACGGCCTCGACCGACGGCGTGCGGTCGGCGGCGCCGGGCGCGGGAATGCGGAAGGCCGTGGCCAGTACGCCCGCCGGCTCGGCCCCGATCAGCGCCACCGCCTTGCCGCCCCGCTCGACATCGGTCTTGAGCAGGTTGATGCGCAGGTCCACCGGCGCGCGCTCGGCCAGGGCCGCCATCTCGGCTCCGTGGTCGGCGCCCAGCGCCCGGGCCAGATGCGGCTGCATCCAGTCGGCATAGTCGCCGGCCACGGGCGCTGGAGCATCGGCCAACGAGCGGGGCGAAGCCAGACGTTCGCGCTCGGCGTCGGTCAGGGCGCCGGGGCCGTGCTCCTCGCCAGCGGCTTCGGCGATGCGGTCCAGCGACCACTTCCAGTCATGGGCCAGCACGCCCAGCACCACGCCGCGGGGGCTGTCGTCGCCCATCATCCAGCCCAGCGAGCGCTTGCGGCGCAGGGCGTCCAGCGCCAGGCCCGAGACGAAGGCGCGGTCCTTAGAGCCCGCATAACGCGCCCCCTCGCCCCAGCGCTTCAGCGCCATCCGTACGGGGAAATGACGCGTCTCGATCTCGGTGAGGACCTCGATCGCCGCTGCTAGTCTGCCGCCGTCGCGCATTGTTGCTTTCAGATCACCAAGGCCGCCAGGATCAAGCCGATGCCGATCACGGAAGCCAGCCATACGAGCGACCGGGCGACCGGTACGCCCAAGGCGTAGAGAAGGATGTAGACCGCCCGCGCCCCGACATAGAGCACCGCGCCGTGGGCGGAGAGCATGCCGAGCCGGCCTCCCAGATAGGCGACCAGCACGGCGGCGGCGAAGAACGGAAAGGTCTCACGGAAATTGGCGAAGGCGCGTTCGAGCCGTCCCGCCATGCCCGTCAGCACCACCGGCGTGTCGCGAGGCCCGACGTTCCACTTCAGACCACGCTGTGGCTGGGCGGCCGCGGCCGCCCAGAACAGGTGGACCAGACCGAGCACGACGGCCCAGCCCAGCATCTGAAGTTCGAGGGCCATCCGCACCGGCTAGACCGCGCTCGGATAGTTCGGCGCTTCCCGGGTGATCATCACGTCGTGGACGTGGCTTTCCCTCAGACCGGCGCCGGTGATCCGTACGAAGCGGGCCCGCTTCTGGAATTCGGCGATGTCGGGTGCGCCGACATAGCCCATGGCCGCCCTAAGGCCGCCGACCAGCTGGTGCAGCACCGGCGCGATCGGCCCCTTGAAAGGCGTTTGCCCTTCAATGCCTTCCGGCACCAGCTTGAAGCTGTCGGTGATGTCTTTCTGGAAGTAGCGGTCGGCCGAGCCGCGGGCCATGGCCCCCACCGAACCCATGCCGCGATAGCTCTTGTATGAGCGCCCCTGGTACAGAAACACCTCGCCGGGGGCTTCTTCGGTGCCGGCGAACATCGAGCCCATCATGGCGGTCGAGGCCCCGGCCGCGATGGCCTTGGCCAGGTCGCCCGAATACTTGATGCCGCCGTCGGCGATGACCGGCGTGCCGCTCTCGCGGGCCGCGCGGACCGCTTCGG
This sequence comes from Caulobacter sp. BK020, assembly GCF_004342605.1. GTDB lineage: Bacteria > Pseudomonadota > Alphaproteobacteria > Caulobacterales > Caulobacteraceae > Caulobacter. The sequence goes on from NZ_SLZL01000006.1 coordinate 152,233, forward strand.
CGATGGCGGTCAGCTGCGGTACGCCCACCCCGGCGACGATGCGGGTGGTGCAGATGCTGCCCGGGCCGATGCCGACCTTCACCGCGTCGGCGCCGGCGTCGATCAGAGCCCGCGACGCGTCGTAGGTGGCGATGTTGCCGGCCACAATCTGGACGCGGTTGGCTTCGCGCTTGAGGCGGGCCACCGCCTGGGCGACCTGGCTGGAGTGGCCGTGGGCGGTGTCGATGACGACGACGTCGACGCCAGCGTCGACCAGGCCCATCGAACGCTCGAAGCCGGCGTCGCCGACGGTCGAGGCCGCGCCGACCAGCAGGCGGCCCTTGTCGTCCTTGGCGGCAAGGGGATGGGCCTGAGCCTTCTCGATGTCCTTGACGGTGATCAGGCCGACGGCGCGATAGGCGTCGTCGACGACGATCAGGCGCTCGATCTTGTGCTTGCGCAGCAGTTCGCGCGCCTCGCGGTGATCGACGCCCTCGGGAACCGTGATCAGGTTGTCGCGGGTCATCAGCGCCGAGGCAGGAACCTTGTCGTCGCCCTCGAACCGCATGTCGCGGTTGGTCAGGATGCCGACCAGCTTGCCGGTCTTCTTCTCGACCACGGGGAAGCCGGAGATCTTGCGTCGCGCGGTGATCTCCCGGACTTCCGCCAGGGTCGTGTCGGGATGGATGGTCAGCGGATTGATGACCATGCCGCTTTCGTAGCGCTTCACTTCGCGCACGTGGTCGGCCTGCTCGTCCACCGTCAGGTTGCGGTGCAGGATGCCCATGCCGCCGGCCTGGGCCATGGCGATGGCGAGGCGGCTTTCAGTCACCGTGTCCATGGCTGCGGACACGAGCGGGATGTTCAGACTGATTTCACGCGTGAACCTGGTCTCGGTCGTCACCTGGGTGGGCATGACGTCTGACGGACCGGGTTCGAGCAAAACGTCGTCGAAGGTGAGCCCTTCGCGAATCTCCATTGGAGTCTCCATTTTGCGAGCCGCGTATACCTACGGAGCTCATCCGTGTCGACCCGCTTGGCGGCATAAATGGGGATGATTTCGGCGAGGCGCTATCGCCCCTTGAACCCCGTCGCGACCAGGAAGACCTCCGAGCTGTCGCTGCGGCTGGCCTTGGGCTTGAAGTGGACGACCTTGTCGAAGTGCTTCTTGAGCCGGGCGATCACCTCGGCCGTCTCGCCGCCCTGGAAGGCCTTGGCGACGAAGGCGCCGCCGGGCTTGAGCACCTCGATCGCGAACTCCGCGCCGATCTCGATCAGGCCGACGATCCGCAGGTGGTCTGTCTCGCGGTGGCCGACGGTGTTGGGGGCCATATCCGACATGACGAGGTCCGGCGCGCCGCCTAGCAGCTCGATCAGCTTGGGCGGACAGGACGGGTCGGTGAAGTCCATTTCCAGGATATGGGCCGGGGCGACCGGGTCGACGGGCAGCAGGTCGACCCCGACCAGCTGGGTCACGCCGCGCTCGACCGCGATCTGCAGCCAGCCGCCCGGCGCGCAGCCCAGGTCGATGACCCGCGCGCCCTTGCGAAAGAAATGGAACTTTTCGTCGATCTCGCTGATCTTGAAGGCCGCCCGGCTGCGATAGCCGAGCGCTCGCGCCTTGGCCGAGAACGGATCGTTGATCTGGCGCTCCAGCCAGGCCTGCTGCGAGGGCGTGCGGCCGAAGGCGGTTTTCAGGCGCGCCGGCTTGGCGCGACCGCTCTCGTTGCCGCCGGCCGGCGGCTTGACCATGCGCTTGCGGGGAGGTTCGTCGTTCATGCGTTCACCGTCGAGGGGCGGGACGACCGACCAGAGCCGCCTCGCCGACGCCGGCGCGGCTTCCTCTGCTGATCGGACATCAGGGACATCAGGAGACCCTCTCTAAGCCCCCGATCGGCGACACGCACGCGCGAACACGGCCAAAGCTCCTGGACGGCCTGCAGGATCGCCGCGCCAGCCAGCACCAGATCGGCCCGGTCGGCGCCGATGCAGGGTTCCAGGGCCCGCTCCCGGGCGGTCAGGGTCAGCAGGCGATCGGCCGCCGCCTCGCACTCATGGCGTTGCATCCATAGGCCGTCGACGATGTTGCGGTCGTAGCGCGGCAGGCCCAGATGCAGGCCGGCCAGGCTGGTGATGGCGCCGGACGTGCCGACCATGTGAGCGCGGCCGTTCTCGAACAGCCGCCGCATCGGCTCCGCGTGCGGGAAGGCCTCGATCCGGCTCTTGACCGCGTCGACCATAGCCCGGAACCAGCCCTCCTCCGCCCGCTCGCCCTCGGGAAAGCGCTCGGCCAGAGTGACTACGCCGATCGGGATCGACAGCCAGGCCTTGATCGGCAGCTTCCAGGCCGCGAACTGGCGCGGCTTGCTGTCCAACCCACCGCCCTTGAGGTCAACCCACGACAGCTCGGTCGAGCCGCCGCCGACATCGACCACCAGGGCGGCCTCGGCGTCACGGTCGAACAGGCTCATGCAGCCGGCCACCGACAGCTGGGCCTCTTCCTTGGGCGTGATGATCTGCAGCCGCAAGCCCGTCTCCTCGGCGACGCGACGCACGAAGTCGGGACCATTGGTCGCACCCCGGCAGGCCTGGGTGGCGACCGCCTTCACCCGCACCACCTTGCGACGGCGAATCTTCTCGGCGCAGACCTTCAGGGCCGCCATGGAGCGGTCCATGGCCTCGTCGGAAAGCTGGCCAGACTGGGACAAGCCCTCGCCCAGCCGCACGATCCGGGAATAGGCCTCGACGACGCGAAACCCGCGCGGCGAAGGCGTGGCCACCAGCAGGCGGCAGTTGTTCGTACCCAGGTCGAGCGCCGCATAGCACGACTGCTCGCCTGGCGGCCGGCGCCGGCCAGAACCCGAAGGCTGAGGCGCGCCGGGCGCTCGCGGCGCCTCCGACATGGTCGTTCCACCTTGTCTCGCAGGCGATTCATGCCGAACCGCCTCACTTCGGAGGCGAGCATAGCGGCGAGATTCCCGCGCCGGAAGGCCTTGCCTTGTCATCCGATGACGGAAGTCTACGTTCAGGTTCTAGTCAGGAGACTCGTGTAGGCTGCTCGACATGAACTCGAGACTTGCCAAATTCGCGATCGGTCAGGTGGTCAAGCACCGGATTTTCCCCTTCCGGGGCGTGGTGTTCGACGTCGACCCAGTGTTCGCCAATACCGAGGAATGGTGGAACTCCATTCCCGAGGACATCCGGCCGACCAAGGATCAGCCGTTCTACCACCTGCTGGCCGAAAACGACGACAACACCTACGTCGCCTATGTCTCCGAGCAGAACCTACTGGCCGACGAGACCGGCGAGCCCGTGGGTCACCCGCAGACGGCGGTGATCTTCGAGAGCTTCGACCACGGCGCCTACAAGCTTCGCCCCCGGATCTCGCACTAGGCGCAAGCTCTCTCCGGTGGATCGTGGTTCTCGCGCAAAATCCGAACGGAATTTGCCGTGAGGCGGGCGTAACGTCATTTCATGAGCGCAGACGGTTTTAGCAGCGGCCCGCCCCCCGGCGCGGCCGCCGATTGGACGATCGACCAGGGCTGGGACGGCTACGCCCAGGCCGAGCACGAGGTCTGGATCACCCTTTACGAACGCCAGGCGGCCCTGCTGCCGGGACGCGCCTGCGATGAGTTCCTGCGCGGCCTCGACGCCTTGGACCTGCACCGCTCGGGCATTCCCGACTTCAGGCGAATCAACGAGGAACTCCAGCGCCTGACCGGCTGGACCGTGGTGGCGGTGCCGGGCCTTGTCCCGGACGACGTGTTCTTCGACCACCTGGCCAACCGCCGCTTCCCCGCGGGACAGTTCATCCGCAGGCCGGACCAATTGGACTACCTGCAGGAGCCCGACGTCTTCCACGACGTCTTCGGCCACGTGCCGATGCTGACTGATCCGGTGTTCGCCGACTACATGCAGGCCTACGGACGCGGCGGTCAGCGGGCGCTCGGCCTTGGACGGCTGGGCAACCTGGCCCGGCTCTACTGGTACACGGTGGAGTTCGGGCTGATGGAGACCCCGCGGGGCCTGCGGATCTATGGGGCCGGCATCGTCTCCTCGCGCACCGAGTCGATCTTCGCCCTGGATGACCCCTCCCCCAACCGCATCGGCTTCGACCTGGAGCGGGTGATGCGCACCCCCTATCGGATCGACGACTTCCAGCAGGTCTATTTCGTCATCCCTTCGATACAGACGCTGCAGGCGGTGACGCTGCGCGACTTCGGGCCGCTGTACGACCGCCTGGCGGCCGCCAGCGACCTCGGCATCGCCGAGATCACCAGCGCCGACCGGGTGATCACCGCCGGAACCCAGGCCTACGCGAAGACCGGCGGACGGCTGGCCTCGGTGGGCGGCTGACCTTTCAGGCCGAACAGGATCCGCACTCGGGGGATGCGCCGGACGACCTCGTAGGTCGCGAAGCAACCGGCGAAGGTCAGAACGACCAGGATCACCCCCTCCAAGGGTTGGGGCAGGTCCAGCTTGGCCAGGTGGTGCGCCATCACCACGATCAGGGTCTGGTGGACCAGATAGAAAGGGAACACGCCCAGGGTCAGGTAGCGCAAGGCCGGACCGCCTCGGTTCAGGTGCTTGGCGCCGAAGCCCAGGATCGCGGCGATCGAGCACCAGGCGTCGGCGGCCTGGACGAAGCGCATGATCGGGCGCAGCCATTCGGGCGGGATCGGCGTGTCGTTGCGATAGACAAAGGCGTAGGTCGCCCAGCCCAGGTAGCCCGCGATCGCCAGGGCCAGGGCCGGCCAGCGCGCTGCGATCAACCGCTGGCGCAATATCTCCGACTTGGCCAGGCCAAATCCCAGCAGGAAGGCCGAGAACGACACCGCATGCACATAGTGGTCGCCGACCAGGGCGTGAGTCTCGCCGAAGCGCGGATAGAGCGTGGCCCGCAGCAGGCCCAGGAACAGGATCGGCCACAGGATCAGGCCTGGACCACGCAGCGCCGCCTCGGCGGCCGCCTGCAGGTGGACGCCCAGTCGCCGCCAGACCAGCAGCAGGCCGGCCAGCACCAGGGTATAGAACAGCAGGTAGGCCACGAACCACATGTGGTTCCAGGTGGGGGTGACCAGGCAGCCTTCGGGGGTGCACCAATGGCCGGAGGCCGTGACGTACCTGGTCCAGAACTCCGCGTAGGAGCTGAAGTGCAGCGACGAACCCGGGTGGGCGGCCACGTATTCGACGATCTGGTAGTAGGACTGCGGCGGCACGATCACGAACATCGCAAACAGCAGCGGCGGCAGCAGGCGGGCGATCCGCGCCGCGGTCAGTTTGCCCACCGTGACCTTGTCGGCCATGAACCGGGTGGCGGCGCCCGAGACCAGGAACAGCAGGGTCAAACGCCAGGGATTGGTCAGGAACATCGCCAATTCCAGTTCTTCGACCGGATGGGGCGATTTCACGTGCCACTCCCATGGCACATAGAACATGCCGACGTGATACAGGATCAGCAGGAAGAACGCGCCGACCCGAATCCAGTCGAGGTCGTAGCGGCGGTCAGGGATTGAAGTGCTCAAGGGCATGACGAGGCGTCCGGCTTGAAAAACGATGCAGACGTCGTGACCCGGACCGACGCCGGGAGCCAAGCGGCCGGGGATCGGCGGCCGCCGGCAGGGACGAACGGAAAACGGCCAGGGACCAGCGGCGCGCTTTTCGGGATGAGCGGCGAAGAGCGCCAGGGCGTCTGGCGGGCCTGGCTGCTGGGCGTGGGCCTGATTTCCTGCATCGCGGTGGTCAATGTCCTGACCATTCGCCACGATGCGCCGCGCCTGGGCACGCTGGCGCCGGCGATCTGGGAGGTCAGCAGCGCCCTGGTGACGATGGTGATCTTCCTGATCCCCGCCGCCGTGGCGATTTGGACCACCCGGACGACGCCGCGCTGGTGGCGGGCGGTTCCCGTCCACCTCGTGGCCGTCGTGATCTATTCGGTGCTGCACGTGGCGGGCTTCGTGGCCCTGCGCAAACTGGCCTATCTGGCGGTGATGGACGGTCCGTACCGGTTCGGCCCGCTGTCGACTGAATTCCCCTACGAGTTTCGCAAGGACCTGCTGGCCTACGGCCTGGCCTCGATCATCTATTACCTGTCGCTGAGGCGCAGCGCCCGCGAGGCCGCCGCCCAGGCCCAAACGGCGACGGCCGCCGCCAGCTTCGACATCCGCGACGGGGCCCGGCTGGTTCGCGTGCCGGTGTCCGAGATCGTGGCCGTGCGGTCGGCCGGCAACTATGCCGAGTTCCTGCTGGCCGACGGTCGGCGACCGCTGATGCGCTCGTCGCTCAGCGCCCTGGAGACCGACTTGGCTGGGCACGGCTTCGTGCGCACCCATCGTTCCTGGCTGGTCAATCCGACACGCGTCACCGGCCTTCGCCCGGAGGGTTCGGGCGACTACGCGGTCGAGCTGGGCGGGGTCGAGGCGCCGCTGTCGCGACGCTTTCCTCAGGCCCTGGCGGCGCTGCGCGGCTAGACTTTTGCTTTGCGCACTTTCTTCACGCGAACCGGCGTCCACGTCGCTCGAAAATGCTTAGTCCAGCAACAGCCCCATGACGATATCGTCGTCGACCGTGCCGTCCGGCAGTCGACCGCGCCCGATCATCCGCCCCTCGATCCTGAAGCCCAACCGCTCGTAAAGACGCTGGGCGCCAAGATTGGCCGCGCCGGTCCACAGCTCGATCCGACCGACCGGCGGCGTCAGGGTCCTGGCCGTGTCGATCAGCACGCGGAACAGGGCCGAGCCGACACCCCTGCCCTGCCAATCCGGATCGACCGCCACGGTCAGGTCGGTCAGCACGTGGGCGAAGATCGCGACCTTCATCCGCTCGACGTGCAGTTCGCCGCACAGCGTCCCGTCGGCGCCCTCGGCGACCAGGTTCACGCCGCCTTCGGCCGCGGCGGCCAGAGCGTGGGCGACATAGTCGGCCGTCACTTCCTCGGGCTGGCGAGCCAAGCCTCCGGGCTGGGCCGCGACCCTGCGGTGCAGCGCCAGGACAGCCGCAGCATCTCCCGGCGTCGCGGGACGAACGGTGAAGTCGCGCATGCTCAGGGGGCTCGCTGGAATGGATAGAAGTCGCCGCCAAGGTCGAGGATCGCGGTCAGTTCGTCCAGCGCCTCACGGCTCTCGACGATCAGTGACGGGTCGGCCAGGTCGGCGGGGGCCAAGCGGTCGCGATAGTGGCGCTCGGCCCAGGCGTTCAGCCGCCCATGCAGGGCCGCGCCGAAGCGCTGGCCCGGGTTCGCCGCCACCAGTTCGGCTTCGGTCAGAACCACCCGTAGCCGCAGGCAGGCCGGGCCGCCGCCGTTGCGCATGCTCTGGCGGACATCGACATACTCCACCCGGCCGATGGGGCCGTTCGAGCTGGTCAGCGCCTGGGCGACGGCGTGGGCCCTCGGATTGTCGCGCGTCTCGCCAGGGGCCAGCAGCACCAGGCGATCCTCGCCCGGCAGGACCAGCAGTTGGGAATTGAACAGATAGCTCTTGACCAGGTCGTCCATCGGCAGGTCGGCCTCGCTGATCTCGACGAAGGCCGGTTCGAACAGGCCGTCGGCGGCGCGGCGGACCTCCGCCTCCATCGCCGCGCGATCCTCGAACGCTCGCTCGTGGAACAGCAGGCACTCGCGCGTGCCGACGCAGACCACGTCGTTGTGGAAAGCACCGCCGTCGATCGCCGCCCGGCCCTGGCGGGCGAACACGCCGCGCGCCGCGCCGTGTCGGCGCTCGACCGCCTCGAAGGCCTCGCGAGTCTGGCGGGCCGGATAGCGGCCCTCCCAGCGTTCCCAGGCCTCGCGCCCCCAGACGAACAGGTTTACGCCCGCCTCGCCATGATCGGCGCACAGCCGTACATGGTTGGCAGCGCCTTCATCGGCGAAGTGCGGCTGGGCCGGCAGTGGATCATGCACGGCGAACCGCGCCGGGTCGGGGAACAGCCGGCGCAGGCTGCGCGCGGTCTGCGGTCCCTCAAGACTGCGATGCAGGTTGGTCAGCAGGTTGGCTGGGGTGAAGTGAACGCGGCCGTCGGCCGTGTCGGCGCTGGGCGTCACCGTGGCGGCGTTGGCGGCCCACATCGGCGAGGCCGAACAAGCGGCGGCGGCCAGGGCCGGCGCGTCTTTCCAGGCCTTTTCCAGCACGCTGGCGTCGGAACCCGAAAAGCCGATCGACCGCAGCAACGCCAAGTCTGGACGCTCATGCGGCGGCAGCACAAACTGCGGCGCCCCCCAGTCGGCCAGCTGGCGCATCTTGGTCAGCCCCTCCAGCACCGCCGCGCGCGGATTGGAGACTTCGCCGGCGTTGGCCTGGCTGGCGATGTTGCCGGGCGACAGGCCGACATAGGAATGGGTCGGCCCCACCAGGCCGTCGCAATTGGCCTCGACCGCGCGCGAGGTCATCCGCGCAGCCCCCTGATATCACCCAAGGTATTGGCCACACCCTCAGCCTCGAAACTGGCCACCGGATAGGCGCAGTAGTCGGCGGCGTAGTAGGCGCTGGGCCGATGGTTGCCCGAGCTGCCCAGGCCGCCGAACGGCATGGTCCCGGCCGCGCCGGTCGTGGGCCGGTTCCAATTGACGACGCCGGCCCGGATCCGTTTCAGGAAATGCTCCCAATGGCTTGTTTCATTAGAGATCAGCCCCGCGGAGAGGCCGTAGCGGGTGGCGTTGGCGGCGGCGATCGCCTCGTCGAACGAGCCCACCCGGCGCACCTGCAGCAGCGGCGCGAACAGCTCCTCGTCCGCCACGGTCTCGCCGGTCACGTCGACCAGGCCGGGCGAGACGAACGCCCCGCTCAAACCCTCGACGGGGCCCATGGCCCGGACCGCCTGGCCGGGCATGGCCTTGGCGCCGGCCAGGGCCATGCCGGCGGCCCGGTCGGAGATCAGCGGTCCCATGAACGGTTCCTCGCCATTGGTCCAGGGTCCGATCACCAGCCGTTCGGAGAGCGCCGCCACGGCGTCGATCACCGCCCGCCCCGCCGCGTCGTCCGAGATGATCAGCCGCCGGGCGCACGAGCAGCGCTGGCCCGTGGTGATGAAGGCCGATTGCACGACCAGGGCCGCCACGGCCTCGGCGTCGCCCGCGTCCCAGACCACCAGCGGGTTGTTGCCGCCCAGTTCCAGGGCCAGGATCACGTCCGGCCGGTCGGCGAAGTGGCGGCGGAAGAAGGCCCCGGCTGCGGCCGAGCCGGTGAACAGCAAGCCGTCTATCTCCTGATCGATCAGCGCCTGACCGACCTCTCGGCCGCCCTGCACCAGATTGACGACGCCAGCCGGAACGCCGGCCGCCTCCAGGGCCTCGACCAGCAATTGACCGGCCAGGGGGGTCTCTTCCGAGGGCTTGAAGACGACCGTATCGCCCGCCAGCAGAGCCGGTACGATGTGGCCGTTGGGCAGGTGCCCCGGGAAGTTGAACGGGCCCAGCACCGCCATCACGCCATGCGGCCGGTGGCGCAGCACCGCGCGACCAAAGGCCATGTCGCTGGCGTGCTCGCCGGTCCGCTCGTCATAGGCCTTGATCGAGGCGTCGACCTTGCCGGCCATCGAGCCCAGCTCGGCCTTGGTCTCCCATAGCGCCTTGCCGGTCTCGCGGCTCAAGGCCTCGGCGAAGGCGCCCGTACGAGCCACCAGCACGTCCTTGTAGCGACGCAGGACGGCGATCCGCTCCTCGCGCGACCGGTCGGCCCATGCCGGGAAGGCCTTGCGGGCCGCAGCGACCGCCGCGACCACGTCGGCTGACCCCGCCGCCGCCTCGCGCCAGACGACCTCGCCGGTCGCCGGATCGACCGACGTCGCCTCCGCCCCCGCGCCTGACCGCCAGACGCCATCGATGAACACGCCGCTCATGCCTTCACCCGCACCATTTCGCCGTCCTTGACGCCCAGGGCCGCCGCGGCGTCCCGGCCGATGATCGCGCTCTCGCCATCGACCAGCACAGGGACGCGCACCGCCCGGAAGCGGGCCACGGCGCCCGAGCTGATCAGGGCCTCCTCGCCATAGGCGTCCTCGCCCAGCCGCACGCGCAGCCGCCGCCCCTCGCGCACCGTCTTGATGTCGTCGCGCCGCGCCGCCACGGTCGGGCCGGCGTCGAAGATGTCGATCAGGCCCGAGAAGCGAAAGCCCTCGCTCTCCAGCATGGCCCGGGCGGCCTCGCCCTCGCGGTGCACGCGGCCGATGGTTTCGGACGCCGCCTGGGGCAGCAACTCGGCGTAGATCGGATGGCGCGGCGCCAGGTCCAGGATGAACTGGCCGTCGGTCGAGGCGCTCATCATGTCGGCCTCGTCGAACTCCAGGCGGAAGAACTTGCTGGCGACGTGATCCCAGAACGGACAGCTGCCGTCGACGTCGAACCAGCCACGCAATTCGGCCAGCACCATCTCGGCGAAGCGCTGCGGTTCCAGGCCGATCAGCATGTAGCGCGACTGGGCCAGCAGCCGCCCCGCCCCGCCCTTGCGGCGCTCGGGCTTGAGGAACAGCGAGCCGACCTCCGACCAGCCGGCGCATTCATTGACCAGCACCAGGGCCCGGTGGTCGAAGCGCTTGTCCAGGGTGGGTGAGGACTGGGCCAGGGTCACGACGCGGAACGAAAAATGCGGACGCTTCAGACCGACGCCCGCCTTGACCCCGGCCACGCCGACGACGTCGCCGGCCTCCAGGTCCTCAAGCATCAGGGTATACCAGGCCTCGGGTGCGGCGACCTCGGAATGGAAGCTGGCCTGGGACAGGTTGAGGCGGGCGCGCAGGGTCTGCTCGTCCTCGGGCAGGCTGGTGAAGCCGCGGCCCGAAAGGACGGCCAGTTCCATTAGGCTGTCGAAATCGGCGGGCATCGCGGGGCGGACGACTAGCATGCTCAACGGGTCTCCGCGGGGTCGGTCATGGCGGCGCGTAGGGCGGGACCGTCGATCTCGCCGCTGGCCAGCTTCATCAGGATCAGAGCCGACAGCTGGGCGCGCTCCACGAAGCTGTCGGGCCAGGCGTGCTCGGCCTCGCTGTGAATATCGCCGCCGCGCACGCCCAGGGTGTCGACATTGGGCAAGCCCGAGGCGAACAGGTTGTTGCCCTCGCAGACCCCGCCGGACGGCTTCCAGGCGATGTCCTGGCCCAGCAGGGCGCCGACGTCCCTGATCGTTCCGAACAGCCGCTGCTGGGCGGCGTTGAACGGCTTGGCGCCGCGGGTGATCCGGCCGTGCAGGTGGGCGTGCAGGCCCTCCCCGGTGGAACCGACGATCCTGTCGACCTCGCCCTCGAACCAGGCCGCGTCCTCGGCGGCCGGGAAGCGGACGTTGAACCGGACCACGGCCACGTCGGGCACCATGTTCAGCGGCGAGCCGCCGTCGATCTTGGCGATGTTGCAGGTCACGCCGTCGCGCAGGCCGTTCAGCGCGTGCAGCGCCTGGGCGATGCGGGCGGCTTCCATCACAGCGTTGCGGCCGGCGGCGAAGTCGCGCCCGGCGTGGGCCGCCTTGCCATGGACCACGATGTGGAAATTGCCCGAACCCTTGCGGGCGCTGGCCAGGGCTCCGTCGACCAGGGCCGGCTCGTAGGTCAGGCCCACATGCCCCAGCCGCGCGAACTGGGCCAGGATCGGCGCCGAGGCCACCGAGCCGATCTCCTCGTCCGGCGACAGCAGCACGCGATAGCCGACCTTCTGCGCCAGCGGATGACGCTCGAAGGCCTCCAGCGCCGCCAGCATGACCGAGATCCCGCCCTTCATGTCGGCGATCCCCGGACCATGCAGGGCGCCGTCCGGACGCGTCGTGACGGTCTGGAAGCCGGAGATCTCCGGATAGACGGTGTCGTAATGGCCGGTCAGCACCACCTGCACCGGCGCTTCGGGCCGCACGACCACGGCGATGGCCGCCGGATGCGCCTGCTCGCCGATCCGCCCGTCGACCCCGACCTCGGGCGAGGCGCCCAGCGGGATGTCGGTCGGCGCGGCCGGCAGATTTCCGAAGGCGTCGAGCAAAACCTGCCGTTGGCGCTCGAGGCCGGCCAGATGCCGGCTTCCCGAGTTGATGGCGCACCAGGCGACCGCTCGATCGATGATCAGCGGACCTTGGCCGGCCAGATGTCGCAGAACGGCGCGATCCTCGTCGTTGAGTCGCATGAATCCACTGTCTCCCTCAGTTCAAACTAAACCAAGGGCCGCGGGCAATTCGTGCTTCCTCGAACAAGGAAACCGGTCGCCCGCGCAACAGCCTTGCTCCGAACAAGGCCCGACCCTGGTCATGGCCGGGGTCGGCGTTCGGATCGGTCACTGCATGCCTCCACCGGCTTGCCGGGCAAACAGCCCGGACGGGCGGAGGCGGGTTAGTTGTAGTCCTTTCTCCAGCGGACCGAAAGCTGGGCGTCGCCCTGGCTGCCGATCTTGGACACCAGCGACAGGGCTCTGCGCACGCGCCACTCGACCTGGGCCGAGGTCCCTTCCCGGCCGCCGCCGATGATCTCGACATAGACGTCGTCGGTCACGTACTTGCCGCCGGACACGGTCATGCCCGTGGCGCTCTCGGCGAACGACAGGCGGTCCAGCCCCGCCAGGCTGCGCAGGTTGCCGATCACGTCGAAGCCGCCGCCGCCAGCCAGGGCCGCCAGGGCCGAGGCCAGCTGCGCCGCCTCGATGGGGGTCAGGTTGGCGGCCGACGAACCGAACAGCACCTGCGACAGCACCTCGTCCTGCGGCAGCTCGGGCTTGGAGGTCAGGGTGATCTCCGGCTTGGCGGCAGTGCCCTGCACCCTGACCACGGCGGTCAGGGCCGGGTCCTCGCGGGTGGCGGTCAGGTCCAGCCGGATGCGGTCCAACTGGGTGGCCAAGCGGACCGTGCCGTTCTGGTCGAACTCGAAGCGCTTGCCGGCGAAGTCGTACTCGCCGCGCACCATCCGCGCCTCGCCGTCCAGGATCGGGCTGTTGGTCGAGCCGCCGACATGGGCGTTCAACGACAGCTCCACGTCCAGCCCCCGGCCACGCACGAAGATCCGCCGCGGCGCGGTCAGGGTGACGTCCAATAGCATGCCGCTGCCCGGCACGACCTTCCGGGCCTCGACGCCCTGGTCCATCTCGTCCGGACGATTGCGTTCGACCACATCCATCGAGACCACCCCGGCCGGGGTCTTGGTCTGGGCCGAGACGTCGGCGCGGTCGATGACCAGGGCGCCGACCATCTTCACCTTGCCGTCGGCGCCGCGATTGACCGTGGTCTGGCCGCTGGCCGTGGCCGAGGCCAGTTCGTTGTCGATGACCCGGAAGCCCTTCAGGTCCAGCTTGAAGCTGCCCAGGCCGCCACGCGCCAGGCTGATGCGGCCCGACCCAGCCATGGTTCCGCCCTGACCGTCGCCCGCCGAGACCTGGCTGACGTCGATGGCGTTGTCGGCCAGGGCGACGCGCACGATGACGTCGCGCAGGCTCAGGCCGGTCTGGCCGTCGTCGACCCGGCCGCCCTCCAGGCTGGCGCGGCCGGTCAGGCGCGGATCGGCCAAGGTGCCGGCCAGTTCGCCCTCGGCGTCGACCTTGCCCGACACGCTCCGCTCGGAACTGCCCAGCAGGTCCCACAGCGGCTTGATCTCACCCTGGGCCGCGAACTGGCCGCGCACCGCGCGCTGGCGGTTGATCGCCAAGTGGAACGGCTTGGCCGAGGCCTCGGTCGGCAGGACCACCTCGGCCTTGGCCTGCAGGCCCTGGCTGGTCGTGCTGGTGGCGTTGATGGTCATGGTGTTGTCGCGTAGCACGCCGCGGATCTCGGCGTTCAGGGCGCGGTCGGTGCGGGGACCGCGCTCGCGGGCCCCGATCAGGTTGGCGTCGAACTCGCCGGTCAGGGTCGGGCCCGAACCGCTGAGCGTCACGTGGGCGTCGATCTTACCGGCCATGTCGGGATTGATCGCGGTGAGGCTGACGCCGATCAGCTGGGCGCGCAGCGTGGCCAGGTCGCCGCCGACGTCGGCGTCGAGATCGGCGGCGCCGTCGCCGACCGACAGCCGCAGACGAGCGTTGGTCCGCGGACCGCCGAACCGGATCTGAGCGGCCTCGCGGGTCTTGATCTCGGTGCGCGCCATGGCGCCGGCGGCGTCGAGGGCCAGCAGATATTCCGGACCGGACTGGGTCAGCACGCCCGAGCCGTTCAGCTTCCAGCGTCCGGACGGGGCCTCGCCCCGCGCGTCGATGATTAGAGGCAAGCGCGCCATCGGACCGGCCGCCTTGATCCCCGCATGTCGGACTTTCCACGCCCCGCCGACGATGTCGTCGGCGGCCAGGTCAAGGTGGGCCACAGGTCCGGCCGCACTGTCGGTCACCTTGGCCGTGCCGGCGACCCGGCCCTGGGTCAGGAAGGCGCCGGGCCCGACGGCCACCACCAGGTCGGCCGTGGCCGGGCGGCCGCTGCGCAGCGACACCGCGCCCTTGGCCTTGGCGCCGCCGGCGTCGACGTCCAGGTCGGTCAGCTCCAGCCCGCCCGGGGCGAAGCTGAACGCCGCATGCCCCTTGGCCGGCCCGTACTGGCTGCCGGCCAGGATCGACGCCGTCCCGTCGCCGCCATTGGGGCGTTTGGCGAACGACAGGACCACATGGGCGTCCTTCAGCGGCAGGCGCGGCACGTCGATGGAGTCGAAGTCGGCGATCAGGTCGGCCTTGGGCGCCGCCAGGGTTCCGGTCACCGACCCCGTGCCCTTGGCCTTGCCGGCGACCTCGATCGGCCCGGCGACGAAAGGCCCGCTGGCCGTCCAATCCAGCTTGAAGCCCAGAGCGGTTCCGGGACCGAGCACGCCGGAGGCGCGGACCGAGGCGGCGGTCCCGTCCAGTTTGGCGTCGGCCACCGACAGCCGGTCCTTGGCCCAGGAAGCCCGGGCGTTCAGCCGCGGGGTCTTGCCCAGCAGGCGGTCCAGCTCGGGCAGGCCGGTGGCGAAGGCGCCGCCGCGCGCATCGACCGTCAGCAGCCACGGCTTGCCGACGCCTTGGCTGGCCGACCATTTCGCGGTCGCCTGGCCCTTCATGCCGGGGCGAACCGGGGACAGGGAGCCGACCTTGGCCTCGCCCTTGAACGACAGACCGCCCAGGATGCCGCGTTCGCCCTCGGCGACGACGGTCAGGTTGGGGGCCTGGACCTTGGCCGAACGGATCAGGAAGCGGCCGTCCTTCAGCCGCGTCGCCTCGAACTGGGCCGATGGAGAGCGGCCCAGCACGGCCAGCAGCCCCTGCCCGCCGCCGCCTTCCGTCGTGGCCTGGCCCTTGAGGCTCAGCTCGCCGCGCTTCCAGCCGACGCTGACCGGCCCCCTGGCCCGCGCCAGGCGGTAGCCGAGCAGGGACAGGTGCCGGACATCGACCCGGCCGTCGATCAGCAGGCCGTCACCGGTCAGGTGAACAACGCCCTCCGCGACGCCGGCGCCCATGGTCGGCAGGGGCGTCACGCGGGACAGGTTCCCGACCTTGGCGCTGAAGGCCAGGCCGGCCGGCGCGGTGATCCGCTTGCCCAGGTCGGCCGGGCCGTGAGCGACCACGCTCAGGTTCTGGCTGTCGACCTTCAGGTCCAGGTCGCTGAACGCCCCGTTCTTGCGCCCGACGATCGAGAAGCGGGCGTCGGCCCCGAACATCTTTTCCTCGCGGTCGGTCAGGGTCGAGGCGGCCAAGTCGACATGGCCCGTCGCCGACCCGCCCTGCGGCGTCCACGCGCCGCCGGCCTTCAGCGGCGTGGTGTCACCCGACCGCGCCAGCAGGGTGAACGCGCCCTGGCTCATGGTGCCGTGGGCCTTGGCGTTCAGGTCGAAGGGCCGGTCGGGCGACAGCCCCATGGCCCCGGCCAGGGCCCCGCCGTTGGCTTCCTGGGCTTCGGCGTCGAGCAGCAGCGTCTTGTCGCGCCCCAGGTCGAAGACCAGCTTAAGGTGATCGCCGACGTGCAGGCGGCTGAGGGCTTTCAGGGCGCCCTTCTGGCCGCCCAATCGCTCGGACTCGTAGTCGCCGCTCAGGTCGAAGTCGCCCGCCTGACGGCTGAACTCCGGCCGGGTGATCAGGCGCAAGGCCACGCGGTCCAGGTCCACCGACAGGGGCGCGACGCTGGACTTGCCCGCGGGGGTCAGAGTCGGGCGGCGCAGGACCACGACCTGGCGGGCGGTGATCTCGTCGGCATGGAACCGGCGGTAGAACAGCTCGGCCGGTCGCCAATCGACATAGAGGTCGGCGGCCTCGAGCCAGACACCCTTCTCGTCGCTGATCGTCAGGCGGCGCACCCCAAACGCGTCCCAGATGTCGCCTGTCAGGCCCTCGATCTTCAGCCGGCCGATACGACCCAGCTTCAGCCCGCTGGTGCGCGCCTCCAGGAAGGCGCGGCCCTGAGGCGTTATCGCGCCGAAGCGCACGCCGCCCAGCAGCACCGCGACCAGCACCACCAGGCTGACCGAAATGATGATGACCAGGCCCGGCCAGCCGATCTTGCGCGCGACCTTGGTCGCGGCCTCGGCGACGGCGTCCGGTTCCCCTCCAGGCGGTGGCGCTGCGTCGGTCAAAAGGCCTGCCCGATGCTGATATAGACCTGGAACGCCGGGTCGCCCGATCGCCGGCTGACCGGCATGGCGATGTCGGCCCGGATCGGCCCGAAGCCAAGGTCGTAGCGAACGCCGACGCCCACGCCGACCCCGAAATCGTCGCCGTTGGGCCACTTGTCGACCCCGACGGCGCCGGCGTCGATGAAGGCCACCGCCCCCCAGGTGTTGGTGAACTTGTGGCGCAGCTCGAGCGAGCTTTCCAGCACCGACAGGCCGCCCTGCGGCGTGGTGGTGTTGCCGATCCGCGGCCCGATGGCCTGGTAGGAAAAGCCCCGCACCGATCCGCCGCCGCCGGCGTAGAAGCGCTTGGAGGCCGGCACCTCCGGCATGGTGCCGCCCAGGATCTGCCCCGCCTTTATCCGGCCGGCCAGCACGGTGCGCGCGCCCTCGCCGAACGGCAGATAGGCCGTGCTCTGGGCCTGGACCTTCGTGAAGGCCATGGTCAGGTCGCCAGTGATCGCAGTGGGTTCGGCCCGCACGTCCAGGCGCCATCCCCTGGTGGGATCCAGCACGCTGTCGGACCGGTCCCAGGCCTGCGCCCCCAGCAGGGTGAAGGTGGCGAAGTTCTGCCGGACGTCGGTGGTCACGCCGTTGGTGGTGGTCGGCGAATCGATCTGCGAGACGTCCAGCGACACGCCGTAGGTGCGGTAGATGGTGGGCTGCAGGCGACGGGTCAGGTCCGCGCCGACATGGGCGCCGGTTTCGGTATAGGCGTCGGTATTGTCGCGGAAGATGGCGGTGTTCAGCTTCAGGGTCTGCTGGCTGCGTCGCCAGTGCGGCAGGGCCAGTTCGGCCTCCAGGCGGCTGTCCAGCTTGGCCAGCCGCGCCGTCAGCGTGGTGGTGTCGGCCCGGTGAAGGCGGTTGTAGCGGATCCACTTGGCGTCCACGCCCGGCCCGTCGGTGCTCGAATAGCTGGCGCCCAGCTCGATCGTCTTGGCCTTGCGGTCGGCCAGGGTGACGATCACGGGGCGCAGACCGTCGGACATCGCCTTGTCCTTGGGGGCCAGCGACACCGAAACCGTGTCGTAGACTCCGGTGTCGCGCAGCCGTCGCTCCAGCTCGGCGATGTCGTCGGGCTCGTAGATGTCGCCCGACTTCCAGGGCGCCAGGTGCTGCACCCAGGCGGGCTTGGAGCGCCCTTGGGTGATGACCTGGATGCCGTCGACATGGGTCAGGTCGCCGGCCGCGATGTGGAACGTCGGACGCACGGTGTGGTCGGCGTGATCGACCACGACTTCCCGCGGCTCGGCCTCGGCGTCGGCATAGCCCAGCTGCTGCACCTGGGCCACCACGCGCCCCTCGGCCGCCAGAACATCGGCCGCGCGTCCCGGAGCGCCCGGAGTCAGGCGGATGACGCTCTGCGCCCGCTGGGCGACGCCTTCGTCCGGCGGCGTTCCGCTCCAGGCCAGCCGGGGGTCGGCGATCACGAAGACCGGTCCCGGCGTGATCTTGAGGATGGCCCGGGGCGGATCGGCCTCGGACACGTCGGGTTCGACGACATAGCCGTAATAGCCTTCCGAGCGCAGCACGGCGACCGCCTCGTCACCGGCGTCGCGGGCCCGGCGACGGGCCTCCGAACGACTGCGCGCCGGTTGCTTGGCCTCGGTCATGGCGCGCTGGATCGCCTCGCGCAGCGCGCGGTCCTCGACCCCGGTGACGGTCGCCGCAGGCTCGGCCGCACTGGCATGGCTGGCGACCACCAGGGTCGCCGCGGTCATGCCAAGGGCTAGTCTCTTACGCACCAAGCCTTCCGATTCCCGCGCGGAGCGCCCCCGAACCCCTGTAATCGCCCCCCCGCCGGCTGTCACGCGGGGAAATTTCCGAAACGCTACAGGTGGTGGCTTCCCGGATCACCAGAACGGCGCCCAAATGTTGGGCAGTCCAGGGCTTCGAATGCTCGCGAGGCGAAAAGCGCCGCTTGCGAACCTCGCGCGTTCTAGGCTGGATCAGGACGCGCCGCCTCAATGCGGCGCGTAGGGGTGGATAAGGTGGACACGGGCGTGGCGGCGAAAATCCAGGACATCGACGATACTCCCACCTTGCCGATGACCGGGGCGGCCTACCTGCCCGGCGCGGCCTATGACGAGATGATCGCCCACGGCGGAGACGTGCGGGCCCACTACGCGGCCTTGCAGAGCCGGATCTCCACCCTGGGCGCCGGCGAGCTGGCCGACCGCCAGCGGATGCTGGAGCGCTCGTTCCTGTTGCAGGGCATCACCTTCACCGTCTACGGGGCCGACAGCGCCACCGAGCGGATCATCCCCACCGACCTTTTCCCCCGCATCCTGCCGGCCCAGGAATGGGCCAAGATCGAGGCTGGCCTGACCCAGCGCCTTCAGGCGCTGAACATGTTCCTGGCCGACATCTATGGCGAGCAGCAGATCCTGATGGACGGGGTCGTGCCGCGCGAGCTGGTGCTGGGCGCGCCCTCGTACCGTCGCGAGATGCAGAACCTCTACGTGCCGCACAAGGCCTACGCCAATGTCTGCGGCAGCGACCTGATCCGCGGCCAGGACGGCGAGTTCGCCGTGCTGGAGGACAATCTGCGCGTGCCGTCGGGCGTGTCCTACATGCTGGCCAATCGCGACGCCTCCAAGCGGACCTTCCCCGGCGCCTATCGCGAGGCCGGGGTGAGGCCGGTCGAGCGCTATCCCGACCTGCTGTTGGCCACGCTGAAGAGCATGAGCGCCGATTGGCGGCCGAACCCTCAGGTCGTGGTGCTGACTCCCGGGGTCTACAACTCGGCCTATTACGAGCACGCCTATCTGGCGCGGCTGATGGGCGTGCCGCTGGTCGAGGGCCGCGACCTCGTGGTCCATGACAACATGGTCTACATGCGCACCACCACCGGCCTGCGGCGGGTGGACGTGATCTACCGCCGGGTGGACGACGACTTCATCGACCCCCTCACCTTCCGGCGCGATTCGTCGCTGGGCGCGGCGGGCCTGTTCAACGCCTACCGGGCCGGCAACGTGGTGATCTGCAACGCGCCGGGCACCGGCGTGGCCGACGACAAGGCGGTCTACGCCTTCGTGCCCGACATCATCCGCTACTATCTCGGCGAGGACGCCATCCTGCCAAACATCGAGACGTTCCTGTGCCGCGAGCCGGCCCAGCTGGGACACGTCCTCGACAACCTTGACAAGCTGGTGGTCAAGGCGGTGGGCGCCTCGGGCGGCTACGGCATGCTGGTAGGCCCCCACGCCTCGGCCCGGGAGCGCTCGGAATTCGCTGACGCCCTGAAGGCCGATCCGGCCAACTATATCGCCCAGCCGACCATCCAGCTGTCGACCGCGCCCTGCCTCGTGGACGGCCGCATCGAGCCGCGCCACGTCGACCTGAGGCCGTTCATCCTGTCGGGCGAGAAGACCGTGGTCACCCCCGGCGCCCTGACCCGCGTGGCGCTGAAGCGCGGCTCGCTGGTGGTCAATTCCAGCCAGGGCGGCGGCTCGAAGGACACCTGGGTGCTGGCCGAGGAGAACGGCCACAACGGCCATGGCCATGGGGGCAACGGCCACGGCGCCGACAAGGCCTCCGCCTCCAGCAAGGAGTCGCTCGCATGATGCTGGCCCGCGTCGCCGACAGCCTCTACTGGCTGGGCCGCTACATCGAGCGGGCCGAGCACCTGTCGCGCCTGTCGACGGTGATGCTCAACGCCACCCTCGACCAGACCGACACCGGGGCCGAGGCCGTACGCATCGCCCTGTCGGCGGTCGGCGAGACCGACCTGACCGCCGGCGCCTTCGAGGCGGCCAAGGGCCTGGTCCTGGACCGGACGGATCCCAACTCGGTGGTCTCCTCCCTGGCCCGGGCCCGGGAGAACGCCCGCCAGGTCCGCGACCAGATCACCACCGAGACCTGGGAGCGGCTGAACCTGCTCTATCTGAAGGTCATGGACCGCAACGCCGGCCGCGAGTTCGCCGACAATTCGGTGACCTTCCTGCACGACATCATCGCCGACGTGCACCTGTTCAAGGGCGCGGCCGACACCACCATGAGCCATGGCGAAAGCTGGCGGTTCATGATGGTGGGCATGTATCTCGAGCGGGCCCAGTTGATCGCCGGCCTGCTGGAGGCCTGCTTCGCCGAGGGCAGTCCCAGGGTCAACGACCACCTGGCCCTGGTCAGCCTGCTGCGGATGGGCTGCGCGCTAGAGCCCTATCTGCGGGTCTACACCGCCGAGATCGAGCCGCGGCACATCCTGGAGTTCATGGTCTTCGACGAGGACTTCCCGCGCTCGATCCGCTTCGCCACCAGCCAGATCGAAAAGCACCTCAGCGAACTGGCCCGGCATGTCGAGGCCACCGGGCGCGCCGCCCCCGAACGGCTGGCCGGCCGGCTGAAGGCCCGGCTGGAGTTCGCCGACGTCGGCGAGCTGGAAACCCAGGGCGCGGGCGAGCTCCTGACCACCGTCGCCAACGAATGCGCCCGCATCCACCAGGCGATCTATGAGACTTTCGTCGCCTACCCCCTGGAAATGCGCCTACCCGCCTAGAATGCCTGCTTAGGAATACCGCCCGTGCTGCTCGAGATCCGCCACGTCACCCAGTACCATTACGAGCGGCCCGTCCGCGAAAGCCTGATGGAGCTGTGGATGCAGCCCCAGAAAGGGGCGCGCCAGCGGCTGGTCAGCTTCGAGCTGGACATCGAGCCGGCGGCCCAGGTGTTCTCCTATGCCGACAGCTTCGGCAACGCCGTCTACCATTTCGACGTGCCCCAGCCGCACGACGGCCTGACGATCATCGCCCGCTCGGCGGTCGAGACCGAGCCGGTCCACGAATGGCCCGTGCCGCTGGACATGGGCGAGTGGGAGCGGCTGAAAAGCGCCTTCGTCAAGGGCGAGTGCTTCGACTACCTGCAGCCGCACGGCTTCGTCCACGTGACGCCGGCCCTGGAAACCTTCATCGCTGAGCACGACCTGGACGCCCTGCGCCGCCGCGATCCGTTCTCGGCGGTCCAGGCCCTGTGCGATACGATCTATAAGGCCTTCGAGTACCAGCCCGGCGTCACCGACGCCGATAGCCCGATCGACTTGGCGCTGAGCGCTGGCCGCGGGGTCTGCCAGGACTTCGCCCACATCATGTTGGCCGTCTGTCGCGCCTGGGGCATCCCGGCCCGCTACGTCTCCGGCTACCTGTTCACCGACCGCGAGGCCGGCGACCGCTCCGACCCCGACGCCACCCACGCCTGGGTCGAGGTGTTCCTGCCCAGCTATCGCTGGGTCGGCTTCGACCCGACCAACAATGTGATGACCGGAGAGCGCCACGTGGCCGTGGCCGTGGGCCGTGACTATGGCGACGTCACGCCGTCGCGCGGCGTCTACAAGGGCGATTCCGAGAGCCACCTGGCGGTCGGCGTCTCGGTGCGGCGGGCCCGGGCGGCGGTGGCCGAGCCGGAATTCCTGCGCCTGCCCCGTCCCTCCGCCCCGTTCGGTTCGGCCAACCGCCGCCGGGCCAGCGCCGACGCCATCCGCGAACAGCAGCAGCGCCAGCAGCAGCAGCAGCAGTAGGGGCTCGCCTACCTAAGCCGCGAAGACGTGCGCGCGGCGGGCCGAGAGCCGGATATCGCTGCTGAACTTGGCGGCTTCGTCGCGGGCGGCGCAGATCTCGATCCGGCGGCCGTCGGGCAAGCTGGCGTCGACATTGGCCAGCGGCCCCTGGATCACCACGCGCTCGACCTTGGCCGCGAAGCCCTCGGC
Organism: Caulobacter sp. BK020; assembly: GCF_004342605.1. GTDB lineage: Bacteria > Pseudomonadota > Alphaproteobacteria > Caulobacterales > Caulobacteraceae > Caulobacter. The sequence continues at coordinate 174,422 of NZ_SLZL01000006.1, forward strand.
GTCCAACACCAGATCATGCGGCCGCACGAAGGCTAGGGCCGCGCCGCCGGCGGCGTCCGGGGCCGGCAGAATCACGGGGCCGGAAGTGAAGCGTCCGCCCGACACCGTCCCCTCGAAGCGGTTGGCCTCGCCCACGAACCCGCAGACGAACGGCGTGGCCGGGTTGTCGTGCACCTCGTGCGGCGTGCCGATCTGCTCGATGCGGCCGGCGTTGAGGATCGCCACCCGGTCGGCCAGCTCCAGCGCCTCCTCCTGGTCGTGGGTCACGAAGATCGTGGTGACGCCGGTGGCGTCGTGCACCCGGCGCAGCTCCTTGCGCAGCGACTTGCGAACCGTAGCGTCCAGGGCGCCGAACGGTTCGTCCAGCAGCAGGACGCTGGGCTGCACGGCCAAGGCGCGCGACAGGGCCACGCGCTGGCGCTGGCCGCCCGACAGCTGCGACGGATAGCGCTTGCCCAGGCCCTCCAACTCGACCAGCTTCAGCAGCTCGTCGACCCGACGGGCGATCTCGGCCTTGGGCGGCTTGTCCTTGCCTTTGCGGACGTCCAGGCCGAAGGCGATGTTGCGCGCCACGGTCATGTGCTTGAACAGCGCGTACTGCTGGAAGACGAAGCCCACGCGGCGGGCTGCGGCCGAGGCGAAGGTCACGTCCTGGCCCTCGAACAGCACCTGGCCCGCATCGGGGAACTCCAGGCCGGCGATGGTGCGCAGCAGGGTGGTCTTGCCCGAGCCCGACGGCCCCAGCAGCGCCACGAGTTCGCCGTCGGCGATCTCCAGATTGACGCTGTTCAGGGCCGGATAGCGCCCGAACTTCTTTTCGACGGAACGGATGGAAATGGTCATGGGAGCGTCTTCGTTCCGGTCAATCTAGTGGCCGCCGCCGCGCTTGACGTCGGGCTGGGCGATCTCGAGCACGCTCTTAAGCACCAGGGTCACGATCGCCAGCAGGCACAGCAGGGCGGCGACGGCGAAGGCGGAAACGAAATCATACTCGTTGTAGAGGATTTCGACGTGCAGCGGCATGGTGTTGGTCAGGCCGCGGATATGGCCGCTGACCACCGAGACGGCGCCGAACTCGCCCATGGCCCGGGCGTTGCACAGCAGGACGCCGTACAGCAGCCCCCAGCGCACGTTGGGCGCGGTCACCCGCCAGAAGGTGTAGAGGCCCGAGGCGCCCATCGAGACGGCGGCCTCCTCTTCCGACACGCCCTGCTCCTGCATCAGCGGGATCAGTTCGCGGGCGATGAACGGGAAGGTCACGAAGATCGTCGCCAGCACGATGCCCGGTACGGCGAAGATGATCTTGATGTCGTGGTCGATCAGGTGCTCGCCGAACCAGCCCTGCAGGCCGAAGACCAGCACGTAGATCAGGCCGGCCACCACCGGCGACACCGAGAACGGCAGGTCGATCAGGGTGATCAGCAGCGGCTTGCCCGGAAAGTCGTGCTTGGCGATCGCCCAGGCGGCGCACAGGCCGAACAGGGCGTTGAACGGCACGGCGATCCCGGCGGTGATCAGGGTCAGCTTGATCGCCGCCCAGGCGTCAGGCGTGGCGACGGCGTCCAGCGCCGGCCCCAGGCCCTTGCGCAGGGCCTCGGCGAACACCGCCACGAGGGGCAGGATCAGGACCAGACCCAGGAAGGCCAGGACCAGGCCGATGATCACGATCTTGGCCCACAGCGGATCATCGGTCGGATGGCGGAAGTCCGCCTTGGTCGCGACAGCCATCAGACGAACCTCCGCGACCAGGCCTGGATGGCGTTGATGACCAGCAGCATCAGGAACGAGACGCCCAGCATGACCAGGGCGATGCCCGCGGCGTTGGCGTATTCGAACTGCTCCAGCTGGATGATGATCAGCAGGGGCGCGATCTCGGACTTGTAGGGCATGTTGCCGGCGATGAAGATCACCGAGCCATACTCCCCCACCCCTCGGGCGAAGGCCAGGGCGAAGCCGGTCAGCCAGGCGGGGCCGAGGGCCGGCAGGATGATCCGGGCGATGGTGGCGAAACGGCCCGCGCCCAGGCTGGCCGCGGCTTCTTCAACATCCTCGGAGAGGTCGCGCATCACCGGCTCCAGGGTGCGGACCACGAACGGCAGGCCGATGAAGATCAGGGCGATGGTGACGCCGACGGGATTGTAGGCGGCCTTGATTCCCAGCGGGGTCAGGTACTGCCCGACCCAGCCGTTGGGCGCGTACAGCGTCGCCAGGGCGATGCCGGCCACGGCGGTCGGCAGGGCGAACGGCAGGTCGACAAGGGCGTTGACCACCGCCTTGCCGGGGAACTGGTAGCGGACCAGGGCCCAGGTGGTCAGCACCCCGAACACGCCGTTGATCACCGCCGCCACGAAGGCCGCGCCGAAGGTCAGGCGATAGGCCGCGACGGCGCGTTCCGAAAAGGCGGCGGCCAGGAACTGGGCCGGCGACTGGCTGAAGGCCTTGATCGCCACGGCCGACAGCGGGATCAGCACGATCAGCGACAGGATGGTCAGGGTCACGCCCAGGGTCAGGCCGAAACCCGGAATGGCCGAGCGCCGGCGAAACAGCGGGCGGCGCGGAGCGCGGGGCGGCGCGGAGATCGTCTCGGCGGTCATCGGGTGATCGTCGTCCAGCATCCGCGTCGGGCCCCGGAAGGAGCCATGAAAACAGGAACGCGCCAAGCCGCGAAATGGGCAAGGTGCGGTGAAGTTGGAGCGGCTTAAATCCCTACACGGCCAGTCGGGTCAATTGAGTTCATCGAACGGGGCGGACAGAAAAACTGTGGGGGCAAGGTCGGGACCCACGCCACTTGCCCCCTACGGATCGCTTCGCGATCGTCTTCCCCATGCCGCCCCTCCCCCTGCGGGGGAGGCGATCGCGCAGCGATCGGTGGGGGGAGTTTGGGGTCGTCGATCCGGGTTGTGGCCGTCTGCCGATCACGCCCCCTCCGTCGGCTTCGCCGACACCTCCCCCACGGGGGGAGGATCTTGCATGCAAGGCTTCGCGATCTCACGCAATCGCTCGCTGAGCTGATGGGAAGGGTGCGAAGCGCCCGGGCCTCGCCCGGAGCAGCTTTGATGTTGTTACCGTTTCGACGAAGTCAGGCGCTTCGCGTGGAGCCGTTATCCGAGAGCGTCCGGTAGGCAGCGGTTTTAGCGCTTAGCCGGTCTCATTCGCCCCCGACGGGCGGGCCAGGGCGGCGAGCCCTGGTCCCGGACCGTGCGAGTAACCCCCTCGCACCTGCTGGCCGCATCCGCCTATCCCGGGCGCCGAAGCTTCGTCGCGACTGAGGCGAACCTGCTGCGAACCGACCTGGGACGTCCCCGAAGGAACACGGCGGACAAGGCCTACCCGCTCGTCCACCCCCGAAAGCCGCATCGGTCGCCGTACGTGCGCCCTCCCCATGCTCTCAGGTGCAAGCAGTATGGGGCAGGCTGGAAACCCAAGGATCGGAAACGTGCGTTTTCCTCCAAGGCTTTGATCTTTTTCGATGTTGTTTCGATGATCGCGGGGATAGGCGCGCGAACCATGGACACTGGGTTCATCGCATGGCTGAATCGCGGCCTAGATTGGGGGCTTTCCAGACATGACCGACGCCGCAGTGCAAAGGGGCTTCGAAGCTGCGCGCGTGTTGAAGCACGCCACGACGATCTTCCGGCGCGACGCTTTCAAGATCCTGCTGTTTTCAGCGCTTTTCGTCGCCCTGCCCGACCGGGGCATGAACGCCCTGACCCGGGTCTTCAGCAGGCCCGAGACAGGCTACGCCGTTCCGAATACCTGGATCATGCTCTTAGTCAGCCTGCTGGTGTCCATGCTCGGCTCGGTCGCCTTGCAGGCCGCGATCTCTCGCAGCGCCCTGAGCAGGCTGGAAGGCCCTCACACGGCCGGCGCCGCGTCGTTCGGCGACCTCCGCGACTACCTGATGCTGCTGGCGCTCGGCGTCGTCACCAGCCTGGGAATCTTGGGAGGATTCGTCCTGCTGTTCATTCCCGGCGTCATCCTCTCCCTGGCGTGGATGGTGGTGGTTCCGGCCATGGTGACCGAACGCCTGGGCGTATGGAACGCGATCCGACGCAGCAACAGGCTGACGGGTGAGCGGCGCGGCGCGATCTTCGGACTGTCGCTGGCGGTCGGCCTGGTCTGGTTCGTCTTTGCCTGGCTTATCCAACTCGCCGCCAGCGCGGTCGGAAACCCCGTCGTCGACGCGATCGCGGAGCCGGCGATGCAGGCCCTGTTAAGCATCGTCAACGCGCTCCTCGCTGTCTCGGTCTATTACGAACTGCGCTGGAGCAAGGAAGGCACGCCGGCCGAAAGCCTGGCCGCGGTCTTCGCCTAACCCTTGTCGAACTTGTCCTTGCGGCGCTTGCCCAGCAGCAGTCGGGACTCCAGCCGGCCGCGCAGGCCGGCGTAATAGGCGGCCAGGAAGTCGCCGTTCGACTCGTCGGGCGCGGCGTTCCAGCCGATCTTCAGGCGGATACGGGCGGCGACCAGGGCGATGGTCTTGGTTTCATAGCGACGCAGCACGTCCTCCAGCACATGCAGCTCCTTGACCCCGTAGGCGTCCAGCTGGGCCATGGTGAACCGAAAGCGGTCCACGGCCGGTCGCGAGGTCTCCACCAGGTCGGGCGCCAGCTTACGGGTCGGGGCCTTGACCACCCAGGTGCCGGCCACCAGGTCGCCCACCCGCAGGCGGTCGCGGTTGAACAGCGGGAACAGCAGGAAGACCGCGCACCACAGCAGGCCGGCCAGACTGATCCACGCTCCCACCTGGTCGCCCTGCGTGGCCAGGAAGCTGAGCGGCAGGTAGAGCTCGATCTCGCGCATGGCGTTGCGGGCGAAGATGGCGTCGGCGGTCAGGCGGCCGCCGTTGCGGGCGGCCACGCGCAGGCCCATGGCCCGCTTGCCCGGCGTCGCCGCGCCCGGGGTCAGCTCGAACAGCACGAAATAAAGGTTGCGCAGCACGAAGAAGACCAGCACCGCCACCGTGCCGATCACCTCGCCGCCCTTGCCCTTCGAGCCGATCATCGCCAGTCCCGCCAGCAGGGCGAAGGCGATCAGCGTCCCGACCATGATCAGCAGGTCAATCAGCAGGGCCGCGGCGCGTTCGCCCGCGTCGCCCAGGCGCAGCTTCAGGTCGACGCCCTCCGGCGTGACCAGCGAGCGGGCCCGGCGATCGTCGCCGGCGTCCAGCTGCGCGATCGCCGCCGGCGCGGCGGCCTTGGCCTTCTTGCGGGCCGCTCTCATCGGGCGACGCTCCGGCGGCGGGGCAGGTAGAGATAGGCCGGCCAGGCGACCAGGGTGAGGAGGCCGATCCCGTAGCGGGCGAAGTCGTTCTGGATCACCTGGCGCCCGACGCCCTCCAGGATCCCGGCGCAGAACAGCATGACCACCACCCCGCCCATCAGGGTGGCCGCCTGGCGTCCCGCCTGGGTCATGGCCGCCGGGCGGGAAAGGTCGCCGGGGAAGGCCAGGGTCCAGCCGATCCGCAGGCCCGCCGCGCCCGCCAGGATCACGGCCGAGATCTCGGTCACCCCGTGGATCGCCAGCCAGCCGCCGGCCTCGAAGGCCAGCCCTTTCATGGCGAACGCCGCCAGGAAGGCCCCCAACATCGCGCCGTTATAGGCCATCAGCATCGAGGTCGGCAGGCAGAAGGCGAACCCCAGGGCGAAGGCGAAGATCGCCACGCCGGAATTGTGGGTGAACAGGAAGGCGGCGAACACCGACAGGCCCTTGTGCTCGCCGTGGTCGTAGAGCGTGGCCCGCATGGCCTCGACCGACGCCGTCGGTCCCCGACCGCCCGCCAGGTCGCCCGGCACGAAGGCGCTGAACCAGTCGGGGTCGTGCAGGGTCAGGAAATAGGCGGCCAACACCCCGACCACGGTCAGCAGGAGGCTGGCCAGGGTTTCGCGCCACAGCGCCTTGGCGGCGTCGGGCCAGGCATGGCCGAAGAAGCCGCCCAGTCGCTCGAGGAAGTTCGACCGCGTGCCGTAGACCAGGAAATAGGCCCGGGTGCTCAGGCTCTCCAGATAGTCGACCAGGCCCTGGTCCAGCGATGTGGCGCGGGCCACCGACAGCGACGACAGGGCCTGGCGGTACAGCACCGGCAGGACCAGCAGCTCTTCGTCGCTCAGCGCCTTGGCCGAGCCCTTGCCGACCCTGGTCAGCAGCTTCTCCAGCCGCCCCCAGTCGGCCTCGCGCTCGGCCCGGAAACGGTAGCTCTTCAGCTGCAGCTCGGCCATCAGAGCAGGTCCCGGCGCTTGAGGTCCAGATAGCTCGCCAGCAGGGCCGGCCCGACCTGGTCGGCCGGCGCCTCGACGATCTCCACGCCCATCCGGCGCAGGCGGGTCACCACCACGTCGCGCTCGCGCAGCAGCGAGGCGGCGACCACGGCCCGCGAGACGTCGTCGGCGGTCTCAGGCGCCTTGCGCTCGATCGCCTCCAGCTCCTCGTCGCGCATCATCACGAACAGCACCAGATGCTGGCGCAGCAGGCGGCTGACGTTCTCCAGCATCAGCTCGGCGCTGGTGCTGTCGGCGATGTCGGTGAACACCACGATCAGCGAGCGCCGCGACAGCTGGCCCGATAGCTGGGTCAGGCCCAGGGTATAGTTGGTCTCCTCGGTCGAATAGTCGATCCTGGCGGCCAGGCGCTGCAGGGCGCCGAAGGCGTTGGGACCCGAGGTGACGCCGCTGGAGACGTTGGGCCGGGCGTCGAAGCCGAACAGCCCGACCTTGTCGCCCATCTTCAGCCCCACATAGGCCAGCAGCAGGGTGGCGTTCAGGGCGTGGTCCAGGCGAGGCCGGCCCAGCAGCGACTGGCTCATCAGCCGACCGGTGTCGATGGCCGCGACGATGTGGTGGTTGCGCTCGACGTGGAATTCCTTGGCCAGCAACGCGCCGTGGCGGGCCGACTGCTTCCAGTCGATGGCCCGTCGGTTCATGCCGGGACGGAAGTCGGTTAGGGCGTGGAAATCGCTGCCGCCGCCCAGGTCCAGCTGCAGCCGATGGCCGACCGACGGATCGCGTGAGAACAGCCGCAGCGCCTCTTCCTTGACGCCGGCGATGTCGAGCGTGACCGGGATCACGCGTTCGAGGGCGTCGTCGCGCTGCTTCCAGGTCAGGCCCAGCGGGCCGCGCCAGCGGGCCGAGACACGGTGCACCCGCCCCTCCCCGCGCCGGACCGCAGTCAGGGTCAGCGGCAGGGCGGCCCGGCGTTCGTGGGTGCGGGCCCGGCCATGGGCGGGCTCGGCGGCGAGCCGGTCGTCCAGGTCGATGGCGAACTCCACGCTGCCCGGCGCGACACCGCGCGGGAACGAGGCCTGCAACAGGGCCGGCCTGGTCGCGCCGCTGGACAGCGAGCCGGGCGCGATCAGGCCGAGCTGCATCCGGCGCCGGCCAGGAGCCAGCAGGGCGTCGATGAACAACAGGGCCGCGACCAGGGCGATCCAGGCTGGCCCCACGAGCCACAGCCGGGCCGAGACGAGCGCCGCCGCCGCCAGGGCCAGGGGCGCGCCCAGGACCATCAGGAAGATCGCTCTCGCGGTCGGATAGATCCGCACGTCCCGCCCCTAGCCGATCCGGCTCGCGACGGGGCTCATCGCGGGGCCTCGACCTGGTCGACCAGGCCGCGGACCACGTCGTCGACCTTGCGGCCCTCGATCTCGGCGGCGGGCGACAGGATCACCCGGTGGCGCAGGGCCGGCAGGGCCAGGGCCTTGACGTCGTCGGGGATCACGTAGTCGCGGCCCTCCAGGGCGGCGCGGGCCCGGGCCGCCACCGCCAGCATGGCCGCGCAGCGCGGCGAGGCCCCGCCCGACAGCTCGCCCGTGTCGCGGGTGGCGCGCACGACGCCGACGATGTAGCGGACGATGTCGTCGGTCAGGCGCACCGAGGCCACCGCCGCCACCGCCTCGCCGATCGTGGCGGTGTCGCCGGCCGCCTCGACGCCGAACGCCTCGGGCGACGGCTGGCCAGTGCGGCCGCCGTGGCTGGCGACGATGGCGGTCTCCTCGGCGAGGCTCGGATAGGTCAGCACATGCTTGAACAGGAAGCGGTCCAGCTGGGCCTCGGGCAGCGGATAGGTGCCCTGCTGCTCCAGCGGGTTCTGGGTGGCCACCACCATGAAGCGGTCGCTCAGCGCATGGCGCTCGCCGTCCAGCGTGACGTTGCGTTCCTGCATGGCTTCCAGCAGGGCCGCCTGGGTCTTGGGCGGGGTGCGGTTGATCTCGTCGGCCAGCAACAGCTCGCAGAAGATCGGCCCCTTGACCAGGGTGAAGGCGCTGGTCTGGAAGTTGAACAGGTTGGCGCCCAGGATGTCGCCCGGCATCAGGTCGGGCGTGAACTGGATGCGGCCGAACTGCAGGTTCACCGCCTGGGCGAAGCACTGGGCCAGGAAGGTCTTGGCCGTGCCGGGCGGGCCTTCCAGCAGCACGTGTCCGCCGGCGAACAACGCCGTCAGCATCAGGTCGATGGTGTCGTTCTGGCCAACCACGGCCCTGGCGGTCTGCTCACGGATCCTGCCGGCGAGCGCCTGCACCTCAGCGACGTTCACGGGTCATCTCCAGTCTCCACTGATGCCATCGGACGGCGAGCTTCATCAGGTCGCCGAGGGAACGGACCGTCCGGGTTTCCTCGTCCAGGCGCGAGGCGCTGTCGGCCGCGCCGAAGCGCTGGCCCTGGCGGTCCAGAAAATCGATCAAGGCCTGGCCCTCCAGGCGCTGGCCGCCGTGCCGCAGGCCGCCCAGAGCGCGGACGGCCGCGGCGCGCTGCAGCTCGGCGTAGCGCGGGGCGAGGGCCGGCTCGCGGCGGGCCATGCGAATCAGGCCTGCGGAATTGTCGATCAGCGCCTCCTTGCCCAGCGCCAGGGCCCGCTCGCCCCGCCGCACGGCGCGGAAGCGAGCGGCGGCGTGCAGCCCCATCAGCAGGGCGGCGGCCACCAGGCACAGGGTCGCCCCGACGAACGGGGCCTCGAAGGCCAGTTTCAGGAGGCTCTGCGACCGCGAAAAGCCGTTGAGGGTGACGTCGAAGGCGATGGTCCGCCCCCGGTCCTGCCGGTAGGCGCTCCCGCCGCCGACGGAGTCGTCGCGCAGCGCCTGCAGGATCCGCACCCCGCCGCGCGCCGTGCGGACATCCTTCAGCCCCATGGTGTTCAGAAGGTCGGGATCGGCCAGGAAATAGGTCTCGGTCGGCAGGCGCCGAGCCAGGACGATCCGCCCCTTGGCGTCGGTCAGCACCGGCGCCAGGCCGGGACCGGACAGGGTTTGCAGGTTCTGGATGGGCCCGGTGTCGAACGCCAGCCCCTCGGCCGGACCGCCCGGCGCGCCGGTCAGCCTCTGCGGCGCGGCGCCCTTGTCGATCGTGGTCGAGGCCTTGGGAAGGCCGACCGCCTTGAGCAGGCCGGCCAGGTCCCTGGGCTCCACCGGCTCCAGGCCGCCCACCCAGCCCGGATGGCGCGGATCCAGCCCGCCCGTCCATTTGGGCAGCACCACCAGGGTCCGCGACGACAGCTGGGCCGCCTTGACGTAGGCGTCGCGCGACAGGCTGGATTCCGGCGTGAAGATGATCAGGGCGGGCTCCTCGCGACGCAGGTCGCGACGGCTGACGATCACCGGCTCGCTCAGGCCGCGCAGCAGCCGCACCATGCCGCCATAGCCGATGGCCGACTTCGACAGGGCGTGGGCCCGGCCGTTGTCGCCCGACTGCAGGTCCGGCGCATAGGTCGACAGCACCACGAAGGCCGAAAAGCCGAAGATCCCGGCCACGATCATGCCCAGCACGACCTTGGGCGAGAACAGCCCCTTGTCCCCCTCGCCCGGAACCGCCGTCCCCGGCGCGGCCTGCGCGTCGCTCATCGCCAGGCCTCGTTGAAGGCGAAGCCCTCATAGGCCTGGCGGCAGGCTGCGAATTCGTCGGCGCCGACGGGCCGCCCGCCGAAGAAGCTGCGCTCCACCACCCGGGCGATCTGGCTGAAGGTGCGGCGCACCCGTTCCGGCACGCCGTCCAGCTGGGCGATGTCGCGGCTGGTCAGGGCCGGCTTGATCAGGTCCGGCCGCTTGCCCTCGATATCCTCGATGCTGCGGAACAGGATCAGGTGCACCGCCTCGGCGAAGCGGCCGGCGGCCGCCAGGCGGTCGGCGTCCTCCAGCAGGGTCCGGGCCCTGGCGGCGCTGGGCCGCCAGGCCTCGTCGCCCAGGACGGGTCCCTTGTGCGGTTTCAGCGACGGCCAGCGCGTGGCGATCAGCTCTCGCCCCAGGAAATACAGGATGACCGCCGCCCCCAGGATCAGGCAGCCCCAGAACACATAGGTCAGGTAAGGCGCGGCCGCCGCCAGGGCCTTGCCGACCGCCAGCAGCCAGTCGGGAACGTCCGGCGGCTTGGGCGCGGCGGTCGGCTGGAACTGCAGGTCCTTGCCGCGCAGCAGGGCGTCGTGGGCGCGCGCGAAGGCGTCCGACGCGCCGTCGAAGCCCGGCGACGCCGCGTTGCGATCCACACCAGCCCCCGCCGCCAAACGCCGACTCCGTCTTGCCCCGACGACACTGCTAGACGATTCAACTTTCAGTGTCGCCTACAACTCGCGCGCCCCGCGCCTCGGGCCGCCGCCCTTCCTCCCGGTCCGGAGAACCGATTCGACGCAGGCGCCGGATCGAAGCAACCGACGTGAGCGCCCCGGTTCTACCCGCCCTCGGCCCGCGCCCAGGGCAAGCCGCGACCCGAACCGCCGAAGCGGTGGATTTTAACCAATCATTTCAAGGAAGGTTTGGTGGGCCGGCTGGGATTCGAACCCAGGACCATTCGATTAAAAGTCGAATGCTCTACCACTGAGCTACCGGCCCGCATCGACACGGCGGGAGGCCGGTGGAAGCGGCGCGGACCATAGTCGGGGGCCGCCCGGCTCGCAAGCATGCTTTCGTGCGCGCAGGGAGATGACGAACGCCGCATCCTGGCGTTAGGTTGGCCGCATGCGCAGTCTGGTGCTTCTCGCGATCGTCGTTCCCCTGCTGGCCGCCTGCGCGTCCAAGTCGGAGCCCCCGCCGCAGAAGATCCAGACGACCTCGGACGCCAACAAGGACGGCATCACGGGCGCGGCCGGGGCGCCGCTGCGTGACATGAACCTGCTGCGCACCAAGATTCCGCCGGTTCTGCTGGAGGCGATGGCCGATCCCTACGCCCGCCCGCCCGGCAAGAAAGTCAGCTGCGACGTCCTGATCTCAATGGTCGCCCCGCTGGACCTGGCGCTGGGCGAGGACGTCGACCGCCGTCCGCCCGAGGATGACGAAGATCTGATGGACCGCGGCAAGCGGATGGCCGGCTCGGCGGCGTTCGGCGCCATGGCCAGCGCCGCCCAGGACCTGATCCCGATGCGCGGCTGGGTCCGCAAGCTGAGCGGCGCCGAAAAGCATGACAAGCTGGTGCAGAGCGCCATGGCGTCAGGCGCGATCCGCCGCGCCTATCTGAAGGGGCTGGGCGAGGCGCGCGGCTGCGACCCGCCGGCCACGCCCCAGCACCTGGCCAAGCCCGCCGCGCCGATCGTCGAAAGGCGCTTCCCCTGGCAGAAGGACGAGCCGGCGGCCGAGACCCCGGTGGTCGAAGCGCCCGCGCCGGCCGTGCCGACGGTCGAGGCGCCGGCCGCGGACACGGCGCCCGAGCAACCAGCGCCTCCGCCCGCCAAGAAGAAGAAAAAACCGTTCTACAAGGTCTGGTAGCCGGCTTGACCAGCCTCGACCGCCAGAGAGCCATGGAAGCCTTCAGCGGCCGGAACTTGCGGCCGATGTTTTCGGAAAGAGCTTTCGGCGCCGCTGAAATATGATCGCCGGCTGTCGGGAGTCGTCGATCCGGCCCGTCCTCGCTCCAGGACCAGCAAGAGGAGGAAGCCATGAGGGACCTGATCCTGAAGATGACCATGTCGGTCGACGGTTTCGTCAGCGACCTGGAGGGCGCCAACCGGTGGATGTTCGGCGCCCACCCGGAGCCCAAGGCCTGGGGCGTGGACTATATCTGGGACGCCAGCCTGCACATCATGGGCGGCCGCAGCTTCCAGACCATGGCCCCCTACTGGCAAACCTCCGCCGACCCGTTCGCCGCGCCGATGAACCAGATTCCCAAGGCGGTCTTCTCGCGCCAGGGACCGGCGATCCTGGAGACCGCGACCACGACGGCCGCGCTCGACGTCGCCCGGGCTCGGGCGGGGGCCGAACAAGCCGTGGCGCTGCAGCCCGGCGCGGAGAGCTGGGCCCAGGCCTATGTGGCGAGCGGCGACCTGGCGGAGGAGATCGCGGCCCTGAAGGCCCAGGACGGCAAGCCGATCATCGCCCACGGCGGCGCCAGCTTCGCCCGCAGCCTGGTCGCCCAAGGGCTGGTCGACCAGTTCGCCCTGCTCGTCGCCCCGATGGCGCTGGGCAAGGGCCGGCCGCTATTCTCCGACCTGGCCGCGCCGAGGCCTCTGAAGCTGATCAGTTCGAAAGCGTTCCCCGGCGGCGCGGTGGCGCAGATCTACCGGCCGGTGTGATCCTTATGCGCCCTGCTGCCGCGCCGCGAAGTCCCGCCGGAACTGTTCGAACCGGCCCTCGGCGATCGCGTTTCGCATGGCCGCCGTCAGGGCCTGGAAGAAGGCGATGTTGTGCCAGGAGAGCAGCACCTGGCCCAGGATCTCCTCGGCCTTGAACAGGTGGCGCAGATAGGCCTTGGAATAGTCGCGGCTGGCCGGGCAGTCGCTAGTGGGATCCAGCGGATCCTCATCCTCGGCGTAGCGGGCGTTCTTGATGTTGATCGCCCCGTCCCAGGTCCAGGCCTGGCCGTGGCGCCCCGAGCGGGTAGGCAGCACGCAGTCGAACATGTCGACGCCCCGCCAGACCGCCTCGACTAGGTCGATCGGCTTGCCTACGCCCATCAGGTAGCGCGGCCGGTCGGCCGGCAGCATGGCCGGGGCGTAGTCCAGCACCTCGCACATCGCCTCATGCCCCTCGCCGACGGCGAGGCCGCCCAGGGCGTAGCCGTCGAAGCCGATCTCCTGCAGCCGATCCGACGACTCCTGGCGCAGGTTGCGGAAGGTCGAGCCCTGCTGGATGCCGAACAGGGCCTGGGTGTCGCGGGTCCCGAACGCGGCCTTCGAGCGCTTGCCCCAGCGGGCCGACAGCTCCATGCCCTGGCGCGCCCTGGCCTCCTCGGCCGGCCAGGCCACGCACTCGTCCAGCTGCATGACGATGTCGCTGCCCAGCAGGTCGGCCTGGATCTCCATCGACCGCTCGGGGCTCAGCACGTGCTTGGAGCCGTCGATGTGGCTGGAGAAGGTGACGGCCTCCTCGGTGACCTTGCTGATCCCCGACAGGCTCATCACCTGGAAGCCGCCGCTGTCGGTCAGGATCGGCCTGTCCCAGCGCATGAACCTGTGAAGACCGCCCAGGCGCTTCACCCGCTCGGCCGTCGGCCGCAGCATCAGGTGGTAGGTGTTGCCCAGGATAATGTCGGCGCCCGTGGCCTTGACCTGGTCGACGGTCATCGCCTTGACCGTCGCCGCCGTGCCCACCGGCATGAAGGCCGGCGTGCGGATGTCGCCGCGCGGCGTCTTCAGCACGCCCGTGCGCGCCGCGCCGTCGGTGGCTTTGATCTCGAAGGGAAAGGCGACCATCAGGCTTGCTCAGGATCGGCGCGGAACAGCAGGGATCCGTCGCCATAGGAATAGAAGCGATAGCCGGTGGCGATCGCGTGCGCGTAGGCCGCCTTCATCGTCGCCTGGCCGGCGAAGGCGCTGACCAGCATGAACAGGGTCGACTTGGGCAGGTGGAAATTGGTCATCAGCACGTCGGCGGCGCGGAAGCGGTAGCCGGGGGTGATGAAGATCGCCGTCTCGTCGGCGAACGGCTTGATCACCCCGTCCTGGCCCGTGGCGCTTTCGAGCAGGCGCAGGCTCGTGGTGCCGACGCAGACGACCCGGCCGCCAGCGGCGCGGACCGCGTTCAGGGCGTCGGCGACCGCGGCGGGAACCTCGCCGAACTCGGCGTGCATCCGGTGCTCGGCGATGACGTCGGTCTTGACCGGCAGGAAGGTGCCCGCGCCGACGTGCAGGGTGACGAAGTGCAGGGACACGCCTCGCGCCTTCAGCCGCTCCATCAGGTCGGGGGTGAAGTGCAGGCCGGCGGTCGGGGCGGCCACCGAGCCGTCCTCGCGGGCGTAGACGGTCTGGTAATCGGCGCGGTCGCGATCGTCCTCGGCCCGCTTGGCGGCGATATAGGGCGGCAGCGGCATCTCGCCGTGGGCGGCCACGGCCAGATCCAGGTCGACGCCGGCGAAGTCGAAGGCCAGCTCGATCTCGCCGCCCTCGTGCTTGGCGGCCACGGTGGCGTCCAGCAGGCCGGCCAGGCCGGCGCGGTCTGCATCGTGACCGAACGCGATGCGGTCGCCGACCTTCAGCCGCTTGCCTGGACGCATGAAGGCGATCCAGCGATCGGGCGCCACCCGCCGGTGCAGGGTGGCCTCGACGGCCACCGGCGATCCGTCGCCCCCGCCGGTCTCGCGACCCGCGCGCAGGCCCATCAGCCGGGCCGGGATCACGCGGGTGTCGTTGAAGACCAGGGCGTCGCCGGGCCGCAGGAAATCCGGCAGCTCGCGCACGATCCGGTCTTCCAGACCCCCGGCCCCCTGGGCGCCCGGCCTGACCACCAGCAGCCGCGCGGAATCCCGCGGCTCGGCCGGCCGCAGGGCGATCGCCTCGTCGGGCAGGTGGAAATCGAAGTCGGACAGGCGCATGGGGCGGCTTCAAGGCCACGGCGGGACGCCAAGGTCAAGCGCCGAGACGCGGCTGGACCTGGTCAAGCTTCGATGGACAAACCGCCTCTTCGGTCGCCATCCTGCTTCCGACACCTTCAAGGGAGAAACATGACGGTCACCGATCTCCGCCTGCCGGTCCTGCTGGCCTGCCTGGCGCTCGCCGCCTGCAAGCCGGCGACCGAGGTCAAGACGCCCGAAGCCGCGCCCGCGCCGTCGACCGCCCCGGCGGCGGCTCCGGCCGCGCCCGTGACCTTCTCGCACGACCCGAAGCTGGACAGCCGGGGCTTCTACCTCACGGACGCCGTCGTACAGTCCGGCAATCTCAAACTGGCCTCGCTGAACATCGGCCAAGCCGATGACTTCGCCGATTGGGAGGCGGGCAAGCGCCCAGCGGCCTATGCGCCGATCTTCATGGCGTTCGACGACCTCGCCAGTCCGACGGCCGAGGACGAGCTGGGTCGCGCCTATCACACGGTGTCGATCCGGGTGATGCCCACCGCCTATCGCGTGGACGGCCAGGAGGTCAGCTTCCATGGCGTCGATCCGAACCTTGGCCAGGTGACCTTCACCGGCGCCTTCGATCTCAAGGCGCTGAAGGCCGCCAAGGCCGCCGGGCCCGGCGAACCCAAGCCCGTCCTGACAGGCGTGCTGCACGTCGGCGACCACCAATTTCGCAATATCGTCTTCCGGTACTTTGGCGGCGATTAAGCCCCGCGCGAACGTCATGCGAGCGTGCTAAGGGCCAGCGGATGCGCCTGATCCTCCACCTCGCCAACCTGTTCCTGCGCGGCACCGCGCTGATGCTGGGCCTGGTCGGCGCGGTCGCAGGCCTGGCTTGCCTGGGCGGCGCGTTCAGCGACTGGCTCGACGTCCTGACCCACGCCGCCCCGCTATGGATGGCCTGCAGCCTCCTGGGTCTGGCCTTGGCCCTGTTGGCGTCCCGCGACGACGAGCGGCGGGCGCTGGCGGGCGTTGCGGCCCTGGGGATCGCCGCTCTCGTCGTGCTGATGGCTCCCGAACTGCTGTCGACGCTTCGGCCGCCCGAGAAACCCGCCAAGGGCGCCGCCACCCTGAAACTGGTTCAGTTCAACCTGTGGGCCGAGAACGACGCGCCGCCGGAAACCGCGGCCTGGATCCTGAAGCAGAACGCCGACGTGGTGATCACCGAGGAGTCCGGCGGCAACGCCTGGCGCGTTCTGCGCACGCTGAAGACCGCCTATCCGTACAGCACCAAGTGCTACGCCAAATACGGCTGCGACACCCGAATCCACAGCCGGTGGCCGATCGTCGACGAACATGATTTCTATGGGGACGGCGAAAGCCTCGTCGCGACGCGGGCGACGCTGCGGGTTCCGGGCGGCGACGTCACGGTGGTAGGCGCCCACTTCGTCTGGCCGATCCCAGCTGGCCGCTGGCAGGCGCAGAGCCGGCTGCTGGCGAGCAAGATCGCGCCCTTCCCGAAAGACAGCCTGATCGTGACCGGCGACTTCAACGCCACGCCCTGGTCGTGGAGCTTGCGCCGGCAGGACAAGGCCTTGGGACTGGAGCGTCGCACCCACGCCCTGGCCACCTGGCCGACCGGCCAGTTCATCCGTATCGCCACGGCCCCGTTCCCGGTCCTGCCGATCGACCAGGTCTATGCCGGCACGGCCTGGAAGACGGTCAAGGTCGAGCGCGGCCCCAGCCTGGGCTCGGACCATCGGCCGGTGGTGGCGATCTTCACCCGCTGAAGACCGGCTGGCGAGCGCCCAGCAAAAAGGCCCCGGTTTCCCGGGGCCTTTTCCGTTCCGAAGGCGCGGCGCTTAAGCGTCGGCGGCGATCTTGGCGCTGAGGATCTTGCCCGGATTGCGCGGCGGCTCGCCGGTCGGCAGCGAGTCGACGTTCTCCATGCCTTCGACCACCTGGCCCCAGACGGTGTACTGGTTGTCCAGGAAGGTGGCGTCGTCGAACACGATGAAGAACTGGCTGTTGGCCGAGTTCGGATCGGGCGTGCGGGCCATCGAGCAGACGCCGCGCACGTGCGGCTCCTTGGAGAACTCGGCCTTGATGTCCGGCTTGGCCGAACCGCCGCGGCCGGTGCCGGTGGGGTCGCCGCCCTGGGCCATGAAGCCCGGGATCACGCGGTGGAAGACGACGCCGTCATAAAAGCCTTCGCGGACCAGCTCCTTGATGCGGTCCACGTGGCCGGGGGCCAGGTCGGGACGCATCTTGATCGTGACCGGGCCGGTCTCAAGCGTCAGGATCAGGGTGTTTTCGAGGTCGGCCGACATGGTCATCCCTTGAGGATTGGAGGAGTCGCAAGGCTTCTAGCCCGCTTTCAGCAAGCGGGAAACCGCCCGGTTGCATCCCGAACGCGGATCAATTGCTACAGCCAAGCCTAGGGCCTAGCGGACGTCGACCGCCAGATCGAGGTCGCAGACCGAGAAATCCGCGCCGCGAGCCGCGCGCTTGCGGGCGATCTCGCCCTTGAACCAGTAGCTGGCCGGGTCGACAACCCGCACCGTCGGGCGCTCGTTCGCCGGGATGTCGGCCAGCAGCCGCACCTTGATCATCCGGTCCTGCGGCTTCTCGACCGGCTCGCCGGTCTTGATCGCCCGCACCACGTCCAGCCCGACCAGCACCCGGCCAAAGGCGGTGTAGCGCTTGTCCAGCGACGGATAGGGCTGGCGCATCAGGAAGAACTGGCTGTTGGCCGAGTCGACGCCCTCGTCCCGAGCCTCGCCGACCACGCCGGGACAGTAGGTCCCCCAGGCCGAGACCTTCCTGTCCGAGGTCATCTCGGACCAGCTCCAGGCCTGGCTGACCACCGGCAGCGACTTCAGCAGGCCCACCTCGGCGCCGGCCGGGGCGGCGGCGGCCACGAATGGGGTGGAGGCGTCGCGCCGGAAGGTGAACTCGGCCTTGAGGTTGGGCTTTTTCGTGCCGCCCTCGCCCGTGTCGTCCGGATCGCCGGTCTGGGCCATGAAGCGGTCGATCACCCGGAAGAAGGTTCGGCCGTCATAGACCCCCTCGCGGGTCAGCTCCTGGAAGCGCGCCACGTGGCCGGGAGCGACCTCGGGAATCAGCTCAAGGATCACCCGGCCCTTGCTGGTGTCGATCACCACCACGTCCTCGGCCGCCGGCGTCCGCCAGTCCGCCGCCTTGGGAGGCGCGACCTTCGGCGCGGCCTGGGCTCCCTCGACCGCGACGAGGCTGGAGAGAACGGCGAGCGAGGCGAGCAGGGTTCGGATCATCTATTTCACCTGCACCGGAACATCGACGTCGCAAGGCCCGAAGGCGCCGCCCATGCTGGCGCGCTTCTTCTCGACCAGGGCCGCGAAGGCCGCCGAGCGGGTGTCCATCACCTGGATGGTCGGGCGTTGGGCGGCCGGCATGTCGGACAGCACGCGGACGGTCAGCATCTTGTCCTGCGGATCGGGAACCGGCTCGCCGGTCTTGATCGCCCGGATCGCCTCGATGCCGGTCAGGGCGCGGCCGAAGGGGGTGTAGGTCTTTTCCAGCGACGGGTAGTGCTGGCGCATGAAGAAGAACTGGCTGTTGGCGCTGTCGGGGTCGCCTGCCCGGGCCATGCCCAGCACGCCGGGACAGAAGGCGCCCCAGGCGGCCACCTTGCCGTCGGCGGTCATGGCCGCCAGGGCGCTGTTCTGGCTGTAGACCGGCAGCGCGCCGACGAAACCCATCTCGGTGGTTCCCGACTTGCCGGCCGGCGCGTAGCCGGGACCACGGCGGAACAGGAACTCGGCCGCCAGGTTCGGCTGGTCCGAGCCGCCGGTGCCGTCGTTCTTGGGATCGCCGGTCTGGGCCATGAAGCTGTCGATGACCCGGAAGAAGGTCAGACCGTCATAGAAATGGGCCTTGGCCAGCTGGCGCACCCGCGCCACGTGGTTGGGCGCGGTCTCGGGCGACAGCTCGACGATGATCCGGCCCTTGTTGGTGTCGACCACCAGGATGTTCTCAGGATCGGGCGTCCGCCAATCGGAAGCCTGCTGGGCGCTGGCGGCCGAGGCCGCGGTGAGCGCCAGGATGGCGGCGATGGACGCAAGCTTCATGGAGATCCCCGATAGAACTGACCCGACGGCGTAGAACGCCGCCGCGCGGACGACAAGTGGCGCTGCGTTAGAGCGGAGAATTCCGGCGAGTTTCCGGCGCACGACTTGGAGTCTCCGCATGGGTCGTCGCTGTCGCGTTCAACTCGCTGGGTGCGTGATGATGCGTTGCGCCGGTGAGCCTCCCCCCGGGATTGGGTGGCACCACTCTGTCTATTGCGACCAGATGAAGCGCGCGCCGTCGCTGTTGTCCGGCATGGGGCCAGGACTGTCGGCCCGGATATCGCCGGTCTTCGGATCGATGCGCAGAAAGCGGTTGGTGGCCAATGACATCAGCACCAGTTCGCCCGTCGGCGTTTCAATCCACTGGAAGTTCTGCGCCGCGCCCGACCGGCCGGCCACGAGCGTCACCGCTCCATCCGCGCCGACCGTGACATAGCGCCCGCCCGATCGCAGGGCGACGCGGCCCAGCCGGCGATCGACGACCTCGAACGGCGTCGGAACATCCGCAGCAAGGCCCCAGCGCCCGGCCGCCAGTCCGGTCGTCGCATGGAAAGACGTCAGCTGGATCGGTCGGCCATAGGGGATGGGTCGCATCAGGCCGTGGGTATGCGGCTGACGGACGTCGATGCTGTCGAAATCGGCGAAACCGCCGTCGGCGCCGGTCGTGTTGTAGTTGAACAATCCGTAGCGAACGCCCTGGAAGGTGAAGAGCTGGTAGAACAGTTCGACCGCGTCGCCGATCGGGGTGAAGGCGGCGCCGTCGAATGAATAGCTGAAGCGCGCCCGCTCGGTCAGAAAGTCGCAGTCAGCCCGGAGCCAGACGCGCGTCCCGGTCATCTTCACCCGCACCGACTTGTCGGGGCGCTGGTCATAAAGGACCAGGTCGAGCCCGTCAGCGCGCCTTTCGACGCCCAAGGTCGCATAGGGCAGATTGAGCAGGCCCAGGCCGGCCGTGTCGCCCGGCTTCAGGTTCGACGCGTCGAGCAGGACGGTCGGCGTCGACATCGGCCCGATCGCCCGCTGCGTCAGGGTGTTGCGCGCGTCATAGAACGAGGTCGCCGGCAGGGCGTGAAGCCGCAGGAAGCCCGGCCGTTCCGACAACGACCACTTGCCGTCGACCGGGACATGGTTCCACTGCCACAGGGGCTGAAGCTGCGGCGCGGAGAAATCGTCGCTGCGCCGGAAGGGCGTACGCACGGGCTGCGGCGTGGCGGTCTTCGGCTTCACCCAGGTCCGCGGGGTGCGCGTCAGGTTGCCCGGCAAGCCGAAATAGGGCCAGCCGTCCTTCCAGGTGACCGGGGACAGGCTGAGCAGGCGCCCGACGGAATTGAAATCCATCATCGAAAAGCCCCACCATTCGCCCGCGGGCGTCTGGATGACGCCCCCCTGGTGCAGCGCCAGGCCATGTTTGGCGGCGGGGTCGGGCTCCGAGAACTTGAACGGCGGCTTGGGCGAACCCGTGCGCCTGCTCGAGGCCATGCCGAAGTCTTCGTGCAGGCTGATCGCCCGATTGACCTCATACGGCCCCAGCACATGATCCGCCCGCGCCGCCGGCATTCTGAAGCCGCCGGCATATTCGGCGCTGATGATGTAGTACTTGCCGTCGATCTTGTAGAAATGGGCGCCCTCGCCCATGCCGGCGTCGTCGGCGAACAGGACGCGTTCGGTGCCCGCAACGATGTCGGTCAGGTCGTCCGTCAGCTGGGCCAGGCGCATCCCTTGGTGACCCCAGACGACATAGGCCTTGCCGTCGTCGTCGAACAACACGGACAGGTCGTGAAAGCTGCGCTTCATCGGCGTCCGCGTCCACGGTCCCTTCGGATCGGTGGCCGTGAACATCTGGGTCGTCTGGTGGTTGACGTTCGAGAAGATGTAGAACTTGCCGTCGTGGTAGCGGAAGGACGGCGCCCAAATACCCTGACCATAGATATTCTGGCCGTCCTCCAGTCGGTAGGCCGGGCCAAGGTCGAGCTTGTCCAGGGCGTAGGCGACGAATTCCCAGTTCACCAGGTCCTTCGAGCGCAGGATCGGCAGGCCCGGCATGGCGTGCATGGTGGTGCCGGTGAGGTAAAACCAGTCGCCGACGCGGATCAGGTCCGGATCTGAGAATTCGTCATAGAACAAGGGGTTGGTGAAGGTGCCGTCGCCATTGTCCGGTGTCCAGGTCGCGGTCGACAAGGCTTTGGACGCGGCCGGACCGTCCCGATCCTGCGCGGACGCGGGCGCCGCGCTTAGGATCAGCGTCAAGGCCGCCAGCCCGGATAAGACCATGCCGGGCGATTTCGATCCGAGCCGCATGACGCTTCCCCTTTTTCGCCTTGCTACCGCACCTTTGGCGGTGCTCACAAGACGTGGCGTCATTTTTGTCAGACAATTACCGCCACAACCAGCGCTTAGCTATTTCCAACCGCCAAGCGGACCTGGTTGATCGTCGAGACGGATCCTAGCGGCCCACCGCGCCCGCATGACCCAGCCGCGCCGAGCCCCTACTTCGCCAGCTTGCCCAGCAACTGCTCGGCCACGCCCGGCGGCACGAACTTGTGGACGTCGCCGCCCAGGGCCGCGATCTCCTTGACCAGGCGCGAGGCGATGGCCTGGTGGCGGGGGTCGGCCATCAGGAACACGGTCTCGATCTCGCGGTCGAGCTGCTGGTTCATGGCCGTCATCTGGAATTCGTATTCGAAGTCGGCCACGGCCCGCAGGCCGCGCACGATCATCTGGGCCTCGACTTCGCGGGCGAAATGCATCAGCAGGCTGTCGAACGGCCGGACCTCGATCTCGGCGATCTTGGTCAGGTGGGCGGTTTCGCGCCGCACCATCTCCACCCGTTCGTCCAGCGTGAACAGCGGCCCCTTGCCGATGTTCACCGCCACCCCGATCACCAGCCTGTCGACCAGCTTGACCGCTCGACCGATGATGTCGAGGTGGCCGTTGGTGACCGGGTCGAAGGTGCCCGGGTAGAGACCGATCCGCATGCTTTTCCCTCACCCGGGCTTGAGCCCTGGCCCCTTGATGGGCACGCTTACGAGGTCTCGTCCGCCCCGTTTTCGTCGCCCGTGTTGTCGTCTCCGCCGGTTTCGGCCAGGCGCTCGACGCTGACGACGTGCTCGTCGGCGGCGGTGCGGAAGATGGTTACGCCTTGAGTATTCCGCGCCGCAACACGAATTTGCGAGACCGGCACGCGGATCATCTGGCCGGCGTCGGTGACCAGCAGGATCTGGTCGCCCTCCTCGACCGGGAACGAGCCGACCAGCCTGCCGCCGCGCTTGCTGAGGTCCTGGGCCGTCAGGCCCTGGCCGCCGCGGCCGGTGCGGCGGTAGTCATAGGCGCTGGTGCGCTTGCCGAAGCCTTCCGACGAGACGGTCAACAGGATTTCCTCGGCGGCGCCCAGCTCGGCGATGCGCTCGGGGGTCAGGCTGGCCTCGCCGCCGTCTTCCTCGCCCTCTTCCGCTACGGCCGGAGCCTCGTCGCCTTCCTCGCCCAGGGCCCGGGCAAGGGCGCGCTGGTGCTTGAGATAGGCGGCGCGTTCGGCCGGGGTGGCGTCGACATTGCGCAGCACGCTCATCGAGATGACGCTGTCGCCTTCGGCCAGGCGTACGCCGCGCACGCCGGTGGAGTCGCGGCTGGCGAACACCCGCACCTCGTCGGCCGAGAAGCGGATGCAGCGGCCCGAGGCTGTGTTGAGCAGGATGTCCTTGCTGCTGTCGCAGACGGCGACGCCGACGATGCCGTCGCCCTCGTCCAGCTTCATGGCGATCTTGCCGTTGCGGCGCACGTCCACGAAGTCCGACAGCTTGTTGCGGCGTACGCTGCCCGAGCGGGTGGCGAACATCACGTCCAGGGCGTTCCAGGTGGCCTCGTCCTCCGGCAGGGCCAGGATCGAGGTGATGGTCTCGCCCGGCTCGATCGGCAGCAGGTTGACGAACGCCTTGCCCCGGCTGTTGGCGACGCCCAGCGGCAGGCGCCAGACCTTCATCTTGTAGACCTTGCCGCCCGAGGTGAAGAACAGCAGCGGAGCATGGGTCGAGGCCGAGAACACGCGGGTGACGGCGTCCTCGTTCTTGGTGGCCATGCCGGCCTTGCCCTTGCCGCCCCGGTGCTGGGTGCGATAGGCGGCCAGCGGCGTGCGCTTGACGTAGCCGCCCAGGGTGACGGTGATGACCATCTCCTCGCGGACGATCAGGTCCTCGTCCTCGACGTCGGCGTCGCCATCGACGATCTGGCAGCGGCGGGGGATGGCGAACTTGTCGCGCACCTCGACCAGCTCCTCGCGGACCACGGCCATGATGTTGGCGCGGTCCGACAGCAGGTCCAGATAGCCCTTGATGGCCTCGGCCAGGGCGGCGGCCTCGTTGCCGATCTCGTCGCGGCCCAGGCCCGTCAGGCGCGACAGGGTCAGGGCCAGGATGGCGCGGGCCTGCTCGTCGGTCAGGCGGATGAAGCCGCCGTCTTCCTGCACGGTGCGCGGGTCGGCGATCAGTTCGACCAGCGGCAGCATGTCGCCGGCCGGCCAGGACTTGGCCACCAGCCGCTCGCGGGCCTCGGTCGGATCCTTGGACGAGCGGATGATGTGGATGAACTCGTCGATATTGGCGACGGCGATGGTCAGGCCGACCAGGACGTGGCCGCGGTCGCGCGCCTTGCCCAGCTCGAACTTGGTCCGCCGGACCACCACCTCTTCGCGGAACTGGACGAACAGCTCGATCAGCTGGCGCAGGCCCATCTGCTCGGGCCGGCCGCGGTTCAGGGCCAGCATGTTGACGCCGAACGAGGTCTGCAGCGCCGTGAAGCGGTAGAGCTGGTTGAGGATCACCTCGCCCGAGGCGTCGCGCTTCAGCTCGACGACGATGCGCATGCCGTCGCGGTTGCTCTCGTCGCGGATGTCGGACACGCCCTCGATCCGCTTGTCGCGGACCATTTCGGCGATGTACTCGACCAGATTGGCCTTGTTCACCTGATAGGGAATGGCCGTGATCACGATGGCCTCGCGGCCGCTGCGGATCTCCTCGACGGTGGCCAGGCCCCGCATCACCACCGAGCCGCGGCCGGTCAGCAGCGCCTGGCGCGGACCGGCCCGGCCGATGATCTCGCCGCCGGTCGGGAAGTCGGGGCCCGGCACCAGGTCCAGCAGCTGGTCGGTGGTGCAGTCCGGCTGGTCGATCATCAGCAGGCAGGCGTCGATCACCTCGCCCAGATTGTGCGGCGGGATGTTGGTGGCCATGCCGACGGCGATGCCGCCCGCGCCGTTGACCAGCAGGTTGGGGATCCGCGACGGCAGGACGACGGGTTCCTGCTCCTTGCCGTCGTAATTGTCCTGGAAGTCGACCGTATCCTTGTCGAGGTCGGCCAGCAGCGACATGGCCGGCGGCGCCATGCGGCACTCGGTGTAGCGCATGGCCGCGGGCATATCGCCGTCGACCGAGCCGAAATTGCCCTGGCCGTCGATCAGCACCAGCCCCATCGAGAATGACTGGGTCATCCGCACCAGGGTGAAATAGATCGAGGCGTCGCCGTGCGGGTGGTACTTACCCATCACGTCGCCGACCACGCGGGCCGACTTGACGTAAGGCCGCTCCGGCGTCTGGCCCTGCTCGTGCATCGAGAACAGCACCCGGCGGTGCACCGGCTTGAGGCCGTCGCGCGCGTCCGGCAGGGCGCGGCTGACGATCACGCTCATCGCATAGTCGAGATACGAGCGGCGCAGCTCGTCCTCGATATTGATGGGGGAAACGTCCCCGCGAGCGCCCGGCGAGGCCGGGGACCCGGGGATGGTGTTTTGATCGTCGCTCAAGGGAATTTTTCGCCGTCAGAATCGAACACGGAACCGTCAAAAACAGTTAGCATTCCCCTCGCCAAGACGCCACCTTCGCGGCCTCGATCCCCCAATCCCTTGGGCTTTTCCGGGAGTTTCAGATGCGCCAGACCTCGCTTGTCTCCGCCCTCGCCGTGTCCTTCGGCTTGATCGCCGCGGCGACCGCCGCCCCCGTCTCGATCGCCCAGGCCGCCACCGCCGAGCTGAAGGGCGCCGACGGCAAGGCGATCGGAACCGCCACCCTGACCGAGGCGCCGCACGGCGTGCTGCTGCGCATCGAGGCCAAGGGCCTGACGCCGGGCTGGCACGGCCTGCACTTCCACGAGAAGGGCGATTGCGGCGCGCCGGACTTCAAGTCGGCCGGGGCCCACGTCCACACCACGACCGCCGTCGTCCATGGCCTTTTGAACCCGGACGGCAACGACAACGGCGACCTGCCCAACCTGTTCGCCGCCGCTGACGGCTCGGCGACCGCGGAACTTTTCTCGCCCCTGGTGTCGCTGAACGGCGCCGGCGGCCGCCCCGCCCTGCTCGACGCCGACGGCTCGTCGATCGTGATCCACGCCAGCCCCGACGATTACAAGACCCAGCCGATCGGCGGCGCCGGCGCCCGGGTGGCGTGCGGGGTGGTGAAGTAGCGTAGCGCTGTCTGCCTGACCCTCTGGTTTAGGACCAGAGGGTCAGATTTTGATCCGCTCATCCCGGCGAACGCCGGGATGAGCGGATTTAGGATGAACCTAGGTTGCCTCCCCCTCCGGCGGCGGCGCTTTCTTCGCCGTCAGGGCCACCAGGGCCACGCCGCCCATGGTCGCGGCCGCGCCGATCACCAGCTGAGGCGACAGGGCGTCGCCCATGAACAGCACGCCGATGGTGCACGACACCAGGGGCGTGAGCAGGAAATAGGGCGTCACCCGACCCGCCTCGCGCCGCTGGACAAGCCAGAACAGCAGGGCGCTGGCCCCGATGGTCGAGACCACGCCGGCGAAGGCCACGCAGGCCCAGGCGATCGGCGCGGCCGTCCGGACCCGCTCCACGACATTGTCCTCGAAGCCGAACGACAGGGCCAGCAGCACCGGCGCGGCGACGACGGCGGTCAGGGCCTGGACCTGCAGCGGCTTGGCGCCCGGTGTCTGGCGCACGAACACCGTGGCCAGGGCCCAGCAGGCGCTGGCGAGCACGCCCAGGGCGATGGCGGGCAGGTCGGCCGCCCCATGCGGGTCCAGGCTCATCCAGGCCACCCCGACGAAGGCCACGACCAGGCCGGCGACGGCCAGCGGCTTCATGGTCTCGCCCAGCATCTTCCAGGCGAACAGGGCGGTAAACGGGATCCACAGCTGGGTGGCCACCACCAGCGGGCTCAGCGACTTGGCCATGCCGAAGGCGATGTAGATGATCCCGAAGTGGATCGGGCCGGACAGCAGGCAGATAGCCGCCAAGCGCCGCGACCATGGGAACGGCGGCTTCAGAAACGGGGCCAGGAAGGCCAGGGCCAGGGCGAAGCGCAGGGCCCCGACCATCATCGGCGGCAGCTCCGCCGTCGCCACCTTGGCCGCGGCGTTGTTCAGGCCCCAGGTCAGGATGATGGCCGCGATGGCCAGGCGCTCAAGCGCCGTCAGGGGCGAGTTCGACGACATGGCCCGCTTGGATCAGACCCCGCCCGATCCTTCAACCCCGCCGGCGCCCACAACCTTGCGGACCGCGCGCGTCAGGATCGCCAGGTCCGCGTCGGGCGTCGTGAAGGCGGGGGTCAGGTAGACCGTCCTGC
The DNA here is from genome assembly GCF_004342605.1 of Caulobacter sp. BK020. Lineage (GTDB taxonomy): Bacteria > Pseudomonadota > Alphaproteobacteria > Caulobacterales > Caulobacteraceae > Caulobacter. The sequence continues at coordinate 200,789 of NZ_SLZL01000006.1, forward strand.
CCATCGGCCGGATCCACGCCCCTTCGGCCGCGAAGGCGTCGCACAGCGCCCCGACGGCCACCGGCGCGTCGAATTCCACCACCCCGATCGCCCCCAGCACCCGGACATCGACCACGCCCGGCGCGGACCGGACCGGCTCCAGCCCCTCGGCCAACGCCGCCGAGACCCGGGCCACGTCGGCCGGCCAGGCGCCGTCCTCGAACAGGTCCAGCGAGGCGTTGGCGGCCGCGCAGGCCAGGGCGTTACCCATGTAGGTCGGGCCGTGCATCAAGGCCGCGCCGGGGTCGTCCGACCAGAAGGCCTGGAACACCCGGCTGGAGGCCACCGCGACCGACAGCGGCAGGGTCCCGCCGGTCAGGGCCTTGGACAGGGTGACGATGTCGGGCTCGACGCCTGCCGCCTGCATGGCGAATAGTTCGCCGGTCCGCCCGAAACCGGTGAAGATCTCGTCGAAGATCAGCAGCACGCCATGTTTGTCGGCCAGCCGGCGCAAGGTCCGCAGCACGTCGGACGCGTGGAACAGCATGCCGCCCGCGCCCTGGACCAGCGGCTCGGTCAGGATGGCGGCGATCTCCCCGCCCCGCTGGGCCAGCACGGCGTCCAGCGCCGCCTCCGACGCCGCGTCCACCGGCAGGTCGGCGATCACCTGCGACGGCATCACGCCCGAGAACAGGCTGTGCATGCCCTCCTCCGGGTCGCAGACGGTCATGGTCGCCAGGGTGTCGCCGTGATAGCCGCCGCGGAACGACAGGAACCGGGTCCGCCCTTCCCGCCCGCGGTTGATGTGAAACTGCAGCGCCATCTTCATGGCGATCTCGACCGACACCGAGCCGGACTCGGCGAAGAAGGCGTGATTCAGATCGCCCGGCAGCAGGTCGGCCAGGCGCCGGGCCAGGCGATAGGCCGGTTCGTGGGCCAGGCCGCCGAACATCACGTGCGGCATGCGCTCCAGCTGGTCGCGGATCGCCCCCGCGATATGGGGATGGTTGTAGCCGTGGCAGGCGGTCCACCATGAGGCCAGGCCATCGACCAGTTCGCGCCCGTCAGCCAGAATCAGCCGTGAGCCGCGCGTGGCGACCACCGGCAGCGGCGGCCGGGCGGTCTTCATCTGGCAGTAGGGCCGCCAGACGTGGCGCGCACCGGCGCCCAGCCAGTCGGGGCTCTGAACGGTCATGACGCGATCCTTCATTGCTTCGGCGGGGCGCACTGCCTATGCCCTCCGGCGCCGGGGGGCAAACGGGAACCGCGATGCACAGTCTGGACACCTACGCCGCCGACAAGATCCAGCGCCTGGAGGCCGCCAGCCTGATGCGTCGGCTGCGGCCCACCCGGCGCACCGCCGGCGCCTTTGTCGAGCGCGACGGCCGCAGGCTGCTGTCCTTTTCCTGCAACGACTATCTGGGCCTGTCGCAGCATCCGGCGGTCAAGGCCGCCGCCCAGGCCGCGGTCGAGACCTATGGCGCGGGCTCCGGCGCTTCCCGGCTGGTGACCGGCGACACGCCCCTGCTGTCGGAACTGGAGACCCGGCTGGCCCGGTTGAAGGGGACCCAGGCCTGCGTGGTGTTCGGCTCGGGCTACCTGGCCAATACCGGCGTGATCCCCACCTTCGCCGGCAAGGGCGACATCGTGCTGGTTGACGAGCTGGCCCACGCCTGCATCTGGGCCGGGGCCCAGCTGTCGGGCGCCCGGATCCTGCCCTTCGCCCACAACGACACCGACCATCTGGCCGCCCTGCTGGCCGAGCATCGGTCGAGCGCCCGCCACGCCCTGGTCGCCACCGACGGGGTGTTCTCGATGGACGGCGACATCGCCCCGCTGGACTGGCTGTCGGCGGTCTGCGAGGCCAACGACGCCTGGCTGCTGTCGGACGACGCCCACGGCGTGGGCGTGCTGGCGCATGGCCGCGGCTCGGCCGCCCTGTTCCCCGAGGCCCAGATCCCGTTCCAGATGGGCACCCTGTCCAAGGCCCTGGGCGCGTATGGCGGCTATCTGTGCGGCTCGCAGGCCGTGGTCGACCTGCTCAAGACCCGGGCCCGCACCCTGGTCTACACCACTGGCCTGCCGCCGGCCGCCGCCGCCGCCGCTCTGGCGGCGCTGGACATCGTCGAGGGCGATCCCGCCCTGACCGCCCTGCCCCTGGCCAAGGCCCGCGCCTTCACCCAGGCCGTCGGCCTGCCCGCCGCGACCAGCCCGATCGTGCCGGTGATCATCGGCGAGGCCCAGGACGCCCTGGACGCCTCGCGGGCGCTGGAGGCCGAGGGCTTCCTGGTGGTGGCCATCCGCCCGCCCACCGTGGCGGCCGGCGCGGCCCGCCTGCGCATCGCCTTCAGCGCCGAGCACCCCGACGCCGAGGTCGCCCGCCTGGCGCAGCTGGTGAAGCCCTACGTGAAGGCGCGGCCCTGATGCCGGCCCTGTTCGTGACCGGCACGGGCACCGACATCGGCAAGACCTATGTCAGCTGCGCCTTGATCCGCGCCCTGAAGGCCCGAGGCGCGACCGTCGACGCCTTCAAGCCGGTGGTCAGCGGCTTCGATCCCAGGGACGCGGCGGGTAGCGACCCGGCCCGGCTGGCCGCCGCCCTGGGCGATCCCGGCGCCGTGCTGCGTATCGCCCCCCGCCGCTACCGCGCCCCGCTGGCGCCCAACATCGCCGCGCGGCTGGAGGGCCAGACCCTGGTTTTGGACGACATGATCATCGACGCGGTGGCGCGGACCGCCGAGCTGCGCGACGGCCTGCTGCTGGTCGAGGGGGCCGGCGGGGTGATGTCGCCCCTGACCGACGGCGAGACCAATCTCGACATGATCGCCGCCCTGGGCGCGCCGGTGCTGCTGGTGGCGGGGTCCTATCTGGGCACGATCAGCCATGTGCTGACCGCCCTGGTCGTCCTGCGCGCCGCCCGGGCGCAGGTCGCCGCCGTCGTCATGAGCGAAAGCCTGGACGCCCCCGACCTTGGCCAGACGGCCCAGGCGCTGGCCCCGTTTCTGGACAGTGTTCCGCTGTTCCTCGCCCCGCGTGGGGAATCCTGGGACGCTGGCGCTCTGGCCGACCACCTGCTGCTTCATCGGGAAGCCCCATGACCCTGCGCATCGCCATGATCGGCCTGGGCGACATCGCCCGGAAGGCCTACTTGCCCGTGCTGGGGCCTCGCGCCGACGTCGAGCTGGTGTTCGTCACCCGCAACGCCCAGACCCTGGCCGAACTGGGCGCGGCCTGGCGGGTGGAGCGACTGCACGCCGACCTCGACACGGCCCTGGCGCAAGGCCTGGACGGCGCGCTGGTCCACGCCGCCACGGCCGCCCATCCCGACATCCTCCGCCGCCTGCTGGAGGCCGGCGTGCCGACCCTGGTCGACAAGCCGATCGCCGACAACGCCGCCGACAGCGAGGCGCTGGTCGATCTGGCCGAGACCCGGGGCGTCTCGCTGATGGTGGGCTTCAACCGCCGCTTCGCCCCGGCCTATCGCGACGCCGCCGCCCTGAACCTGCCGCTGGTGCTGATGCAGAAGAACCGGCCCGGGCCGCTGGACGACGTGCGCCGGGCGGTGTTCGACGACTACATCCACGTGGTTGACACCCTGCGCTTCCTGGCTCCAGGCGCGCGCCAGGCCGCCGTGCGCGGCCGGGTCGGCGACGGCCGGCTGGAACATGTGGTGCTGTCGTTGTCGGGCGACGGACGCGACGCGGTCGGGATCATGAACCGGCTCAGCGGCGCCAGCGAAGAGCTGCTGGAAGTCTCCGGCCAGGGACAGAAGCGCAGGATCATCGACATCGAGCAGATCGTCGACCAGGGCCCCGTCGAGGCGTTGACCCGACGGGGCGCCTGGACCTCCGTCGGTCGCCAGCGCGGCTTCGAGGCGATGTGCGAACATTTTCTGGACGCGGTGCGCAGCGGCCGCCGGCTGTCGGCGCTGGACGCGCTGGAGACGCATCGGCTGTGCGAGACGGTGGTCCAGGCCTTGGCGGTCTAGAGCAAGCCGCGCGATATAAGAATCGCGCGGCTTGCTCTAGATTTTTGTTTTCGCATCGCTTTTGCGGAAAACCGGCATCCACTTTTCCGCGCGATGCTCTAGGTCCCGCTCGTCACGGCCTTCTCAGGCGCTCTGGCGTTCGGCCGTCTCGGCCTCGATCGCCACGGCGGGCGTCATCCCCGCGCGGCGGAACAGCTTGCCCAGAGCCACGAAAAGGCCCTTCTCCTCGACCCGGTGATAGGGCGAGGTCGCCGCCAGCTGGGCCGACAGCCGGGCGTGAGCCTTGCCCAGGTTGTGATACGGCAAGCGCGGCAGCAGGTGATGCAGGGCGTGGTAGCGCAGGCCCACCGGCGCCCACAGGAACGGCAGCAGGGCCGGCGGCGGCACGTTGACCGAGTCCAGGAACTGGTCCTCAAAGCTCATTCGCTCGCCGTCGTTCTCCCAATAGTGGGCGACCAGGGTCCGCAATTGGTTGACGAAGGTGGCCAGGGAGAACAGCGCGAACCAGGTCAGAACCACGCGGATCGGCACAATCCCGGCGACGGTCAGGGCCGCGATGCTCCAACACCACAGCCAGCAGCCCACCTCCTGGGCCAGCCAGTCCGGCCGGGTCTTGTCGTTGTCCTCGCGCACGAAGTCGGGATTGATCACGAGCGCCGACAGCTTGGTCCGGACCAGCCGGCGCACGGCGGGAACTACGAAGGACAGCGGGATCAGGATCCCCGAGCGCAGGATCACGCCCAGCGGGGCCAGCAGCGAGATCGCCGCGAACAGCACCAGCTTGAACGGCGAATAGCGGCCCAGCGGCAGGTATTCGGGATCGCGTGCGGTGCCGAAACGGTCCTTGGCGTGGTGCAGGTTGTGCACGCCCTCGTACATCATCGACGGCGTCATCAGCGGCACGCCGATCAGCAGGTTCCAGCCCAGGCGGAATCCCGGCACGTCCTTAGGCCGCAGGTGGCTGATCTCGTGGATGAAGCTGAGGCCGCGATAGAGGGCCAGCAGGCCGACCAGGCCCGCGGCCAGGCCGATCGCCAGGCCATGGGTCGTGGCCGCCAGGGCCAGGCCGCCCCAGGCCGCCGCCGCCGTCAGCAGGAGGTCGAGCCAGTAAAGGCCGCGACTGGGCGTCGTCAGGTCCGCCGTCAGGCTGTGCGCCTGGCGGACCAGTCCGGCCTCTTTTGGGGATGATCCCACGTCGTCCTCACGCCCACGCCAACCTCAGCGCCCCGACTTGGCGCCCCGACCTTCGAAATTCAATCCGTATGGACGGGTGAACGGACGAAAATCGCCGAAAGCCTCTAGCGCAAAATGGCCGGCGTCGAAACGCCAGCCATTGTCGCAGATCAAGGAACCCAGTCGATGGTTGCTCTCGCGCCATCGCCGCCCACGCGCTCCGGCCCGATCGGTCAGCGAGGCTTCCAGCCCGCAGCTCACCAGACGAACGTCACTGCCGCGCGGCCAGGGGCCGTGGCCCTGAAGCGGTTCGCGCCTTCGCTGATCGCGAACGTCGCCGGCTGGGGCCCGAGGTTGAGCACGATCAGGACGCGACCGCCGTCGCGATTCTGGAACGCCACGGTGCGCAGGTCGCCGAGCTTGGCGGGCGAGCCGATCCGCGTCGCGCCGGGCTTCACGAAACGGCTGGCATGACCGAAAGCGTAATATTCCTGGGTGCGGGTGATCGCGCCGGTTCGGCTGTCGATCGTGACGAAGGCCCGGCAGTCGTTGCAGCCGCCCTTGTGCGGGCCGAACGTCTCGTCCAGCGCCAGATTCCACATCAGGACGCCGCGCGCGCCGGCCCGGGTGGAGCCGATGATCAGGTTCTCGACCATCCAGGCGAAGCTGTCGTCGAACTTCGGCGCCCATTGCCCGCCCGAACACTCCGTCAGGAAGGCGTCTTCGTCGGGATGGGCCGCCCTCACCTGGTCCTGGGCCGAAACCTCGCCCGCGTAGCAGTGCCAGGCGACGCCCGCCAGGAAGGCCTTGGCTTTCGGGTCGGCCAGGACGGTCAGCGGCTGTTGAGGCTGGTCCCAGTTATGGTCCCAGTCGAGAACCCTGGTGGCGATCTTCTCGCGCTTGAACGTCGGCGCCAGGTTCTCGCCGAAGAAGCGCGCCCGATCAGGGGCCGGCCAGCGCATGCCCGGATAGCTGTCGGGTTCGAAGTCCGGCTCGTTCTGGATGCTGAGATAGTCGGTCGGCACGCCGAGCTTCCGAGCCCCTTTGACGTAGCGAGCGAAGAAGTCGGCATAGACCGGATAGGCCGCGGGCTTGAGCTGGCCCTGGATCAGCGAGCCGCTGGTCTTCATCCAGGCCGGCGCGCTCCAGGGCGAGGCCATCACCTTGAGGGCGGGATTGATCCTCAGCGCCGCGCGGACCGTCGGGAAGACGTACTGTTGCGGCCGCGCCAGCGAGAAGTGCTCCAGCTTCGGATCGGCCGCGCCGCCGGGGCCGTCGTCGAGGCTGTAGTGGTCCAGCGAGAAGTCGGACGCGCCAATGGTGATCCGGGTGAAGCTGAAGCCCAGCTGCCCCTCACCGCGCCCGTAGAGTTCGCGCAGCAGCTTGTCGCGCTGGTCGGGCGAGAGCCTGGTCTGGATCAGCCAGGCCGAGGCGTCGGTGATCGCGCCGCCGAAGCCGACCATCGACTGGCGCCGCTCCTTGGGATCGACGACGAGCGTCGGCAGGCCGGCGATCTGGTCGGCGGTGGCGAGGCTGGACGGGGCCTGGGCGGTCAGGAGCTGGGTCTTGTCGCCCGTGGTCACCCAGGCCCGCAGCTTCGGCGCGGCGACGGCCGGCATCGCGATCGCCAGGGTCAGCGCCACGACGGCGATGTTCAGGGCGCGCATCACGGCTTCCTCGTCCAGGCTTTCAACTGGGCCTTGCCGCCCAGCACGGCGTCGCCCGCATGATGGCCGACATAGAGCGGATAGCTGCCCGGGGCGATCGTCCAGCCCGGCTTGGCTGGATCATAGTCGGCCAGGATGCGCGGCTCGACACTCAGGGTGAGGCGCTTTGTCTGGCCCGGCGCCAGGTCGACCTTCTGGAAGCCCGCCAGGCGGACCATGGGCTTGCGCCGGCCGGACGTGACGTAGAGCTGCGGCGTGTCGGCGCCGGCCACCTTGCCGGTGTTGGTGACGTCGAAGCTGACCTTCAGCCCCTCGCCGTCCTCGACCTTGAGGTTCTGGTAGCCGAAGGTCGTGTAGGAGAGGCCGTAGCCGAACGGATAGAGCGGCTGGCGCTTTTCCTGGGCGTACCAGCGGTAGCCGACGGCCGCGCCCTCGACGTATTTCACGGGGAAACCCTTGATCGGTCCCGCCTTCTGGCCGGCGCGGCGGGAGTCGTCGATGGCGGCCTGCTCGGCGAAGCCCGGGGCGCTCGCGCGCGGCGCCTGGTCGGCGGTCTTCGGGAACGTCATGGCCAGGCGGCCCGACGGATTGACCTCGCCGAACAGCAGGCGGGCGATGGCCTGGCCGCCGCGCTGACCGGGGTACCAAGCCTGCAGCACCGCCCCGACCCGGTCGAGCCAGGGCATGGTCACCGGGCCGCCGGTCTCCAGCACCACGATGGAATTCTTGTTGGCGGCGGCGACCGCCTCGATCAAGGCGTCCTGGTTCTCGGGCAGGACGATCGATGGGGCGTCTTGCGCTTCGGTCTGCCAGTGCCAGGCAAAGACGATGGCGACGTCGGCGTCCTTGGCGGCGGCCGCGGCGGCGGCCGGGTCCTTGCCGTCGACATAGACGACCTCGGCGCCCGGCGCGGCGGCCTTGATCGCCTCCAGCGGCGAAGAGGCGTGCCAGGTGATGCGGACGAACGAGGCCGCCTCGCCGCCGTTCAGCGGGATCTCGACCGGCGCGCCGCCGACCGAGCGCACCTGGGACGAGCCGCCGCCCGAGATCACGCCGACGTCGGCATGGGCGCCGATCAGCACGATCTTCCTGGCGCTCTTGGCCAGGGGCAGCAGGTTCTCGTCGTTCTTCAGCAGCACCGCACCACGCTCGGCCACAGCCTGGGCGACCTTGGCGTGGGCGGCGTAGTCGATCGGCTGGACGGTCAGCGGGGTCGGATTGTCCATCAGGCCCGAGGTGATCACCCCATGCAGGATGCGGCGGACCATGTCGTCGAGGCGGGCCTGGCTGACCTCGCCCCTCGCGACGGCCGCCTTCAGGTCGTCGCCGAAGAAGATCTGGGTGTCCAGCTCCTGGCCCGACTGCTGATCGAGGCCGGCCAGGACGGCCTTGACCGTGCTGTGCACCGCGCCCCAGTCGGACATCACCCAGCCCGGATAGTTCCAGTCGCGCTTCAGCACCTTGTTCAGGAGGACGTCGTTCTGGCAGGCCCAGTCGCCATTGACCTTGTTGTAGGCGCACATGACCGAGGCCGGATTGGCCTTCTCGATCGCGATCTGGAAGGCGAGCAAGTCGCTCTCGCGCAGATCCGCCTCGTCGATCTGGGCGTCCATCACGTGGCGGCATCGAGAACGTCCGCCTGCTCCTGGCCTCCGACGGCCTCGGCAACGCGCACGACCTGGTCGGCCGCTTCTTCCAGGGTCACGTCACCTACAGCAACGACGGCGACGCCGAGACCGAAGGCTCCGCGGTGACGATCACCCGCGCCGCGCCGATGGACCTCTACGCTCCGGCCAAGCGGATGGCCGCCCATTGCGTGATCGGCTCGGGCCTGCCCGCCCAGGCGCGCATGAAGACTGGCAACTTCACCGCCACCCTGTTTCGCGCCGACGTCTCCAACCCGGACACCAGGGCGATCGCCAGGCTCGGCGGCCTCCTGACCGGCGGAGGCGGCGGCCAGACGTTCGGCTACTTCGCCATGGCCGAACATTTCCCCAACCCGGACAGTCGCGTGACCCTGGATCCCGCCCACCGGGACGCCCTGGGAGAGCCCCGTGTCCGGCTAAGCTGGGTTTATGGCGACAGGGACCACGCCGATCTGGAGCGTTCGGTCGCCGGCTTGGCCGACGCTCTGGGCGCGTCCGGCGAAGGACGGCTGTGCTGGTCGATCGAGCATGGTCAGTTGCTGGCCAATTCCAGCGCCTCGCGTCACCACATGGGCACGACGCGGATGCATGCCGATCCGGCCAAGGGCGTGGTCGATCCCGACCTGCGGCTGCACGAGGCCCGCAACCTCTATGTGGCGGGCAGTTCGGTGTTTCCGACCTCGGGCATCGCCAATCCGACCCTCACCATCCTGGCCCTGGTCATGCGCCTGGCCGACCATCTGAAAGGCGCCCAATGATCCGCCGCCGCGATCTGCTGACCGCTCTCGTCGCCCTGGCCGCGACGCCCGTGCTGGCCCGCGGAGAGGCGCCCGCCGGCCTGGCCGAACTTGATCGCGCCGCCATCGCCAGGATCGGCGAGGCCTGGCTCGCCCGTCGCCCGGAACTCACCCTCCGGAAACTTGAGGCCCGACTGTTCCCCGGCGGACGCGGCGAAGCGGCCCTGCCCCGCCTGCGCGATCAGGCGGCCGCCGACTTCCGGCGCGGCGCGGTGTTCAGTTATCGCGGCTGGCGCCTGTCCGACACCGAAGGCGCGCTCCTTGCCCTGCTCTTCCTTGAAAGCGGATCGGCCTCGGCCCACGCACGTGTAAAAGGTTGAGACGACTAAAAAGCTGAGGCGCTTGGGCCGGCCAACGAGACGGGTCTGCACATGCGCGACATGAGCGAGGCCTGCTGCCCTGAAGCACGGGACTGACGGATCCAAAGCCCCACTTTTGTACAAGCCGGCGACCGCCGATCATGGTCTCGTGGGCTGAACTTCGAGACGCCAGGAGAACGCGATGAAGATCGTCAGAACCGGATCGGCCGCCTGGAGCGGCGGCATCAGGGACGGCAAGGGCTCGATCTCGACCGAGAGCGGCGCCCTGCAGGCTTACCCCTACGGCTTTTCCAGCCGCTTCGAAGGCCAAGCGGGCTCCAACCCCGAAGAGCTGATCGGCGCGGCCCACGCCGCCTGTTTCACTATGGCGCTGTCACTGGTGCTGGGCGAGGCTGGGCTGCGGGCCGACCAGATGGACACCTCGGCCAAGGTCACGCTCGAACAGGTCGACGGCGGCTACGCGATCACCGCCTCGCACCTGACCCTGAAGGCCCGGATTCCCGGCGCCGACCAGGAGACCTTCGAAAAGCTCGCCGCCGGCGCCAAGGCCAACTGCCCGGTCTCCAAGCTACTGAACGCCGCGATCACCCTGGACGCCGCGCTGGTCGACTAGATCGTTGGTTGCGGCCAGGCCGGCGAGAAAGGGACTCTTCGTGAGCCGATACAGCTTCCTAGACCTCGCCGGCTCGGCGAGCGTGAGAGCCGCACAGGCCGAGATGGGCGCCGACCATCTCTGGACGCCCGGGCAGGTCGACCGCCGGTCCGAAGCGTTCACCGCCAACGAAGAGGCCTTCATCGCCGCGCGCGACAGCTTCTACATGGCCAGCATGTCGGAAACCGGCTGGCCCTATGTCCAGCACCGCGGCGGGCCGCCGGGCTTCCTGAGGGTGATCGACGAGACGACGCTGGCGTTCGCCGACTTCCGCGGCAATCGTCAGTACATCAGCGTCGGCAACCTCGACGCCAACGACCGGGTGGCCTTGATCCTGGTCGACTATCCCCGACGCGCTCGCTTGAAAATCCTGGCCCACGCCGAGCGTCTGGCGCTCGACGCCGAGCCGGAGCTGCTGCCGAAGCTTCTCGACCCCGGCTACCGGGCGAAACCGGAGCGCATCTTCCGGCTGCGGCTGGCGGCGTTCGACTGGAACTGTCCCCAGCACATCGTCCCGCGTTTCACCGAGGCCGAGATCTCTCGCGCCGTCCAGCCGCTGCACGAGAAGCTGGAGGCGCTGGAGGCTGAAAACCGCGCCCTGCGCGAGCGCCTCGCGCAAGCCGAGCGCTAGACGCCGCGCGGCCCTATGAGAGATGACGGCCCAGGAAATCGCCCATGTGGTCGGCAATCTCGCGACCGTGCGTCTCCAGGGCGAAGTGCCCCGCATCGAGAAAACGCACCTCGGCCTTGGGCAGGTCACGGCGGAAGGCTTCGGCCCCCGCGGGCAGGAAGAAGGGATCCTTCGCCCCCCAGACCGCCAGGAGCGGCGGCTGGCGTTCGCGGAAGTACGCATGAAAGCGCGGATAGAGCGCGACGTTGCTCTGGTAGTCGGCGATCAGGTCCAGCTGAATGTCGGCGTTGCCCGGACGCGACATCAGGGCGTGGTCCAGCCAGTAGCCCTCCGGCGCCACCTGGGTCTCGTCGGGCGCGCCGTGGGTGTACTGCCAGCGCATCGCCTCCAGGGTGAACATGCCGCGCATGGCTTCACGATTGGCCGGCGAAGGATCGGCCCAGTAGGCGCGGGTCTCGGCCCACCCGTCGCTGAGGCCGTCTTCATAAGCGTTGCCGTTCTGCGAGACGATGGCGGTGATCGCGCCCGGCCTGGCCAGGGCCAGGCGCAGGCCGACCGGCGCGCCGTAGTCGAAGATATAGATCGCATAGCGTTCGAGACCGATGGCGTCGGTGAAGGCTTCCATGGTCTCGGCCAGGCGCGCGAAGCTGTAGTCGAAGCCGTCGGGCGCGGTGGTGAAGCCAAAGCCCGGCAGGTCGGGCGCGACCACGTGGTAACGGTCGGCCAGGCGCGGGATCAGGTCCCGGAACTGATGCGACGAGGTCGGAAAGCCGTGCAACAGCAGGATCGCCGGGCGGTCGCGGCCGCCCGCCTCGCGATAGAAGATCGAGACATCCCCGACCTCGGCGCGGCACAGGACGATCTTGGGGGAAAGAGAGTCTGGCAACATCGGAGGCCCCGGTCTTTCTGCGTCTGTTCTTATGGTCTCTAGGCGCCGGCCCTGGCCACGGCTTGAGCCTTCTGGAAGCTCTCCATGACCGCGGCGTAGTTGGGCGCCGCCAGGCCGTAGAGTCTGGCCAGCTCGGCGGCTTCCGGACGCGCCCAGGTGCGATGCAGCTCGCTCAGCAGCGCATTGGCCGAGGTCGGCTTGATCCCGCCCTGGACGAAGCGAGCGAGACTGGTGCGCGAGGCCATCTCGCTGGGATCGCCCGAGGCGTCGACGACCGCGTAGACCTCGTAGCCTGCCGCGCGCGCGTCCAGCGCCGGGAACATCACGCAGACACTGGTCCAGACGCCCGCCATGATCAGGGTCTTGCGGCCGCTGGCCCTGACCTGGTCGACGAAGTCGCCATTGTCCCAGGCGTTCACCTCACCCTTGCGCGGCACGTAGACGGCGTGGGGCGCAAACTCGTGGATCTCGGGCATCAGCGGGCCGTTCGAGCCGGTCGGCTCGGACGCCGTCGTGATCACCGGGATGTTGAGCAGAGTCGCGAGCCGAGCGATCATCTCGACATTGCGCCGCAGGTCCGCCACGGCGATGTCCCTGACGGTCTGGAACAGGCCCGACTGGTGATCCAGCAGCAGGATCACGGCATCGGCGGGATCCAGAAGCGCCGCGCCACCGCCCGTGGGCAGGACGCTGGTCTTCGAGTTCGGCGGCGTGGTCATGGGAGGTCCTCGGACTGTCGCGCTCGGCTCGGCGCGTCTTCTCGGACGCCCGCGCAGATCGACAATTCCCCGCCTAGACTGCTTGATCCAGTAAAGTCCGGTAAATTGCGGTTCCGCTCCTGCACGCCTCAATGACTGACGCAGGTTCAGCCGTCGGTTTCTCTGTAGATCGGGGTCGTTTTCTAAACACCACCTCGACTTCTCCAACCTTGACCGCCTTTTACCACGCCTAACCCCACGAACGTCTCCCGGAGGACTAGTCCTATCGGCCAACGCCCGCCTCGGGCTCGGTCGTCCCCCGGAGAACATGATGAAACGCGCCCTCGTTGGAATGATCGCGGCCATCGCCGCCACGGCCCCCGCTGGCGCAATCTTCGCCGCCGAAAAGCCGATCTCCATCGTCCTGGTCCACGGCGCCTTCGTCGACGCCTCGGGCTGGCGTCCAGTCTACGAGCTGCTGTCGAAGAAGGGCTACGAGGTCCTGATCGTCCAGAACCCGACCATCACGCTGGAGGGGGACGCCGCCGCCGTCCGCCAGGCCATCGCCCAGGCCAAGCGCCCAGTAATCCTGGTCGGCCATTCCTACGGCGGCGCGGTGATCACCGAGGCCGGCGCCGACCCCAAGGTCAAGAGCTTGGTCTACCTGGCCGCCTTCGCGCCCGACGCCGGCGAGTCGGTGCTGCAACTGGCCACCACGCCGGTTCCCGGCGCGCCGCCCGCCCCGCTCCTGCCGCCCAAGGACGGCTTCATCCAGGTCGACCCGGCAAAGTTCGCCTCGGCCTTCGCGGCTGACGTCGATCCGGCCGTCACCCGCTTCATGGCCGCCTCCCAGGTACCCTGGGGCCTGGGCGCCGTCGGGGCCAAGATCAGTGCGCCGGCCTGGAAGGCCAAGCCCAGCTACTACCTGCTGGCGACGCAGGACTTGATGATCCCGCCCGCAGCCCAGCGCGCGATGGCGGTGCGAGCCAAGGCCACGCTGGTCGAAACAATCAGCAGCCACGCGGTGATGCTCTCCAAGCCCGGCTATGTCGCCGACTTCATCGCGATGGCGGCCGACCAGGCCAAGTAGTCGATCCGCCACGCCGCGCCTCGCCCGCGACACATGCGGCGCGACCGCTTCCTTCCCGAAAATCCCCAGAGAACCTCAGGAGACCTCGATGACTCGCCTGCTCACATCCCTGGCGCTCGCCGCCACCTTTTCGACAGCCGCCTTGGCGCCCGCATCGGCGGCCCTGGCCGCGCCCGCCCCCAAGGCCGCGCTCGCTCGTCGGGCGCCGCCGGTCATCCACTATCGCAACGCCACGGTCGACGGCGTGAAGGTGTTCTACCGCGAGGCCGGCCCGGCGGATGGTCCGGCGGTGGTGCTGCTGCACGGTTTCCCGACCTCGTCCCACATGTTCCGTAACCTGATCCCGTTCCTGGCCGACAGATACCGCGTCATCGCGCCTGACTATCCGGGCTATGGCCAGAGCGACGCGCCGGACCACAACCAGTTCGCCTACACCTTCGCCAACCAGGCCAACGTGGTCGACAAGCTGGTCGGCCAGCTGGGCCTCAAACGCTACGCCCTGTACGTCATGGATTACGGCGCCCCGATCGGCTACCGCCTGGCGCTGAAGCATCCAGAGCGTGTCAGCGGCCTGATCGTCCAGAACGGCAACGCCTATGACGAGGGCCTGCAATCGCCGTTTTGGGACCCGATCAAGGTGTACTGGAAGGATCGCTCGCAGAAGAACCGCGACGCCCTGAACAACCTGGTCACGCTGGACATCACCAAGTTCCAGTACACCGACGGCATGGGCGACGTGGCGCGCATCAGCCCCGACAACTGGGTCCACGACCAAGCGCTGCTCGACCGCCCGGGCAACCGCGACGTCCAGCTGGACATGCTCGGCGACTACGGCTCCAACGTGCCGTTCTATCCGGACTTCCAGAAGTTCTTCCGCGACTACCAGCCGCCGACCCTGATCGTCTGGGGCAAGAACGACAAGATCTTCCCGGTGGCCGGCGCCCATCCCTATCTGCGCGACCTGCCCAAGGCCGAGGTCCATATTCTCGACTCCGGCCACTTCGCCCTGGAAGATCGCCTGGACGTCATGGCGCCGCTGATCCACGACTTCCTCGATCGCAAGGTCGCCAATTAGCCCCCAAGATATCCGCGACGCTCACCGCGTCGCGGATATCCCGCCAAGACGCTGGGCGAACACCTCCTCAATCCAGGCCTCGTCGTGCGACCTCAGTTCGATGAACAGAACCCGGCGCGGCGGGCCCGCGCCGGCGTCCTTCATGGGATCGCCTGGCACGTCCAGAACCGTGGACCGCATGGCGCGCGCCAGGAGCGCCATGACCTCCTCGAAATTTCTCGCAGGGTCCTGCGCCGCGCCCTCGACCTCGCCGACAAGCGGTCGAAAAGAGGCGTTCGCCGCCGCCGACGGCATCTCGCCGGTGTCGACCGGCGCGATGAAACGGTAGCCCCGTCCGTTCACGGTGGCGATGTATCTGGCCGAGTCCGCGTCGTCGTCGAGCACGCGGCGCAGGGCCGCGATGTGGACCTTGAGATTGCCCTCGACGACGGTCGTGCTCGGCCAGGCTTCTTTCAGCAGTTCGCGTTTGGTGATGAGCTCGCCCGGCCTTTGAACGAAGGCCGTCAGCAGGTCCAGGGCCCGGCCTCCGACGCGAACGGCCTCCCCGTCCCTTAGAAGCAGCTGGCGTCCGGGGATGAAGAGATAGGCGCCGAAGGCGAAGGTCGGCGCCGGGGTCATGGCCCGATCGCCGGGGCCGCCGCGACCGCGCCGTCGCCATTGTTCCGGCGGCGGGCGGATTTCGAACGGTTCGACACGCCACCCTCCTTTGCATTGGACGAGCGACGGTACCGCTCCAGGCCGTCGCGCTTCAATTCGCCCATGGTCGCGCTGCGATCGTCCTAGGGCGTGCTGGACTCGACCTTCGTCTAGTCGGCTCCGCCCCGCTGGCCTTGGCCTGAGACGAAGGCCTCGCCGGGCGGCGAGGCTGGGAACGGGCGCGCGCCTGACCAGAAGGCTCCGGGTCCGCGAAACCGCCTCATACAGGGTTGACCCTAGCCGATCGTCGAACGCGCCTAGACCTTGGTTGAGGTGGAAGCAGCGCCGGTATCACGCTAGGCTGCTGGCTGCGTCGGAGAGACAGGACGTCGGAGAGACAAGGCAAAGGGCTGCTCGTGGCACCTCCGCACGTCATGCCGCTGGCGACCGAGCGTTGGGCCCTGGAACAGCTCCCCCGCGACCTTGAACGCCTGAGCCGCCTGCCCGAGACCTGGAAAGGCCTGGATCCCACATCGATCGCCCAGAGCGTCCTTGAGACCCTGCTCGACATGCTCGCGCTGGACTTCGTCGGCCTGCGGTTCAACGACACGACCCACGTCTTCCTGCGCGTAACGCCCGATTTCGAGTCGATCTGCTCGCCCGAGCAGATCCGCGCGGCGCTGAACGGTTGGAGCGCCCCAGACGACACCGCGGAAGGACTCGACCTGGACGGCCAGCCGGTGAGGGTCGTGCGATGCCCGCTGGGCGTCAGCGCCGGCATTGGCGAGATTCTCGCCGGCTCCCGCCGCACCGACTTTCCGGACGGCCAGGAGCAGTCGAAGCTCAGGATCGCCGCCTCGCAAGCCAGCCTGGCCTGTCGGGAAATGCGCGAACTGAGCGATCGCCGGCCGCCGGAAGATCGGCGCGCCGGGCCGGCCACTGCTCAGGCGGTGGCGGAAAGCGAATGGCGCCTGCACCTGATCATCAACACCATCCCGGCCATGGCCTGGTCGACGACGCCCGACGGGCTCATCGACTTCTGCAACCAGAACTTCGTCGATTACGTCGGCTGGACCGCCGAGGAGATCAGCGGCCAAGGCTTCTGGCCGATCTTCCATCCCGACGACACCGCCCGGCTGCTGGCCGCCTGGCAGGAGATTCTGGCCACCAAGCAGCCGCGGGACGTCGAGGGGCGCATTCGGCGCGCCGACGGCGAATACCGCTGGTTCGTGTTGCGGCAAAACCCGCTGCTGGACGCCGACGGCGCCATCATCAAGTGGTATGGGGCCGGCGCGGACATCGAGGATCGCAAGCGCGCAGAGGCGGCGCTCGAGGAGGCCCGGTCAGCCCTGCTGGCCAGTGAGGAGAACCTCAACCTGATCATCAATTCGCTACCCGTACTGGTCTGGTCCGCCCGCCCGGACGGCAGCGCCGATTTCATAAACCAGAGCTGGCGCGACTATGCCGGCGAGCCAGCCGACAAGATCCTGGAGTGGGGCTTCCTCGACCTCTATCATCCCGACGACGTACCCGGGATGATGGAAATCTGGACCCGGGACGTGGCGCACAACGACCAGACCGCGCTCAAGGGACGCATCCGCGGGGCGGATGGCCAGTACCGCTGGTTCTACTTCGCGGGGCGCAAGCTGACCGACGCCCAAGGCCTGGTCCGTTGGTTCGGGTGCAATGTCGACATCGAAGACCTGATGCGGACCGAAGAGGCCCTCAAGGCCAGCGAAGCCGCGCTGCGCGACAACGAACGGCGGCTGGAGCACATCATCAACGCCGTTCCCGGCCTGGTCTGGTCGGCCGATGCGCACGGCGCCGTCACGTTCCTGAGCCAGCAGTACCTGGACTATATCGGCATGGACGCCGGGAGCGCCCTGGCCGGCGCCTGGCGCGACGCCGTTCACCCCGACGACGCCGGGGGGCTCTTCGAGACCTGGGCCGTCGCCTTGGCTCAGGGGCGCGCGAACGAGCATGAAGCACGCCTGCGGAGCGCCGATGGCGGCTATCGCTGGATGCTGTTTCGCGCGAGCCCGTACTTCGACGGCGCCGGGCGGATCGCCGAGTGGCTCGGCGTCAATATCGACATCGAGGACAGGAAGGAGGCGCAGGACGCCCTTGCCGCAAGCGAGGCGGCGCTACGGGACAGCGAACGTCAGCTTCAGCAAATCGTCTCCTCGATCCCGGGCCTGACCTGGTCGTCCGACGCGCGAGGCGCCACAACCTTCTGGAGCCAGCAATATCTCGACTATGCCGGCGCGCGGCTCGAAGACGTCCTGGGCTACAAGTTCGCCGACTACATCCATCCCGACGATCGCGACCACGTCATGGCCTTGTGGGCGGAGATCATCGCCGCGGGGACGCCCGGCGAGGCCGAGCTGCGCCTGCGCCGCGCCGACGGGGAGTATCGCTGGTTCCTGATCCGCGCCTGCCCGTTCTTCGACGAGCATGGAAACCTAACCCAGTGGTTTGGGGTCAATGTCGACATTGAAAACCGCAAGCGGGCCGAAGAGGATCTGCGTCAGAGCCAAGGCGATCTGGCCCACGTCACGCGCATGACCACCATCGGCGAGTTGGCGGTGTCGATCGCCCATGAGGTCAATCAACCGCTGATGGCGGTGGTCACCAACGCCGGGGCGTGCCTGCGCTGGCTCGATGGCCCCCAGAGCGACATCGCCATGGCTCGCCAGGCCGCCGAACGGATCGTCCGGGACGGCCACCGGGCGGGCGACATCGTCACCAGCCTGCGCAATCTCGCGCGCAAGTCCTCGCCCCGCATGGAGCGCGTCCTCCTTGAGGCGGTGGTCCAGCCCGTCCTCGACCTGCTTGGCGGCGAGCTCAAACGCCACGGCGTCTCCGCACGGATCGATCTGGAGGACGGCGCGATCGCCATCCTGGGCGACACGACCCAACTGCAGCAGGTTATCCTCAACCTCACCATGAACGCGGTCGAAGCCATGGCCGGCGGGGCTGCGAGTCCCCGGCAACTGATCATCCACGCCAACGCGCGCGAGGGCGAAGCCCTGGTCACCGTGACGGATACCGGACCCGGGCTGGTCCTCGACGACACCAATCGCCTGTTCGAGGCCTTCTTCAGCACCAAGGCCCAAGGCATCGGGATGGGCCTGTCGATCTGTCGCTCGATCATCGAGGCCCATGGGGGCCGGATCTGGGCGGCCAACAACGGCGCGCGTGGCGGCGTCTTCAGTTTCACCCTGCCCTTGGCGGAAGGACACGGCGTTCATGTTTCCACACGCTAAGGACAGCGAGCCCTTCGTCGTCGTGATCGACGACGACGAAAGCGTGCGCGAAGCGCTGCGCGGGCTCTTCCAATCGGTCGGCCTGGTGACCGAAATCTACGCGTCGGTGCAGGATTTTCTCGATGGCGGCCAGCTCGACCGCGCGGGCTGCATCGTTCTCGACATCCGGCTTCCAGGCCGCAGCGGCCTGGAGTTCCAGGAGGCCCTGGCCCGGAGCGGTGCGGCCCACTCCGTCGTGCTGATCAGCGCCCATGTCGACGTTCAGATGGCGGTGCGAGCGATGAAGGCCGGCGCGATAGACGTCCTGACCAAGCCGGTCCGCGAGCAGGATCTCCTGGAGGCGGTGAACCGCGCCCTGGCCAAGGATCAACAGCGCCGAGGCGAGGCCAAGCTCAACCAGGCGCTGGCGACGCGCTACGCCACCCTGTCCGAACGCGAACGTCAGATCTTCGTGCTGGTCGCGGCCGGCCTGCTCAACAAGCAGATCGCCGAGCGCGCCGCCATCACCGAGGCGACCGTGAAACTCCACCGCAGCCAGGTGATGAAGAAGATGGAGGCCGAGTCCCTGCCCGATCTGGTGCGCATGGCCGACCGGCTGGCCAGGGTCGAGTCGAGCCCGAAGCTCTAAGCCAGTCGCCGGCCGGCGGCGAGCCCCGCCGCGACGCCCTCAGGCCTCGTCGAGAAAGCCGCGCAGCAGGGCGTTATGCTGGGCAGGCTTTTCGTTCACCGTCAGGTGTGAACCGCCGGCCATCACGGCCAGGCGCGCCTGGCCGGCGACGCCGTCGCGAAGGGTCTCGTGACAGTCGAGCGTGATCTCATCGAACTCGCCAGTGGTGTGAGCCGTTCATTTACGGTCGGTCCTGGTGGGTTTTACCCACGTCAGATCGACCAACTCAACTTGGGCAGATGCAATAAAAAAGTGACCGATTCCAATGGGATCGGCCACTTGTTTACAACATCGTTCCTGAGGAAAATTAGAACGGAATTTCGTCGTCCAGATCGGCCGAGAAGCTCTCGCGCGGACCGCTGGGCTGGCTGCGGGGCGCGCCGCCGCCGAAGTTGCCGCCACCGCCGGCGTAGCCTTCGTCATAGCCGCCGCCCGACGAGGCGCCGGCGTTGTCGCCGCGGCCGCCGAGCATGGTCAGTTCGCCGCGGAACTTCTGCAGCACGATCTCGGTGGAGTACTTCTCGACGCCCGAGGCGTCGGCCCATTTGCGGGTCTGGATCGCGCCCTCGATATAGACCGTCGAGCCCTTGCGCAGATAGCTTTCGGCCACTTTCACCAGGTTGTCGTTGAAGATCACCACCCGGTGCCATTCGGTCTTCTCCTTGCGCTCGCCCGAGGTGCGGTCGCGCCAGGTTTCCGAGGTGGCCAGGCGCAGGTTGGCGACGCGATCGCCCGAGCTGAGGGTGCGGATTTCGGGATCGGCCCCGAGATTGCCGACCAGAATGACCTTGTTGACGCTGCCCGCCATGGGGAAGATTCCTGTTCACGCCCGGCGACCCAACGCGCCGGCATCTGGTGCAGACGTTAACGGGTTCTTAAAGGCGAAAGCAAGCTTTGTTCTTCGAATGTTCCTGTGGAGCCCTGAGGTTATCCCCGGCTTTGCAGCGCCCTATTGCGGTGGCATCGCCCCGGGCACGGCCAGGCGACCGTCCCCCGTGCGGACCAGCGACATGAACCGGGCCCCCTCGTAGGTGTCGCCCAGATAGATGCCTTCCTTCTGCAGGAAGATGAACTTGCCCTGATAGGCGCCGGTCATTTCGCGATTGGGGCTGCCCAGACGCACGAAGCGCAGGCGCATCCCCTCCAGTTCGGCGGCGCAGAGTTCGAGGCTGGGCACATTCTGAGCCACCGGATTGAACTTCAGCGTGCCATCCTTCTGCTCGATCACGTGCAGGCAGACGCCGGCCTGGAACGGGGCCTTGGTCTGCTTCTCGCAGCCGGTCAGGCTGACGGCGGCGGTCGCGACGAGGAGCGAGAGGGCGACAACGGAAAGGCGCATGGCTTGAAGCTCTCTCTCTAGGCCGACGGGACGGAGCAGCCCGGTCCCAGGTCGATGATCGGTTGGAAGGTGCGGTTGTCGGACGAGGATTCGACCTTGCCCGGCACCAGGCGGATGGTCTCGTCGCCCCAGCGCCCGTAGGTGGCGCCGCCGGCCTTTTCGCACTTGCCGCTGGAGATCTGCTGGGCGCAGGCGTTGACGGTGATCTCGCCGGGCAGCTTGCGCCACTCGCCGCCGGCGTAACGCCAGCAGGCGGCCAGGGGCGTGCTGGAGACGGTCGGGGTCGAAATGGTCGGCGTCGCGGCGGGCGCCGGCACGGCGGGCGTCTCCACGGGCGGCAGCGGCGTCAGCACCAGGCCGGCCTGGTCGGCGGCGGCCAAAGCCCCGGTCTCGTCGACACCGACATCGAGAGCGCCGGTGGCCACGCCGTTCTTCTTGGCGCACTCGGCCAGGGTGGTCTCGCCGACGAACTGGCCGCCGACAAAGCAGCGCAGGGGGCGGTTGGCGTCGAGCTTGGTGTCGTCGGCCCTCCCCGTCTCGACGATCAGGCCCGCGCGCGAAGCCGGCGGGTCCTCGGTCGGCGACTTGGCGCCGTGCATCAGGGCCAGGGCGATGCCGAGGCCCGCGATCAGGGCCAGGGCCGCGCCGCCGCCCAGCAACACGCGTCGATCTTTGAGAAGTTCCATGATCCCTGGCTACGACGCGCCGATGACGCTTTCAAGTCCGGCCGCGAAGAAGGCTCGGGAGACCTTCGAAGGATGGCGCGGAAGCGCCCTAGCCGCCGCCGGTCAGGCGGTTCAGCGCGGCCTGGTAGTTGGCGATCTGGTTGGTCAGATAGGCCGGGACCGGGCCGTCGGCATGGCCGGAGGACGCGGTCGCGTCAGTCCGCTTCACGCCGTTGGCGGTGTCGGCCATCTCGCGATAGGCGGTGCGCACCGCCGACAGGGCCTTGGTCATGGCCGCCACGGCGGCCTTGCGGCCAACGTCGTCGGTGAGGTCCAGGCCGGTGTCCAGCGAGAAACCGTAGATCGGACCCTTGCCGTCAGATGATACGGTCTGGCCGTGGTCGGTCTTGGTGTTGCGCACGATGCCCGGCTTCAGTCCCAGAGACTCCAGCACGTCGGTGCCGCCCTTGCCGGGCAGGATCTCGACCGTCGAGGTGGTCTGGGACGGGCTGATCCGCAGGGTGCGATTGTTGCCGACGCTGCTGAACTCGACCTTGGCGGCGAAACCCGTTGCCTTGCGGATCTTGTCGGCCAGGGTGTCCAGGGTGTCGTCGGCGGCGATCTTGATCGTGGTCAGGGTTCCGCGCGCCCGGGTGCGGACCTGGAAGGTGTCCCCCGCCCGCGCCGAGGTCGCCGAGACGATCTTGTCGGTCTGGGTAAACTTCATCTCGCCGCGCGGGATGCCGAAGATGTCCAGCGCGCTGGAGCCGGAGGCGTCGACCGCGATCGAGGTGGCGGTGGCGTAGCCGTCCTTGCCGGTCAGTCGCTGCTCCCAGGTCGCCGCGCCGGTGGCGACGTCGATCTGGGCGACATAGCCGTCCTTGTCGCCGACGGTCGGCTGGCCCGCCAGGTCTTTGCCGGCCGATCCCACCAGCCAGGCCTGGCCGTTGGACACCGCCATGCCGGTGACCGTGTCGTCGCCCGTCCCGCCATAATAGGCCAGGGTGTCCTGGCTCTTGTCGGTCAGGTCCAGCGACATCCGGGCCACGAAGCCGTCGGAACCGCCGGAGGCCGCCTTGGTCTGGTTGTTGACGTCCAGGGCGCCGTTGGTGGTGGAGCCGCCAATGTAGAGCTGGCCGTTGTCGATCGTCAGGCCGGCGATGGCGCCGCCCTTCAGCGTGCCCAGATCGCGCGTGGCGCCGGTCGTGAACGTGGCCGCCTTGGTATAGGTGGTCGGTTCGGTGACCCAGACCTCCTTGTCGTTCAGGTAGGTGCGGTCCTCGGTCACGACGCTGGTCGTTACGTCGAAGCTGCGAAGCATCGCCTCGCTGCCTTCCTTGCTGGCGACCACCACCTGCCCGCCGTTGACGACGATGCCGGCGACCGTGTCGTCGTTCTCGCTGCCGAAGTGGGTGGTGAACAGCGCCTTGGGCGTACCGGAGATGTCGGTGGCGAAACCGGTCAGGTAGCTGTCGTAGCCCCCAGCCGTGGCGCCGGTGGCCGAGCCTGGAATGTCCGACTTGGTGCGGCCGCCCACATAGACGACGCCGTCGTCGCCGAAAGCCACGGCGGTGGCCTCGTCCTCCAGCATGCCGCCCCGGCGGACCGTCCAGGTCTCGTCGCCCTTGTCGTCGTAGAGGGTGACGAAACTGTCGGTGACCGTGCCGTCGGAATCGGAGTTGATCGGGCCGTTCGCGGCGCCGGAAAGGCCGCCGGCCACCGAACCGGCGATCGCCACCTGACCATCGTCGGAGATGGCCATGTTGTAGCCGGTGGCGGTGTTGGAGGCCCCCAGGGTGCGGGCGTAAAGCAGCTTGCCCGACGAGTCGTACTTCAGCAGGGCGACGTCCTGGTCGCCCTTGATGGTCTGGGTGCTGGTCGTGCCGTCGATGTCGGCCAGCACGTAGAGCGAGCCGTCCGGGCCCGTCATGGTCTTGTGGACCGTGCTGACCGTACCCTCGAGCGTGTCGGAAAACACCTTGGTGCCCGGCGTGACGCCCGCGCCGGGACCGTACTTGGTCAGGGTGTTCTCGATCACCGCGTCGTCGGTGGTCGTGTTCTTGTCCGGGTCCGGATTGCCCGCGGCGGTGGTGATGTAGACCGCCGGCTTCGGCGCCGGGGCCGAGAAGGTCAGGGTCTCGGTCAGGTCGCCTTTCACCTGCAGGGCGAAGTCGTCGCCGGTGGCCGGCAGCTTGACGGTCTGGCCGTTGACGGTGGTGGTGCGCTCCTCGCCCACGGTCCGGTTGACCGCGAACTGGGTGTCGAAGCCGGCGGCGGCCAGCTTGTCGTTGAAGAAGCTGACGACGTTGGCCATCGTCCGCGGCGTGGCGCCCATCTCCGACAGGTCCATGACCACGTCGGTGGAGACGCCGAACTTCTTGACATTCATCGTGAAGCTGACGGAGCCCTTGAAGGCGGGCACCTCGTCGTCGACCTGGCCGCTGTAGATCTTGTTGGTGACGTAGGTGTAGTTGCTCTTGGGCACGCCGACGGTCGACTTGTCGCTGGTCATGACCGCACCGGTCGTCAGGCGCATGCCGTCGGTGCTGAGGTTCTGGACATAGCTGTTGACCTCGTTCAGCCCTTTGCTGAACACCGCCTGCAACCGCTTGATCTCGCTGTCGGTGACGCCCTTCTCGTCCGAGCGATTGGCGATGGCCGACAGGGTGTTGAGCGCCTGGTAGGCGGCGAACAGCTTCTTGTAGTCGCCCGAGATCGTCGGGGCGGCGGCGACCGCCGCGCCCTCGTCGACGAACTTGCGACCGTTCAGGGCGGCCTTGACCAGATCGCTGGGCTCGGTCGCCTGCCCGGTCCAGGGCGCGCTAGGCACTGCCTTGGTAGTCGAGGAGGGCGAGGTGGAGGAACCGCTGGTCGAGGCGGTCGCGTTCGCGGCTAGGCCAGCGGTCTTGGCCTGATAGTAGCCGAGCAGCAGACTGGAATCGAAAGTGATCACAGCGGGTCCCAACGGGACGCGACGCCCCTTGATTCCAAGTGTCGGCGAGGAACGCTGACGTTTCGTTAAGACGTGTGAATCAGGCGGCGATCAGGTGAGCGTCGGTCAGCGAGCGCCGGACGTCGCCGCGCAACTCGCTCCACTCCTCGGCCAGAATGCCCAGCAGGACGACGTCGCGCGGCCGGCCGTCCTTGAGGACATGGCCGCGCAGATAGCCTTCGCGCCGGAAGCCTGAGGCCGCCTGGGCCTTCAGCGCCGCGTCGTTGTCGGCCATGACCTCGGCGAACACCTTGTGCAGACCCAGCTCGCCGAAGGCGCGGTCCAGGCCCAGCACCTGGGCGGCGCGCCCCACGCCCCGGCCCCGCGCCTCGGCCGAACCGAGGAACCAGTTCCATCCGGCCCGGCGGTGATGGCTGAGCAGGCCCGTCAGGGTCAGCAGGCCCGACGGTTCGCCCGAGCGGACGATCATCCAGCCGCGCATGTCGGGATCGGACCGCAGGGCCTGGAACCAGGCGGCGTGGGCCTCGCGGCTGGGAAAGGCCGCGTCGGACATCCACCGATCGACTTCCGGCTCGCCCCGCCATTGGAACAGGATCGCCTCATCGGCGTCCGTCAGATCGCGAAGCTCGATCATGCCGGGTCGATTCTCCCTAGTATCGTGCGGGAAAGTCTAGCCCGCCGAGGGCGTCAAGCCTAGCTGCCGCCGCTGAACAGCGACAGGATGATCTGCGGCGCCTGGTTGGCGATCGACAGGGCCTGGGCGCCCAGTTGCTGCTTGACCTGCAAGGCCTGCAGCCGCGCGCTTTCCTTGGCCATGTCGGCGTCGACCAGGTTGCCCACGCCGGTCTCGAGCACGTCGTTGAGCTTGGAGACGAAGGTGTTGTGGGCGTCGATCTGCTTGGCTTGCGACCCGATCGAGCCGACCGCCTGGTTCACGGCGGTCATCGTGGCGTCCAGGCGGGTCAGCACCGCCGCCGCCTGGGTCATGGTGCTGATGTTGTCGGTGGCCGTCAGGGTGTTGATCGTGCCGCCCAGCGACAGGTTCTGCAGGTTCAGCGTGATGACCGTCGCGGCGTCGGCGTCCGCCAGGAAGGTGATGTTGGTCGGCTCGCTGCCGTTGAGGATGTTGGCGCCGTCGAAGGTGGCGCTGTTGACCACCTGGGTCAGGTTCTTCAGCAGCCCCTGGAAGTCGGCGTTCAGGGCGGTGCGCGACGAGGTCGACAGCGAGGTGTCCTTGGCCGCGACCACCTTCTCGCGCATCTGGGTCAGCAGGTCGGAGACCGATTCACCGGCGGCCAGGGCCACGTCGGTGATCGAGGTCGCGCGATCGAGGCTCATCTTCACCGCGCTCAGGGCCGAGCGATCGGCGCGCTGGTCCTGGGCGATCGACCAGACGGCGGCGTTGTCCTTGGCGGTGGAGATCGCCAGACCGGTGTTGATGCGGGACTGCACGCCCGACATCTCGTCGTTGGTCTTGTTCAGATTTTGCAGGGCGATCAGCGCGGGCTGATTGGTGTTCACGCTCAGCGTCATCACGGTCTCCGAACGGCGGTTCTTGCCAGTGAGGCTCGGGACGCGATTCGGCGGCCGAGCAGGTCGGCCATGAAAGTGGGGCTGAGGGAGTAAGAATATGGTTAACGCACGTAAACCATGTTTCGCCTGCGACGCCAGGTCGCGGCGAGCACTGCGATGGCCAGCGCTCAGGTCAGGCCGTCGAAGACCTCGCCCGGGTCGTAGTGCTCGGCCTGCTTAAACCGCAGGACCTCCTCGCGTGGAAACTGTTGCAGGATGTCGCCGGTCCGACGGTCCACCGTCTTGTAGATATAGGTGCCGGTCTTGCTGTCCTGCTCGATCACCAGGCGCAGGTCTCCCGGCTGGGGCCCGTCGGCCGCCACGAACTTCTCCACGGGCGCGGGCTTTTCGGGCGCGGCTCCCCGGGTCGCGGAGGTAAAAACACCGCCTGCGGGATGACCCGGGACGGTCGAGACGGCGCCGACGACGGGCGTGGACGGCTCGGGCGGGATCGATGTCAACGCGACTTTGTTTTCCATGACTCCTATCGCGGCCGGTTCGCGGCGGCGCCTCTAGTGATCCCTCCCCTCGGGCGGAAGCCCGAGAGAAAGGCGGAGGCGGACTGCAAGCCCGCCTCCTTCTTCGTTCCTATCGGAACAGGCTGAGGATCGACGAGGTCGACTGGTTGGCGATGGACAGCGCCTGCACGCCCAGCTGCTGCTTGGTTTGCAGCGACTGCAGCTTGGCGCTTTCCTTGGCCAGGTCGGCATCGACCAGGTTGCCCACGCCGGCGTCGAGGCTGTCCTGCAGCTTGCCGACGAAGGTCAGGTGGGTGTCCAGGCCCGTCGAGCTGGTGCCCAGCGAGGCCAGCTTGTTGGTCGCCGTGCCCAGGGCGTTGCTGATGGTGGTGATCATCGTCTTGGCCGCGGCCGCGTTGGCGAAGGTCGAGCCGGTGGTCAGGCCCAAGCCGACCAGCGACAGGGTCTTGGCGTTGACGGTGAACTGGGTGCCGTCCGAGTTGGCCAGGAAGGCCAGCTTGGTGGTCGAGCCGTCGGCGATCGAGACGCCGTTGAACTTGGCGTTGGTGACGGCCTTGGTGATCTGGTCGCGCAGGCTGTTGAAGTCCGAGACCAGGGCGTTGAACGAAGCGGTGTTCAGCGAAGTGTCGGAAGCGGCCAGGGCCTTTTCCTTCATCTTGCCCAGCAGGTCGGTGACCGTGTCGCCGGCGGCCAGGGCCACGTCGATGGTCGACTGGCCGCGTTGCAGCGAGTCCTTCACGGCGTTCAGGGAATTGGCGGTGGTCGACTGGTTCTTGGCCATCGCCCAGATCGCGCCGTTGTCCTTGGCGTTACCGACCTTCTTGCCGGTGTTGATGCGCTGCTGGGTGACCTGAAGTTCGCTGTTGGTGGCGTTCAGGTTTTGCAGGGCGATCAGGGCGCCAGCGTTCGTGTTGATGCTATTCAGCGGCATCGCGACAGTTCCTATTCAAGGGTTCCGACGTCATTTTGACAGCCGGGAGCATTTTGCTCGGAGAACTAGGCAGCAAAGATCGGGCCAAAACTGCCCAGTAGGCAGAAATCGGCAACCCCTTGAACGGCTTGCATTATACTTTGATTTACCACGATTTTCCCCGGCAATATTTGCCCAGTGCGGGACCGGATGGGAAAAATCTGCCGGGCAAATTCAGGTTGAGTTCGGATAATCGACGAACGAAAAAAGAAATGCCGGACGGCCCGCAGGCCGTCCGGCTTTGATCGCTTCTTGAAGCCTAGTCGCCGATCACTTGAACAGCGAAAGGATCGACTGAGGCGTCTGGTTCGCGATCGACAGGGCCTGAACACCCAGTTGCTGCTTGGTCTGCAGCGATTGCAGCTTGGCGCTTTCCTTGGCCAGGTCCGCATCGACCAGGTTGCCGACACCCGCGTCCAGGCTGTCCTGCAGCTTACCCGTGAAGGTCAGGTGCATGTCCAGGCCCGTCGAGCTGGTGCCCAGGTTCGCCAACTTGTTCGTCGCCGTGGTCAGGGCCGTCGTGATCGTGGCGATCATCGTCTTGGCCGCGGCCGCGTTGGCGAAGGTCGACGTCGCCGTCAGACCCAGGCCGACCAGCGACAGGGTCTTGGCGTTCACCGTGTAGGCGACACCGTCCGAGTTGCTGAGGAACTGCAGCTTGGAGGTCGTGCCGTCCACGAGGCTGACGCCGTTGAATTGAGCGTTGGTGACAGCCTTGGTGATCTGGTCGCGCAGCGAGGTGAAGTCCGAGACCAGGGCGTTGAACGAAGCGGTGTTCAGCGAGGTGTCGGAAGCGGCCAGGGCCTTTTCCTTCATCTTGCCGAGCAGGTCGGTGATGGTGTCGCCAGCGGCAAGGCCCACATCGATCGTCGATTGTCCGCGCTGGAGCGAGTCCTTCACGGCGTTCAACGAGCTCGACGTCGCGCTTTGCATCTTAGCCATCGACCAGATCGCGCCGTTGTCCTTGGCGTTGGAGATCTTCTTGCCGGTGTTGATGCGTTGTTGGGTGCTTTGGAGCTCCGAGTTGGTGGCGTTCAGGTTTTGCAGCGCGATCATGGCGCCGGCATTGGTGTTGATCGAGTTCAGCATGATGGTTCTCGCCATTTTGGGAGGATTGCCCCGGCGTTTTGCCGGTCGGGCGTTTTGCCCGCAGAACCCATCGCAAGCGGCGGGCCAGTTGGCGCCGCCTTGGCGAAATTTCTAAAATTCTGATTTTATTCGATTTCTACGAGCCCAAAGCCGAATACGAGACCGCCCGGCGAATGCAGAATTCGCCGGGCGGCAGGTTTTTCCGGAAAGGTTTGCCGGAGGGGCGGAAGCGCCCTCCCCGCCTGGATCAGGCGGCGTCGGCGCGGCCCGCCAGGCCTTGCATGATCATGCGATTGATCTCGATCAGCGGCTCGAAATCCTCCTCCTTGCGCATGATGGCGCTGGAGTGGCGGCCAACCCAGAGGCTGAGCGAGATGATGCTGGCGCGCAGCTGCACCGGCAGGGTGTTCTCCGGCAATGAGCAGTCGGTCGCCAGGGCCGACCAGACGCGGCGGTTCCAGTCCAGGGCGTCGATGCGCGTAGCGATGTCGTCCGCCGGAGCCTCGGACGCCGCCATCAGCGCGCGCGTCACCTGACCGAACAGACGGTACTCCATCTCACGCGGGTTTTCGGTCCGCGTCGCCGTCTGCTGATAGGCCCTAAGAGACATGCCCCAACCTCTGATCTTCGTATTCGATTAGCTTACGG
Source organism: Caulobacter sp. BK020 (assembly GCF_004342605.1). Taxonomy (GTDB): domain Bacteria; phylum Pseudomonadota; class Alphaproteobacteria; order Caulobacterales; family Caulobacteraceae; genus Caulobacter. The sequence goes on from NZ_SLZL01000006.1 coordinate 229,678, forward strand.
CTCAGCATGAGCGCCTTGTAGTACTCGCGCGCCATCACATGCTTGGAGATGGCGATGCAGTCGCTCAGCACGTCGGGATTGCGCACTACGCCCATGAATTCGGTCAGGCGGGTGGCGAACTCTTCGTACTGACGCTCGGCGGCGGACTCGTCCAGGTACATCATCATGACCGGGAAATAGATCCGGCGCGCCGGCGTGGTCGCCTCGTCAGGCTGCATGATGTCCTTCTCACGCAGCACCGAGGCCTTGTTCTGAAGCACCAGCACGCCGCGGCGGTCGCCATTCTGGACCACCGCGCCGTTCAGCACGAACTTCTCGCCGGGTTTCAGCGACAGCTTCAATGGCACAGGGCCGCTCCCTCTCGCATTGCTGTGTCGCCCCACCCGCCGAGATGACGGTTTCGAAGCAGAAGCTAGGCGGAGGCGGTTAACGTCCCCTTGCCAAGCCTGCGACCGTGGGACGCAGCTTAGGATACAATTAAGCATACTGACCCAGAGGATGACTCTCTCAAATCGCCAAGGCCTCAATGATGTCCCGCGTTCGCGACACCCAGATCTCGGCCAGCGCGCTGGCCATCGCCCAGGAGGCGGTCGCCCAGGCCGTTAACCTCGGCTTCAAGACGACGGCCGGCGACGCGGCCTCGGCCGAGGCCCTGGCGCGGCTGGACCGCCAGACCAACGAGGTCCGCAACCAGGAAACCGCCCGGCTGCTGGCCCGGTCCGTCCACGCCATGCAGAACCGCGACTTCGCCGAAGGCGAGAAGCTGGCGCTGAAGGCCCTGGAGCGGGACGACAAGCTGGGCGTGGCCTGGCACGTCCTGGGCATCGCCCGCGAGAAGATCGGCGATTTCGCCGGCTCGATGCGCTGCTACGAGGCGGCGCTCAAGCTGCTGCCCGACCACGGCGCGGTGGCCGGCGACCTGGGGCGCCTGGCGTTCCGCATGGACATGCCGGAAATCGCCGCCAAGTTCTTCATGCACTACATCAACGCCCGCCCGGGCGACCTGGAAGGCGTCAACAACCTGGCCTGCGCCCTGCGCGACCTCAACCGCTGCGACGAGGCCATCGAAGTCCTGCGCCCGGCGATCAACGACAATCCCGAACAGCCGCTGCTGTGGAACACCCTGGGCACGGTGATGTGCAGCCTGGGCGACGGCAGGACGGCGTTGACCTTCTTCGACGAGGCCCTGCGGCTGGCCCCGAACTTCGGCAAGGCCTACCACAACCGCGCCTACGCCAAGCTCGACCTGGGCGACGTCGCGGGGGCCCTGGCCGATTGCGACCTGGCCATCGCCGCGGTCGAATCGCCTGAGGATCTGGCGACCATGCAGTTCGGCCGGGCGACCATCCTGCTGGCCCTGGGCCGGGTCGAGGAAGGCTGGAAGGCCTACGAGGCCCGCTTCTCCAAGGATCTGGTCGAGGCCCCGCGCTTCACGATCGAGGCCTCCCGCTGGCGCCCGGGCATGGACCTGGCCGGCAAGTCGCTGATGATTTGCGCCGAACAGGGCCTGGGCGACGAGGTCATGTTCGCCAACATGCTGCCGGACGTGATCGAGGCCCTGGGCCCCGCCGGCAAGCTGACCCTGGCGGTCGAGCGACGGCTGGTCCCGCTGTTCAGGCGCTCGTTCCCCAAGGCCGACGTCTTCCCGCACAAGACCGTTTCCTACGAGGGCCGAGTCTATCGCGGGGCGCCCGAGATCGAGGACTGGAGCGGCGTCGACTTCTGGACCCCGATGGGCGACCTGCTGGAAACCTTCCGCCCCAGCGTGGCCGCGTTCCCCGACCGGCGGAACTTCCTTGAGGCTGATCCGGTTCGGGTGGCGCACTGGCGGCGGACGCTGGAGGACGCGCCCAAGGGTCCCAAGGTCGGGCTGCTGTGGAAGAGCCTGAAACTGACCGGCGAACGCGCCCGCCAGTTCTCGCCCTTCATGCTGTGGCGGCCGGTGCTGGAAACGCCGGGGATCACCTTCGTCAACCTGCAGTACGGCGACTGCGACGAGGAGATCGCCCTGGCCAAGGCGGAGTTCGGCGTCGACATCTGGCGGCCGCCTGGCATCGACCTGAAGCAGGACCTGGACGATGTCGCCGCCCTGTGCTGCGCCATGGACCTGATCGTCGGCTTCTCGAACGCCACCACCAACCTGGGCGGAGCCTGCGGGGCGCCGATCTGGATGCTGACCGGAGCCTCGTCCTGGACCCGCCTGGGCGCCCAGACCTGGCCCTGGTATCCGCAGACCCGCTGCTTCATCACGCCGGACTTCAACGACTGGACTCCGACCATGCAGGAGGTGGGCGCCGCCTTGCGCGAACGCTTCCCGGCCGGCTGATCCACAAGCTTCGCCAGATGCGCACCACATTTCGGCGGTAGACGAACGCCGGTGTTCGGGTTTCAAGATCCCGTCCCAATCTCGAGTACGCCCTTGCCGCTCGCCATCCTTCAAGCTCGCATGTCGTCGACCCGGCTGCCCGGCAAGGTCCTGGCCGACCTGGCCGGACAGCCGATGATCCTGAGGCAGATCGAGCGGCTCCAGCGCGCCACGCGGCTGAACCGGATCGTGGTGGCCACCTCGCACCAGGCCAGCGACGACCCGCTGGCCGTCTGCCTGATCGCCGCCGGCGTTCCGGTGTTTCGCGGGCCGCTGGACGACGTGCTGGCCCGCTATATCGGCGCGATGGAGGCCTTCGGACCGGTTCGCACGGTGGTGCGCCTGACCGCCGATTGCCCGCTCGCCGATCCCGACCTGATCGACCAGACCCTCGACCTTCATCAGCGTTCGGGCGCCGACTACACCTCCAACACCCCGGTCCGGCGCAGTTTCGCCAAGGGCCTGGACGTCGAGGTGTTCGAGGCCGTGGCGCTGAAGATCGCCGCCGACCAGACCGTTGATCCCTACGATCACGAACACGTCACGCCGTTCCTCTACCGCCACCCCAACCGCTTCAAGATCGCAGGCCTGGAACAGGCGGCGGACGAGGGCGAGGTGCGCTGGACGGTCGACCGGCCCGACGACCTGGACTTCGTCCGCGCGGTGTACGACGGACTCTACGCCGCCAATCCGGCCTTCACGTCCGACGATGTGCGCGCCTTCGTGCGGAGCCGGCCGGATCTGGCCGCCCTGGGGGGAGATCGCCGCGTATGACAACTCAGCCCGTGCATACCGTCGTCCTGCGCGACGTGACCGAATCCGACCGCAAGAGGCTACTGGACTGGCGCAACAGTCCCGACGTGGCCGCCTTCATGTATTCCGACCACCGGATCGGCCAGGCCGAGCACGACCGCTGGTTCGACGGCATGGCCGGCGACCGCCGCCGGCGCTACTGGCTGATAGAGGTCGACGGCGAGCCCGTGGGCCTGGCCAACCTGGCCGACATCGACGCCCGAAACCGCCGCTGCGCCTGGGCCTACTACCTGGCCAGCCCGTCCGTGCGCGGCCTGGGCGTCGGCTCCTACATCGAGTTCTGGGTCATCGAATACGTGTTCCGCATCCTGGGCTTCGACAAGCTGTGGTGCGAGGTGCTGCTGTCCAACGAGAGCGTCTGGAAGCTGCACGAGCGCTATGGGTTCCAGCGCGAGGCCCTGTTCCGCCACCACGTGATCAAGGACGGGGCGCCCGCCGACGTGGTGGGGCTGGGCCTGCTGGCCCAGGACTGGCCGGCCCGGCGCGAGGAGATGGCCCAGCGCCTGCTGGCCAAGGGCTACGCCCTTCCCTTCGCCTGACGGGCCGACGGAACAATCGCCGCGGACGACGGGTTGAATCGGCGACCGCGAGGGCGCGCCGCCCTCGCTCCTCGACTTCAGGGAGCCCGCCATGCCCGCCGACATCGACTATGACGACCAGGACGGCGCCGAGGCCCTGGACGAAACCAACCTGACCGACGATGGCGAGGACATCGCCAATTTCGACGAACTGGACGACGTCTACGACGTGACCCAGGCCGAGGGCGACGCGGACGAGGACGACGAGGACGACGAGGACGTCGACGACCTGCTCGACGATGAGGATCTCGAGGACATCGACGACGACCTCGAGGGCGAACGCGACGACGAGGGCCTGGACATCGAGCGCGAACCGCTGGACGCCATCGCCGGCGACGACGAGGATCCGGAGGATCTGGTGTCGGACGACGACGACAGCGCCGCGGACTTCGAGTCCACCGAACTGGCGGAGGACGACATCGAGTCCCTCGGCTACGCGAAGGAAAGCTGAGATCTTCAAGACCGGGCGATCCTCGGCGCCGCTGGATCCACCAGACGCCGGTCTCGCCAGGCGACAGGAGAGCGACCATGCCGCACGCGACGCCAGATCCCCGCACCGACGACTCGTCCGAACACCTCGACGATCAGCTTGAAGAGGGGCTGGAGGACAGCTTCCCGGCCAGCGATCCGCCATCGGTCGCCCGCCGCCACCGCAGGCCGGCGTCCGAGCCGCCGGAGCCGAGCGAGGAGGATTGACCACAAGCCGGCTTGATCCGGCCGACCGTTGGTCTGTAGGTTAGCCCCTGATTTGAACAACTGTTCGAGGCGCTCGCCGGAGTCGCCGTCAGGAAACCGCATGAGCTCGCGCTTCGAAGGCACCGCCGATTACGTCGCAACCGAAGACCTGAAGGTGGCCGTCAACGCCGCCGTCGCCCTGGAACGCCCCCTGCTGATCAAGGGCGAACCTGGCACCGGCAAGACGGTCCTGGCCTACGAGGTGGCCAAGGCGATGAACGCGCCGCTGCTGACCTGGCACATCAAGTCCACCACCAAGGCCCAGCAGGGCCTCTACGAGTACGACGCCGTGACGCGGCTGCGCGACAGCCAGCTGGGCGACGAGCGGGTCAAGGATGTTCGCAACTACATAAAAAAGGGCAAGCTTTGGGAGGCCTTCGAGGCCCCGAGCCGGCCCGTCCTGCTGATCGACGAGATCGACAAGGCCGACATCGAGTTTCCCAACGACCTGCTGCAGGAACTGGATCGCAACGAGTTCTACGTCTACGAGACCAACGAGACGATCGCCGCCAAGGTCCGGCCGATCATCATCATCACCTCGAACAACGAGAAGGAACTGCCGGACGCCTTCCTGCGCCGCTGCTTCTTTCACTACATCCGCTTCCCCGAGGAGGCGACGATGCAGGCCATCGTCGACGTGCACTTCCCGGGCATCAAGCAGAAGCTGGTCGCCGAGGCCCTGCGGATCTTCTACGACATGCGCAAGGTCCCGGGCCTGAAGAAGAAGCCGTCGACCTCGGAGCTGCTGGACTGGCTGAAGCTGCTGCTGGTCGAGGACATCGACGAGGCCGTCCTGCGCGAGAAGGACCCGACCAAGCTGATCCCGCCGCTGCACGGCGCCCTGCTGAAAAACGAGCAGGACGTCCACCTGTTCGAGCGCTTGGCCTTCCTGGCCCGTCGCGAGGGTTCTGGGCTCCGGCCGGGGCAGTAGACGCTCGCCGAAAGATTGTATCTGGACGTACGCTCTTGGCTCGGCCAACCTTGAGTCAGGTTGGGAAGCGCGCGATATGAGATCCTGGGCTTGGACAACGCTTGGCCTGGCCATGGCGACGACTCCGGCCGCGGCGCGCGAGGCCTGCCCGCCGCGACCGCCCGTGCAGGCGATCGTCCTGCCCTCGACCAACATGCAGAGCGACCTGGTCACCCTGATCTCCCTCGGTCCGGCGATCGCCGATAAGGCGCTCCAGCGCAAGGCCTTGCTGAAGGCCAAGCCCAAGTGCGACGAGGCCGGGCTCAAGGCAGGCGGTGCGACCTACGCGCTGTTCGAGACCACGGCCACCTCGCCGGTCCTGATGGCGCGAACCGCCAGTCCCGACGCGCCGATCTTCTTCGTCGCCCCGTTCGCCGACATGACCGCCGCGGTCATGGCCGAACTCGAGAAACGTCCGGCCCCTTCCGCCAAGGCCAGCTACGTGCTGGGGATCTCGACCAAGACGGGCGCCTCGGCGTTGCGCCTGTATCCATCCGTTCCCGACGGCCAGGCCTTCAAGGCCGATGTCGCCGCGGCGCTGCAGGGCCGGCTGCCGCCGCTGGTCAGCCGCGACGAGCGGACCAAAAGGATCCAGGTCAACGTCCAGGCCGACGCCTACGAAGGCCCCAAGTCCACGCCCGGCGCGACGCCCCTGCCCGGCTCCCGGCCGGGCCTGCCGGCCGTCAGCGCCACGCCGCAGAACCAGAGCTTCCGCGAGCAGCCGGACGGCGCGGCCCTGCACCAGGCCTCGGGCTTCACCTGCCCCGTCGCGATCGACGGCTTCAAGCGCGACCGCCTGACCGTCTACGACGCCGCCCAGGGCGGCCGCGACGTCAGCTGCGGCTACGCGGCGTCCCCCGCGACCGCGACGGCGACCCTCTACCTGACGAAACTGCCCGCCCAGTACACCCTGACCCGCGTGTTCGACATCTATGTCGAGCAGGCCAAGGCCCACACGCCCCCGGTGGGCGAGGCGGTCGATCCCTATCCCGCCTCCGAAGGCGGCCCGCGTCGCCAGGGCCGGTTCTGGCGCGACAAGGAGGGCCGCAACGAAGGCCTGTGGCTGATGCAGATCGGCCCCTGGTTCGCCAAGCTCCGCGTGACCTATTCCGACGCCGACGTCGCGACGGTCCGCCGCCTGGCCGCCGACCTGCTGGGCGCCATCGACGCCCAGGTGAAGCCGCCGACCGTATGAGGCCCTTACCGCGATTTCATTGGATTTCCGCGCGCCGCCAGCCCAGTTTCGCGCCGAACGGGAGATTCCTCTGATGCGACACCTGCTGCTGCTGGCCGCCACGAGCCTGATCGCCCTGACCGCCTGCTCACCCAAGGTCGAGGTCGCCCACAAGGACCGCAAGCCGCACGGCAAGCACGAGCCGCTGCGGGCGATCACCAGGCTGGACTGCCCCGACCGGCAGGGCGAGCTGACCCGGGTTAGCGCCGCCGCCGACGGCCAGGCCTGCGTCTATGCCGGCCAGAACGCCGAGGTGACCCTCAAGCTGGTGGCCTTGAACGGCGGCGACGCCGAGGCGGCCCTGGCGCCGATCGAGACCGAGCTGAAGGCCCTGATGCCGGCCGTCAAGTCGCCGCCGCCCTCGCCTCCCACCAGCGGCAAGCCCCGCGGCGACAGCGCCAAGATCAGCCTGCCCGGCATCCGGATCGACGCCCACGACAAGGGCGCCGACATCAAGATCGGCGGCCTGACCATCAACGCCAACGACGACACGGCCGAGGTCAAGGTCGCCAAGAACGTCACCGTCCGCGACGGCGGGACGACGCGGACGGTCAGCGAGCGCGCCAGCGGCGGCAACGCCAATGTCAGCGTCAAGTCCAGCGACGACGAAGAGGGCGACGTCGACATCCACGCCACCGACGAGGGCGCCCAGATCCGCCAGCGCCGGCGCGGCGACGGGGTGCGCGCCACCCTGATCCTGGCCAGCGACAAAGCCGCCAGCGGCTATCGGGTCGTCGGCTACGAGGCCCGCGGCCCCAAGGGCGGCCCGCTGGCCGTGGCCGTGGTCAAGGCCAAGGGCCGCGACGGCAGCGACCACGACATCTTCGAGGACATGAAGACCCTGGTCCGTCACAACGTCGGGGGGTGAACGCCCCGCCGATCGGGAAGATTCCCAGAAACCCCTCGCCTTCAACTTCGTCATCCCGGGACTCGTGCCCGGGACCCCTGGTTCAGCTCGCACGTGAAGCGCAAGCGGTTCGCCGGCGAACCGCCCCTCCCGCACCTGCGGCGGACAGAGGGGTTCCGGGCACAAGGGCCCGGAATGACGGCTGAAATGGGATTGGTGGTCGATCGAGGACAGACTCCCCCTCAAACCGGCGTCACCTCCATCACCTTGTAGGTCAGCGGCCGGCCCTCGTCGTCGGTGACGGTGACATATTCGCCCAGGGCGAAGCGGTGCTGGCCCAGGCGGTGCACCGGCTCGTCGTCCAGCTCGACATCCTCGTCATAGTCGAAGAACCAGCGCTCGCCGCGGCGGTTCAGGCGACCGTCGGCGGCGTCCTCGTCGGGGGCGAAGCGGCGCACCACGCACTCGTCCTTGGCCTTGGCGTAGGCGTCCGCGTCCAGGTGGCCGTCCTCGGTCAGCGGCGCGGTCAGGGCGTAGCCGCGGTGGTCGTCGCCCCCCGCGAACTCGGTGCCGGGATTGCGGGCCAGACGCATGACGATGCGGGACAGGGACATTTTTACGTCCTCCTTCTTGTTGCTGAACAATGACTTAGTGAGACAGAAACAGCGAAGGGCCGTCGCTGTTGAGCAGGCTGCGGGTGGTGCCGCCGAAGATGAACTCCTGCAGGCGCGGATGGCCGAAGGCGCCGGCCACCATGACCTCGGCGCCGACCTCCCGGGCCGCGCCCAGCAACAGGGCCGCGGCGTCGTTGCCCGAGCCGTCCAGCACCTTGGCCGTGGCCGCGACGCCGCGCGCCGCCAGGAACTCGACCAGGCGCTCCAGGGCGAAATTTCGCGACGAGGCGCCCGGCGCGCCGGCCACCACGACGGCGGCGGCCTTCTGCAGCAGCGGCAGGGCCGTGCGCATGGCGCGGCTGGCCTCCTTGCCGCCGTCCCAGGCCACCAGGACCGTGCCGCCGACCTTCAGGCCCGGCCGCGCCACCAGCACCGGACGCTGCTCGTCGGCGATCATCTGCTGGAACGACTCGGCCAGCGGCCCCTTGCCGCGGGCCGCGGCGCTGTCGAAGACGATCACGTCCGACAGGCGGCCCTCCATGGCCAGGCCGGCCCAGACCGGCGACTCCAGGCTGATCGCCCGGCTGCGGGCGTAGCCCAGCTCGGCCACCAGCCGGTCGACGGCGCGGTGGCCCTCGACGGCGGCTTCCTTCAGGCTCTCCAGGGCCGTGACCTGCACCCCGCCCATGAAGCCCTCGCCCATCCACGGCATCAGGTCGGCCATGTCGGCCGGGGCGTGGACGCAGGCCAGCTCGGCGTCGAACCCCTCGGCCAGCACCCGGGCCGACTCCAGAAGGCCCCGGTCGGCGGCGGCGCCGGCCAGCGGCGCCATGATTCTCGCCCAGCTCATGATCGATCTCCTGGTCCAGGCATTTCCAAACGGCGAGGGTGTCGCCTCAGGCGCATTTCCACAGCCAAAGGCCGGCCCCTCATTGATCTTTGTCAATCGATGGGCCAGTCCAGACAGGGTCAGGCCTGCACCTTCACCGTAAGGAACGATTTCGTGGCCAAAGGGCTGCATAAAACTCCGCCCCGGGCGTGGCAGCGCATGCTGTCGGGACGCAGGCTCGACCTGCTGGACCCCTCGCCGATGGACATCGAGATCGAGGACATCGCCCACGGCCTGGCCCGGGTGGCGCGCTGGAACGGCCAGACCACCGGCGAGCACGGCTTCTCGGTGGCCCAGCACAGCGTGGTGGTCGAGGAGATCGCCGCCCACATCAAGCCCGACCTTGAGCCGAAATGGCGGCTGGCCGCCCTGCTGCACGACGCCAGCGAATATGTGATCGGCGACATGATCAGCCCGTTCAAGGCGGCCTTGGGCGTCAGCTACAAGGACTTCGAGGCCCGGCTGGAGGACGCCATCCACATCCGCTTCGGCCTGCCGCCGAAGACCCCGCCGGCGGTCAAGAAACTGATCAAGCAGGCCGACCGGGCCTGCGCCTTCTTCGAGGCCACCCAACTGGCCGGGTTCGAGCACGCGGAGTCCCTGGCCATCTTCGGCCCGCCGCCGGCCGGCTACGACCTGAAGATCCTGCCCCTGCCGCCGTTCGAGGCCCAGGCCCGCTACGTGCAGCGCTTTCACGTGCTGTCCCGCGCCGCCGGCTTCGAGTCGGCGCCCGGTGCGGCGTTCGAGACCGAATGAGCGCCCCTCGCTCGACATCGGTCGTCATCGGCCTGTCGGCGGTGGTGGTGGCCATTCGCGACGGCGAGGCCGTGGTGCTGACGGTCCGGCCGCACGACGCCGTCACCGACGTGGCCAGTCCCCTGCCCGGCCTGCCGTTCGGCCCGTTCGACCCGGCCGGCCACCGCACCTTCGAGCTGGGCCTGCGGGCCTTCGTCACCCAGCAGACGCGCTTCCAGCTGGGCTATGTGGAGCAGCTCTACACGTTCGGCGACGAGGGCCGCGACGCGCCGCGCGCCGAGATGGGGGCCGGGGCGGCCCGGATCGTCTCGGTCGGCTATCTGGGCCTGACGCCCACGGCGGTCGAGACCCAGGCGCCCGACACCGCCTGGGCCCCCTGGTCCGCCTTCTTCCCCTGGGAGGACTGGCGCCACGGCCGTCCCGCCCTGCTGGACGAGGCCATCGCCCCCGCCCTGCGCCGATGGGCCGGCGACGACCCCGGCAAGGCCTCACGGGCCCGCCTGGCCTTCGCCCTGGACGGCGCGCCGTGGAACGAGGAACGGGTGCTGGAACGCTACGAGCTGCTCTACGAGGCCGGCCTGGCCCCCGAGGCGGCCCGTGACCGCGCCAGGGCCGAGGGCCATGACCCGGCCGAGCCCGCCGCCCTGTCGGCGGCGTTGGGCGAGCCGATGATCTCGGATCACCGCCGCATCCTGGCCACCGGCCTGTCTCGCCTGCGCGGCAAGATCAAGTACCGCCCCGTGGTGTTCGAGCTGATGCCGGCCGAGTTCACCCTGTCGGCTCTGCAGCGCACGGTCGAGGCCATCGCCGGCGTGCCGCTGCACAAGCAGAACTTCCGCCGCGTGGTCGAGCGCGAGGATCTGGTCCAGGGCCTGGGCCGCCAGGACGCCGACACCGGCGGCCGCCCGGCCGAGCTGTTCCGCTTCCGCCGCGAGATCCTGGCCGCGCGTCCGGCCACGGGGCTCTCCCTGCCGCTGCTGCGGGATTAGCTTGCGCCGCCGCGCGTCGCGGCCAGGCTGCACCTCGGGATGGTGAGACTTCGCAAGACGCAACTGGCGGCTGGGGCCAGCGTGGCCGCGGCCCTGGCGGCGCCGGGCTTCGGCCTGGCCGTTCATATGGGGTGCGACACCCAGGTCTAATCCCCGTCCGAAGGCGTCCTGTCCCGCGCTTCCCGTATTGCGGCGGCCAACTTGAGCCGACGGCGGATATCGCGCCGAAGACAGTCCATGCGCGCGGGCGTGCGGCCGCTGTCGTCGTCCATCGGGTCGGTGGTGTCGGGGGCGGGCGATCGGGCGGCCCGGAGACGGGCGCGAGTCCTGGATCGAGGCATGGGGTCTCCTCACGAGGGCAAGGTTTCGCCGCCTCACGCGGCGGGCCGCTGAAGTGTGGGGAGGGCTGCGGAGCGCCGGGCCAGGCCCGGAAGCTTTTGAAGAAATACCGTTTCGACCAGGACCGACGCTCCGCGCGATCGTTATCCGGGAGCGTCCGGCGATCGGCCCTGTTCGGACCTCGCCGGTCTAAAGCCCCCGACGGGCGGGCCGGGCTTGCGTCGCCCGGTCCCGGAACGTCCGCGTCACCGCAGACCTGTCGCGCCCCTCGGCCCTCACCCAACGCCGTATCTGTGTTCCAGGCCCGGCCGGCACCAGATGGATGAGGTTTGGCGACCCCTGACGAGACCGCCGCCGACGAGCGTGCCCGCTCGACCGCCCCCCAAGGCCGCGAAGGTCGCAGGCCTTAGCGCCCTCCCCATCGCCTCAAGGTGAGTTGATCATACGGCGGCGCGAGAGACGGAGGATAAGTGGATTTGCGACGTTGAATTGATTGGGGAAACGCGCCGGGAGCGATGAGGGCGTTTTCTCGTCCGTTTCCCCGAACCCTCTCCCTTGGGAGAGGGAGGGGCCCGTCGCGAAGCGATGGGAGGGAGAGGGATTATGTCCGTCCGACGCCGTAAGCCCTCTCCCCGCCCCTCTCCCGCCGGGAGAGGGAGCATAAGTTTGACCGCCGTTCAGGCCGCGCGGCCGGGGCGGCGCAGGGCGGTCGGAGCCTGGTCGGCCTGGCCGGCCCCGCTCAGTTCGAACCGGGCGACCAGGGCCCCGAGATGCCCGGCCTCGCCCTTCAGGGCGTGGCTGGCGGCGGTCGACTGCTCCACCATGGCCGCGTTCTGCTGCACCATCTGGTCCATCTGGTTGACCGCGGCGTTGATTTCCGAAAGTCCCGTGGCCTGGGCCTGGGTGGAGTCGTTGATCTCGGTGACCAGCGCCTCGACCGTCTCCACCTGCTCGACGATGCGGCGCAGCGCCTGGCCGGTCTCGTCGACCAGGGCCACGCCCTCGTCCACCTGCTGGCCGGAGGTCGAGATTAGGGTCTTGATTTCCTTGGCGGCCTCGGCCGAGCGCTGGGCCAGGGCCCGCACTTCCTGCGCCACCACCGCGAAGCCGCGGCCGGCGTCGCCGGCCCGCGCCGCCTCGACCCCGGCGTTCAGGGCCAGAAGGTTGGTCTGGAAGGCGATCTCGTCGATCACGCCGATGATCTGGGTGATCTCGGCCGAGGACTTGGCGATCTTGCTCATCGCCGAGATGGCGTTGCGCACCACCTCGCCGGAGCCCTGGGCCTCGCCGCGCGCCGCCTCGACCGCGGTGGAGGCCTTTCGCGAGCCGGCGGCCGTCTGCTTGACCCGCTGGGTGATGTCCTCCAGCGCGCTGGAGGTGCGCTCCAGGCTGGCGGCCTGCTGTTCGCTGCGCCGGGCCAGATCGTCGGCGGCGCTGGTCAGCTCGTCCGACCCGGCGCGGATGCCGTTGGCGGCCGTGGCGATCACGCCCATGCTCTGGTCAAGCTGGGAAACGGCCGTGTTGAAGTCGTCGCGCAGCTGGCGGTATTCCTGGGCGACCTCTTCGGTCAGGCGGGCCTTCAGGTCGCCGCCGGCCAGGCGGTTCAGCTGGCTGGCCATCGCCGCCACCAGCCGCTGCTGGCTCTCGCCGGCGCTCTCGAACGCGGCTTCCATGTCCTTGAGCTTGCGGTCCAGCTCGGTCTGGAACGCCGCGGCCTGGGCCTGCAGGCGCTCGCGTTCGATGCCGCCGTCCTTGAAGACCAGGACCGCGCGGGCGACGTCGCCGATCTCGTCCCTGCGGTCGGCGCTGGGCACCGCGACCGAGAAATCGTCGGCCGCCAGGCGGCTCATCACGCGGGTCAGGTCGGCCAGGGGCCGCACCGAGCGCACCGACCACAGCGCGATCACCCCGCCCAGCACCAGGGCGCCGACCGCCAGCAGGATCGTCAGCCAGGTGAAGCCCTCGGCGATCGCCCGGGTGTGGGCGCCGATCGCCTTGTTCTCCGCCTCCTTCAGGTCGATGAACTGGTTGATCTGCTTGAGCCACTGCACGAACAGCGGGCGGGCTTGGCCCATCAGGACCTGGTGTGCGCCCGCCGCGTCGCCCGCGCGCTGGCGCGCGATGACGTCCTGGATCAGCGGCAGGGTCTGGGCCTCGGTCTGCTTGATGCTGTCGACGATCGCCCGCTCGGCGTCGGTGGCGTCGGGCCGAGCCATCATCTCGTCCAGCGGGGCGGCCGACTGCGCGTACTTGTCGGTCAGCTTCTTGATCAGGGCCTCCTCGGCGCCGATCGCGTCGGGCTCGACCAGGGTCACGTCGCGCAGGGCGATCGCCCGGTCGTGGACGCTGCCCCGGAAATTGATCGCGTAGCGCTGGGCCTTGCTGTTGACGTCGTTCACCGTCGCCAGGTTCTGGTTGATCTGCTGGACCTTCTGGATGCTGATCGCCGACAGGCCGACCACCAGACTGAGCACCAGGGCGAAGCCGACCCAGAGGCGCGTTCCGATCTTCAGGGACGAAAGGATGTTCATGTCGCGCCTCATGGCCGGGTGATCCATTGCATAGGGGCGGTCGATCCAGACCATGCCGTCCTCGCATCGAGACTTCGACACGATCCCTGGCCGATCAAATCTTTGGAAACCGCCACACTGCGATCAACAGTTTGGCGATCACGGTAAATTTCCGATGAAGAATTAACGTTCGCTCGGCGGCGAATCGTCGCAACAGGACTTGGTGGGCATTGCGCTCCAATCGACCGCCAACATAACCTGAAGTTTATTCACGCCGGATAAATCAGAGGCGGGACAATTTCAGGAAGATTTAATTTGACTTGATGACTCAGGTCACGCGACCGAGCAGCAAAACTCAAGACTCGCCGCCAGGCCCGCCCTGCACCCCGTTCCGCGCCGTCCGCGCAAGCCATTTGGCCTTCAGGGTGTGGGAGGTGTCGCGCGAGCCGTCGTGGCTCCAGCCCGGCGGGCCGAAGACGTAGCCCAGGGCGTGGCGGGGATGGCGGGCGACGTCCCTGGCCATGCCGATCCACTCGTGGAAGACGTTGGTCAGCAGGTTGAAGCTGGGCAGGTTCCTGACCGTGCCGTAGCGGACCGGCTCCTCGTCGGTCTCGGGAATGAAGGTGCCGAACAGCCGGTCCCAGATGATCAGGACGCCAGCATAGTTGGCGTCCAGGTAGCGGGCGTTGCGGGCGTGGTGCACCCGGTGGTGCGACGGGGTGTTGAACACCGCCTCGAACCAGCGCGGCATGCGCTTGATCGCCTCGGTGTGGATCCAGAACTGGTAGACCAGGCTGATCCCCTTCTGAATGGCCACCATGGCCGGCGGGAACCCCAGGAACGACAGCGGCAGCCACAGCAGCCAGGTCCCGGCGACCCCGCCCGTCCAGGTCTGCCGCAGGGCCGTCGACAGGTTGTAATGGGTGGAGGTGTGGTGGTTGACGTGGCTGGCCCACCAGAACCGCCGCTCGTGCGACAGGCGGTGGAACGCGTAGTAGGTCAGGTCCTCGGCGAAGAAGAGCACCACCCAGGCCCAGACGGCGGTCATCGGGATCGTGAAGACGCGATGCTCCCAGACCCACAGGCTGGCGGCGAAGATCACGCCGCCCATGAGGGTTCCGGCGATGCTGCTGCCCAGGCCCATGGCCAGGGAGACGGCGGTGTCCCGGGTCTCGTAGCGGGCGTTGGCCCTGCCCATCCGGGCCAGGACGATCTCGAGGATCACCGCCAGCACGAAGAACGGAATGGCCGCCTGCACGGGGTCGAAGGCCTTCACGCCGCGATCTCCCCGGACAGCAACCGCGGCGGCGGCCAGGCCTCGCCGTCCTTCAGCGCCAGGCGGGCGACGCCGTCGGCGGTCTCGAGGCGCACGACCTTGTTGGCGGACTTCGCGTCCAGCGCCGCCGCCCATGGCAGGTCGCGGGCCACATAGCCGTCGCCCTTGCGCCAGGCGACCAGGGCCCGCTCGCCCGATCGCGCCACCAGACCCGCGCCGTCGGCGGCGATCCACAGGACGTCGACGCGATCGTCGGGGAACTCGACCGCCAGCAGGGCGCGCGCGGCCTCGGCGTCGAGCGGCGGGGTCGGCCGCGCGATCCGCGCCCAGGCCGACAGGGCGACCAGCAGTCCCACGGCCGCGGCCGAGCCCGCCAGCTGAATGACCAGCGCCTTGTCCAAAGCGACGCTTCCTCCCGATCCGCTTCAGCGTCGGCGTCGCGTCGACCGGCGTCAAGCCTTCCAACCGGTCCCCCGCCTGGTCGCCAAGTGATCTTGGCAATTGTTCTTTACGGCGGCCGCCTTCCCACCCTAGGTTCGCCTTCGGGTTGTCGGAGTCGGCCAGTCGCCGGCCATCGGGGGGAAGCTTAACCGTATGATGTTCGAGGCCTTGCGCAAGTATGCCGAGTTCGAGGGCCGCGCCCGGCGTTCGGAATACTGGCTGTTCACGCTGTTCCAAGCCCTCGTGACCTTCGGCCTGTTTCTCCTGCTGGTCGTGTTCAGCGCGGCGACGGGCGGCGACGAGGATCAGCTGGGGGCCGCGGCCGCGATGATCCTGGCGCTGCTGGGCCTGTTCTGCCTGGCCATGTTCATCCCCAACCTCGCCGTCAGCATCCGCCGCCTGCACGACAGCGACAAGTCCGGCGGGTGGCTGCTGCTGAGCTTCGTGCCGTTCGGCGGCTTCATGGTGTTCATCTTCACCCTGCTGGACGGCACGCCGGGCGAGAACCGCTACGGTCCCGATCCCAAGGGGCGCACCGGCTACGGCCATCCGACCGTCGTGCACCATCATTATTACCCGCCTGGCGGCGGCCCGCCGTCCGATCCGGCCCAGGCCTGACCGCGAGATTCACGCCCCTTTCGGGGCCTTCACAGGAGCCTGCCATGTCGTTGATGTTCCAGCCGCTCAAGAAATACGCCGATTTCACCGGCCGCGCCCGGCGTTCGGAATACTGGCTGTTCACGCTGTTCATCATTCTGGTCGAGATCGCCTATTTCATCCTGGTCAGCGCGATCGGTGGTGGAACCAGCGGGAACATGAACCCCATCGGCTTTGTGCTGAGCGGCCTCTACGGCCTCTTCGTCCTGGGGATCATCATTCCCAGCCTGGCCGTCAGCTTCCGCCGCCTGCACGATACCGACCGCTCGGCCTGGTGGCTGCTGATCGCCTTCCTGCCCTTCATCGGCGGCCTGGTGCTGCTGGTGTTCAACGTCTTGCCGGGCACCAACGGCCCCAACAAGTACGGCCCCGACCCCAAGACCGGGCAAACCGACACCGCGGCCGTGTTCAGCTAGGCATTCTCAGAGCCTGAATCAGGAAGCGCGCCCCCGCGAGGAGGCGCGCTTCTTTCGTTTTCGGGCCCGGGCGTGGCTAGAACTTCCGGGCGTAGCCCACCGACACGACATTGGCGTCGGCCGCGTCGTTGTCACGGAACTGCTGGCGCGTGTAGTCCAGGCGCACGCCGTTCTTGTCATCGACCTTGTACTGGGCGCCGACCCCGTAGTTGACGCTGTCGGCGTCGAACTTGTTCTCGACCCCGGCCAGGGTCTGCTTGAACTGGGTGTTGCCGTAGCCGACGCGGCCGATCAGGTCGATCTTCGGCGTGACGGGCAGGAAACCCACGCCGTAGACGGCGGCCGAATGGGTCTGCTCGATGTTGGACCGCACGCCGTTGGTGTCGATGTCGTCGTCCTTGACGCCGCCCGACAGCTCGCCCTCGACGCCAAAGTGCGGGGTCAGCTTGGCGCCCAGACGCCCCTGCACCGCGCCGGTGTCGGCGCCTTCGGCGCGGGACCCGGCATAGCCGAGGGTCCCGTAGACCCCGGTGTCCTGAGCGTGAGACAGGGAGGGAGCGGCGGCGACCGCCATGGCGACCACCGGCGCGGCCAGAACGGCCGCCGACATGAGAGTCTTCATTGTTGTACTCCTTGGTACTGGCGAGGCAGGGGGAGCGCCTCGACCTGGCCTGGATAGCCGCGCCCTGGGGCCTGGATTGGACCCTCGCTGGGCCTTTTGCGGCCATTGCGTGTCGTTCCCGACATGTCCGTGGCGATTGTGGCGGCGCCAAATCGTTCCGTGTCCGGTCTCGAAAGCGGCCAGGTGTGGCATCCCTGCCGCGCGGGGAAAGGTGACGCCCGCGCCGGGCGTGCTATGGATCGGACAACAGAGCCAAGCCGCGCCCGCACCTTTCAGAGAGAGGGGGCGCGCCAGCGTCACCGGGACCGCCGCCTTGCCTAAAGCCGTCATCGTCGCCACGGGGCTGTACACCCCGCCGTTCAGCGTTTCGAACACCGAGCTGGTCGAAGCCTTCAACACCTATGTCGAGCGCTTCAACGCCGCCAACGCCGAGGCGATCGCCGCCGGCGAGGTCACGGCGCTGGCCCCCTCCTCGCCCGAATTCATCGAGAAGGCCTCGGGCATCAAGGCCCGCTACGTGATGAACAAGACTGGGATCGTCGATCCCGAGGTCATGCGGCCGATCCTGCCCGAGCGGCCCAACGAGCAGATCTCGCTCCTGGCCGAGATGGCCGTCGAGGCCGCCAGGCAGGCGATCGAACGCTGGGGCAAGCCGGCCTCGGAGATCGGTGCGGTGATCTGCGCGGCCTCGAACATGCAGCGCGCCTATCCGGCCATGGCCATCGAGGTCCAGCAGGCCCTGGGGATCGAGGGCTTCGCCTTCGACATGAACGTCGCCTGCTCCTCGGCCACCTTCGGTATCAAGACCGCCGCCGACTTCATCGCCACCGGCAGCGCCAAGGCCGTGCTGATGGTCAACCCCGAGATCTGCTCGGGCCACCTGAACTTCACCGACCGCGACAGCCACTTCATCTTCGGCGACGTGGCCACCGCCGTGATCCTGGAAGCCGAGGACCAGGCGACCGGCGGTTGGGAGATCCTGGGGACGCGGCTGAAGACCCAATTCTCCAACAACATCCGCAACAACTTCGGCTTCCTGAACCGCGCGGCCCCGGAAGGGATCGGCGCCAAGGACAAGCTGTTCGTCCAGGAGGGCCGCAAGGTGTTCCGCGAGGTGGTGCCGATGGTCAGCGAGATGATCGTCGACCACGCCGGCGACATCGGCGTCGATCCGACCGGGCTCAAGCGCCTGTGGCTTCACCAGGCCAACATCAACATGAACGAGATGATCGGTCGCAAAGTGCTGGGCCGCGATCCCGCGCCCGGGGAGAACGTGATCATCCTGGACACCTACGCCAACACCAGCTCGGCCGGCTCGATCATCGCCTTCCACTCCGCCAGCGACGACTTCGCGGCGGGTGAGACGGGGCTGATCTGCAGCTTCGGCGCGGGCTACTCGGCGGGAACGGTGTTCGTGAGGAAGCGGTAGGCTTGGCGACAGCAGGCCAACGAACGGCGCGTCGCGGGCCCGAGCGGCGAGCGGCGCTTCCGGGCTAGTTGCCCCCCCTCGCGGTTCCAACGCCAAGCATTAGCGTCGATACGCGAGCGCCGGGGCTCAAGACCTTCAGGCCGTCCACGAGTTCGGCCCCGGCTTGCGCCAAGGCGTCCATCGGCATCGGGTCCAGGCGTTCCAGAACGAACCACATGCTGGTGGTGTCGGCGCTGATCCGGGTTCGAACGCCTTGCCGCCAGTTCCAGCGGCGACAGGTCACGCCTTGAGCGTCGCGCCAAACCACTTCGCCAGGATCAACCGGCTCGGTCCGAGGCCGACCGTCCTGGAAGGTGTCGAACGGTTCCCCGCCGGTCGCGCGGATCAAGGACGGCGCCCCGGCGTAAACGTCGGCGTCCTCGCCGCCGATGGGAAGTGCAAAGCATAGGCTGATGGCGTTGTAGAGATCGACGACCGCGTTGACCGTCGGCAGCCGGCCATCCTTGAGCGCGCGCCTGCGCAGAGCTTCCGCCGAACAGGGCGTGCGCTGAGGCTTGGCGCCGAAGGCGCGGTAGGCGTCTCGCCAGGCCTCCAGATGCGCCTCCGCCCAAGGGGCGGCGTCCAGAAACCCGCACGCGGCGTCCAGCAAGGCGACGCTTCGGGCGTCGCTCTCGGTGTTGCGGACAGCCTCGACATGGACGCTGAGCGCGGTGAAGTCCGGTCGCAGGGCGAAGATGTCCGGCGAGATGGCGGGCGCGAACGACATTGGGTTCCCTCGGCCTAGACGGCGACGGCGCCGTGGACGAGGCTGGCGGCCAGCGCCAGCATCAGGACGCCGATGGCGATGTCGAGGACGCGCCAGGCCATCGGGCGGGCGAAGAGCAGGGCCAGGAAGCGGGCGCCGAAGCCGAGCGAGGAAAACCAGACAAGGCTGGCCAGGACAGCGCCGGCCACGAAGAGCGGACGCTCCGGCGGCGGCAGGCTCGCGCCGACCGCGCCCATCAGCATGACCGTATCGATGTAGACGTGCGGGTTCAGGAAGGTGAAGGCGGCCGTCCCCGCCAGGGCCACGCCCAAGGTCATACCCGCCTGGTGGCCGACGACCAGGGCCGAAGGCTTGGCCGCCCGGCGCAGCGCCGAAATCCCGTACCAGCACAGGAAAGCCGCCCCGCCCAGGCTCAGCAAGAGCGTCAGGCCGGGGACCAGCGCCAGGACGCCGCCCAGGCCGCAGACGCCCGTCACGATCAAGGTGGCGTCCGCGAGCGCGCAGAAGAGCACGATCGGCAGCACATGCTCGCGCTTCAGGCCTTGGCGCAGCACGAACATGTTCTGGGCGCCGATGGCGATGATCAGCCCGGCGCAAAGGACGAAGCCCTTGGTGAAGGCGGGAAGAAGCTCTTGGGTCATGCGCGCTTGATGGCCGACGCGAGCGGTGTAGGCTAATTCAGTTTTCTTACCTTACGTTAGGCAAACTAATGTTGGACTATGCGTCGCTCGCCGCCGTCGCCGTCGTCGCGCGTGAAGGCAGTTTCGACAAGGCGGCCGCAATACTCGGCGTGACCCCTTCGGCCGTGTCGCAGCGGGTCAAGAGCTTGGAAGAGCGGGTTGGCGCAATCCTGCTGACACGCGGCGTCCCATGCCGGCCCACGGAAATCGGCGCCAAGCTTTGCGCCCATGTCGAAAGGGTGCGCCTTCTGGAGAGCGAGGTCATCCGCGACTTGCCTGGCCTGGCCGGTCCTGCGCTTGAACCCTCCACCGTCCGCGTGGCGGTCAATTCCGACAGCGTCAGCACCTGGTTTCCGGACGCCGCGGCGATCTTCGCGGCGGAGACCGGCGCGATGCTGGACCTGGTTCTTGAGGACGAGGCCCACACCGCCGACCGCTTGCGGTCAGGCGAGGTGCTCGCGGCCGTGACGGCCGATCCGTCGCCAGTCTCCGGTTGCAAGACCTATCCGCTCGGCGCCATCGACTATGCCGCGGTCGCCAGCCCCGCGTTCGTGACGCGCTTCTTCGGCGGCGGGGTCAGTGCGCGGAGCCTCCAAACGGCGTCCATCCTGCGCTTTGATCGACGCGACCAGCTCCAGGCGCGCTGGGCGCGCGAGGCTTGGGACGTGGAGATCTCTCCGCCGACACACTGGGCGCCCTCGACGCCGGGCATGCTGGACATGACTCTCGCCGGCCTCGGATGGGCGATGACGCCGATGGTCTTGGCCGCGCCGCACCTCGCCGCCGGCCGCCTCGTGGAGCTCTCGCCCCAGCATCGGATCTCTGTTTCGCTCTACTGGCAGCGCACAAGACTGTCGGCCCGGCTGCTGGACCATCTCACCCAGGCCGTCCGGACGGTCGCCGCGCGCGCATTGTCGCCTTGCTAGAGGCGCTCGCCGCCCCCTTACAGGGGCTTCGGATGCGCCGCCTTCCAGTCCATGGCCCGACGGATCCGGTTGCCCACCGCCGGATGGTCGTAGAACACGATCTCCTCGAGCCGCCCCGGCGTCGCCGCCCGGTATTCGATGGTCTTGACCAGGGCCTTGGACAGGCCGTCCGGCTCGTTGAAGTGCGCCAGGCTGTAGTGGTCGGCGTCGCTTTCGGCGATGCGGATCAGGCTGTTGGTCACCGGCTGGCCCAGCAGGCCCAGCAGGCCCAGGATCACCGCCAGGATCGGCAGGCCGGCCGGGTCGGCGAGGCCCCTGACCGCGTCGGCGCCCATCAGGGCGGACACCGGCGCGAACAGGCGGTCGACCAGAAAGAAGGCGACGATGGCCAGCAGGCTCATCCCGCCGGCGATCCACAGCGCGTGGTGGTGGGCGTAGTGGCCCATCTCGTGGCCGACCACGCCGCGCACCTCGGCCAGGTCCGCGCCCTGCTTGAACATGGTGTCGCTCATCGCCACCCGCGCCGAGCCGAACAGGCCCGAGACGTTGGCGGTGTAGGCGTTGGACTGCTTGGAGCCGTTGTAGACGAAGATCTTGTCGGCCGGGATGTCGTTGGCCTTGGCCATGGCCACGACCTGGTCGCGCACCGGCCCGGCCGGCGCGGGCGTGTACTGGTTGAAGATCGGCTCGATATAGATCGGGGCCAGCACCATCATCACCGTGATGAACACCGCCGTCAGCCCGCCGCTCCACAGCCACCAGGTGCGCGGCGCCTTGCGGATCAGGGCGTACAGCGCCGTCAGGAACAGGCCGAACAGCACCGCGCCGATCGCCGTGCTGATCGCCTGCTCGCCCAGCCAGCCGGCGAAGGCCTGGCTGGTCAGGCCGTACTGTTTCTGCCGCCACCAGTCGGCATAGACCGACCAGGGCAGGCTCAGGACGCTGTCGATCAGCAGGTAGACGATCCCGACCACGAAGCTGACCAGGACGGGCCTGGGCTTGCGGCGCTCCAGCCGTCGCCGCAGGGCCGCCAGCACGCCCCAGCGCACGATCAGGAACGACACCAGGGCCGAGACCAGGAAGCCCCACAGCAGCAGCCAGTGCCCGCCCTGCGTATAGGCCGTGGCCTTGGCGTGGGCCTGCGGCGGCAGTTGGGCCAGATAGGCGGCGGTGGCGGCGGCCGGATCGAACAGAGCCAATGGAAGTCCCCCGAAGAACAACTAGAGTTCTTGTTTTCGCATCGCTTTTGCGGAAAACCGGCGTCCACTTTTCCGCGCGATGCTCTAAGCCCGCAGCAAGCCAGAGCCGAAGCGTGGCGTCAGGTTAAATCTCGGTCAGGTTGGGTCTCGCGACGCCCGCGGGCGAGGCTTGCCCCTGGCGGCGGCGCGCGAGGCGTATAGAAATGCGTCGAATGTTTTCGTCCTCCGAGGCCCGCATGCGATTCCCCGCCCGTCGTGACCTGATGATCGCCCTGGCCGTTGTTGCGCTGGGAAGCGGCGCGACGGTCCTGGCCGGCTGTGGCGGCAAGGCCGGCGACGCCGCCGAGACCGGCCTCAAGCGGGTCGAGGCGACCAAGACGCTGCGCATCGGGCTGGAAGGCACCTATCCGCCGTTCAACTTCCAGGACAAGGACGGCCAGCTGACCGGCTTCGAGGTCGACTTCGCCAAGGCCCTGGCGGCCCAGATGAAGGTCAAGGCCGAGTTCCACCCCGCGCCGTTCGCCGGCCTGCTGGGGGCGCTGGAGGCCAGACGCATCGACGTGGTGATCAACCAGATCACCATCACGCCGGAACGGGCGGCCAAGTACGACTTCTCGCGGCCCTACACCGTCTCGGGCATCCAGATCATCGTCCGCAAGGGCCAGGCGGGGATCGCCACGCCGGCCGACCTGGCGGGCAAGAAGGTGGGCGTGGGCCTGGGCACCAACTACGAGAGTTGGCTGCGAACCAATGTCCCCACCGCCGTGGTCCGCACCTATGACGACGATCCGACCAAGTACCAGGACCTGAAGGCCGGCCGCATCGACGCGGTGCTGAACGACCGGCTGGTGGCCGCCGACTTCGTCAAGACCTCGCCCGACTTCGTCGCCTCCGGCCCGCCCTTCGCCAGCCAGGGCATGGGGGTGGCCATGCTGCGCGACCCGGCCCTGAAGGTCACCATCGACGAGGCCATCGACGCCCTGCGCGCCAACGGCCAGCTGGCGGCGATCTCGAACAAGTGGTTCGGCCAGGACGTGACGAAGTGACCATAGAAATACCGCTCATCCCGGCGAAAGCCGGGACCCAAGCTGAATGTCCAGACGGGCGGGGACGATCGCGCCGCGACGGCTCCTTGCTGAACCTCGGCTTGGGTCCCGGCTTTCGCCGGGATGAGCGGATTTAATGAGTCCAGCCCTCGATCTCGTCGCCCAGTCGGCCCCGCTGCTGCTGAAGGGCGCGGTCTACACCGTGCTGCTCAGCCTGATCGGCATGGGCGTGGGGCTGGTGATCGGGTTCGGCCTGGCCCTGATGCGCCTGTCGCGCAGCCCGCTGCTGCGCTGGCCGGCGGCGGTCTATGTCTCGGCGATCCGGGGCACGCCGCTGCTGGTGCAGCTGTTCCTGATCTATTACGGCCTGCCGCAGCTGGGCGTGCAGTTGCCGCCGCTGCTGGCCGCCGGGATCGGCTTTTCGATCAATATCGGGGCCTATGCCGGCGAGATCCTGCGCAGCGCCATCGCCGCCGTCGACAAGGGCCAGTGGGAGGCGGCCAGCGTGCTGGGCATGAGCCGCGGCCAGGCCCTGCGCCGGGTGATCCTGCCCCAGGCCGCCCGCACCGCCGTCGCGCCCCTGTCCAACAGCTTCATCAGCCTGGTCAAGGACACCTCCCTGGCCGCGACCATCCAGGTGCCCGAGCTGTTCCGCCAGGCCCAGCTGATCACCGCCCGCACCTACGAGATCTTCGCCATGTACCTGGCGACCGCCGCCCTCTACTGGATCCTGTCCAGCCTGCTGGCCCTGGGTCAGACCCGGCTGGAACGCCAGGCGGAGGGCCGCCGATGACCGAGGTCGCGGGAGACGCCATCGACGCCAAGGGCCTGGTCAAGCGCTTTGGCGACACCACCGTGCTGAACGGCGTGGACCTGACCGTGACACCCGGCGAGGTGGTCGCGGTCATCGGTCCCAGCGGCTCGGGCAAGAGCACCCTGCTGCGCTGCCTGGCGGGGCTGGAGGCCATCGACGGCGGGACCCTGACCGTGGCGGGCGTCACGGCGGGCGCCAAGCCGCCCCTGGCCCGGGCCCTGAAGGGCCGGGTCGGCTTCGTGTTCCAGAGCTTCAACCTGTTCCCGCACCGCACGGCCCTGGACAACGTCGCCGAGGGCCCGATCGTGGTGCGCGGCGAAGCGCCCGCCGCCGCCCGCCACAAGGCCCGGGCCCTGCTGACCAAGGTGGGGCTGGCCCATCGGGTCGACGCCTATCCGCGCGAGCTGTCGGGCGGCCAGCAGCAGCGCTGCGCCATCGCCCGAGCCCTGGCCATGGACCCGCAGGTCATCCTGTTCGACGAACCGACCTCGGCCCTGGACCCGGAGCTGGTCGGCGAGGTGCTGACGGTGATCCGCGACCTGGCCGCCGAGAAGCGGACCATGGTGATCGTCACCCACCAGATGGACTTCGCGCGCGATGTGGCCGATCGGACGCTGTTCATGGATGACGGCGTTATAATTGAACAAGGCCCTTCCGCCGAAGTGCTTGGTTCGCCTAAGGAAGAACGTACGCGGCGATTCCTCAGCAAGGTGAGCGGCCTAAGGTCATAATTTGGCCTCCGGCGCCCCTCACCTCCTCTCCGCCGACGCCGTGTGCTGTGAGGCGAGGTCCAGTGAAACCCTATATCGATCTGCAAGGCGCATCAGGCGCCGTCTACCGTTACAAGCTGGCCGAGGATCGCGATCCTCGGACGACGATCGCTGGCAATTTCGTCTTCGTGGACGCCACCGGAACCGTCGTCTACGCCGGCGAGGCCAACAATCTGCATGGGGCCGGCAATCGCTTCCCCGAAGCGGCGATGAAGCATAAGGCCGAATATCTCTACACCCGCCTGAACGTCTCGGGCGCCTCGCGCTCGGACGAGCTGCAGGACATCCTGGCCGCGCTGCATCCGGCCATGAACAAGGGCGAATAGCGCCCGCCTTCGGGTTTCCGGGGACGTCACGCGCGTCACCCCGGGATCCGTTCGGCCTTTTACGGCCGAGCTTCCTTCGAAATAGCTGATCAGCACGAAAAGAGAACACGGCGGCGTCCACTTCCGTCGCGGGCTTCGCTATGGTGATCCCGCATGCGCCCCGAGATTCTCTTTCCGCTGTTCACGCCGGTCTCCACGCTGAAGGGCGTGGGGCCGCGCGTCGCGCCGCTGGTCGAGCGCCTGGCGGGGCCGATCGTCCGCGACGTGCTGTTCACCCTGCCCCAGGGCCTGATCCGCCGCACGGCCACCACCTCGGACCGCGCCATCGACGGTCAGGTCCAGACCTTCCTGGTCACCATCGACGCCCACCTGCCGCCGCAGCGCCCCGGCCAGCCCTGGCGGGTCCGCGCCTGGGACGAGCACGGCTTCGTCACCCTGACCTGGTTCAAGGGCCACGGGCCGCACCTGGAACGCCAGCATCCGGTCGGGGCGCGGCGGGCGGTCAGCGGCAAGGTCGAGCGGTTCGGCAGCGAGATCCAGGTCGCCCATCCCGACTACCTGCTGGAGGCCGAGCGGCTCGCCGAGATCCCGCCGATCGAGCCGGTCTATCCGGCCACCGCCGGCCTGCCCTCGCGCACCTTCCGCAAGTTCGCCCACGAGGCCCTGGAGCGCGCCGCCTCCCTGCCCGAATGGCAGGATCCGGCCTGGCTGGCCAAGAGCGGCTTTCCGGCCTGGCGCGAGGCCCTGGCCCTGGTCCACGGCCCGCAAGCCGAGATCGACCTGTCGCCGATGTCGGTCGCCCGCCGGCGCCTCGCCTACGACGAACTGCTGGCCCACCAGCTGGCCCTGGCCCAGCGCAAGGCCGGCAAGCGGGCCCAGGCGGCCCCGGTCATCCGCGCGGGCGCGCTGTCGGACGCGGTCGAGAGGGCCCTGCCCTTCCGACTGACCGGGGCCCAGATCCGCGCCCTGTCCGAGGTGCGTGGCGACATGGCCAGCGGCGAGCGGATGGGCCGTCTGCTCCAGGGCGACGTCGGCTCGGGCAAGACCGTGGTGGCCATGCTGGCCATGGCCGACGTGGCGTCCAGCGGCCTGCAGTCGGCCCTGATGGCCCCCACCGAGATTCTGGCCCGCCAGCACTACGAGACCCTGGCCCCGCCGCTGGAGGCGCAAGGCCTGGCCGTGATCCTGCTGACCGGCCGCGACAAGGGCGCGGCCCGGGCGTCCAAGCTGGCCAAGCTGGCCGACGGCTCGGCCGCCGTGGCGGTCGGCACCCACGCCCTGTTCCAGGACGACGTCGTGTTCAAGGCCCTCGGCCTGACCATCATCGACGAGCAGCACCGGTTCGGCGTCAACGAGAGGAAGCGGCTGCAGGACAAAGGTGCGGGCGCGCACCTGGTCGCCATGTCGGCCACGCCGATCCCGCGCACCCTGGAACTGACGGTGTTCGGCGACCTGGACGTCTCGCGCATCGACGAGAAGCCGCCCGGCCGCACGCCCGTCGCCACCCGCGCCGCGCCCACCCCACGCATTCCGGAGATCATAGAGCGGCTCAAGGCCGCCGCCCAGGCCGGGGCCCAGGCCTTCTGGATCTGCCCGCTGGTCTCGGAGTCCGAAAAAATCGACCTGCGCGACGCCGAGCGCCGCGCCGCCGCCCTGCGCCAGGCCATCGGCCCCAGCGTCGGTCTGGTCCACGGCCAGATGAGCCCCGCCGAGAAGGACGCGGTGATGGCCGATTTCGTCGACGGCAAGGTCTCGGTCCTGGTCGCCACCACCGTGGTCGAGGTCGGGGTCAACGTGCCCAACGCCAGCATCATGGTCATCGAGCACGCCGACCGTTTCGGCCTGGCCCAGCTTCACCAGTTGCGCGGACGTGTGGGCCGCGGGGCGCGCGAGAGCGCGTGCGTGCTGCTCTACGACCCGCCCTTGTCGGAGACCGCCCAGCAGCGGCTGGACATCCTGCGGCGCAGCGACGACGGCTTCGAGATCGCCGAGAAGGACCTGGAGCTGCGCGGCGGCGGCGATCCGCTGGGCCTCAAGCAGAGCGGCTTCCCGGCCTACCGGCTGGCCGACCCGGTGGCCCACCGCGACCTGATCGCCGTGGCCGCCGACGACGCCCGGCTGATCCTGGCCCGCGACCCGGACCTGAGCTCGCCGCGCGGCCAGGCGGTGCGGACCTTGCAGGAACTGTTCGACTGGAAGGCCGCCTCGCCGCTCAACGACGCGGGCTGAGCGGACTTGATTGGGGACATGCCCATGGGCATGTCCCCAGCCGCAGGCTACGGCTGCGCGCCCCGCCGCTTCAGCGCCGCCACTCGCGCCAGGGCGTCGGCCTCGATGTCGGCCCAGAACAGGTTGAAGCCGTCCACCTTGCGGCGGTCGGTCCAGGAGCCGCTGTCGCGCAGCGAGGTCGATTTCGGCCGGCCGGTGTGCAGCAGGCCGTTCTGGCACTGGGCCCAGACCTGGCGCTTGAGCAGGGCCGGCCGCGCGCCCCACTCCAGGCCGGTGGCGTTGGCGGCGCCGAGGTTCAGCCGGGCCGGGGCGCGGATGTCGCTGCGCGCGCCCAGCAGCGGGTTGACGCAGAGCGGCAGGCGACCGTCCAGGGTGACCAGCTCGCCGCCGGCGTTCCAGACCAGCGAGCGATTGGTCAACTCCTGGGCCTGCTGGAAATCGCCGTCGAGCATCGAGGCCCAGGCCACCACGCAGCCGGCCTGGGCCCGGCTGGCGCAGGCGGGTACGGCGGATCCCGGCCCAAATTTATCCGCCGGGACGACGGTCTCGATCAGATAGACCCCGGCCAACCGGTCTCGCAGCGCGGCGTTGGGGGCGATCTCGTCGTTCAGCAGCCGCTCGGCCAGGATGCCGCCCTGCTCCACCCCGACCAGCACGATCGGCCGCCCGCGGTTGTCGTGCTCCAGATAGCGGTGGAAGGCGTCGCGGATGTCGTCATAGGCGAAGCGCCGGGCGTCGCGGGCGTCGTCGCGCAGCGTCAGGAAGGTGTAGAGGCTGGCCTGGCGGTAGCGGGGCGCGAAGACCCGCCCGACCCGGGCGAACGGGGCGGCGTAGTTGGGCAGCATCACCCGCGCCAGGTCGCGCGCCGCCTTGGGCTGGTCGAAGGGCGCGTTCCAGTCCCGGCCGCCGTCATAGCTGGTGGGATGGACGAAGAAGACGTCGGCCGCGACCCGGCTGGTCGCACCCTGCTGGGGCAGCAGGGCCCAGGCGTTCGATCGCGCATAGTCGGGCGCCGCGGGCGGCTGATAGGTCTGGAACGGAACCTTGGGATCGAGGGTGGTGCGCAGGATGTCGTAGCGCCAGTAGAACGCCGCCGACAGGACCAGCGCCAGGAACAGCACCGCTCCCGCGAAGATCCAGCGCTTGAAACCCTTGAAGCGGTCGGCCATGGGCCCTGGTTACACGAACCCGCCGCGTCGCGCGAGACGGCCCGGGACGCTTGCGCGCCTTCCTCTCCGTTGATCGCCACCGAGCAGACATTGCTCGCGCAGCCGCTCGAAGCCCGTGCTCCTTCGGCTGGGCTCGGCTTGGAGGTGGTATTGATCGGGTGTAGGTTTGAGGTCATGCCGCGCCACATTCTCACGGACGAAGCGGATCGCCTCGCCCGGCAGGTTGCGGAGCAAACGGGCGAAAGCCTGGACGACGTTGTTGAGCGAGCCCTGCGCGCCGAGGCCGACCGGACCCAGCCGCCGCTGATGACCAAGCCACGCACCCCTGAGGAAAAGCTCGCACTTATCGCGGAGATCCAAGCTCGCGTTGCAGCACTCCCGATCCTGGATCCACGCGATCCCGACGAGATCCTATACGACGAGGACGGACTGCCGAAGTGATCGTGGTCGATACGTCGGCGATTCTGGCGATCCTCTGGCGGGAGCCGGAAGCCGAAGACCTTAAGGCGGCCATTATCGGATCGGACGGCGTCATCATGTCCGCCGCGACCCGCCTCGAATGCTTTATCGTTTGCATGAGGCGCGGCGGTTCGGCCGTTGTCAGGGAAATGGAAGGCCTGCTGACGGGCCTGAATGTCGTCACGGCTCCCTTTGACGATCCGCAACTCACGACGGCTCGCGACGCCTTCACAAGGTTTGGCCGCGGCCGCCACGGCCTGAACTACGGCGACTGCTTCAGCTACGCCCTGGCCAAGTCTCGCGGCCTGCCGCTGCTGTTCAAGGGCGAGGACTTCGCCGACACCGATGTGGAGCGCGCGGTCTGACCTCGCCCATGCCGCCGCTCTTGGAAGGACGCAAAGGCGTCACCGATACGGATCGTCCGTGTTCAGGAACCCGCAGACATAGTCCTCGACGCCGTCCTCCAGCGAGGTCATCGGCGCGTTGTAGCCGGCGGCGCGCAGGCGGCTCATGTCGGCTTGCGTGAAATACTGGTACTTGCCGCGCAGCACCTCGGGCATGTCGAAATAGTCGATGTCGGGCTCGCGGCCCACGGCGCGGAAGGTGGCCTCGGCCAGGGCCTTGAACGAGCGGGCCTTGCCGGAACCCAGGTTGTAGATCCCGTTGACGTGCGGGCTCTTGGCCAGCCAGGCGACGACGTCGGCCACGTCGCGCACATAGACGAAGTCGCGCAGCTGGCCGCCGTCCTCGTAGTCGGGGTGGTGCGACTTGAACAGCCGCACGCCCTCGCCCGCCGCCACCTTGGGCCAGATCTGGCAGACCACCGACTTCATGCCGCCCTTGTGGTCCTCGTTGGGGCCATAGACGTTGAAGAACTTCAGCCCCACCCACTGGGTCGGGGCATGGCCGCGGCCGGCCTCGCGGACGGCGTAGATATCGAACAGCGCCTTGGACCAGCCATAGGCGTTCAGCGGCCGCAGGGCCTTGAGGCTTTCGATGTCGTCCTTGCCGTCGAAGCCTTGCAGGCCGTCGCCGTAAGTAGCCGCCGAAGAAGCATAAATCAGCCGCCGTTGATGTTGCGCGCACCACCGCCAGAGGTCGCGCGACAGCACGAAGTTGGACTGCACGATCAGATCGGCGTCCGGCTCGGTGGTCGAGGAAACCGCGCCCATGTGGATCACCAGCTCGACCTCGTCGCCGCGCTCGGCCAGCCAGTCGAACAGGTCCTCGGGGGCCACGAAGTCGGCGATCGCCGACTTGGCCAGGTTCTTCCACTTGTTCTGCGCGGCCTCGCCCAGCCAGTCGCAGACCACCACGTCGAGGCTCTCGTCCTCGCAAAGCCGAGCCACGATGTTCGAGCCGATGAACCCGGCGCCGCCGGTGACGAGGATGACGCGTCTGGACATGAAGGGCGTTATGGCACACGGATCCAACCTGACAAGGACGCGGGCTGCTTAGACGCCCCCTTGGAAAGCACCCAGTGATTCTGTGGAAAACTATTGGTGAAGTGCGGTCAGATGCCGCAACGGCTTTTCGAATTCGCCATTAAGTCGTTGTAAAAGTTAACCTCTTTTTCCATTGTTTTCCAACTTAATGATTTATTAAGAAAAAACTTGCGCGCGATTGGGTTCTAGTGGTTGACGAACCATTACCGCCTGTGGCCCCATATGTGGGCTGAACGACGTGCTGCAGCACAACATGTAGCGGAGCGGTCAGTCGCAAAGGGTGCGGGGCGTGGTCCGCAATCCAAGGATCCAAGTCGATGACTAAGCCGTCTTCGACCGGTGGGAACAACCGTTCCGCTGTGACTGGGCAATACGTGACGCCGCAATACGCTGCGCGACACCCCAGCACGACGGTTCGCGAGGCCCCTCCGAAACCGAAGAAGTAGGCCTTGAGCCTATTTAGCTGATTTGTTTGAGAGATCCGACATATCGGCACTCATACCTCAACGAGGTAGCAGGGACGAACGACCACACCGGCGAAAGTGAAAAGGTCGCCCGCCCCCTTCAACGCAGCCCCGGTAACTAGTGTTATCGGGGCTGTTCTATTCCAGTCGAGCTAGCTTAAAAAAGCGTGACTCGTTCAGAATGATCAAAGGTAATCTGTCTAGAGGGGCTTTGCCTAGCCCTTCTTCCACTCCATAGGCCCCGAGTTTTGGCCAATAGCGAGCCATTTGATCGCTCGTTGGCAATTCAGGAAACCTCCAACGTGCGGATCGATCGGGACGGCCCTGTCATCGTCTGGCTGCGCAATGACCTGCGCCTGATCGACAACCCCGCCCTCGCCGCCGCGGCGGCCACGGGGCGGCCGGTGATCCCGCTCTACGTCCTCGACGAGACGCCCGGCGTGCGGGGGATGGGCGCCGCCTCGCTGTGGTGGCTGGACAAGTCGCTGGCCGCCCTCGCCGCTTCCCTGGAGGCGCTCGGCGCGCGGCTGATCCTGCGGCGCGGTTCGGCGCGCGCGGTTCTCGAGGCGATGATCGCCGAGGCTCGGCCCTCGGCCGTGGTCTGGAACCGGCTCTACGACGCCGCGGCGATCGACCGCGACAGCGCCCTCAAGGCCTGGCTGAGGGAGGAAGGCGTCGCCTGCGAAAGCTTCAACGCCGGCCTGCTGAGCGAGCCCTGGACGGTGAAGAACGGCGCCGGCCAGCCCTACAAGGTCTTCACCCCTTACTGGCGCGCCGCGCGGGAACAGCTTCATCACGTCCACGTCGAGCCCGCCCCGAAGATCCTGCCTGCGCCGGAGTCCTGGCCGCTGACCGAAACTCTCGAAAGCTGGAACCTGCACCCGACCAAGCCCGACTGGTCCAAGGGCTTCGACCTGTGGACGCCCAGCGAGGCCGGCGCGACCGCACGGCTGAATGACTTCCTGTCCGGCCCTGTCGAACGCTACGACCGTCAGCGCGACCTGCCCGGGGTCGAGGCCACCTCCCGCCTGTCGCCGCACCTGCATTTCGGCGAGATCGGTCCCCGCCAGGTCTGGGTCGCCGCCCGCAACGCTGTCGAGGCCGGCGACGCCCCGGCCGGCCCGGTCGAGACCTTCCTGTCCGAGATCGGCTGGCGAGAGTTCAATCATTCCATCCTGTTCCACAATCCGGACCTGCCGCAGGCGAACTTCCGGCCCGAGTTCGACGGCTTTCCCTGGAGCCGAGACGACGCCGCCTTCGACGCCTGGAGCCGCGGCGAGACCGGCTACCCGATCGTCGACGCCGGTCTGCGCGAGCTGTGGGCCACCGGCTTCATGCACAACCGCGTGCGGATGATCGTCGCCTCGTTCCTGGTCAAGCACCTGCTGATCGACTGGCGCGCGGGCGAGGCCTGGTTCTGGGACACGCTGGTCGACGCGGACCTGGCCAACAACGTCGGCAACTGGCAGTGGGTCGCCGGCAGCGGCGCGGACGCCGCACCCTATTTCCGGATCTTCAACCCCATCGCCCAGGGCCAGAAATTCGATCCGGCGGGGACCTATGTCCGCCGCTGGGTTCCCGAACTGGCCAGCCTGCCCGACGCCCTGATCCACGAGCCGTGGAAAGCCCCCGCGCAACTCGAACCCGCCACCAGGCGTCTCTATGGAGAACCGATCGTGGGGCATTCGGCGGCGCGCGAGCGCGCTCTGGAGGCTTATCGCGGCCTCAAGGGAAACCCGGTTTCTCGCGAGGCCGGATAGCGCGCCCCATTTACAGGTCGGTTCCGAGAGTTCTTAACTTCGTCAATCAAGTTAGGGATGGGAGCGTCGATGACCGATATCCTGCCTGCGACCTGGCCGGCCACGGCCCGCGACCCCGAACTGCGCCGCGCCCCGGCCGCCTTCCGCACCGCCCTCCGCGTCGCCGTCGAGAACTGGGCGGCGGGCGACCTGACCTTCGTCCTGCCGTCGGGCAAGCCACTGCGCATCGTCGGCAAGGCCCCGGGCCCGGACGCGGTGATCCGCATCCACGACTACCGGTTCATCCGCCGGGCCCTGGCGGCCGGCGACATCGGCTTCGCCGAAGGCTACATGGCCGGCGATTGGGACACGCCCGACCTGTCGGCGGTGCTAGAGGCCTTCTCGCTGAACTTCGACCGGTTGACGGCCCTGGTCCGCGGCAATCCGGTGATGCAGGCGGTCAACAAGCTCTACCACCTTTTTCATCGCAACGACCGCCAGGGCTCGAAGAAGAACATCCACGCCCACTACGACCTGGGCAACGCCTTCTATTCCCGCTGGCTGGACCCCAGCATGACCTATTCCTCGGCCCTGTACGAAGCCCCGGACCAGCCGCTGGACCAGGCCCAGCGCGCCAAGTACGCGGCCCTGGCGCGGTCGATCGATCTCAAGCCCGGCCAGCACGTGCTGGAGATAGGCTGCGGCTGGGGCGGCTTCGCCGAGTTCGCGGCCCGGGAGGTCGGCGCCCAGGTCACCGGCGTGACCATTTCCCAGGCCCAGCACGACTTCGCCAGGAAGCGCTTGTTCGACCAGGGCCTGGCCGAGAAGGCCCAGATCCGGCTGATCGACTACCGCGACGTTCAGGGCCAGTTCGACAGCGTCGCCTCGATCGAGATGTTCGAGGCGGTCGGCGAGGAGTACTGGCCCACCTATTTCGGCAAGATCCGCGAGGTGCTGTCGCCCGGCGGCCGGGCCGGCCTACAGATCATCACCATCCGCGACGAATTGTTCGCCCGCTACCGAACCCATACCGACTTCATCCAGCGCTACGTGTTCCCGGGCGGCATGCTGCCCAGCGAGGCGCGGCTGAAGCAGGAGACCGCCGCCGCGGGCCTGGCCTGGACCGAGGTCAACCGCTTCGGCCAGAACTACGCCGACACCCTGGCCGAATGGGCCGCGCGCTTCGAGGCGGCCTGGGACGACATCAAGGGCCTGGGCTTCGACGAGCGGTTCCGCCGGCTGTGGCGGTTCTATCTCAGCTATTGCGAGGCCGGCTTCCGCACCGAACGCACCAATGTGATCCAGCTGGGCCTTTCCCGCGCCTGAAAGAGGGGCCCAGACCTGGCGAAGGCCGGCGTCCATCCCGACCTCTGATCTGTATCAACAGCGCGAGCGCGCGTGCGAGGTCGGCGCGATGAACCTCTACACCCTGGTCCTGGATTTCCACGGCGGCACCTACATCACCCAGTTCGACGCCGAGACGGCGACCGACGCGGTCGCCGCCTGGTGCAAGGAGCTGGAGGACGAGCAACTGCTGGGCGACGCCTCGTTCCCGGTCGCCGAGGGCATCATGGTCGACGCCATCGAGAACCACTTGGTCGAGGTGGAAGGCCTGCACGGGGCCTGGTGCGCCGCCGCGTCGGTCAACGGCTCGCTGGCGCTGCTGAACGTAATCATCACCCAGCGGGTCGATTGACCTGCGCTGAAACCATTCAGGCCGCCTTCAGGAAATCTGGCCTTGCCTGAGGACCCCGCGTCACGATCTACCCTACCACCTCCCGACCGGCCGGACTGAAGAGATGACCGTAAAGACCAGCGTCCTCGACGCTATCGGCGACACGCCGCTGATCCGCCTCAACCGCGCCAGCGAGGCGACCGGCTGCGAGATTCTCGGCAAGGCCGAGTTCATGAACCCCGGCCAGTCGGTCAAGGACCGCGCGGCCCTGGGGATCATCCGCGACGCCGAGGCCCGGGGCCTGCTGCGGCCCGGCGGCCGGATCGTCGAGGGCACGGCCGGCAACACCGGCATCGGCCTGGCCATGGTCGCCTCGGCCCTGGGCTACAAGACCACCATCGTCATCCCGCGCACCCAGAGCCAGGAGAAGAAGGACGCCATCCGCCTGCTCGGCGCCGAACTGGTCGAGGTGGACGCCGTCCCCTACTCCAACCCCGACAACTATGTCCGCTATTCCGGCCGCCTGGCCGAGGACCTGGCCCGCACCGAGCCGAACGGGGCGATCTGGGCCAACCAGTTCGACAATGTCGCCAACCGCCAGGCCCATTTCGAGACCACCGGACCGGAGATCTTCGAGCAGACCGACGGCAAGGTGGACGGCTTCATCTGCGCCATCGGCTCGGGCGGCACCCTGGCCGGCGTCTCCGCCGCCCTGAGGGCCCGCAAGCCCTCGGTGAAGATCGGCTTGGCCGACCCGCACGGCGCTTCGCTGTACAGCTGGTACGCCGACGGCGAGCTGAAGTCGGAAGGAACCTCGATCAGCGAGGGCATCGGCCAGGGCCGGATCACCGCCAACCTGGAAGGCCT
The DNA here is from genome assembly GCF_004342605.1 of Caulobacter sp. BK020. Lineage (GTDB taxonomy): Bacteria > Pseudomonadota > Alphaproteobacteria > Caulobacterales > Caulobacteraceae > Caulobacter. Next base: position 264,732 of record NZ_SLZL01000006.1, read on the forward strand.
TTCGGTCGACCATCCGTTCCGGATCAGCGACGAGGAGATGCTGGAGCAGGTCTTCGACCTGGTGCAGCACGAGGGCCTGTGCCTGGGCGGCTCGACCGGGATCAATATCGCGGGCGCCGTGCGCATGGCCAAGGCCATGGGGCCAGGCCACACCATCGTGACCATCCTGTGCGACCACGGCTCGCGCTACCAGAGCAAGCTGTTCAACCCTGCATTCCTGGCCGAGAAGGGCTTGCCGACCCCGCCTTGGATGTAGGGCGCCGCCCTCGACTGACCAAAAAGTTGCAGAACTCAACCGTCCAGTGCAGGATCACGCCAAGTCGCACCGGGAGGGCCTGATGGCTTGGAAGGGTATTGTCGGCAAGAGCTTTTCACCAGAGTCGTTCGAGACTTACTGCGAGGCTTTGACCTGGTCGGCGTGGCGGCCGAAGTTCATCGCCCTGCACAACACCGGCGTGCCCTCGCTGGCCCAGCGGCCGCAGGGCTTCACCCAGACCCACATCGCCAATCTCGAGGCCTACTACCGCGACAATCAGAAATGGAGCGCGGGACCGCACCTGTTCGTCGACGACCGGCAGATCTGGGTCTTCACGCCGCTGACGGTGTCGGGCGTCCACTCGCCCAGCTGGAACAGCATCGCCCTGGGCGTCGAGATGCTGGGCGACTACGACAAGGACCCGTTCGACGCCGGCCGCGGGGCGGCGGTGCGCGACAACGCCGTGGCGGCCATGGCCACCCTCTCGGCCGTGCTGGGCCTGGATCCCACGACCATGAAGCTGCACCGCGAGGATCCGGCCACCACCCACGCCTGTCCGGGCAAGAACGTCAAGAAGCTGGACGTCATCCAGCGCGTGCAAGAGAAGATGGTCCAGGAGGCCAAGGAGCACTCGCTGCACGAGGCGCATCCCTAGCCTTCCCCGCGGATAGGCGGATCAAGGGCGGAAAGGCGGGCTGAACCGCTTGCCCCGCAAGGCCGATCGCGTGATCTTGCGCGCCTTCTCGAAGGGGCGAGTCAGACCCCGAAAGGCCTTGCGATGACCCATGCCGATCCGCTCGTCTCGACCGCCTGGCTGGCCGAGCACCTCGACGCGCCCGACGTCCGCGTGGTCGATGGGTCCTGGCACATGCCGGCCGCCCAGCGCGACCCGAAGGCCGAGTACGAGCGTGCCCACATCCCGGGGGCGGTGTTCTTCGACATCGACGACATCGCCGACGAGACCTCCGATCTGCCGCACATGCTGCCCTCGCCGATCAAGTTCGCCTCGCGCGTCAAGAAGCTGGGCCTGGGCGACGGCTCGCGGATCGTGGTCTACGACACCAGCGGCATCCTGCCCGCCGCCCGGGTCTGGTGGGAATTCCGCGCCATGGGCCACGAGGACGTGGTGGTGCTGGACGGCGGCCTGCCCAAGTGGATCGCCGAGGGCCGCCCGGTCGACGACCTGGCCGTCGTCCCGCAGGAACGCCACTTCACGCCCCGCTACCAGGCCGACATCGTCCGCTCGCTGGACCAGATGAAGCGCAACCTGGAAACCGGCCGCGAGCAGGTGATCGACGCCCGCGCCGCCGGCCGGTTCGAGGGGCGCGACCCCGAGCCCCGCGCCGGCCTGCGCGGCGGCCACATCCCCGGCTCGCGCAACGTGCCGCTGTCGGCCCTGCTGGCCGCCGACGGAACCCTGCTGCCGGCCGACCGGCTGGCCGCGGTGTTCGAGACCGCCGGGGTCGATATCGACCGGCCGATCGCCACCACCTGCGGCTCGGGGATCACCGCCGCCGTGGTGGCCCTAGCCCTGGCCCGGCTCGGCAGGCCCCGGGCGGCGGTCTATGACGGCTCCTGGACGGAATGGGGCGGTCGCGACGACGTCCCGGTGGCGACGGGCGCGGCGGTCTAGTCGAGCGGCGGGAGAAGACTGTAGTCACGCCGATTCCCACAGCCGCAGCTCGCGCCCCGCCACGCCCTCCGCCTCGACCGGTCGTTCACGCAGCCAAGGCGCCTGGGCGAAGGCCCGATTGCTGGTCGAGACCGAGGCCACCACGATCCGCCGGCGCCGCGCCTCGGTCTCCAGCCGCGCCAGCACGGGCGGCAGGAGGCGCGGCAGCACGGCGTTCATCATGCAATAGACGTCGGCGGCCGGCCACGGCGCCGTCAGCAGGTCGCCGGCCGCGAAGGTCACGCGGGCCAGACCCAGGGCCCGCGCGGCGCGCGCCGCCTCCTCCACCCGCTCGGGCACCAGTTCCAGCCCGTGGGCGACCAGGTCATGGCGCAGGCCGCCATACAGCCCGAACCGCCCGTAGCCGCTGCCCAGGTCCAGCAGCCTGAGGCCGGGACGCGCCCTGATCTCGGGCTCCAGGGCGCGGTAGAAGGCCCGCACCACGTCGTAGGCCAGGTCGCCCTGGTCGAAGCGCTGCACGCCGTGCCGGTCCAGCAGCCGCAGGGTGTCGAGTCGGGCCTCGACCGCCGTGATGCGCAGGCCCAGGGCCGCGTCGAGCTGGGCGTCGACGATCGACGCATCGTCGCGATCCACGGCCTGGATCAGCCGCCGCGCGGCCTCCGGATCGACATTCAGCTCGCCTTCGATCAGGCCCATGAACAGCTCCTGCCCGCCGGATACAATCGCTATGCTATCATAAAACCAACATACATCCTTCAGTTGACAACACGGTCCATTTCCCCGAACCTCGTAAGCAGGAGGAAGGATCGCGATCTTTCTCCGCCGCCACGGCGTGATCGGCCGCGGCGCTATCGACAGTGCCCGCCTATCGCCTCAATCCGCCGCCGAACGCTTTCCGGACGGGATCGCAGCCTCGACGCCTGGCGCCGGGCCGACGACGCCTGCCGCCCGCGCTCGGCCCGTCCCAGCCCGGAGCCTCCCATGACCCCCATCCCGCTCTACGGACAAGCCATCACCGACGCCATCGCCAGCGGCGACCTGGACCAACTGCGCAAGCTGCAAGCCCTGGCCGAGTCCCATCTGGAAGAGCACGGCGACGTCGGCGCCCTGCTGACCCAGCTCAAGGTCGAGATCGCCAAGCTGAAGCGCTGACGCCAACCGAACACGCCCCCCTAAAACACGCCCAAGGACAGATCCAGGGCGACGGAGGAGACACCATGAGCATCAAACCCTACGGCGTGGCCGTGACCGACGCGATCGCCTCGGGCGAACTGGCCCGCCTGAAGGAAGCCGAGGCCGCCGCCGAGGCCCACCTGCAGGAATACGGCGACATCCCCGCCCTGCTGGCGGTGCTGAAGGTCGAGATCGCCAAGCTCGAGAAAAGCCGCGGCTGACGCCGCCCCCTCAACCCCTTCCCATCGGAGGTCAAGACCATGGCCATCGTCATTCTGTACGGACAAGCCATCACCGACGGCATCGCCAAGGGCGATCTGGCCGAACTGCAGCGCCTGCACGACCAGGCCGAGGCCCATCTGCGGGAATATGGCGACATCCCCGCCCTCCTGGCCCTGCTCAAGGTCGAGATCGCCAAGCTGGAACGCGGCCGCTGAGGCCTGCCCCTCCCTCCTCCCCGGGACGCGCCGACCGCGCGTCCCGGTCTTCTTCCGCCCGCCCGAGGACCGACACGATGACGGACGCGATCTCGCTGGACGCCGATGCTCGCGCCCCGGTCACGCCCCCCGCCGGCAAGCCCGTCCGCTACCGGCTGGAGCGCGACTATACCGAGCTGGTGCCCGTCCACGTGGTCTGGGAAGTCACCCTGGCCTGCAACCTGAAATGCCAGCACTGCGGCTCGCGGGCCGGCCGGCCGCGCTCGGACGAGCTGACCACGGTCGAGGCGCTGGAGCTGATCGATCATCTGGCCGCCCTGGGCACGCGCGAGCTGACCCTGATCGGCGGCGAGGCCTATCTGCGCCGCGACTGGATCGAGCTGATCCGCCGCAGCCGCCAGCACGGCATCCGCACCGGCGTCCAGACCGGGGCCCGCAACCTGACCGACAAGCGCCTGGACGAGGCCGTCGAGGCGGGGCTGCAGGGCCTGGGCGTGTCGATCGACGGCCTGCCCGACCTGCACGACCGGGTGCGCGGCGTGCCCGGTTCGTACGACCAGGCGATCGACGCGCTCAAGCGCGCCAAGGCCCGGGGCCTGGCCGTCTCGGTCAACACCCAGATCGGGGCCGAGACCGCCGCCCACCTGCCCGAACTGATGGACCGCATCATCGCGGCCGGCGCCACCCACTGGCAGATCCAGCTGACGGTCGCCATGGGCAACGCCGTCGACAACCCGCAACTGCTGCTGCAGCCTTACCAGCTTCTGGAGGTCATGCCGCTGCTGGCCCGGCTATACGACGAAGGCCAGGCCCGGGGCCTGCTGATGGTGGTGGGCAACAACATCGGCTATTTCGGTCCCTACGAGCACATCTGGCGCGGGTTCGGCGACGAGGCAGACCACTGGAACGGCTGCTCGGCCGGCCAGACCGGCATTGGCATCGAGGCCGACGGCACGATCAAGGGCTGCCCGTCCCTGGCCACCTCGCTGTACACCGCCGGCAACGTCCGTGACATGACCGTGGCCGACATCTGGCGGCACAGCGAGAAGATGAGCTTCGGCCGCCTGCGCGATGTCGACGAGTTGTGGGGCTATTGCCGCACCTGCTACTACGCCGACGTCTGCCGGGCCGGCTGCACCTGGACCTCGGAGTCGCTGCTGGGCAAGCGCGGCAACAATCCCTACTGCCACCATCGCGCCCTGGATCTGGCCCGCCACGGCCTGCGCGAGCGGGTGGTCAAGATCAAGGACGCCCCGCCGCAAAGCTTCGCGGTCGGCGAGTTCGCCCTGATCACCGAGGCGATTCCGGGAGCCGAGGTCACGCCCCTGCCCGACCGCGATCCGGCCGCCGTGCACGTGGCGCCGCGCCAGCGTTCGGCGGCTGGCGGCGCCCTGCCGCCCAGCCTCAAGCCCTGCGCGGCCTGCGCTCACTACATCTGGCCGCACGAGACGACCTGCCCGCACTGCCAGGCCGACGTCGCGCAGGCCGAGGCCCGGCGCCAGGCCGACACCGAACGCCGCCGCGCCCTGATCGCCGAGGCGACGCGGGTGCTGGGCAAGCTGGGCGTTGGGGTTTAGTCGGGGACAGGCGCATGCGCCTGTCCCCAGCCCCGCCCAGTTCCTCTCCCGGCCCGGACGGATTTCCTGCCTTGAACCGGTTCGCCCGCGCGCCGTAAACCACCGGGTGTCGCAGTCGCCCGAGTCCCCCATGCCCCTGGATGAACAAACCCGCCTGGTCCGCAAGGGCGCCCCGCCCAAGGGCGGCTCGGTGCTGGCCCGCACGGTCAATCCGCCGGTCCAGCGCGGCTCGACCGTGCTGATGCCCAACGCCGCCTCGCTGTATGACGACAGCCAGCTGACCTACGGCATAACGGGCCTGTCCTCGCCGGCCAACCTGCAGCTGGCCCTGGCCGAGCTGGAGGGCTCGCCGGACGTGACGCTGTATCCGTCGGGCCTGGCGGCGATCACCGGCGTGATGCTAGCCCTGCTGAAGGCCGGCGACGAGATCCTGGTGGTCGACAGCGCCTACCGGCCCACCCGCCGGTTTTGCGACAGGGTGCTGGCCCGGTTCGGCGTCGCCACCACCTACTACGACCCGGGCCTGCCGCCCGACGCCCTGATGGCCCTGTGCACGCCGCGCACCCGGATGATCCTGCTGGAGGCCCCCGGCTCGCTGACCTTCGAGATGCAGGACGTCCCGGCCATCGCCGCCGCCGCCAACGCCCGCGGGATCCTCACGATGATCGACAACACCTGGGCGGCGGGCTTCTACTTCAAGCCCCTAGCCCACGGGGTGACCATCAGCGTCCAGGCCCTGACCAAATATGTCGGCGGCCATTCGGACGTGTTCATGGGCAGCGCCGCCACCGCCGACAACGTGATCGGCAACCAGCTGGGCGACGCCATGTGGGACATCGGCTGGTCGGTGTCGCCCGACGACGCCTACACCGTGCTGCGCGGCCTGCGCACCCTGGCCACCCGCCTGCCGGCCCACCAGGCCAAGGGCCTGGAGATCGCCCGCTGGCTGCAGGACCGGCCCGAGGTGGCCCGCGTGCTGCATCCGGCCCTGGAGACCGATCCGGGCCACGCCCTGTGGAAGCGCGACTTCACCGGCGCCTGCGGCCTGTTCGGCCTGGTGCTGAAGCCCTGCTCGCAGAAGGCCGTCCACGCCTTCCTCGACGCCCTGGACCTGTTCGGCCTGGGCTTCTCCTGGGGCGGCTACGAGAGCCTGGCCATCCATTGCGACCCGCAGCTGAAGAACCGCACCGTCCCGGTGAACCTGGAAGGTCCGCTGTTGCGCCTGCACGTGGGGCTGGAGGCGACCGGCGACCTGATCGCCGACCTCGAACGCGGCTTCGAAGCGCTGGCGGGCGCCTGATCGACATGACCGTCCACATCGCCCTGCTGCGCGGCGTCAACGCCGCCGGAAACCGCCAAGTTACGGCCGACGAGCTGACCGCCCTGCTCGGCGAGCTGGGGCATGCCGAGGCCCGCACCGGCCCCAAGGTCGGCGACCTGGTGTTCGCCAGCGGCCAGCAGACCGGCGCCGAGCTGCAGGCCCGGATCGAGACCGCGCTGATGGAGCGGTTCTCGCTGCGGACCGACGTCTATGTGCGCACCGCCGACGCCTGGCGCGCCCTGGTGGCCGCCAACCCGTTCCCAGCGTTCGCCGCCCAGGATCCGGGGTGGCTGATGACGCTGTTCCTGAAGGACGCTCCGGACAAGAAGGCCGTCGGCGCCCTGCGCACGGCGATCCGCGGCCGCGAGCAGGTGCGGGCCGAGAGCCGGCAGCTCTACGTGACCTATCCGGACGGGATCGGCGGCTCGAAGCTGACTGTGGGCCTGGTCGAGAAGACCCTGGGCGCACGGATCACCGGCCGGCCGTGGACGACGGTCCTGGCGCTTGAGGCGATGCTGGGCGGCTAGGCTGTGGTGACGATTTAGCTATTTGAGCCATAGCATGATGGCGGCGAGGGTTACGAAGCCCATGAAGGTGGCCGCCAGCTTGTCGTAGCGC
>NZ_SLZL01000007.1 GCF_004342605.1 Caulobacter sp. BK020
CTGCGCATCGACACCACCAAGCTCGACCCCGTCCAGGCCGCACAGCGCATCGTCGCATGGCTCGAAGGCGAGATCGATTACGAGATCTGAGGCGGTGAAATCCTCGTCCTTCGACAGGCTCAGGATGAGGATTTCCAATTCGCCGCCGTTGAAGTCGTCCTCATCCTGAGCTTGTCGAAGGACGAGGACGACCACTCAGCGCGTCCGCTTCAAAAGGTTTAGCGCCCCAACCAGTCCCAGCCCGCCCATCGCCGCCATGACCAGATAGCCCCGGGTCCCGAAGGCGTCGAACAGCGGGCCCGAAGCCAGGGTGCCGACGCCCAGCATCAAGCCGGCCGACAGGGCCGAGTTGATCGCCTGGGCCGCCGAGGCGCTGCCCGGCGGGGCCAGCCGCTCGATCAGCCGCAGCGAGGCCATGAAGCTGGCCGCGAAGGTCAGGGCGTGCAGGGCCTGCAGCGGGAACAGCAGCCATAACGGCGGGGCGAAGGCGTAGGCGGTCCAGCGCAGCAGGGCCGCGCCGCCGCCCAGCACCAGCAGCTTCTCCGGCCCCATCTTGCGGCGCCACGGCTCGGCGAACCACATGAAGCCGACCTCGACCGCCACCCCGACGCCCCACAGCACGCCGATCATCGGATCGGTGATCCCCTGCTTGCGCCAGAGCAGGGCCGAGAAGCCGTAATAGAAGGCGTGCGCGCCCTGGATCAGGCCCGCGGTAGCCACCGCCAGCACGAAGGCCCGGTCGCGCAGCAGGCCGCCCAGGCCTTTCCAACGCTCGGCGCGGCCGAGCGGGGGGGTTCCAGCCTCTTGCACGCGATCGGGCGGCAGGACCAGGATCGAGACCACGGCCACGCCGATCGCCGCCGTGGTGATCCAGGCGGCGATGAGGCCGGGCGCGGCCACCGCCAGGATCGCCCCCATGGCCAGGTTGGCGACGATGAAGGCCGCCGAGCCCGCGCCGCGCGGTACGCCGTAGTTGAAGCCGTCCACGCGCGAGCGCCGCAGGGTGATCACGTCGATCAGCGGCGTCAGGGTGGTCAGGCAGGTCATGCCCACCAGCCAGCAGACCAGCAGCCCCCAGAAGCCCGAGGTGAACGCCATGGCGAGATAGCCGGCCGCCGCGCCCAGGGCCAGCAGGGCCAGGGGCGTGCGGCGCAGGGTGAAGCCGTCGGCCCACACCGCCAGGCCCGGCCCCAGGAAGGGCCTGGCCAGCAGCGGCGCGGCCAGGATCACCCCGATCTCGGCCCCGGTCAGGCCGCGCGAGCGGAAATAGGTGGCGATGTACGGCAGGCTGACGCCGGTGCCGAGATAGGAGACGACATAGAACAGGCCCAGGCGGGCCTGGGCGGAGGTGAAGCGGGGGGAGAACCTCACGAATGCTCCCTCCCCTGTCCTTCCCTACTCCGCCCCGCCGAAGCGCGCGGTCCATTCGGCGATCTGTTCGTCCTCGATCTTCTTGAACAACACCTCGGGCGCGCGGACTGTCAGGCCGGCCGGCAGGCTGGATAGCTCGGCGGCGGCGTCGGTGGTCGGCCAGGCCGGCGGCCACGACAACGAGAACGCCTCGGCGATCTTCTCGGCGGCGAACGGGATGAACGGGGCGGAGATGCGGGCGTACAGCGCCGCCAGGTTCAGGGCGGTGCGGACGATCACGGCGGCGCGGTCGCGGTCGGTCTTGATCGCCGTCCAGGGCGCGGCCTCCTGCAGGTACTCGTTGCCGACCACCCACAGGGCGCGCAGGGCCTGGGCGCTCTTGCGCACCTCGATGGCGTCCATCTGCTCGGTCAGGTCGGCCAGGCGCGCGGCGACGTCGGCGTAGAGCTTCTCCTCCAGCGGGCCGGGGGCGCCGCCGTCGGGGATCACGCCGTCGAACTTGCTCTCGGTGAACTTCAGGATGCGGTTGACGAAGTTGCCCAGCACGTCGGCCAGGTCGCGGTTCACGGCGCTGGCGAACTGCTCCCAGGTGAAGGCGGTGTCGCTGCTCTCGGGCGCGTTCGAGGTCAGGTACCAGCGCCAGAGATCCGGCGGCAGGATCTCCAGGGCGGCGTCCATGAACACGCCGCGCTTGTTGCTGGTCGAGAACTTGCCGCCGTACCAGTTGAGCCAGTTGAAGGCCTTGAGCATGTCGACGCTCTTCCAAGGCTCTTCCGAGCCGAGGATGGTGGCCGGGAAGCTGACCGTGTGGAAGGCGACGTTGTCCTTGCCCATGAACTGGACGTAGCGGACGTCGTCCGCGCCCTCGTCGGTGCGCCACCAGGACGTCCAGTCACGCCCGGCGCCGGCTTCCGCCCATTCCTGGGTGGCGGCGATGTATTCGATCGGCGCGTCGAACCAGACGTAGAAGACCTTGTCCTCGAAGCCCGGGCGCGGGAACTCGCCCTTCGTCACCGGCACGCCCCAGCTGAGGTCGCGGGTGATGCCCCGGTCGATCAGGCCTTCGTCCAGGTGCTTATAGGCGATCGACCGGGCCAGCAGCGGCCAGTCGGCGTGGCCATCGACCCAGGTCCGGATCCTGTCGGCCATCTTCGTCTGCAGCAGGTAGAGGTGGCGGGTGTCGCGCACCTCCAGGTTCCGCGAGCCGGAGATCACCGAATAGGGGTTCTTCAGCTCGGTCGGGTCCAGCAGGTTGCCGCAGTTGTCGCACTGGTCGCCGCGCGCCTTTTCGAAGCCGCAGTGCGGGCACGTGCCCTCGATGTAGCGGTCGGGCAGGAAGCGCTTGTCGTCGATGGAATAGACCATCTGGTCGACGCGCTCCTCAATCAGGCCGCGGTCCTCCAGCACCTCGCAGAAGTGCTGGGTCAGGCGATGGTTCTGCGGCGAGGACGAACGGCCGAAATGGTCCCATGACAGGCCGAACGCCCGGCCGACATCGTGCTGCAGCACGTGCTGCTCGGCGCAGTAGGTGGCCACGTCCTGGCCGGCGGCGGCGGCGGCCAGCTCGGCCGGGGTGCCGTGCTCGTCGGTGGCGCAGATATAGAGGGTGTCGTTCCCCCGGGCGCGCTGGAAGCGGGCATAGACGTCGGCCGGCAGCATCGATCCCGCCAGATTGCCCAGGTGCTTGATGCCGTTGATGTACGGCAGGGCGGAGGTGATCAGGATGCGGGCCATGGGTCTTCCGGGGGAGTCGAGGAGCGGTTGGATATAGAAGGTGAGGCTAGGAAACGGAAGCGCCGCGCTGCCCTGCCCCCTCCGGCCCTTCGGGCCACCTCCCCCAGAGGGGCAGGGGAATCGCATATGGATTTTCGGGTCGAACAGGATTCTGACGGTGTCTCCTTTTGTGAGGGAGCGCTGGGATGGAGACGTTCGCATCGTGCTTTTCGGCGGTGGAAGATCCACGGTCGAGGAATAGCCGGCATGACCTGCTGGAGCTGATGTTCGTGGCGCTGGCGGCGGTGCTGTGCGGGGCGGAGGACTGCACCGACATGGCCGCCTTCGCGCGGGCCAAGCTGGATTTCCTGCGCCAGGTGGTGAAGCTGGAGCACGGTGCGCCAAGTCACGACACCTTCAGCCGGGTGTTTCGCCGGCTGTCGCCCGAGCCGTTCGAAGCGGCCTTCGCCAAATTCACCGCCAGCTTCGCCGGCGCGCTGGAAGGGGTGGTGGCGATCGATGGCAAGGCCTTGCGCGGGGCTTACGAACGCGGCTGCAAGAGTTCACCCCTGCATCTGGTCAATGTCTGGGCCGCCGAGACCAGGCTGGTGATCGGCCAGCGACTGGCGCCGGGCCGCAACGAGGTGCTGGGCGCGCAGCAGGCCCTGGCCCTGCTGAGCCTGGACGGCTGCATCGTCACTGCCGACGCCCTGCACTGCCGAGCCGACACCGCCCAGGCCATACTGGATGTCGGCGCCGACTACGTCCTGGCCTTGAAGGCCAACCAGCCGACCTTGCTGGCCAAGGCCCAGGCGCTCATCGAGGCCGCCGATCCGGCCGGCGAGGCCATCCAGGGCCCCGCAAAGGCCCATGACCGGATGGAAGGCCGCGCGGCTCTGGTCGTCGCCACCCAGGATGACGACCTGGACTTTCCCGGCCTGGCCGCCGTCGCCCGCGTGGAGACCCATTGCAAGCGCGCAGGGACGCCCGAGCCGGTCATCGTCCGCTTCTTCCTGCTGTCCACCCCCCTGTCGGCCCAGAAGATGCTGCAGGTCGCCCGCACCCACTGGACCATCGAGAACCAGCTGCATTGGGTGCTCGACGTGGCCCTGCTCGAAGACGCCTCGCGCAGCCGCAAGGACAACGCCCCGCAAAACCTCGCCATCATCCGCAAAATGGCTCTCAACGCCTTGCGACAGCATCCCGACAAGGGATCTATCAAGACCAAGATCAAACGCGCAGGATGGGACGACACCTTCCTCGCCTCACTCCTGAGCCATATGCGATAGCCCTGCCCAGAGGGGGAGGAGCCACGCTGTACGAGCGGCTCCCCCTCCGGGGGAGCTGTCGGCCCTCCGGACCGGCCTCTGGCCGGCCGCAGGATAAACTCCGCCGACTGAGGGGGTCTTTCACGGGCACGGTCTCTCATCCTCACGCTTTTGGCTGAGGCTATGGAAACGGACGCGGAGCGCCGGACACCGTCCGGTGTGTTTGAGTATGTGTACCGTTTCGACGAAGCCGATCGCTCCGCGCGCTCGTTTTCGCCAGCGTCCGGTGGGCAGCCCTATTGAGGCTTAGCCGGACCCGGTCTCGATCCCTTTCGGGAGAAACCAGACGCCAGGGGCGCGGGCCTATGGGCAAATCACGCGCTTTGTCCCCGTTCGACGCCGACGGCGGGCGGGCTTCCCAACGATGGAAGGCCCCGGACACGCTGGAGTAACCCCCTCCAGCCCAGTCCCGCTCGATCGCCCCCCGCCGCCGCATCGGTCGCTGGCCATGCGCCCTTTCCATGCGTCGAGGTGAGACCAGGATACGGGCGCCCGGACAGGGTGAGGGGCATAAAGTTTTAGCGCAGCAATATCAGCCCCTTGCCGGCGGATGTGACGGGAACAGATCGACAAGGCCCTTGCGCCCGCCTAGTTGAACAGGGTCGTCAGGCCCAGCAGGCCGCAGTTCGGCGCGTTGACCAGGTAGAACGGCACGTCGCGGAGATAGGCGGCCATTCGGCCCTTGGCCTCGAAACGCTCGCGGACCAGCGCGCGGTCGAGCATCTCGCCCCACGACAGCACCGTGGCGCTGATAACGTAGATCCCACTGCGCGCACCGGCGGTCAGGACCAGGTTGCCCGCCACCGCTCCCAGCCATCCGGAGACCAGGGCGAAGACCTCGCGGGCCTGGGCGTCGCCGCCGCGGGCGGCGGCCAGCAGCACGCCCAGGTCGGCGGGACGCTCGGGCTTCCCGGCCAGGGTCGACACGGCCAGGGCGACGTCGAGCACGCCCTCGCCCGACAGCACATGCTCGGCCGAGACGTGACCGTGCAGGCCGCGCAGCACGCGGATGACGTCGGCTTCCCGGTCGGTGGCGGCGGCCAGGTCGGCGTGCCCGCCCTCGGCGGCGGCGGCCATCCAGCCGACAAAGCCGTCCGGGTTGAGGATCGACATGCCCAGGCCGGCCGCGGACGGTCCGATGGCGGCGGCGGGCGCGTCACGATGCGGGACCCCGCCGCCGATCGGCTCCATCGCGTCGGGCTCGAGCAGCGGCACGGCCAGGGCCCGGGCCGTGAAGTTGTTGACCAGGTGCAGGCGGTGCAGGGCCAGCCGCTCGGCGATCACCTCGGCTTCCAGGCGCATGGGAGAATGGGTCAGCTGGATCACGCCGTCGAGGCATGGGCCTGGGGCGGCGATGGCCGCGCCAAGGATCAGCCCCTCGCATGCGGAGCCCGCCGCCGCCAGCAGGTCGATCAGCTGATCCTGGTTGACGCAGGGCGTCGTCGTCATCGCCGTGGGCAGGCTTCCCCGTTCAACCAGCGCGACCCTGGCGCTGACGCCATCCACATCCGCCAGAAGGACATGCGGGGCCTGGTCACGCGGCAATGCCATACGGTCGATCTCCTGGAACGTACGGGGACGGTCGCCGAAGTCGCATCCTTGACCAATGCGGGAAAGCGTCGCAACCGCCTCGGAAACGTCAGCGGACGCGTCCTGTTCCGCCGCCTAGGCTCGCCCCTCGCCGCCGGCCTTCATCGCCGCCGCATAGACCGCCGCCGCGATCCCTGCGCCCACAAACCAGGCATAGTCGTAGAGTCCCGTCCAGGGCGCGCCGATCCCCGCCGCCGCCGGCAGGCCGGCCGCCTTCAGGAAGCCCGGCAGGCTGGGGGCGACGCCGACGGCGAAGGCCGCCACGGCCGCCGGGTTCCAGCCCTTGAGGTAGGTATAGCATCCCGCGCGGTCGTACAGCGCCCCGACGTCCAGGCGGGCGCGGCGCAGCAGCCAGTAGTCGGCGATCAGGATCCCGGCCACCGGCCCCAGCAGGGCGCCGTAGCCGGTGAGCCAGACGAAGATGTAGCCCTGCGTGCTCTCCAGCAGCTTCCACGGCATGATCAGCGCGCCCAGGGCGGCGGTGATGTAGCCGCCGGTCCGGTAGCTGATCCGGCTGGGCCACAGCGTCGAGAAGTCATAGGCCGGCCCGACCAGATTGGCGGCGATGTTGCAGGAGACGGTGTCGAGGCTGATGATCAGCAGACCGACCAGCACGCCGACGCCGCCGATGTTTCCGGCCAGGGCCACCGGGTCCCAGATCGCCTTGCCGAAGATCAGCACCGTCGCCGAGGTGGTGATCACGCTCAGGGTCGCCATCAGGGCCATCGGGCCCGGCAGGCCGGCGACCTGGCCGACGATCTGGTCTTTCTGGCTGCGGGCGAAGCGGGTGAAGTCGGGAATGTTCAGGGCCAGGGTGCCCCAGTAGCCGCTCATGGCGGTGACGATCGGCCCGTAGTCGCGCCAGAACCGGCCGGCCTTGGCGCCGCCGGGGTCATAAGCGCTGGGCGCGTGCAGGATCGGCCCCAGGCCGCCGGCCTTGTTCAGCGCCCACCAGACCAGCAGGCCGCAGACCACGATCTTGACCGGCGCGGTCCAGGTCTCGAGCTTGCGCACCGCCTCCAGGCCCTTGGTGACGAACAGCAGCTGCATCGCCCAGAAGGCGGCGAAGGCCAGCAGTTGGCCGACGCCGATCCCCAGCCCCGGAACCATCGGCCCGACCAGGCTCTTGCCGACCATCACGCCCAGCAGGGTCAGCAGCGCTCCGCCGCCGATCCAGGTCTGGATGCCGTACCAGCCGCAGGCCACGATCGCCCGGGCCAGGGCCGGGAGCCGGGCCCCGCGCCAGCCGAACGCGGCTCGGGCCAGCACCGCATAGGGCACGCCCCAGCGCGCCCCGGCGTGGCCGATCAGCAGCATCGGGACCAGGACGATCAGGTTGCCCAGCAGCACGGCCCACACCGCTTGACCGGCCGACAGGCCCTGGTCGATCAGCCCGCCGGCCAGCATGTAGCCCGGCACGGCGATGACCATGCCCAGCCACAGGGCCGCGAAGTGCCACCAGCGCCAGGTGCGCTGGGCCGGCGCGGTCGGCGCCAGATCCGGATTCCACAGCGTGTTGCCGGCTTGGTCGTGATCCATGTCGCCCCCGCGATCGCGTCGTGGGCGGAGCATGAGTCAGGGTGCGACGGGCGTCACGGGAAAAGTGCGCCTCACCGGCCAGCGACACCTTTTCCCCCAAAGACTGTCATCCGGGAAGCGCGCAGCGCTTGTCCGGATGACAGCGCTCTAGGGCTGGGGGTTTGAAGCTCTACTTCACGATCCCGTCGACGGTCTGGCGCGTGACCGCGTGGTACAGCGGCCGGGTCCTGGCGTAGAGGCGCTTGGCGATCGGCTGGCCCCAGTCGCCCTCTCCCATCAGGTCCTTGAAGAGCGGCGCGACGAACTTGCGGCGACCCTGGTCGGTCAGGAAGGCTTCCAGCGACGGCACGGCGGGGTCGTAGCGATTGGCCACGGCCAGCTCCAGCCAGGCGAAGCGGATCTCGCTATTGCCCTGGGCCGACAGGCCGAAGGCCTTGTCGAGCGTGGCCAGGCGCTCCTTCGTCAGCGCGCGCGGCAGGCTGGCGACGAAGCGCGTGCGCTCGGGCGTGCTCCAGGCCTTCCACTTGGCGGCGGGAGCCGGCCCGCCCTCGGCGTAGGCGGCGGCCAGGGCGTCCACCGCCGGAAAGGCCGCCGACTTGATGTGCACGGCGTTGTCCGGCAGGCCCACGTCATAGACCCACTTGTCGACGCCGATGGCCGCTTCCAGCTTGGAGTCGCCCTTGATCAGGTTGGCCCGCAGGTCGGCGACGAAGCCCGCCGTGGTCTGGCTCTGGAAGGCGTGACGGGCGAAGTAGTCCTTGAGGTAGGCGTCCCAGCGTTCGCGGCCGACCGCCTTCTCGATGGTGCGCAGGAAGGTCGCGCCCTTCTCGTAGGCGATGTCGGTCATGCCGTCGTCGGGATCACGGCCGGCCAGGTCCAGGTGCAGCCGGGTGTCGGCGCCCGTGGGGCCGCCGGCGTCCCTGATCGCGGCCTGCAGATCGCTCCAGCCCAGGTCCGCCAGCATGTCGGCGCGCGCCTTGCCGTACAGCTTCTCCATGATCCGGTTCTCGAAATAGACGGTGAAGCCCTCGTTCAGCCAGAAGTCCGACCAGGTGGCGTTGTTGACCAGATTGCCCGACCACGAGTGGGCCAGCTCGTGGGCCACCAGGCTGACCAGCGAACGGTCGCCGGCGATGATCGTGGGCGTGGCGAAGGTCAGGCGCGGGTTCTCCATGCCGCCGAACGGGAATGAGGGCGGCAGCACCAGCAGGTCGTAGCGACCCCAGGCGTAGGGGCCGTAGAGGCTCTCGGCCGCCTCGACCATCTTCTCGACGTCGAGCAGCTCGTTGGCGGTCTTCTTCATCACCGACGGCTCGGTATAGACGCCGGTCCGCTGGCCCAGGGGCGTGAAGGCGATGTCGCCGACGGCGATGGCGATCAGGTAGGAGGCGACCGGCTTGTCCATCCGGAACCGGTAGGCTCGGCCGCCGCCGGGCGCGGGTTCGCCGTCCGGGGTCAGCATCTCGGCGCTCATCACCGCCTTCAGGCCCTCGGGCGCGACGATGCGGGCGGTCCAGGTCTGGCGGATCCCGGGGCTGTCCTGGGTGGGGATCCAGGTGCGGTTGAGGATCGCCTCGCCCTGGCTGAACAGGTAGGGCTTCTTCTTGCCCGCCGTCTGGGCCGGGGTGAGCCATTGCAGGGCCGCGCCGCCGGGGGCGCTGTCGTAGCGGACGACGATGCGGCGGGCCCCATTGAGCGTGACCGTCAGCGGCGCGCCCAGGATCGGGTCGGCCTTGCCCAGGGCCCACGGCAGGGCCGCGCCCTTGTCGTCGGTGACGCCGTGGATCACCAGACCCTTGCTGTCGAGCACCACCGCCTTCGCGTCCGGCGCGGCGGCGATGTCGAGGGCGGCCGTCCCCGTCATCTTCTGGCCGGCGAAGTCGGCGGTCAGGTCCAGGTCGATATGGGTGACGCGCGCCACCAGGGGCTGGGCGTAGGAGTGGATGTCGCGAGCTTCAGGCGTGGCCAGGATCGCGGGGAGCGGCGGCTGGGTCTGGGCCAGAACGGGCATCGCGGCTCCGCAGAGCAGGAGCGCCAGCAGGGCGGCGCGGGCGGTGAACTTGAACGAGGGCATGGAAGGCGGGTTCCGTGTTCGCGAAGGCGTTGGATCCGTCTTAGCCCCTCGCTCCGCCTTCCCTCAACCGCGGTCGAACCCTAGCTCAGATAGTCGAGCAGGCTGGTCCCGCCCGTATTGACGCTGCCGTCGCTGTTGAACAGCGAGGCCAGCTTGTCGGAGAGGTTCTGCAGTTGGACCATCTTGTCGTAGAGCGCCGGGGTCCAGCCCGCCGCCTGGCGCTCCTCGTCGCTCATGGCCGCGTAATGGGTGATCAGGCTCTTGCCGAAGGCCGAGGCGTCGGAGCCTTGCGTGTTCTTGTAAGCGCTGGAGACGCTGTCGCGGTTGCGGGCCTTCACCTCGGCGGCGGCCTGGGCCACCTCGTGCCCGGAGAACTGGTCGCCCTTGTTCAGGGCGACCGCGGCCAGCGAGCGGTCGTCGAACTTGGAGAAGTCGATCTGGCCGCCGTCAGGGCCGGTCGCCATGCCGTCCCTGGTCGCCGCGGCGTACTGCTTGTCGAGCACCGAGCGGACGTCCGAGGCCACCTTGCCGATGTCGCGGGTGCGGGGGTTGGCCACCACCCCGCCGACGTCCTTGAGATAGGCCGCGGCGGGGTCGTCGTCGATGCCGCTGGGGGCTACGCCGGGCTTGGCCTGCGCCTGCTTGAGGCCTTCGGTCAGGGCGGCCTTGTCCTTGGCCCATTGCCCGGCGGCCTTCTCCTCAGGCCCCGCGGCCTCGAGGTTGGCCAGGGCCGCCTTGTAGAGCCCCGCATAGTCGCCGGTCACCCGCATGGCCGAGGCCGGGGCGGACAGGGCCGCGTCGCGGTTGGCCTTCAGCTGCAGCGAGGCGACCACCTGCTCCTCGATCGGGAACTTGCCGCCCTTGTTGCTGGCGATGGCGTAGAGGCTGCGGCGGTCCAGGCCGGAGACGTCGATCGTCGCCTTGCCGTCCTTCAGGGCGCTGGTCGCCTTGGCCCCCGCCAGCAGCTTGTCCAGCGCGGTGCGAGCAGAGGCCACGACCTGGTCGGTGGTGCGGTTGTCGGTCTGGGCGGCCAGCGCGGCCTGGGCCTGAGGCGACAGGGTGACGGTGACGCTGGAGCCGCTGGTCTTGGCGGCGGCGCTAGAGGCGTCGCCCGCAGTCGCGGTCGTCGGGGTCGTCGGGGCCGCGGTGGTGGTCAGATAGGGGTTCGCTGCATAGCCGTTCGTAACGCTGCCGACCATGACGCCCTCGACTGGATCGCCGCGACATTACGAATCGCGACAGGCCTGAAACACCGGAGCACAAGGCGCGAACAGGGTTAAGGGCGCATTAACCATGATCGCGGGACGCGGCGGAGATCCCGCCACGACCGTCACCGCGCCGACCATAGGTTTCCGGCCGCCGCCTGCAGGTCGCCCGAGACGGCGCGCTGAGCCAGGGACAGTCCCTCCAGTTCGACCTTGTCGGCCCGCAGGGTCCGGGGATGGATGCTGTAGCCCAGCTGATAGATCGCCCGGTCGGTCTTGGTCTGGCCGTCCTCGATGAACACGGTCAGCACCCCGACCGGCACGCGGCCGGTCTGGGCCTTGCCCGCGTGCTTGCGCAGGCCGCCCTCGATCCATTCGGCCTCCAGGCGCGGATTGCCGGTGGTCTCGACGCTGTCGCTGCGCAGCGCGGCCGGGAACCAGACGGTCTGGGTCTGGATCACCTGGCCCTCATTGACCGAGGTCAGGCGCACCCGGGCCCCGCCGTCCTCGCGCTGGCCGGTCATGACGAAGGTCATCTTGCGAGCCGCCGCCTGGGCCTGGGCCTGGCGCTCGCTCGCCGCCGCCGCGCGTTCGCGATCCTCGCGGACCCGCTCGCGGTGACTGTCCCAGAAACTGAGGCCGGTGATCACCAGCGCCGCCACCGCCACGATCTCGGCCAGGGTCAGCCAGCGGATCGGCAGGCGCTTGGGGGACGTCTCTTCAGTCATCGGGCCTCCGGCGGATGCGACAGGCGCCGACGGTAGAGCCGGCGCGCGCCGCCGTGAAGCCGCCTCAGGACCTCGGCTGGTCGGCCACGAACCGCGAGACCGAATCCCGGAAGGCCTGAACGTCCTTGTTAAGCTGGACCAGCTTCTCGACGCTGAGATTGGCGGCGGCGAACAGGGTCTGGCCCAGGCAAGCGCTGCGGACCTGCATGTCGCGGCCCAGCGGCGTCAGGCTGACCACCACCTGGCGTTCGTCGGCGGGATTGCGCTGGCGCGAGACCAGTCCGCCGGCCTCCATGCGCTTGACCAGCGGCGTGATGTTGCTGGAGTCCAGCCCCAGGCGCTCGGCGATCGCGCCGACGCTCAGCCCGTCGCTCTCCCAGAGGGCGCCGAGCACCAGATACTGCGGATAGGTGATCTCCAGCGCGTCGAGCAGCGGCTTGTAGGCGCGGTTGATCGCCATGCTGGCTCCGTAGAGCGAGAAGCACAGCTGTTCATCGAGCGTGGGCACGTAGGCGGGATCAGACACGGCGGCCTCCTGTCGGATCAATCTTTAGAGCGAAAATATATGTCGCGACAGCTTTATCGCTGGACACGAACCCG
This sequence comes from Caulobacter sp. BK020, assembly GCF_004342605.1. Classification (GTDB taxonomy): domain Bacteria; phylum Pseudomonadota; class Alphaproteobacteria; order Caulobacterales; family Caulobacteraceae; genus Caulobacter. The sequence goes on from NZ_SLZL01000007.1 coordinate 12,149, forward strand.
TCGCTCAGACTAACGACATTAAATGTCGCGACATATAATGTCGTTATCAACATTTAAGGGACCATCATGACCCAGGATTTCGCCGCCTCCTCCAACGCCGGCGCACTGACGCGCTATTACTTCGTGCGGGCCGGCGTCGCCGCCGCGTGGGTCGCCGCGGCCTTCACCGCGGGGAGGAGCCATGCCGCCGTCGCCGCCGTCCTGCTGGTGCTGTATCCGGCCTGGGACGCGCTCGCCAACGCCCGCGACGCCCAGGCCAACGGCGGCTTGCGGGCCAACCCTTCCCAGGCGCTGAACCTGGCGGTCAGCGCCGTCACCGCCCTGGCGGTGCTGCTGGCCCTGCACGGCGGCATGCACGCCGTCTTGGCGGTGTTCGGCGTCTGGGCCGTTCTGGCTGGTCTACTGCAACTGGCGACCGGGGTGCGGCGGTGGTGCAGTTACGGCGCCCAGTGGGCGATGGTCCTGAGCGGCGCCCAGTCGGCCCTGGCCGGCGCCTTCTTCCTCAAGCAGGCGGCCGGACCGGTGACGCCGTCGATCGCGACGATCGCCCCCTATGCGGCGTTCGGAGCCTTCTACTTCCTGGTTTCGGCGATCTGGCTGGCGGTCAGGACGCGCCGCGCCTGATCGGCGTCCGTCAGGCCTTGGCGGACCGGCGTCGACGAGGGACGCGGACGACGGCCTCGCCGTCCATGATCAGGTCGTCGCCGACCAGGCCTTCGCAGCGCAGGGTGACCCGCGCGCTGGCCTCGTCGATGGCCGAGACGGTGACCCGGGCCGTCACGACGTCGCCGATCCGCACCGGCCGGTGGAAGGCCAGGCTCTGGGTCAGGTAGATCGCGCCGGCGCCCGGCAGGATGGTGCCGACCACCGCCGAGCCGAACGAGGCCGACAACAGGCCATGCGCGATACGGCCGCGATAGGCGGTCTTGGAGGCGAAGGCCTCGTCCATGTGCACGGGATTGAAGTCGTCCGAAGCCTCGGCGAACTGGCCGATGCGCCCTTCGGTGACGGCGACCCGCTTTTCGGCGACCATGCCGACGGCCAGCTCTTCCAGGATGTAGCCGCCGGTGGGATGAGGTTCGATCATCCCCGGCCGTTAGCCGCGATGCCGCGCCGTGGCCAGCAAAAATGCACGAGATCCCCAGGGCAAGCCGCCTCGCCCGCGCCCAGAGCGCGTCGAGGCCGCGCCTGGCTAGCGGCGCGGCACGAAGCCGTCGTCCGTACACCCCCTGGCCGCCGCCCAGGGCGATTTTCGCTTTCTTACAATTCGCGCCAAGGCCGTGCCGATAGCCTGATCCTCGTCAATCAAGACAAGGAGCCAGACCATGAACCGGCGCGAATTTGGCAAGACCATCCTCGCGGCGAGCCTCCTGAGCGGCCTTGTCAGCCAACCCGCACGTTCAAAGGAAAGCCGCGCCATGCAACAGCCGACGCCCTTCACGATCGCCGTCCCGGACGACCAGCTGGCCGACCTGAAATCGCGCCTGCGCCACACCCGCTGGCCGGACGAGCCAGCCGACGCGGCCTGGATGTTCGGGACCGACCTCGGCTACATGAAGTCGCTGACCGACTACTGGCTGAACCAGTACGACTGGCGCCGTGCCGAGGCCCGCCTGAACGCCCTGCCGAACTACAAGGTCCAGATCGACCAGATCGACCTGCACTTCGTCCACAAGCCGTCCAGGAAGCCCGACGCTCCCGCGCTGCTCCTGCTGCACGGCTGGCCCGATAGCTTCTACCGCTATCACAAGGTGATCGACGCCCTGGCCGAGGACTTCCACGTCGTCGCGCCCTCCATCCCTGGAACGGGCTTCTCGGGCCGCACGGCGCTCTCGGCCGACAAGACCGCCGACCTCTTCGCCCAGCTCATGGGGGAGGTGCTGGGATATGAACGCTTCATCGCCGCCGGCGGCGACCTGGGCTCGGTCATCGCCATGTCGCTGACCCAGCGCCATCCGGAAAAGGTGATCGGCGTCCACGTCACCGACGTCGGCTATCCCGACCAGACCACCGACTTCAGCATCCTCAGCGGGTCCGAGCAGGCCTATGCCGGCGCCATCCAGCAATGGTTCTTCGCCCACGGCGCGTTCAACCTGGTGCAGGCGACCAAGCCGCAAAGCCTGGCGTTCGCCATGAACGACTCGCCGGTCGGACTGGCCGCCTGGATCATGAGCTTCATGGCCGGCATGGGCGTCGGGGACGGGGCGGACGCCCGTTTTGGCCGCGACGAGCTTCTGACCAACATCATGATCTACTGGCTGACGGAGACGGCGGCGTCCTCGTTCCGGCTCTACAACGCCAACGCCCTGCAGCCCCCGACGGTCAAGGGCCGGAACACCAAGGTTCCGGTCGCGGTGGCCACCGAGGCGCCGATCCCCGGCGGCGTGCGCCTGCCCCGCGAATGGGCCGACCGCCAGACCGCCGGCAATGTCGTGCAGTTCCACGACATGGAAGGTGTCGGCCACTTTGCGGCCTGGGAAGATCCCCGGTTCTACGTCCAGGATCTCAAGAGCTTCGCAGCCCTGCTGGCTTAGGAGGGTCGCGTGACGGCCGCCGGGCGCGCCCGCGCCCAGCGGTCAGATCTTGTGGACCGCGTCGAGGTTGGAAGGCAGAGCGCCCATGATCTTCTTGATCGACTTGATCATGTGCGGCTGGTCCGCATAGCCCAGGTCGACCGCTACCCCGGCCGGCGCTTCGCCAGCCTTCAGCCGTCGCACGGCTTCCTGGGCCCGGCGGATCATCTGGAAGCTCTTCTGGGTGATTCCCGTGGTCTGCTTGAAATGCTGCTGCACCGAGCGCGCCGAGGCGGCCTTCGGGGCCTCGCTGAACGCCCGGGCCACCAGGTCGTTGGACGCAAGCAGGCCGGCTGCGATCATCGCGTCGACCAAGGGCTCGACGTTCTCGAAGGTCGGCAACGGCAACTCCACCCCGTCCAGCACGAACGTCTCGCCGAGCACCGGCAGCATCCGGATTTCGGGACCGACCCGCGGCTCCCGGTCCTGGGCGAGATAGACATGGGCGGAGAACGAGATGACGATCGAGCTCTCGCCGTCGCGATACGGAACCTCGACGGGTTCGGTCGCCTGCCCGCTCAGGAACACCATGGATCCGCCGTCCGGCGCGATGCTGCGGATCAGGTCCCACGAGCCGTCGGGCGTGGCCAGATACACGCCGTCACTGAGGCAGATCGTCTGCCAGACCGTATCGATCCAGGGGTGCGAGGATCGCCGGCTCGTGTGTTGCTGGACCATGGTCGTCGGCCTTCCGCAGCTTGAGACAAGCCATCGTGCGTCAGTTCCGGCGTCGATGGAACGCTTCCATGCTCCGCCCGCCGATCTGGGTGGGGCGGCTTTCGGCGTCCCTAGTCCGCGTGCCCCGGTCGGCGCGGGGTGGCCCAGGCTTCGGAGACATCGGCCAGGATCACGTCCAGGCAGTCGACGGTGACCTTCAGGTCGCCGCCGCCGGCGAAGGTCAGCAGCACCGCGCCGCCCGGCGCCTCGGCCGGCTCGAAGGCCACCGACAGCAACTCGACCACCGCGCCCTTGGCGTCGCGACGCAGCTTGCGGGCCTGGACGCCGGTGACGTCGCCCAGTTGCAGGGCCGAGCGGACCCTCTCGCCCTTCTTGCTTCCCTTCTGGCCGCCCGCTTCCCAGCGGAAGCGGTTGCAGGCCAGGGTCAGGGTGCGGGCCGAGGCGTCCCAGCGGATGTCGCCGATCTTGGCCACGGCGTCCTGCAGGGCGGCCGAGATCACCGCCAGGTCATCGGCGTCCTGGGCCAGCAGCTTCAGGGGGGCCAGGTCAGCCATCCAGGTCGCCCTCGCCGTCGCCCTTGATGCGGCGCACCTGGGCCCCACAGGCGCCCAGCTTCTCTTCTAGCCGCTCGAAGCCGCGGTCCAGGTGATAGATGCGGCTGACGGTGGTCTCGCCGCGCGCGACCAGGCCGGCGATCACCAGGCTGACCGAGGCGCGCAGGTCGGTGGCCATGACCTCGGCGCCTTCCAGCCGTTCGACGCCGCGCACCCGGGCCTCGCCGCCCGACACCGAGATGTCGGCGCCCAGGCGCCGCAGCTCCGGCGCGTGCATGAAGCGGTTCTCGAAGATGGTCTCGCGGATGTGGCTCTCGCCCTTGGCCGTGGTCATCAGGGCCATGAACTGGGCCTGCAGGTCGGTGGCGAAGCCCGGATAGGGCTGGGTCTCGACATTGACGGCCTCCAGGCGCTGGCCGTTCCGCCGGATCACCACGCCGTCTTCGGTGCGGACGACGCCGCAGCCGGCCTCCTCCAGCTTGACCAGCAGGCTGTCGATCAGCTCGGGCCGGGCCCGGGTCAGTTGGACCTCGCCGCCGGCCATGGCCGCGGCCACGGCGTAGGTGCCCATCTCGATCCGGTCGGGGATCACCGAATGGGTCGCGCCGTGCAGCTTGGCCACGCCGGTGATGGTGATGGTCGGGGTCCCCGCACCTTCCACCTTGGCGCCCATGGCGTTCAGGCAGATCTGCAGGTCCAGAAGTTCGGGCTCGCAGGCGGCGTTCCTGATCACCGTGACGCCGTCGGCCAGCACCGCGGCCAGCATGGCGTGCTCGGTGGCGCCGACCGAGACGAACGGGAATTCGATCTCCGCCCCCTTCAGCCCACGCGGGGCCTGGGCGTAGACATAGCCCTCGTGCAGGTCGATCTTGGCGCCCAGGGCCTCCAGGGCCTGCAGGTGCAGGTCCACGGGCCGCGCGCCGATCGTGCAGCCGCCGGGCAGGCTGACCTTGGCCTGGCCGGTGCGGGCGATCAGCGGGCCCAGCACGTTGAACGAGGCCCGCATCTGGCGGACCAGGTCATAGGGCGCGAAGCCGCTGGTGATCTCCGGCGCGTGCAGCACCGTCTCCGAGCCGTCCGGCCCTTCGCGCTCGTCGACCTGCGCGCCCAGGCGCGTCAGCAGCTTGCCCAGGAACCGGGTGTCGGCCAGGCGCGGCATGTTGGTCAGGCGCAGCGGCTGGTCGGTCAGCAGGCTGGCCGCCATCAGCTTGATGGCCGAGTTCTTGGCGCCGCTCACCGGGATGATCCCGTTCAGCTGCGCGCCGCCGGTGATGGCGATGCGATCCAAATGAAGTCCCTCGTCGCGCGGCCCGTCGGGGATGTCGCCGCGCGGTCACATGTGAAGAGGCGGTTCTACCGGTTGCAAGGGCCCGCGCAAGGGGCTGCACGGATTCCTCAAGGCTGCTGCTCAGTCGGATCGGGTTCCGTCGTCCGAACGGGGTGATTCCGGCTTGGCCGCGACGGCGGGCGCGGCTTTCCTGCGGCGAAGATTGGTGCGCAGCGCCTGGGCCAGCCGCGCTTCGCGCTCGGCTTTTTCGTTGTGGGGCTTGGGGTTCTGGCTCATCTTTCCACAGGTGAAAGCGCCGCGACGATCGGTCAAGACGATTTTGTCTTTGCCAACGGCGTTTGGTTCGCTATACGCCCCCTCCTCTTCGCCGCCGTAGCTCAGTGGTAGAGCGCATCCTTGGTAAGGCTGAGGTCGGCAGTTCAATCCTGCCCGGCGGCACCATCGGGACCCAAAGCGACTTGGCTTTGGGTCCCGACCATTTCCCCAGACATCGATATCGCCCCGCGTGGAAGTTCCCTTGCGCTCTCGCGCGGTAGGGGCGTGACAGGCGGCGAACTTGGCTCTAGGGTGGCCCCATGATCCTCGCCGCCAGCCAACAGCTGTTTTGGTACTTTAGCTATCCGACGCCTCTGGCGTTGGGAGGGGATCGTTCGGCCTGAATTCAGCGCCGCCGAATGTCTTCACCAGCCGCCAGGGGTCCCCCGGGCGGCTTTTTTGATGGCCGCTCCGGACCCGCCAATTTCCCGGAGTACGCCATGCCCGCCTCGACCGCCGCCCATCTCGCCTCGATCCCCGTCCCCACCGACGATCTGCGGATCCAGAAACTCCAGACTCTCAGTCCGCCTGCTCAGGTGATCGGCGAGGCCCCGGCCACCTCGTCGATCGCCGAGGTCGTCGGCGACGCCCGCCACGCGGTGCACCAGATCCTGCATGGCCGCGATGACCGCCTGGTGGTGGTGATCGGGCCGTGTTCGATCCACGACCCCAAGGCCGCCCTGGACTACGCCCGCCGCCTGGCCGTCGAGCGCGAACGCCACGCCGGCGAGCTGGAAGTGGTCATGCGGGTCTATTTCGAGAAGCCGCGCACCACGGTCGGCTGGAAGGGGCTGATCAACGACCCCGACCTGGACGGCGGCTTCCGGATCAACGAGGGCCTGCGGCTGGCGCGGCGGGTGCTGCTGGACGTCAGCGCCCAGGGCTTGCCGGCGGCCTGCGAGTTCCTCGACGTCACCACCCCGCAGTACATCGCCGACCTGGTGGCCTGGGGCGCGATCGGCGCGCGCACCACCGAAAGCCAGATTCACCGCGAGATGGCCTCGGGCCTTTCCTGCCCGGTCGGCTTCAAGAACGGCACCAATGGCGACGTCAAGGTGGCCATCGACGCGGTGCTGGCCGCCGCCCAGCCGCACCACTTCCTGGCGGTGACCAAGGAGGGTCGCGCCGCCATCGCCACCACCACCGGCAACGCCGACAGCCATGTGGTGCTGCGCGGCGGCAAGACGCCCAACTACGACGCCGCCAGCGTCGCGGCGGTGGCGCAGGCCCTGGTCAAGGCCGGCCTGCCGCCGCGGATCATGGTCGACGCCAGCCACGCCAACAGCGGCAAGAACCACGAGAACCAGCCGGCCGTCGTGGCCGACCTCTGCGCCCAGGTCGCGACCGGACACGCGCCAATCATGGGGGTGATGATCGAGAGCAACCTGGTCGCCGGCCGCCAGGATATCGTCCCGGGTCGCCCCCTCACCTACGGCCAGTCGGTCACCGACGCCTGCGTCGACTGGGACACCTCGGTGCGAATGCTCGACGACCTGGCCGCGGCGGTGCGCGCCGGGCGGCAAGCCGTGAAGGCCTAAGCCGAGAGCGGCGGGACGCACCGGGGCGTCCCGCCGCTCGCAGTGCTATTGTCCTACAATTCGTCTGGCCCGTTCCGCGATCCATGTTACCCATGGCTCAACGGCGCGCAGCAGCGCTGACGATTGGGGATGACGTCATGCGGAACGGTGTCGGCGCGGGCTTGTTCGCTGCCTTCTGGCTCGCGGGATCGTCAGCCCTGGCCCAGGCGCCGCCCGCCGACATCCCGGTCTCGATCACCGTCGACGCGGCCAAGCCGGTCGGCGAACTTCGGCCGATCTGGCGGTTTTTCGGCGCCGACGAGCCGAACTACGCGACCATGAAGGACGGCCGCAAGCTGCTGGGCCACCTGGGCGCGCTGAAGCCCAGGAACGTCTATTTCCGCACCCACAACCTGCTGAACACCGGCGACGGAACGCCAGCCCTGAAATGGGGCAGCACCAACGTCTACACCGAGGACGCCCAGGGGCGGCCGGTCTATGACTGGACCATCCTGGACCATCTGTTCGACACCTACCTGGCCAACGGCGTGCGGCCCTATGTCCAGATCGGCTTCATGCCTCAGGCGCTCTCGACCCATCCCGAGCCCTACCAGCACGCCTGGCGGCCGGGCTTCGACTACAACCTGATCAGCGGCGGCTGGGGCTATCCGCCCAAGGACTACGACAAGTGGTCCGAGCTGGCCTACCAGTGGGTCCGCCACTGCGTCGAACGCTACGGCCAGGCCGAGGTCGAGACCTGGTATTTCGAGGTCTGGAACGAACCCAACGGCCCCGCCTACTGGAAAGGCACGCCGCAGGAGTTCCACAAGCTGCACGACTACGCCGTCGCCGGCGTCCGGCGGGCCCTGCCCACCGCCCGGGTCGGCGGACCGGACGTGGCCGGCAGCGGCGGCCAGTTCATGGAGGACTTCCTCACACACCTGACCGACGGGACCAACTACGCGACCGGCCAGAAGGGCACGCCGACCGACTTCCTGGCCTTCCACGCCAAGGGCTCGCCCACCTTTGTCGACGGCCACATCCGCATGGGCATCGCCACCCAGCTGGCCGGCATCGACAAGGGCTTTTCGATGATCGCCGCGCGGCCGGCCCTGAAGGACAAGCCCATCGTGATCGGCGAGTCCGATCCGGAAGGCTGCGCCGCCTGTCAGGGTCCCAGCTTCGGCTATCGCAACGGCACGGTCTATTCCAGCTACACCGCCGCCAGCTTCGCCCGGGTGCACGACCTGGCGGCGCGACGGGGCGTGACCCTGGACGGGGCCCTGACCTGGGCGTTCGAATTCGAGGACCAGCCCTATTTCGCCGGCTTCCGCCAGCTGTCGAGCAACGGCCTGGACCTGGCGGTGCTGAACGTGTTCCGGATGTTCAGCCTGATGGGCCCCGATCGGCTTCAGGCGGCCAGCTCGGGACAGATCCCGCTGGACGAGATCGTCGCCAGCGGCGTGCGCGGACGTCCCGATGTCGGAACCCTGGCCAGCCAGGGCCCCGATCGCCTGGCGATCATGGTCTGGAACTATCACGACGACGACGTGCCGGGCCCGGCCGCCGACGTCCGTCTGACGCTCAAGAACCTGCCTCGCGCCTTCGCCAGCGCCAGGCTGGTCCACTACCGGGTCGACGAGACCCACGGCAATGTCTACGGGGCGTGGCGGCGGATGGGCTCGCCCATGGCGCCCAGCAAGGCCCAGTACGACGCCCTGGAGCAGGCCAGCGCCCTGGCCGCGATCGACGGCCCGCCGCCGGTGCGCGGCAAGGACGGCCTGACCCTGAGCTTCCAGCTCCCGCGGCAGGGCGTGTCCCTGCTGGTGCTGGAGAAGGCCAAACCGCAGTAGGAGACGGCCGGCCGCGTTGCTGTCGCGGCCGGCCTTCCCGTTGGGTCTAGAACTTATACTGCAGCCCCAGATTCCACTGCCGTCCGGTGTGGGTGTAGACGAACGTGCTGTCGCGGTCGGAATCGATGAACTGGCGATTGAACCGGTCGAAGATGTTCAGCCCCTCCAGCGAGAGCTTGAAGTTGTCGTTGATCTGGTAGGAGGCCGCCAGGTCGAAGGTCAGGTTCTTGTCGTAGCCTTCCAGGTCTTGCAGCGGATTGTTGGCCGGCAGGGCGACGATCGACTTGTCGCGATAGGCGGCCGAGATCCGGGCGCTGAACTTCTCGTCCTCGTAGAACAGCGTGGCGTTGTAGGCGTGCTTGGACAGGCCCACCAGGTCGTTGGTCGTCACGCCGCCGGCCGCCAGGAAGTAGTCGATCTGCGAGTCGACATAGGTGTAGTTGACCAGCGCGCCGGTGTGGCGCAGCAGACCCGGCAGGAACGTGAAGTTCTGCTGGTAGTTGATCTCAAAGCCCTTGAGCGGACCGCCGGGGGTGTTGACCGGCCTGGTGACGGTGATGGGGGTGTTGTCCGGATCGACGCCCGAAGTGCCCAGCAGCGACATCGGCAGGCCGGTCTGGCGGAAGGTCATTTGCTGGGACTGGTTCTGAACATAGGTGGCGATGTCCTTGTAGAAGACGCCGACTCCCAGCAGCGCGCCCGGGGCGAAGTACCATTCCGCGCCGAGGTCGGCCGTCGTGGCGCGGATCGGGTCGAGATCCGGATTGCCCGAGGTGATCGACGGCGTGCCCGTCAGGTTCAGGCTGCCGCCGGGGGTCAGGAAGCCCAGATCCGGCCGCGAGACCACCTTGGCCCCGGAGAAGCGCAGGACCAGGTTCTCACGCACGTCGACCGCGACGTTAAACGACGGCAGGACGTCGTGGTACTTGTTCTCGGCCGTCACCCGCTGCGGTGTCAGCCCGATCTGGTAGCCGCGCGACTGCAGCTCGGTCTGGGCGAAGCGGAAGCCGATGTCGCCGCGCACCGGCAGGCCGCCGATCACGGTCTTCAGGTCGGCCTGGAAGTAGGCCGAGGCCACCTTCTCGTCGACGCGGCGGATGCCTCCATAGTTGGGGACCAGGGCGTACATCCCGGTCTCGCTGTAGAGGTTCTGGCTGGCGACGAACTTGTCGTAGTCGATCGTCGCCCAGCTGCTGGGGAACACACCGTCGTCGATGCCGTGACCGCCGAATCCCGACACCACCTTGGTCACCGCCTGCAGTTCGGCCGTGCTCAGGGTCGGGACCAGGAAGTTGTTCGACCGCTGCTTGGCTGAGGTGTCGAACGAGAACTCGTCATAGTGGCCGCCGACCTTGAGCGTCAGGTCGTCGTCATAAGCCCAGGCCAGGTTGACCTCGGCGGTCTTGTAGATGTTGGTGGTGTAGATCTGCTGCAGCCGCACCTCGGCGTTCGGCGCGCCGAAGCTGTAGAGCCCGGCGTTGGTCACGTCGAAATCGTGCTTGATGATCGGCTGGTCGCGGTTGTTGCGAAAGTCGATGGTCATGCCGGCGTTGGGACGCTGGAACATGATCGTCGTGGTCATCGGCTGGTCGTAGTCCGACTTCGAATAGCCGACCAGCCCGGTCACCTTCAGGCGGTCGGTAAGCTCGTGCGTGCCGGCCAGGGTATATTGCTGGAAGACGTTTTCGAACTCGTCGTGCTGGGTGTCGGAGCGGATGTCGACCCCGTCGAAGCGGGCATAATCGACGTCGTAAACGGTCTGGCCCAGATTGACGCCCGCGGTGTGGCTGGTCCCGGCGTTGCGCAGGATCAGCTCGCGCACGGCGGTCTGCGGCTTGCCGTTCTGGCTGATGGCGCGGGCGAACGAGAAGCCCTCCAGCCAATTCTCCTCGCGCTTGACGTCATAGTCCGAATAGAGGGCGTCGAAGGTCAGCGAGGTGCGCGAGGTGGGCTTCCACTGCAGGGCCAGGGTGGCGCCGGTGCGCTCCTGGTTGTGGTGGAAGCGACCATAGCGCGGCAGGCGCGGGAAGAACACGGTCGAGCGGTTGGCCTGGGCGTAGACCGGGTCGCCGGCCGGCGGTCGGACCACGCCGGTGGCGCAGTTGGCCGCGTCCGTGCCGTTCGTGGCGTTGTTGGCCGGGTTCTGCGGCGTGACCCCGACGGGGGTGCAGAAGCCGCCGTCGACCGTGGCCGGGTTCCAGCCGCCCGAACCCCACTGGTCCTCGAGGAACTTACGCTTGCTGTAGGCCAGCGAGGCCTGGGCCCCGAACTCGCCCCAGCGGGTGTCCCAGCTGTTGCCGACCACCGCCGTGAACTTGGGATCGACGCTCTTGGCCAGGTCATTGTATCCGGCCGAGGCGCCCAGCACGAAGGTCAGGCCGCGATGATCCAGCGGCTTGGCGGTCTCCAGGTCGACGGTCGCGCCCAGCGAGCCCTCGATCACCTCGGCCTGGGCCGTCTTGCGCACCGTGATGCCGCTGAACAGCTCCGAGGCGAAGGTGTTGAAGTCGAAGCCCCGGCCCAGGTTGGCGCCGCGGTCGCTGGTGGTGGCGCCGCTGGTCGACTGGGCCTCCATGCCGTTGATGCGAACCCGGGTGAAGGTCGGCGGCAGGCCGCGGACGGTGATCGTGCGCCCCTCGCCGGCCACGCGGGTGATCGACACGCCGGGCACCCGCTGGATCGATTCGGCCAGGTTGGCGTCGGGGAAGTCGGCGATGTCCTCGGCCTTGATGGCGTCGACCACGCCCGAGGACTGGCGCTTGACGTTGAGGGCGCTCTTGAGACTTTCGCGGAAGCCCGTGACCACCACTTCCTCGACAGTGTTGTCCGGCGAGGCGGCTGTCGACGTGGCGGTCTGGGCGCTGGCGGCTCCGGCGGCCAGGACGCCGGCGAAGGCCAGGGCGAGCGCCGAGCAACCCGTGCTCCAGCGCTGAATGCGACGGTCAGACATCAATCCCTCCTCGTGAAGGCCCGGCCCATGCCGGCCTCTCGTGTTTCCCCCAGGGCCGGTTCGTCCGAGCCTGATTGCGAAAGAAATCCCATTTACTGGGACGCACTCTCATTTTGTCGATACGATAGATCCGGCAGGTCGAATTGCAACCGTTTTGAAATATTGATTCAGCGGTCGGCGACGATCGACGGCCTCGGCCGAGCTGTTTCCCGAAGGCGGGTCCCCTCAGCGAATTTCATTTTACGGGACTCAGTCTCGTAATGTGAAATCCGTTGCCTAGCCGTCGAACGGCCGATATTTGTGCGATCAAGGCAGCGCGACACAGATCGCAAAGGGAGGCCGGGCCTTGATGTGGCATAGACGCGCGGTCCTGGCCGCCCTCGCCGTCACGCCGGCTACCAGTTGGGCGGCGGAGCCGGCGACACCGATGCAGACCTGGGCCTTCGATTTCGGCGACGACAAGCTGTCCCCCGGCTATGTCCGGGTCGCCCGCGACGCGGCCTATGACCCCGCCGTCGGCCACGGTTTCGAACCCTCCCCCGCCGGCGGCCCGTTCTTGTTCTCGCTGGCCGTCCCCGAGGGCGACTACCGGGTGGTGGCGGAACTCGGCGGCAAGGCCGCGTCCGACACTACGATCAAGGCCGAGTCCCGCCGCCTGATGGCCGAGCGCATCGTCGCCAGGGCCGGCAAGACCGCAACCGCCGAATTCATCGTCAATGTCCGCACCGCCGCCCTGAAGCCCCCGCCGGCCAACGCGCCCGGCGGCGTGCGGGTGCTGCTCAATCGGGGCGAGGAAGGCGCCTATGACTGGGACGACAAGCTGACCCTGGAGTTCTGCGGACCGGCCCCCGCCCTGCGCCGCCTGCGGATCGAACCCGTCACCGTTCCGGTCGTCTATCTGGCCGGCGACTCGACCGTGACCGACCAGCGCTGGGAGCCCGGCGCCAGCTGGGGTCAGATGCTGCCCCGGCTCTTCAAGCCCGAGGTCGCGGTCGCCAACCATGCGGAGTCCGGCGAAACCCTGAAGTCGTTCCTGTTCGAGCATCGCCTGGACAAGCTGCTCAGCCGGATGAAGCCCGGCGACTGGCTGCTGATCCAGTTCGGCCACAACGATCAGAAGATCCAGTGGCCCCAGACCTATGTCGAGGCCGCCACCACCTATCGCGACTATCTGAAGGCCTATATCGGCGAGGCCCGGCGACGCGGGGCCAGGCCGGTGCTGGTGACCTCGATGCACCGCCGCAAGTTCGACGCGGCCGGCAAGATCATCAACACCCACGGCGACTATCCCGAGGCGGTCCGGGCCGTGGGCCGCGAGACCGGCGTGCCCGTCATCGACCTGCTGGACATGAGCGCCGCCCTCTACGAGGCTCTGGGCCCCGACAACGCCTGGAAGGCCTTCGCCGACGGCGGCAAGGACGCCACCCATCACAACAACTATGGCGCCTATGTGCTGGCCGAATGCGTCGCGAGCGGAATCCGCGCCCAGGTTCCGGACCTGGCGGCTCATCTCATCGACGGCCTGCCGCCGTTCGACCCGGCCCGTCCGCCCTCGCCGGACGGCTTCGTCCTGGCGCCCAGCGCCGCCCACAGCACGGAGGCTCCCCGTGGCAACTGATCCCGCGCTCGACCGTCGCGCCCTGCTCGGCCTGGGCGCCATGGCGATGGCCGCGCCCACGCTAGCCCGCGCCCAGGCTCCGGCGGCCTCCCCGTTCGAGGTCATGGACCTGTGGCCCGGCAAGCCGCCTGGCGGCGAGAAGGTCACGGTCACCGAGCAGGTCATCCTGCGCAGGCCGGGCGGCAATCCCAACGACACCGCCTTCCTGAACGTCACCAAGCCCTGGCTGATGATGCGCCGGCCGGCCAAGCCGAACGGCGCGGCGATCCTGATGATCCCGGGCGGCGGCTATATCCGCGTGGCGGTCAGCAAGGCGGGCGGGCCGATCGACGCCTGGATCGCCGACCGGGGCGTCACCGCCTTCGTCATGGACTACCGCCTGCCGGCGGACGGCTGGGCGGCGGGTCCGGACGTCGCGCTGCAGGACGCCCAGCGCGCCATCCGCCTGATCCGCGCCAATGCCGCCAAGTGGGGCCTGGACCCCGAGCGCATCGCTGTGACCGGCTTCTCGGCCGGCGGCCACGTCGCCGCGCGGCTGGCCACCCGGTTCGGCGTCGAGACCTACGCCCCGATCGACGCGGCCGACCGGCTGTCGACCCGGCCGGCGGCGGCGGGTTTGTTCTATCCCGTCATCACCATGACCGCGCCCCACGCCCACGGCAGCTCGCTGAAGTCGCTGCTGGGCGCCGCCCCCACCGAGGCCCAGCGCCTGGCGGTGTCGGCCGAGCACGACATCCCCGCCGACGCCCCGCCGACCTTCATCGCCGCGGCCGCCGACGACAAGGTGGTGGCGATGGAGAACAGCCTGATGATGTTCCAGGCCCTGCGCGCCAAGAAGATCGCCAGCGAGCTGCACGTCTTCGAGTCCGGCGGTCACGGCTTCGGCCTCACCGGTCCGGCCGGCGTCGCCATGCCCTGGCCTGCGCTGCTGGACGCCTTCCTGAAGCGGCACGGCCTCTACGCATGACCCGCGCGCCCCTCGATGTCCGGGCGTTCGGCGCGAGGGGCGGCGGCGCGACCCTGGACACCGAGGCGATCAACGCCGCGATCCGGGTCGCCCACGCGGCGGGCGGCGGTGAGGTCGTGCTGTCGGCGGGCCGCTGGCTGTCGTTCTCGATCCGCCTGCTGAGCGGCGTCACCCTGCGGCTGAACGAGGGCTGCGTGCTGGAGGCCGCCGACCCGACCCACCACGCGGGGGCCTACGACGCCGCCGAGCCCAATCCGTTCGACCTCTACCAGGACTTCGGCCACAGCCACTGGCGCAACAGCCTGATCTGGGGCGACGGCGTCGAGGACGTCGCCATCCTCGGCCCCGGCCTGATCGACGGCCTTGGCCTGACCCGCGAAGGCCCCGGCTCGCGCTGGCGACGCCAGGCCGGCGAGTTTCCGGTCAGCATGGCGGGGCTGTCGGCCGAGGAGATGGCGATCCTCGTGCCGGACCTCGAAGCCATGGCCGGCCAGGGCAACAAGGCCATCGCCCTGAAGAACGCCCGACGGGTCCGGCTGGAAGGCTTGACGATCTGGCGCGGCGGCCATTTCGCGGTGCTGGCCACCGGCTGCGACCACCTGGCGATCGAGCGGCTGCGGATCGACACCAACCGCGACGGGATCGACATCGACGGCTGCCGCGACGTGACCATCGCCGACTGCCGGGTCAATACGCCCAACGACGACGCCATCGTGCTGAAAAGCTCGCTGGCCCTGGGCGAGATCCGGTCCACCGAGCGGGTCGAGATCACCCGCTGCCACGTCAGCGGCTTCGACCTGGGGACGATGCTGGACAGGACCGAGGGGCGCACGCAACGGCTGGCGCCCGACCAGGACCGCGTGACGGGCAGGATCAAGCTGGGCACCGAGTCAAACGGCGACTTCCGCGACATCGTCATCAGCGATTGCCGGTTCACCCGCTCGCGCGGCCTGGCGCTGGAAACCGTCGACGGCGGGACCATCGAGGACGTGACGATCCGCGACGTCGTGATGGACGAGGTGACCACCGCTCCACTGTTCCTGCGCCTGGGCGACCGGGCGCGGGGGCCGGAAGGCACGCGGCGCGGGGCGATGCGGCGGATCCGCGTCCACAACCTGACCGCCCACAATATCCTCCCCAACTACGCGGCGACGATCGCCGGCCTGGAGGGCGATCCGATCGCGGATGTCGCGCTAACCGACATCCGCCTGGTCTATGCCGGCGGCGGCGAGGCGGCGTGGGCGCAGCGGCGTCCGGACGACATGGCCCAGGCCTATCCCGAACCCAGCATGTTCGGCCCCACCCCCGCCCACGGCCTCTGGGCCCGGCACGTGGACGGGCTGGTCCTCGACAATGTCCGCATCGAGACCCTGAGGCCCGACCCCCGCCCGCCGATCCTGCTGCAGTCGGCGCGGCGGGTGGCGCTGGGCGGGCTGGATGCGGTGGAGGAAGCCTGATGACCCGCCGCGCCGTGCTCGCCGGCCTGGCCGCCCTGGCCGCCGGCCCCGCCCTCGCCGCCCCGCACCCCTCGCCCCGGCCAGGACGCCGCCTGCACGCCGACGACTTTCGTCACGGCCTGGGTCAATGGGCGCTCGAGGCCGAAAAGCCCGCCAGGGTCGGCGTTCGCGACGGCGTGCTCGACATCGACGCGTCGGCCGGCCTGACCCTGTGGTTCCGGCCCGAACTGGTCGGCCCGGTGATGATCCAGTACGAAGCCCAGGCGGTCTCGGCCGGCGGCCCCAACGACCAGGTCAGCGACTTGAACGCCTTCTGGATGGCCCGCGACGCCGATGGCGGCAGCCCCCTGGCCCATCCCCGCACCGGCGCCTTCGCCGAGTACGACACCCTGAAGACCTACTATGTCGGCCAGGGCGGCAACCGGAACAGCTCGACGCGCTTTCGCCGCTATGTCGGCCGCCCGGGCGAGCGGCCGCTGCTGCCCGAGCACGACCATGCGGCGGCCGACGAGATGCTGGCTCCCAACCGCTGGCAAACCGTGCGGCTGATCGCCGATGGCCACAGGATCCAATACTGGAACGACGGCCGCAATCTGTTCGAGCTGGACGACGCCGAACCCTACACGCGCGGCTGGTTCGGCCTGCGCACGACGTTCAGCCACCTGCGGGTGCGGCGGTTCCGGGTGTTCGCCCTGGCGCGGTAGAGCGCAAGAAAAAGGCCGCGCCATGCCGGCGCGGCCTCGAAGTCATCCTAGATCGCGGTCTTGAAACGGCGACCGGCGCCCGGGCTCAACACCGGGACGCTGGCCGCCTTCAAGGGTCAGAACTTCGCCGTCATGCCGACGAAGAAGCGGCGGCCGAAGTAGCCCAGTTCGGTCAGGCGAATGTCGCCGGCCGTCGAGCGCTCGTCTTCCTTGGTCAGGTTCTTGCCTTCGACGAAGAACGACAGGTTGGGCGCCCAGCTGAAGCCGGGCTTCACGGTGATCTTGCCGTCCAGGTAGCCGGTCGAGTCGCGATAGACGGGCTGGAGCGAGTTGTCGGCGGCCGAGACCAGGTACCTGGAGCGATAGTTGTAGGCCAGGCGGGCGTTGAACGGGCCCTTGTCGTACCACAGGGTCAGGTTGGCGCTGTCCGAGGACAGGCCCGGGAACGGCAGCGGCGAACCGTCCAGTTGCGAGAAGAGCCGGACGTTCTTGGCCTTCTGGTAGGTATAGTTGACGTCGACCCCGAAGCCCGAGAGGAAGCCGGGCAGGAAGGTGAAGGCGGTCTTGGCGGTGATTTCAACGCCCGAGATCTTGGCGCCCTGGCCGTTGATGTAGGTGTTGTAGTTGTACTCCACGCCGTCCCCATAGACGTCGCGCTTGCCGACGAGGGTGCGCGACGAGACGTAGAACGACTCGATGTCCTTCTTGAACAGGCCAACCGACACCTGGGTGTCCTGGTTGGGATAGTATTCGAAGCTGAGGTCGTACTGGTTGGCGCGATAGGGCTTCAGGTCGGGGTTGCCGGCGTTGCAGCTGGGTTCGTCGAACTCGCCGTTGGCGTCCGGCGAGGCGTCGGTGGTGCAGGCCACCGTCGGCATCAGGAAGTCCATGCGCGGACGGGCCATCAGGTTGGCGAAGCCGGCGCGGGCGGACAGCTTGTTGGGAATGAACCACAGGCCGATGTTGAAGCTGGGCAGCCAGACCGTGTAGTCCTTGGTCATCTTGCCCAGCGAGTTGCTGAGCACATAGGTGGTCGTCCCATAGGTGGCGCTGCGGCTCGACACGCCCTCGCCCGTCGTCTGGGTGTGGACGCGGCGCCAACCGAAGTTGCCGTCCACCTCGTAGCTGCCCAGCGGGAAGTTGTAGTCGAACTTCAGGTACAGGGCGTCGGTCTTTTCCGAGATAATGTACGGGAACTGCCTGTAGGGCTTGCCGTCGCTGCCGACGGTGTTCTCCAGGTTGTTCAGGTTGAAGTGCGAGGTGTCGAGGTACTGGGAGACCTTGTTGAAGTCCGGATAGTTCCAGGTCGACGGGATCGAGCCGCCGCCCCAGTAGAAATCGCTGGACAGCGGCGTCATCGCCGAGCCGAACAGGGCGTTGGAAAAGCCTCGCGACCAGCTTTCCGTGGTAGTCCAGTAGCCCGTACCGTAGGTCGCACCATAGGCCGGATCGGTTTGGTCCGCCGTCTGGGTGCTGGAAACCACCGCGGTCGAGTTGATCGAGTTGGAGTAGATCACCGTGTCGTCGGTGACCGAAGACGGGTTGGAGCCGCCGCTGAGGATGAACCCGCCGTAGCCGTAGCCCTTGGTCGAGAAGTCGGTGGCGCGGCCGCCGAACTCGATCTTCTTGATGAACGGCAGGTTGGTCTCGTAGTCGAAGTCGAGCTTGTACTGCTCTTCCTTCGATCCGTTGTTCGACGGGCGATACTGGATCTGCCACTGGCGGATCGCCGCGGCGTCGCTGGGGCTGTAGCCGCTGGCGAAGGCGAAAGACGGGTTGCCGGTGGTCGGGTCCAGCGTGACCGTCATGCCGGGCGTGTCGAAGCTGACACTGACATTGTTGGTCTGCGACACGGTGCTGGTGTCGGCCTTCGAACCCTGGAACTCGATCTGCAGCCGGTCGCCGCGGTAGTTGGCGCCGAAGTTGTAGTAGTTGCTGGTCGTGTCGTACTTGAAGTCGCGGGCGCTGATGCCAAAGCCGTTGTTGCCGCCTGCCCCCGTGGTGTTCACGCAGTTGCCGAGGGTGTAGCCGATGACGTTGTGATTGGCGTCGACCTTGACCGCGCCGGCCGTGGTGTTCGTCGACGAGCAGCTGGTGGCGTTGGCCGTGTTGCGCAGCCGGGTCGCCGAGGTGAAGTCGGTGCCGTAGTTGATGTCGTTGAGGGTCTGGGTGCGGTCGTTGCGGTTGTAGCTGACCCAGGCGTCGATCTTGTCGGTGAAGCGATACTGGGCCGTGAACTCGGCCGAGATGCGCTCATCGTTGCGGGTCCAGACGCCGTAGCGGGCCGTACGCGGAGCGTAGTCGTACCACTGGGACAGGCAGGCGTTGCGCAGGTTGGTGGTCGAGATCTGGGTCGCGTCGGGCGTGGTCAGACCCGAGCAGCCCGCGGCGGTCGTGACATTGCGCGCCAGATCGTTGATCTGAGAACTGTAGGCGCTGCTGTAGTACGGAACTGTTTTGTCGGCCGAGGCGTCGAAGTCGGCGAACCGGCCCCAGGAGGTGTTGCGGACATAGTCGCCGCGGGTGTCGACGTCGTCATAGGTGACGTTGGCCATCAGGCCCAGCCGGCCGTCGAACAGGGTGGTGGCGGCGAACACGTTGCCGCGCGGCTTCCAGGTGTCCTCCGTGTCGAGGTTCTGGGCCGAGGCGGTCAGCGACAGGACCGGCTTCTTGAAGTCCAGCGGCTTGCGGGTCTTGACCGAGACCGTGCCGCCGACGCCGCCTTCGGTCATGTCGGCGGTGAAGCCCTTGAACACGTCGATCGACTGGACCAGTTCCGAGGCCAGTTCGCGGAAATCGTTGGACCGGCCGCCGCCGCCATAGACCTGCAGGTTGCCGGCCGTCGACAGCGTGCTCATGCCGTTGATCTCGACGCGGTTCAGGTCGGGCTCGACGCCGCGGATCGAGACCGCGTTGCCTTCGCCGAAGTCGCGGGCCAGCTGCACGCCGGTGATGCGGCCCAGGGCCTCGCCGACGTTCTTGTCGGGGAACTGGCTGATGTCCTCGGCGACGATCGAATCGGAGATCGTACCGTTGCGCTTCTTGCGGTTCATGGCCGACTGCAGGCTGGCCCGGGTGCCGACCACGACCACCTCGTCGACGGTGCTGACCTTGTCCTCGACCTGGGAGCCAGTGCTCTGGGCGTGCGCGCCGGTGGTGAGGGCCAGGCTGGCCGCCAGGGCCAGCAAGGACGTGGTGGCGATGGCCGCGCGACGGCTGCCGGTGGATGCAAGCATTGAGTTCCCTCCCTCTAACTGGCCTGGGACATCCCGACGAAGGTCCCGGACGCCTTACCGACCCCTGCGGCTACCTTGGTCGGTCAGCTCGCGGCGCTCGGCGGCGCATTTCTCGTACAAAAGGAATAATTCCATATATTGAGATGTCAATGCAATTTGTGGGAAGACAGAACTCGGGTTCCGTGATGTAAGCTCTTTGCAACGCTCGCGAGGCGGCTCAGACGCCGATCCGCAGGCCGCGAAGACGGCCGTCACGAGCCGGAAAACGGGGAAACCAAAGGACTTCGACGCATGAGCCAGCGTGGTGGGAACCGGGGCGCACGGGCCGTGGCGGCGCTCCTACTGTGCGCGACGGCGCTATCGTCGACCAGCGAGTCGGCCCTGGCCGCCCAACGCCAGATGGAAGCCTTGGATCGCGGTCTGGTCGCCGTGCCCGCTCTCGACGGCGGCGTGCTGGTCAGTTGGCGCCTGCTAGGCGACGAGCCGGCCCGGACCGCCTTCAACCTCTATCGCGACGGCGCGAAGCTGAACGCCGTCCCCCTGGCCGGTCCCACCGACTTCGTCGACAAGGCCGGCGCTTCCATCGCGACCTACACCGTGCGCGCCGTGATCGACGGCCGGGAGGCTCCAGCTAGCAGGCCCGCCAAGGTCTGGGCCGACGGCTATCTGACCGTCCCGATCCAGCCGCCCGCCGACGGCGTCACGCCGGCCGGCGAGGCCTATGCCTACACCGCCAACGACGCCAGCGTCGGCGACCTGGACGGCGACGGGCGCTACGAGATCATCCTCAAGTGGGACCCGACCAATTCCAAGGACAACGCCTTCGGCGGCTATACCGGGGACGTCTTCCTCGACGCCTACACGCTGGAGGGCCAGCGCCTTTGGCGGATCGACCTGGGCCGCAACATCCGGGCCGGCGCCCACTACACCCAGTTCCAAGTCTTCGACTACGACGGCGACGGCAGGGCCGAGATCGCCATGCGCACCAGCGACGGGACGGTGGACGGCACTGGGCGCGTGCTCGGCGACCCCAAGGCCGACTGGCGCGAGACCGGCGGCGAGCGGCCCCAGGCCGACAAGACCGGCGCCACGGTCCTGCCCGATGGCGCGAAGGTGGCCAGGGTGCAGGGCCGCATCCTCAAGGGTCCCGAATACCTGACGGTGTTCGACGGCCTGACGGGCAAGGCCCTGGCCAGCGCGCCCTATTCGCCGCCGCGCGATCCGCGCACCGACGCCCCGACCGTCGAGCAGATGACCGAGGTCTGGGGCGACGGCTACGGCAACCGCTCCGACCGTTTCCTGGCGGGCACGGCTTATCTTGACGGCCAGCATCCCAGCCTGGTCTTCGCCCGGGGCTATTACGGACGCACCACCCTGGCGGCCTGGGATTTCCGGAACGGCAAGCTGACCCAGCGCTGGCTGTTCGACAGCGCCGCGCCCGGCAACGAACGGTTCGGCGGCCAGGGCAACCACCAGCTGAGCGTCGCCGACGTCGACGGCGACGGTCGCGACGAGATCGTCTACGGCTCGATGGCGGTGGACGACGACGGCAAGGGCCTGTGGAGCGCCGAGTTGTTCCACGGCGACGCCATGCACGTCTTCGATCTCGATCCCATCCGTCCGGGCCTGGAAAAGTTCGGCGTGCACGAGAGCCCCGGCAAGAACGGCGGCGTCGGCGCGGCCATGCTCGACGCCCGCACCGGCAAGGTGCTGTGGAGCACGCCCACCGACCGCGACACCGGCCGGGGCCTGGCCGCCGACATCGATCCGCGCTTCCCCGGCGCCGAGGCCTGGGGCAGCAACAGCGACGCGCTCTACACCGCCCAGGGCAAGCCGATCGACGGGGTCAAGCACCCGCGCCAGACCAATTTCGCGATCTGGTGGGACGGCGACGACCTGCGCGAACTGCTCGACAGGAACCAGATCAGCAAGTGGGACTGGAAGACCGGCCAGGCGGTTCCCCTGCTCACGGCCGAGGGGGTCGCCTCCAACAACGGCACCAAGGCGACCCCGGCCCTGTCGGCCGACATCCTGGGCGACTGGCGCGAGGAGGTGATCTGGCGGGCCGAGGACAACCGTTCCCTGCGGATCTACGCCACGCCCTACGTCACCCAGCGCCGCCTGGTCACCCTGATGCACGACCCGCAGTATCGGGTGTCGATCGCCTGGCAGAACACCGCCTACAACCAGCCGCCACATACCAGCTTCTATCTCGGCGAGGGCATGAAGGCCCCGCCCCGTCCCGCCATCCGGACCCCGTGAGACCGCCGATGAAAGCTCCCCTCCTCTGCGCCCTGGCCCTGACCTTGATGGCGATGGCCCCGTCCGCCCGGACCCAGGACGTCGTCACCCAGCCCAAGCCCGGCGCGGCCGAGCCGCCGCGCGAATGGATCGACAAGGACACCGGTCACCGGGTGATCCGCCTGTCTGACAAGCCCGGCAGCGGCAGCCTCTATTTCAATTTCAACGGCTACACGCCCGACGGGACGACCCTGGCCATCAGCACGCCCGACGGGATCTCGGGCGTCGATCTGAAGACCCACGCCCTGCGCCCGCTGGTCCAGGGCAAGGTCCGGCTGTTGTTCGTCGGCCGCAAGACCGGCCAGGTCTATTACCAGCGCCTTGCCGAGGACGGGACCGGTGTGGTCGAGGCCGTCGATCCCAAGACCGCGAAGGTGCGCCAGGTCGCCAGGCTGGCCAAGGGCGTCGGCATCCAGACGATCAACGCTGACGAGACCCTGCTGGCCGGGGTGGCCAACCGCACCGACGCGCCCATCCCGCCCAATCTGGCCGACGCCCTGCCCCGCAATCCCGACGACGTGAAGGGTCCGGACGGCCGCGAGCTGTCCTATGCCGAGGGCCGCGAGGTGCAGCTGAACGCCCGCCTGGACAGCCGCATCCCGATGGAGATCTTTACGATCAACACCGCCACCGGCGAGCGCAAGGTCGTCCACCAGGCCACCGATTGGCTCAACCACCTGCAGTTCTCGCCCACCGACCCGCACCTGCTGATGTTCTGCCACGAGGGTCCCTGGCACAAGGTCGATCGCCTGTGGCTGACGCGAACCGACCAGCCGGGCGCGGCGCCGGTCAAGATCCACACCCGGACCATGAACATGGAGATCGCCGGCCACGAATGGTTCAGCGCCGACGGCAAGACCGTCTGGTACGACCTGCAGACCCCGCGCGGCGAGGACTTCTGGGTGGCCGGCTACGAGATCGCCACCGGCAAGCGCACCTGGCTGCACCTGGACCGCAACGCCTGGTCGGTGCACTTCAACTCCTCGCCGGACGGCAAGCTGTTCGCCGGCGACGGCGGCGACAGCGAGATGGTCGCCCACGCGCCCGACGGCAAGTGGCTTTACCTGATGCGGCCCCGCGCCATTCCGGACGTCGCGGGGATCCATGCCCCGGGCTCCGAAACCCTGATCCAGGCGGGCGTGATGGACACCGAGCGACTGGTGAACATGAAGGGTCACGACTACCGCCTGGAGCCGAACGTCAACTTCACCCCCGACGCCAAGTGGATCGTCTTCCGCTCCAACATGCACGGGGCCAACCACGTCTATGCGGTGGAGGTGGCCAAGGCGGCGCCGTAAGAGGCTCTTTCGGCTATCACTTGCCCCTGCTGGCCTTCGGCCGTCTTCCCCCAGGGGGAAGAGCCTTGAGCGCGAAGGCTCCGCCCCCTCTGGGGGCGGACAGACCGCGAAGCGGTCAGGTGGGGGCAAGTCTGGATCACTCGCCGATCACGGCTTCCGATACAGCTCCGCCTCGATGATCCCCAATCCTCCGCCGGCCGCCACCTTCTCCGCGCCGGTGTCGAGGCCGGCCTTGGCGCCGGTGATCTCGACGATCTTGCCGAAGGCGTCGCGGTCGATGGTCGGGCCGGTCAGGGCGATCCGCAGCTTGCGGCCCCTTACCGGCTTCAGCGGCAGGGTGACGTAGCCCAGGCTCTTGGGCGGCGCGCCTTCATAGACCGTGACGCCGTCCACGGTGATGCGCAGCGGATAGGAGCGCAGGCGCCAGCCGATCAGCTTGAGCACCACTTCGTCGACCACCTGGGGCTTGTCCAGCTGGTACTCGATCCAGGCGTTGGCCAGTTGGCCGTCGCTGGCCCAGTGGGTGGTCTCGTCGTCGTCGCGCGCCAGGTCGACCGTCGCCGGATTCGAGCCGGCTATGGTGGCCACTGGCTTGATGGCCACGCGGCGGACCTTGAACGACGGCGTGGCAGGCGTCGGGCCCCGGACGAGGCTGACGGGGAGCAAGGCGTCTTCAGCCGGCGGCGGCGCGACGTCCAGCGTCACGGTCGCCGGCTTCAGGCCCTCGGCCCGGGCCGTCACGGTGACCTTGCCCGCGTCGAGCGTGGACCGCAGGGCGATGCGGTTGATCCCGGCCTCGACGGGCAGCGTCCGCGACAGGATGTAGTTGTCGTCGCCGCGCGAGGCTCCGGCATAGGAGGTCACGCCGTCGACCGTATGGGCCCCGGTGACGACATCGCCCTTGGCCGAGGCCGGCGCCTCGGTCGGCTTGGCGCCGCCCCTGGAGTCGCCCTGGGCGATGCCGCCGCGCCACTCGGCGGGGCCCTCGAGGTCGAACTTCACGAGGTCCAGGGCGGTCGGTACGCGGCGGCCCTGGGCGTCCACCGCCTCGACATCGACCAGGGCGAGGTCGGCGGCGTCGGCCCGCCAGCCGAACGGACCCACGTGCGGCGTCAGGCGCAGGGCGAGGGCCGGGCCGGTGGTGACGCGCTCGTCGGCGGACACCACCTTGCCGGCGGCGTCGCGGCCCACCGCCCGCAGGGTTCCCGGCGTCCACGCCACGGCCTTGAAGGTGAACAGGAAGCCGTCCGACTTCACGCCCCGCCCCAGCGAGCGACCGTTCAGCAGAAGCTCGACGCTGTCGGCGCTGGAGACCACCAGCACGTCCTTGGTCACGCCCGGGGCGTAGTTCCAGTGGCCGACGATATGACTGCGCGGGTGCTCGACATCGACCCAGCCGTCCCACATCACCTGGTGGGCGTAAAAGCCCGCCTTGGGCAGGCGCATGGCGTCGACCTCTCCGCTGCGCCGATAGTTGTTGTCGCCGCGGAAGTGGGTGTTGGTGTCGGAGAAGATGATGTTGACCCCGCCCGAGCTGACCCGGTCGCCGCCGCCGGGCCGCTCGCGCCAGTAGTCGAACCAGCGGCGCACGTCCTCGGCGGCGTGACTGTCCTGGTTGCGGTTGTAGTCGGGACTGTCGATATGGAAAGGCGGGGTGAAATTGTCCTGGAACTTCCGCGCCGCCTCATCGCGGGAATATTCCATGGCCCAGACCGGCTTGGTCCCGCTCTTGTTGATGTACAGCATCTCGCCGCCGTACTCGGCGACCTTGCTGGCCAGCATCTCGCGCGAGCCGATGGCCCGGCCGCCATGCGGGTCGAACTGGTCGCGGACAGCCTTGAGCTCGGCCATGTGTTGGTCGCTGATGTTCTCGTTGCCGCCCTCGTAGAACAGGATCGAGGGGTTGTTGCGGAAGCGGACGATAGCGTCGCGCATCACCTCGACCCGCTGCTCCCAGCGACGGCCGGTGACGTCGCTCTCGGCGTCGCCGGCCGGCATGGCCTGGAGCAGGCCCACGCGGTCGGCCGACTCGACGTCCTGGGCGGCCGGCGCGATGTGCATCCAACGCACCAGATTGCCGCCGCTCTCGACCATCAAGGCGTTGGAAAAGTCGCTGATCCACGGCGGAATGTCGGTCCCCAGGGCCGGCCACTCGTTGCTGGTGCGCTGGGCGTAGCCGTGCACCTGCATGACCCGGTCGTTGAGGAAGATCATGCCTTTGCGGAACGCCGTCTTGCGGAACCCCGTGCGGGTGACCACCGCGTCAACGCTGACGCCGTTCTCCACCAGCTCGGTGGTCACCGCATAGAGATAGCCGTAGCCCCAGCTCCAGAACCTCAGACCCTTCAGCGGTGCCTGGGCCGAGACGGCACGGGTCTCGCCAGCGGCCAGGGTGATCGTAGGACCATCGAAAGCGCCGGCCGGCTGGCCATCGACGTCGCGCAGGGTCACGCGGTAGCGGAAGGTGCGCGGCCGGTCGGACGCGTTGCGCACCTGCGACTCGGCGTGGACGGTCGCCGCCCCGCCCTTGATGTCGAACCCATCGGCCCAGACGTAGACGCCGGTCGTGCCCAGGCTGGAATACAGCGGCAGGGTCTGGTGCAGCCCGTCCGTCAGCACCAGCCGCACCGCCCGGTGGATTCCGCCGTAATTGACGTTGAAATTGTCGTTGTTCCACTGAAAGCCGCTGCCGGTGGCGCGCTCCTTGTACTTCCAGTCGCTGTCGACCCGCACGGCCACCACATTGACGAACGGCGCGGGCTTCAGCGCCTGGGTGGCGTCGACGCCGAAGGCCGTGACGCCGTTCTCATGGCCGCCGACCAGGACGCCGTTGACATAGACGTCTCCAGCCTGGCGCACGCCTTCGAAGGTGATGAAGGCCCTGCCGCCGACGGCCGGTCCGGCCTCGGACAGCAGGACGAAGCGCTTGCGATACCAGGTGATCCCGCCCTTCAGGTCATGGATGTCGACCTTGAACGCCTCGTCCTCGTTCCAGGCTCGCGGCAGGGTGACGGGCTTCCACGCCGCGTCGTCGAAGTCGGGCTTCTCGGCTCCGGCGATCTCCCCCGTGGCCATGCGCCAGCCGTCGTTGAAGGGGCGGTCGATCCGGGAGCTGGCGGCGGCCGGGCTCGTCAGCCCCGGGGACAGGAAGAGGGCGGCGCACAGCCAGCCCAGGACCGAACCCGAAAGGATGCCCCGCATCGTCGCCTCCGAAACTGGCCAGACCACTTCAGGCCTTTCGCCACCTGTGGCTTGACATCCGGATGCCTGTCAAGGCATTCTCATTATGTCGGATAATATTCCATATTATGGGACATTGACCGTAGGTCTCGGACTCCTGTCCATTCCTCCTCACACGCACTCGCCCGTTCTTCCCCCATCCGGGCCAGCGGAGCGCCCGCTCGGCGCTCCGCTCTTTCTTTTCGCCCGTTCCAGGGATGGACGTAGCGCGCCTACCGCCCCGGGCAGCGCGGTCCGCCGAGGATCGGCTGGTTGCCGGTCGAGGCCGGATGCACATAGGCCGAGACGGGCAGCTTCAGGAACGCCAGGCGGGCGGCCACCAGCGACGCCGCCAGCCGCGCCCCGCCCTCGTTGATGTGGGTCGTGTCGGTATTGCCGTTCGGATAGCGGGCCACGCCGTCCTGTGGCGTGTAGATCAGATAGAAGCCCCGAGACCCCGCCTCGCCCCGCGCTTGCTGGGCGCCCATCATGTCGGCGTCCAGGTCGATCAGCGGCGCGCCGGTGGCCTTGGCCACGGCGCGGACCGCCTGGGCATAGGGGCCGTGGGTTTCCTGCACCTGGTCGCCGACGAACACGTGCTTGGCGATGGGCGTCAACAGCACCGGCTGGCCGCCCTTGGCCCGGACATCGGCGACGAAGCGGGTCAGGTTATCGGTATAGGCGCCCTCGGGGTCGGTGAAGCGGACGATCTTCACGCGGTCGGCGTCGTTGTGGCCGAACTGGATCAGCACCGTGTCGCCGGGCTGGAGCTTGGCCAGCAGACCGTCCCACAGGCCTTCCTCGATGAAGGTCTTGGTCGAGCGGCCGCCGCGCGCCAGGTTCACCACCTCGACGCGGGTGTCCAGCGAGCACTTCAGCACCATGCCCCAACCCATCTGCGGATAGGCCGAGGCACCGTAGTTGGCGGCGGTGGAGTCGCTGGCGATCAGGATCCGGGCGAGCGGCGCGGCCATGGCCGGCGGCGGCGGCACATCGGTCAGGTCGGGCTTCGGCGCGCCCGGCGCGGCCGTCTGAGACGCGGCCTGCCCCAGCGCCACGGCCGCGACCAGGGCGAGCAGGCTCATCGATCCACCTTCGCCAGGATCGACCGGTCGATCTGGTTCAGGGTATTGACGCCGGTGAGGGCCATGGCCACCCGCATCTCTTTCTCGATCAGGTCCAGCAGTTGGCTGACCCCCGGCCCGCCGCGCGCCGCCAAGGCGTAGATGAAGGCCCGTCCCAGCAAGACGCCCTTGGCGCCCAGGGCCAGCATCCGCACCACGTCCAGGCCCGAGCGTACGCCGCTGTCGGCCAGCACGGTCAGCTTGTCGCCCACCGCCTCGGCGATGTCGGGCAAGGCGCGGGCGGAGGACAGCACCCCGTCCAGCTGACGGCCGCCATGGTTGGAGACCACGATGCCGTCGGCCCCGATGTCGGCCGCGGCCTTGGCGTCCTCGGGATCCAGCACGCCCTTGATGATCAGCGGGCCCTTCCACTGGTCGCGGATCCAGTCGAGGTCCTTCCACTGGATCGAGGGATCGAAATTGGCCCCCAGCCAGCCCATGAAGTCCTCCAGGCCCGAATTGGCGCCCAGCACCGGGGCGACATTGCCCAGGGTGTGGGGGCGACCCATGATGCCGACGTCCCAGGCCCAACTGGGCTTGAACACCGCCTGCATCAGGCGCCGCGCCGCGGCGTTGGGGCCGCTCATCCCCGAATGGGCGTCGCGGTAGCGAGCCCCCGGCACGGGCATGTCGACGGTAAACACCAGGGCCGTGGCCCCGGCGTCGGCCGCCCGGGCCAGCAGGTCGCGCATGAAGGCCCGGTCGCGCAGCACGTAGAGCTGGAACCAGATCGGCGCGGGGCTGGCCTTGGACACTTCGGCCAGGTCGCAGACCGAGACCGTCGACAGGCAGAACGGCACGCCCTTGGCGGCGGCGGCCTTGGCCGCCTGGCACTCGCCGCGCCGAGCATACATGCCCGTCAGCCCCACCGGGGCCAGGGCGACCGGCAGGGCCTGATAGTGGCCGAACAGGGTGGTCGACAGGTCGGCCTGGGAAACGTCCTTCAGCACCCGCTGGCGCAGGGACAGGTCGGCCAGGTCCGAGACATTGCGGGCCAGGGTCCGCTCGGCATAGGCGCCGCCGTCGATGTAGTCGAACAGGAAGCGGGGCAACTTGCGCCGCGCCGCCTCGCGAAAGTCGGTGGTGGAGGAGACGATCATTGGAGAACCGGCACGGAACTACTGCAGATTCACGAAGGCGCCGCCGTCGACCAGCAGGGCCGCGCCGGTGACGTACTTGGCCAGGTCCGAAGCCAGGAAGACGATCGGCCCCGCCAGGTCGTCGGGCTCGCCGAGGCGCCCCAGCGGGATGCGGCCGGCCATATATTCGCGCTTCTTCACGTCCGCCAGGTCTTCCTTGTTGATCGCCGTCTCGATCGTGCCGGGCAGCACCGAGTTGCAGCGGATGCCATGCTTGCCGAGCGCGATGGCCGTGGACTGCATCAGGCTGTGCACCCCGGCCTTGGTCGGGGTGTAGTGGGTCTGCATGCCGCCGCCGACCAGGGCGCTGATCGAGCTGACGGCGATGATCGCCCCGCCGTTACCCTGCTTGACCATCTGGTTGGCCGCCGCCTGCACCATGTAGTAGGCGCCGAACAGGTTGACCTTCATCGTCCGCTCCATGACCTGCGGCGGCATGTCGAGGAAGGCGTGGAAGGGGCAGATGCCGGCGTTGTTGACGAACACGTCGACCTTGCCGAACGCGTCCACGGCGGCCTGGACGAAGGACGAAGCGGTCTCCACCTGGGCCACGTCGCCCTTCACGGCGATGGCGCGGCGGCCCAGGGCCTCGATCTCGCGCACGGCGTCGGCCGCGCCGGCCTCGTCGGAGTGGTAGTTGATCGCCACGTCGGCGCCGTGCTGGGCGCAACCGATCGCGGCGGCCTTGCCAATCCCCTGGGAGGCGCCGGTCACCAGCACCACCTTGTCCTTCAGAAGCATCGTTCCTCCACTCTCACGCTTGGACAGACCGCCTATCGCTTGGCGGCCGTCCGCTTTTCGTTCCATCCCAGCTCGACGCCGATGGCGTTGGCGCAGTCGCGCACCGTGCCGGTCAGATCGGCCATGCGCGCGTCGTCCATGTATTGCGCCGCGCCCGAGACGCTGATCGCCGCGACGATCTGGCCGCTGGGTCCGCGGATCGGGGCGGCGACGCAGCGGATACGGTCTTCATTCTCTTCCAGGTCGAAGGCCACGCCGCGCTTGGCGTAGTCGCGCATCCAGGCGATCCACTGCTCTTCGTCCGGACCGTGCTCCGAGCGCGGGCCTTCCTTGCGATAGAGCTCGCGCCAGCGCTCCTCGGTGTCGTCCAGCACCAGGGCCTTGCCCAGACCGGTCGAGCGGATCGGCTGGCGGTCGCCGACGCGCGAGCTGATGTTGATCCGCCGGCGGCCGGTCAGCTTGTCCAGATAGTGCGCGCGGTCGTCCTCCAGCACGCCCAGATGGACGGTGTCCTCCAGCTCTTCCCACAGCTTCTCGAGGTGGGGGCGAGCCAGACGCGGCAGGTCCATCTGCTGGCCGGCCAGGTAGCCCAGTTCCAGCAGCTTGGAGCCCAGGCTGTAGCCTTCGCGCGGCGTCTGGGCCAGCAGCCGGCGCTCGACCAGGGCGGTCGCCAGACGGTGAGTCGTGCTGCGGGTCAGGCCCAGGCGCTGAGCGAGGGCGGGCAAGCCGATGGTGCCTGAGTCTGCGACCACGTCCAGCAGGTCCAGGCCCCGGAACAGCGTCTGGCTGCCGCTGGGCGACTTGGCGCCGGACCTGTCTTCCTTGACTGCCACTGCGGCTCCCCTTGACGCGTCACGTTTCATTTTGTAGCACTCTCTCTCATAATATGGTACCTAGCGCAAGCGGCGAAGGCGACGATCCGGTCTCCGAAAGTCAGGGCGCGCCACCGTGTCATACGACGTCCCGGGGAGGTAGGCGCGACCTTTGCAAGTCTCGCCAAGCATGTCGAAGGCCTTTGCCTCACGATACGCCCTTCTCTTCCTTTAAGTTGACCGCTTCCTTTCAGGAAGTGCTTGGGCTGGAGCTGGTTTTTCCCATGCCGTTTCCCCTTATCCGGCAGGTTCGGGCCTATGTCGTGCGCGGCGGCGGCGCCGATTATCACGACCAGGGCGAAGGTCACTGGATCGACGACCACATCGCCACGCCGATGTCGCGCTATCCCGAGTACCGCCAGAGCCGCCAGAGCTTCGGCATCAACGTGCTGGGCACGCTGGTCGTCGAGATCGAGGCCGCCGACGGCACGATCGGCTTCGCGGTAACCACGGGCGGCGAACCGGCCGCCTACATCGTCGAAAAGCACTTGGCCCGCTTCCTGGAAGGGCGCGACCCGACGCAGATCGAGAAGATCTGGGACCAGATGTACTTTTCCACCCAGTACTACGGCCGCAAGGGCCTGGTGGTGAACGCCCTCTCGGGTGTTGACCTGGCGCTGTGGGACCTGCTGGGCAAGCTGCGGGGCGAGCCGGTCTACCATCTGCTGGGCGGCAAGGTTCGCGACGAGCTGACCTTCTACGCCACGGGGGCGCGCCCGGATCTCGCCAAGCAGATGGGCTTCATCGGCGGCAAGATGCCCCTGCACCACGGCCCGGCCGAAGGCGAGGAAGGCCTGCGCAAGAACCTGGAAGAATTGGCCACGATGCGCGAGCGCACGGGCGAGGACTTCTGGCTGATGTTCGACTGCTGGATGGCGCTGGACCTGAACTACGCCACCAAGTTGGCCCACAAGGCCCATGAGTATGGCCTGAAATGGATCGAGGAAGCCCTGAGTCCCGACGATTACTGGGGCTATCGCGACCTGAAGAAGAACGCCCCCAAGGGCATGCTGGTCACCACCGGCGAGCACGAGGCCACTCGCTGGGGCTTCCGCATGCTGCTGGAGATGGAGTGCTGCGACATCATCCAGCCCGACGTCGGCTGGTGCGGCGGCATGACCGAGCTGGTCAAGATCTCGAATCTGGCCGACAGCCGCGGCGTGCTGTGCATCCCGCACGGGTCGAGCGTCTACAGCTACCACTTCGTGGTCACCCGCCATAACAGCCCGTTCGCCGAGTTCCTGATGATGGCCCCCAAGGCCGACGAGGTGGCGCCGATGTTCCACCCGCAGCTGATCGGCGAGCCCGTGCCGGTCAACGGCAAGCTGAAGCTCTCCGACGCCCCCGGCTTCGGCGTCCAACTCAATCGCGAGGTCGGTCTGCACCGGCCTTACGCCCGCTGATCCTCCCGAAAGACCAGAGCCATGAAACTCCTGCGTTACGGCCCGCGCGGCGCCGAAAAGCCCGGTCTCCTCGACGCCGAGGGCAAGATCCGCGACCTGTCGGGCCACGTGGCCGACATTACCGGCGCGCAACTGTCGCCCGAGGGCCTGGCCAAGCTGGCCGCCATCGACCCAGCCACCCTGCCGCTGGTCGAGGGCTCGCCACGCTATGGCGTGCCGATCGGCAATGTCGGCAAGTTCCTGGCCATCGGCCTGAACTTCGCCGACCACGCCAAGGAAGCCGGCCTGGAGCCGCCGCCCGAGCCGATCTTCTTCACCAAGGCCATCAGCTGCCTGAACGGCCCCAACGACGACGTGATGCTGCCCAAGGACGCCCTGAAGGGCGACTGGGAGGTCGAGCTGGGCGTGGTGATCGGCAAGCGCGCCCGCTATGTCGAGCAGTCCGAAGCTCTCGACCATGTCGCCGGCTACGTGCTGGTCAACGACGTCTCGGAGCGCGCCTTCCAGAAGGAACTGGGCTCGCAGTGGGACAAGGGCAAGGGCTGCGACACCTTCGGTCCGGTCGGCCCCTGGCTGGTCACTTCGGACGAGGTCGGCGACTGCCAGGACCTGGACATGTGGCTGGATCTGAACGGCAAGCGCATGCAGACCGGCAACACCAGGACCATGATCTTCGGCGTCGCCGAGCTGATCGCCTATATGAGCCGCTTCGTGACCCTGGAGCCGGGCGACATCCTGACCACCGGCACCCCGCCCGGCGTCGGCGAGGGCCAAAAGCCCGAGAAGATCTTCCTGAAGGCCGGCGACGTGATGGAGCTGGGCGTCGAGAAGCTGGGCAGCCAGCGCCAGACCGTAATCGCCTGGACCCAGGAAGGCGTCGCGTGAGCACTCCCTACGCCAATCCTTATCTTGGCCGTTTCTCCGGCCGCACGGCGGTGGTCACCGGCGGGGCCTCGGGCCTGGGCAAGGCCGTGGCCGCGCGAATCGTCGCCGAGGGCGGCCAGGTGTCGCTGTGGGACCTGGACGCCGACGGCCTGAAGGCCGCCGCCGCCGAGGTCGGAGCTTCGCACACCGTGGCCCTGGACGTCTCGGACGAGGCCGCCGTCCTGGCCGCCGGCCAGGCCGCCCACCAGGCCCTGGGCCGCCTGGACATCCTGGTCGCCTCGGCCGGCATCACCGGCGCCACCGCTCCGGTCCACGACTATCCGACCGACAGCTGGAAGCGCGTGTTCGACATCAACGTCAACGGCGTCTTCTACTGCTGCAAGGCGGTCGTGCCGTTCATGCTGGCGAACGGCTACGGCCGCATCGTCAACGTCGCCTCGGTGGCGGGCAAGGAAGGCAATCCCAACGCCGGCGCCTATTCGGCGTCCAAGGCGGCGGTGATCGGCCTGACGAAGTCGCTGGGCAAGGAACTGGCCACCAAGGGCGTCATCGCCAACAGCCTGACCCCAGCCACCTTCGAGAGCCCGATCCTGGAGCAGCTGCCCCAGAGCCAGGTCGACTACATGCGCTCGAAGATCCCCATGGGCCGTCTGGGCGAAGTGCATGAAAGCGCCGCCATGGTCTGCTTCATGGCCTCGGAGGAATGCAGCTTCACCACCGGCGCCACCTTCGACACCTCCGGCGGCCGCACCACGTTCTAGGGAAGGCGGAGCGATGACCTATCTCGGCCCGATCATCGACCCGCACATGCATCTGTGGGACCTGGACCGGCACTATTACGGCTGGCTCCAGGACAGGCCGCTGCCGAACAACCCGGCCGGCGACATGTCGCCGATCGCCTATCGCTCCTATGGACTGGACGACTATCTGGCCGATACCGCCGGCTGGAACGTCGTCCAGACCATCCACGTCGAATGCGGCCTGCCGCCCAAGGACCAGCTGTCGGAGACCGACTGGCTGCAGGGGCTGGCCGACACCCAGGGGGTGATCGGTGGAATCGTGGCGGGCGCCAACCTGGACGATCCCGGCGTCGAGCCGCTGCTGGAAGCCCAGGCGGCGCGCGCCTGCGTCCGGGGCGTGCGCCAGATCGTCAACTGGCACGCCGACCCGGCCAAGACCTACGGCCCGCGCGACCTGCTGCTGGATCCGCAATGGCGCGCCGGCTACGCCCTGCTGGCGAAGTACGGCCTGTCGTTCGACTTGCAGCTCTATCCCTCGCAGATGGCGACCGCCGCCTCGCTGGCCGCCGCCCATCCGGACATCCCGGTGATCGTCAACCACGCCGGCATGCCCACCGACCGCGACGAGGCCGGCGTGGCCGCCTGGCGTGAGGGCCTGGCCCTGCTGGCCCAGCTGCCGAACGTCAGTTGCAAGATCTCGGGCCTGGCCATGATCGACCGCGCCTGGACGATCGACAGCCTACGCCCCTTCGTGCTGCGGGTCATCGAGACCTTTGGCCCGGCCCGCTGCATGTTCGCCAGCAACTTCCCGGTCGAGAAGGTACACGGGTCGTTCGGCGGCTTCTACGCCGCCTATGACGCGATCACCGTCGATTTCGGCCAGGCCGAGCGGGACCAGATGTTCGCCGGAACGGCCCGTCGGATCTACCGCCTGCCGCCGACGACCTGACCAACGACAAGAGCAAGAAACGGGAGGACATGATGAGCAACCACCAGGACCGGCCCCTCGCCTTCCGCATGCAGCTCAAGCCCGGCGTCGCCGCCGAATACGAACGCCGCCACGACGACCTGTGGCCCGACCTGGCCGAGGCCCTGCGCGAGGCGGGGATCCACGACTATTCGATCTTTCTCGACAAGCAGACCATGAGCCTGTTCGCCGTGCTGCGCCTGAGGCCCGACAACGCCAAGGACGCCCTGCCGCTGGAGCCGGTGATGAAGCGCTGGTGGGACTACATGGCCGACCTGATGGAGGTCCACCCGGACAACAGACCCGTCGAATGGCCGCTGAAGCCCGTCTTCTATTTCGAGGGCTAGGATGAGACACTCGGTCCTCCGCGCCGGCCTTCTGGGCCTTGGGTCGCTGGCTGCGGCCTTGCTGGCGACCACCGCCCCCGTCCAGTCGTTTGGGGCCGAGCCCCTGCGCTACACGATGACGGCGTTCACCAACGCCAGCCAGTCGAACATGAGCGTCTACGACTCGGCCGACGGGACGCGCTTCATGCTGAAGAAGCCGCTGGCCTACACGCCGCCCCAGGGCCTGATCCGCGACCCCAGCGTGATGCGCCATACGGACGGCTGGTACTATGTCGCCTACACCACCGGCTGGACCGGAAACACCATCGGCCTGGCCCGCAGCCGGAACCTGACCGACTGGACCTTCCTGCGCGACGTGACGATCGACATTCCCGGCGCGACCAACAGTTGGGCGCCCGAATGGTTCGTCGACCAGGACGGCGCGATCAACCTGATCCTGTCGGTCTCGACCACCGGCATCGCCGGCCAATTCCAGCCCTATCGGATCACCGCGACCGACGCCTCGCTGGCGACCTGGTCCGCGCCCAAGGCCCTGAGCGGCCTGGGTCCCAACTTCATCGACACCTTCGTGGTG
The DNA here is from genome assembly GCF_004342605.1 of Caulobacter sp. BK020. Lineage (GTDB taxonomy): Bacteria > Pseudomonadota > Alphaproteobacteria > Caulobacterales > Caulobacteraceae > Caulobacter. The sequence continues at coordinate 47,469 of NZ_SLZL01000007.1, forward strand.
CGGGAGGGCGGGCTCTACAACGCCTTCGCCAAGAACGAGACCAGCAAGTTCATCGAGCTGTGGACCGCCCCTTCGCTGGACGGCCCTTGGCAGGCCAAGGGGACCGGAGACTGGGCCGGCTGGGGCAAGGGCGTCGAAGGCCCGGCCATGGTGCGCACGCCCGCCGGCGGCTGGCGGATCTATTTCGACGAGTACTCGGCCAAGCGCTACTGGTTCAGCGACAGCAAGGACGGCTTCCGCACCTGGACGCCGAAGGCCGAGCTGCCGGACCTGTCGGGCACGGTGCGCCACTTCACGGTGCTGAAGGAAGGCGGCGACCAGGCGGTCGCGGCCAAACCCGCGCAAGCGCACCAGATCACCTGGGACAAGTACTCGCTGAAGGTCGATGGCCAACGGGTCTTCTCGTGGGGCGGCGAGTTCCACCCCTTCCGCGTGCCCAGCCCGGACTTGTGGCGCGACATCCTGCAGAAGATGAAGGCCAGCGGCTACAACACCGTCGCCATCTATTTCGACTGGGGCTACCACTCGCCGAAACAGGGGGTCTACGACTTCCAGGGCGTGCGCGACATGGACCGCGTGCTGACCATGGCCCAGGAGGAAGGCCTCTACGTCATCACCCGCGCGGGGCCCTATGTGAACGCCGAGCTGACGCGTGGCGGCTTTCCAGGATGGCTGGTCAACCAGCAGGCCCGGGCCCGCACCGACGCGCCGGAATATATCGCCGCCGCCGACGAGTGGCTGACCCAGATCAACGCCGTCATCGCCCGCCACCAGCTGACCACCGGCCAGGGCACGGTGATCGCCCACCAGATCGAGAACGAACTCGACGTCGTCGGTGCCCCGCAGCAGCGCTACATGAAGTGGCTGGACGACAAGGCCAAGGCCGACGGGATCACCGTCCCGATCTTCCACAACGACAAGGGCCGCAACGGCTACTGGGTCCCCAAGGGCGCCAACGTGCCGGGCACGGTGGAAGGGCCCAACGACCTCTACGCCTTCGACGGCTATCCTGGCGGCAGCTGCAAGGTCGACTCCACGCCGTCCAGCCCCGGCGTCGCGCCCGACTGGGGGCTGTATGGACCCGGCGGGGCCAAGGGCGGGGCCTCGGCCAGTCCCAACACCCCCGGCTTCGCGGCCGAGTTCGGCGGCGGCTGGTTCGACTACTGGGGCAGCAACGGCGACTACGACTGCACAGCCATCCACCGCGGCGTCGGCTACCAGCGGGTGTTCTATGCGGCCAACATCGCCAACGGTCTGACGATCCAGAGCTTCTACATGACCTATGGCGGGGCCAGCTGGGGCTGGCTGCCGGCCCCGGTGGTGTTCACCTCCTACGACTACGGCGCGGCGATCGACGAGGCCCGGGGCCTGCGCGACAAAGCCCGCGTGATGAAGCAGATGGGCCAGTTCATCGCCGCCGTGCCCGACCTGCGCCGCATGGACAAGGGTGAGGCCGTCGTCCCATCGAACGACAAGGTCCGCGTCTACCACAACGTCAACGCCAAGACCGGAAGCCACCTCTACGTGGTGGTCCACAATCCCAGCAGCGCCACCGGCGACGAGGCCTTCGCCTTCAAGGTCAAGACCCGCGATGGTGAATATGAGGTCCCGTCACGGATCAATGGCCAGGACAGCAAGATGCTGATGGCCAGCTACGACCTGGGCGGCCAGCGTCTGGTCTATTCGACGTCCGAAATCCAGACGCACCTGAAGTGGAACGACGGCGACCTGGCCCTGCTGTACGGCCGCGCCGGCGAGGCGGGCGAGACGGTGCTGCGCTACGCTTCGGCGCCGAAGGTCGAGGTGATCGAGGGCGAGGTTCAATCGACCTTCGACCCCGCCAAGGGCGACCTGAAGCTGACCTATGCCCACAAGGGCCTGGCCCGCGTGCGGATCACTGGCGGCGGCCGCCCGCCCCTGACCCTGCTGCTGGCCGACGCCGAGACGGGCCAGACCTTCTGGCGGCGCGACTCCCTGCTGATCCGCGGCCCGGGTCTGGTGCGCGGCGACGCGACCAAGGGCGGCGTGCTCAGCCTGACCGGTGACACCGAGACCGACAGCCCGTTGGAGGTGTTCGCGCCCAAGGCCGTGACCGCCCTCCGCTGGAACGGCGCCAAGATCGCGGTCAAGGCCACGGCATCCGGCAGCCTCTTGGCCGAGCGGCCGCTGGCCGGACCAGCGGCGATCACCCTGCCCGACCTGGCCAGGCTGGACTGGAAGACCGCGCCCGGCTCGCCGGAGGCCGATCCGAAGTTCGACGACAGCGCCTGGCTGAAGACCGAGGGGCGGCGCGGCGGCTCGACCGTGCGCGGCCCCACGGGCCAGCCCGTCCTGGACATGAGCGCCTACGGCTTCCACCAGGGCGACGTCTGGTACCGCGGCCGTTACCAGGGCGAGCCCGACATCGACACCCTGACCCTGCACTACGGCGGCGGCGGCGCTGGCATGCTGCAGGTCTGGCTGGACGGCCGCTTCCTGGGCCAGCATGAACTGGATGGCGGCCTGCCGCGCCCGATCACCATGGGCGTGGCGACGTTCAAGCTGCCGGAAGACCTGCGCGGCGGCGGCGAGCACGTGATCTCGGTGATGGTCCGCAACAACGGCCACAACTGGGATCTCGACGCCGACGACTTCCACAAGGAGGCTCGCGGCTTGGTCTCGGCTTCGCTGTCGGGGCCCGGCAGCTACAGCTTCGCCGTGCCGATCGCCTGGAAGATCCAGGGGAACAAGGGCGGCGAAGACATCCAGGATCCCGTGCGCGGCAACGCCAACAACGGCGGCCAGTACGGCGAGCGCGAAGGCTGGCACCTGCCCGGCTTCCCGGACGCCTCATGGACCAGGGCCGACATGGCGGCGACCAGGCCCTACGCCGGCACGACCTGGTATCGCACCCGCTTCGACCTGGACCTGCCCAAGGACCAAGACACCACCCTGGGCCTGACCATCGGCGATCCGAACGTCCCGCGCTCATCGGGCCGCTACCGGGTGCTGATCTTCGTCAATGGCTGGAACATGGGCCAGTTCATCGCCAATGTCGGCCCACAGCGGACCTTCGTCCTGCCGACGGGCGTCATCGACCTGCACGGCCAGAACACCCTCGCCCTGGCGGTAACCAGCGACGGCGCGCCCGGCGACGCCCTGGAGACCGTGAAACTCGTCAACCTGCGCACCGTGCGCGGCGGCCTCCCCGTCGCCCGCGTGGCCGCGCCCGACTTCAAACCCTGACCGGACGCTCCCTCCGTCCGCGCCTGAAAGACTTCCAAGGAGACTACCGTGCCCAATCTCGCCCACGGCCTCGAGGCCAAGGACATCAAGGCCAAGATCGCCCTGCTGATCAGCAACCTGGTCGACATCCAGGACGAGACCGGCGAGTTCCTGCTGCGGCTGGACGACGGCCGGGTGATCGACACCAAGGGCTGGAACGACTGGGAATGGACCCACGGCGTGGGCCTGTACGGCCTGTGGAAGCAGTACAAGATGACCGCCGACCCCCGGGCCTTCGAGATCATGACCCAGTGGTTCGCCGACCGCTTCGAGGCCGGCACCCCGACCAAGAACATCAACACCGTCTCGCCGTTCCTGACCCTGGCCTACCTCTACGAAGCCACCGGCGACCACACCTACCTGCCCTATCTGGAGACCTGGGCCGACTACGTGATGTATGAGGGCCCGCGCACCGAGGAAGGCGGCTTCCAGCATATCGTCTTCAACAGCGAGAACCCGCAGCAGCTGTGGGACGACACGCTGATGATGAGCGTCCTGCCGCTGGCCAAGATCGGCCTGCTGCTCGACCGCCCCGACTTCGTCGAGGAGGCCAAGCGGCAGTTCATGGTCCATATCAAGTACCTGGCCGACCGCAAGACCGGCCTGTGGTTCCACGGCTGGACCTTCGAGGGCCGGCATAACTTCGCCGACGCCCTTTGGGCGCGCGGCAACTGCTGGGTGACGATCGCCATCCCCGAGTTCATCGAGCTGCTGGACCTGAAACCCGGCGACGCCCTGCGCGATTTCCTGATCGACACCCTGGAGGCCCAGATCAAGGCCCTGGCCCGCTACCAGGACGCCGAGACGGGCCTGTGGCATACGCTGGTCGACGACAAGACCTCGTACCTGGAGGCGTCGGCCACGGCCGGCTTCGCCTATGGCGTGCTGAAGGCGGTGCGCAAGCGCTATGTCGGCCGCCAATATCAGGAGATGGGGATCAGGGCGCTGAAGGGCGTGCTGGCCAACATCGACGACAAGGGCGAGCTGCAGCAGGTGTCGTTCGGCACCCCCGTGTTCGACACCCTGCAGGGCTACAAGGACATCCCCCTGACCTCGATGCCCTACGGCCAGTCCCTGGCCATCCTGGCCCTGGGCGAGTTCCAGCGGGCGTTCATCTAGCTTCGGCGGACTTACCCGATCCGGTCGCGAGACCGGATCGGATGGGGCGACAAGACCCCTCTTCATTCGGGAATGACAGACAGATGGCGACGCCGGAAATCCGCACACCCACCTGGATCAACTACTGGGGCTGGGGTTCCGGCGACATGCTGGGGGCTGGGGCCCAGGCGGTGATCACCGGCTGGCTGGCCTATTTCTTCATCACCTTCTGCGGCCTGTCGCCCGTCGAGACCGGCCTGATCCTGGGCCTGCCGCGTCTGCTCGAGGCGATCACCTGCCCGCTGATCGGCTACATCTCCGACAATCTGCGCCACACCTGGATCGGGCGGAAGATCGGCCGGCGCAAGATCTTCCTGATCCTGACCATTCCGCTGCTGCCCAGCTTCGCCCTGATCTTCGTCACCGGCCAGACCTTCGCCTACTACCTGACGACCTTCGTCTTCTTCGAGTTCCTGTACACGATGTTCCTGATCCCGTGGGAAACCCTCGCGGCGGAGATGACCAAGGATTACAGCAAGAAGGCCAAGTTCGCGGGCGCGCGAATGCTGGTCGCCCAAAGCTCGGCGATCCTGGCCTCGTACCTGCCGACCCTGATCATCAGCCATTTCGGCGGCAAGGACTCGCCCGGCACCTTCCTGATCATGGCCGCGATCTTCGGCGTCCTGTTCAGCCTGGTCGTGCTGCTGGTCGTGCTGCTGACCTGGGAGCGGCCCTATACCGAGGCGGAGAAGCAGATTCAGCCCGAGCCGATGGACTGGACGCGGGCGGCGATGATCCCGGTCAACATGTTCCGCGACCTGTTCTCGACCCTGCGCATCAAGGCCTTCCGCCAGCACCTTTCCCTCTATCTGGGCGGCTACATCTCGCAGGACATCTTCAACACCGCCTTCCCGCTGTTCGTGGCCACGGTGATGATGGGAGCCACCCTGGTGATCTCCCAACTGATGACGACGATGTATCTCGCCCAGCTGGTCTCGGTGATGATCGCCATCAACGTGGTCATCCGCACTGGGCCGACCGCCGCCTATCGCATGGCCATCAGCTTCGTCGGCGCGGCCCTGCTGCTGTTCCTGGCCTTCTACCTGATCCGCCCAGCCGGCTTCGCCGAGGGTCTGGCGGCCCTGGACGGCGACACCTTCGCGGCCTTTGTCCCGACCAGCTCGGCCTTCAATCCGATGGTGGCGTTCTGGCTGTTCGTGCCGATCATCCTGGCCGGCCTGGGCCGCGGGACGCTGAACTTCGTGCCCTGGAGCGTCTACAACTACCTGCCCGACGTGGATGAGGCCGTGACCGGCCAGCGCCGCGAGGGCATCTTCGCCGGGGTCATGACCTTCGTGCGCAAGATCGCCCAGTCGGGGGCCATCGTCGTCACCACCTCGCTGATCGGCCTGGGGGGCTACGTCTCGGCCGACAAGGCCCATCCCGGCGCCGCGATCGTCCAGCCCCCCGAGGCCATACGCGCCGTGGTGCTGGTGATGGTCGGCGGCCCGATCCTGGTCATGCTGTGGGGCCTGGTGGTTTCCTGGTCGTTCCGCCTCAACGCCCGCACCCACGAGGTGCTGCTCCACGAGGTCGAGCGCCTGCGGGCCGGCGAAACCCAGGCCGAGAGCCCGGAGTCGAAGGCCATCGTCGAAAACCTGACCGGGTGGAAGTTCGAGCGGTTGTGGGGGCGGGGTTAGAGGGCGCTGGTCGCCCTGGTCCTACCCCTGCACCGGGATCGGCAGCTGTTCCATGATCTCCACCGAGTCCCCCGGGAAGATCGCGAAGTGGGGATGGTTCTCGAACAGCTTCGCCGCCGCCTCGTGCGACTCCGCCTGCACGACGACATAGCCGGCGATCCTGTTGCGGATGTCGCTCACACCGTCCCTGCCGACCTTCTTCGTCTTGCCCAGCGGACCGCCGCTTACGACCACCTGGCCGGCATGATCGGCCATCCATCGGCTCCAGGCGGCCATGCCCTCGTCCATGGTGGACGGATCCAGCGAGCTCGGATCCACCGGCTTGTCAGAGCCCATGTAGAGGGCCAGGAACGTCTTCATCGCCGCTTCCTCCTCGGGTCTTCGCGGGTCCTCCCGCCGGGAGGCCCGCCCTGGTCCGGCGACCATAGCCCATTCTTCCTCGACTGACGTCGTCAGGAAGCAGCGGGGTCTCTCCGCCAGGCGAACGTCCGGCTGATCGAGATGGAGGCGTTCGATGGCCTACCCATAAAATCGCCCACCCTGGCGCGCGCCAGGACGGGCGGAATTGGAACCTTCGTCCGGGGACGTGCCGGCCGGCACGTCCCCGTCTTCAGCCTAGTTCAGGTCCAGCACCACCACCGACTTGCTCGGCAGGGTCGCGGTCAGCACATCGCCCTTGATCGAGGCGCTGGTGAAGGCCGCCGGCTTGACGACGTTGGGCGCGTCGAAGGTGTTGTGGGCCGCCATGGTCGAGGCCGTCAGCACCCGGCCCCTGGCCGTCTTGCCGGCCGCGCCCGTGAGCTTGATCGTCACGGTCGCCGACTTGTTCGGATCCACGTTGACCAGCGCCAGATGCACCACGCCCGCCGTGTCCCGCGCCGCCGAGGCGCTGACCGCCGGAACGCTTGACTTGCCCAGCGTATAGTTCGGGCTGCTGACCTCCAGCGGCAGCGAGGTCGCACCCTGGAACGGCTTGTAGAGGTCGTAGACCCAGTAGGTCGGGGTCAGGACCATCTTGTCCTTGTCGGTCAGAATCATCGCCTGCAGCACGTTGATCATCTGGGCGATGGCGGTCAGCCGCACCCGGTCGGCGTGCCGGTGGAAGATGTTCAGGTTCACCCCGGCCACCACCGCGTCGCGCATGGTGTTCTGCTGGTACAGGAAGCCCGGATTGGTGCCCGGCTCGACATTGTGCCAGATCCCCCATTCATCGACATAGAGCCCGACCTTCTTCTCGGGATCGTACTTGTCCATGATGGCGCTGTGCTTGGTGACAAGCTCTTCCATCTTCAGGGTCTGGGCCATGGTGTCGGCCCACAGCTGCTCGTTGAACTCCGTCGCCGAGCCCTTGTCCTTCCAGTCGCCCGTCGGGATCGTGTAGTAGTGCAGGCTCAGCGCGTTCATGTTCCTGGCCGCGCCGGCCATCAGGGTCTCGGTCCAGGCGTAGTCCTCGGCGTTGGGGCCGCTGGCCACCTTCACGGTGTTGGTCCCCGGCGGCACCCGCACGAATTCGGCGAAGTTGCGATAGAGGTTGGTGTAGTGGGCCGCCGTCATCTGGCCGCCGCAGCCCCAGTTCTCGTTGCCCACCCCGAAGAAGTCGAGCTTCCACGGCTTTTCGCGGCCGTTGGTCCGGCGCATGTTGGCGATCGTCGACTTGGTCGGCGAGGTCATGTACTCGACCCACTCGGCCATTTCCTGCGGCGTGCCGCTGCCGACATTGCCGGCGACATAGGTCTTGGCGCCGATCAGCTCGGCGAAGTCCATGAACTCGTTGGTGCCGAAGCTGTTCGGCTCCTCGACGCCGCCCCAGAGCACATTGACCTTGGTCGGGCGCTTGTCGCGCGGGCCGATCCCCTCGCGCCAGTGATAGTCGTCGGCGAAGCAGCCGCCGGGCCAGCGCACCACGGGCACGTGGATCTGTTTCAGGGCGGCGACCACGTCGTTGCGATAGCCCTTGGTGTTGGGGATCTTGCTGTCCTCCCCGACCCAGACGCCTTCATAGATGCCCCGGCCCAGGTGCTCGGCGAACTGGCCGTAGACTTCCGGCTGGATCACCGCGCCGGGCTGGTCAGCGCGCAGGGTGGCGGTCACGGCGGTCTGGGCGACGGCGGCCCCGGCCGTCGCCAGGGCGGCGACAGCAAGGCCCGCGACGAGCGCGTGCTTCAGCGTGGTCAGCTTCACGATATTCTCCCTACGGTCGCCGTTGATCGGCGTTGTCTTCGGTGGATTGGATCAGTGGTTGTCGCGGGGCAGGCCCTTGGTCTGGGCGATGCGCTGATACTTGACCGCTGGCTCCAGCACCGCCCCGGTCTCCATCTGGCCCACGATGCTCCGCTGGATCTCCTGCCAGGGCGTCTGGCTTTCCGGATAGGCGTAGCCGCCGGCCGCCTCGAGCGCCTTGCGCCGCGCGACGATCTCTTCGGGCGTGACCAGCACGTCGACCCGCGACTTGCGCAGGTCGACCCGCACCCGGTCGCCGGTCTGCAGCAGGGCCAGGCCGCCGCCGGCCGCCGCCTCGGGCGAGGCGTTGAGGATCGAGGGCGAGCCGGAGGTGCCCGACTGGCGCCCGTCGCCGATGCACGGCAGCTGGTGGATCCCCTTCTTGATCAGGTAGTCGGGGGCCCGCATGTTCACGACCTCGGCCGCGCCGGGGTAGCCGATCGGCCCCGCCCCTCGCATGAACAGCACGCTGCGCTCGGTGATGCCGACGGCCGGATCGTCGATCCGGTGGTGGTAGTCCTCGGGTCCGTCGAACACCACGGCCTCGCCCTCGAAGGCGTCGGGATCGTTCGGGTCCGACAGGTAGCGGTCGCGGAACTCCTTGGTGATCACGCTGGTCTTCATGATCGCCGAATTGAACAGGTTGCCGCGCATGACCACGAAGCCGGCGCGCTCGACCAGCGGCTTGTCGAACGGACGGATCACCGCCTCGTCCTCGATCGTGGCGTTGCGGCAGGCTTCGCCGATGGTCTTGCCCGAGACGGTCAGGGCGTCCTCGCGGATCAGCCCCTGGCCCATCAGCTGGTTGACGACGGCGGGCACGCCGCCGGCGTGGTAGTAGTCCTCGCCGAGATATTCGCCGGCCGGCTGCAGGTTGACCAGCAGCGGCACCTCCTCGCCGTAGGTCTGCCAGTCGTCGACGGTCAGCTCCACGCCCATGTGGCGGGCCAGGCCGTTCAAGTGGATCGGGGCGTTGGTCGAGCCGCCGATCGCCGAATTGACGACGATGGCGTTCAGGAACGCGTCGCGGGTCAGGATGTCGGACGGCTTGATGTCCTGCTCCACCAGCTCGACGATCCGCAGGCCGGTCTCGTAGGCGTTCTGCTGCCGGTCGCGATAAGGCGCGGGAATGGCCGCCGAGCCGGTCAGCGACATTCCCAGCGCTTCGGTCAGCGAGTTCATGGTCGTGGCCGTGCCCATGGTGTTGCAGTAGCCGGTCGACGGGGCCGAGCTGGCCACCAGCTTGATGAAGCCGGCGCGGTCGATCTCGCCGGCCGCCAGCATCTCGCGGGCCTTCCAGACGATGGTGCCCGAGCCGGTGCGCTGGCCCTTGTGCCAGCCGTTCAGCATCGGCCCCACCGATAGGGCGATGGCCGGGATATTGACCGTCGCGGCGGCCATCAGGCAGGCCGGAGTGGTCTTGTCGCAGCCGATGGTCAGGACCACGCCGTCGATCGGGTAGCCGTACAGGGTCTCGACCAGCCCGAGATAGGACAGGTTGCGGTCGAGACCAGCGGTCGGGCGCTTGCCGGTTTCCTGGATCGGGTGAACCGGGAACTCCAGGGCGATGCCGCCGGCGGTGCGAATACCTTCGCGGATGCGCTCGGCCAGCACCAGATGGTGACGGTTGCAGGGCGACAGATCGCTGCCGGTCTGGGCGATGCCGATGATCGGCTTGCCCGACTGCAGCTCTTCCAGCGACAGGCCGAAGTTCAGGTAGCGCTCCAGGTACAGCGCCGTCATGTCCGCGTTGTCGGGATTGTCGAACCAGGCGCGCGAACGAAGGGCGCGGGGCGGAACGGCGGCAGAGCTCATGACAGTCCTTGATAAGGCGGCCCCTGCTGGGAGAGGGGGCCTTGGGTCGGCGACGGCGGGAGGGCTTGGCGGGACATCACGAGGATTGTCCGCCACCGGGCGGAGCGATCGACATCCCGCTCGTTTCACTCCTGTTCATTTGTCTGACTATACCGCTCAGGACGCGGCGTCAATGTGAGAGCTGCACCGCTCGGCGGGTGCAACAAACCTGGCCTTCTAATTGAACGGATAAGGAAATCAGTCGTCGGCAGTTGTCGGACGATAGGCTGAGCAGAAGCCTGGCGGATACGAAAAATCCATCCGTCACGAACCGATCCGCGCCGCATACAGCGCCTTGCGGCGACGTTTGGCCGCAGCGCTTCAGGCTTGAGGTATAGCCGAACGCCGATTCCCCGCCTCACGCCGCGGTGGCGCTGGAGAGAGCGCCGAGCTGACGTCTCTTCAGCTGACGATGAAGGTCGCGCTGGCCCTGTCGGCCGCGTCCTTGACCGGCCCGACCACGACCGCGCCGTCGCGGTGACGCAGATGGCCGCCGCCCGGCGCCAGGGCCGCGAACGAGACCCCTCGCCCGGCCAGCCCATCAACCCTGCGAAAGCCGCTCCGCGCGGGATCGCCGGCCGCGGCGGCCAGCACCACGCCGCCATTCGCCGCGGCCTGAAGCACCTGGCCCGGCTTCAGGATCGGCTCCAGAACCACCGCGCCTGCGGTCCCCACCTTCTGGCGGAACTGCGTGGTCGCCAGGGGGCCGTCACCAACCGTCAGCCGCGTCCCGTCCAGGCGAAGATAGGCGCCAGGACGGTCCAGCGGCGCGAATCGGTCGGGAACCTCACCGGCCCCGACCGGCACGCCGAAGTCCGGCGTCCCGTCGGGACGATAGTAGAGCCGCTGCACCCGCGTGTGCCGGTTCGGGTCGAACAGCGGGTCGCCCTGAATGGTCTTGTAGTCGCGACCGTGGAAGACCAGCACGTCGCGACCCTGCTCGTCGATGGTGAACGAGTTGTGGCCCGGCCCGTAGACGCCGGTTTCCTCCGACGAGACGAAGACCGGAACCTGCGACTTGCTCCAGGCCTCCGCCGACATCAAGTCGGCGTCGGCCTTGGCGGTCAGCAGGCCCAGGCAGTAGCGCGCGTCGGTGGCGCTGGCGGAATAGCTGATGAACACGTGGCCATCGCGCGCCAGGAAGGCCGGCGCCTCGTTGACCTTGTAGCCCTCGATCTCCCACGGCAGGGTCGGCACAGTCAGACGGACCGGTGGGCGGGCCAGGGTGGTCGGGGTGGCCAGGGGCGCCAGGTAGAGGTTGCTGTTCGTGGCGATCCCCGGCTCCTGCTGCGCCCAGCACAGATAGCGCACGCCGCGGTGGCTGAAGACGGTGGAGTCCAGCGTGAAGGTGTCCCACGGCGTCTGCAGTTGGCCCAGCACCTCCCAACGCCCGGTCAGGGCGTCGCGGTCCAGGCAGCGCAGGACGTAGGTGCGGATGTGGAACGGCTCGCCCGCGTCGCCGGCGGCGAAATACATGTGCCAGCGCCCGTCGATCTGGTGCAGTTCCGGCGCCCAGATATAGCCGCCCAGCTTGCCCTGCGCGGGCCGTCGCCAGATCACCGTCTCGGGCGCCGCCGCCAGGCCGGCCAGGGTGCGCGCGCGACGCAGGACCAGCCGGTCATACTCGGGAACCGAGGCGGTCATGTAGTAGTCGCCATCGTGGTGGCGGAACACCTGGGCGTCGGCCCGCTGCCGCACCAGCGGGTTGCGGGCGACGGCGCCGGAGTTCTTCGCCCGGGCGGCGAACGGCGCGGCGACGCCGCCCAGCACGGCCGCGCCGGCGCCGGCCATCACCGCGCGCCGCGACGACGGAAAATCGAAACTCATCGGAGGTCTCCGGCTCAGTCCTTCGGCTCGATCGCCGCCCGGGTATCTTCCAGGGCCAGGCCGACCAGCTTCTCCATGGCCTGTCGCGCCTGGTCGGGCCGGGCTGCGGCGATGGCGTCGAACACCTTCCAGTGGTCGGGCATGGGGTCGCGCGGCAGCTCGCGCTTGCGCTGCTTGAAGATCGTGGTCCAGCGCACCGCGGCGCCGATGCTGCTGGACAGGGTGAACAGCGGCGGATTGCCGGTGGCCTCCAGCACGGTGTCGTGGAAGTCGCGGTCGGCGGCCTGGCCGGCCTCGGTGGCCAGGGTCTGGCTCTCCATCTGGATCAGCGCCTTGCGCATGCGCTCCAGCTGGGTGTCGTTGCGGCGCTCGGCGGCCAGGGCCGCGGCGGCCGGCTCGACAATCATTCGCAGTTCGTACAAGCCCTTGAGGAACTCCTCGCTGGGCTCGGACTCGAAGAACCAGGCCAGGACCTCGGGGTCCAGCAGGCTCCAGCGGCTGCGCTCGGTGACCCGGGTGCCGGTCTTGGGACGGCTCTCGACCAGCCCCTTGGCGGCCAGGATGCGAATGGCCTCGCGATAGGCGCTGCGCGAGACGTGCAGCTGCTCGCTGGAATCGATTTCGTTGTTGAGGATGTCGCCCGGCGCGTACTGGCCCGAGACGATGGCCACGCCCAGGGTGCGGGCGATCGAGCCGTGGATCCGGCTGTTGGCCAGCCCGTCGCGCGCGAACTCCCCTTCCCCGGCCTTGTCCTTCTTCTTCCGCACGCGCGCTTCACTCCCAGCCCGTCGACGGACGGAGCCCCCGTCCGTCTATCCGGCGCAGCGGAGACTAACGAGACTGTTCATGCGCCGACAAGGGATTTCGCAGGCGGTCGCCGATCGCGCCTTCAGATTTTTCGCTCAAAAGTACGATGATTGCCAAACCCCGGCGCCGCGTGGGTTTGCGCCAGTTTCCGTGTTATCACAGCGTCCAGGCTGGCGATGCCCCTCGCAACGGCCCCGTCGATCCGGGTTTGACACCGTCGAACAGATCGCTATTTGTCTGACTAAATAGCCAAACCCGCTGGGAGGTAACGACAGCCATGGTGCTGCGGTTCGTGCAACTGAAGGAAAAGGACGGGGCGCGAATCCTCGCGGCGGTCAACGATTCGGGCCTGGCCCGCAAGGTCGAAGTGGCCGATACCCTGCTGGCCCTGGCGCAAGCGGCCCTGGCGGCCGGCGCCACCCTCGCCGAGGCCGCCCAGGCCCACCCGCTCGGCGCCGAGGTCGACATCCCCGCCGCCCTGGCCGAAGGCCGGGTGCTGGCCCCGATCGACCATCCCGATCCCGCCCACCTGGTGCTGACCGGCACCGGCCTGACCCACCTGGGCTCGGCCGAGGGCCGCGACAAGATGCACAAGGCTGCTCAAGCTGGGGAACAGCTCACCGACTCCATGCGGATGTTCCTGATGGGCGTCGAGGGCGGCAAGCCCGCCGACGGCCAGGTCGGGGCCCAGCCGGAGTGGTTCTACAAGGGCGACGGCTCGCACGTCGTCGGCCATGGCGCCCCCCTCACCTCGCCCGCCTTCGCCCAGGACGGCGGCGAGGAGCCGGAAATCGCCGGCGTCTACCTGATCGGCGCCGACGGCACGCCCTATCGCCTGGGCTTCTGCCTGGCCAACGAGTTCTCCGACCACGTCATCGAACGCGGCAACTATCTGTGGCTGGCCCACTCCAAGCTGCGCCAGGCGGCCCTGGGCCCCGAGCTGCTGACCGGCGACCTGCCGGCCGACGTGCGCGGCGCCAGCAAGATCCTGCGCGACGGCAAGGTGGTCTGGGAAAAGCCCTTCCTGTCGGGCGAGGCGAACATGTCCCACACGATCGCCAATCTCGAGCACCACCACTTCAAGTACGACATCTTCCGCAAGCCGGGCGACGTGCATGTGCACTTCTTCGGCACGACCACCCTGTCGTTCTCGGAAGGCTTCCAGACGAAGGTCGGCGACGTGTTCGAGATCGGCGCCGCGCCGTTCCTCTACCCGACGAGCAACGCCCTGGCCCAGGCGCAGGACAAGCCGGTGACGGTGCGCAGCCTGTGAGCAAGATCCGCCTCGCCCTGGTCGGTCTGGGCAAGATCGCCCGCGACCAGCACCTGCCCGCCATCGCCGCCGACGACCGCTTCGAGCTGGTCGCCATCGTCAGCCGCAACGCCGATCTCGACGGCGTCGCCCACTTCACGACCCTGGCCGACCTGCTGGCCAGCGACGTGGCGGTCGACGCGGTGTCGCTGTGCACCCCGCCCCAGCCGCGCCACGCCCTGGCCCACCTGGCCCTGGCGGCCGGCAAGCACGTGATGCTGGAAAAGCCTCCGGGCGCGACGCTGAGCGAGGTCGAGGACCTGCGCCTGACCGCCGCCGCTCGCGGCCTGACCCTGCAGACCACCTGGCACTCGCGCTACGCCCAGGGCGTGGCGCCGGCCCGAACCTGGCTGGCCGACAAGATCATCAAGGCCGTGCGGATCGACTGGCGCGAGGACGTCCGCGTCTGGCATCCAGGCCAGACCTGGATCTGGGAGGCCGGCGGCCTGGGCGTGTTCGACCCGGGCATCAACGCCCTGTCGATCGCCACCGCCATCCTGCCGCGGCCGTTCTTCCTGACCGGCGCTGTGCTGCACGTGCCCGAGAACTGCCAGTCGCCGATCCAGGCCGAGCTGGATTTCGTGGACGCCGCCGGCGCTCCGGTCCGGGCCGCGTTCGACTTCCTGCAGACGGGCCCGCAGAGCTGGGACATCGCCGTCGAAACCGACGCCGGCGTGTTGAAGCTGTCGCATGGCGGCGCCAAGCTGTTCATCGACGGCGAACTGCTCCATGAGGGCCCGGACGCTGAATATGCCGGCCTCTACGACGCCTTCGCGCGTCTGGTGGCCGGCGCCGCCAGCGACGTCGATGTCAGTCCGCTGCGTCACGTCGCCGACGCCTTCCTGCTGGGCCGACGGGTCGTCGCTCCGGCGTTCATCGAGTAGAGAAAGAACGACATGGCCGAAGCCGCTCCGAAAGCTGATCTGCGGGCCCTCAACCCCGCCACCAACGAACATTTCGGTCCCAGCTTCCCGGAGCCCAGCGCCGCCCAGATCGAGGCCGCCTGCGCCGCCGCTGCCGCCGCGTTCGACATTTATCGCGAGACGGATCTTGAGACCCGCGCGGCTTTCCTTGAGGCGATCGCCACCGAGATCGAGGCGCTGGGCGACGAGCTGATCCAGACGGCCATGGCCGAGACCGGCCTGCCCCAGGCCCGGATCACCGGCGAGCGCGGCCGCACCTGCGGCCAGTTGCGCCTGTTCGCCCAGGTCGTGCGGCGCGGCGACTGGATCGGCGCGCGAATCGACCCGGCCATGCCCGAGCGCACGCCCCTGCCCCGCGCCGACCTGCGCCAACGCTTCATCCCGCTGGGCCCGGTCGTGGTGTTCGGGGCCAGCAACTTCCCCCTGGCCTTCTCGACGGGCGGCGGCGACACCGCCTCGGCCCTGGCGGCCGGCTGCCCGGTCATCGTCAAGGGCCACTCGGCCCACCCCAACACCGGGGCGATGGTCGGCAGCGCGATCGACAAGGCGGTCAAGGCCGCCGGCCTGCCCGCCGGGGTGTTCTCCATCCTGATCGGCCAGCAGCGCACCCTGGGCGCCGGCCTGGTCGCCGATCCGCGCATCAAGGCCGTGGGCTTCACCGGCTCGCGGGCCGGCGGCGTGGCCTTCATGCGGATCGCGGCCGAGCGCCGCGAGCCGATCCCGGTCTTCGCCGAGATGAGCAGCATCAATCCGGTGGTGCTGATGCCCGCCGCCCTGGCCGCCCGGGCCGAGGCCCTGGGAACGGCGTTCATCGGCTCGCTGACCATGGGCGCGGGCCAGTTCTGCACCAATCCCGGCCTGGTCTTCGCGCTGGACGGTCCCGACCTCGACCGCTTCGAGGCCGCCGCGACCGCCGCCCTGACCGCCGCCCCGCCGCAGGTCATGCTGACCCCGGGCATCTTCGGCGCCTATGAGCAGGGCGTGAACCAGCTGCTCGACCGCGACGGCGTCAAGCTGCTGACCCGCGGTTGCGTCGGCGACGGCGTCAACCAAGCCGTTGGCGCCCTGTTCAGCGTCGACGCCGAGACCTTCCAGCACGACGAGGTGCTGAGCCACGAGGTGTTCGGTTCGTCGTCGCTGATCGTTCGGGTCAAGGACGCCGCCCAGCTGGCGACGGTCCTGGAAAGCCTGGAGGGCCAGCTGACCGCCACCCTGCAGATGGACCCGGCTGACGTCGAGGCCGCCCGGCCGCTGCTGCCGATCCTGGAACGCAAGGCCGGCCGCGTCCTGGCCAACGGCTGGCCCACCGGCGTAGAGGTCTCGCACGCCATGGTCCACGGCGGCCCGTTCCCGGCCACCTCGGATCCGCGCAGCACCTCGGTCGGCACGCGCGCCATCGAGCGGTTCCTGCGTCCGGTCTGCTACCAGGACATCCCCGACACCCTGCTGCCGGCCGCGCTGAAGGCCGACAATCCGCTGGGCGTGCAGCGGGCCATCGACGGGGTGCTGTAGGCTCCGTCTCCGCGGAATGGGGACAGGCTTATGCGCCTGTCCCCGTCAGCTGCAAGCACGTTCGATCGCCCCTGTGCGAACGCTATAGTCAGACAATTTTCAGTTTCACATTTTCCTCGCCAGAACCGGATCCTGGCTTTCAAAGCTCATCGACTTTTGAGCTTGCGCCCTCCCGAATTTAGCGCCATCCTCCTTTTGTCTGAGTTAATAACCTAGACCACCAGCCCTCCACCAAGGCGGGCGGAAACAAGGGCGCTCGGCGTCGCGCGAGGGGGAGGAAGACGACGGCTTGACGCCATCCTTCCGCCTTGCGCGCCGGGCTCTCCGGGGAGGGGATGCGTGGCGTGCGTACGGCTTGACCATCTGAGCAAAAGCTTCGGTTCCGCGGCCGTGCTCGACAACATTCGCCTCGACATCGCGCCTGGCGAGTTCATCGCCTTCCTCGGCCCGTCGGGCTGCGGCAAGTCCACCCTGTTGCGAATGATCGCTGGGCTTGAGACCGTGGAGACCGGCCAGATCCACATCGGCGAACGGCGCGTCGATCCGCTCCCGCCGGGCGACCGCGGCGTGGCCATGGTGTTCCAGCACTACGCCCTCTATCCGCACATGACGATCTTCGAGAACATGGCGTTCGGCCTGCGCAATGCGAAGGTCCCGAAAGCCGAGATCGAGGCGCGCGTGGCCGAGGCGGCGCGGATCCTGGAGATCGAGCGGTTGCTGCAGTCCAAGCCCGGCCAGCTGTCGGGCGGCCAGCGCCAGCGCGTCGCCATTGGCCGAGCGATCGTCAAGAAGCCCGACCTTTTCCTGTTCGACGAGCCGCTCTCCAATCTCGACGCCGCCCTGCGCATGCGCACCCGGCTGGAGCTGGCCCAGCTGCGCCGCCGGGTCCAGGCGACGATGATCCTGGTCACCCACGACCAGGTCGAGGCCATGACCCTGGCCGACCGCATCGTGGTGATGAGCGAGCGCCGGATCCAGCAGGTCGGAACGCCGATGGAAATCTACGCCCGGCCCGCAAACCGCTTCGTGGCCACCTTCGTCGGCTCGCCGCCGATGAGCTTCCTGGACGTGACCCTGGACGCTGGCGCCGGCGGTCTGGCCCGCGCAA
The DNA here is from genome assembly GCF_004342605.1 of Caulobacter sp. BK020. Taxonomy (GTDB): domain Bacteria; phylum Pseudomonadota; class Alphaproteobacteria; order Caulobacterales; family Caulobacteraceae; genus Caulobacter. The sequence continues at coordinate 65,094 of NZ_SLZL01000007.1, forward strand.
CCCTGCCCGGGGGCGCGAGCTTCAACACCGACGTTCCCCTGGCCGTCCTGCCGACCAGCCCGACCTGGCGCCTGGGCCTACGGGCCGAGGGCGTGAAGGTCGTGGCGCCAGGCTCCGGCCTGATCAACGCCCAGGTCGAGTTCGTCGAGCGCCTGGGCGACCGCACCCTGGTCTATCTGCGCCTGGCCGATGGTTCCGCGATCACCGCCGAGGACGCCGGGACCAGTCGCGCGGCCATGGGCGACCGGGTCGGCCTCACCCTGGACGGCGCCGTGCACCTGTTCGACGCCGAGGACCGGGCGCACTACGGCCCGGCGCCGGCGGAGGGGCAGCCGTGACCGCCGCCTCGCCCCGCAAGAGCCGCTGGACCAACGGCCTGTTCGTCGGGCCCTACCTGCTGGTCTATCTGGCCCTGCTGCTCTACCCGCTGCTGGCCGGCGTCTGGCTGAGCCTGCACAAGGCCGACCTGTTCGGCGGCGAGGCGTTCGTCGGGATCGAGAACTTCAGCCGGCTGCTGCGCGACACGGTGTTCCTGCAGGCGGTGCGCAACACCTTCCTTTTCGTGCTGCTGACCGTGCCGCCGCTGGCGGTGATCGCCCTGGGCCTGGCCATCGCCCTGAACCGCCCGACCCGCGCGGCGGCCGTCTTCCGGGGCGTGTTTTTCAGCTCGTCGGTGCTGTCGGTGACCATCGTCACCCTGATCTGGCGGTTGGTCCTGATCCCCGACGGCGGTCTGATCGCCAACCTGCTGCACGCGGTCGGCCAGCCGCCGCTTCCGCTGCTCAGCCACCCGAACCTGGTGCTGCCCGCCATCGCCCTGACCACCGTCTGGTGGTGCCTGGGCCTGCCGATGATGCTGTACCTGGCCGCCCTGCAGCAGGTGCCGGCCGAGCTCTACGAGGCCGCCGCCCTCGACCGCGCCGGCCCGTGGAAGACCCTGACCCGGATCACCCTGCCCTCGATCCGCCGGACCATCGTGCTGGTGGTCATCATCCAGTGCGTGCTGCAGTTCCAGCTGTTCGGCCAGGCCCAACTGCTGACCCAGGGCGGCCCCAACGGCGCCTCGCGGCCGATCGTGCTGTTCATCTACGAGGTCGGCTTCCGGCGCTGGGACATCGGTTACGCCGCCGCCGCCTCGGAAATCCTGTTCGGCCTGATCCTGGTCGCCACGATCCTCCAGTACGTCACCACACGCGACAAGGCGGCGAGCCGATGAGCGCCCTGGACCGCGCCGCCGGACGCAATCGCTGGATCGACCGCCTGGGCTGGGCCGCCCTGACCCTGGCGGCCGTGGTGATGGTCCTGCCGCTGCTCTGGACGGTGGGCCTGTCGCTGAAGGCCAACGGCGAGCTGCTGCGTGACACCGCCTCGGTGTTTCGCATGCCCTACACGCTGGAGAACTACGGCTCGATCCTGGCCCGTCCCGCGGTCTTCCGCTGGCTGGCCAACAGTCTGGTGGTCTCGCTGTGCACGACCGCCGGGGTCCTGGTGCTGTCGTCCCTGGCCGGCTACGGCTTCGCGCGGCTGGAATTCCCGGGCCGCAAGTGGCTGTTCGCCCTGGTGCTGTTCGGCCTGGCCGTGCCCGAGCAGTCGGTGATCATCACACGCCACCAACTGTTTTCCGCCCTGCACCTGCACAACACCTATCCTGGCCTGGTCCTGCCCGGCCTGGCCGCGCCGTTCGGCGTGTTCCTGATGACCCAGTACTTCAAGGCCATCCCCGCCGAACTGGACGAGGCGGCGATGCTGGACGGCGCCAGCCGCCGGCAGGTGTTCTGGAAGGTTTTGCTGCCCCTGACCCTGCCGGCCCAGGCGACCCTGGGCATCTTCACCTTCCTGTCGTCGTGGAACGACTACTGGTGGCCTCTGATCTCGGCGACGCGCAGCGAGATGTTCACCCTGACCGTCGGTGTCGCCAGCTCGCAGATCAACTTCGCCCAGACCAGCGGCCTGGGCTTCCTGATGGCCCAGGCGGTGTTCGCCAGCGCGCCAATCCTAGTCGTCTACGTGTTCTTCCAAAAGTACATCGTGCGGGCGGTGTCCGGGGCGGCGGTGCGATGAGGCGTCTGCGCGCCGTGGCCCTGGCCGCCGTCGCCCTGGTCCTGGCCAGCTGCGCCAAACGCGACGACGTCACCCAGATCACCGTCCAGCGCATCTTCGGCGAATGCCGCTCGGCCGGAACCGGAGCGCGCAACCCCGACGGCGAATGCGAGATCATCACCGGCCTGCTGGACCAGTTCCAGCGCGAGAACCCCGACATCCGGCTGAAGGTCAACATCGCCGCCTGGCCCGGCTACGACCAGCTGTCGGCCCAGTTCGCGGCCGGCGATCCGCCCGACCTGGTGACCATGCACATGTCGGCGATCTCGGACTACCAGTCGCGCGGCCTGATCGAGCCGATGGGGCCTGGACTGGAAAGCGTCGGCGTCGATCCCGCCGCCTTCACCCGCGCCGCCCGCGAAGGGGTGACCAAGAACGGCCAGGTCTGGGGCCTACCCTTCGACAACTGGGCGCCGCTCTGGCACATCAACCTGAACCAGTTTCGTCAGGCGGGACTGGTCAAGAACGGCCAGCCGATCCTGCCGACCAGCGCCGACGACCTGCTGGCCCAGGCTCGCCAATTCAGGGCGGCCACCGGCAAGCCGTATCTGGTCCAGGCCATGGCCAACGAGACGGCCAGCTACACCCGCAACCTCTACACCTGGCTGATGACCCAGGACGCGGCGTTCTTCCCCGATCCCAAGCACATCAAGCTGACAACGCCCGAGGCGCATCGGATCGTGGCCCTGTTCAAGCAGATGTACGACGAGAACCTGACGACCAAGGACCAGGATTATCCGGCCGCCACCAGCGGCTTCATGAACGGCGACGGCGGGGTCTATCTGGTCGGCACCTGGATGATCGGCACGTTCGAGGCGGAGGCGCATACGCCGGGCCGGCCGCTGTCGGGCGGCTACGCCGTCGTTCCCTATCCGCGCCTGTTCGGGACCCGCGACGCCGCCTTCGTTGACGGCCACGCCTGGGTGGTCCCCAGCCGCGAGCGCACGCCGGCCCAGCGCGCCGCTGTCTACAGGCTGGTCAAATTCCTGGCCGACCACGACTACGACTGGTCGCGCACCGGTCACCTGCCGGCCATGCAGGCGGTGATCGACAGCCCGCGCTTCAAGGCCTTGCCCCACCGCCAAGCCATCGCCCCGCTGGCGACCATCGGCCAGACCCTGCCGCCGCAAGTGCAGCGCCAGTTCGCCATCCAGGACATCATCGGCGACGAGATGGCCAGCGCCATCACCGGCCGCAAGCCGATCGACACCGCCCTCGCCGACGCCGAGCGACGCGTCAACGACCTGCTGTTCCACCTTCTGTAGCCGGACGAGCCCGCCATGCTGACCGCCAAGATCATCGCCGACGCCGACTTCGTGGTGGCGCCGCTGGACCGCCGGATCTTCGGCACCTTCGTCGAGCACATGGGCCGCTGCGTCTATGGCGGCATCTACGAGCCCGGCCATCCCACAGCCACGCCGGAAGGCTTTCGCCAGGACGTGCTGGACCTGACCAGGGAGCTGGGCGTCACCCTGGTCCGCTATCCCGGCGGCAACTTCCTGTCGGGCTACAACTGGGAGGACGGCGTCGGGCCCAAGGAGGACCGCCCCGTCCGCCTGGACCTGGCCTGGCACTCGACCGAGACCAACCAGTTCGGGACCAACGAGTTCATCACCTGGTGCCGCAAGGCTGAGCTGGAGCCGATGTTCGCGGTCAACGTCGGCACGCGCGGCGCCGACGAGGCCCGCCACTTCCTGGAATACTGCAATCATCCGGGCGGAACCTACTATTCCGACCTACGCCGGTCGCACGGCTACGAGCAGCCGCATGGGATCAAGTTCTGGTGCATCGGCAACGAGATGGACGGCCCCTGGCAGATCTGCGCCAAGACCTCGGCCGAGTACGGCCGCATCGCCCAGGAGACCGGCAAGGTGATGAAGTGGGTCGACCCCACCATCGAGCTGACCGCCTGCGGCTCGTCCCAGCGGGCCATGCCCACCTACGGCAAGTGGGAGTACGAGGTGCTGGACCAGTGCTTCGACCAGGTCGACTACATCTCGCTGCACCACTATTGCCGCAATGATTCCGACGACATCCACGAGTTCCTGGCCACGATCGACGACCTGGACCACTTCATCCGAGAGGTCGCCTCTATCGCCGACGCCGTGGCGGCCAAGCGCCGCTCCAAGAAGCGCATCATGCTGTCGCTGGACGAATGGAACGTCTGGTACAAGGCCAGCGGCCCGGACGACCTGAAGAAGCCCGGCTGGCCGGAAGCCCCGCCGTTGATCGAGGAAGTCTACAATCACGAAGACGCCCTGGTGGTGGGCGGCTGCCTGATCGTGATGATGAACAACGCCGACCGGGTGAAGGCCGGGTGCCTGGCCCAGCTGGTCAATGTGATCGGCCCGATCATGACCGAGACCGGCGGCCCGGCCTGGCGCCAGACCATCTTCCATCCGTTCGCCGACTGCGCCCGCCACGGCCGGGGCGAGGTGCTGAGGCTGAAGGTCGAGACCGGCACGTTCCCGACCAAGGCTCACGGCGAGGTTCCCAACCTACTGGCCACGATCGTCCGCGATCCGCAGAGCGGCGCGGCCACCCTGTTCGCCCTGAACCGCAACGTCACCGACGACATGGCGCTGTCGGTCGACCTGCGCGGCCTGGCCGACGACCTGGTGGTCGCCAGTTCGACTCAACTGCACGATCCAGACCTGAAGAAGACCAACACCAGGGCAGCGCCGGACGCCGTTTCTCCGGCCGCCAACCCAACCGCCAGGCTGGAAGACGGCCGCTTGACCGTGACGCTGAGGTCTCAGTCCTGGAACGTCGTCAGCCTGGCGCGGGGATGACTCCTCGCCACGGCGTCTGTCGCGGGCCAGCGCTGTCAGTTACGTGGCCCGGCCTGCCGGTCCTCGCGGTGTCAAGCCATTTGTCGGACCAAGATTTTCACTCACCGCACCCCAGGAGCTCGAACCACCGCAACGGCGCGCTCGGACCAATAAGCCGATATCAGCTTCGACCCGATTGCGATCAATAGGTTGATAAGTAACACATATTTTCATTTATCATAACAATAGATCGTCGCCGGCTTAGCCACCTCCGCATCGAAAATATAAACGAACCTCGTTCTTTTGATTTCCGGCACCAGCGCAACACACTTGCGCGTTCGCTATTTGTCGGACAAGATGAAGCTCATCGAGAAACGCCCCGCGCAGATGGGGAGACGATGACACATGGGAGGGAATTCATGACCACCGGCATCCAGACGCCTATCCGATCGGCCGCGCGTGTCGCGCGGCGAGTCCTACTGATTTCGGCCGCGTCGGCCGCGACCTTGCTGGCCGCCGCGCCCGCCCTGGCCCAGACGGCGACGGCCAAGGACGACCAGACGGTCGACGAGATCGTCGTCACCGGCCAGCGCAAGGCCGCCCAGAGCGCCCAGCAGATCAAGAAGAACAACGACTTGGTCGTCGACTCGATCGTCGCCGAGGACGTCGGCAAGCTGCCCGACAACAACGTCGCCGACGCCCTGGCGCGGGTCACCGGCATCCAGGTCCGCCGCGACTCCGGCGAGGCCAATTCGGTGCTGATCCGCGGCCTGCCCAACCTGGTGACGCTGCTGAACGGCCGCGAGGTGTTCACCACCACCGGCCGCTACATCGCCTTGGCCGACATCCCCGCCAACATGCTGCAACGGGTCGATGTCTATAAGAGCGCCGCGGCCGACCAGATCGAAGGCGGCATCGCCGGCGCGATCGACGTGCGCACCCGCCGGCCGTTCGACTTCTCGGGCGCCCAGTTCAACGCCTTCGGCCATGGGGTCTATTCCGACAAGGCCAAGGAATGGAACCCGGACTTCGGGGCCACCGCCTCGAACCGCTGGGACACCAGCGCCGGCGAGTTCGGCGCCCTGCTCGGCGTGTCGTTCGTCGACCGCGACTATCATGAGGAGCGAGCGTTCAACGTGCGCTCAGACGATCACACCGGCTCGTTCAGCGCGGCCCACCCGCTGCCGGCGGGGGTCACCTCGATCAACGGCCCCTTCGTGATGGGCTACATCCCGATCGCCGGCGAGCGCAAGCGCAAGGCGGCCAACTTCGCCCTGCAATGGCGCCCGGACGACACCAGCGAACTCTACCTTGAGGGCTTCGTCACCGACTACAAGAACGTGTTCGAACTGGACTTCCTGGTGGGCCTGCCCTGGCTTGGCGACGGCAACCTGTCCGCCACCGTGTTCCCCGGCACCAACCAGCTGAAGACGCTGACCAACCACAACGTCTTCACGATCATGTCGACCCAGGCCAACGACCAGCACTCCAACACCAACCAGTTCTCGGCTGGCGGCTACAAGGAACTGGGCAGCTTCAAGCTGTCGACCGACCTGTCGGTGACCAACTCGTTCTTCCGGTACGAGAACCCGATCATGGACACCTCGACGATCGTGCCGCTGGTACAGGTCGACACCAGCCACGACGGCACGGCCCAGCTGAACTACAACAGCCCTGGCTACGACATCACCAATCCGGCCGCCTATACGATCGAGAACTGGTTCGACAACTACGGCAAGCAGACCGGGACGTCGGTCGACTGGCGCGCCGACGTCGTCTACACCGCCCCCGCCGACGAGTTCATCCGCGAGATCAGCGCCGGCTTCCGCTACGCCGACCGCAGCGCCGAATCCAACCAGTCGTACGGCGGTGCGGCCTATCCGTTCACTCACACCTCAGTCAGCACCCTGCCCGGCCTGAACGGCGTGTCCGAGCCCATGGCCGGCGGCGGTCCCGATTACATCACCACCCAGTGGTATACCCCCAGCGCCTCGTACCTGCTGAACAACACCGACAAGGTGCGGGCCCAGACCGCGCTGCTCTACGATCGCAACGCCACCAGCGCCGCCCTGTTCGCCTTGCGCAACGACCCCGTCACCGGCAAGCGGCGGATCGACCCGGGCATGTTCTTCTCGGACGTCGAGAAGACCTATGCCGGCTACGTCCAGTCCAAGATCGGCGGCGACTTGGGCAGCGTGCCGTGGAGCGGCGTGGTGGGCCTGCGCCTGGTCCGCACCGAACAGACCCTGGGCGGCAACAACGTCGACACCGCCAGCCCCATCCTGGCCTATACGCCGACCAGCAAGAAGAACTCGTCCGTCGACCTGCTGCCCAGCGCGAACCTGAAGTTCAACCTGCGTCCCGACCTGATCGGCCGCATCTCACTGGGGCGCACGGTCACCCGCCCCGACTTCGCCCAGCTCAATCCGGGCGTGTCGCTGTCGACCGTGGCGTCAAACACCACCTTCCTGTCCGGCTCCGGCGGCAATCCGAACCTGAAGCCGGTGACCTCCGACAGCCTCGACACCTCGCTGGAATGGTACTTCGCCGCGGACGGCTTCCTGACGCTGGCCTACTTCCACCGCAACATCGACGGCTATGTCGAGACCACTTCGGCCAACGAGGTGATCAACGGCACTACCTACATCATGACCCGGCCGAGCAACTCGGGGAAGGACAAGCTGGACGGCGTCGAGGTCGGCTACCAGCAGTTCTACGACTTCCTGCCCGGCCCGCTGAGCGGCTTGGGCCTGCAGGCCAACCTCACCTTCATGGACGGCTCGATGAAGAACGCCGTCACCGGCGTGAAGACCGAGTTCCGCGGTCTGTCGAAGTGGTCCTACAACGTGGCCGTCCTCTACGAGAAAGGCCCGATCTCCGGTCGCCTGGCCTATAACTGGCGCCAGCACTTCCTCGACACGCCCAACTTCGAGAACAGCGGCTTCGACCTGATCGCCGACAACACCGCCCAGATGGACGGCAGCCTCTCCTACAAGGTGGGCGACAAGCTCACCCTGACCCTGGAAGGCGTCAATCTGCTCGACACCGAGTTCAAGGACTACTTCACCGACAAGCACCTGTATCCGCGCGACACCCGTCGCTACGACCGCCAGGTCCTGATCGGTTTCCGCTGGAAGATGTAGAACCCCGCGCCCGGCCGAGCTCTCGGCCGAGCGTTCCTCTCGTCTCTCGCTTTCCGGCGCCGGAGGTCTTGATGCTGACCCGCAGATACGCCCTGGCCGGCGGCCTCTCGACGGCGAGCCTGGTCGCCGCGCCGGCCCTGGCCGAGGCCAGCCTCAACGACCGGATGACGGGCGACCTGTCGCCCGTGCACGACCCCTGCATCATCCGGCAGGGCGGCACCTATCACCTGTTCTGCACCAGCCAGGCCAACCAAAAGCCCGGCCTGATCCCTTGGCGCACCTCGCCGGACCTGGTGCGCTGGACCCTGATCGGCGCTGTCATGCCCGCCCTGCCCGACTGGGCGCAGGGAGAGGTCCCCGGCGTGCGCGGAGCCTGGGCCCCGGACATCAGCCTGATCAACGGCCGCTACCACCTCTATTACGCCCTCTCGACGTTCGGGAAGAACCGTTCGGCCATCGCTCTCCAGACCACCGCGACCCTGGACCGGTCCGACCCCGCCTTCGGCTGGCGCGACGAGGGCGTGGTGCTGGCCTCCAGGCCCAGCGACGACTTCAACGCCATCGACCCCAACATCGTCACCACGTCGGACGGCCGCGTCTGGATGAGCTTCGGCAGCTTCTGGTCGGGCCTCAAGCTGGTTGAGATCGACCCGACGACCGGCAAGCCCAGGCCCGGCGCGCCTCTGGCCGCGATCGCCGCCCGCCCCAGGCCCAGCGCCGTCGAAGCCCCCTGCATCGTCGAGCGCGACGGCTGGTTCTATCTGTTTGCCTCGTTCGACTTCTGCTGCCGCGGCGCCGACAGCACCTACTACACCGTGGTCGGCCGCTCGAAGGCCGTGGCCGGGCCCTATGTCGATCGCGACGGCAAGGCGATGATGAAGGGCGGCGGCTTCATCGTGCTGCACGCCGACCTGGATCCGACCAGGCGTTTCAAGGGACCAGGTCACGTGGCCGTGCTGCGCGACGACGGGCGCGACCACATCGTCTACCACGCCTACGACGCCCGGAAGGGCGGGGTTCCCACCCTGCGCATTCAGCCCCTGGGCTGGACCGCCGACGGATGGCCCGTGGCTCTCTGAACCCTTCTCAGGCATGGGTTCGGCTCGCTCGACGACGCGCCCCCGCTCTTTCCGCCCAGCTTCGATTGCGCAGGCTCCAATTGTCGGACTATATGATCGCCAAGCGCCATCCAGAGCCGCTCGCGATCGTTGGAACGAGGAACCCCATGAAGACTTCAGGCCGCAAACTGACCGGCGCCCTCCTGGCCGCCACCGCCATCGCCCTCCCGGCGGGAGCCTTCGCGGCCGACTATGCCCGCGCCCCGTTCGGCAAGACGCCCGACGGCGTCGAGGTCGAGGCCATCACCCTGACCAATGGCAAGGGCGTCAGCGCCACGGTGATCACCTACGGCGCCACGCTGCAGTCGCTGATCGCGCCCGGCCGCGACGGAACCAAGGCCGACATCGCCCTGGGCTTCAAGGACGCCGAGGCCTACGCCAAGAACGCCAGCTATTTCGGGTCTTCTGTCGGCCGGTTCGCCAACCGCATCGGCAAGGGCCGCTTCACCCTGGACGGCAAGACCTACCAGCTGGCCCTGAATAACAACGGCGTCGCCGCCCTGCACGGCGGGGTCAAGGGCTTCGACAAGCAGGTCTGGAAGGTCGCCGACGTCAAGCGCGGCCCGGTCGCTTCGGTCACCTTCACCTATGTCAGCCCCGACGGCGAGGAAGGCTATCCCGGAACCCTGACCGCCACGGCGACCTACGCCCTGGATGAGCAGAACCAGCTGACCATTACGTACGGCGCGACCACCGACAAGCCGACCATCGTCAATATGACCAACCACGCGCTGTTCAACCTGGCCGGCGAAGGCTCGGCCGAGGGGGCTATGGGCAATGTCCTGACCCTTGCGTCCGACGGCTATACGCCGGTCGACGCCGAGCTGATCCCCACGGGTCCGATCACGCCGGTGGCCGGCACGCCGTTCGACTTCCGCAAGCCGCACGTGGTGGGCGAGCGGGTCCGGGACGCTCGCGACCCGCAGATGGTCATCGGCCGCGGCTACGACCACAACATGGTGCTGACCGGCAAGGCCGGCGGCGCCCCGCGTCTGGCCGCGCGTCTGGCCGATCCCAAGAGCGGCCGGGTGCTGGAGATCCTCAGCGATCAGCCGGGCATCCAGTTCTACACCGGCAACTTCATCGACGGCACGACCGTGAGCAAGAGCGGCAAGATCTATCGCCAGGGCGACGGCATCGCCCTGGAGCCGCAGCACTTCCCCGACGCCCCCAACAAGCCGGCCTTCGCGCCGGTTCGACTGGATCCGGGCCAGAAGTACCGCAACGTCATGGTCTTCAAGCTGACCACCGACAAGAAATAACGACAGCTCGCATAAGAACGAGAACGCCGCGACGGCTGACCGGCCGTCGCGGCGTTTTGCCTTTGAGCTCCGACAGTCGTCGTGGCGCGCCCGCGCTTGGGCGGGTCAGGTACGCGTCAGGCGGGCTTCTTCGCCTTTCGCGTCGAAACGTTCAGCGCTACGGCGGCGCGGATCAGCGCCTTGAACGCCTCTTCGTCGATCGCCTCGCCCTGGCGAAAGTCGATCGCCCGCCGGGTGGCGCCCTCCAGGCTGGAATTGAACAGGCCCGAAGGGTCGTCCACCGACGCGCCCTTGATGAAGGTCGTCTTCACCGCGGCCTTATAGGTCTCTCCGGTGCAGAGGATGCCGTCGTGCGACCAGACTGGAATCCCCCACTTCCACTCCTCGACCACCTCGGGATCGGCCTCGTGGATCAGTTTGCGGATGCGAGCCAGGGTCTCGCCGCGCCAGTCGTCCAGCGCCGCGATCGCCTTATCGATCAGTTCGGACGGCGGGCCATCCAGCGGGCCGCCCATCTTCTTCTTCATGATCTCATACCTCGTCGTGACAGCTCACAGGTGTTCGCCGGGCAATTGGCTAGCCTGTCTCACCCAGTCGATGAACCGGGCCTCGTCGATCGGGTCGTCCTCGTGGATGTGGAAATACCGCACGTTCTCCTGCTTCGAGCTGACCGGCGGAACCGGATCCAGCGCCGCGCCGCGGAAGAAGGCCACCCTGACGTACTTCGCGTAGCAGTGAATGGCGAGAAACCAGCTCTTCTCCCCGACGCCATAGAACGGCGAGTTCCACTTGACCGCCTTGCCCACGCCAGGGACCGCCTTCTCGATCAGCGCGTCGAGCCTGCGCCCGACATCGCGTTTCCACCCGGGCATGGCCGCGATATAGGCCTGGACGGGCGCGTCGCCGTAGCCCTTGGCGACCTGCGGGTTGCCGCCCGACAGCAGCTTCGGCTCCGGCGCGTCCTCGGCCATGGCGGCTCCTCCTATCCCTCCACGCGTCGCCGAGCGCGTCCCTTGGCGACATAGGGCAGCACGAACATGTACAGGCCGCTGACCAGCAGCAGGATCAGCGGAACCAGGGCGAACAGGCCAACCCAGTACGGGGGCTGGCCTTGCGTCATGACGATCATGTAGCCGACGACGCCGGCCGTGAAGAGGATGGACAGCCAGCGGTGGATCTGGCGGATGAGGGCGCTCAAGGGACTTCTCCTTTTGAAGGTGGGACGGGACGCCGCGGCCTAGTCCAGTCGATCCAGGACCTGGTCCAGATTGCCCAGGAACGACTTCCAGCCGGCATGGGCGCCGCCGTAAGCCTGCTTCTGGTCGGGGTGGAAGCCCGCCTGCTCGACGCGCAGATGCGTGCCGGTGCTGGTCGGAGTCAGAGTGAAGGTCACCACGCTCTGGAGGTTGTAGGCCGGGTCCTCGTGGGCGAAATCCCAGGTGTAAGACAGGGTCTTGTGCGGCTCGACGGCCAGGACCTTGCAGTCCAGCACCCCGCCCCACTCGCCGCGCAGATTGAAGCTGTGGCCGACGACGGGCTTGAAGTCGTTCTTCATCAGCCATTCCTCCATCAGGTGCGGCTGGGTCAGGGCGCGCCAGAGCTTTTCCGGCGGATGAGCGATGTCGCGTTCGACGACGACGGAACGGGTTTGCGTCGCGGTGCTGGTCATTGGTCCATCCTGTTGAGCAGGTCTTCGAGGCTGTCGAACCGGGTCTCCCAGAACCCGGCCATGCGGCTTGTCCAGTCGACCAACGGGGCAAGGGCGTTCAGCTGGGCGCTGTAGTGCGTCTGGCGGCCCTCATGGCGATCGCTGACGAGACCGGCCTGCTTGAGCACCCCAAGGTGCTTGGAGACCGCCGGCTGCGAGACGCCGGCCAAGGCCGTCAGAGCTCCGACCGTCTGCTCGCCGTCGCGGCACAGCCGCTCGAAGATCCCACGCCGGGTGGGGTCGGCAAGCGTCCTGAAGAGCAGGTCGTGTGCGTCCGTCATGAAAACTGATAACCCGTTGGCTATGGGTGACTCATAACTTGCGGGTTATGAGTTAGTCAAGACGCCCTGAAAACCCTCGAAATCAGCAGGCATCGAAGCCGCCGGCTTGACGCCGATGGGAGCGGTATCATCTAAGACCCGTTCAACGAGGACACGAGGATCGCGCCATGACCATCACCGGAGAGCTTCTGATCGACGGCGGCGCTCGCGCCGGAACCGGCGGCGCCATCCATGCGGTCGATCCCAGCACCGGCGAGGCGCTGGAAGTGACCTTCGGCGGCGCGACCAAGGCCGATCTGGACGAGGCGGCCGCCCTGGCGGCCGCCGCCTTCGGCCCCTACCGCGCCACCTCGCCCGAACAGCGCGCCGTGTTCCTGGAGACAATCGCCGCCAAGATCGAGGCGATCGGCGACGCGCTGATCGTCCGCGCCATGGCCGAGACCGGCCTGCCCCGCGCCCGCCTCGAAGGCGAGCGCGGCCGCACCATGGGCCAGTTGAAGATGTTCGCGGGCGTGTTGCGCGACGGCGGCTGGCTGGAGGCCCGCATTGACCCGGCCCAGCCGGACCGCAAGCCGTTGCCGCGTCCGGACCTGCGCCTGCGCAACGTGCCGCTGGGTCCGGTGGCGGTGTTCGGCGCCAGCAACTTCCCGCTGGCCTTCTCGGTGGCCGGCGGCGACACCGCCTCGGCCCTGGCGGCCGGCTGCCCCGTGGTGGTCAAGGCTCACCCGGCCCATCCGGGCGCCTCGGAACTGGTCGGCCGCGCCGTCCAGGACGCCGTGAAGGAATGCGGCCTGCCGTCGGGCGTCTTCGCCCTGCTGCACGACGCCGGCATCGAGATCTCGCAGGGCCTGGTCGCCGACGCTCGCATCAAGGCCGCCGGCTTCACCGGCTCGCGCCGCGCGGGTCTCGCCCTTACGGCCATCGCCCAAGGCCGTCCCGAGCCGATCCCGTTCTACGCCGAGATGAGCAGCATCAACCCGGTCCTGCTGCTGCCGAACGCCCTGAAGGCGCGCGGCCCAGCCATCGCGCCCGAGTTCGTCGCCGCCCTGACCCAAGGCGCGGGCCAGTTCTGCACCAATCCCGGCCTGATCCTGGGCATCGACGGCCCCGAGCTGGACGCCTTCCTGGCGGCCACCGCCGAGGTCATCGCCAAGGCCCCGGCCGGCCAGATGCTGACCCCCGGCATCTGCAAGGCCTATACCGGCGGCGTGAAGGCCCTGGCCGAGACCTCGGGCGTCACCGAGGTGGCCCATGGCCTGGACGGCGGCCACGGCCAGGGGCGCGCGACCCTGTTCTCCGTCGACGCCGCCACCTTCCTGGCCACACCGCACCTGCAGGACGAGGTGTTCGGCGCCGCCTCGCTGGTGGTCCGCGCCAAGGATCTGGCCCAGCTGACCCAGATTCTGACCGCGCTGGAAGGCCAGCTGACCATCGCCGTGCACATGGACGAGGCCGACACCGACCTGGCCCGCGCCCTGCTGCCAACCCTGGAGCTGAAGGCCGGCCGGGTGCTGGTCAACGGCTTCGGCACCGGCGTCGAGGTCGGCCATGCCATGGTCCACGGCGGCCCGTTCCCGTCGACCTCGGACAGCCGCACGACCTCGGTCGGCTCGCTGGCGATCTTCCGCTTCCTGCGGCCGGTGTCGTACCAGAACCTCCCGGCGGCCCTCCTGCCGGCCGAGCTGCAGGACGCTAACCCGCTGGGCATCGCCCGGCGGGTGGATGGGAAGGTCGTGCTGGCCTAGGCGCCCGTCTTTCTAAACCTGCCCCTTATGGGGACTTGGAGTAGGTGGAGACGGCCTGGGGCTCACGTTCCCCGGGGCTTGGCCCGGGTCGTGGGCGCGGCGGCCGCCGGGTCGTCCGGCCAGACGTGGCGCGGATAGCGGCCCTTCATCTCGGTCTTCACCTCGCGCCAGGAGCCCTTCCAGAAGCCCGGCAGGTCGCGGGTGATCTGGATCGGCTTGTGGCCGGGCGACAGCAGGGCCAGCACCAGCGGCGCGCCGCCGACCGTCGGGTGAGCCGTCAGCCCGAACAGCTCCTGCACCCGCACGTCGACCCGCGGACCGCCGTCGGCCGCGTAGTCGATGGCGAAACTGGAACCGGTCGGAGCGGTGAACCGGGCGGGGGCTTCGGCGTCGAGACGCCGGTGCAGCTCCCAGGGGACCAGGGTGCGGATGGCGTCCGCCAGGGCGGGGTCGGAAAGCTGCGACAGGGCCGAGCGGCCGGCCAGCAGCGGCTCCAGCCACTCCGCCCGGCGGCCCAGCAGGGCCGCGTCCGACAGGTCCGGCCAGGTCTCGGGATCGCGGCGATGCAGGAAGGCGACCCGGCGGCGCAGGGCCTGGGCCCCCTCGCCCAGCGGCACGGCCGACAGCCCTTCGCGCTCGACCTGGTCCAGCAGGGCCTTGGCCACCAGAGCCGGGTCAATCTTGTCCAGCAGCCGCTCCTCGACCACCAGCTTGCCCAGGCGCAGCAGGCGACGGGCGCGGACCTTGCCCCGGGCGTCGGGCTCCAGCCGGTCCTCGGCCACCAGTCGGTCGGCGAAGGCCTCGCGCAGGGCCGCCTCTTCGAGCGGCGCGGCCAGCAGGATCCGGTCGCGGGCCTCGCCGCCGCCCAGTTCGCCGACCGCCAGCCAGGTCTCGCGGGCCAGGGGGTCGGTCGGCTCCAGATAGACTCCGCGCCCGCTGGCCAGTTGGTACTCGCCCGCCTTGCCCCGGGCCCGGGCCACCCGCTCCGGATAGGCCTCGGCCAGCATCAGGGCGTCGTCCAGCGCCGTGGCGCCCGGGACCCGCCCAGCGGCCCCGCCTGCCTGGCGCGCCCAGCGTTCCGACAGGGTCCGGGCATCCCGGGCCCGGGGCGAGCGGTCGCGGTCGAAGCCCTCCAGCCGGTGGCGCAGGTCGACGTCGCGGCCGCCCAGGCCCTGCTCGCTGAGCACGGCGGCCACCTTCGCGCCCCGCTCGGCCTGGCCCGATGCGGCGGCGCGGACCACCATGTGGGCCAGGCGCGGGGCCAGCGGCATGTCGGCCAGGGCCCGGCCGTGGGCGGTCAGGCCGCCCTGGCCGTCCAGGGCCCGCAAGCGGTTGAGCAGGGTCCGCGCCTCGGCGAAGGCGGCGGACGGCGGCTTGTCGAGGAAAGCCAGGTCGGCGACGTCCCGCGCGCCCCAGCGGGCCAGGTCCAGGGCCAGGCGCGACAGGTCGGCCTCCAGGATCTCAGGGCGAGCGAAGGCCGGCAGGGCCCGGGTCTCCGGTTCGTCCCACAGGCGGTAGCAGACGCCCGGCTCGGTGCGGCCGGCTCGGCCCCGGCGCTGGTCGGCGGCGGCGCGACTGACGCGAACGGTCTCCAGCCGGGTCAAGCCGCTGGCCGGATCGAAGCGCGGCACGCGGGCCAGGCCGCAGTCGATCACCACCCGCACGCCCTCGATGGTCAGGCTGGTCTCGGCGATCGAGGTCGCCAGCACCACCTTGCGCCGACCAGGCGCGGCCGGGGCCACGGCGCGGTCCTGCTCGGCGGGCTCCAGCGCGCCATAGAGGGGCGCGACATCGACACCCGGCCGCCGCAGCCGTTCGCGCAGCAAGGACTCGGTCCGCCGGATCTCGCCCTGGCCCGGCAGGAAGACCAGCAGGCTCCCCGCCTCCTCGGCCAAGGCCCGCTCGACGGCGCGGACCACCCGCTCCTCAAGACGTTGCCGGTCGTCGCGGCCCAGATAGCGGGTATCGACCGGGAACATCCGTCCCTGGCTCTCGACGATCGGCGCCTCGCCCAGCAGGGCCGAGATCCGCGCCCCGTCCAGCGTGGCCGACATCACCAGGAGCTTCAGGTCCTCGCGCACCAACCCTTGCGCGTCGCGAGCCAGGGCCAGGCCCAGATCGGCGTCGAGGCTGCGCTCGTGGAACTCGTCGAAAATCACCGCCGCCACGCCGTCCAGGCCGGGGTCGTCGAGAATCATCCGGGTGAAGACGCCCTCGGTCACCACCTCGATCCGGGTCCTGGTCGAGACCTTCGACTGCAGCCGCACCCGGAACCCCACCGTCTCGCCGACGGCCTCGCCCAGGCTCTGGGCCATGCGCGACGCGGCGGCGCGGGCGGCCAGGCGGCGCGGCTCCAGCATGACGATCTTGCCGCCGGCGGCCCACGCCTGGTCCAGCAGGGCCAGGGGCACGACCGTGGTCTTGCCCGCGCCGGGCGGCGCAACCAGCACGGCGGCCTCGCGGCCGGCGAGCGCGGATTTCAAGGCTGGCAAGGCTTCGTGGATGGGAAGGGTCACGCGGCGTGGTTTAAGGGCGGCGCCGGAAATCACCAAGCGTCGGCCGCCGGAGCGTGCTCTTACCGGAACCGCCTAAGCGGCAAGCATCAGCGACCAGGAAGCGTGCTGCAACGCAACATCGGGCCGGCAGACCCTGGCTCATATTGCGCACAGCGAGGCGAACAATTACGCACGCCCTCCGCTTTACCTTGACCGCGTCCCGCTAACCGGGCCACGGTCCGCAAAATTTATCTACGCGGCCCCCGGGGGTGGCCGCGGGTCCCTGGAGGAAATATGTGGCGCGTTAAGTCACTGGATGCGATTCTAGCAACGGCCGAGAAGAAGTCGCTGCATCGCTCGCTCGGTCCCATTCAGCTCACCCTGCTGGGGGTGGGCGCGATCATCGGCACGGGCATCTTCGTCCTGACCGCCGCCGCCGCCCAGAAGGCGGGCCCTGGCATGATGTGGAGCTTCGTGATCGCCGGCGCCGTCTGCGCCATCGCCGCGCTCTGCTATTCGGAACTGGCCTCGATGGTGCCGGTGTCGGGTTCGGCCTACACCTACACCTACGCCGTGATGGGCGAACTGCTGGCCTGGATGGTCGGCTGGGCCCTGATCCTGGAATACGCCGTCGCCGCCAGCGCGGTATCGGTCGGATGGTCGGGCTACTTCCTCGGCCTGATCGAGAACGCCCTGCACTTCCATTGGCCAGACGCCCTGCGATCCGGTCCCGCCTGGTCGATGAACGGCTTCGTTCCGGTCGCCGACTTCAGCGCCGGCGTCGTCAACATTCCGGCCATCCTGGTGGCCCTGACCGTGACCGCCCTACTGGTGCGCGGCACCACCGAGAGCGCCCGGGTCAACGCGGCGCTGGTGGTGATCAAAGTCTCGGCCTTGACCGCCTTCGTGATCCTGACCATCCCGGTCCTGAAGACCGGCAATTTCTCGCCCTTCACCCCCAACGGCTGGTTCGGTCCGCATGGCACCACCGGCATGGGCGTGGTCGGCGCCGCCGCCTCGATCTTCTTCGCCTATGTCGGCTTCGACGCCGTCTCGACGGCCGCCGAGGAGACCAAGAACCCGCAGCGCAATGTGCCGATCGGCCTGATCGGCAGCCTGGGGATCTGCACCATCTTCTACCTGCTGGTCGCCGCCGGCGCGATCGGCGCCATCGGCGCCCAGCCGGTGCTGGCCCTGGACGGTTCGGTCGTCCAGCCCGGCTCGGCCGGATTCCAGGCCGCCTGCGCCACCGCCGCCAACGCCGACCGCCTGGTCTGCTCGAACGAAGCGCTGGCCCACGTGCTGCGCGAGATCAACTGGCCGGTGGTCGGCAACCTGCTGGGCCTGGCCGCCAACCTGGCCCTGCCCTCCGTCATCCTGATGATGATCTACGGCCAGACCCGCATCTTCTTCGTCATGGCCCGCGACGGCCTGCTGCCCGAGGGTCTGGCCGCCATCCATCCCAAGTGGAAGACCCCGCACGTCGTCACCATCGCCACGGGCCTGTTCGTGGCCATCGCGGCTGCCTTCTTCCCGGTGGGTCAGCTGGCCGACATCTCCAACTCCGGCACCCTGTTCGCCTTCTTCATGGTGGCGATCGCGGTGATGGTGCTGCGGGTGAAGGATCCCAACCGTCCGCGTCCGTTCAAGACCCCGCTGGTCTGGGTGGTCGCGCCGGTGGCCATGGTCGGCTGCGCGGGCCTCTACTTCAACCTGCCCACGGAATCGATGCTGGTCCTGCCGATCTGGGGCGCCCTGGGCCTGGCGATCTATTTCGCCTACGGCTTCCGCAAGAGCCACGTCGGCCGCGGCCACACCGACGAGGTCCACGAGCTGGACAAGGACGCGCCGCCCACCGGCCTGCCGGGCGCGGAATAGGACTTGAACGAGCGTCCATAACGCTTAGTTCGGACGGGCGGGGATCCTCGGGTCTCCGCCCGTTTTCGTTTGGAGCCGCCCGCAATGGCCGACATGCCGATCCGCGCCGTCATCGCGCCGGTCACGCCGCTGCAGCAGAACTGCACGATCGTCTGGTGCGCCAAGACCAAAAAGGCCGCGGTGATCGATCCCGGCGGCGAGATCCCGCGCCTGATCAAGGCCATCGAGGACCAGGGCCTGACCCTGGAGAAGATCTGGATCACCCACGGCCACATGGACCACGCCGGCGGCGCGGCCGAGCTCAAGCGCCTGACCGGCGTCCCGATCGAGGGCCCGCACAAGGACGACCAGTTCTGGATCGACCGCATCCAGGAGAGCGGCGAGATGTACGGCATCCCGGAAGCGCGAATCTTCGTCACCGACCGCTGGCTGGACGACGGCGACGTGGTCACCCTGGGCGACACCCAGTTCGAGGTGCTGCACTGTCCCGGCCATACGCCAGGCCATGTGATCTTCTTCCATCGCCAGGCGCGCTTCGCCCAGGTCGGTGACGTGCTGTTCAAGGGCTCGATCGGCCGCACCGACTTCCCGCGCGGCAACCACCAAGACCTGCTGGAGGCCATCACCGGCAAATTGTGGCCGCTGGGCGACGACGTCCAGTTCGTGCCAGGCCATGGCCCGATGTCGACCTTCGGGGCCGAGCGGCGGTCCAACCCGTTCGTCGGCGACCGGGCGATCGAGGCGATGGCGCTTCAGGGCAAGGATTACGCGGCGCCGGTCAACCGCTCGCCGGGCTAGCGGTCCTTAGTTGGGGGGACCGCGCCGGGCGGGCAGTTCGGCCTCGCTGAGCTCGCCGTTCTTGTCGGCGTCGAGCGCGGCGAAGCGGGCCTTGGCGGCGGCCAGGGCCTCGGCCTCGGTGATCTTGCCGTCGTGGTCGGCGTCCATGGCGCTCAAGGCCGCGCTCCCGCCGCCGCCCTTACCCGCCTCCGGATGCTCTGCGCGCCTCGCCTCCATCCGCTGCTGAATCGCGGCCAGTTCCTCGGCGTCGATCACGCCGTCATGGTTGGCGTCCAGGCGCTGGAACCGCGCCTTGGCGGCGTCCTCGAACTCCTGGGCGCTGACCACGCCGTCGCCGTTGGCGTCCTGGCCACCACGCGGCCCCTGGGCATGGGCCAGGCCGGCGGCGGCGATGAAGGAAAGGGCGGCCAGGGCCGTTGGCGAGAGGCGGGGCATGGGCTGTCTCCAGGCGACAATTCGCGAGGATTGGTCGCATGGGCGGGTTGCGTCCCTGTTGCAGGCGTGAAATCTGCTGGAGACAGGGGCGTGGAAAGAGCAAGTCATGGAAAGTTCGCAAGATCCCGCAACGACCTCGGTCGGCGCCTCCACGGCCGGCCAGAACGCGCACGGCCAAAACACCGATCCGGCCCGCGGCGCCCGCATCCTGATCGTCGACGACGATCCGGGCATCCGCGACGTCGTGGCCGACTTCCTGGGCCGCCACGGCTACACCATCGACACCGCGTCGGATTCCCGGACCATGGAGCAGGCCCTGGCCCGCGGCCCGGTCGACCTGGTGGTTCTGGACGTCATGCTGCCGGGCGAGGACGGCCTGGCCATCTGCCGCCGCCTGTCGGCCGCCGACGGTCCGGCCATCATCATGCTGTCGGCCATGGGCGAGGAGACCGACCGCATCGTCGGCCTTGAGCTGGGCGCCGACGACTACCTGCCCAAGCCGTGCAATCCGCGCGAGCTGCTGGCCCGCATCCGCGCCGTGCTACGCCGCCGGCAGGAGCCCCGCACCGTGGACGACGGCATGGGCGCGGCCTGCGAGTTCGCCGGCTGGCGCCTGGACCTGGTGCGCCGCGAACTGCGCTCCCCGCAGTCGGTGGTGGTCAACCTGTCCAGCGGCGAGTTCTCGCTGCTGCGCGCCTTCGTCGAACGGCCGCAGCGGGTGCTGACCCGCGACCAGTTGCTGGACCTGGCCCGGGGCCGCGAAAGCGACGCCTACGACCGCGCCATCGACGTCCAGATCAGCCGCCTGCGCCGCAAGCTGGATGACGGCGGCGGCGGCGAGCTGATCCGCACCATCCGCAGCGAAGGCTACATGTTCACCTCGAAGGTGACCCGCACGCCATGATCGAACCCGTGCGGGTGAAGGGCCCTGGCAGCGCGCCGCTGTTCGTCCAAGCCCTGGGCCTGGTCATCGTCACCCTGGTGGCGGCGCAACTGATCGCCATAGCCGTGGTCTTCAACCTGCCGCCGCCGCCCCCCGAGATCTACCGACTCAGCGAGATTGTTCGCGCCGTGAAGGGCGGCGCCACGGTTCAGCCGCGCGATGGCCGCGCTTTGCTGATCCGCCGCCACGCCGGCCCGATCCGGGGCCTGGTCGACAACCGCCGCCGCGCCGAGTTCAAGACCGCCCTGGCCCGCGAACTCGGGGTCGATCCGGCCCGGATCGAGATGGATATCGACACCGGCCCCCGCTTCTTCGTCCGCGCCCAGAAACGCACCTTCGTCCAGGACCTGCCGCGGGAGCGCCGGCCGCGAGACGGACTGGGCGGCCCTGGCGGTCACGATCCTGGTCGCCCCGGCGGTCCCGGCGGCCCGGGCGGTCTCAGCGGACCGCCCGACGGTTTTGGCGCGCCGCCCCGCGTGCTGCGGCTCGACGGTCCGCACGACGAGCCGTTCATCGTCGGCGACTTCAAGCTGGCCATTCACCAGGACAACGGTCGCTGGACCGTCGTCGAGCCCAAGCCGGCCATTCGCTTCGACACCTGGCAGCAGCGGATCCTGCTGATTCTGGTGCTGTCGATGCTGTGTGTTTCGCCCCTGGCCTGGCTGTTCGCCCGCCGGCTGTCGGGTCCGATCAGCGCCTTCGCCGGCGCCGCTGAGCGGCTGGGCCGCGACCCGCGCGCCGCGCCGCTGGAGCTGAAGGGCTCGGCCGAGGTGATCGCCGCCGCCAACGCCTTCAACATGATGCAGGAGCGCCTGCGCCGCTATGTCGAGGACCGCACGGCGATGATCGGCGCCGTGGCGCACGACCTGCGCACGCCGCTGACCCGCCTGCGCTTCCGGATCGAGGCTGTGCCGGACGACGTCCGCGCCAAGCTGGCGTCCGACATCGACCAGATGGAGGCGATGATCGCCGCCACCATGGCCTTCGTGCGCGACACCACCCGTCCGGCCGAACGCACCCGGCTGGAACTGGCATCGCTGCTGGAAAGCATCATCGACGAGGCGGCAGAAACCGGCGGCCAGGCGTCGGTGGAGCTGGGCGAGAAGATCGTCATCGACGGCGACCCGGTCGCGCTGCGCCGCCTGCTGACCAACCTGGTCGAGAACGGCCTGAAGTACGGCGGCGCCGTGCAGGCGCGGGTCCGCGCCGAGGGCCGCCTGGCGGTGATCGAGATCGACGACGACGGTCCCGGCATCGTCCCGGCCGAGCTGGACCGGGTGTTCGAGCCGTTCTTTCGCAGCGAGCCGTCGCGCAACCGCGAGACCGGCGGGATTGGGCTGGGCCTGGCCGTGGTCCGCTCGGTGGCCCGGGCCCACGGCGGCGACGCCACCCTGCACAATCGCCCTGAAGGCGGACTGCGCGCCCGGGTCGAACTGCCGTTCTAGAGCAAGTTGCGCGATACAGGAATCGGGCGGCTTGCTCTAGATTTCTGTTTTCGCATCGCTTTTGCGGAAAACCGGTGTCCACTTTTCCGCGCGATGCTCTAGGCGCTCGGATACGCGGTGGACAAGCAAGTCGCCAGTTTGTTGCGGACCCGCAAAAGCTGCGCCATACGCACGACATGCCGGCGGGTTTGATCAAGGCATGCAAACCTTCAGCCGCTTCCGCGCCACCTGCATCCTGATGTTCGCCGCCCTGTGCCTGGGCGCCTGCGCTTCCGGCCCGCCGCAGGACGGCTCGCGCGGCGACTGGGGCAAGGCTCCGCGCCCCCGCCTGTCCGGCGAGGGCGAGCCGGGCGGACCGCCGCGCCAGCCGCGCCGCAGCCTGTTCATCAGCCCGGCGGGCGAGCCGTTCCGCGCCGAGCCCGGCGCCCCCTACCCGGTCGCGACCTGGTTCGCCGGCGCCGACACCGATCGCGACGGCGCCCTGACCCGCGACGAGTTCGTCGCCGACGCCCTTCGCTTCTTCGACCGGATCGACGGCGACCATAACGGCGTCATCGACGGCTTCGAGGTCTCGACCTACGAAACCCAGGTCGCGCCGGAGATCCTGCAAGGCTTCCAAGGCGGTGGAGAGGGCCCGAGCGCCCGGGGCCGGGGCGCCCACCGTGGCGAGGGGGGCGGCCATCGCCGCGGCGGCGGTCCTCCCGGCGGCGGACACGGCGGACGCGGTGGCGGCCCGATGGGCGGCATGTTGCAGGGCGCCGTTCCCTATAGCCTGCTCGCCGAGCCCGAGCCGGTCATGGCGTCCGACGGCGACTTCGACCGTCGCATCACCCGCGCCGAAGCGATCAAGGCCGCCAAGGCCCGCTTCGCCCTGCTCGACAAAGACGGCGACGGCAAGCTGCGCTTGGCCGAGCTGCCCCAGACCCCGCTCCAGGCCCGCCTGGAAGGCCCACGCGACGGCCGCCGCTAACTGCCCACCAGGCTGGCGATGATATTGATCCCCAGGGCGAGAACCGCGGTGTTGTAGAAATAGGCGCAAACCGCCTGGGCGGTGACGAGGTTGCGCAGCTTGGTCGTCAAGACATTGTTGTCCGAGACCTGGAAGGTCGCCCCGATGCTGAAGGCCAGGTAGACGAAGTCCAGATAGCTGCTGGCGGGCTCGCCCGGGAACAGAAAGCCGGGCTTGTCCGTTCCGTCGCCGAAGTGGCGATGGGCGTAGTGCAACGTGAACACAGAATGCAGAACCACCCAGGACAGCACCAGGGTGACGCCCGCGCAGGCGGCGGTGATCGCCTTGGTTTCCGGCCCGGCTGCCCGCGCGTTCAGCATGGCGGCCACCACCGCGACCAGACTGGACAGGATGGCGGCCAGCACCAGCAGCAGGATTCCCGACGGCTTTTCATCCTCCGCCGCCGCCCGGCGACGCACCTCGGCCTCGTCCGCCGTCAGGAAGAGGCGCCAAGTCGTGACGACGTAAACCAGGGCGCAGGCGTCCCAGCCGATCAGGATGTGGCTGCTGACCGGCGCATTTAAATGACGGGCCGCCAGCCACCCCAGAAGCCCGGCCACGGCTGCAACCACCAGCCGCCAATGCCGTGATATTGCTGCGCTTTCAGGTTTTCTCACGTGGGTCTTGGCCATGGTCGTTCACCTTGCTTCAGCAGGGTTAACACCAAACTCTGCAATTTTGTCTTCCCTGTCGGGTGAACCGAACGCGACTTCACTGGTTACTTCACCGGAACTCGTGAAAGACGCCATGACCGACCCCGACGCCCCGCCGCCGATCGAGCCGACGCAACCCGACTACGACCCGGGCTCCGTGCCCGACGAAGAGCCGATGCGCCAGCCGCCGGTGCAACCAGGCGACGATCGGCCTTATGACCGCTCCGCCACGCCGTTCCCCCCCGTGACCAGTCCCGATTAGGAGCAACCTATGGACCTCGACACCGAACGGCCGCGCGGCCGCCGAGGCTTCGCCGCCATGGACCCCGAACGCCGCCGCGAGATCGCGCGCAAAGGGGGGGCCAGTGTTCCCAGCGAAAAGCGCAGCTTCGCCAAGGACCGCGACCTCGCGGCCAATGCGGGCCGCAAGGGCGGCTCCTCGTCGCGCGGCGGCGGGCGGATGCCCGGCCGCGACGCCTGACCCGACGCGCGCCGTCCCCGCGGGGCGGCGCGCGTTTCGGCCATGATCCAACTCGCCCGCCCTAGCCGGCCAGGGCGAAGACGCCGAAGCTTGGGCTGTCGCTGATCCAGCGCGCCGCGACCTTCCAGCCCGCCCGGCGGGCCAGTTCCACGAACATCTCCGGCGCGTACTTGTACGAATTCTCGGTGTGGATCGTCTCGCCAGCCTTGAAGCGGATCTCTTGTCCGGCCAGATGCGCCGCCTGGTCGACTCGGCTGACCAAGTGCATTTCCATGCGGCTTTCGTCGGCGTTCCAGACGGCGCGATGGTCGAAGGCGTTCAGATCGAAGTCGCCGCCCAGCTCGCTGTTGATCCGCGCTAGGACGTTCTTGTTGAACGCCGACGTCACGCCCTGGGCGTCGTCATAGGCGGGAACCAGTACGTCTGGACTCTTGGCGATGTCGACCCCGACCACGAACATCGCGCCGTCGCCCAGCAGGCCATGCGCGCCGCGCAGAAAGGCCTCGGCCTCGGCGGGCGCGAAATTGCCGATCGTCGAGCCGGGGAAGAAGCCAGTGACGGGCCGTCCCCGCGCCGCCGCCGGCAAGCGGACCGCACGCGTGAAGTCATCGACCAGGGGGGCGACGACCAGGCCGGGATAGTCCCGCCGCAGCGCCTCGCTCGCCTCATCCAGCGCTGAGCGGCTGATGTCGATGGGAACATAGACCGCCAATTGCGGCATGGCGTCGAGCAGGATCCGGGTCTTGGTGCTGGCTCCGCTGCCGAACTCGACCAGGGCCGCGCCCTCCATCACCCGGGCGGCGATCTCCGGCGCGATCCGGCGCAGCAGGGCCGTCTCGGTGCGGGTGGGATAGTATTCGGGGAGCTCGCAGATCGCCTCGAACAGTCGCGAGCCCTCCGCGTCATAGAAGTACTTGGCCGGCAAGGTCTTGCGATCGGCGGTCAGGCCCGCCAGGGCGTCGTCGAGGAAGGTCGCGGCCGGCGTCGGCGTCTCGCGATCCAGCGGGCTCATATCGTCGGCCAAGCGGACCCCCGTGAACGCCCAGCGCTGGGCCGGGTGGAAGAAGTTGCGATAGGACGAACGCGTATGGCCGGGCGGCGTTTCGGCAGCCCCGCCCCGCAGGACCATCTGGTTGACCATGAACTTGCCGTTGTACTCGCCCAGCGCGCCTGCGCCGGGCTTGAAGCCCGGATAGGCGACATAGGGACTGGCGGTCCATTGCCAGACCTCGTCGGACGCCTGGCGCAGGCCCCGCCCTTCCGGAGCCCTGACGGCGGCCTCCCACTCGGCCTCGGTCGGCAGCCGGCGGCCGGACCAGGCGGCGAAGGCGGCGGCCTCGTAATAGCTGACATGGCCGACCGGCGCATGAGGATCGACGGGGCGCCGGCCCGACAGGGTCATGACGGTCCAGGCACCGTCGCCGTCCCAACGCCAGTAGAGCGGCGCCTCCCACCCCCGCTCGTTGACGGCGGCCCAGCCGTCCGAGAGCCACAGGTCGGCGCGGCGATAGCCGCCATCGTCGATGAAGGCCAGCCATTCGCCGTTGGTGACCAGACGATCGGCCAGGCGATAGGGCTCAAGATAGACCTTGTGGCGCGGCCGCTCGTTGTCGAAGGCGAAGCCCGGGCCGTCGTCGCCGATCTCGACCAGGCCGCCTTCGAAGGCGAGGTAGCGGACATCGGTCGCCGGCGGACGGTCCAGCGGCGGCGTCTCGCGATAGGCCGGCTCCAGCGGCGACTGGGCGAACAGGTGCAGCAGGTCCATCAGGATCAGCTCCTGATGCTGCTCCTCGTGGGCCAGGCCGAGGTCCAGGCGCTCGATCACCTCGGCGGTCGGCGAGGTGGTCAGCAGCCGGACCATCGCCGCGTCGATATGGGCTCGATAGGCGCCGACATCTTCGGCCGAAGGGCGGGTGATCAGCCCGCGCTGAGGGCGCGGCTGGCGTGGCCCGACCGCCTCATAATAGGAGTTGAACAGATAGGCGAAGGCCGGGTCGAACACCCGGTAGCCCGGCAGGAAGGGCGTCAGCAGAAAGGTCTCGAAGAACCAAGCGGTATGAGCCCTGTGCCATTTGACCGGGCTGGCGTCCGGCATCGACTGCGCGCCCTGGTCCTCGGGCGAAAGCGGCCTGGCCAGCGCCTCGGTGCGGCGCCGGACCGCCAGATAGCGATCGACGAGGGCGATGGCGCGGGCCTCTGAGGCCTCCCGTGCGGGGGTGTCGTCGGGACTCATGCGCTCTCCTGCCGCCCTGCGTCGGGAGCTAGCCGCCGCCCGATGACCTCAACGAATAAGCAACTTGAGTGTTCCTCCGGTCGGGTTCAAGCGGAGCGGTAGAATAAAAAGTGAACGCGAACCGCCGACGCTCTTCCCTCAGAGCAGGAACGGTTGAGGTCCGTCGTCGATCGGTTCCGGGACCGGGCTTTCCACCGGGAGGGGAGCCTTGGCGAGCCGGCTCGGCGCGCGGCGCAACAGCCGGCCGACCCTCTGCAGCAGTTGTTCGTCCCTGAACGGCTTGGCCAGGAAGTCGCGCGCGCCCAGGGCGATGGCCTGCCTTACGTCGTCGGGCTGGTTGCGAGCCGTCAAAACCATGGTCGGGACGTTCAGCCCCTCCTGACGCATCTTGCGCAGCAGGCCAAAGCCGTCGAGACGCGGCATGTTGAGGTCCAGCACCAAGGCGGATGGCCGCAGTTCGTGCAGCCGCTTGAGGCCTTCGAAGCCGTCACGGGCGAAATAGGTGTCATAGCCCGCGATATCGAGACGGGTGGTGATCAGGTCGAGGATGATCTGATCGTCCTCGACGACCAGGACGCGCGTCCGCCCCACCTTACGCCTCCGCGCGATCAAGAGGATCGCCGTCGTCGACGGCGCCATCCCAGCGCGTACAGCGATCCACAGCGTCGACCAAGTCCGCCGCCATGATCGGCTTGCGCACCAGACCGTCGAATCCATGATCGGCGTCCAGCAGCCCCCGGTCCGCGTCGGCGGTGAAGGCCAGGATCGGCACGTCCTGGTTGGGCCCCGGTCTATCCCGGATCTCGCCAAGGGCCTCGATTCCGGAAACGCCGGGCATGCGCAGATCCATCAGGATGCAATCGAACGGCGCGACGGCGGCGGTCTCGATCGCCGCACGCCCCCCGCCAGCCTCGGCGACTTCGGCGCCCATCTGTTCCAGCACGGTGCGGGCCAGCTCCCGGTTTACGGGATTGTCATCGACCACCAACACGCGGACCCCGTCCAGGCTGCGGCCGGTGGTTTCGGGCGTAAGAGCAGGCGACTCGCCGTCCAAACCGGCGGCGATCTTGGCCGCGATATGAAAACTGAACACCGTGCCCTGACCAGGAACGCTGCTCACCGCGATGCCCCCGCCCATGGCTTCGGTCAGGCCCTTGCAGATCGCCAGGCCCAGGCCGGTTCCGCCATGCTTGCGCGTCGACGAGGCGTCGACCTGGGAGAAGCGCTGGAACAGCTTGGTCTGCTGCTCGGCGCTGATGCCCGCGCCCGTGTCCTCGACCCGCATCCGCAAGCTGGCCGCCTCCGGATTGTAGCCGACGAACAGTCGCACCGCGCCGCGCTCGGTGAACTTGATCGCATTGCCCACCAGATTGAGCAGCACTTGCCGGACACGATCCGGATCGATCATGACGCGTTCGGGCAGTTCGCCCTCGGCCTGGCATTCCAGCCATAACCCCTTGGCGTCTGCCTGCGGGGCGAACAGGGCCAGGGCGTCCTGGGCCACGGCCAGGGGCGAGGCCCGCCGGGGCGCGATCTCCACCTGGCCGGCCTCGAGCTTGGAGAAGTCCAGCACGTCGTTGACGATCGCCAGCAGCGCCTGGCCCGCGCTCGACACCCGCTGGACGTAGCGCTGCGAGATCTCGTCCAGTTCGGGACGCTGGGCCAGCAGTCCCGAGAAGCCGATCACCGCCGTCAGCGGAGTACGGATCTCGTGGCTCATATTGGCCATGAACTCGCCCTTCACCGCCGCGGCCGCCTCGGCCTCGGCGCGGGCGGCGGCCAGGGCCTCTTCCTGACCGACCTGGGCGGTCACGTCGCGGATCACGTCGAGGAACCCGACCGGCGCTTCGGTCACCGGGTCGCGCAGCAGGGAGGGGTTGGATTCCAGCCAGACGTCCCGCGTGCCCGACCTGTGCGGCACGCGCCAGCGCACGCGTTCGGGCCGCTTGCCCTTGGTCAGGTTACGATAGACCCGCCTGACCCTCAGGCGATCCTCGGGATAGGCCAATTCCAGCGCGCTGCGGCCCATGATCTCGTCGGGGGAGTAGCCCAGCAAGGCGCGGGACGACGCCGCGCAGAACGTGATCCTTCCGCTCAGATCGGCGGTCAGGATCATGTCGGTGGTGTTCTCGGCCATCAGCCGGTAGCGGGCCTCGCTGTCCTTCAGCGCGGCCTCGGCCGCCCGGCGAGCGGTCAGGTCCTCGATCTGCGAGATGAAATAGCGCGGCGAGCCGTCGGGATTGTCGACCCGCGACACCGCCAGCTGGCTCCAGACGATAGAGCCGTCCTTGCGAATATAGCGCTTGTCCATCCGGTAGGTCGAAATCCGGCCGTTGTAGAGATCGGCCAGCAGGCCAAGATCGGCGTCCAGGTCGTCGGGGTGGGTGATCGCCTGGAAGTTCAGGGCCAGCAGTTCCTCGCCGCTGTAGCCGACCATCCTGCAAAGCGTGGGATTGACCTTCAGGAACGAGCCGTCGAGCCCGACCAGGCACTTGCCGATCGGCGCGTGCGCAAAGGCGGTCTCGAACAGTTCCTGCTGTTCCTTGCGCGCGCTGATGTCCTGCATCAGCGCAGTCAGCTCCCAGCCGGCCGCGTCGCGCACCGCGCTGACCGCCAGTTCGATGGGAATTTCGATTCCATCCTTGCGTCGCGCGGTGGTCTCGATGCGCTGGTCGATGTCGTCACCGAATTCGCCGCCCAGGAACGCCGCCACGCCGGATTGGCCCGAGGGCAGGATCATCGCCAGATGGCCGCCGATCGCCTCTTCTGCGGTCCAGCCGAAGGTCAGCTGGGCGTGACGGTTCCAGCCGGTGATCCGGCCGGCCTCATCGGCGGTGACGATGGCCTGGTGGGCGTTGGCGATCACGTTGCGCGCCCGGTCCTCGCTGGCCCGCAGCGACTGTTCGAGATTGCGCACCTCGGTGACGTCCCAATTGACGCCGACCATCCGCATCGGCGCCCCCTTGGCGTCGCGCACCACCGTCGCCTGGGCGCGAACATGCCGCACCGTTCCATCGGGGCGTACGATCCTGAACTCAGTGTCATAGGGCTTGTCGCCCGACAGGGTGGTCCGCGCCTGGACCTGCTCCTCCGCGCGGTCGTCGGGGTGCACGCAAGCGTAGAACCGCCCGGCGGTCAGCGCCTCGCCGGGAGCCAGGCCGTAGAGGGCGTACATCCGGTCATCCCAGGCCAACGCGCCGGTCTGGACGTTCCATTCCCAGACGCCGATCTGGCCCGCCTGGGTGGCCAGGAGCACGCGCTCCGACATGGCGCGATAGCGGGCTTCGTCCTCCGCCCGCGAGGCCTCGGCCACGACCGAAGCGGTGACGTCCCTCACCGTGCCGAACAGCGCGACCACCTGGCCGGCTTCGTCGCGCTCGCAATTGCCGTGGCCTTCGAGATAGCGCAGCTGTCCGTCCGGCAGGATGATCCGGGTGATGGCCAGCTTCCAGTCGAGCCCATCCCGCCGAGCCGCTTCCAGCCGCGCGCGCAGCGCCGGCCGATCGTCGGGGTGAACGGCCTCGACGAACTGCTCCAGCCGAAGGTCGACATTGGGATCCAGGCCGTACAGGACAGCGACATGCGGCGACCAGGTCGTCTCCCCGGTCTTTATATCGACCCGCCAATAGCCGATGCCTGCGACCTCTTCGGCCAGGGCGGTCATGCGCGCCATGCGCTCGGCGCGTTCCTGCAGTTCCCGCCGCTCGGTGACGTCCCGGAAGACGTTGACGATCTCGGTCGCCCTGCCCTCGGCGTCGCGGACGAGCTGGGGATTGCCCTCGAACCAGACCCAGCGCCCGTCGCCGGTGCGATAGCGATGCTGCCGGTTGGCGGCCGGGTCGGGCGTATCGCCGGCATAGAGCTGCGCACTATTGACGAGGAAACGCTGGCGATCGTCCGGGTGCACCAAGCGATCGGCTTGCGTGCCCACCAGTTCCTCGGGCTCGTAGCCCATCGCCCGGCAGGCGGGCGATACGTAGAGCAGCGTACCATCCAGGGCGCAGCGGACGATGACGTCGGAGGTGTTTTCGGCCAGCAACCGATAGCGGGCCTCGCTGGCGCTCAGATTCTCGAAACTGCGAACCTGATCGGTCACGTCCTGGAACAGGCCGATCAGGGCGACGACCTCGCCGCGTTCATCCAATTCGCAGCCGGCCTTGGCCTGGACCACCCGAACCTCGCCGTCCGGCCGGACCATCCGCGCCTGGAAGCTGCTCGTGGTCTTGGTCTGGATCGCCTGGTTCAGCAGGTCCAGAATTCTGTCGCGATCGTCCGGATGGAAGGATTGCAGTTCCGCCTGATAGGTCGGCACATGGGTCCGACGGTCGGCGCCCCGGATTTCGTAGAGCAGGTCCGACCAGTAGACCTCGCGCGTGACGACGTCATAGCGCCAGTGCGCCACACCGGACATGGTCTCGGCCAGCTTCAGCAGGCGGGCCTGCTCCAAGCGCACGCGGTCGAGCCGGGTCCGCTCCAGTTCATCCTGGACGATGCGCGCGAGGGCGCGGAGGCGGTTCAGCTCGCGATCTGTCGGACGGGAACGAGGCTTGGTGTCGATGACGCAGAGCGTGCCGAGATTGTAACCCTCGGGCGAGGTCAGGACCGCGCCGGCGTAGAAGCGGATCCCCTGCTCACCGACCACCAGGGGATTGGCGACGAACCTGGGGTCAAGGGTCGCGTCCTCGACGACCATCACGGCATCGGGACCCAACTCGATCGCATGGCTGCAGAACGCGTCTTCCCGCGCCGTCGAACAGAGGTCCAGGCCCTGGCGCGACTTGAACCACTGGCGGGTCTCGTCGATCAGCGAGACCAGGGCGACAGGTGCATCGAACAGGTCGGCGGCCAGCTGGGTCACCCGGTCGAAGGCGGCGTCCGGCGAGGTGTCCAGGACGCCGTAGCCCCGCAACGCCCGGATCCGCCTCGCTTCGTTGTCGTTCATCTGGACCTCCGAGGCGGCAGCATAGGCCGCAAGGTCCGCAAAACGGGTTAAGGCGAGCCGCGACAATCGCGCGCGGGTAGATCAGGGCCGCCCACGTCGGGCCGGCGGGCGGGGCCGAACCCGGCGTGGCGGCCGAGCGCGCCTTTTAAGGGCGCTTGGGGATCTCCAGCCCGCGCTGGACCGCCGGGCGGGCCAAGCCGCGCTCCAGCCAGGCGGGCACGTGCTTGAGGCTGGCATAGTCGACCAGATCCCCGGCGCCATAGAAGCCGACCAGGTTCCGCACCCAGCCCAGGGTGGCGATGTCGGCGATCGTGTAGTCGTCGCCCATGATCCAGTCGCGGTCCGCCAGTCGGCTCTCCAGCACGCCCAGCAGGCGCTTGGATTCGGCGACATAGCGATCACGCGGACGCTTGTCCTCGTACTCGCGGCCCGCGAACTTGTGGAAGAACCCCACTTGGCCAAACATCGGTCCGATCGCGGCCATCTGGAAGAACACCCAGGCCAGGGTCTCGTAGCGCCGGGCGGGATCCTTGGGCAGGAACTTGCCGGTCCTTTCGGCCAGATAGACCAGGATCGCGCCGGACTCGAACAGGCCTATCGGCTTTCCGTCCGGACCGTCGGGATCAATGATCGCGGGGATCTTGCCGTTGGGATTCAGCGACAGGAACTCGGGGGTCCAGGACTCGTTCTGGCCGATGTCGACCAGGTGCGGCTCATAAGCCAAGCCGATCTCCTCCAGCATGATCGACACCTTGACCCCGTTGGGGGTGGGCAGGCTGTACAGTTGCAGCCTGTCGGGATGCTGGGCGGGCCAGCGCTGGGTGATCGGGAAGGCTGAGAGATCGGTCATGGACGGCTCCGAAAGAAAAAGGCCGCCCCTGGCGGCGCGGCCCAGCCTGTCAGATGGCGCCGACGGACGCGGCGACAAGGTGCCCCTCGACAGAAACTCTTCCTAGCCCTGCCGTAGCTTGGCCTGGCCCGTCGCCGGCGCTTCGGCGTCCAGCACGGCGCGGATCTTGGCCGCCAGGGCCGGGCCCAGATAGGGCTTGTCGATCATCGGAAACTCATTGGCCCAGGACGCCGCCTCGTCGCCGACATAGCCGGAGGTCAGCAGGACCTTGAGCCCAGGCCGCTCCTGCAACGCCAGGTGGGCCAGCCGGACGCCGTTGACGCCGCCGGGCATGACCACGTCCGAGAACAGCAGGTCGAAGGCCTTGCGGCCCTTGAGGCGTTTCAGCGCGGCCACGGCCGAGTCCGCCGTGGTGACCTGATAGCCCAGGCCTTCCAGCGTCTCGACCGCCATAGCCAGCACCGCCGCGTCGTCTTCGACGACCAGCACCCGCTCGGAGCCGCCAATCGCCTCCCCAATCTCGCCGCCGGCGCCGCGCGGGCCTGGCGCCGCCAGGCTCCGCGGCAGGGAGATCTCGAAGACAGCCCCCTGCCCTGGCGAACTGCGCACCGAAACCTCACCGCCCGACTGCCGCACGAAACCGTAGACCTGCGACAGGCCCAGCCCCGAGCCCTTGCCGATCTCCTTGGTCGTGAAGAACGGTTCGAAGATGCGCGAAGCGACATCCGCGTCCATGCCCTGGCCGGTGTCGCGAACGGTCACCAGGATCCTGGGATCGTCCCCGTCGATGGTTCTGGTGGCGATCGACAGCACGCCGCCGCCCTCCATGGCGTCGCGGGCGTTGACCGCCAGGTTCAGCAGGGCGCTCTCGAACTGGGCCGGGTCGAGGTGGGCGGGCAGCGGCTCCGTGGCCAGATCCAGGTCGATGCTGACCGCCTCGCCCACCGCCTGGCGCAGCAACGGCGCGAAGTCGGCGATCAGCCCGTTGAGATCGACGATCTGCGGGTTCAGGCGCTGGCGGCGCGAGAACGCCAGCAGCTGACGGGTCAGGGCCCCGCCCTTCTCGGCCGCCAGGCGCACCGCCTCGATCTGCCGGGCCAGTTCGTGCTGCTCGCCGGTGCGCCGCTTGATCAGCTCGATATTGCCCAGCACCACGGTCAGCAGGTTGTTGAAGTCGTGGGCGACGCCGCCCGTCAGCTGGCCCACCGCCTCCATCTTGCGGGAATGGCTCAGCTGCTCCTCCAGCCCCCGGCGTTCGGTGTTGTCGAGCAAAGTGCCGAACACCACCGCGCGGCCGCTCTCCTCGTCTTGGGCCAGAACGCCCTGGTCGATCAGCGACCGATACGAGCCGTCGGCGCACCGCCATCGGTATTCGCAGGCGTAGGCGCCAGACTTTCGAGCTTCGGCCTGGGCCCGCGCCACGATTTCGACGTCGTCCGGATGGACCCGGCTGATGCCGAAGTCGGCGGCAGCCAGGAAGTCTTCCGCCGAAAAGCCAGTCAGCTCCATGACGTTGCCGCCGACGAACAGCGGCTCGTAGGGCGCGTCGGCGGTACGCGAATGGAAGACCACCGGCAGGGCCCGCAGGATCGCCTCCTGGCGCTCCTGGGTGCGGCGCAGGGCGCGCTCAGCCGCCAGTTTCTCGGCATGGATGCGGGCGTTCTCCTCGATCAGCAGGCGGCGGCTCTCTGACTGTTGCTCGAGCTCAAGGGTCTTGATGTGCAGATCGACCAGCACCTGCACCTTGGAGCGCAGGATGAACGGATCCACCGGTTTGAACACCACGTCGACGGCCCCCGCGGAATAGGCCTTGAAGATGTGGGCCTCGTCGCGGAACACGGCTGTCAGGAAGACGATCGGCACGTCGCGGTTGCGGCGGCGCTGACGGATCAGCTCGGCCGTCTCGTAGCCGTCCATGCCGGGCATGTGCAGGTCCAGCAGGATCACCGCGAAGTCGTCGGTCAGCAGATGACGCAAGGCCTCCTCGCCCGAGCGGGCGACCACCAGCTCCTGGCCCAGGGTTTCCAGGGCCTGGATGGCGGCGAAGGCGTTGCGCTCATCGTCGTCGACGATGAGGATCCGAGTCCTCAGCCGGTCTTCGGACGGCGCGACCGCCTGATGTTTGACCGCCGGTACGCTCATTGCGCTGCGGCGCTATGGATGGTGACGACATTGTCGCCGGCCAGACGCTGGGCGTCGGTGCGCTGGACCGAGACGCGCAGCACCGAGATCAGCTGGTCGATGTCCACCGGCTTGGACACATAGTCCGACGCCCCCGCCTGGATGCACTTCTGGCGGTCGCCCTTCATCGCCTTGGCGGTGACGGCGATCACCGGCAGGTCGGAAAAGCGTGGTCGGGCCCGGATCTCGCGCATGGTCTCGTAACCGTCCATGTCGGGCATCATGATGTCGACCAGCACCATATCCACCTCGGGGAGGCTGTCGAGCAGCTCCAGGCCCTCACGGCCGCTTTCGGCGTAGCGCAGCTCGATGCCGTACTCTTCCAGCGCGCTGGCCAGCGAGAAGATGTTGCGGATGTCGTCATCGATGACCACCGCGGTCAGGCCCGTCAGGACGGCGTCGGCATGGCGGCTGTGGGCGATCATCGCCTTGGCCGGGGTCGAAAGGCGATCCAGCGGCGCGTGCAGCGACATGGTCACGTGGTCGATCAGTTGCTCGGGCGTGCGGGCCAGGCGCGCCAGGCCGGAGAACACCGCCAGCCGCAGCCGGCGATCCTCCTCGGGATCCAAATCCTCGGAGGCGTAAAGCACCGCCACGCCCGACGTAGCGCCGCGTTGCTTGAGCGCGTCGATGAACGGCCCGACCGGTCCCGTCCCGACGTCGATCACCAGGCAGTTACCCTCGTCCGTGAACGCCTCGTCCGAAAGGTCCGCCAAGGTCGCCACCACCTTCACCGCGCCGACGGCGTGGCGCAGCGTGTCGGCCGCCGGGCCTGATCCGCCGACCAGGATCGGCGCGCGGCCGGTCTCGGCGACCAGCTTCTTGACCTTCTCCAGCGTGGAGGCGACCGCCTCGCGTTCCACCGGCTTGCTGGTGAAGCCGAAGGCGCCCATCGACAGCCCCAGCCCGCCGTGGTCGTCGGCCGAGATCACCTGGACCGGGATGTGCCGGGTGTCGGGCGTGCGCTTGAGCAGGTCCAGCAGGGCCAAGCCGTCCATGTCGGGCAAGCCGATGTCCAGCATGATGGCGTCCGGGCTGAAGCGCCGGGCCAGCGACGGCACGGCCGAGCCTTCGCCGGTGACGACGCCCTTGAAGCCGCTGTCGCGCACCAGCGACAGCAGGATCGAGGCGAAGCGGGTGTCGTCCTCGACGATCAGCACCACCGCGTCGCCGGGCTCGATCTGTTCGCGGTCGTCGACCACCGTCTCGGCGGGCTCGACCGATCCAGCCTCCGTCGTCGACAGACGGAAGGTCTGGACGGGCGAGGTGGCGGGACGAAGCGGCTGGGTCGATTGCGGCTGGGCGGCCGGGCTGAAGTTCAGCGGCAGATAGAGGGTGAAGGTGCTGCCCTGCCCCGGCGTCGAGACGACCCGCAGCTCGCCGCCCAGAAGACGGGTGATCTCGCGGCTGATCGACAGGCCCAGGCCCGTACCGCCGTACTTGCGGCTGGTGGTGCCGTCGGCCTGCTGGAACGCCTCGAAGATGATCCGCTGCTTGTCCTCGGGGATGCCGATGCCGGTGTCCTCGACCGAGAAGGCCAGCACCTGGCCGGCCTTGTTCAGGTGGTCGTTGCCCAGCGCCCAGCCATCGTCTGCCCGGGCGATCGACAGGCGCACCGAACCGGTCTGGGTGAACTTGAAGGCGTTGGACAGCAGGTTCTTGATCACCTGCTGCAGACGCTTGTCATCGGTGTACATCGAGCGCGGCAGGGCCGGGTCGATGTTGACGAAGAAGTCCAGCTTCTTGTCCTGGGCCAGCTGCGAGAAGGTGCGGTCGGTCTGATCGCGCAGGGACGCGAACGACATCTCGCCGATGTCGAGCGTGACCGTGCCGCTTTCGATCTTCGACAGGTCCAGGATGTCGTTGATCAGCCCCAGCAGGTCGGCGCCCGCGCTGTGGATGTTACGGGCGAACTCCACCTGCTTGGCGCTCAGGTTCCCCTGCGCGTTCTCGCTGAGCATCTTGGACAGGATCAGAAGGCTGTTGAGCGGCGTGCGCAGCTCGTGGCTCATATTGGCCAGGAACTCGGACTTGTACTTGGAGGTCAGGGCCAGCTGCTCGGCCTTTTCCTCAAGCGCCGCCTTGGCCTGCTCGACCTCGGCGTTCTTGGCCTCCACCTGCTTGTTCTGGGCCGAGAGCAGGACCGCCTTGTCCTCCAGCTCGGCGTTGGTCTGCTGCAGTTCGTCCTGCTTGGAGCGCAGCAGCTCTTCCGACTGCCGCAGGGAGGCGGCCTGCTGTTCCAGGCGGTCGTTGGTCTTCTTCAGTTCTTCCTGCTGCGCCTGGAGTTCGGCGGTCAGCAGCTGCGACTGCTCAAGCAGGCCTTCGGTCCGCATGTTGGCGGCGATGGTCGACAGCACGATGCCGATGGATTCCATCAGCTGGTCGAGGAAGGCCTGCTGGGTCTCGTTGAAGGTCCCGAAAGTGGCCAGCTCGATCACCGCCTTCAGCTCGCCTTCGAACAGGGCGGGCAGGACGATGATGTTCTGCGGCGCGGCCTCGCCCAGGCCCGAACTGATCTTGATGTACTCGGATGGCACGTTGGTCAGCAGGATGCGCTGGCGCTCGGCCGCGCACTGGCCGATCAGGCCCTCGCGCTGGCGCAGTCGAGCCGGGGGGCGGTCGCCGGGATTGGCGGCGTAGCTGGCGGCCAAATTCAGCACCGGCTCGCCGTTCACGTCGTGGTCGGAAACGTAGAACACCCCATGCTGGGCGTTGATCAGCGGCGCCAGCTCTGACAGCACCAGGTTCGACACGGTCGACAGGTCGCGCTCGCCCTGCAGCATGCGGCTGAACCGGGCCAGGTTGGTCTTCAGCCAGTCCTGCTCGGTGTTCTTCAACGTCTGATCCTTCAGGTTGCGGATCATCTCGTTGATGTTGTCCTTCAGGGCCGCGACTTCCCCCGAGGCTTCCACGGTGATCGACCGCGTCAGGTCGCCCTTGGTCACAGCGGTCGACACCTCGGCGATGGCGCGGACCTGGGTGGTCAGGTTGGCGGCCAGTTCGTTGACGTTGTCGGTCAGGTCGCGCCACAGACCGGCGGCGCCGGGCACCCGGGCCTGACCGCCCAGCTTGCCTTCCGAACCCACTTCGCGGGCGACGTTGGTCACCTGGTCGGCGAAGGTGGCCAGGGTCTCGATCATGCCGTTGATGGTGTCGGCCAGCGAGGCGATCTCGCCCTTGGCGTCCAGGGTCAGCTTGCGCTTGAGGTTGCCCTGGGCCACCGCGGTGACGACGTCGGCGATGTTGCGGACCTGGCCGGTCAGGTTGGCCGCCATCATGTTGACGTTGTCGGTCAGGTCCTTCCAGGTGCCGGCCACGCCCGGCACCTGCGCCTGACCGCCCAGCTTGCCTTCGGTGCCGACTTCCCGGGCCACCCGGGTCACTTCCGAGGCGAAGCCGTTCAGCTGGTCCACCATGACGTTGATCGTCGACTTCAGCTCCAGGATCTCGCCCTTCACGTCGACGGTGATCTTCTTGGAGAGGTCGCCCTTGGCGACGGCGGTGGTGACGTCGGCGATGTTGCGGACCTGGCCGGTCAGGTTGGCGGCCATGAAGTTGACGTTGTCCGTCAGGTCCTTCCAGGTCCCGGCCACGCCCTTCACCTGCGCCTGGCCGCCCAGCTTGCCTTCCGTGCCGACTTCCCGCGCCACGCGGGTCACTTCCGAGCTGAACGAGTTCAGCTGATCGACCATGACGTTGATGGTGTTTTTCAGCTCCAGGATCTCGCCGCGCACGTCGACGGTGATCTTCTTGGAGAGATCGCCCATGGCCACGGCCGTGGTCACCTCGGCGATGTTGCGCACCTGGCCGGTCAGGTTGGCGGCCATCAGGTTGACGTTGTCGGTCAGGTCCTTCCAGGTGCCGGCCACGCCCTTCACCTGGGCCTGGCCGCCCAACTTGCCTTCCGTGCCGACTTCCCGCGCCACCCGCGTCACTTCCGAGGCGAAGCCGTTCAGCTGGTCCACCATGACGTTGATGGTGTTCTTCAGCTCCAGGATCTCGCCGCGGACATCGACGGTGATCTTCTTGGAAAGGTCGCCGTTGGCGACGGCGGTGGTCACCTCGGCGATG
This sequence comes from Caulobacter sp. BK020, assembly GCF_004342605.1. Classification (GTDB taxonomy): domain Bacteria; phylum Pseudomonadota; class Alphaproteobacteria; order Caulobacterales; family Caulobacteraceae; genus Caulobacter. The sequence continues at coordinate 103,636 of NZ_SLZL01000007.1, forward strand.
TTGCGGACCTGGCCGGTCAGGTTGCCGGCCATGAAGTTGACGTTGTCGGTCAGGTCCTTCCAGGTCCCGGCCACGCCCTTGACCTGCGCCTGGCCGCCCAGCTTGCCTTCCGTGCCGACTTCCCGCGCCACGCGGGTCACTTCCGAGCTGAACGAGTTCAACTGGTCGACCATGGTGTTGATGGTGTTCTTCAGCTCCAGGATCTCGCCGCGCACGTCGACCGTGATCTTCTTGGAGAGGTCGCCCATGGCGACGGCGGTGGTCACCTCGGCGATGTTACGGACCTGGCCGGTCAGGTTGCCGGCCATCAGGTTGACGTTGTCGGTCAGCTCCTTCCAGGTGCCGCCGACCCCGGTGACGTTGGCCTGGCCGCCCAGCTTGCCTTCCGTGCCCACTTCCCGCGCCACGCGGGTCACTTCCGAGGCGAAGGCGTTCAGCTGATCCACCATGACGTTGATGGTGTTCTTCAGCTCCAGCACCTCGCCCTTCACGTCGACCGTGATCTTCTTGCTGAGGTCACCCATGGCCACGGCGGTGGTCACCTCAGCGATGTTACGGACCTGGCCGGTCAGGTTGCCGGCCATCAGGTTGACGTTGTCGGTCAGCTCCTTCCAGGTGCCGGCCACGCCTTCCACCCGGGCTTGGCCGCCCAGCTTGCCCTCGGTGCCGACTTCCCGCGCCACCCGCGTCACTTCCGAGGCGAAGCTGTTGAGCTGGTCCACCATGGTGTTGATGGTGTTCTTCAGCTCCAGCACCTCGCCCTTCACGTCGACGGTGATCTTGCGTGAAAGGTCGCCGCGGGCCACGGCGGTGGTCACCTCGGCGATGTTGCGGACCTGGCCGGTCAGGTTGCCGGCCATCAGGTTGACGTTGTCGGTGAGGTCCTTCCAAGTGCCGGCCACGCCGCGGACATTGGCCTGACCGCCGAGCTTGCCCTCGGTGCCGACTTCCCGCGCCACCCGGGTCACTTCCGACGCAAAGCTGTTGAGCTGGTCCACCATGGTGTTGATGGTGTTCTTCAGCTCAAGCACCTCGCCCTTCACGTCGACGGTGATCTTGCGGCTCAAGTCCCCGTTGGCGACGGCGGTGGTCACCTCGGCGATGTTGCGGACCTGGCCCGTCAGATTGGCGGCCATGAGGTTGACGTTGTCGGTCAGGTCCTTCCAGGTGCCGGCCACGCCCTTGACCTGGGCCTGGCCGCCCAGTTTGCCCTCGGTGCCCACTTCCCGCGCCACCCGGGTCACTTCCGAGGCGAACGACCCCAGCTGCCCCACCATGGTGTTGACGACCTTGCCGATGCGCAGGAACTCACCGCGAAGGGGGCGTTCCTCGTTCTCCAGGTCCATCGTCTGGGACAGGTCGCCCTTGGCGGTGGCGCCGATCACCCGAGCCATTTCGGCGGTCGGGTGGACCATGTCGGTAATCAGATTGTTGACCGCATCGACGCTGGCGGCCCACGAGCCGGTGGCCCCCGGCAGGCGGGCGCGGTGGTTGATCTTGCCCTGCTTGCCGACCACGTCGCCGAGACGTTCGAACTCTTTCGACATCTGGTCGTTCAGATTGACGGCGTCGTTGAACGCCTCGGCCAATTCGCCGTCCAGGCCGGACAGGTCGGTCGGCAGCCGCACCGAGAAGTCGCCGCGCCGGAAGGCTCGCAAGGCGGCCAGAAGCTGGTGGTTGTCGAGCCCGCGCTGCTGCGCCTTGGACTGTGCCGCCGGCATAGGAATACTCCACGTCGAAATCGTTCGATCTACGTGGGCGGCGCTATTGGGAAAGCCGGTCCCGGCGTTTGGAAGCGCTGTCTCGCTTCGACGACCCGCACCAAATCCCCATGCCCTCCCCGAACGGGTCCAACGCGGGGAAAATTCTTTGGTTCCGCTTTCATGGTGAAGCTCTTCACCGTGGGAGGGCGCTGCTTTCTATCGCGCCATTTTCGTCCGGGCCGAAGCCTCGACCTGCTCGACGCCGCGCAGGGCGTCGCCGGAGACCTCCAACTGGCCCTTGAAGGCGTGCAGGTCGCGGGTGTCGATGCGGCGGACCTTCTTGTCGCGCGCCCATTCCAGCCCGATCATCTGACCCAGCCGGCAGGCCTTGGGCAACAGGGCCGCCTGCTCGGTCGGACCGCCGCGAACCAACAGCTTGCCGACGATGCTGTTCCAGTTCGGCGAGCCGGGAATGCAGAGCGGCAGGTGATCGCAATCGCCGGTCCAGAACCGCCTGTACCAGCGCTGGTGCAGCGAGGTGTCGAACCGCAGCGGGCCTGGATCGAGCTGGGCCCGGCAGTCGGCGCGGACATAGTCCTGCGCCTGGGCCGCTCCGGCCAGGCCGCAGCCCAGCGCGAGCACCAGCAGCGCCGCTCTCGTCCTTTCCGCCTTCACGCCTAAACCGTGCTGGCCATCGGCCCGTCCGCCCGCCCATCGACGAACTGGCGCACATAGGGATTGTCGGTGCGGTCGAGCTCGGCGGGGGCGCCGCGCCAAACGATCTTACCGGCGTGCAGCATCGCGATCTCGTCGCCGATCGTCCGGGCCGACGCCAGGTCGTGGGTGATCGACACGGCGGTGCAGCCCAGCCCCTTCACCTGGTCGACGATCAGTTCATTGATCGCCGCCGAGGTGATCGGATCCAGACCTGTGGTCGGCTCGTCAAAGAAGATGATTTCGGGACTGGCCACCACGGCCCGGGCCAAGCCGACCCGCTTCTGCATGCCGCCCGACAGCTCGGACGGATAGGAATCGGCGACATGGGCGCCCAGGTGAACACGCCCCAGGGCCTCGACCGCCCGCGCCTTGGCCTCCTTGCGCGGCACGCCGTCGGCGTTGATCAGACGGAAGGCGACGTTCTCCCAGACGCTGAGGCTGTCGAACAGCGCCGCGCCCTGGAACAGCACGCCGATGCGTTCGAACAGCTTGCGACGCGACGCGCCGCTGACGCCGATCAGGTCCTCGCCGTCGACAAGCACCTGGCCGGCGTCGGGCCGCACCAGGCCCATGGCGATCTTGATGGTCACCGACTTGCCCTGGCCGGACCCGCCGATGATCACCAGGGACCGCCCCGCCGCGACGCTGAGGTCCAGCCCGTCCAGGACTGGCCCGTCAAAGCGCTTGCGAACGCCCTTCCATTCAAGTTTGGGGATGTCGGTCATGCGTGCGTGAACAGCGTTGTGAGGAAGTAGTCCGAGGCGAAGATCAGGATCGCCGAGGACACCACCGCATGGGTCGTCGCCCGGCCCACGCCGCGCGCCCCGCCCTTGGCGTTATAGCCGTGGTAGCAGCCCATCAGGGCGACGATGAAGCCGAACACGGCAGCCTTGATCAGGCCCGAGCCGACGTCCCAGCCCTGGATGAAGTTCATGGTGTTGCGGACATAGATCGTCGAGTTGAAGTCGAGGATCCGCACCGCCACCAGCCAGCCGCCGGCCACGCCGATGATGTCGGCGACCAGGGTCAGCAGCGGCAGCACCAGCGTCGCGGCCAGCAGGCGCGGCGCGACGAGATAACGGAACGGATCGGTCGACAGCGTGCGCATCGCGTCGATCTGCTCGGTGGCGCGCATGGCCCCGATCTCGGCGGCGATGGCGGCCGAGACCCGTCCGGCCAGCATCAAGGCCGCCAGGACGGGACCCAGCTCCCGCGTGATGCCCAAGGCCACGATCTGCGGCATCACCTGCTCGGCGTTGAAGCGCCCGCCGCCCGTATAGATGTTCAAGCCCAGGGCGGCGCCGGTGAAGATCGCCGTCAGCCCCACGACCGGCAGCGAGAAGAAGCCGATGGCGACCAGCTGGCGCAGCAGCTGGATGGGAAACCACGGCGGGCTGAACACCGAGATCACGCCACGCAGGGCGAACATTCCGACCCCGCCGACCATGCGCAGGGCGCCCAGGGTGGAGCGACCGATGGCCCGCACCGGCTTGAACATCGCGGGAAGCGCCGCGTCGGCCGCGGCCATCTCAGTAGCTGTCCGGCGCCGTGGCGGCGGGGTTCGCCGCTGGTGCGGCGCCGGCCGTCGGCGCGGCGGCGGCGTCGCCCTGCGGCCGCATCACCGAACCGATCAGGCCGAACAGGTCGACCGCGCCCTGGGTGTTGTCGATCTCGCCGCCCGGCTTGATGTCGTCGGCCGCGCCGCCGGGAGCGATCGCCACGTGGACGCCGCCCAGCAGGCTGTCGCTGGTGATCTTGGCGGTGGAGTCGGACGGCAGCTTGACGTCCGGGTCGAGGGTGAGCTTGGCGACCGCCAGATAGGTCTTGGGATCAAGGGTGATCTGCGAGACGGCGCCGACCTTGACGCCTGCGACGCTGACCGCCGCGCCGGGCGCCAGGGAGCCGACCTGGCCGAACTTGGCCGTGACGTCATAACCGCCCGGCTTGCCACCGACGCCGCCGACGGTCAGCGAATAGACCAGGAAACCCGCCGCCAAGGCGAGAACAAGGAAACCCATCAGGGTCTCGGCCCATTGTTCGCGCAAGCCCTTATCCTTTCGAAGTCCTGCGAGGCGCGCCGCCCAAACGGCCGCCGCGTCCCTTTGTGTTACCGCGAGGCGGGACGCTGGGCGTCTCGCTGCAATTGGCTGATCAACACGTCGATATTGCCGCCGGCGTTATCGATGGTCGAAACGAAGTCCTGCTGCTGGGTGATCGCCAGCCACACGCCCTTGAACTGGATATCGACAACCTTCCACGAGGTCCCGCCGCCCAGCACCCGCCACGCCACCGGCAGCGGCTGACCGATCTGGCCGCCCGAGATCGTGGTGTTGACGATGACGTCGCCCGGCTTGCGAACCGTCGATCCCGTCACCTTCAGGACCTCGCCGTGATAGTCGCTGATCCGATTCTGGTACACGCTTTCGGCATAGACGCGGAACGCCGCCGCGAACCGCTGGCGCTGGTCGGGCGTGACAGTGCGGGCGTACTTGCCGAGCACGAAATTGGTGATCTTCGGCACGTCGGCCAGTTGGTCGATCGCCTGGTGAAAGGTCGCCTTCTTCTGGGCGATGCTCTGGTTCTTGTCGGCCAGAACGGTGATCACCCGCTGGGCGCGGGTCTGAACGAACTGCTCGGCCTGGGGATCCCGCGCCGCCTGGGCCAAGGCGGGACGCGCCTGGCTCAGGGCGCCCAGGCCAATCAGGGCGACCAGGGCCAGCTGTGCGAAACGGCGAGTGGGGCGAGCGTCGGTCATAGGCTTTTCCGGCGAAGTCATTGGGATTGTTCGGAGGGCGCGGGCGCCGTCTCGGGCGGCGCCGAAGCGGGCTCGGCGCCGCCCGAGACGGCGGCGCCATCGGCCGGGACGGCATCGAAGTCCGGCAAGGCTTGCACCTGGCCGGTGGCTTCGCGGATGAAGGCCTCGCGGTATTGGCCGTAGGCCGACCGGGCCGTCACGTAAGGGTCGGTGGCGTCGTCCAGCGCGCGGAAGGCGGTGTCGGCCCTCGCGCGGGTGTCGACCGTCTGCACGCCCAGGCGCGTGGCGCCGAAAGTGGTCGTATAGCCGCCGCCGACGATGCCGACCGGATCGGTGAAGAAGTCCAGCACCCGGCCGACGCCGTCGCGGAAGTTCGACGGACCGATCACCGGCACGTAGAGATAGGGACCGGGCCGGACGCCATAGCGGCCGAAGGTCTGGCCGAAGTCGGCGTCGTGGGCCTTCAGCCCCATGCCGGTCGCTACGTCCCAGATGCCCAGGACGCCGATCGTGGAATTGATCAGGAAGCGGGCGGACGAGCGGCCGGCCCGCTTGGGCTTGCCCTGCAGGATGTCGTTCACCGTCGTGCTGGGCTCGCCCAGATTGTAGACCACGGCGCTGACGCGACGGCGCAGCGGGCTGGGCGTCACCGCCATGTAGCCGTGGGCGACGGGTCGGAGCACGGCGCGGTCCAGGCCCATGCTGAAGCCGTAGCTGCCGCGGTTGAAGCCCTGCAGCGGATCATAGGCCGTATCGACCGAATCGCCGGTCGCGGCCGGCGCGGCCACCAACGGCGGCGGCTCGACGGCGGCGTTCTGGGCGTGAGCGCTCGCCGCGCTCACCGCCAGACCGCCGACGGCGATCAGGGCCAAGGTCCGCGCACGCACGCGCGATGTCTTCGTCAAAGTTCTGCTTGGCGCGCCGTTCATTCCAGCCTCCTGCCGGGTCCCGGCGTCAGGCATGTAGGCGCCTGCAAAAGCTAAGCAAGGTCTGAAACACCTATTGGATGTCATCCGGGTACGGAAGCGTCCTCCCCGTTCAAAGCCGGGCGGTTTCCGTCAAGCCCCGGAGGCTGGGCCTTTGGACGCCGATTGGCGGTCGGTTGAACGCGACTTGGCCACCCGGAAAAAACAACAACCTTGGCGCTCATGAGCGCAGTCCCATCACAACCCTGCAGAACAAATCGACATTTCTTGTCGCCCAGGTAGAGATCAGGCAGAATTGCGCATCAACGCGGGATGCCTCCCATGGACCGTTTGCGCGCGCCGTTCTTCTGGCTGGCCGGCTTCGTCCTGCTGGTGGCCCTGCTTGTGGAATGCGCCTCAGCCTTCGTGTTGAACGCCGTACATCAGGCTGGTTTCGAGGCTTCGACGCCAGGGCTGGGCATTCGCTACCTGCCGGTGCTCGATGGCCTGCTGCTCTACACCATCCTGCTGATGGGCCTTGGCATCCTGCTGTCGCGCAGCGTGATCGGACGCATCCAGGGAATCGCCACCCTGGTGATCGCCTTCTTCGGCCTGCTGGGCGCCATCGTCATGGCCCTGGCGGCCCTCGGCCTGCTGATCCTGATGATCACCCTGCTGGTGGCCGTTCCCTTCGGCACGATCGCCTATTTCGTCGCCTTCGCCGATTTTCCCACGGGGGCGGCGACGGCCACACTGGGCCTGATCCTGATCCTGAAGATCGTCTTCTGCATCCTGCTGATCCTCGCCCACGAGCGGTTTCTGCAGAACAAGGGCATCGTCATCCTTAGCGCGGTCTCGGTGGGCGCCACCCTGCTGCTGGCCTTCCTGATCGATTTCCCGCCCGGTTTCCTGGCCAGCATCACCGACGCCATAGGCGCGTTGATCATCGCCATCGTCGGCGCGATCTGGCTGCTGGTCCTGCTGATCGGATCGCTGCTGGCGATGATCTCGGCGATCCGCACCGTCAGGGTCTGATCATCGGACCGACACCGTGGCGGCCTGCTCGCCCATCGGCGCGACCAGGATCCTGCCGCCCAGCCGATAGACGACGGTCGAAACGTCGTCGTCGTTCTTGCGACAAAGGAACTTGTCGTCACCGATCGAGCGCGCGCGACGCCAGGCCTTCTCGCAAGCCTCGACGTCATCTTCCGCCAGCACCGCGCCCTCATGGCACAGGCACGCGACCTGGGGGCAGGTTTCCCCCTTCCCCGCCACACATTGGTAGGTCGCCACAGCGCCCCTGCCCTCGACCAGACGCAGGCGGGCGATCCGCATGTCCTTCCCAGCCGGACTGATCGGCAGTTCGCCAGGCGTGTCGCCGGCCAGGCCGGAGCCCGGCTGGCCCGTGAGTTCGACCGCCTTCTTCAGCAGTTTCGGCGCGAACGGACGGGACAGCTTGCCCATAACGCCAACCACCGGTGGAGGCGTCCAGTTGGCCAGCGCGTCCTCGTCGATCTCGCCGTTGCTGGTCGTCGGCGGCCCGTGCGCGGCCGGGGGCGCGGGCGGCGTGACAGCCCGATAGACCGCCACGCCGATCGCCACGACAAAGCCGATGACGACCAGGACCAGGATGATGATGACGGCCTTCATCGACGCGGCTCAGCCATAGCCGGCGACCATGATCGCCACGAAGGCCGCGCCCAGGCCCACGACGCCGATCGCCGAAAGGACGATGGCCAGCGGCCAGGGCCAGCAGACCCAGCCCGTCACCGTGCCGCCGCCGCTCATGAACACCTGTCCCGTCCGATCCGACGGATTGGCGATGCCGTAGGCCATTACCTCCCAAGGATTGTCGAAATAGGTCCACCAGGTGATCGCGTCGCCGATCCGACGGCCGGAATCGATCAGGCCGGCGATCAGCGCCGGGATAATGGTCAGCGCCATCCAGCCGACATAGGAAAACCAGAAGAACGGCCCCAGCACCCGGTTCTGCCAGATGTGGATCGTCTCGTGCTTGAACAGGTCGGAGGTCGGCGTCCAGGTGTCGGTGTTGCTCATCACCGCGCCTTGGGTAAACGCGAAGCCCGAGCGGACGGCGAAGCCCTTCACATAACGGTGGGCGTCGTGGCGGTTCTCGGCGGGGCCGTCACCATGCTCGCCCCAGGCGAAATTGATCAGGTGCATCAGCACGCCGTTGGTGTTGCCGCCCAGCCCCCAGGTGACGTCCAGCAGGAACGCGGGAACGCCAAGACCCAACCATTTGTGGGTAGCCCACAGGCCGTCGAACAGACCGACCAGCCCGCCGATCACCAAGGCGATCCACAACAACGCATCGACGCCGATCACCGGGTGGCCAAAGCCTAGCGAGATCAGGTTCACCACACCCGGCCAGATGAAGAACAGCAGGCTGGTGACCGTGACCGCGGCGTCGGAGTCGCCGCCGACGCTGAGCATGATGCTGATGAAGGTCCGCGCCAGGAAAGCCCCGAACGTCGCGGTCAGAAAGGTCTCGAGCGCCCGCCAGAGCGAGGACGAGCCGTCGCCCTTGGCCAGTCGGACGATCAGGGCCACGATCGCCCCAAGCACGCCGAACGCCAGCGCCCCCAGGATGGCTTCCAGAGAAAAAATCCGTTCCATGATCTTGCTCCTTGCGGGCTCGCCGGCCGGCGAGCCCGTCGGTTCGAACTACAGACGGTCGGGGATGCGAGGGCGCCGGGTCGGCGGCGGGATGACGATCTTCGGCCGGCATGCCCGGTACCGCGACGGACCTGCGGCGTTCTCCTGCGCCACGACCGAACGCCGTTCGCCGCTCACGCAGACATGGTCGTTGGCGGACCCGTCACGCCAGACGTAGCCCTGCAGGCAGGTGTCCGGGCCGTAGGCGCCGCCGTACGGGCTGCGGCGCGACGCCGCCTGGGCGTTTTCCTGGGCGGCCAGGTAACGGGACTCCGGCGTGACGCAGACCCGATCGCCGGGCCAGGCCTCTCGCCAGACGAAGCCCTCGACGCACGCGCCGACCGCCGGATCACAGCCGGCTTCCGCCGGTTGCTCGATCGGCGGCTCCTCCTTGGGCGGCTCGGGCGCAACCACCGGCAGGGGCGCGGCGACGGTAAGCTGGACGATCTCGGTCTTCTTGGCCTTGGTCTCGGCGGCCGGCGTCTGGTCCAGAACGGTCTCCGGCGGCTTGTCGCCGGTCTGCTTGTCGGTACGCTTGACGGTCTTGTAGCCGGCCTTGTCCAAGACCTTGACGGCCTCGGCATAGGGCTGGCCCGTCACGTTCGGGACCTTGGATCCGCTCAGCGCCACGATGGCGATGATCACGCCGATCACCAGCACCAGCACCCCGCCGACCACCGCCAGGATCCACCAGGGGAACGGCTTCGGCGGCGGCGGCGTCGCGGTGGCCACGGCGGGGACCGTGACCGTCGCCGCCGCGCTGTCGGTGCTGTCGTTGTCGGGATCGTTGACATTGATCGCCCGCAGCTTGATCCGGTGCTGGCCTGGCGGCGTCGCGGCCGGAATCTTGCCGACCACGGTCACGGTCTGGTTCTCGCCAGCCGCGACCGCGCGTTCCGTTTCGCCCTGGACCTGGTACCACTCGGCCTTGCCGTCGCCCTGGACCTGAACGCTGAAGCGCGCGGTCAGGCCCTCCCCCGTCTTGTTGGTCACGCCGAAGACGGCGCTGCCCTTGTGAAAGGCGCCTTCCTTCTTCAGGGCGATGGCCGTCGGCCCGTCCGGAATCTCGAAACTCGGCATATGTCGTGATCCTTGCCTCTGGAAAACCCCTCGCTCCGATCGGTCATTGGACCTGGAGCGGCTTTGTCGGGATAGTTGGTCTGGGGATGGTCGTCGCCGGCAGCTTGGCCTTGTTGGCGAACACCAGGACATCGGGCCGAATGAACAGCCGGCAGGTCTGGCGGCCATTGAGGATGACCGAGGGCGCGCCGAGGACGATGTTGACCTTGGTCCCCTTGGCGACCTTGGATTTGGCCTCGACGCTCTGCTCGATGATCTTGTCCACCGTGCCCCGGCAGGCCGAACCGATCGTGCCGATGTCCAAGCCTGCGGATTGCAAGGCCTTGATCCCGGTAATGCCGTCGAGCTGGGGCGAGACCAGATCCGGCACGACGACGCCGGGATCGACGGTGAGGTTGACCGCGCTGCCCTTGGGCGCCGAAGTCTCGCCGGCCGGATCCTGGGCCAGCACCGTGTCGGGCTCCTTGCCTGTCGCCTCCCCGACCACTCGTGGCCCGACCGTGAAGCCGCGATCCTCCAGCAGGGCCTGGGCGCCGAGATAGGGCTTATCGGTCACCGTCGGCACAGCCACCGTTTCGCCGATCGCCACCGTCAGCTTCACTTCGGTCTTGGCGGGATCGACCTTGGTGTCCGCCGCGGGTTCCTGCTTGAACACCAGGCCCAGCGGCTGGTCCTTGGCGACCTCGTTGATCGCCGGCGCCGTCGTGAAACCGCCCTTCTTCAACTCGGCCACCGCGGCGGCGTAGTCCAGCCCGGTGACCTTGGGAACCGGCGTCCCCTTGGGCCCGCTCATCAGCACCACCGCGACGATGATGCCGATCACCAGCACCAGGACGCCGGCCGCCACCGCGATGATCCACCACGGGAACGGTTTTTTCTTGGCCGGCGGCTTGGCGACGGCGGGGATCGTGACGGTCGCCACGGCGCTCTCGGTGCTGTCGTTGTCGGGATCGTTGACATTGGTCGCCCGCAGCTTGATCCGATGCTGGCCTGGGGGCGTGGCGGCGGGGATCTTCGCCACCACCGTCACCGTCTGCGTCTCACCGGCCGCGACGGGCCGCTCCGGTTCGCCCTGGATCGAATACCATTCCGCCTTGCCGCTGCCCTGGATCTGCACGCTGAAGCGAGCGGTCAGCCCCTCCCCGGTCTTGTTGGTCACGCCGAACACGGCGTTGCCCTTGTGGAAACCGGCCTCCGTCTTCAGGGCCAGGGTCGTGGGGCCGTCCGGAATTTCGAAACTCGGCATGGGGATTCGTCCTCGTTTTCGCGGTCAGGCTGGGAGAAATTCGATGTCGTAGGTCGTGTAGGCGGGACGCTCCTCGTCGACGATGCGACGCACCAGGTCGGCCAAGGGACGGGCCGCCGCCGGGGCGACGACGCGCAGGTGGAAGCTCCGCGCGAGGCCCTTCGGTCCCGGCGGGTTCTCCTCCACCGCAAAGCCTGATAGGCCCGTGGCGACGGTGAGGATGCGCTCTAGAGTCCGACGCGTGCCGCGCCAGCGCGCCAGTTCGGCCGCTTCCAGGCACAGCAGCCGCAGCCGGCCCAGGCCGGCGGCGTAGCGGGGCGCGCCTTCGCCCGGACGTCCGCCGGTCCAATCCAGGTAACGATCCAGGTCCAGCCAGCGCGCCAGCATCAAGGCGAAGCTGGGCGGGGCGCGCATGGGATCGATGTGGGCGTCGAGGGCCGCCAGGGCGTTCTCGGCCGGCGCCTGCAGAACCTCCATCACGTCCAGCACCGCGGCCAGAGGCTTTTTCGGAGTGGCGCCGGCGGGAACGCCCGACGGGTTCTCAGGCGGAATGGCGGCCTGGTAGGTTTCCGGCAGAAGCCTTGCGATGCGGGCTCGGTCCAAGGTCAGCCCCCCGTATCGTCGTCGATCACCACGGAGAGGTGGTGCTGGTCGGCGCAGTAGAGCCAGTTGGGCGGCAGAGGGATCCGGTCGGTGAACACCGTCGCCGAGGCCGTGGCGAAATGCAGGGCCCCATCAAGGCTGCGATAGACGCCCATGGGGCCGCCGGCGAACACCATCGGCGCCCCGCCCGCCACGGGCGCTGCGGCCACGCAGGACACCACATGCAGCAACCGTTCGGTGTCGCGGATCGGCAGTCCGGCGTCGAGGGGCGCGGCGCGCCAGGCCGGCGCGGCGACGGTGGTGTCCAGGGCCAGCACGCCGCCGCGGTTCGAGCCCGCGAACACCCACTGGTCAGCGAAGGCCAGACCCTCGCAGGAGCCGCCCTGCCAGCCAACGTTGAAAGGCTTGAAGCCCTCGGGATCGTCGGCGCCGCCGGAACGCAGCTCCACCCGGAAGGCGCCAGATCCCTGCTGCCCAGCCTCGGCCGCGGCGGCCGCCCAGAGGAAGTCGCGGGCGTTGAAGCGCTGCACCGTCAGGCTGCGGATGTCCTGGCCGACCAGCCCCACCGAGTGGAAACTGTCCGACACCCCGCCCATGGCCGACAGGTAGACCCCGCCCTTGGCCCGGGCCGCCACCGCCACCTGGACGACGCCCGCCGACGACACCGAGGCGGTCACGGCGTAGAAGCCCTTGGTGTCCCGGGCCTTGTCGACCACCACCGGCGCCGGCCCGGCGTCGCCGAACGGCTTGAGTTGGCGCAGGCCTTCGGCCGTAGCGATCAGCAGCAGCGGCGAGCCTTCCCGGTCAACCCAGTCGGCGTCGGACACCTCGCTGTTGAACACCGCCGCCTCGGTCTTCCAGGTCTCGCCGCAGTCGCGCGACACGTGGATGGCGCCGCCGGCCTTGCGGACGACTCCCAGGGCGACCAAGCCGGGACGGTCGCGATGTCGCCGCACGAACAGCGGGCGGTCGCCCTCGGCCTTGAACACCACCGACCAGGTGCCGCCGTCGTCCAGGCTGCGATGCAGACCCTGGTTGGTGGCGGCGAACCAGGTGCGCGCCTGATGCGGATCGCGCAGCAGGTCCGACACGTCGCGGTCCGGCGCCTCGCCGATGGTCAGGCGAAGCTGGTCGGCATAGCGCACGCTGGGATCGGCCAGCATGGCCTCATAGACGTCGGAGGCCCGCAGAACCTGACCGAACGGCTCGTCGCGCAATGGCGAGAACAGCTTGTTGAGCCGGGTGCGGAGTCGCGCCTCGACGGCCGGCGCATCCTCCTCACGGCTGACCACCACCCGCGCCGCCACCGACACCGGCCGCACCCTGGCCCAGCCCACCGCCGTCTGCACGCCCAGCGGACGCCGCTGGTCGACCGCCTTCTGGACGCGCGCCCGAAGCTCCTCGCTTCGGCGCTCGATCACGGTCTGCGCGGTGACTCCCGCGTCGGGCAGCTTCTCCACGTCGACCGCGGGCACCAGCAGAATCTCGACCACGCCAGGCGCGGCATGGGCCCAGACCTGGGACTGGGCATAGGCCTTGGCCCGCGCCACCGCGCCGACGCTCAAGGCCACCCTTTCGAAGTCGCGGGCGGTGACCGCGCAGCGCATGGAGGTCAGCTCCAGCGGCCCGCGCCGCATCGCTGCCTGCACGGTCTCGGCGTCGGCTCCGCCGGCGGCCTGCGCGAGATTGGTCACCGCCAGGTCGGCGATCGGAGTCTTGAACACCGTCAAGGCGCCGGGAACCACGTTGCCCGCCCGGCCGCCGCCGCTCCGGTACCAGACCCGAATGTCCCGTCCCAGGGCGGGCACGCTGGCCAGTGGCGTGGAGCCTTCGCCCGCCAGGGCCGGGGCGAACTGGATGCGCCCAGCGGCGCGATCGACGCTATAGACGCAGTCCGTTGGTGCGGCGTCGGCGAAGCTGACGACCTCCCGCCAGATCCGATAGCTCTTGTCGCCCAGGGTGCGCGACACGGCGCCGTCGGCCAACTCGGCGTTGTCGGCCTCGACGCCGACGATCAGGTCCAACCCGTCGCCAGACGGCGCGATGATCGGGGGCCGCCTGACCTGCACGCTCTGACCCGGCGCGCCGGTTCCAACCCCGACCGCCTCGGCCTCGGTCATGTCGCAATGCAGGGCCGGCGCCTCGACGCTCTTCTGGTCGGCCGCCAGGGTCGCGGCCTGGGTGACCACGAAGGTCGCCGAGCCGTCGCTGGTGGCGATGCGCGCGCCGGCGGGAATGACGATCCGCGCATTGCCGGTCGTGCGCGTGAAGGTCAGGGTCGTTGCCGCCGCGGCCGGCGGCCGGACCTGGGCGCCAACTAGGTTCAGCAGGCTGACATAGAGCTTCTCCGGCACGCGATTGAGCCGGTACAGCATGGTGTCGGTCAGATAGGCGAAGGCCTCGAGCAGGGTGATGCCGGGATCGCTGGGATTGCGGTCGGTCCATTCCGGGCACGAGCGGTCGATGACCTTGATGGCGTCGGCCATCAGGTCGGTGAAGGAACGGTCGTCCAACTTGGGAGCGGGCAGCGGCATCAGGCGGCCTCTCCTTGCAGGTCGAGCCCGAATTGCAGCTGGCCGGGCTGATTGCTGCTGCGCACCCGGTAGTCCAGCGAGACCGTCAATTGGCTGGGCGCGGCGGGATCGACGCCGGCGTCCAGCCGCACGATCTCGATCCTCGGCTCCCAGCGCTTGATCGACTGGCGCACGTAATGGATGGCCAGGCCGGCGGTCGTGGCGTCATTGGGCGCGAACATCAGTCGATGCAGCGGGCAGCCATAGCTAGGTCGCATCACCCGCTCGCCGGGTATGGTGGTCAGCAGCAGGATGATCGCCTGGCGCACGGCGTCGTGGCCGCTGACGTCGGCCAGCCGTCCTGTGGGCGAAAGGACCAGCCCCGCCGGCCGCCGCAGCTCGGACGTGGCCCCGCCCAGCTCGGCGCCTTCGAACCGGATGCCCCGCACCGTCTTCATGCTCAACTCCCGGCCGCCACGAGACGCTGGCCGGGATCGACCACGCGGTAGTTGACCGTGCCGGGCGGCGAGCCGTCGGTAAGCCCAGTCACCGTATCCAGGCACACGGCCCGACCGCCGATGGTGACGAAGGTCGAATAACCCTGCTTGACCGCCAGGGTCGTCAGACAAGGTCGCAGGCCGATGACCGGATTGGCGTTTGGACAGGCCGAGATCGGCCGTGACTGGGGATTGGGGTTCACCAGCGCCAGTCGGTTCTTGATCCGCACCAGGGTCTGGGTCGGGGCGATGCCCACCCGGCCGCCATGGTCGCAAACCAGCGTCGCATCCTGAGTCAACCACAGCATGCTCACCCCTCCTCGAAGGCGACGGCGGCCGCGCGGATCGTCAACCGGCGGCCTGGGGCCTCGATGACCAGGTCGCCGCTGGCTCGCAGGCGCGAGCCGTTGGGGCCGAACTCGAACACCCCGCCCGCGCGGGTCTCCAACCGCGCCAGGGCGTCGACGCTGTCCAGGGTCAGGACCTGGCCGCCGGGCGTGCGCACGGTGAAGGCCCGGGCGCCGGCCGTACCCGCGCCACGCGGGCCGGGCGCGGTGCGCTCGCCATAGAGGCCGCCCAGGACCAGCCCCCGGGCCGGGTCGCCGTCGGGAAACAGCACCAGCACGTCGTCCTCGGGCTCGGGCAGGATGGCCACCCCCTTCTCGGCGCCCGCGCCGAGCAGCAGCACCGACATCCAGCCGGTCTCGACGTCGCCCAGCACAGGCAGGCGAGCCCGGACCCGCGCCAGGCCGTCGGGATCGTCGGCGTCGATCACCTTACCCAGGGTGAAGGCCGGGACTCGCGGGCGATCGGGCCGGGTCGGCGGCTCGGTCGAGATCTCCACCACATAGCCGCGCGCCTCCTCGAAGCGATGGAGGGCGCGCGTGACCACGCAGCGACCATCGACCAGCTCGCCGACGCCTTCCAGGGTCACCGGCCGCCCAGGACGCAGGCGGGTGTCGCCCTCGACCACAGCCTCCAGCAGCACCGCGCGGGCGGCGGCGCGGTCGAGATCGGCCTGGGCCAGGCTCTCGGCCTCGGCGGCGTCGGCGGCCAGGCGATTGAACAAGGTCCGGCCGCCCAGGTCCGGAAAGGCCGTCAGTCCGCCGTCCCGCAGCTCTTCCGCGTCCTGTCGGGCAAGGCCGGCGCGGGCGTTGACCGCCATCGCGCGGGCGGGGTCCCATGACTGGGCGCCGGTCCAGGGCCGTAGCGAGTCGGCGCCGGCTGTCGCGCTGGCCTGAATGATCTCGCGGCGCATCCGGAGCGGGATCGGATCCCCCTCGCCAGCAAGGCTGACCAGCCGCAGACGATCGGCCTCAAGCACCACATAGAGGCCGGCGTCGCGCGCTAAGTCGACCACCAGGTCGAAGTCGTTCTGGTCGTGCTGAACGATCAGGGCGCGGGTCGGCGGATGCTCGGAGCAACTGAACGTCAAGCCGAGGTCGCCCGCCATCTGCTCGGCCAGGTCGGCGACCGTCGTGTCAGCCAGGGTCCGGGCCCGCTGGCGCAGCCGCGCCCTGTGCAGCTTGTCGAGCGCCCGCAGGCGCACCACCCTCCCCTGGGCGGCGTCGTGCTGGTACTCGACGGCCGTGATCTCGCCGTCGAAAAGATCGCCGGAGCCGTCGACTGATAAGGCCAGGCCCGCGCCGAGGTGCAGGCCTGGCAAGCTGTCCGCCGACGGGTCGGCGAAGACCACCTCGGCCATGGCCGGCGCGTTGAGGGCCTGGCGCACGAAGGCGGAGACGGCGTGACGTCCCAGCTTGGCGTCCAACGGCGCCCCGTCCAGGCGGACCCGCAAGGGGCGGTTGGCGAAGATCGAGGTCACGCGCGCGCTCCCAACAGGGCCGCCAGGGGCGGCAGCACGATGGTCGTGCCTTCCGGAATATTCAGGGGATCATCGACGCCGTTGTAGGCCGCCACGTCGGCCCACAGGGTCGGGTCGCCATAGCCGTCGTCGGCGACCTGGTCGAAGCGCTTCAGCGGCAGGCCGTCGTTATCAACCGGCATATCGACGGCCGGGGCCTGATCGATGGACTCGCCGTCGAGTTCGGCCGGCGCCTCGAACTGTGGCGTGACCGGTCGGCTGGGGGCCGGACGCGGTTCGGAATCCTCGACGCGACGCAGGCGCAGGCTGAGCCACGAACGCCGGGGCGCGCCGTCGGCGTTGAACCGCTCGAGGCGCTCGGAGACATGCAGCACCACGCCCGGGATGTTCCAGGACTTGCCCCAGATGAACCGGACCGTCGGCGGGGCGGCGAAACCGTCGGCCGCCACGGCGTTCTCGGTCAGGTCCCACAGCGGCCGGGTCAGGGCGCGGACGTCGTCGTCCTCGGCCGGTCCTCGGCCGTCCTCCGCGGCCGCCGGCGAGCGGCCTTCGCGAGCGACCTCGACGTCGAACAGCAGGTTCAGGTCGTATTCGGTAACCCCGCCGCCGGTGGCGATCAACGGATCTTCCGAGCGCGCGACGCCGGTCAGGAAGCCGCCGCCGGCCAGCCGCGTCCGCACCCCGGCCGTGCGGCGCGCCTCGAGGTTCTCCGGATTGAGCAGGCACGAGATCCGCTCGCCGGACCGTTCCAGCAGGAAGGCTACACGCTCCATCGGCCCTCTTCCTGTTCACGAGCCAGCTCCTCCCAGCGCGGCGGCGGAGCGGCGACGCCCTGCGGTGACGCGAAGGTCGCCGGCGGCAGTCCCGGCCAACGGACTTCCGGCGGCGGATCGGCGAAACGACGCGCGGCGGCCCGCGACGGCGCCGCGCCAGGCGCCGTGAAGTTCGATCGCTTGGCCCCATCGGCCGCTTCGCCATGCGGGGCATGGGCGGCGTGCTCGACGACCGAAGCCTTGGAAACCCTCGGCTGCGCGATGGACTCGGCCGGACGGGTAAGGGTTGTCGACTCGTCGTGGTCCTGGCGCGAAAATGCCGCCGGGGGGTCCGGAAATGTCGCCATCTGTGGCTCGAAGCCGGGCACGGACGCTCGCCGGGGCGCATGACCGGGCATCCAGTGGGCCCGCAGCGGCGCTGACGTTACCGGCAGGTCGGCAACCGGAGGACGTTCGGCGCCGGATCGCACTTGGGAGGCGGCGAGCGCCCGGAAGATGGGGCGTCGCCTGCTGGGCAAGGAGGGGCGCACCGCGGCTGTCCCAAGATCTTGGGTCGCCCGCGGGATGGTCCCGGAAGTTTCGGCGGCAAGGGCGGCGGGTGCGCGCTTCACCGGCTTCGGGCGAGGCGCGAAAAGCCGCGCGATATGCACCGGCCCCTGCACCAATCTTTCCAGAATCGAGGACGTGCGATCGCGAGATATGGCTGGCGGCCGGACCCCGCCACCGTGGGCTCCAGGGTCAAGAGCCGCCCGCTTCTCGGCGACTGTCCGAACCTCGGGATCCAACCCGATCGACGGAGCCTGAAACGACGAAGCTGTCGTCGCCCGTGATCTCTCGACAGGGATGCGCGGCGCATCCCCCAATGCGGCTTGACGCACGAGCGCTTCGGAGGCCGCCGTTGCCCGCAACGTCTCCGAGGTTGGTCGACACGACGTGTCAACCTTGACCGACAGCGGCGAACGCGGTCGGCCGCCGCCGTCGCCGGCGTTCGGCCCAGGCGCTGCACGGGCTGGAGGTTCAGGCCCTACCGCTGGCGACGCAGACGCGAACACCGGCCTTGGTCGCCGCTTCGGGGCGAGGTCGGGTCGTCGCCAGGTCTCGGAGGGACGTTCTCGCAGCGCCGCCAGGGTCGGGACGACCGCCTCGCGGTGGGACGACGGCCTGACCGGGGCCGGATCGCGCGAGACCGGCGGCGGCAAGGACTGGGGTTCGGTCGGCGGCCAAGTCGCCGGGTCGCTGTTCAGGGACAAGGGAACCTCGCCCGCCTCGGCCAACTGAGACGTCCGCTCAGCGACGTGCGCCAGCCAATGGACCGGCGCGCCCGGATACCGTTCGGCCAGGGCGGCCATGACCGGGTTCGGCGCCAGCGCGGATTGGTCCTCGGCGGCGCGCTCCAGGACCAGGGCCACGGAACGGGCCAGGGCGGCCATGGCGCTCAGCCAACCCGAAAACAGGCGGCGAAGGACCATGGCTTACGCTCGGGTCAGGGTGTCGAAGGACAGCTTCAGTTCCTCGATCGCCACCTCACGGCCGAGGGCGTCGAAAGACACCCCGCTCCATTCACAGGGCCAGGCGTTGTCGAGGTTCCAGCGCAGGACCTCGGCCGTACCTTTCACGTCCATCATCGCGATCGAGATGTTGCGGCGGGGCGTGCCGCCAGCCAGGACCTCCTTGAGCCAGTCCCACAGGGCCGGGGTCTTGGTCAGGCCGTAGCGCAGCGTGACCTCGGCATATTCGACCGGCCCGGGTAGGGTCCGGACGATCTGACCGCTGCCGGACTCCCGATAGCGGATCGGATGGATCCGCACGCCCAGGCCGAAACACTCCGTGAACCGAACGTCGCCCATCTCGCGGGACGAGAGCATGAAGTTGTAGTTGCGATAGACGTCGGGGAGCGCGCCGACCTTGGGCGCCGCCGCTGCTTCTTCGGGCTTGTTGGCCATGACGGATCCTCTTCAAGGTTGGGGGTCAGGCGGTCTCGACGGTGGATCCGACCGCCGTCTGGCCGATGCGGAAGATGACGAATTCGGCGGGCTTCACCGGCGCGATGCCGATGACCACCACGACCTGGCCGGCGTCGACCACCTCGGGCGGGTTGGTCTCGGCGTCGCACTTGACGAAGAAGGCGTCCTCGGGCCGGGCTCCCGCCAAGGCGCCCTGACGCCAGAGCAGGGTCAGGAACGCGCCGACGTCGCGCTGGATGTCCTTCCACAACGGACCGGCGTTGGGCTCGAACACCACCCAGCGGGTGCTGATGGCGATCGATTCCTCAATCATGTTGAACAGTCGGCGGACGTTCAGGTAGCGCCAGTTACTGGCGCTGGGGGCCAGGGTCCGGCCCCCCCAGACGCGAACGCCTTCGCGGGTGAAGAAGCGGATGCAATTGACGCCGACCGGGTTGAGCACGTCCTGCTCGGCCCGCGACAGCATCTGGGTCAATCCCTCGGCGCCCCGGATCGTGACATTGGCCGGAGCCTTGTGCACGCCACGCTCGCTATCGGTGCGGGCATAGATCCCGGCCATGTGGCCCGAAGGCGGGATCTGGGCCAGGCTATCGGGATCGACGGCGTCGCGGCCCCGGAGCCAGGGGAAGTAGCAGGCGCCGTAGCCGCCGTCGGAATCCCGCGGCCGAAGACCCGGCTTCGGCCCACGTCCGCGAGGCGTCGCCGGGGCCGCATCGCCTTCGGCGGCGGGCGTCGCGGAAGGGGCAGCGCTGCCGTCCGCCGCGCGGGTCAAGACTTCGACGTCATCGACGCGAGGCGGGGCGTCCAGGATCGCCACGCGGTCCTTCAGCGACTCCGCGGCGTCGAGCAGAGCTCCATGCGAAGCCGGATCGGTGCGGCCGGGAGCGGCGATGATGGCGATTTCGTCGATCGCCGCCAGGGCGTCCAGCCCCCGCCCCTTGCCGGCGATCGCCCCGTCGGCCTTGATGTTGACGACATAGCAGCGTGAGCCGCCGTTCAGGAAGAAGCCGTAGACGGCGTTGGCCAGGTCGGTGCCCTTGTCGCCGTCGCGCACGTAGCGTCGCCGAAACTCGCTCCAATTGTTGATCGCCACCGCCTCGTCGAGGAAGGCGTCGGGGTTCGGCGCCGTCCCGACGAAGCCGGCCGTCGATGTTCCCACCGCCTCGATCGGACGGGTTCCAGAGTCGATCTCCTCGACGTAGACGCCGGGGCTCAAATAGGACGGCATGTCAAATCTCCAGCGGTAGACGAAGGATCACGGGATTGCCGGTCTCGACCTCGCGGTCGATCTCGATCCCGCGGGCGCGAACATTGAGGCGCACCGGCGCGCCCTTGCCGCCGACGGGTCCGCGAAGGCGAAAGCGGCCGAACGCATCGGTCTGGGCGGCGCGGTCCACGCCCTCGACGCACACCACGGCGCCGGCGACCGGCGTGTCGCCGGGTCCCAGGACCGCCCCCTGGAGCACTCCGAGCTCGCCGGCGTCGATCTTGAGCGGGAAGCGGACCAGGGCGGCCCGGGCGACCGCCCGCCGCCGCGCGATCGAGACCGTGGCCCGCAGCACAAAACCGGGTCCCGGCGGCAGGTCCAAGTCAGCGCAGAGCTTCAGCGCGTCACGATCCAGCGCCACTTCAGCCTCGTCATACTCCATGGCCGCGAACATCAACGCCATGGCGCCGGTCTGTTCGATGATGGGATCGGCGGCGCGCACCGTGACGAGGTAGTCGGCGGTCAAGATCAGGGGCGGCGCGATCGCGCGGGGCGTCGCCTGGGGGGCCAAGCTGATCAGGCGGAGGTCTACCCCTTCGCCGCAATCGCGATCGCCAAGGGACCGGGCGACGACGGCTCGCCCCGGCAGGACCGTCTGGGTCCAGCCGATCAGATCCCGCGTCGTTTCCTCCAGCCCCTCGGTCATTCCGGCCACCCCTCGGGTACAACCCAAAGACGTCTCGCCCTACTTAGGCCCAGTTTTGCAAAAATAGGAAGATCATATTTCATCGTTTTTTGAGAGAAACGTGCTTTTCAAGATAATTTTCACATCACATCATGATATGAAATTTCTGAAATATCGCAAATACAGGATCTCGCGGAGCGACGATTACTTATCGTTGCCCGTTTTCTTTCCTGATTTTTTTACCTAAACTCGTATAATAAATGTAATATGGCGAAATGGTCGTTTTTAACTGCGATCAGAATGCGCCCAGCACCTAAAAGACACGTCTAAAATTACCTTCCAGAAATCAGAACAAACGCGGGGGTTGCGCCAAATCGACATTGGAAGGCCTAGGCCAGCCTTGAAGCCCGCGCGAGATCATTGAGCAGCGGACCTTCGGTGATGGGCGAGCCTTGGCGACGCCCCAGGACCACCGCCCTCCGACGCGAAGACCGCGGCTGGGCCCATGGGCTCCGGAGCCGTCCTCACGCTCGGTTCTCCTCTCGCCAATAGAAGTAGAGCAGCACCGCCATCGCACCGGCCAGCGGGTGCCAGAGGATTCCGTGCGGCTGGAAGAAGTCCTTGGGGTGGCACATCGGCCCGTCGGTCTGCGACAGCGCCCAGAATACGGTCGCCGCAATGATGCACCCCACCGCCAACCACCACAGCAGGATGGTCAGCCACCTGCCTTGCCAGGGTTTTCCGTCGCGCACGCAGGCGACGATCTCCAGCGCCAGGTACGCCGCCACCAAGGCGATGATCAGGATCAGCGACTTGAACTCCCACTGCCAAAGGGCGTGGATGATCAGGAACACCACGACAGTGATCGGATAGAAAACCCAGAACACCCAGTCGGCGGGAACCAGGCGGCGCAAGGTGTAGAACACCAGGAAGGCGGCATAGACGTACATCGACAGGCCATCGAAGTTTCCCGCCCAGCCGACGATGGAGGCGTGGAACCACATGCTGCCCAAACCCAGGAACAGCACCGCGAAGACGTACAGGTCGGCGATGAAGTTGTCGGACCGCATGACGTTCTCGCCGCCCGCGCCATCCTTGCGATCCAGATAGATCATGAAGGCCACCAGGCCGGCCGTTAGGATCGAGTAGAGATTGAACCAGGTGTTGACCGGCTGCCGGACGCCACGGACATGCGCGATGACGTCGGCCGGGTCGAAGGCCTCGCAGAAACAGGTGTTGGGGGTCGCGGCCATGCAGCTGTCCGGACTGCCCGGCCAGCCGGCGGCGACGAAGATCAGGAACGGCAGCAGGACCAGGACGATCCCGGCCCCCAACACGATGAAACCGCGGTAAGCGGTCATGGCCCCTCCTTGAGAACTCAAGTGGACGCGGAACTCTCCCGGGACAGCTCGGGTACGCAGGTCGGTGGACGGTCGAAGTCGACCGGACTCGAGAACAACAGCTCCTCACCGGCGCGGCATTCGCGAGCGCCGTGGCCGCCCGTTCGATCACCCAGATCTCAGCGGTCTACAGTCAAGGTTACGCGGATTGGGAGATCAATTAACGCGCTGAACTCATAGGTGGAGTTTATCAGGCCCTCGCGATCCGTCCAGACGCCATTTCTTCAGCCCGGAGCGCGCGACGACCGTCCGCGAACCGTGATGCTCCCGATCTCCAACTTCGGTAGAGTCCCCTGGAGATTCCCGTCGAAAGCGGTCGCATGGCGCAGAACACCAAGGTCAAAGTCGTCATCCTCGCCGGCGGCAAGGGGACGCGGATCGCCGAGGAAACCCAGGTCCGTCCCAAGCCGATGGTCGAGATCGGCGGCCGACCGATCATCTGGCACATCATGAAGTCCTACAGCGCCCATGGCCTGAACGACTTCGTCATCTGCTGCGGCTACCTGGGCGACAAGGTTCGCGAATACTTCCTGAACTACGCCTACCAGAACGCCGACCTGACGATCTCGCCGAACGGCCAGGTCGAGGTCCATCAGCGTCATGCCGAGCCCTGGACCGTCACCCTGGTCGACACCGGGGACGACACCATGACCGGTGGGCGGATCAAGCGGGTGGGCCGCTACGTCGCCGATGATCCCTATTTTTGCCTGACCTACGGCGACGGCCTGTCCGACGTCGACATCGGGGCCCTGCTCCGCTTCCACGAGGCCCACGGCGCCCAGGCGACGATCACCGCGGTCAGCCCTCTCGCCCGCTTCGGCGCCCTGAAGATCAAGGGCGACACCGTCGAGCGGTTCGTCGAAAAGCCGTCGGCCGAAGGCGGACGGATCAACGGCGGGTTCTTCGTGCTGTCGCCCAAGGTTTTGGATCTGATCGAAGGCGACGAGACGGTGTTCGAACAGGCTCCGCTGGAGCGCCTGGCCCGGAGCGGACAGCTACGGGCTTTCCGTCACGACGGATTCTGGCAGCCCATGGATACGCTGCGAGAGAAACTCCACCTCGAAGACCTCTGGGCCCGGGGCGCGCCCTGGAAATCCTGGTAGCCGGCGCAGACCTCAGGTCGCGTCGCCCGACCAGTAGCGCAGCTTCTCGGCAACCGAGGTCTCGCCGGGCGTGATGCGCTTTTCGCCGTCGCCCAGCCATTCGCGAAGGTCGCGCAAGCGCGAGACCAGCACCTTCAGCTCGTTCGGCTCCAGCGAGGCCGACTGGTCCGAACCGTACATCGTCCGGTCCAGGGTGATGTGGCGCTCGATGGCCACCGCGCCCAGCATGGCGGCCACCAGACTGGGTTCCACCGAAGCCTCGTGACCGCTGTAGCCGACCGGCGCGCCATAGCGGCGGCGCAGGGTGTCGATCGTCATCAGGTTCAGGTCGGCGGGCGGAGTCGGATAGGTGGAGACCGTGTGCATCAGCACGAACGGACAGGCCGCCGCGCGCAGGATCTCCACCGCCGCGTCGATCTGCTCGAACGTGCACATGCCGGTGGAGGCGAACACCAGCTTGCCCTCGGCGGCCACCGCCTCGACCAGCGGACGATGGGTCAGCATGGCCGAGGCCAGCTTGTTGTAGGGCAGATCGTACTTGGCCAGGAACGACTGGCTGGGCACGTCCCAGGCCGAGGCGAACCAGGCCAGGCCCAGCTCGCGGCAATAGGCGTCAATGGCGTCGTACTCGGCCTCGCCGAACTCCAGCCCCTCCTTCTGAGCACGCTGGGTTTCGCCCCAGGGACTCTGGCGCGGCGCGGCCAGCACCTCGGGCGTGTAGACGATGTCGATCGTCCGCTTCTGGAACTTCACCGCGTCGCAGCCGGCCTCGCTGGCGGCCCGGATCAACGACTTGGCGATCTCCAGGTCGCCGTTGTGATTGATGCCAATCTCGGCGATCACGAAAGGACGGTCCGCCAGCGGCCATGGGATCGAAGCCAGACGCTCGGTGGCCATGTTCTCCACGGAAAGCGCCTTGTTGATCGAGGCGTCGACGGTCTGCATGGTGTCCGGGTCCTGTTGTACGGACGAGCGACGTTCGGACGTCGCCTTCCGAGGCGTGGAAGCCGCCGCGAGGGCTCTTGGCTCCAGCGCGGGCTGGTATATCTATCGCGACCGATCCTGCTGCGGCCGTGATTTGCGTTCCCTTGTCTAGAATGGAGTCGGCGATAATGCCTAGGTGCAAGTTCGCCGCATGGTTAGCGCACCCCTCCAGTTGCGTGGCGATCGTCGGAGCGTCGGGCTGGGTCGGAATGGCGCTGGCCGACCATGTTCTGACGATCTGCCCGGACCTTCCGCCAGATCGCTTGCGGTTGCTCGGCTCTTCCCACCGCACCCTGGAACTTGGCGATCACCGGCCCCGGATCGAGCCGCTGGACGCCTCGGCGCGCCTGGGAAACGGCGAGTGGCTGATCCTCCACGCCGCCATCATTGGCGGCGACCGGGTCGAAGGCGGCGATCTACAGGAAATGCGACGTCGCAACGACGCCCTGCTGGACCGGGTTCTGGCCCTGGCTGATACGACCAAAACGCGACGACTGGTCGCATTCTCGTCGGGCGCCGTCGGGCGGCCCGATGTCGGCTCGCTTGACCGCGTGGCCTATACGGCCATGAAACGCGATCACGAGACCGTCATCGCCGAATGGGCCCGCCGAACCGGCAAGCCCGTGCTGATCCCACGCGTGTTCAACCTCGGCGGCCCCTTCATCAACCACACCGAAGCCTACGCCCTGGGCGCCTTTATCCTGGCCCTCGCACGGCGCGGCCGGATCACGATCGGCGCCGCCGATCCAGTGTTCAGGAGCTTCGTCCACGTCGCGGAAATGGCGCGGGTGATTCTCGACATGGCGGTGGACGAGACACAGTCGGCTGACCCGTTCGACATCGGCGGCGCCGAAGTGGTCGAGTTGGGCGCGCTGGCCATGGCGGTCGGCCAGGCCCTCGGTCCGAGCGATCCGCCGATCGATCGCCCAGAACCCGGCGACGGCCCTGGCGACTGGTATGTCGGTGACGGCCGACGCTATCAGAACGCCCTCTTCCGGCGCGGCGAGCACCCGACCCCGCTGGCGCGGACGGTGGCCGACACGGTCGCTTACCTGGCGGCGACGGGCGCGCTGGACGAGGCGTAGCGATCGATCTGCGCCTGCGTCGTCGCGCGCAGGTCGCGGCCAGCCTGGGCCTCGCGCCACCAGTCGATGGTCAGGGCGACGGATTGCTCAAGATCCAAGCGCGGCCTCCAACCCAATTCGGCCTTGGCGAGGTCGGAATTCAAGGTCAGCAGGCCCGCCTCGTGGGGGGCGGAAGGGTCGCTCCGCTCGACAAGCCGCGCCTCCCCGCCCCACGCGTCCGCCGCGATCCGAGCCACCTCGCCGACCGACCGGGCTCCATTCGCGTCAGGACCGAAGTTCCAGGCCCGCAGCCCGCCCTCGGGCAAGGCGGCCAGGGCCTGCACGGCCAGGAGATAGCCTTGCAACGGCTCCAGCACGTGCTGCCACGGGCGCACGGCCGCGGGATTGCGCAGCACCGCCGCCTCGCCTCGCGCGAAGGCCGACAGCACGTCGGGCAGAAGCCGGTCGCGCGACCAGTCGCCGCCCCCGATCACGTTTCCGGCCCGCGCGACTCCCACGGCTGCGCCGACCCCTTCCAGGAAAGAGGCGAAATAGGCCCTTACAGCCAGTTCCGCGCAGGCCTTGCTGGCGCTGTAAGGGTCTCGGCCGCCCAGGCGGTCGCTCTCCCGGTAGGCTTGGCCATGCTCCAGGTTCTCATAGACCTTGTCGGTGGTGACGATCAGGGTCGTGGCCGGACGTGGCTGGCGACGCACGGCGTCCAGCACGTTGACCGTGCCCATCAGATTGGTGGCGAAGGTCTCCTGCGGCGCGGCATAGGCCCGGCGCACCAGAGGCTGGGCGGCCATATGGATCACCACCGACGGCGCGAAATCCAGTACGGCGGCGTCCATCGCGTCGGGATCGCGCACGTCGGCGATCACGCTGTCCAGCCCCTCCGCGACGCGCGCCGCCTCGAACAGGCTTGGCTGACTGTCAGGGAGCAGCGCCAGGCCGCGCACGGTCGCCCCCAGCCGCTCCAGCCACAGGCTCATCCAGCCGCCCTTGAAGCCGGTATGCCCGGTCAGCAGCACCCGCCGCCCGCGCCAGAAATCCTCGTCGAGCCTGATGGTCATGACGTCTCCAAAGCCGACAGGGATTCCCGCCAGACGCCCATGGCAGTTTGACGCGCCGACGCTGGACCGAATCGGCGATAATCATCGTCTCCGCCCGGGCGGAGCAGCAAGACCGCCGTTTGCGGGCGCATCGGGGAGCGCGTCATCTCGTTTCAGGAACCTTCGGAGGAGACCGCGGCGCTGCGCGGCAGGATTCTCGCCCTGGTCGAGGAGTACCACGCGCTGGCCCATGCGCCGAAGGCGTTCGAACCGGGCGCATCGCCCGTTCCTGTGTCGGGCCGGATTTACGACGCCTCGGACATGCGCAGCCTGGTCGACTCGGCCCTGGACTTCTGGCTGACGACCGGCCGCTTCAACGACGCGTTCGAGGCCGGGCTGGTCCAGCGCCTGGGCGCCCGGTTCGCCATGACGGTCAACTCCGGTTCGTCGGCCAATCTGGTGGCGTTGTCGGCACTGACCTCGCCGAAGCTGAAGGCGCGCCAGCTCAAGCCCGGCGACGAGGTGATCACCGCCGCCACCGGCTTTCCGACCACGGTGAACCCGATGCTCGGCGCGGGCCTGGTCCCGGTGTTCGTCGACATGTTGCCGACCACCTACAATTTCGACCCCGACAAGGTCGCCGCCGCGATCGGCCCCAAGACCAAGGCGATCATGGCCGCCCACACCCTGGGCAACCCGTTCGATCTGGCCGCCATTCGCAAGCTCTGCGACGATCACGGCCTGTGGCTGGTCGAGGACTGCTGCGACGCCCTAGGCTCGACCTATGACGGTCGGCAGGTGGGCACGTTCGGCGACATCGCCACCCTCAGCTTCTATCCCGCCCACCACATCACCACCGGCGAAGGCGGGGCGGTGTTCACCAACGACGAGTTCCTGCGCCGGTTGGCGGAATCGTTCCGCGACTGGGGCCGGGACTGCTTTTGCGCGCCGGGTCAGGACAACACCTGCGGCAAGCGGTTCGGCTGGAAGATGGGCGACCTGCCGCGGGGCTACGATCACAAGTACACCTACGGCCACCTCGGCTATAACCTGAAGATGACCGACATGCAGGCCTCGGTGGGCCTGGCGCAGCTGGACCATCTGGACGGCTTCATCGCCGCGCGCAGGCGCAATTTCGCCGCCCTGAAGGCGGGCCTGGCCGACCTGCAGGAATTCCTGGTGCTGCCGGAGGCGACGCCGAACAGCGACCCTGCCTGGTTCGGCTTTCCGATCACCGTCAGACCCGAAACGGCCTTCACCCGCAACGAATTGACCCGCCGCCTTGAGGACGCCCGCATCGGCACGCGCCTGCTGTTCGGCGGTAACCTGGTGCGCCAACCCTATATGGCCGGCCGCAATTTCCGGATCGCCGGCGAGCTGACCGTGGCTGACACGATCATGGAGCGGACGTTCTGGATCGGGGTCTATCCTGGCCTTGGCGCTGACCACATCGCCTACATGCTCGACGTCATCCACGACTTCTGCCGTACAGCCTGACCCTCGCGAGAGCTTCCATGTCCAAACTCGAATGCCCCCTCGCCGACAGCCTGATCCGGCCGATCTCCCAGGAGCCGGTGCTCAGCATCGTCATCCCAAGCTACCATCGCCCCGCCGAGCTGCAGCTGACCGTGCAGACCATCGCCGACCAGCTGCAGGGCGGGCTTGAGGACAAGGTCGAACTGTTGATCAGCGACAACGGTTCGGGCGCCGAGACCGTCGAGGTAATCCGGGCCCTAGCCGAGCACTATCCGCGCCTGGGCTACATGCTCAACGCCCGGGACGAGGGCGGTTTCTTCAACTTCTTCGCGGCCCCTTGGCGAGCCCGCGGTCGCTATACGTGGGTGTTCGGGTCCGACGACGTGCTGCTGGACGGCGGCGTGGCGAGCGTCATCTCGATCCTTGAGCGCGAGAGGCCCAACTTTCTGACCCTCAACAAGCGCGCAGCCAACGCCGGGCTGACGGAGGCGCTCTACACGTCGTTGAACTCCGTGCCGGACAGGCGGTTCGACAGCTTCATCGATCTCTTCTGCGCCTTCGGCATGAACCAGCTGGCCTTCATCAGCGCCCAGATCGAAAGCACCGAAGCCGCGCGCAAACTCGATCCCGAACCGTATCTTCGCACCGACAGCCGCCACCCGCACGTGGCCGCCTATCTCGAAAAGCACGCTTTCGCCCCGAGCTACTACAGTGCGGCCAATCACTTGGTTCACCGGGTCGAGAACTCGCCGATGCTCGACTACAACGCCGGCAACTTCTTCGACTACGGCGCGACCTTCCCGCGCCTGCTGATCGAGATCTGTGAAAAAGTGGGCGCCCCCAAAGACCTGTTCGAGCGGGCCTCCGGGCATCGCCAGGTCACGAGCTACGATCCGCCTGACGTGACCTTCATCGACACCATCTTCGAAAACATCCTGCGCGGCATGTCGGCCGGCAAATATCTGAACGTCGGCCACCAACGGGCGCTGGAGTCCGTTCTGCCGCATTGCAGGCCCGACCGCATGGCCCAGTTCGCCGAACTCTGGGCCTACAACCAGCGTCTCGTCACCCTGGAGCGCAATGTGAAGAACGCCCAGGCGGCGCTGAACTTGGCCCAAAACGCCGCGCTCGAGACCTCGGGGATGTTTATGAGGTCAACCCGCTCGTAGCGCCGACCAGGCGCCTAAGCCGCCGGTTCAGCGCGGTGAAGATAAAAGATCGAGTCGTCGAACACCTGCGAATAGTGACCGAAGGCCAGGCGCCAGGTTTCCCCCGTCTCGTCCTCGACCGCGCGACGCAGCTGGGCCGGCACGGCGACCAGATCATCTGGCAGATGATAAGAAGCCGCCGCGATGCAACGGGCTCGGCGCAGCGTCTCGGCGCCGCCCGCGATCACCGCCGCCTCGGAACCCTCGACGTCCATCTTGACGTAGTCGTAGGTCTCGTCGCCCGCCAAGGCGTCCAGCGTATCGGTCCGGATGTCGCCGGCGGTGTTTTCCTCGATCACCAGCATCCCATTGAAGATGAGGCGGGCGTCCAGCCGCGTCGGATGGCTCCAGGCCGCCCCGACGAAGTTGCGATTGCGCACCCCGAGCCGGTCGGCCGTCGCGGCGATGACTGGCGCCATGGCTTCGCTGGGTTCGATGGTGAGACTGCGCGCCAGCTCGGGAAACACCGCCTTGGCGGCCGCCAGGCTATCACCGTCATAGGCGCCGATGTCGCAGAAGGACTCGATCCTCAGGTCCGCGACGGGCGGGCGCCACATCTCGCCCACGGGTCGGCGGTGAGCGAGATGTCGGACGTCCAGTGAAGCCCGATATTGCAGCACCTCCAGGAACGGCTGGCGGCAGCCTGGGTCCAGGTCGCGATAGACGGCGAAAAGAGCTTCGGCGGCGTCGGCGACGCCGTCGCTGAACGCCCGCGCCGGGCCGTACGAGTTGCGCAGGTCCAGGGCGTAGAGCCCCTCGGCCAGCGAACAGGCCTCCCGCGTCAGTTCGCTAAGAATCTCGATCTGGTTCTGGCCGGCGGCGACGATCAAGGGCAGGTCCAGGCCAAGATCGCGCGTGACCTCGAACCCATCGGCCTCGGCGCCAGCTCTCGCGGCGGCGCCGTTGTCGTAGATCACGCAGCCGATCCCCGCCGCCCTCAGCTGCAGCGCCAGGTCCTTGCCGCGCGTGCCGTAGGTGTAGACCAGCACCTCGCGCGCTCCTTCCAACCCGGCCATGCGCGGCGCCTTCGCCCGCAACGCGGCCTGGCCCGCCTGGAGGACCTCGCCGAACTGGGCGAAGGACAAGGCGGGGTCGGAAACAGGCATGGTTGAAGCGCTCCTCGAGGTCGTCACAGTATGGTCCGCCCGCCGTCGATCAGGATGTTCTGGCCGGTCATGTAGCTGGAGGCGGGCGAGCACAGGAACTGCACGGCCGACCGGTATTCCGAGACCCCGGCCATCCGCCCCATCGGGATCAGCTGGCTCAGCCGCCCGACGAAGTCGTCGGGATGGTCGTTGAACACGCCGCCCGGCGACAGGGCGTTGACCCGCACCCCCTGCCCGGCCCAGTAGCCGGCCAGGTAGCGGGTCAGGCCCACCAGCCCGGCCTTGACCACCGAATAGGTCACCGGCTTGACCGGCTGGTCGCCCTCCGCGACGCCGTCCTGGCGATAGAGGCGCTGGTCCGGCGCGATCACCGACAGGTCCGAGGCGATGTTGAGGATCACCCCGCCGCCCCGCCGCGCCATCTCAGCCCCCAGCACCCGGGCGCAAAGAAAGGCGCCCGTCAGGCCGACGGCGATCTGGAAGTCCCAGCTTTCCAGCGGGAAGTGCTCCAGGCGGCTCAGTTCCGGCCCGCCGGCGGCGGTGACCTTCGGGTCGACGGCGGCGTTGTTGACCAGCACGTCGATCGGACCGTGCGCCTTGAGAACAGCGCGGATCGAGTCCTCGGATGTGACATCGAGGGCGGCGGCCACAACGCGGTCGCGACACCCCTCCTCTATCGACGCGACGGCGGCCTGGGCCGCAGCCAAGTCGAGGTCGGTCAGGATCACCGTGGCGCCGATTTCGGCGAGAGCGGCGACATGCTCCCGACCCAGCAGCCCGCCGGCGCCGGTGACCAGGGCGGTCTTGCCGGTCAGGTCGAAGGCGGCGAGGCCGACGGGTTGCGTCATCAAAGGGCTCCTCAGGTCCGCGTCTGGCCGCCGTCGATCACCAGCACGGCGCCCGTGACGAAGGCGGCGCGTGACGAGGCCAGGAAGGTCACGGCGTCGGCCACGTCCTCCGGACGGCCCAGGACACCCTGCGGCACGTCGCGGACCAGCATGGCGGCGACCGTTTCGGGGCTTTCGGCCAACTTGCGATCCCAGGTCCCGCCTGGAAACAGGATGTTGCCGGGCGCGACGCCGTTGATACGAATCCCCTCGGCGGCGAACGGGCGCGACAGGCCGTTGATCGCGGCGTCCAGCGCGGCCTTGGCGGCGGAATAGGTCACCGGGGCGCCCAGCGCCTCGCGACCGCAGATCGACGAGACGCAGACGATCGCCCCACCGCCCTCCCGCGCCAGAAGGGGCTTCGCCGCGCCGATCAGATTGGTGGCCGTGAACAGGTTCAGCGCGATGACACGTCGCCATTCCTCCGGCGTCTCCCGACCGGGCGCCACCGAGGCGCCGGAGCCGGCGTTGGCGACCAGGACGTCCAAACGGCCGAACCGGGTTTCGACGGCGGCGACCAGACGCTCGCAATCGTCCGGGTCGGAGAGATCGGCGGCGTGGCCCCAGGCTGCGCTCCCCACCTCGGCCACGGCCGCATCGAGGCCCTCCTGTTCCCGTGCCGACAGGACCACCGTGCATCCCTCGGCCGCCAGCGTCTTGGCGATGGCCAGGCCGATGCCGCGACTTGCGCCGCCGACCAGGGCGACCTTGCCTTCCAGCTCCAGGTTCATGACCGGCCCGCCAGGTTCAGGACGAGGTCGCGATAGGTCCGCGCTGCGCCCAGGTGGTCCCCGTCGACCGCTCGCGCGGTCTGCAGGATAAGAAAGCCGTCGTAGCCGACCTCATCCAGCAGGCTGAAAACCGTCGGCAGGTCGGCGTCGCCCTGGCCCAGGGCCACGGTCGTGCCGCCCAGAACCCGGTCCTTGACGTGGACATTGATCAGGCGCGGCGCGATCAGCGGGATTTCCTCGGCCGGCGCCCACCCCAGGCTGGCGCTGTTGCCGATGTCGAAGTTGATCCCGAACGCGTCGGCGGGAAAGGCCGCGATGAACCGCGCCAACCGGACCGGCGGATAGTCGCATTCGAAGGCGATCCGCACGCCCAACTCACGCAGCAACGGGGTCAGTTGGGCCAGCCCCTCGGCCAGAGCCGCTTCCTCGCCCGGTGTCGCCACCGAGCCGTTGTCGACCAGCGGCACGACCAAGATCGAGGCGCCGACCGCCGCGCCGGCCTGGATCACGCGCGCCATCTCGTCGACCAGGGCCGTTCGAGCCGCGCCCGCCGCCTTCCAGAACGGCGCCTGCATGAAGCAGTCGCCGGTAATCGACGAGACCGCGACATCGTGGGTGGCGGACAGGGCGACGATCTGGGCCCGGCCTTCGGAGGTCATCAGCGGATTGGCGGCCAGGTCGTCGTGGTCCAGCGTCCACTCCAGCCGTGCGAAGCCCAGGTCCCGGGCCAGCGGGAACTCGTCCCGCCAGTAGGGCCAGGGGAAGGCCTGGATCTTGCCGTCGATCTGCGGCGACAGCCGGCCCTGCATGAAGCCGATGCGGCGAGCCAGGTCGCTCATGTCAGCCCCTTGGCGGTCCAGCCGCCATCGATCACCAGGTCCTGGCCGGTCATGTACCGCGACGCGTCCGAGGCCAGGAAGATCGTCGCCCCGACCAGATCCTCGACCTCGCCCCAGCGGCCCAGGCAGGTATGGCGGGCGCGGGCGGCGTGGCGTTCGGGATCGGCGAAGCTGGCGGCGGTCATGCCGGTGTGGATGTAGCCCGGAGCCAAGGCGTTGACCCGGACGCCCCGCGGCCCCAGGTCGACCGCCAGGGCCTTGGTCAGCAGCCGCAGGCCGCCCTTGGCCGCGACATAGCCGGGGTTGCCGGGAAAGCCGACCAGGCTGTTGATGCTGGTGACGTTGACGATGGATCCGCCCCCCGCTTCCCCTTGGGCCGCCATGTGCGGCGCAACCGCCAGGCAGGCCGCGTAGGCGGCGCGGAGATTGACGTCCAGCGTCGCGTCGAACGCGGCCAGCGCCTGATCCGGCGCGGCTGAAACGCTGACTCCCGCGGCGTTGACCAGCACATCGATGCGACCGTGCTCGGCGACGATCTCGGCGACCAGCGCATCCAGCCCCGCGGCCACATCGGCGGCGACATAGCGGACCGGATGGCGAAAGGGCTCGCGCGGGGCCGGCGAGCGAGCCACGCCGACGACGCTGGCGCCGGCTCCGGCCAGGCCGTCGGCCAAGGCCGCGCCGATGCCCCGCGACGCGCCGGTCACCAGGGCGACCTTGCCCTCCAGCGAGAACAGCCGGGCCAGCGCGGGGTCTACCATTGGATGTCGGACAGCGGCGTCGAGGACAGCTTGCCGTCGGGCGAGATCACCGTCTTGACCGTCGGACCCCGGGACTCGGCGCGATCGATGATCAGGTCCACGAAGATCGGTGGGGCTTCGGCGTCGAGGGTCGGCAAGAGGGCGTCCAAGGCGGCCAGGCTCTCGACACGGGCGTAGCGCAGGCCGAAGGCCGGGGCGACCTGGCCATAGTCGGGGATGAACACGCCGGACTCGCGCCCCGCCCCGCCCACCGCGCCAAAGTGGCGGCTCTGCGAGGCGTGGATCGATGTGTAGCCGTCGTTGTTCAGGACGAAGAGCACGAAGCCCTTGGGCGCATAGTGGCTGAGCGTCGCCAGTTCCTGGATGTTGAGCATCAGCCCGCCGTCGGCCTCGACGCAGATCACCCGCCGGTCGGTGGCGAAGGCCGCGCCGATTGCTTGCGGCAGGCCCAGGCCCATGGCCCCCAGCGAGGCGCCGAAGAAGCAGCGGCTGTCCTCGCCCGGGGCGAAGAAGCGGATGAAGGCTTCGATCGCCGAGCCCGATCCGGTGGGCACGAACACCTTGCCCGCCGACCAGACCGACAGGCGCCGGGCGACACCGAAGACGTTCAGGCTGTCGACGGTCAGGCGCTGGCGCTCGTCAGCCAGGTATTCGGCGCGGCGGGCCTCGCACCAGGCGCGCCAGTCGGCGGCCATGGCGCTGGACGCCGCCTGGGCGGCCTGGACGGCGGCTGGAAGGGCGGAAAGGTCGGCCTGCAGCACGCGAGTGTCCGGCAGCCCCTCGAACTTGGCCAGTTCCCCGGCGTCGACGTCGACCACCAGCCGCTCGGCCTGGGCCCCGAAGTCGTGACGCTGGAAAGCCGTGGTGCCGAGGTCCAGCCGCGCCCCCAGGAACAGCACGCGGTCGGCCTGATAGAGGATCTGGTTGGCCGACAGCGGCGCCAGGCCGCCCGGCGCGCCGAAGTTCAGCGGATGGTCCGCCGGCAACTGGTCCGCCGACAGCCATGAGAACACCGCCGGGACGCCGTGCGTCTCCAGGAAGGCGCGCACCGCCTGGCCGACCCCGGCCACGCGGCAGCCGTTGCCGACATAGACCAGAGGCCGCCGGCCGCCCAGCAGCCAGGTCAGGGCTTGCGTCAGCGAGGCGGCGTCGGACCGGTTGGCGGCCTCCTCGATCCGGTCGCGCACGGCTTGGACCGCCGCCAGCACGTCGTCCGGCGCGTAGTCGATCACCAGGTTCTGGACGTCGAGCGGCAGTTCGACGAACACCGGCCCTGGCCGACCGGTGAAGGCCTCGGTCAAGGTCTCGACCAGTTCATCGCGAAACCCCTCCGCGGTGACGCGGACGAAGCGCTTGACGCACGGGCTGACCAGGTCCCGGGAACGGACTTCCTGGGCGCCGTGGGTGCGCGTGCCGAAGCTGTCGATGTCGGCGGTCTTGACCTGGCCGGCCAGCACGATGACCGGGGCGCTGTCGCCATAGGCCGAGCACAGGCTGGTGATGGTGTTGGTCACCCCCGGCCCGGCCGTGACCACCGCCAGGCCAGCGGCCCGATAGTCGGTCGCCTTGGCGTAGCCTTCGGCGGCGCCGGCGCAGGCCTGTTCGTGCTGGTTGTAGACGGCCGTCAGTCCGGGATGGGTCGCGACCGCCCGGTTCAGGTACATCGCCATCCCGCCCGTCAGGGTGAAGGCCGCGCGGGCGCCCAGCGCCGCGGCCAGGTCCACCGCATACGAGGCGATATTGCGCTCGGCCGCTGGCCGGATCGGGGGACGGGAGGGACTCATGATGCAACCACGCCGAAAACACCTGCATAGGCGGCGGACGGCGGCGCGATCAAGGTCGCCGTTTCATCGCGTCGACTTCGACGGGAAACGCCCTAGACGCCGGGTTGATCAAGATCGCGCAGAAGCGCCGCCTCGGCGGCGCTCCGGACAGAGGTTCCCGAACGCACCTTGGCCGAATGGCGGGGCGCCTTGCGGCGGGCGATGCTGTAGACGATGGCCGGCGCCGCGGCCGGGGACAGGCGGCATGCGCCTGTCCCCAATCGTGGTCGCGACTTGGCCGCCTCACGCGGAAACCCGCTGAGCTGATGGGAAGGGTGCGAAGCGCCCGGGCCTCGCCCGGAGTAGCTTTGATGTTTTATACCGTTTCGACGAAGTTCGAGCGCTTCGCGTGGAGCCGTTATCCGGAAGCCTTCGGGTCGCGGATTTTTAACCCGCTCCGATGGAGGCCCCCGACGGGCGGAGAGTTGACGACCTCTCCGGACCGCCCGGGCGATTTCAGCCCGGGCCTGCCGCGCCCGCCGATCCCTCGCCGCCTGGGCTTCGTCCCGACCAAGGAGAACCTGCCCAGGACCGTCGCGAAAGGCTGTCACCAAAGACCACCGACAAACACTTCCCGCTCGTCCACCCCCGAAGGCCGCATCGGTCGCCGTACGTGCGCCCTCCCCGTGCCTTCAGGTGCAAGCATTATGGGGGTGGTTCTGAGCGCGCCAGCGATGGTGACGCTGATTTTTCTACAAGGCATTGAGATTGTTGATCTTGTTTTCGCCATGAGCGGGAATCCAGCCTGCTCCATCCCCGTCGAACCCGCTTGGGAACTGCGAAGAGACCTGTGGCGAGCGCCCACGGCGCCTGGTCATCTTCCGTTGACCCTGTTCCTTCACGGCTTGTACGCCAAGGCGCCCTAAGGCTTTGGGCTCATTGCGAGCCAGGAAGCCGATGCTGACGCCCAACCATGTCGTGACCACCGCCCGCGCCGTCCTGGTCGCCGGCGCCCTGACCGCCGCGGTGCTGATGCTGGGTCCCTGGCCGGGTCTGGAGCAGGTGTTCGGCCTGAGCGACAAGACGGCCCATGCCATCGCCTTCGGCGGCCTGGTCGCTGTCTCGTTCCTGGCCTTCCCGCGCATGCGCCGCAATGATCTGGCCCTGGCGGCCGTTCTGCTGGGCGCCAGTGTCGAGGTGGCCCAGATGTTCACTTCCGACCGCAGCGCCTCGATCAGCGACCTGCTGGCCGACATCGCCGGCGTGGCCGTCGTCTACCTGGCCAGCCATATCGAGAGCCTGCGGTCCCTGGCCCGCCAGCGCGGTCGGGCCAGCTTCGCCGACATCGCCGCCCAGGACCGCCGGCGTGGCGGACGCCGCCTGGCCCCGGCGATCCGGGCCGCGTTCCCGCCGCCGGCCGGCGAACCGCAGCCCGAAGGTTCGACCAGCTTCGCCGGCCGGGCGGCCCGACGCTTTCCGCGACGGGCCTGAAGACCTCTCCGTCAGGTGATGCGCTTGACGCTGACGGGGTCGCTGCCCGGGAAGCTCTCCTCCAGCCCCTCGTCGAGCAGGGCTTCCTGCCGGCTTTCGGAACACTCGACCTTCTCGGCCAGTTGATCGTGCTTTTCGCCCTCGGCCAGGGGCTTCTTGGCCTCGCGGGCGTGCGGCGCGTCGAAATGCTTGTCCTCGCGCCGCACCTTGCCCTCGCTGGCCATGTCGGCCGTCGAGGCGCTGGTGCCGTGGGTGAAGTGGCGGCCGTCTTCTTCTTTCTTATGGCCAAAGTTCATGGAGTCTCTCCCGAATTTTCGCCCGGAGGCGTCGGATAGAGAACCCGTGAAGCGGCGCCTAGGTTGCGCCCGACAGCCCGAACACCACGGACCACAGCGCGAGGTTGGCCACCGCCAGGACCGCCGTCAGCCACCGCAACCGCCGTCGAACGCACAGCGCCCGCCCGTGCTCGTGCAGCGTCGGCGCCGAAGGACTGGCAAGCATCGAATCCTCCCGTCGAGACCCCCTGTCCCTTGGATCCGCTCAGCGGCGAGTCGAGACAAGCGGAGCCGGAAGGCTTTGTTTCCTGGACATTTTTCGCGACTCGGCGGCGCGGGAAGAGGTAGGCCGACTGGGGAAATGATGCGTCCTGTTGATGGCGTCCCTCTCTTCGCCCAGTGAAAGCTCGCCTCCCCCTTTCGCCGTCATTCCGGGCCCTGTGCCCGGAACCCCTTTGTCCGCCGCAGGTGCGAAGGTGTGGCGCGCCAGCGCGCCAAGGCGCTCACGTGCAAGCTGAACCAGGGGTTCCGGGCACAGGGCCCGGAATGACGAAGGTTGGAGCGCTTTTCTGAATGCCGCCCCTACGCCTCCAGCTCGATGTCCCAGTACAGATAGTCCAGCCAGCTGGCGTGCAGGTGGCCGGGCGGGAACCGACGGCCGCGGTCCTGCAGTTCGTGCATGCTGGGGCGGCGTGCGGCGTGGAAGGGCTGCATCCCGGCCTCGCGCGGCGTGCGGCCGCCCTTGTGCAGATTGCAGGGCGCACAGGCGGTGACGATGTTCTCCCAGGTGGTCCGGCCGCCGCGCGAGCGGGGGATCACGTGGTCGAAGGTCAGGTCGTCCGGCGAGCCGCAATACTGGCAGCTGAACGCGTCGCGCAGGAACAGGTTGAAGCGGGTGAAGGCCGGGGGACGATCCTGCGGCACGTACTGCTTCAGCGACACCACGCTGGGCAGCTTCATCTCGAACGAGGGCGAATGCACCACGTGGTCGTAGGTCGAGACCACGTCGACCCGTTCCAGGAACACCGCCTTGATCACCTCCTGCCAGGGCCAGAGGGACAGCGGATAATAGCTCAGGGGCCGATAGTCGGCGTTGAGGACGAGCGCCGGCATGCCGGACGGCGGACGGGACAGCACCTGCATCAGGGCCTCCCCTCGGAGCCCGGAGGGCTCCAACGAATTTGCGAGCCGGATGGGCTCCGATGAAGCGGGTACGCGGTCGGACTGAAGACGGGCCTCCTTCCTACGCATTCTCAGGAATCGCCATTCATTCCCGAACGCAGGGAAAGGATGAGCCAACTCGGCGACAGAACCAAGACATCCTTGCATTTGCGTCCGCACTTGGCGCGCGACCGATCACGGCTATGGTCGGCGGCCGACATTTCGGAGCCTTTCGCCATGCCGCCCCCCGCCCTCGTCGCCATCGCCATGGCCCAGGCCCTGGCCACGGGCTCGCCGGCGGCCGGATCGCCCGCGCCGCTGCTGCCGGGCGTGATCGATTCGCCCGACACCGAGGTCCGCTCCGCCTTCAGCCCCGACGGCCGCTGCGTGCTGTGGGGATCGATCGGCGCGCCGAAGACGGCCTGGCGCATCCTGCAGACCTGCCGCGAGGGCGCGGACTGGTCCAAGCCGGCGGCGGTGTCGTTCGATGGTCCGGACAACGACTTCGACCCGGCGTTCTCGCCCGACGGTCGCACGGTCTATTTCTTCTCCAACCGCCCGGGCGGCCGGGGCGGCGACGACCTCTACGCGGTGGACCGCGACCCGGCGACCGGGACGTTCGGCGCGCCGCGCAACCTGGGTCCCCGCTTCAACACCCCCGGCGACGAGTGGGCGCCCTTCCCGACCGCCGACGGCAAACTGATCTTCTCGTCAGACGGCCACGGCGGCCTGGGCCATCAGGACCTCTTCGAGGGCGGCCTGGCGGGCGAGGCCCCGGCGCGCAATCTCGGTCCCGGCGTCAACGGCCCGCTGGACGACTTCGACGCGACCCTCCCGGCCGACGGCGCCACCCTGGTGTTCGCCTCGGGCGACCTGAAGGCCGAGACCCGCGTGGCCCTGCACGCCGCCCGACGCGGCGAGGACGGTCGGTTCGGCCCGCGCACGGTGCTGGCGGCGCCGGTCAACTGTTCGGAAGCGATCAACAACGGCCCCGCCGTCGATCCGAAGCGGCCGGACGTGTTGTACTATTCGGCCTTTTGCCCCACGCTGGGCCCCGGCCGGATGGACATTTTCGCGGTCCCCGTTCCGACGCGCTGAGCTCAGTCGATCGCGACGATCTCGACCTCGCCGCCGGCCACCCGGGCTGTGTCGCCGACGCCCTTGCCCAGCAGGGCCCGCGCCACCGGCGAGACGTAGGACACCGAGCCCCGGGCCGGGTCGGCCTCGTCCTCGCCGACGATGCGGAAGGTCTGGCGACGGCCGTCCTCGCGGTCGAAGGTGACGGTCCCGCCGAACTGCAGGCCCTCGACGACCGGATCGCGCTCGCGCAGCTGGGCGCTGGCCCGGCGGGCGGACCAGTAGCGCAGGTCGCGGGTGGCGCGGGCCATGGCGGTGCGGTCCTGGGCGACGTCGCCGCCGGCCTGGGCGGCGCTGTAGGCGGCGCGGGCCTGGGTCAGGGCGTCCTCGATCTGGGCCAGCCCGTCGGGCGTCACCAGGTTCGGGTGCGGCGAGATCGGGCGGTCCAGCAGGTCGGCGGCGAAGGCTTCGCTGTCGCCTTCCTTGGTGAAGGCCACGCTCATCGGCGCATCTCGCGAGTGGAGGACGAAAGGGTCATGTCTGGAAAATCCGGCCCGCCGCGGGATGTTCCGCCTCGGGAGCATCCGACCTAGGCGCGCGGGCTTCCCGGATCAAGACGTGCAAAAGCCGCCAGCGGGCAAACGCGGGCGGCTTCAAACACGTCAGGCAGAAGTCGTTCGGCGAAACCTAGATCGCGACGCCCACCAGAGCGGCGGCGACGCCGACCGCGGCGGTCAGGAAGAAGCCCACGGCCATGCGGTCGAGAAGGGTTTCGAAGGCGAAGAAGGTATTGGTCATCACACACATCCTTGAGTTTGGTGGCGAGGCGCGGTGATTTTTGAACCCGCGTCCCGGTCCGGATCGAGCCCGATCTGGACAACGCTTAGATAGCACCGATCCTAACAACGTCAAGATAATCTTTACGGCGTTAGGATGGATTTTTGAACAGGAACGGTTACAGTGTCGCAGATGACACAGACCGCCGCCTCCGAAGCCCGTCCCTACCACCACGGCGACCTCAGCCGCGCCCTGGTCGAGGCCGCGCGCCGCATCCTCGAGACCGAGGGCCCGGCGGCCTTGTCGCTGCGGGCGGTGGCGCGGGAGGCGGGGGTCAGCCCGGCCGCGCCCTATCACCACTTCAAGGACAAGGGCGAGCTGCTGGACGCCGTCGCCCACGAGGGCTGGGCGGCCCTGGACACGGCCTTGGACGCGGCGCGGCGCAAGGCGGTCGACGGCAAGGAGCGGATGACGGGCCTGGGCGTGGCCTATGTCGGCTTCGCCCGCGAGAACCCCGCCCTCTACCGGGTGATGTACGACTGCTCGCGCGACAAGGACGCCCTGCCCGAGCAGATGAAGGAGGAAGGCGCCTATTGCCAGGTGCGCAACACGATCGGCGAGCGCAGCGGCGGGACGGTCTCGCCGATCGACCTGGAACTGGCGACCATCGCCGCCTGGTGCGCCGCCCATGGCCTGGCCGAGATGGCCAGCTTCAAGCAGTTCGACGCCCTCAAGGACGCCCTGGGCGGCGAGGAGGCCTTCCTGCGCGCGGTGTTCGAACACCTGGGCATGTTCGCCAAGTTCGACCAGGCCTAGGTCCGCTTGACGTTCGCCACCCGCTTCGCCCCTTCCCCGACCGGCCTTCTGCATCGCGGCCACGCGTTCTCGGCCCTGACCGCCTTCGACGCCGCCCGGGTCGCTGGCGGCCGGTTCGTGCTGCGGATCGAGGACATCGACGCCACCCGCAGCCGGCCGGAGTTCGAGGCCGCGATCCTGGAGGACCTGGCCTGGCTGGGCCTGTCCTGGGAACAGCCGGTCCGCCGCCAGTCCAAACACCTGGCCGACTATCACCGGGCCATCGACGCCTTGCGAGACAGGGGCCTGGTCTATCGCTGCTTTCGCACCCGCAAGGAGCTGGACATCGGCCGCGCGCCGCATGAGCCGGCCCGACCCTTCGCCGGCGGTCCGCTGTCGCCCGGCGAGGAGGCCGCGCGGCTGGAGCGGGGCGAGGCCTTCGCCTGGCGGCTGTCGCTGGACGCGGCCCACCGCGCGCTGGGCGGCTTCGACCGGCTCGGCTTCGTCGAGGAGGGCGCGGGGCCGAACGGCGAGACCGGCCTGATCCGCGCTCGCCCCGAAACCGCCGGCGACATCGTCCTGGCCCGCAAGGATGTCGGGGTGGCCTATCACCTGGCCGTCGTACTGGACGACGCCCTGCAGGGGATCACCCACGTGATCCGCGGCCGGGACCTGTTCGAGGCCGCCCACATCCAGCGCCTGCTGCAGGCCCTGCTGGACCTGCCGACCCCGACCTATCGCCACCATCGCCTGCTGGTCGGTCCCGACGGCAAGCGCTACGCCAAGCGCGACCGGGCCCAGACGCTGCGGGAGCTGCGGGCGGCGGGGGTGACGCCGGCCCAGCTGCGGGCCGAGATAGGCCTCTAGCCGCCGCCCGCCTGGTCCACCAGCTGTCCCATGGCCTTAAGATAGGCCCTGAACGCCGCCCGGCCCGCCTCGGTCAGGCGCACGCGGGTCAGGGGCTTGCGGCCCACGAAGCTCTTGTCGATCGCCACGTAGCCGGCGTCCTCCAGCTTGCGCAGGTGGACCGACAGGTTGCCCTGGGTGACCTCCAGCAGGTCCTTCAGCTCGGTGAAGTCGGCCACCTCGGCGCTGGCCAGATAGGCGACGATCCCCAGCCGCACCCGGCCGTGGATGACGTCGTCCAGCCCGCTGATGTCGAACCTGCCGCTCACGCCCGCCTCAGCTCGCCGAAGCCCGCAGGGCTTGGCGCATCATCCCGAAGCCCGGGACCGCCATCAGCAGGAAGAGGCTGCCGGTGGCGATCAGCAGGTACAGGTCCGCGCACTCGATCAGCATGCCCAACGCCACGCCCGAGACCAGCCAGCCAAAGGCCACCAGCGCGGTCCACCACCGCCTGCGCAGCATGAAGATCACGTACCAGACCGCGCCCTGCAGCACGAAGACCACGGCCGGGTGGAACAGCCAGTAGTGGAAGTCCTGGTGGCGCTGGGCGGCGCTGGCGAAGACCAGGACCAGGGCCAGGTTGGCGATTCCCGCGCCAGCGAAGGCGGAATTGACGGCGCGGCTGGTCACCCCGACCGCCGGCCGCTTGCGGTCGATGACGATCACGACCGTCATAAGCACCAGGAATATCAGGGTCGGCGCCCAGGCCATGATGATGTTGGCCGCCGACGACATGCGGAGAATCCCGACCTCCTGGAGGTAGTAGCTCAGGCATTGGAGCCCGTAGAGCACCCCGGCCGAGCCGTAGAGCGCGCTGCCGGCGACCCCCATCCCGCCGCCCGGCCGGCCTTCGGCGATGGTTCGCAGGAACGTCAGGTCGTCCTGGACCGACTTGATCTCTTGGTTCAAGGGCAAGGCCCCCTTCGCTGCGGCATCATGGCCGGTCACAGGATTCGTCCCAACAACGGCATGCGGCGCAGCGCCATGGTCGTCAGCCAGCTGAGCGCCGCCGCCCCGCCGAACACCGCCAGCCCCTTGGCCAGCCCGCCCCAGGCCTGGGGCAGCAGCAGCCACGAAAGCCACGCGGTGAAGACGTAGTGGGTCAGGTACATGCCGTAGGCGTTGGCCTGCAGGCTGCGTCCGATCGGGCCGGTCTCGCGGACGAAGCGCAGGAACACCGCCAGCACGGCGAACGACAGGCTGGCGCAGGCCAGGACGAAGGCCAGGCCGCCGGCCACGTCCACCACCGGCTTGGGCGGCGGGTGGGGCGAGAAGGCGACGACGAAGACAGCCACCGCGGCGACCACCGCCGGGACCGGCAGGATCTGCCAGGCCCACCAGCGCCGGGCCAGCGCGCCCTGCGGGTCTGTCAGGCCTTGGCCGACGCCCGCCGCCCCGAACGCCAGACCGGTCAAGAAATAGACCAGGTAGTGGCCGATCCGCCCGGTCTGGACCAGGAACGGTCCCACCGTCGTCCAGTGGCCGAACGGCAGCGCCATGTTCAGCGGGACATAGGCCAGGGCGCTGGCGGCCAGCAGAACCAGGAAGGCGCGGCCGGGCCGCCGGGCGGCGTCCTGCGTCCAGCGGCCCAAGGCGGGAACGAACTTCGGAAACAGGCGGTCCAGGGCCGCGGCGACGGCGGCGAACACCAGCAGGACCCACAGGAACCAGGCCGGGCCGCTGGGCCAAAACGGCAGGCGGATCCAGGCCTGGGCGTAGGCCGCCAGCGACGGCGCGCCGCCCGACTGCAGCCAGGCGGGGTAATAGGCCATCGGCGCCAGCAGCCCCACGCCGAAGACGAACGGCACACCCAGGCGCAGGGCCCGGCCCTTCAGGAACCCGCCCGGCCCCTTGGCCTTCAGGCTCTCGGCGACGAACAGGCCCGAGACCAGGAACATCAGCGACATGAAGAACAGGTCGTTGACCAGGGTCAGCAGGCCGAAGCCGCCGAACCTCTGCAGGTCCACTACCGGAAAGGCGGTCCACAGGATCGGCGGGGCCGCGAACGCCTTCGGGGCGGGCGCGTAGGGGTGATAGGTCAGCACCGCGTGATGGGC
This sequence comes from Caulobacter sp. BK020, assembly GCF_004342605.1. Taxonomy (GTDB): domain Bacteria; phylum Pseudomonadota; class Alphaproteobacteria; order Caulobacterales; family Caulobacteraceae; genus Caulobacter. The sequence continues at coordinate 147,698 of NZ_SLZL01000007.1, forward strand.
GATGACCAGCAGGGTCAGGAAGGCGCGGACAGCGCCGATCGGCGCGTTGCGAGCCGAGGCGTCCGCCGGGACGACCGTTTCGAGGGACTTCAGAGGCGCGTGCATGGCCGGGTTCCGTTGCGATGGCCGAAGCATGGATCAACCTGTTTGTTTTGTAAACTTGTTGATGAAGAGATCTCTTTTTGGGCCGGACGCCGTTCCAGAAGCGGCGTGGCGTTGTCCCGCCATCCTTTCAACTGAGGCGTCGGCGCCGCGCCCCAAGCCCGCCCTTGCCCCCTCCCCGCCGTCATGCTCACTGCTGGGCTTCAGCACCGTGGGACTCACATGCGCAAGATGATCTGGGGCGCCGCTGTTTCCGGCGCGTTCGCCGCCCTCGCCCTGGCCGCCGGCGCCGCCCAGGCCGCCGAGCCGAAGTTCACGCCCGGACCGTGCGCCGGCGACTATTCGGGCGTGACCAACAGGATCCAGTGCGGGACTCTCACGGTCGACGAGACCCGCGGCGGGCCCAGCCCGCGCCGCGTCGCCCTGCCGGTGACCATCGTCAAGGCCAGCGCCCCCAGGCCCGGCGCGGTCCCGGTGATCTACCTGCACGGCGGCCCCGGCGGCGGGGTGGTCGAGACCATCGGCCGATCCCTGCGCGGCGTCTCGGGCCGCGAACTGATCGCCGTCGATCAGGACTGGATCTATTTCGACCAGCGCGGCGGCGGCGTCGCCTCGCCCACCCTCGACTGCGGCGGCGTGGCCCTCAACGACGCCGGCCCGTTGAGCGACGCGGCCGCCCAGCAGCTGATCGCCTGCGGCCAGCGCCTGAAGGCCTCCGGCGTCGACCTGTCGCGCTACAACGCCGAGGAGGTGGTCAAGGACATCCAGGACCTGCGCAAGACCCTGGGCCTCAAGCAGGTCGACCTGTTCGGTGTCTCGTACGGCACCCGGATCGCCCTGGACGTGGTCCAGCACGACCCGACCGGCGTGCGCGCCGTGGTGCTGGACTCGCCCTGGACGCCCGAGGCCAAGTGGGCCCAGGGCGGACCGGAGATGATCTCGGACGCGGTGAAGGTGATCTTCAAACGCTGCGCCGAGGACGCCGCCTGCAACGCCAAGTATCCGCATCCGGGCGCCGACCTGGACGGCGTGGCGACCCGGCTGCTGGCCGGCCCGGTGGTCCAGAACGGCCAGACCTACACCGCCGACCTGCTGGGCGGTTTCCTGATGGACGCCGCCTACAGCGGCCCCGACGCCCGCGCCCTGCCCGCCACGGTGGCCAAGTTCGCGGCCGGCGACCTGTCGGCCCTGGACGACACCCGGGCGGGGGCCGGCTATCGCGAGGCCCAGTTCTTCACGCACCTGTGCAAGGAGGAACTGCCGTTCGAGAGCCGGGAGGCCACCCGCAAGGGCGCCCAGCGCGATCCGGTCAGCCGGCTGGCCGAGAAGTCGTTCGACCGCCTGTTCCAGGTCTGCCAGGCCTATCCGGTCGGCAAGCCCGATCCGGTCGAGGCCCAGCCAATCTCCAGCCCGATCCCCACCCTGTTCCTGGCCGCCGAGATCGATCCCGGCTGCCCGCCGGACGTGGCCAAGGCGGCCGTCGGCCGGTTTCCCAAGGGCCAGCTGAGCATCATCCCCAACACCACCCACGGCGTCTCGCGCGGCAGCGCCTGCGCCCGCAGGATGATCCGCGGCTTCCTGGCCGACCCCACCGCCCCGATCGACCAGAGCTGCCTGCACCCGGAACACGACCGGTTCGAGTTCGATCTGGACTGAGGGGGTGGTCATTGGGGCGCCGATCACTTGTCCCCTACGGACCGCTGCGCGGTCGTCTTCCCCCGGAGGGGGAAGAGCGCTGTCGCCGGCGCCGTGCGGCTCCGCCCCCTCTGGGGGCGGACAGGCCGCGAAGCGGTCAGGTGGGGGCAAGTGTTAACAGGCACGGCTTCTCGTCCTCACGCTTCTGGCTGTGAGTGGGTGGAAAGGGTCGCGGAGCGCCGGACATCGTCCGGAGGGTTTGAGTTAAGTGTACCGTTTCGACGAAGCCAGACGCTCCGCGCGACCGTTATCCGCAAGGCCGGGGCGCGCGGGCCTTTTCCGCCCTTCACCCCACCCGGTGGTTCCTCTGGATCTGTGCACCGCATGTATCAGAGGCGGGAGTGAGCCGTTTTAAGAGGACCGGAGCGAACCCCGCGACGGGCGGGACCTTCCCAGCATGAAAGTCCCGATGGGCGAGCTTACGTCCCTCGCCCTCTGTTTAAGCGCCTCGGCTGCAAACTCACGCGCATCCGACGAGCCCCGCTCGATCGCCCCCCGCCGCCGCATCGGTCGCTGGCCATACGCCCTTTCCCTGCGTCGAGGTGAGATCAGGATAAGGGTGGTTCGGGAGGGTGAGGATCAAATCGGGTCGAAAAAGTTCAAGGCGTTGATTTGGCTGAGCTTCATCTCGGATGGGCCGAGCATAAGCCGCCGGGGACATGCACTCACGGCAAGCCCTCGGCTGATAGATCCCTGGACATCGGGTGAGTGCGTGTCCTCACCGTCACCCCCGGCGCCCGATCAGCGATCCCAGGCGACTTGCCCTGGACGAAACAGGGGACACGCACTCACGCAAAACGCCCTGCAAACTGGCCTGCGCAATGCGTGAGTGCATGTCCCCGGCGCGCGCCCCCTACTCCACCACCCAGTACCGGTAGCCGTAGGCCGGCACGAACCCCAGGCCGCTGTAGAGGCCGATGGCCGGGGCGTTGTCGGCCTCGACCTGCAGGTAGGCGCGGCGGGCGCCCAGCGCCTGGGCCTCGCCCAGCAGGGCCGCCAGGATCCGGCGGGCCAGACCCTTGCGGCGATGCCCCGGCAGGGTGCGCATGCCGAAGATCCCCGCCCATTCGCCGTCGACCGCCGTGGCGCCCAGGGCCGCGACCTCGTCGTCGATCTCCAGCCGCGCGAAGCGGGCGGGCGCGGGGATGCGGCCCAGGGCGTCCAGGCGCTCGCGGGCGTCGGCGGCGTTGCCGGCCGCGCTGGCGGTCAGCACCGCCTCGAAGGCCGGGTCGGGCGCGCCCGTCAGGATGACGGCCGCGTCGGCGGCGCCGGCGATCATTCCCGAGGCCTCGCCCACCATCACCACAGTGCCATGGGTGGGTCGGTAGCCGCGGGCCCGCAGGTGCTCGGACAGATTGGCCGGGACCACCGCTCCGTCCGACAGCTTGAAGCGGGCGGGCAGGCCGCGGGCGGCGTAGAAGGCCTCGGCCGCGGCGATGGCCTCGTCGATCGGCCGGTCCGGCTCGCCCAGCGGCCAGCAGGCGTTGATCCGCAGCGACCAGCCGTCCGAGGCGTTCAGCCGCCAGCCGCCCAGCGCCCCGCTCTGGCGCGCCGGCCAAGCGCGATCGGCGACGATTTCGAGCAGGCGGGGATCGACGGTCATCGGGTCTTCCAAAGCAGGCGGGCGCCGGCTCGTTGGAGCCGGCGCCCGCGAAACTCGCGTATCGGACGAAAGGCTCCGAGCCTAGAGCGGTTTGAGGTTGGCCGCCGCGATCTTGCCGCGCTCCTCGGCGGTGTCGAAGCTGACCTTCTGGCCTTCGTCCAGGCTGCGCAGGCCCGCGCGCTCGACGGCGCTGATATGGACGAACACGTCCTTGCCGCCGTCATCGGGCTGGATAAAGCCGAAGCCCTTGGTGCCGTTGAACCATTTCACTACGCCGGTCGCCATGGAGTGTCTCCCAGAGATGGCCGATCCAAATGCCCGGACAAGCGGGCGGGTAACAATCTCAGTCGTCCGGGTAGCGTTGGCAGCCCAAATCCAGGATTGCACGCCAGAGTGGACACGCGACCGTTGAGGGGTCAATTCAAAAAACGGCGATATCCCTAAGCGGGCGCTGCTCTCCTTTTCAGTTCCGGGCGTCAATGCTCGCGGAGAAGCGCCTCGACCAGGCCACGGGCTTCGGGACTGGACCAGTCGGCCTCGCCCGACATCCGCGCCCGCTCGCGACCCTGCTTGTCGTAGATGACCGTGGTCGGGTAGCCGGCGGCGCGTGGCTCCAGGTCGAACGACATCTTGTAGTTCTTGTCGCGATAGACCTGCAGCGGCGGGTTGGCGGCCATCTCGGCCTGGACCAGGTTCAGATCGACGTCCTTGTCGACGCTGATCGGCAGCACCTTCAGCGGCTGGGTGGCGTAGGCGGCCTGCAACCTGCCCAGGGTAGGCATCTCCTTCTTGCAGGGCGCGCACCAGGTGGCCCAGAGGTTCATCACCACCACCTGGCCCTTGAAATCGGCCAGGGTCAGGGCCTTGCCGGCCCCGTCGGTGAACACCGTCGCCGGCGCGGCGCGCGGCTGGGACGGGACGTCCAGCTTCTCTAAGGACGCTTTCTTGAATTCCTTGAGGTCGAGAACGCCTGCGGGTTTGAACGAAGCCTGAGCGATGACGTATAGAACCGCCGCGACGCCGATCAGCAGAACGGCGCCGACCGCCCACTTCAGCCGGCCGAGCTTGCGCGCGGCTTCTTCCCTGTCCGACTGGAATTCGCTCATATGACCGACAACGCCTCTGATAAGCCCGCCGCGAACGGCCAGGGCCAAGCCATGTGGGGCGGCAGGTTCTCGGCCAAGCCGGCGGAGCTGATGCAGGCGATCAATGTCAGCATCGGCTTCGACAAGCGCCTGTGGGCGCAGGACCTGGCGGGCTCCCGCGCCCATGCGCGGATGTTGATCAGCCAAGGCGTGATTGCAAGGGAAGACGGCGAGGAAATCCTCAAGGGCCTGGACGCCGTCGAGGGCGAGATCGTCGCCGGGGCCTTCCCGTTCCGCGACGAGTACGAAGACATCCACATGAACATCGAGGCGCGGCTGCGCGAGCTGATCGGCCCGACGGCCGGCCGGCTGCACACCGCCCGATCGCGCAACGACCAGGTCGCCGTCGACTTCCGCCTGTGGGTGCGCGAAGCCTGTGAGCGGTCGGCGGGCCAGCTGGAGGCCCTGCAGCGCGCGCTGGTGGCCCAGGCCGAGGCTTACGCCGACGCCCTGATGCCGGGCTTCACCCACCTGCAGCCGGCCCAGCCGGTGACCTTCGGCCACCACCTGATGGCCTATGTCGAGATGTTCGGCCGCGACGCCGGCCGCTTCCGCGACGCCCGCGCCCGGATGAACGAGTGCCCGCTGGGGGCGGCGGCGCTGGCCGGCTCGCCGTTCCCGATCGACCGCCACCAGACCGCCGCCTCGCTGGGCTTCGATCGCCCGACCGCCAATTCTCTGGACAGCGTCTCGGCGCGCGACTTCGCCCTGGAGGCCCTGTCGGCCGCCTCGATCACCGCCACCCATCTGTCGCGCCTGGCCGAGGAGATCGTGCTGTGGACGACGCCGATGTTCGGCTTCATCAAGCTGACCGACGCCTTCACCACCGGCAGCTCGATCATGCCGCAGAAGAAGAACCCCGACGCGGCCGAGCTGATCCGCGCCAAGGTCGGCCGGATCCTGGGCTCGCTGACCACCTTGACCGTGGTGATGAAGGGCCTGCCGCTGGCCTATTCGAAGGACATGCAGGAGGACAAGGTCCCGACCTTCGAGGCCTTCGACGCCCTGGAGCTGAGCCTGCTGGCCATGGCCGGCATGGTGTCGGACCTGACGCCGAACACCGAAAGGATGGCCGCCGCCGCCGGCGCGGGCTTCTCGACAGCCACGGACCTGGCCGACTGGCTGGTCCGCGAGCTGAACATGCCTTTCCGCGATGCCCACCACGTGACAGGCTCGGCCGTCAAGGCGGCGGAGGGCAAGGGCGTGGATCTGGCGGAACTGGCGCTGGCCGACTTGCAAGCGATCGAGCCGCGCATCACCTCTGAAATCTACACCGTGCTCACGCCCGCCGCCTCGGCGGCCAGCCGCATGAGTTATGGCGGGACCGCCCCCGCCCAGGTCCGCGCCCAGATCGCGCGTTGGAAGGAACTGCTCGGATGATCCGTCCTCTCACCGTCCTCACCCTCGCCGCCCTGGTCCTGACGGCGGCCGCCTGCGGCAAGCAGGCCGAGCTGGAGCGTCCGGCCCCGCTGTGGAACGCCCAGAAGAAGGCCGCCTACGAGGCCGAGCGGCGCAAGGGCTCGGCCACCGCCAACCAGCCCGCGCGCGCCAACGGCACGCAGGAGAACATCGACCCGGCCTCGAGCAACCGCACGACCCGCGCCGCGCCCCTGGCCGGCACGCACGACCCGTTCGGCGGCCCCTCCGGCGCCGGCTTCCCCAGCGCCCAGGGCAACTGACGACCGAGACCGCCGTGCGTCCTTCGAGGCGCGCCGTAGGCGCGCACCTCAGGATGAGGAAGTTTGTACAGCTTGAGCTCCTCATCCTGAGGCGCCCGCTCGGCGGGCCTCGAAGGACGCACGGCGCACACGCCGCGAGAAAGACACCGACGTGAACCATTTCGAATACGGCCCCGAGGGCCTGGCCTGCGAAGGCGTCCCGCTGGCGCGCATCGCGGCGCAGGTCGGCACGCCGGTCTATGTCTATTCCCGCGCCACCCTGGAGCGGCACTTCACGGTGTTCCGCGACGCCCTGGTCGCCGCCGGGATCGTCGACCCGCTGGTGGCCTATGCGGTGAAGGCCAATTCCAACGTCGCGGTGCTGAAGGTGCTGGGCGAACTGGGCGCCGGGGCCGACACGGTGTCCGAGGGCGAGGTTCGCCGGGCGTTGGCCGCCGGCATCCCCGGCGAGCGGATCGTGTTCTCGGGCGTGGGCAAGAAGCGCGGCGAGATCGCCTTCGCCCTGAAGGCCGGCGTGGCCGAGATCAACGTCGAGTCCGAGCCCGAGCTGAACCTGATCGCCGAAGTCGCGGCCGGTCTGGGCCTAAGGGCGAAGGTGGCGTTTCGGGTCAATCCCGACGTCGCGGCCGGCGGCCACGCCAAGATCGCCACCGGCAAGTCCGAGAACAAGTTCGGGGTGTCGTTCGCCGAGGCCGCGCGCCTCTACGCCAACGCCAGCAACCACGCCCATCTCCAGCCGATCGGCGTGGCCTGCCACATCGGCAGCCAGATCACCGACCTGACGCCGATGCGCGCCGCCTTCGCCAAGATGCGGGGCCTGGTCGAGCAGTTGCTGGGCGAGGGCCTGCACGTCGAACGTCTGGACCTGGGCGGCGGCCTGGGCGTGCCCTATTTCGACATGCCCGAACCGCCCTCGCCGGCCGAATTCGCGGTCATGGTCGCCGAGGCCATCCAGGACCTGCCCGTCAAGCTGGCCTTCGAGCCCGGCCGGGTGATCGCCGCCAACGCCGGCGTGCTGGTCAGCGAGGTGATCCATGTCCACGAACGGCCGGAGGGCAAGCGCTTCCTGGTCATCGACGCGGCCATGAACGACCTGATCCGCCCGGCCATGTACGACGCCTTCCACGACATCCGGCCGGTGATCCCGCGAGGCGGCGAGACGGTCTACGACGTGGTCGGCCCAATCTGCGAGACGGGCGACACGTTTACACGTGAACGCGCTTTGCCGCCGCTGGCGGCGGGCGAGCTGGTGGCTTTCATGTCGGCCGGCGCCTATGGCGCGGCCATGGCCAGCGAGTACAACACCCGGCCGCTGGTGCCGGAGGTCCTGGTCGATGGCGACCGCTTCGCGGTGATCCGGGCCCGGCCGTCGTACGAGGAGATGCTGAGCCGGGATGTTACGCCGGAATGGGTGTAGAGGCGATCACTTGCCCCCTACGGGTCGCTTCGCGACCGTCTTCCCCCAGAGGGGGAAGAGCCTCAGGCGTCAGGCTCCGCCCCCTATGGGGGCGGACAGGCGGCGAAGCCGCCAGGTGGGGGCAAGTGGGTGAGCCACTCGCCCAAGCAGCCTAATCCAGCGCGCCGATATACGGCAGCCCGCGGCTCTTGCCTTCGTCGTCCAGGCCGTAGCCGACCAGGTAGCGGGCCGGGGCTTCCCAGGCCACGAAGTCGGGCTCGATGCGCGGCTTGTCCCAGGGCTTGCGGGCGAAGACGGCGGTCAGGACCTCGCTGGCGCCGGCGTCCTTGACCAGACGAGCGGCCTCGCCCAGCGACAGGCCGGTGTCGAGCACGTCGTCCACCACCAGGGCGCGGCGGCCGATCAGCGGGCGCTGAAGGTCGGCGCGGACCTCGCAGCGGCCCGAGCTCTTGCGCTCGTCATGATAGGAGGCCAGCCACAGGGCGTCGAAGCGCACGTCGCGGCCGGCGCGCCACAGGGCCCGGGTCAGGTCGGCGGCGAACCACAGGCCGCCGGTCAGCAGGCAGACGGCGACGGTGTCGTTGTCGATGCGCGGGGCGATGACCTTGGCCAGGGCTTCCACCCGCTCGGCGATTTCTTCCTGGGAAATCAGGACTTCGGGGGCGGGGCGATCGGTCATGTCAGGTTTTCTGGATCAATGATGGTCGGCCGGGGCCGGTTCGACCGCTCCGGTCTCATGACCCGGGGGCTCGTGTCCAGCCCCTTGCGCGTCTTCCACCGAAGGCGGCGCGCCCGCCGCCAGCTCGGCCGGCTGGTCCTGGACGCCCCGCAGCGAAGGGGCCTCGGGGTTGGCGACCTTCTCGACAGGACCGGCGGGACCGGCGCGCCTGGCCGCGCCCGGCTCCAGGGCGAAGCCGATCTCCAGGGTGTTGGCGGTACGCGGCGGGTCCAGCAAGGTCACCGAAAAGTGCCGGGTCTGGCTGGGCGGAATCAGCGGATCGGCCGCCGCGGCCAGCTTCCCGGCCACCCGCTTCTCGTGCTTGTTCAGCAGGGCCACCCGCAGCGGCGGGGTGGTCACGGCGTGGTCGGTGATGTTGCGCAGCACGCCGGTGACGGTGATGGCGGCGTGACCGTCCTGCATCGACGGCTCGGCCTTCAGGTCCTCGACCACCAGGCCGACATTGTTCACCGGCATGCGGGCGAAGGCGTAGGCTCCGGCCGTGGCGGGCCACAGGCGGGCGACGTTCATGCGGAACACGCCGGCGGCCACCAGGATCAGCACCATGACGGCGACCATCCCGCCCCAGATGATCCCTGTGGTCTTGGCTTCCTTCAGGCGGCGCTCGGCGTCGGCCCGGGCCCGGAACACCTTGGGCAGCTCCTCGCCCGGCAGCTGGTCGACGGGGGTCTCGAAATCGCCGGCGGGGTTGGCCGCGCCGTCCAGGGCGGTCAGGTTCGGTTCGCCCGCCAGGTCGGCGGCCGAGGGCTCTTCGAACAGGTCCAGCGCGTCTTCGTTGCGGGCCGTCCAGCGGGTCCCGCAGGCCGCGCAACGCACGACACGACCCGCCGCGCCGACCTTGGAGTCATCGACGAAATAGCGGCTGGCGCACTCGGGACAGGTCAGTATCATGGCCGCGAATCGGACGCTCCCCGCTCCTACACACGAGGTCGCCGATTTTGCCAGCCATGTCCACACGACCCAGCGACACACCCTTGCGCACCGCAGACGTCCAGGATGGCGACACCGTCCCCGTCGTGCGCTTCGAGGGGGTCTCGATGCGGTATGGACGGGGGCCGGAAACGCTCAGCGATCTCAGGTTCACCCTATACCCAGGGTCTTTCCATTTCCTCACCGGCCCGTCGGGCGCGGGCAAGAGTTCGCTGCTGAAACTGATCTACCTGGCCCACCGTGCGGCAAGGGGCCGCGTCGAGCTGTTCGGCCGCGACATCAGCCAGACCCGGCCCGAGGACCTGCCGTTCGTGCGCCGCCGGATCGGCGTGGTGTTCCAGGACTTCCGCCTGCTGGACCACCTGCCGGTGTTCGACAACGCCGCCCTGCCGCTGCGCATCGCCGGCCGCAAGCCGGCCAGCTATCGCGATGACGTGGCCGAGCTGCTGCAGTGGGTGGGGCTGGGCGAGCGCATGCACGCCCTGCCCGCCACCCTGTCGGGCGGCGAGAAGCAGCGCCTGGCCATCGCCCGCGCCGTGGTCGACCGCCCCGACGTGCTGCTGGCCGACGAGCCGACCGGCAATGTCGATCCGGCCATGTCGCTGCGCCTGCTGCGATTGTTCGTCGAGCTGAACCGCCTGGGCACCACGGTGCTGATCGCCACCCACGACGAGGACCTGGTCGCCCGCGCCAACCGCCCGACCCTGCATCTGGAGAACGGCCGGCTGGTCGATGTCGCCGGCGCGGCGCCGGACCCGCCGTACGGCCCGGAAGACGACGAGGAGGACGGGGCGTGAGCGACCGCTTCTCCGTCGCCCGCTGGAAGCCGGGCCAGCTGCTGCCGCCGCGCGACGCCCGCGACGGATCGCTGGTGTTCGTGGTCGCGGTGCTGTGCTTCCTGGCCTGCCTGACCGCCCTGGCCGCCCTGGCCTCGACCCGCGCCGCCACCGGCTGGACCGCCCAGCTGACCGGTTCGGCCACGGTGGTGGTCCGCCCGCGCGCCAGCGAGAGCCCCGACAGCGCCGCCGCCCGCGCCGCCGAGACCCTGTCCGGCGTGCGCGGCGTAACCGAGGCCCGCGCCCTGCCCAAGGACAAGGCCGAGGCCCTGCTGGAGCCGTGGATCGGCCGCGAGGCCCTGATCGCCGACCTGCCCGTGCCGCGCCTGGTGACCCTGGACCTGGATCCCAAGGCCCCGGCCACCGCCGCCACCCTCGCCAAGGCGCTGAAGGACGCCAATGTCGACGCCGTGGTCGACGACCACAGCCGCTGGATCGCCGACATCGAGCGCGCGGCCCGCCTGGCCAGCTGGGCGGCCATCGGCGTTTTCGGCCTGATCGCCACGGCGGCGGCGGCCGTGATCATCTTCGCCACCCGCGCCGCCCTGACTGCCCGCCACGACATCGTCGAGGTGCTTCACCTGTCGGGGGCCGAGGACGGCTTCATCGCCAACCTGTTCCAGAACCGCTTCGCCGGCATGGCCTTCTTCGCCGGCTTGCTGGGCGGGGCGGGCGCGGCCATGATCGGGGCGGCGGCGCGGCTGGTGGGCGGCGGACAGGGCCTGACGCCGGTCCTGCCGCTGGCCTGGATCGACCTGCTGGCGCCCCTGCCCTGCCCGCTGGTGGCGGCGCTGGTGGCCGGGATCGCCGCGCGCGCGGCCTCCCTGCGCCTGTTGAGAGGCATGCCGTGAAGAGTTTCGCCGCGCTGCTGATCCTGGTGATGATCTGGTTCGTCGGCCTGCTGGCCTTCACCAGCCGGGTCGACCAGTCGACCCCCGCCCAGGAACCGCCGGTGTCGGACGGGGTGGTGGTGCTGACCGGGGCCTCGAACGTGCGGCTGGAGCAGGCCACCAAGCTGCTGGAGGCCGGCAAGGGCAAGCGCCTGCTGATCTCGGGCGTCAACCGCGAGGCCTCGCGCGACGACGTGCTGGGCGTGACCAAGGCGGTGCGGCCGATCTACGACTGCTGCGTCGACCTGGGCTACGCCGCCGCCGACACCATCGGCAACGCCAGCGAAAGCGCCGAGTGGGCCAAGGCCAAGGACTATCACAGCCTGATCGTGGTCACCGCCGACTACCACATGCCGCGCTCGATGCTGGAGCTGCACGCGGCCATGCCCGGGGTGACCCTGCATCCCTATCCCGTGGTCACCGAAAGCCTGAACGCCCACCGCTGGTGGAGAGGCGGCACGAGCGCCCGACGGATGATCGTGGAATACTGCAAGTACCTGGCGATCCTGGGCCGTGAGGCGTTCCTCAAGCTGGGCCCCCAGGACAAGGCCGATCCGAAACCGGCGAAGGAAGCCTCTTGATCTATCTGCGCTCGTTCCTGTTCCAGCTGTTCTTCTGGCTATGGTCGGTGGTCTGGGCGATCGGCATGATCGTCACCTACCCCCTGCCGCGCCGCGCCAACACCTGGTCGCTGACGACCTGGTCGAAGGGCGTGATCTGGGGCCTGCGCGGGCTGGCCGGCATCCGGGTCGAGGTGCGTGGGGAGCAGTATCGCCCCACCGGACCGGCCCTGGTCGCGGCCAAGCACCAGTCGATGTTCGACGTCTTCAGCCAGTTCGCCCTGCTGCCCGACGCCTGCTTCGTGATGAAGAAGGAGCTCTTGATGGTGCCGCTGTTCGGCTGGCACGGACTGAAGGCCGGCATGATCGTCGTCGACCGCGAAGGCCATTCGGCGGCCCTGAAGAAGCTGGTGCGCGACGCCGTCGACCGGATGAAGGAAACCCGCCAGGTGGTGATCTTCCCCGAAGGCACGCGCGGCCCGGTCGGCGTTCCGGGCGACTACAAGCCCGGCATCGCCGCCCTTTATCGCGAGATGAACCTGCCGGTCACGCCCCTGGCCCTGAACTGCGGCGTCCACTGGCCGCGCGGCTGGCTGCGGCCGCCGGGCACGATCGTCTTCGAATATCTGCCGCCCATCCCCGCTGGCCTGAAGCGCGGCGAGTTCATGCGCGAGCTGCAGACCCGGATCGACACGGCGACCAAGGCGCTGGAGGACGAGGGGCTGTGAGATCCGGTCGGGGACATGCCCTTGCGGCGTGTCCCCATTGGCAAGCTCGACGCTCCGTCAGGGGACACGCCGCAAGGGCATGTCCCCGGCGGAAGCCTCGAAGAACCCCGTCAGCCAGTCGTTGGCCACAAGGTCCAGAACCAGATGCACGCGATCCGTCGTCCCGCGATTGGCCACCGCGTGGGGATCGCTCAGGCGCAGATACCAGGCCTCACCGGCCGCCATCTCGACCCGCGCGCCATTGAGCCGGAAATCGACATCGGGGTTGGTGACCACCGGCACGTGGACGCGGGCGCCGCCGGCCTCGATGTCCAGGTCGAGATCCGTGTGCGCCTTGATGACCGAGCCTGGGCCCAGCCGCATCAGCCGCACGGCGCGGACCTCGCAGGCGAAGGCGGCGATCACCGCGCGGAAATAGGGGCAGGGCCGCAGGAACGGCGTGTCGACGAACGCCGTGGCCGTCGGGTCCGAATAGATCATCCGGATCGGGTGGGTCTCGCCCGCCGCGCAGCGCAGCGGGATCACGCTCCACTCGCCCTCGTAGTTCTGCTGGACATAGTGGGCTGTCCAGGGCGTGGCCGACAGGGCGTCCAGGTCGCGGGCCAGCCGGGCCGGGTCGAAACTCAGCGGCAGTTGCAATCTGTCCGGGAACGCCATCCAGTGACGCTATCGAGCCGCGAGCGGCCTCACAAGTCCCGACGGGAGACCCGATGCCGGCCAGATTGAGGACCGCGACAGAGGCCCTGGACTCGCTGGCCGCCTTGCGCGCCCTGGTCCTGCCGGACCTCGGCCTGCACGACGCCCTGGGCGACATCGAGGACTTCGCGCTCTTCGCCGAACGGACCGCCGAAGCGGCGCGGGCTCGAGGCCTCGACCTCGACGCTGGGACGGTGCGGGATCTGCTCCATACCCTGCCCCAGACCCCTTCGATCGACGGCTTCGAACCGGCGCCCGGCTGGCTGCCCGCCGAGGTGACGCAGGTCGAGGGTCGCGCCACGGTGGCCTGGCTGCGCTTTGGCCGGCGTCGCCTGAGCGAGCCATTCTACGACGACACCCTGGTCCGCCGGCGTTACCTGCCCTTCAACCGCCTGTTCGCGATCCGCACCGCCTTGGACGATCTGGAGGCCAGGGCCGCCGCCCTGCCCCCCTTGGAGCCGGCCGGCCTGATCTTCCACATGTCGCGCTGCGGCTCGACCCTGGCGGCCCAGATGCTGGCCGCCTCGCCGGCCCATGTGGTGGTGTCGGAGGCGCCCCCAATCAGCGCGATCACCCAGCGGAGCGACCTCGGCGACGACGCCAAGGCCACCGTGCTGCGGGCCATGGTCGCCGCCCTGGGCCAGGCGCGGAACGGCGAGACCCGCCTGTTCCTCAAGCTCGACTGCTGGCACAGCCGCGACCTGCCGCTGTTCCGCCGCGCCTTCCCCCAGACGCCCTGGGTGTTCCTCTACCGCGAGCCGGTCGAGGTGATGGTCTCGCAGGCCCGGCGGCGCGGCATGCAAATGACGCCCAGCCTGGTTCCGCCCTCGACCTTCGGCCTCGACCTGCCGGGCGGCGTGCCCGACGAGGACTATTGCGCACGGGTGCTGGCGGCGGTCTGCGAAGGCGCGGTGCGTCACGCGTCGCTCGGCGGCGGGCGGCTGGTCAACTACCGCCAATTGCCCGAGGCGCTGTTCACCAAGATCCTGCCGCACTTCGGGGTGACGGCGTCGCAGGCCGAGCTCCAGGCCATGCGCGCCACCGCGGCCCGTGACGCCAAGGCCCCCGAACAGAGCTTCGCGCCCGACGCGCGGGACAAGCAGCAGGCGGCCACCCCGGCGCTGCGGGCGATCTGCGCCCGACGGCTGGATGATGTATATCAGCGACTGGAGGCGATGCGGACCGAACAGCCCTAAGCCGCCGCTTCCCGGGCCTCGACCATCTTCAGCAGGGTCTCCATGGCGTGGTCGCGCACGCCGTCCTCGCGCAGGTGCATGACCAGGTCGCGCAGGTAGTCGATGTTGCGGCCCGACAGGCCCTGGGCGCCGGCGATCAGTTCGGCCTGCTGCTCCAGGGTCAGCGCGCCCGCCCACTGGCCGTGCTTCATGTCGGACAGGAACACCAGGGACTTCACCTTTCCGTTCCCGTCGATCTTAAGCTCGGACCAGGCCTCGAAATAGGTCTCGGTCGGCTGCTCGCGCTCGCGCAGATAGGCGTAGACCTCGGGCCACTGCGCGCCGGCCACCCGGTAGGCCACGCCGCGCACCGCCCCGCCGGGGGCCAGGCCCAGCACCAGACCAGGCCGCTCGTAGGTGCCCCGATGGTGGACCGAATAGATGCAGAACGCGCGGCGGCGCCCATGGAGCACGGCGGTCCTTCGCTCTATGAACGGGAACCCGGGCCGCCACATCAGCGATCCATATCCGAAGACCCAGCGGTCCTCGCTGCCTGCCACGCTCATCTACTGTTCCCGACGGAGCCGCCCATTCCATGACCCATAACGCCGCCGCCCCGTCCCGCAAGCCCCGGCGTCGCGGTCTGCTGGCGCCTTTCGTGTTGCTGCTGATAGTTGCCCTGGGCTGGAGCGCCGCCTGGCTATGGTTGCGCGGCCAGGCCGAGCAGCGGATGGACGCCACGGCCCTGTCGCTGAAGTCGCGCGGCTACGACCTGTCGTGGGAAAGCCGGACCTTCACCGGCTATCCGTTCCGGATGGACGTCAGGCTGGTCAACGCCCGCGTCGCCGAGCCGTCGGGCTGGGCCCTGAGGGCGCCGGAACTGAACGGCGAGGCCAACGCCTACGACATCGGCCACTGGGTGATCGTCGCCCCCCGGGGCGTGGTCATGACCCGGCCGGTCAACGGCGACGTGCAGATCACCGGCCAGGCCCTGCGCGCCAGCTTCGCCGGCTTCAAGCAATATCCGCCGCGCATTTCGATCGAGGGCGCGAACCTGGTCTTCACGCCCGCCCCCGGGGCCGCGCCGTTCCCGCTGCTGTCGACGGCCGGCCTGCAGCTGCACGTGCGGCCCGGGCCCGACGACCAGGGCGCGATCTTCTTCGAGGCCAAGGGGGCCAAGGCCCGCTTCACCGGCCTGATGGGCCGCATCGCCGCGGACCGCACCGCCGACCTGATCTGGGATTCGAAGATCAGCAAGATCAGCGCCCTGCACGGGGCCAGCTGGGCCGACGCGGTCGGCGACTGGTCCGACGCCGGAGGAACCTTGACCGTCCAGGAGGGGCGGCTGACCGCCGGCGAAGCGCTGCTGGAGGCCAAGTCCGGCGCCCTGACCGTCGACGACGACGGCCGCCTGCGCGGCGCCCTGGACGTCACGGTCCGCGAGGTCGCCTCGCCCGACGAGGCGCTGAAGAGCCCGGAGGCGACCGCCGCGGCGGTCGCCCAGGCCCTGGGCCGCGACCCGACCCTGTCGGCCACCCTGAAGTTCGAGAACGGCCGCACCCGCCTGGGCCTGTTCGACACGGGGCCGGCGCCGCGGGTGTATTAGGCGGCGGCGATCGGCTCGATCGCTGCGATATCGTCCGCCAAGGTCAACTTGGCCGTCTCCAGATCGTAGCGGGTCTGGAGATTCAGCCAGAACTGGGCGGTGACGCCGAACAGCTTTTCAAGGCGCAACGCCGTGTCGACCGTCACGGGAGTCTGCCCCCGGACCAGCTTTTCGATGCGCGGCCGCGCGATGCGCAGACGCTTGGCCGTCTTTCCCGGCGAAAGGCCGAACGGCCTGATGAACTCCTCCAGCAGGATCTCGCCCGGATGGACCGGGGCGAGAGGATCTGCGGCTGCGACGCTGGCGCTCATCGCAATCTCCTCGGTTGGCAGGCCCTGGCGAAGCCCTAGTGATAGTCTACGAACTCCACGTCGGCCGGGCCGGCCTCCGTCCATTTGAACACCAGTCGGAACTGGTCGTTCACGCGGATCGAATGCTGTCCCGCCCGATCACCCGAAAGCGCCTCCAGCCGATTGCCCGGAGGAACACGGAGATCGTCCAGAACGGTCGCCGCTTGCAGCATCTCCAGCTTCCGCTTCGCCGGACGCAGCAGGTCGGAAGGAAAGCCCTTGCCGGGATTGATCCCGTCAAAGATCGCCTTCGCCCGCTGGTCCCTGAAACTCTGGATCGCCATTCACGTTGTCCGTCCTCACCAAAGAACGTATCTCGATGCGACACAAAGCTCAAGCGAAACGTATCTCAATGCGACACACTCGAAGGGGCGGCGCAGGCGCCTTATCCAAGCTCCGCTCGCTTGGTCGCCAGGCGCCGACCGATGTTCTTCAAGCGCAACTTTATTCCCGTCATCGCGCCCTATTGCGCCTCCGGCGGCAAAGTCTATGGTCCGGCCTCCAATTTCGGGGATAAATCATGGGTAGCGACGCAGGCGACGCGACGCCTTCGCTGGACGAGGTCCGATGGCGTATCGACGCCATCGACGGTGAGCTTCTGGCCCTGCTGGACGAGCGGGCCGGCCTGGCGCGCGCCGTGGCGGCGGCCAAGCAGGCGGCCGGCGACACCGGCTTCGGCCTGCGTCCCGGCCGCGAGGCCCTGATCGTCCGCAAGCTGGTGGAGGCCCCCCGCAAGGCCGCCAGCGACGCCCTGGTCATCCGCCTCTGGCGCGAGCTGATGTCCGACAGCCTGGCCCGCCAGGGCCCCTACCACCTGGCCGTCTGGGGCGGCCCCAACCCGGCCCGCGCCGTCGAGCTGGCCCGCCTGCGGTTCGGCGTCGCCCCGCCGATGACGGTGGTCGCCACCGACCGCGACGCCCTGGCCGCCGCCAAGACCCCGTGGGGCGTCGGCGTCCTGGGCCTGGTCCCGGACAACGCCTGGTGGGGCCGGCTGCTGGCCGAGCCGCGCCTGAAGATCTTCGCCGCCCTGCCCTGCCTGGAGCGCTGGGGCCCGCAGGTGGCCTTCGCCGTGGCCGAGGTCGAGGTCGAACCCACCGGCGGCGACCAGACCTTCTGGGTCACCGACAGCCCCAAGGCCGCCAGGACCATCATCGAGGCCTTGTCAGTCGACGGCGTGGCCGCCGAACTGGTCGCCGACGCCGGCGGGCTGAAGCTGTTTTCGCTGCTGGGCTTCTACCAGGCGGGCGACGAGCGCCTGGCCCGCGCCCCGGGCTCCCTCACCGGCGTCATCGGGGCTGCGCCCACCCAGTTCGACGTTTAGCACGTGCGGCGCCCTCGTCTTTCGACAAGCTCAGGATGAGGGCGACTGACAGGCCGGTCGGAATAGAAATCCTCATCCTGAGCCCGTCGAAGGACGAGGATTTCGGGCCAAAGGTTAGACGTCACGGTCTGACCCCGTGTAAGAAGGCCGCCTCTTCGCTGCCGAGTACCCCCAGGTTCCCAAGACCATGACCGCCCCGACCACCGACCGCTTCGCCGCGCCGCGCCCCACGCCCAAGCCGGGCATCCTCGACATCGCCGCCTATGTGGGCGGCAAGTCGAAGATCGAGGGCGTCGCCCATCCGGTGAAGCTGTCGAGCAACGAGAACATCCTGGGCAGCAGCGACAAGGCCAAGGCCGCCTATCGCGACGCCGTCGACCGGATGCACCTGTATCCGGACGGCAAGGGCGCGGCCCTGCGCGCCGCCATCGCCGCCCATTACAGGCTGGAAGTCGAGCGCATCACCCTGGGCGACGGCAGCGACGAGATCTTCGCCCTGCTGAACCAGGTCTATCTTGAGCCCGGCGACAACATCGTCCAGGGCGAGCACGGCTTCGCCGCCTACGCCATCGGAGCCCGCGCCTGCCAGGGCGAGGTGCGCTTCGCCAAGGAGCCGGGCCAGCGCGTCGCCGTCGACGAGATCGTCAAGTGCGTGGACGAGCGCACCCGGCTGGTGTTCATCGCCAACCCGGCCAACCCGACCGGCACCTGGCTGACCGGCGAGGAGATCCGCGCCCTGCACGCAGCCCTGCCGCCGTCGGTGGTGCTGGTGCTGGACGGCGCCTATGCCGAGTTCTGCACCGATCCGCGCTTCGAGGACGGGCTGGACCTGGCGCGCACGGCCGAAAACGTGATCGTCACCCGCACCTTCTCCAAGCTGCACGGCCTGGCCGCCCTGCGCGTGGGCTGGGGCTATGGCGCGGCCGGAATCATCGAGCCGCTGGAGCGCATCCGCCCGCCGTTCAACACCTCGATCCCGGCCCAGGACGCGGCCATCGCCGCCCTGGCCGATACGGAGTTCCAGCAGCGCTCAGTGGCCTTGGTCGAACAGTGGCGGCCCTGGCTGGCCCAGCAGATCGGCGGGCTGGGCCTGGAGGTCACCCCCTCGGCGGCCAACTTCGTGCTGATCAACTTCCCGGCCACGTCCGGCAGGACCGCGCTGGAGGCCGAGGCGTTCCTCGCCTCGAAGGGCTACCTGGTCCGCGCCGTGGGCAATTACGGCCTGCCCAACGCCATCCGCGTCACCGTGGGTCTGGAAGAGCACAACCGGACGGTCGTCGAGCTGCTGCGCGAGTTCGTTTCGCGATGAGCCCTTCTTCTCCGCTCATCCCGGCGAAAGCCGGGACCCAAGCCGAGCTTGGGGTTTCGCACGCCGCCCGCCCGTCCAACCCAGCTTGGGTCCCGGCTTTCGCCGGGATGAGCGGGGGTTTTGAATGAGCCACCCTGGCGTTCTCTATCCGAAGATGACCGTGATCGGCTGCGGCCTGATCGGCGGCTCGATCATCCGCGCGGCCCGCGAGCATGGCGTGGTCGGCCAGGTCACCGTCGCCGACGCCAGCGAGGCCCACCGCGCCCGGGTGAGCGAGCTGGGCCTGGCCGAGCATGTCACCGGCGACATCGGCGAGGCGGTCCGCGACGCCGATCTGGTGGTGATCGCCACGCCGGTGCTGTCGACGGCCGAGGTGGCCGCCGCCCTGGCCCCGCACCTGAAGCCGGGCGCCACCCTGACCGACGTCGGCTCGACCAAGGCCAATGTGGTCGAGGCGTTCAAGGCCCTGGACCTCTCCAAGGTCTTCGTCATCCCGGGCCACCCGATCGCCGGCACCGAGCAATCGGGCCCCGACGCCGGCTTCGCCGAGCTGTTCGAAAACCGTTGGACCATCCTGACCCCGGCCGAGAGCGACGACGAGGCCTACGCCGCCGCCGTCGCCAAGCTGTCGGCCTTCTGGCGGACCTTCGGCGCCCAGGTCGAATTGATGGACGAAAAGCACCACGACCTGGTGCTGGCCGTGGTCAGCCACCTGCCCCACCTGATCGCCTACACCATCGTCGGCAGCGCCGCCGACCTGGAGAACGTCACCGAGAGCGAGGTGATCAAGTTCTCGGCCTCGGGCTTCCGCGACTTCACCCGCATCGCCGCCAGCGACCCGACCATGTGGCGCGACATCTTCGTGGCCAACAAGGACGCGGTGCTGGAGATGCTGGGCCGGTTCACCGAGGATTTGCAGGCCATGAGCCGGGCCATCCGCTGGGGCGACGCCGACACCCTGCACGCCCACTTCACCCGCACCCGCGCCATCCGCCGCGGCATCGTCGCCGCCGGCCAGGAGAGCGCCGAGCCGAACTTCGGCCGAGACCGGGGCAAACACTAGACGTGGGCTGGAAGCGCGCCCTTGGCCTGACCCTCTGCGCCGTCGCCCTGGCGCTGGTGGTCTGGGGCTTGCTGAACGCCAAGATCAGCGTCGACCTCGTGGAATCACGGGAGATCTCGGCCAAGGACTTGGTTCCGGCCGTTCGCCCCGCCGAACCCAAGCCCGTCGACGTCTACCTCCATGGCGACGGATCGATATGGGTAGGCGACAAGCGATCCAGCCTGGACCTGCTGGTCGGCGACATCGTCGCCCAGGCCGGGTCGCCCGACAAAGAACTGCAACGGATCTTCGTCCACGAGAACGTCGAGGTCCCGCACGACGTCTACCGGGGTGTGATGGACAGGATCAACGCGGCCGGCTGGCATAGGATCGAGCTGGACACCCAACGGGGCGACCCTGGCCCCGCCAAAGGCCGATGATCACGCCGCCTTCAACGTGACTCCGTGATGTCGCCTCGCGTCGCAATACGGCCGCAACACGGTGGGCGAATGGCGGCCACCGGGACGCACTGTCAAGGACACCCCATGCGCCGCACGATCACCGCCCTCGCCCTGGCCGCTCTGGCCGCCTTCACCGCCGGTTCCGCCCTGGCTCGCATGCCCTCGCCCGAAAAAGTTCTCAAGGCCTGGGACAAGAACGGCGACGGCGGGATCGACAAGGACGAGTGGCTCGCCGCCGGCCGCAAGGAAAAGCGCTTTGTCCAGGCCGACACCGACGGCGACGGCAAGATCTCCCTCGAGGAACTAAAGGCGGGCATGGCGCGGATGAAGACGCGCCCGGCGGCGACCGACCCGGCTCCGAGCGCCGGTCACTAGGACCGACCACCAGGGATTGAGTTGCCGCTGGACCATCTCCCAGGGGCCTGGCTAAGGTCGGGCCTTCTCGGGAGGGGTCCATGCTCAAATATGTCGACAGCATCAAGGAACTGCTGGCGCTTTACGCCGCGCTGCTCGTGGCGGGGGCCGCCGCCTACGCCGTCTTCGAGCACAAGCCGTTCGTCGACGCGCTCTGGTGGGCCTGCGTGACCGCGACCACGGTCGGCTATGGCGACATGTATCCCGTCACGGTCGGCGGCCGGATCGCCGCCGTGGTGCTGATGCACGTGACCCTGCTGTTCATCCTGCCGCTGCTGATCGGCAACATCTGCTCGCGCTGCATCAAGGACCACAACGAGTTCAGCCACGCCGAGCAGGAGGAGCTGAAGGCGGCGCTGCGTCGCCTGGAGGACAAGCTCGACCGGGCGGAGCGGGCGTAGGCGCCGCAACGACCGTGGCTCCAGCGACACACCGGCGCCGCCCTCCTCACGAAACCCCTTTCCATCGTTGAGCGAACACTGTAATCGCCCGCCTCCCGAAGGACGAGGACCATGGCGCACAAAGCCCCGACCTATCTGCCCGCCAGCAATCTGCTCGACCGCCAGGTCGAACGGATGGGCGTGCGTGCGTCGGTAGGGGTTCCGGTCTAGGGTTCGTCTGAACTCGGGATGTTCGTAAGGAAACCCCTCCTGGCCTGGCCGGAGGGGTTTCTTCGTTTTGTGCGAGAGGCTTTCCGACCAAGGCGCCAGGAGGGGCGGCTTGGAAAAGGAGAAGCCCATGAGCGGCTTCACGCATATCGAAAGCGACGGCGCGCCGATCAAGGCGTGGACGCGAGGCGTGCCCATCGAGGACGCCGCCCTCAAGCAGCTGCGCAACGTCGCCGCCCTGCCCTTCATCCACAAGCACGTGGCGGTCATGCCCGACGTGCACTGGGGGATGGGCGCGACGGTCGGCTCGGTGATCCCCACCCGGGGAGCGATCATCCCGGCCGCCGTGGGCGTCGACATCGGCTGCGGCATGATGGCGGTGCGCACCTCGATCCGCGCCGAGCACCTGCCCGACAACCTGTTCGGCGTCCGCTCGGACATTGAGGCGGCGGTGCCGCATGGACGGACCGACAACGGCGGGCGCAACGACAAGGGCGCCTGGCAGGTCGAGCCGCCGGCGGCCGCGGCCGAGCGGTGGGCGGGCCTGCAGGCCGGCTACGACGACGTCGTGGCCCGGCACCCTAAGGCGGCCCATCCGCGCGGCTTCGGCCACCTGGGCACCCTGGGCACGGGCAACCACTTCGTCGAGCTGTGCCTGGACGAGGCCGGCGACGTCTGGGTGATGCTGCACTCGGGCTCGCGCGGCGTCGGCAACCGGTTCGGGACCTACTTCATCGAGCGGGCCAAGCATGAAATGCGGCGCTGGTACATCAACCTGCCCGACGAGGATCTGGCCTACTTCGTCGAGGGCAGCGAGGGCTTCATCGACTACGTCCGGGCCGTGTCCTGGGCGCAGAAGTACGCCCTGGCCAACCGGGAGGTGATGATGGAGCAGGTGCTGGCCGTGCTGAAGCGGACCTTTCCCGACCTGGCGACCACGCAGCATGCGGTGAACTGCCACCACAACTACGTGTCGCGGGAGAAGCACTTCGGCAAGGACGTGTTCCTGACCCGCAAGGGCGCGGTCTCGGCCAAGGACGGTGAGCTGGGGATCATCCCGGGCTCGATGGGCGCCAAGTCGTTCATCGTGCGCGGCCGGGGCAACCCGGACTCGTTCTGCACGTGCTCGCACGGGGCCGGACGGGCGATGAGCCGCAACGAGGCCAAGCGGCGGTTCACCGTCGCCGACCACGTGGCCGCCACCGCCGGCGTCGAGTGCCGCAAGGACGCCGACGTGATCGACGAAACGCCGATGGCCTACAAGGACATCGATGCGGTCATGGCGGCCCAGAGCGATCTGGTCGACATCGTCCACACGCTGCGCCAAGTCGTCTGCGTGAAGGGCTAGCGGGACGCCGTCCGGTCTGTGACCGGGCGGCGTTTCGCGTTGACCGGTCCGCCTCAGGCGCCTAGAGCATCGCGCGGAAAAGTGGACGCCGGTTTTCCGCAAAAGCGATGCGAAAACAAAAATCTAGAGCAAGTCGTGCGATTCCTATATCGCGCGATTTGCTCTAGCGCGGCTTCAGTTCCGTCAGTTCCCAGGCGTCGCCAGCCTTGTGGAACTTGAACGCCACCCGCGCGCCCGGCGCCAGCGAGCCCTCGGCCAAGATGTCGCCATAGGCCTGGAAGACGGTGCGCCCGGCGGCCAGCGGGGCGGCGCTCGCGCCCTCGTGATCGAGCGTTACCGCCTGGCCGTCGACGAGGGCGATCACGCCCGTCGAATCGTATTCCGGACCCGCCGGAAGCGCCGCTGAAGCGGTCGGCGGGGCCTCGGACGCGGTTTTCGCCGGCTTGCCCGGACCGCAGGCCGCCAGAGCACCAACCAGCAAAATTGCCAATATCGTCTTGATTTTCATAGACTTATAGAATTTCTTGATTCAACGGATCAATCCGAACACGTCCTTCATACAAGGTTTTTTACCGCAAGTGCGAAAAGGACGGCGATTGTGGTAGCGATTTTGTGATCGAAGTTTTACTCTAAGGAGACCGGCGGCTCTCCACGCCGGTCGTCGAGACCACGCCGGACCGTCCGAACCGAGCACGCCGATCCTAGCGGACCCCCATCCCTAGCGATCCTCGCGCGTCCCGTGAAGACCGGCCTTGCGCCTCTCGAAAGCCCCCTTTCGGAGAGGCCCGGCTCTCGGACCCGTCCGAACCGGACAGCCGAGACGATGGACCTGATGAGCGAACGCGGCGCTTTCTTCGACCTGACCTCCTCGCGGAGCATCGCCTACGACATGGCGGTCTCCACCAGCGATCGGGTCGAGATCCCCGCCGACGCGCCCCTGGCCATGCCCGTCCAGCCCCTGGCCTTCTGGCAGGGCGAAGCCAAGCCCGTCGCCACGGCGAAGGATAACCTGGTCCTGCGTCGCTGGGGCGTGTTCGTCGCCACCGCGATCATGGCCTTCGCCGGCTGGCGGGCCACCTACGACACCATCGCCCTGGGCGGCGTAACCCGCCTGGAAGCTGTCGTCCTGACCCTGCTGGTCCCGCTGTTCCTGGCCCTGGCCCTGTGGTTCTGCACCGCCGTGGTCGGCTTCGTGGTGCTGCTGGGCAAGCCCAAGGATCCGCTGGGCATCGACGACAGCGCCAGCTCGCCCATGCCCAAGCCCAAGGCCCGCACGGCGATCCTGATGCCGGTGCACAACGAGGACGCCGCCGAGGTGTTCGCCCGCCTGCGCGCCATGGACGCCTCGATCGCCGAGACCGGCAACAGCCGCGCCTTCGACATCTTCATCCTCAGCGACACCCGCGACGCCGCCGTGGCCCTGGCCGAGCAGGCCTGCTTCGCCCGCTTCCGCCGCGAGGCCAGCAGCCACGCCTTCTACCGCAAGCGCACCCAGAACACGGGCCGCAAGGCCGGCAACATCGCCGACTGGGTGGCGCGCTGGGGCGGCGACTACGAGCACATGCTGGTGCTGGACGCCGACAGCCTGATGACCGGCGAGGCCATGGTCCGCCTGGCCGACGCCATGGAGCGTCATCCGCGCGTGGGCCTGATCCAGACCATGCCGATGATCATCAACGGCCAGACGATCTTCGCCCGCACCCTGCAGTTCGCCACGCGCCTCTACGGCCGCGTCGCCTGGACCGGCCTGGCCTGGTGGTCGGGTTCGGAGAGCAGCTTCTGGGGCCACAACGCCATCGTCCGCACCCGGGCCTTCGCCGAGACCTGCGGCCTGCCCGAGCTGAACGGCCCCAAGCCGTTCGGCGGCGAGGTGATGAGCCACGACGCCCTGGAAAGCGCCCTGCTGCGCCGCGGCGGCTGGGGCGTGCACTTGGCCCCCTATCTGGGCGGCTCCTACGAGGAGAGCCCCTCCAACCTGCTGGACTTCGCCACCCGCGACCGCCGCTGGTGCCGGGGCAACGTCCAGCACATCCCGCTGGTCGGCCTGCCCGGCCTGCACTGGATGAGCCGCCTGCACCTGGTGATCGGCGTGCTCAGCTACGGGCTCTCGCCCCTGTGGTTCGTGGCCCTGTCGTCGGGGATCATCTCGCGCATGCTGATGCCCGAGCTGAAGAAGGCCGCCTTCACCATGGCCGACCTGCAGGCCGCGGCCCACGCCCTGATCGACTGGCGCGAGATCCAGGCCACCGCCTGGGCGATGATCATCACCTTCGTGCTGCTGTTCGGCCCCAAGATCCTGGGCTCCATCCTGGTCTTCTCGCGCAAGCACGAGATCAAGGGCTTCGGCGGCCGCCGCCGGATCCTGGCCGGCCTGGGCGTGGAGATGCTGCTCTCGGCCCTGGTCGCCCCGATGCTGATGTTCACCCAGACCCGCGCCCTGGTCGAGATCCTGGCTGGACGTGTCGGCGGGTGGGGCGCCCAGCGCCGCGACGCCGACAAGGTGACCGGCAAGGAGGCCTTCGCGGCCATGGGCTGGATCAGCGTCACCGGCGTGGTGCTGGCCGTGGCCTTCTGGTTCACGCCCGACCTGCTGACCGCGACGATGCCGATCCTGGCCGGCCTGATCCTGGCCGTGCCGCTGACCATGCTGGGCGCCCACAAGTTGGCCGGCCTGGGCGTCAAGTCGAACGGCCTGTTCATGACCCCGGAAGAGCGCCGCCCGCCAGCCATCGTCCGCGCGGCCCTGGGCCCGGCCTGCGAGCCGCCCGCCCGCTGGTTCAGCCGCCAGCCGCCCCCGGTGCTGGTCGCCGACGCGGCGGCGGAACGGAACGCCGCCTGAGGGCTTGTCGCTTGAGCGCGACGGCGTCTTTCATCGCTTAAGGGTGGCCGCCCGCGGCCGGCCGGAGTAGAAGCGCGCTTCGTTCAATCCCAACGGAGCGTCCGCCGTGTCGCGCCTCTTCAGCGCCTATGTGATCGTCGACTGGAGCGCGGCGGCCAAGCCGACCACGGGGGCGGATTCCGTGTGGATCGGCGTGATGAAGCGCGACGTGCGCTTCCGTCTGACCTTCGAGAGCTTCAACCCGCCCACCCGCCAGGAGGCCGAGACCAAGCTGGCGACGATCCTGGACGACCTGAAGAAGCGGGGCGAGCGGGCCCTCGTCGGCTTCGACTTCCCGCTGGGCTTCCCGCGCGGCGTCTCGGCGGCCCTGGCCCTGAAGGGCGACCATCCCTGGCGCGCGGTCTGGGACCAGCTGGCCAAGATGGTCAAGGACAAGGCCGACAACACCAACAACCGCTTCGGGGTCGGCTCGGAGCTGAACCGCCGGCTGACCGGCGGGCCGTTCCCGTTCTGGGGCTGCCCGCCCAAGGACGCCCTGACCACCCTGCAGCCCAAGCGCACCCGCGAGCACGGTCCGGACGACCTGCCCGAGTACCGCCACACCGATCTGGCGGCGAAGGGCGCAGCTTCGATCTGGAAGCTCTATTACAACGGCTCGGTCGGCGGTCAGGCGATCGTCGGCATCCCGGCCGCCCGCCGGCTGAAGGACGCCCGCGGCGACGCCGCGCGGGTCTGGCCGTTCGAGACCGGCTTCAAGGCCCTGACCGAGGCCGACCTCGAGGGCGTGCAGGTGGTGATCGCCGAGGTCTACCCCTCGCTGGTCAAGGCCACCCCGGCCCCCGGCGAGGTCAAGGACGCCGCCCAGGTCCGCGCCCTGGCCGAACACTTCGCCAAGCTGGACGAGGCCGGCAAGCTGGCCGCCCTGTTCGGTCCGAGCAAGGACGCGCCCGCCGACCTGGTGGTGGACGCGGAGACCGAAGAGGGCTGGATCCTGGGGGCGGCGATCTAGGCTGCTGATGGGGACAGGCGCACGCGCCTATCCCCAGACGTGGTCACCGCTCCTTCACGTCCAGCATCCGGTACCGTCCCAGCAGGAACGCCGCGGCCACGAAGCTGGTGACGATCACCGACACCACGATGCCATTGACGCCCAGCTTCATCGGCAGGGCCAGCCACCAGGCCAGGGGGCCCATGATCAGGGCGTAGCTGATCATGTGGGTGCGGGCCGGGATCCACACCTCGCCGCGGGCCCGCAGAGCCTGGGCGCAGACCACCTGCACGGCGTCGGGCACCAGGAACAGGCAGGTCAGGGCCAGGGCCGGGGCGATCAGGGCCAGGGCGGCCGGGTCGCTGGTATAGGCCTCGCCCACCACGTGGCGCAGCGGATAGAGCAGCACCGCCACCAGCAGGGCGAAGACAGCGGTGACGGCGAAGGCGATCCAGCCCGCCCGGCTCATGCCCTGGCTGTCGCGCGCGCCATAGGCCCGGCCCACCTGCACGGCAGTGGCGGTCGACAGGCCCAGCGGGACCATGAAGATCACCGCCGCCACGTTCAGCACCACCGCCCAGGCGGCCACGTTCAGCCCGCCCAGCCAGCCCGCCACCAGGCTCATGCCGGCGAAGGCCGAGACCTCGAACAGGTTCGAGGTCCCCGCCCCGTAGCCGACCCGCCGCTGCTCCTTCTCGGCGACAGGATCGCGAGTGGGCTTGTCGAACACGCCCATGGCGCGGGCGTCCTTCAGGCGCACGATCACCACCGCCAGCATCAGGGCGAAGACGCTGCGGGCCACGAAGGTCGACCAGGCCGCGCCCACCGCCCCCAGGGCCGGCAGGCCGAAGGTCCCCGGCACCAGCAGCAGGTTGACGGCCAGGTTCACCAGGTTGGCGACCCACATGTTGACCGTGACCAGCCCCGGCCGCCCCAGCCCCTCCAGCCAGAAGCTCAGGGCCACGCTGACCGCGTAGGGCGTCAGGGACAGGGAGAACACGATCAGCGGCGCGGTCGCGCCCTGGGCCAGGGCGGTCTCGATGCCCACGTGATGCAGCAGCGGCGGTCCGGCCAGGACCAGCAGCACTGAACCCGCGACGCCCAGCCAGAAGGCGTAGACCACGCCCCGTCGCAGCACGGCCCCAGCCTCGTGCGGCCGCCCCGCCCCCATGGCCCGCGAGCCCATCACCTGGGTCCCGACCAGCAGGCCGACGGTCACGGTCACGAAGATCGAGGTCGGCGCCCAGGCCATGGCGTGGAAGCCCAGCTGCCGGGCCGAGAAGTGGCCGACCACGATGGCGTCGGTCAGGCCCATGACCATGATGCCCAGGCGCGACAGCACCACCGGGCCGGCCAGCCGCAGCAGTTCGATCAGGTCGGAGACAATGACGCCGTGCGGCTTCCCAGGGCGGGGAGCCGGCGCGGCCGCGGAACGCGACATCGGTTGGGCCTTTCAAAGAGGCCGGGAAGGTGACCGATGCCCACGCTTTGGGCAAGCCCGCTTCCGGTGGTCGCGCTTGGAACATCCCCGCCGCCCGCTGGTTTCGCCGTCGTCAGCCGCAGGAGGCCTTCCATGCCCGATGTCGAAACCCCGCAATTCGAACCCGCCGCCGATCGCGCCGCCCAGGCCGAGCGCGACATCCAGGCCCCGCTGGACGCCAAGGAGCAGCGTTCGTTCCAGGACGGCGGCCAGAAACAGGAAAAGCCCGCCATGCAGGCCGGCGCCCGCCCCTACCCCGCGCCGCCGTTCCCCGAGCAGCACCAGGCCAAGCCGGGCGTCGAGGCCAGGCTGGACCCGGCTCCGATGTACGACGCGCCGTTCTACAAGGGCTCGGGCAAGCTGGAGGGCAAGGTCGCCCTGATCACCGGGGCCGACAGCGGCATCGGCCGGGCCGTGGCGGTGCTGTTCGCCCGCGAGGGGGCCGACGTCGCCATCGCCTATCTCGACGAGGAGCTGGACGCCGCCGAGACCCGAGCCGCCGTCGAGCGGGAAGGCCGCCGCGCCATCCTGCTGCCCGGCGACGTCGCCGATCCCGCCTACGCCAGGGCCGCCGTCGAGCGCACGGTGGCGGAGCTGGGCAAGCTGGACGTCCTGGTCAACAACGCCGCCTTCCAGGAGCATGTGCTGGATTTCGAGGACCTGACCGTCGAGCACTTCGACCGCACGCTGAAGACCAACCTCTACGGCTATTTCCACATGGCCCAGGCGGCGGTGAAGGTCATTCCGCCGGGCGGGGCGATCATCAACACGGGCTCGGTCACCGGCCTGCTCGGCAACAAGGACCTGCTGGACTATTCCCTGACCAAGGGCGGCATCCACGCCTTCACGCGCTCCCTGGCCACCCACCTGGTCGACAAGGGCGTCCGGGTCAACGCCGTGGCCCCCGGTCCGGTCTGGACGCCCCTGAACCCGGCCGACAAGCTGGGCCCGCAGGTGGCCCAGTTCGGCGGCAAAACCCCAATGAAGCGCCCCGCCCAACCCGAGGAGATCGCCCCCGCCTATGTGTTCCTGGCCTCGCCCCAGACGTCCAGCTACATCACCGGCGAGGTTCTGCCGATCATCGGCGGGTACAGCGGGGGGTAGGGGCGGCCATAGCCCCCGGAGAAATCCTCATCCTGAGCTTGTCAAAGGACGAGGATTTCTACTGCACAGCCGCCGAAGCCAACCTCATCGTGGAGATTCGTGAACACGGCCCCTAATGCGGCCAGGCCTGCGTCAGCACCTTGGCTCCACCGCCCTTCCAGCTGACCTCCAGGGCCGGCGCCGTAGGCTGGCCCTCGGCGAACAGCTCGTAGATCACCTCCCCGTCGGCCTGGGTGCTTTCGATCACCCGGACCGGCGCGACCTTGGGGGCGGCCTTGACGGCGGCGTCGCGCACCGGCTGGGGCGTGGCGGTCCAGGCGATGTCGCGCTGGGTCTCGACGATCTTCCACCGGCCGCCGGCCTCCAGCAGGTCGAACTCGATCTCGGCGCCGTCCGGCAAGGTTCCCTCGACATCGTAATAGCGGCGGTTCTCGCGCACCTTGAGTTCCGCCTCCTTGATCTTCAGGCCCGGCGCGGCCTTGGTGACCGCCGCGACCACGGCCGGCGGCAGGTCGGTGGCCTCGACCGGCGTGATCTTGGTCTCGGGCGCCTGGGCCAGGGCGGGGCCGGCGATCAGGGCCAGCGCGAGGGCCGGGGCTAGGGTCGAACGAGCGAACATGGCGGCTTCTCCAGAGGCGGATCGTCGGCGATCCCGGCAGTATGCTTCAATCGAACGTCGACGGCGCGCGGATCGCACGTCGCGTCCTCATGCTAAGCAGGGACCTCACCGAGTGAGTCTCCATGGCCCAGCACCTCGCCCTCCTGTCCCTGCTTGTCCGCGACTACGATGAGGCCCTGGCCTTCTATGTCGGCAAGATGGGGTTTTCCCTAGTGGAGGACAGCGAGCTGGGCGGCGGCAAGCGCTGGGTCGTGGTCGCGCCGGGCGCGGCCGGCACGCGCTTCCTGCTGGCCAAGGCCAGCGACGATCAGCAGACGGCCCTGGTCGGCGGCCAGGGCGGCGGCCGGGTCTGGCTGTTCCTGCACACCGACGCCTTCGAGGCCGACCACGCCCGGCTGAGCGCGGCCGGGGTGAGGTTCCTTGAGGAGCCCCGCCACGAAGCCTATGGCAGCGTGGCGGTGTTCGAAGACCTCTACGGCAACCGCTGGGACCTGCTGCAACCCAAGACCAAGGCCTGATCCTCCATGCGTCGCTTTTTCGCCCTCCTGCTGGTCGCCCCCCTGGCCCTGTTCGCGGTCCTGGCCGCCGCCCCCGCCCTGGCCAAGCCGACCTCGCTGCGGGTGCTCTATCTGGATCAGTCGGTCGGCTGGAAGCACGCGCCCGTTGCGCGTCCCGACGGCGGGCTGGCGCCGTCCGAGATCGCGATGCAGGCCATCGGCCGGGAGAGCGGCGCCTTCACCGCCGAGGTCACGCAGGACGCCCGTGAGATCACGCCGGAGCGGCTGGCGAGCGTCGACGTGCTGGTGTTCTACACCACCGGCGCCCTGCCGATCTCGCCGGGGGCCTGGGCCGCGATCCAGGCGCGGGTGAAGGCCGGCAAGCTGGGCTTCGTCGGGATCCACAGCGCCACCGACACCGGCTGGCCCTATGACGGCCCGGGCGAGACCTATACCCGCTTCATCAACGGCAAGTTCGCCGGCCATCCCTGGACCCAGGGCACGCCGATCCGCGTCGAGACCCTCGATCCCGACCTGGCCTTGGTGAGCATGTGGCCGGTCAGCTTCGACTATGCCGAAGAGATCTACCAGCACAGCGACTTCGATCCGTCCAAGGTGCGCGTGCTGCAGACCCTGGACTTCGCCGGCACGCCGCTGAAGCGGCCCTACGCCGTGCCGATCGCCTGGGCCCGCCAGATCGGCCAGGGCCGGCTGTTCTTCACCAACCTGGGCCACACGCCCTCGACCTGGGACGATCCGCGCTTCCGCAGGCAGATCGTCGAGGCGGTGAACTGGACGGGCGGGCGCACCGACGGCGACGCCAGCCCCGACACCCTGCGCCAGTTCCTGTGGCAGGTGAAGGCGCTGCTGGCCTACGAACCGGCCGTCGGCCGCGACGACAAGGCGATCATCGGCCGGCTGCTGAAGATGGATCCGAAGTGGCAGACCGCCACCGCCCAGCGTATCGCCGGCCTGCGCACGGTCTATCCGGCCAAGCCCGACAGCGACCGCGGGCCGTTCGACGCGGCCTACAAGGCCGTGCTGGCGGACGTGCTGGCGCGCGGCGGCGTGAAGTAGGCCCTGCTCCCCTTCAAGTCTCGAACGCCTCGCTCGCCAGGGTCCGCAGGTGGTCGCAGATGTCCGCCGGCCAGTCGGCGATCCGCGCCGCGAACCCGACGGCCTCGCCGGCGAACAGCGCCCGGCTCATGGCCTCGAAGCCCGGCCGGTCGCCGGCCATGACCGAGGCGAAGCGGTAGGCGGCGTCGCGGGCGGCGCGGCGGCGGTCGGGCCCCTCGCTCTCGCGACGGGCGGCCTCGACCAGCTTGCGCAGGGCGACCGACGCCCCGCCCGGCTGGGCGGCCAGCCATTCCCAGTGGCGCGGCAGCAGGGTCACCTCACGGGCCGTGACTCCCAGCTTGGGCCGTCCCCGGCCGCGCGGGGCGGCCTCGCCTTCCCCTAATCTCAAGGCTATGTCCCACGGTCCGCCACGCAGGTCGAAATCCACCTGCCGCCCCTCGGGATCGAAGATCAGCAGCGAGGCCTCCGGCGCCTGGGCTAGGCGCGCCTGGGCGGCCACCGCCACCTCCAACTTGGGGCCGGCCGCGAGCCTCCGCTCGCCCTCGAACAGAACATAGGCCGTCACGGGCTCGCTCATCGCCGCAGCCCCTCGGCATGTAGCGTCGCGCGCCAGTGCTCGCGGCGCTCGACCAGCAGCGAGGCCCGGCCCAGCCGCTCCAGCCCCTCGTCATCGAGCACTTCGAGCACCTCGAAGCCGAAGGCCGCCTCGCCGTGGGCGTTCCAGGCCTGCTGCAGGGTCGGACTGGTGTGGCCGCCCATGCGCAGGGCGAACCAGACGCCGTTCTGGCGGGTCGATAGGTCGGGCGTGCCGCCGATCCAGACCTCGCCGGTCGCCGCGCAGCGGACGGCGTAGATCCCCGCCTGGACCGCGCGGTCCTTGTAGTCGCGCTTTAGGGCGCGTCGGTTGTTCGTCGTTTCCATGGTTAGCTTTTTACCCGGGTATTTTGTTGAGTCAATATTACCCGGATATATTTTTAACACCTCGGGCGGAGCCGCGAACAGGAGCGCCGATGGCAAGAGCGCGCCAAAGGGGTTAGAGACCGCGGATGAACGCAGGAGGCGCGAGATGGCCAACAATCTGACCGGAAAGCTGGTGGCGACGCCCGCCCAGCCGCACGCCGACCCGGTCGCCGCAGCTGACCTGGCCTGGTTCACGGCGCATGAGGGCCGCCGGTTCCGCCTGCGCGATCCCGCGCCGCTGGAGTTCAAGGACCCGCTGGGCGATCCCGGCGACGGCTTTTCCTGGCGCGTGCTGGTGGCCAAATTGGCCGACGGCCGCCGCCTGCGCCTGCCCGTCTCCCTGGCCTGGGACCTGCACAACGACCACGCCAAGGACCAGCACCTGCGGATGATCTTCGACCAAGTCGCGCCGGAAAAGGCCAAGGCGCTGCTGAAGACGTAGGCCCGCGGTGGCTATCCCCGCCGCAGCCACGCCGCCACGGCCCAGGCGTGGGCGTCGTGCCTCAGGGCCACCACGGCGTCGCGCGGGTCCAGCCACACCAGGGCATGGTCGTCCTCGACCTTCAGCTCGGGCCGCTGCCCCGTGACGCGGACGACATAGATGCCGCCGTTGTTGCACACCGGCTGGCCGTTCGACTTCAGGAACGGCTGGCTGACCTCGATCACCCGGCGTTCCACCTCGACGACCAGACCGGTCTCCTCGCCGAACTCGCGCACGATGGCGGCGTGCTCGTCCTCGTCGCCGTCGACCGCCCCGCCCGGCAGGTCGAAATAGGGCGCCCGGCCCGGCTTGCGGACCTCGACCAGGGCGATGGTCCCGTTGGCCCCCTCGGCGATGCCGAAGGCGGCCCAGCGGTGCTTGTACTCCAGGCCCGGCTCGGGCGCGTCGAACGCCTGCATGGGATCAGTCCTTGCCGTACAGATCGTTCCACGGATCGGCCTTGCCGCTGATCACGTCGTCAACGGTGATCTCCGGACGGTAACCGATCTTGCCGGTGGCGCTGGCTTTCCAGGCGTCGACGACCATGTCGCGCAGCTGGGTCGCTCCGGCCGCCAGACGCTCGTCGACGAAGGCCTTGGCGCGCGGGTCGGTCGCCACCAGACCGCCCTCCTTCTCCAGCTTGTACAGAGGTTCGACGAAGCCGACCGTGGTGGTCAGATAGGTCACCGTCCGCGCCTCGATCGTGCAGCCGCAGTCCTGGTAGGCGGGAACCAGCGCCTTGACGTCGGCGTCGACGGCCACGGCCTTGACCAGCGGCCCCTCGAAATTGCCGTGGGTGGCCTTGCTCTGGGTGTAGCCGTTCGGATTGGGGTAATCGCCCCAGCCGTTGTAGTGCACGCTCAGATGCAGCGGCTGGCTGGCGTCGCCGACATAGTGGGCCCAGACGCCCAGGTCGCGGACCAGCAGCTCCTCGCGCCGCTTCAGGTCGGCGACGTAGTAGGCCCTGCGGATCGCGTCCTTCTCGGTCGTGGAGACGGACTTCAGGATGCGCCAGTAGGTGAAGTCCTTCACCAGCTGCTGGTAGCCGTCGATGATCGAATACGGCAGGTAGCCGGCGTTCCAGCTGTCGTGGCCAACGGCGGCCAGGGCCTTCTCGTAGTCGGCGCGGGTCGGCGGCAGGGTCTCAACCGTGAACTTCGGACCGCCGTACATCCGCCCCTCGTCGTCGATGTCGAGGAAATGGGCGGCGTCGCGGTCGGTATCGTGGACCTTGCCCGAGCCCTTCCAGCGGTCCGGCTCGCGGGCGTATTCGCCAATCGCGGCGGCCGCCTCCGGCGTGCGCAGGAAGGCCGGCAGGTCGCTGGGGAAGCTCTCGGCGGCGACGACCCCGACCATGCGGTGACCCCAGGCGCCCCAGGCCAGGGCCGAGCTGGCGGGGGCGGCCATGGCGGCGATCAGCGCGACGCTGGCGAAAAGGCGGACGGACGGCTTCATGCGCACTCCAACGAACGGACGGCCGGGGCGATCGCGGCGACTCAGCCTGTCCCGCGGACCGGCTCAAGACGCGTGCACCGCCGAAAAGCCGTGGACGACTCCGGTTTATGCCACGGTGACGCCGATCGCCAGAGCGGGGCGTTTCCGCCCTCAAGCGTCAGCATGCAATCCCTTGCCAGGTCCCGGTTAACGCTCATCAGGGAACCAAAACTGCGTTCGAACGATGGCGCCGAGCGCCGCCGCTAAGGGTGCAGCGCGGCATCAGGTCGCCTCCTGGTGGGTTGTCACGCGGCTGTGATCTTAGTAATCAGGCCGCCGACCGACACTCTACGCCGATAAGAGGACCCCCTCGATGCGACGCACGTTTGCGGGATTTCTGGCCATCGCGGCCATGTCCATCGCTCTCCCCGCCCTGGCCGCCGACTCGGACTCCAAGCCCGATCCGCTGGGCGATCTGATCACCGGCGCCCTGACGGGCACCATGCCGGGGTCGGTCGAGTACAAGATGAAGGCCACGCTCTACCACGCCGGCGCCAAGGGCATCCGCGCCCTGGACAGCCTGGGCTGCAAGGTGGTGGCCATGCGCACCCTGGCGGTCGACAAGACCGTGATCCCGCGCCGCACCGTGGTGTTTATCAAGGAAACCGTCGGCCTGCCGATGCCCAACGGCGAAAAGCACGACGGCTACTGGTACGCCTCCGACATCGGCGGGGCGATCAAGGGCAACAAGCTGGACCTGTTCAGCGGCCAGGGCGCGTCCTCGATGAAGCCGCTGATGGGCCTCAACCTCTCGACCCTCTCGGTGACCAAGGTCGGCGAGTTCAAGGGCTGCCCGCCGGAATAGGCGGCTTCCCCCGGAGGCAAGGCGCTCCGGCTTTCCTAGATGAAGACGTCGCTGGACGGCGAAGGCCTGCCTGCGGGAGCGCTCCGCGGCGCGAACCCATTACCCGGGGCCGGCGTCGGCGAAGGCGGCTTCAGCATCTTGCCCACGCGCTCGACCAGGTCGGCGCCGCTGAACGGCTTGAGCATGCAGGCCCGGACGCCCAGGGCGGCGCCGCGCTTGACCTCGTCAACGCCCAACCGCTTGCCCACCAGCAGGATCTGGCCGACCGGACGCGCAACGTCGCGCTGCAGCGCCGCCATCACTTCGAAGGCGCTCATCTCGGTGATCACCAGGTCCAGAACCAGGATCGCCGGACGCATGTTGTGCGCCACTTCCAGCGCGGCCGGGCCGCTGCGGGCCGCCAGCGCGTGGTAGCCGGCCAGGTCCAGGCGGATCTGCAGCATTTCCAGGACGGCCCGGTCGCTGTCGGCGACCAGGATGCGTGTGCCGGGTTGAACCATGTTCATGGGCGCCCCCGCGGTTTGTGTCGGCGGTCCGCCATCAGAAGAGATCCAGGTCGCCGGCGTCGTCGCCGTCGTTGATGCCGGCTTCGTCGCCGCCGAACGACGAGGTCATCCGGTCGGCCAGGGCGCCGAGGGTGACGCTCCGCAAGGCGGCGCCGACCTCGATGGCCTCGGGCGCGGCCACGGTCTGGCTGAGGCTGCGGGCGAAGGTCGACAGGCCGGTCAGGTGCTGGCTGAGCAGGTCCACGGCCTGGATGCCCTCGATCAGCTGTTCACGATGCTCGGGCGCCACGGTCCCGATCAGCTTGCCGATCAACGTGTCCAGAAAGATGCAGCGGGCGCCGGCCAGCTCCAGTTCCCACGACAGGACATCGAACGTCGCCGAGACGTCCGACCGAAGCTCACCCCCAACCATCGACACGATCTTTTCTCCCGAACCCAGGCCGAAGCTACGAGGCGAGACCTAACGACGATTTAACCCTGGGGATGTGTCCGACCCGGTCCCCTGCGTCGAAACCGCGCGGTCAGCTGCTGGAAAGTCTGGAATGGCCAGAGCCGCCCGAGCTGGTGCGCCCTCCGCAGCAGCCCTCGGGGCGGATGGGAGTGCGGCGGTCTGGCGCGCTGGCCCGCCAAGGCGCTTCACCGTCAGCTGAACCAAGGGTCCCGGGCACGAGACCCGGAATGACGAGCTATTGGGGGAGCCGTCAGAATTAAAGGCGCTTGGCCTTAGATCCCCTCGCCCACGTTCGGCGCGGCGCCGGGGGCCCGGGCGACGTGGATGCCGCACTCGGTCTTGTCCTGCCCCGCCCAGCGGCCGGCGCGGACGTCGGCGTTGGGATCGTCCACCGGCTTGGTGCACGGCCAGCAGCCCACCGAGGGAAAGCCCTGGGCGACCAGCGGATGGGCCGGCAGGTCATGCTCGGCGACATAGGCGTCCAGCTCGGCCTTGCCCCAGTTGGCCAGCGGGTTGAACTTGATCTTGCCCTCGGACTCCTCGACCACTCGCAGCCGCAGGCGGTCGCCGCCGTGGAAGCGCTTGCGGCCCGTGGTCCAGGCGGAGAACTCGCCCAGGGCGCGATCCAGGGGCAGCACCTTGCGGATATGGCAGCAGGCGTCGGTGTTGGTGCGCCACAGGTCTGACTTGGGATCGGTGATCGCCAGGTCGGTATAGGCCGGGCGCAGGTCGCGCACGTCGCTCAGGCCCAGCTTGGCGGCCAGTTGCTTGCGATAGTCCAGGGTCTGGCCAAACAGCATGCCGGTGTCGAGGAACAGCACGGGAATGGCGGTCGACACCTGGCTGGCCAGGTGCAGCAGGACCGCCGATTCCGCCCCGAACGAGCTGACCAGGGCCAGCTTGTCGCCGAACGTCTCGTAGGCCTTGCGCAGAATGGCCAGCGGATGGGCGTCGCGCAGCTCGGCGTCCAGCCGCGTCGCCAGGTCCGCGACCCCGTTTTCCGGGACGAGCGGCTGCGGAACGGCGGTCGGCTTCACCTCGGTCACGGTCTGGTCGTAGGCCATCAGCTGGCCCTTTCCTCGAACGCCACCGGACGGTTGTCGGCGGCGCGCTGATAGACATGGCGGTAGCGGTGGGCGGCCTTGGTCCAGGCCTCTGGCGTCGCGCCGTCGGCGGGCTCGAAGGCGTCGAAGCCGCAGCGGACCATGAACCCGGCCTGTTCCTGCAGCACATCGCCGACAGCCCTCACCTCGCCGGTGAAGCCCAGGCGCTCGCGCAGCAGGCGGGCCGAGGTGTAGGCGCGACCGTCGCGGTACTTCGGGAAGGCCAGGGCCACCACCGACAGTCGCGGCAGGTCGTAGGCCAGGGCCTCGACCTCCTGGTCCGGCTCGATCCTCACGCCGACGCGGCGGCTGTTGGACAGCAGGATCTCGCCCTCGGCCTGGAAGCGGGCCAGGGACAGGATCACGTCGCCTTCCGGCAGCGCGTCGTCGTCGCCGACGTGGGTGAAGATGTCCTCGGCCCACTCGGCCGTGTCACCAGCCAGCTTAATCAGCTTGGGCATAGACCGCCTCCTTGAAGGGTTCGAGGCCGACGCGGCGATAGGTGTCGAGGAAGCGCTCGTCGCCGGTGCGGATGTTCAGATAGGCGTCGACCAGGGCGTCGATGGCGGGCGCGACCTTGTCGGCCGACAGGCCGGGACCCAGGATCCGGCCGATGCTGGCGTCCTCGGCCCCCGACCCGCCGAGCGAGAGCTGGTAGAATTCCTCGCCCTTCTTGTCGACGCCCAGGATGCCGATGTGGGCCACGTGGTGATGGCCGCAGGCGTTGATGCAGCCGCTGATCTTGATCTTCAGCTCGCCCACCGTCTCGGCGCGATCCGGATCGGCGAACTTCCGGGCGATGTCCTGGGCGATCGGGATGGCGCGGGCGTTGGCCAGGGCGCAGTAGTCCAGGCCCGGGCAGGCGATGATGTCGCTGGCCAGGTCGATGTTGGCGGTGGCCAGGCCCGCGGCTTCCAGCGCCGCATGGACGGCCGGCAGGTCGTCCAGCTTGACGTGCGGCAGGACCAGGTTCTGGGCGTGGGTCACGCGCAGGTCGTCCAGGCTGTAGCGCTCGGCCAGGTCGGCGACGACCTCCAGCTGCTCGGCCGTGGCGTCGCCCGGGGTCTGGCCGATGGCTTTCAGCGACACCTCGACGATGGCGTAGCCCGGCTGCTTGTGCGCCTTGACGTTGTTACGCACGAACCGTTGCAGGGCCGGGCTGGCGGCGCGGGCGGCCTCGAAGGCGTCCGACACCGCCGGCAGGGTCTCGAAGTTGGTCTGGGCGAAGGCGGCGCGGACCCGGGCCAGCTCGCCGGCCGGCAGGTTGGCGCGCGCGGCGTCGATCTTGCCCCATTCCTCCTCGACCTGGCGAGCGAACTCCTCGGCCCCCAGGGCGGCGACCAGGATCTTGATCCGGGCCTTGTAGATGTTGTCGCGGCGGCCATGGCGGTTGTAGACGCGCAGGATGGCCTCGACATAGCTGAGCAGGTGCTCGGCCGGCAGGTACGAGCGGATGGTCGGGCCGACATAGGGCGTGCGCCCCTGGCCGCCGCCGACGATCACCTCGAAGCCGATCTGGCCGTCGCGGCCCTTTCTCAAGATGAGCCCGATGTCGTGGACCTTGACCGCCGCGCGGTCGGCCAGGGCGCCAGTGATGGCGATCTTGAACTTGCGCGGCAGGAAGCTGAACTCGGGGTGCAGGGTCGACCACTGGCGCAGGACCTCGGACCACACGCGCGGATCGTCGATCTCCTCGGCCGTGGCGCCGGCGTAGGGGTCGGCGGTGACGTTGCGGATGCAGTTGCCGCTGGTCTGGATGGCGTGCAGGTCCACCTCGGCCAGGGCGTCCAGGATGTCGGGCGCGTCCTTCAGCTTGATCCAGTTGAACTGGATGTTCTGGCGGGTGGTGAAGTGGCCGTAGCCCTTGTCGTAGGTGCGGGCGATCCAGGCCAGGCGGCGGGCCTGGCGGGCGTTCAGCGAGCCGTACGGGATGGCGATCCGCAGCATGTAGGCGTGCAGCTGCAGGTAAAGGCCGTTCATCAGCCGCAGCGGCTTGAACTGGTCCTCGGTCAGCTCGCCGGCCAGGCGGCGGGCCACCTGATGCCGGAACTCGTTGGAGCGGTCGGTCAGGAATTCACGGTCGATGGGATCATACAGATACATGCGGCCTACTTCCTGCGGATCAGGTCGACGCGACCGGTCGAGCGGGCGGCGCCGGCCGCGTGGCGCAGCGCCTCGATCACCTCGCCGCCGACGGCCTGCTTGCCGTGGGTGGGTTCGTTGGTGGGCCCCAGGGCCCGGATGCGTTCGCGGTAGCTGATGGGCGCCAGCCCGCCATCCACCGGAGCCAGGTCGATCGGATAGACGTCGACCACCACCGTGGGTTGGGCCTTGCCGTTGGCGACCACGGCCTCGACCTCGGCGTCCTGGTCCTCGCCGAACAGCTGGGCGTCGCCGAAGCCCTCGACCCAGGCGCCGGCCTTCCAGAACACGACCTCGCCGTCGATCAGGCGATTGGCGGTGACAGCTTTCATTGACCGGGGCTCACGCGTTGAACATTGGAAGCGACCTCATCCTTGGCAAGGCTGAGATCGGGGAGTGCGATGTCCGCCATCGCCATGGCCTCGCCGACCATCAGCAGCGCCGGGCCCTTCAGGCCCTCGGCGGCGACGGCCAGACCGGCCAGGGTGGTCAGGATGCGGCGCTCGTCGGCGCGGCTGGCGTTCTCGACGATCAGGGCGGGGGTCGAACCGGCGCGGCCGGCGACCGCCAGGCGTTCGGCGATCAGGCCGGCGGTCGAGACGCCCATATAGACGACGACGGTCTGGTTCGGCCGCGCCAGGGCGGTCCAGTCCAGGTCTGGCTCACCGTGAGCGGCGTGGCCAGTGACGAAGGTCACGGCCTGGGCGGCGCCTCGATGGGTCAGGGGCGCGCCGGCGCCGGCCGAGGCGGCCAAGGCGGCGGTGACGCCGGGCACGACCGCGCAGTCGACCCCGGCTTCGCGGCAGGCGGCCAGCTCCTCGCCGCCGCGGCCGAACAGGAACGGGTCGCCGCCCTTCAGCCGCACCACGATCAGGCCCTCCAGGGCCAGGGCGACCAGCAACTGGTTGATGTCGTCCTGCGGCAGGGTGTGGCGCGACTTGCGCTTGGCGACATTGATCCGCCGCGCCGCCACGGGCGCCAGGTCGAGGATCTCGTCGGACACCAGGCCGTCGTGGACCACCACCTCAGCGGCCTGAAGGGCCTTCAGCGCCTTGATCGTCAACAGTTCCGGATCGCCGGGCCCCGCACCGACCAGGATCACTTTTCCCGGCGCGCGGGCGCTCGTCCCGCCGCCGAGAGCGACAAGACCGGCTCCCAAACGAGAGGGCGACCGGGAAGCGGATCGGACCGTTGGCCGAGCCATGTGATTCAGGTCCTCTATAAGCCAGCTACCATTGGCGACGCCCCGGACCGGCGACCTCGCCAAACCGGTTACGCCGAAAGCATTGCGGGGCGAACCCTAGGGTCCGCCCCGCTCGCGTTCGCCAAGGAAAAGGGCCATCTCCATCAGCGAACGCTTGCAAATTGGTCGCGACCGGGCCAATTCGCAAACAAGGTCTTCTGCCGGGGCGTTCAGTAAAACTCATGGAAAGACAGTCCGAACGACGTCGCCTCCCGCCCTTGAACGCCCTGCGTGCGTTCGAGGCGGCCGCGCGCCACCTGAACTTCAGCCGCGCCGCGGACGAGCTGTCGGTGACGCCCGGCGCGGTCAGCCAGCAGATCCAGAACCTGGAGGACTATGTCGGCGCGGCCCTGTTCAAGCGCACCCCCAAGGGCCTGCTGCTGACCGACGCGGCCCAGACCGCCCTGCCCGCCCTGCGCGAAGCCTTCGACCGCCTGGCCGAGGCCGCCAGCCTGCTGACCGCCGCGGTCGACGGCCGCCGCCTGACCCTGACCGCCGCCCCCTCGTTCGCCGCCAAGTGGCTGGTGCCGCGCCTGGGCAAGTTCGAGCAGGCCCAGCCCCAGGTCGACGTCTGGCTGTCGGCCGGCATGGAGGTCGTCGACTTCGCGGCCGGCGAGGTCGACCTGGCCATCCGCTACGGCTCAGGCCGCTATCCGGGGCTGGAGGTGATCCGCCTGCTCAGCGAGACGGTGATCCCGGTCGCCAGCCCCGAACTTCTGGCGTCCAACCCCTTGGAAACGCCCGAGGACCTGTCCCGACACATCCTGCTGCACGACGGCTCGCCCGACGCCGACGACAGCTGCCCCGACTGGGCCATGTGGCTGGCGGCGCGGGGCATCAAGAGCGTCGACGGCGCGCGTGGCCCGCGCTTCAACCAGTCCAGCCTGGTGATCGAAGCCGCCGCCAACGGCCGCGGCATCGCCCTGGCCAAGCAGACCCTGGCCCAGGCCGATCTCGACGCCGGCCGGCTGGTGATCCCGTTCGAAGCCGCCACCGCGGTGGATTTCGCCTATTACGTCGTCCACCCCAAGGCCAAGGGCCGCCTGCCACAGGTCAAGGCCTTCGTGGCCTGGCTCAAGGAAGAGGCCGCCGCCCACGAAGCGGCCCTGCTGACGATGGACAACGGCGCCGGCATCTAGGGGGCCGGCCAACGGTCAGGTTTGGGATGGTCCCGGCTGCTCAAACCGGCTTAAAGGGGCGCATGATCAAGACGACTCTCAGCGTCGACGAGCGCCTCGCCCCCGCCGACTGCCAGACGATGCTCGACGTCCGCCAGGGCGTCGACGCCCTGGACCGGGCCCTGGTGGCGCTGCTGGCCGAACGCCAGGGCTACATGGACGCCGCCGCCCGCATCAAGGCCGACCGCAGCAAGGTGTTCGACCGGGCGCGCATCGAGGACGTGGTCGACAAGGTCAAGGCCGCCGCCCGTGCTTCGGGCCTGTCGGAAGCCATCGCCGAGCCGGTGTGGCGCACGCTGATCGACCGCTGCATCGCCTACGAGTACGACAGCTGGGACCGGACGAAGGGCTGACCGGCGCCGGCCGGGGACATGCCCTTGCGGCGTGTCCCCATCAGACGCAGCGCGAACTTGGGGACCCGCCGCAAGGGCATGTCCCCGTCAGCAGCGCAGCCCCTGCGCAGCTTACCGGTTCCCTCCGATCAGATCCCCCAGCTCGCCGAGAATCGACCCCTCTCCGCGGTTGCCGCCCTGGCCGCCCGCCGCCGCCAGCATCCGCCCCGCCAGGCGCGAGAACGGCAGCGACTGGATCCAGACCTTTCCCGGGCCGCGCAGGCGGGCGAAGAACAGGCCCTCGCCACCGAACAGCACGCTGCGCACGCCGCCGGCGGTAACCAGGTCGAAGTCGACCCCGGGCGTGTAGGCGGCCAGACAGCCGGTGTCGACGTGCAGCTCCTCGCCGGCCCGCAGTTCGCGCTCGACCAGCGTTCCGCCCATCTGGACGAACACCCAGCCGTCGCCGTCCAGGCGCTGCATGATGAAGCCCTCGCCGCCGAACAGGCCGGTCATCACCCGCTTCTGGAAGTGGATGCCGATCGAGACGCCGCGCGCGGCGGCCAGGAAGCTGTCCTTCTGGCAGATCAGCGACCCGCCCAGCTGGCCCAGGTTGATCGGCAGGATCGCGCCGGGCGTCGGCGAGGCGAAGGCCACCCGGGCCTTGCCCGAGCCGGTGTGGGTGAAGACGGTCGTGAACAGGCTCTCGCCGGTGACCAGGCGCTTGCCCGCCCCCAGCAGCTTGCCCATGAAGCCGCCGCCGGTGTCGCCCGAGCCGTCGCCGAACACCGTGGTCATCTGGACGCTGGCGTCCTTCCAGACGAACGACCCGGCCTCGGCCACGGCGCTCTCGCCGGGATCCAGCTCGATCTCCAGGAACTGAAGCTCCTGGCCCTTGATCTCGAAATCGACGTCGTCGGCGACGCTGGCGCTGCGCTGGTGGGACCAGGGGCTGTTGGTCATGGTCGAAGGGACTCCCGTTGTGGCGCCCGCAGCCTAGGCGAGCGCCGCGCGGCAAGCCAATTACAGGTTCGTAAGTTCAGGAACGCCGCCGCTAGCCCTTCAGCGACCGCAGCGCCCGTTCGTGGGCGTAGGCGGCGATGTCCAGCAGCGCCGCGTCCAGGGCGTTGCGCACGTCGCCCAGGCTCCGGGTCCCCGCCTCCGCCTGCGCGCAGACGTCGCCCAGGGCAAAGGCCCCCACGCCCCGCGCCGCGCCCTTGACCGTATGGACCGCATCCATCCAGCCCGGGTGGCTCTTGTCGAGCATCGGCGTCCACAGCGCGGCCTGTTCGCGAAACAGCGCCAGCACCTCGTCGATGACCGTGGAATCGTTCATCGCGAACCCTTCCAGGTAAGCGAAATCCACGGCTCCGCTGATATCTCGTCTGGCCAAAAAATAGTCCCTTGCGTTCCAAGATTCTTTGCGTATGTTCCGCGCCTCGCCGCCGAGGCGCTTTACTGCTTCGGACCGAGCGGGCGCATAGCTCAGTTGGTAGAGCAGCTGACTCTTAATCAGCGGGTCGTAGGTTCGAATCCTACTGCGCCCACCAAAAACCCCTTACAGATCAAGACTTCTCCTTCGGGTCGAACACCAATCTTACCGGCCGTGAGAGTTTTCGCAAACTCTCACGTGAGAGTTTGTCCTTGATCGCGGCGCGATGTTCCAGTTTCGTTCGCGCATGTCCACCGCCGCCCGCCTGCCCTTCCAGCCGCATCGCCTGACGCTACGCGCCTGCGCCGACCTGGGGCTGCGGGTGAGCGTCGGCTGTCCGTCCTGCCGGATGGCCCGCGACCTGAACCTGGCGGCCCTGGCCGGCAAGCCGCTGGCGGCCCTGCCGCTGGGCGAGCTGCTGCAGGGCGAGGCGTTGAAGTGCCGGCGCGGGCGTTGTCACGGCGTGCTGGCCAGCAGCCTCTGCGTCACCTGGCAGGATGTCGGGATCCTGCGCACCCTGGTCGAGTGGCGGGTCTGGGAGGTCAGCGGCTCGCGGGCGGCGCGACTGGTGGAGCCGCCGGCGGACTGACCGCGACCATGGCCGCCGGCGCCGGGGGCGGCCGCGCGGCGCTCTTCAGGTCACTGTAGACCTGCAACATCAACCAACCCAGCAGGGCCACCACCAGGCCATAC
Organism: Caulobacter sp. BK020; assembly: GCF_004342605.1. Lineage (GTDB taxonomy): Bacteria > Pseudomonadota > Alphaproteobacteria > Caulobacterales > Caulobacteraceae > Caulobacter. The sequence goes on from NZ_SLZL01000007.1 coordinate 191,776, forward strand.
AGGGCGTTGCGGCCCTGCTTGCTGTCGGCCTTCAGCTCGGTGATCGCCGCGTGGATGTTGCCGTAGCGCTCCGCGCAGAGATCTTCGTGGGCTTCCATCTTGGCGTAGGCGCCGGCCACGGTCTGTCTTCCTTCGCTCACCCTCGCCCCCTGGCAGATACGCAACGCCCGGCCAGGCGGCCGGTTCGAAAACTAGGCCTTGCCGTTCAGTTTTTCGACGGTGCGCAGGCCGCCCAGGCCCAGCATGCCGGCCAGCAGGCTCATCAACTCGACCATGTCCAGGGCCTCCATCGGCACGCCGGTCCACTTGGTGACCCACGGGTTCAGGATCGGCCGCAGCAGGTAGGTATAGGCCAGGGCCGCGCCGCAGACCCAGCCGATGAACGGCCGCCAGCCCGAGGTCCACAGGCTGGGGCTGGCCGCCTCGACCGCGTTGACCTGCACCTGCCCCTTGGCCAGGTCGGTCTCGGCCGCCAGGGCCGCCAGGTCACCGGCCTGGACCAGTTTCATCAACTCCAGCTGGGCCGCCGCCTTGGCCTGGGGATCAGGCAGCACCCTGTCCAGCACGCCCAGGCCGATGCCCAGCAGGTCGGTCAGTCCAGCCATCGCTCACGCTCCCAGGATGTTGCGGGTCTGGACCAGCCAGCCCTTGTATTCGGCCAGGCCATTCAAGCCCCCGTTCCAGGCCCGTCGCAGGGCCTCTGGCGGGCCGTAGACCAGCTGGCCCATGCGCTTGGCCTTCCACAGCCGGGCCGAGGCCTCGAACCCATGGGCCGGGTCCGCCAGCAGCTCGGGGTGGGCCAGAAGAGGCAGGCCGATGGCCTTTTCCAGCGCGGCCATGTTGGCGCGCCCGGTCACCTGGCCCGGCCCCAGGCCGCGAAACCGCCAGCCGTCTCCCGGTTCGGTGTTGCCCAGGTTCTCAGCGCCCCAGGCGCCGCCATAGACCAGGTTGGCGATCGCTTGCTGGTCGGCCTTGCGCACCACCACCTTGGCGCCGCGCGCGTCCACCCCGTCGATCCGGCCCAGGCGGCGGGCGTCGGCCTCGCTGATCCGGTGGCGGCCGAACTTGGCCAGCAGCGCCTCGACCGTATAGTTCAGGCTCTCGGCGAACACCGTCAGCCCCTGGCTCTCGACGCAGCACGTGGCGACGAACGCCGCCACCTCGGCCGGCGCGGTGATGCCATTGCCGGCGCAGGCCTTTTGCAGGCGCGGCGCCAAGGCCGTGTAGTCGCAGCGGCGCGACAGCTGCTGCAGTTTCAGGGCGGTGATGGTGACATCGTTCATGCGCCCAGCTTCGCGCGCGCGGGCGCGAGGGGGGCTTAGGGGGCCCGGGGAGCTAACACCAGCAGTGATGCCCAGGGCGCGCGCGCGGGAAGGAAAACCGGGCCGCAAGCTCGTCCCAGGCGCTGTCGAGCCCCTTCCACGCCTCAGGCCGGTCGAAAACGGGCGGGGGGATGCTGACCAAGTCTATGCGATCGTCCAGGCCAGCTGGATCCACCGGATGAAGATCGTCGTGCACGGCGAGCAGCACGCGAAATGGCGTGCAGGGGAACAAGCGTTCCAACGCCTTGGGAACAGCATTCGCCTGGGCCGCACCAAGACCCCGGGCCCGGTAGAAGATTGAAGCCGCCCTTGGGGGCAGGAAGGTGCCGACCCGCACAAACAAGGTCGGAGCACCGCTGGCGCAAGCCGCCACCATGTTGCCCCAACGCTTGCTGTATCGATCCGCGGTATAGGCCAAGCCGGGCGGATCTATCACTACAGGATCGCCGCCATTGCGAAAGTCGTGCTGCAAGGTGCAGCCGTAGCGATCATCGTAGGCGGTGCTGAGATCGAAGGCCGCCGTGGCGGAAGATCCAAGCCCCTCGGCCCGGTTATTCAGGATCTCGATCACCGCGCCCAGGTCGGAAATGATGTTGTCGAACGGCGCCGCCACAGCGGCGACACCCAGCCTATGGAACTGGTGCCGGGGCTGACAACTCCCCCCAAGGGAAACAACCTGACGCGCCGCAAAGCTCATGCGCCGGACTATCGGCGCCTCTTGAGTCCACGTCAATTCTCCCGCTCAGGCCAAGCCGGCCTTGAGAAGGCCGAACGCCGAGACAGGGTCGGGGCATGTGGCCGGGAGTTCGCGCAAGGCGGCGCGCGCCAAGTCGACTTCATCCAGCTTCGCCTGAGGCTTCTCCTTTCGCCATCCAGGCAGCTCAGTATAGTCGGTTGCGCTCAGCACGCGCTGGCGCAGCGTGCGCGGCCAGCCTGGCGCGCCACCAGCCACGGCTTCGGGCCACTCCGCCGGTTCACAGGCGACAAACACACCCCTGTCGACAGGCCGCGCGAGGGCTTCGGCCCTGGCGGCGGCCACCGCACGATGGTGGGGCTTCAGCGTTTCATCCGCCGCGGCCGCCAAAGCCTCCCCCAGAAGCCGATCGCGATTGTCCTCGACCCCAAACGCCCAACTCGTGACAACGCCGTCTTTCAGGAAGAAGCCGTTCATGCCCACGCCCTCGCCACCACCCGTTGCGTTCCGCCATTGTCCGCCAGGTTGCACAGGCCCAACCCGTTGCCGGTTCCGAAGACTTCGATGTCGTAGCTGTTCGCACTGGAGCCATTGACGCCCCAGGCGCCATTGCCGCCGTAGTAGGCCGGACCACTGCCGGAGATCTCACCGGCCGTCACGCCGCGCATGAGCGTCTTGGCGACGTACTGGTCCAGCCAGAGACCATCCGTGCCGCAGCCGGAAATGTTACCTCCGATCATCTTCAGATGTCCGATCCCCTTGGTTGAGGATCGCGCGACGCCGCCCTTTGCCTTAATGCCCTCGGCGCCGTTGTGAATGATGGCGCAATTGGCCAGTTCGATGCTGTCGATCAGGCCGTCCGTCCCGTCCAGCGACAGGGCTGCGCCCGTCACGGCGTTGCCGAATTCGACACACGACGCCCTCAGCATAATCACCCGCCCGCCAACTCTCGGCTTCACAAGGCACGACGCCGCCAAGCCTGAGGGCGCGCCATCGACGTCACCGCCTAACATGGTCAGTGAAAGCAGCTCGTCGTCGGGATCGATCATCCGTGACAACCCCAGACCGGACAGGCCGGTCAGGTTGTTGTTGATGTCCATGATGCTGTTGCCGGCCCCGATCCGCCAGCCGAAGCTGGGATTTCCCCAGCCATAGGCAGATCCAGTCGTGTTGTTCTCGACGTGCAGCGAGAATAGGCGATCGGTCCAAATCGCATAGCTGCCGGCCGCCTCCGCCGACGGCGTCACGTCACCGAAGACATTGCGAATAATCGTCACCCCGCCATGCATGTTGCTCACGGTCGATCTGACTTCGGTGAGGCCGTAGTGCCCCCGGATCCAGTTGCCCTCGATGTTGATGTCGTTCTTGTCCACCGCGCTGATCGCCGCGCCGCTGGTGTGATACCCCGTGCCGCCGGCCCGGCCGATATGAGCGCTGGTCACGAAACCGGAGTGACCGAGTTCGATGAAATTCCCATTGGCCGCCCGGTTGAGAAGAACGCCAGACTTGCCCCGATACTCCCCTTCGATCCCGCACTGGTCAGCGAAGGTGAGCGGGGTCAGAGCATTGAGCTGAACAGTGCCGCGGGGGCGAAGGATGCCATAGCCACGCTCGGCGTAGCGAGCGAGCGCCTGGCGCACGATCGCGGTGTTGGCGTCGGCCAGGAACGGGTTCCCCGTGACGTTGCAGCCCATCTCATCGGTAAAATCCCAGTCTCGCAACAGCGTGCGCAAGGGCTGGATCTGACGCCCAATCCCACGAGCAGACCGGGCGTTATCCGCCCAGTCGTCCTTCAGGTTCGACCCGTGCTTGCCCGCCTCGACCACCTGGTCCAGGCGCGAAACATCGCCGGTGTCCGGGTCCTTGTGCTCGACCCCCAGGCTCTGGATACGGCTCATCGTTACCCCCCGTAGAGCGCGACTTCCCAGCCGAAATCGCAGTTCGTTCCGGGGGCCGCCGACGTGTTGATGGTGAAGTTCGCGGCGCCGATCGCGGTGACCCACACGCGCCCGCCAGGATCGCCGCGCGGCGTCACGTTCACGCGAGTGGGCGGCACGCTCAGGCCGTGGGTCACCACCTTGGTGGTGGCGCCGCTGTTCATGGTGGCCACGCCGTTGGCCTTGATCAGGAAGCCCGCGCAGCCGGCGAAGTACTTGGTGGCGCCCGTGGCCAGGTCGCGGATGCCATAGGCGGTGTTGTTGGTGACGTTCGTGCCGGCCACCACGATCACGTCGGTGACGCCGGCGTCGAAATAGATCCCCGCCCGCTGAGTGGCGGGCAAGACCGCGTATAGCCCGCTGGCCCCGCCCAAGCAGGTAAAGCCCGACAGGCCGCCCGCGACATAGATCCCGTCATAGACGCCCGGCGCGCCGGAGGAATTTCCCGCGACGATCGGGGCCACCAGGTGGACGTTGCGCACGTTCGCCCCGGTGGCGAACTTGATCCCTTCCTTGCGGTTGGTCAGGGCGCGGAAGTTTGTCGCGGTGATCCCGTCGACGAAGCCTGTTCCGGTGCAGTCGACCAGCAGCCCCACGTCGCAGGTGCTGCCCCAGCAGCCCAGCATCTGCACGCCCTTGACGCTGATCGCGTCACCCTCGCACCAGATGCGGATCCCGAACTCGCGGCAGCTGTCGCCGCAGCAGTTCGTCATGAACACCCAGTCGATATAGGCCCCCGCCTCGCGCGGGTGCAGGTCGATGCCACCTTCCCAGTCGCCGACCGGGGTCACGTTGTCCAAGGTCACATAGGCGCTGTACTGGATGTCGACCGCCACCCCGCCGTTCAGGCCGGCGTCGGCCTGCAGGTACATGCGCCGCAGGTGGGTGTCGTTGCCGCCGTTGACCACCACACCCACGCCGCCGGCCACGGGCGCCAGCACGTGGACCCGGTCGACCGTGGTGTTGATGCAGGTCTGCAGCGACAGGGCCAAGGCCTGGTCGGCGATCACCAGGTCGGTCAGTTCGACCATGAAGGCCTTGTCGATCTTCAGGGCCGCGCCGCTGACGCGCAGCACGCTGCTGGCGATCCGCATGCCTGAGACCGCGAAATAGGTCCGCAGGTCGGAACCATTGCCCAGCACCAGGCCATCGCCGGTGAAGCTTACGATGTCGATCTCCGTGGCGAACTGGCCCGCGCCGCGCAGGATGCATTCGCTTTCCAGTCGGCTGACCGTGCGGCCCAGGCGATACTGGCCGGGCGGGAAGTCGACGAAGCGTTCCGATCGGATGGCGTTCTCGATGTAGTCGGCCAGGTCGGTGACGTTGTTTCGGTTCCAGATCCCGTAGTGGTAGATCACCGGGATGTAGTCCAGCACACTGACCCAGTCGGCAGCCTTGTCCTCGGGACGTCGATAGACCGCCTCCGCCCCGCGCCCGAACAGCCGCGGGCGGGTGGCGGCGGTCAGGCCGGCCGAACCGCCCAGATGCACCCAGCGCACCTCGGCCCCGGCCACCAGGGGCTCGGCCAGGGCCAGCACCGCGCTGCCGTCGGCGATGTAGTCGACCTGGCCTTCCTGCTCGGCCCCGCCGATGAACAGCGAGACCAGCGCCTCGTCGCCGGCCGCCACCGGCTGCGACACCGTCACCGTCGCCTCTCCGCCCACGGCCACCAGCGAACCCCTGGCCTTGGTCGCCAGACCGGCCAGCACCCCGGCCGCATCCAGGGCGATGGGCGAGGAGTCTCCGTCCCAGGCGAAAACCTTGTTCGCGCACTGGCCAGCCGGCGGCATGGCGCCGCCCACCTCGCCGGCCGGGCTCAACAGGGCCCGGGCCACCATGGCCCTGTGCTCCTGGTGCATGCGCACCTGGCGGTCCCAGGTCCGCTCGCTGGCCAGGGGCCGGAAGCCGTCGACCTGGCCAAAGGGCTCGGCCTGCTGGTTGGGCGTCGCGCGGCGCAGGATCAGCCGGCGGCTGGATCCATCGGCCGCCCACCCGCCAACGGGCAAGCCCAGGGCCGTCAGGGTGACGTTGGCCGTATAGCCGCCCGCCTCGCGCGGGGCAGCGACGACGGTGAACTCGCTGTCCAGCACCAGCGGCGCCGCCTCGACCCCGTCGGCTTCCACCACCACCTGGATTTCGCCGGGCAGCTCATAACTCCACAGCGTCGCGAACGGCCCCAGGCTCGATCCCGTCGGCACGTAGACGGTGACGGGGTTTTCCACGGTGATGGTCATCGGGGCGCAGGCTCACGACGGAAACGGTCCGTCAGCGTCGCGCGCCCGCGCGGGAGGGGGGGTTAGGTCAGCGGACCGCGTCGGTGGGCGCCAGCCAGAATTCGCTTCCGGTCTGGTCTTCGACCCGCTTCTGGTAGCGCGCCGCCCAGCCGGGGTTCAGGGCTTCCTGCACCCGCCACAGCAGCACATAGTCCAGCGCCGCCTTGGTCCACCAGGTGTTGATGAACGGCGTATTGGCCTTGGCGAACTGGAACGCCTCGGCGCCCACGTCCTCGCCGCTGCGCAGGGCCGACCACAGCTTCATGGCGCTTTCCAGGTCGCCGATCGCCGGCCCGCCCAGGGTGCTCAGCGGCGAGCCGCCGAACCGGTTGAAGTCGCCGAACAGGAAGTCGCCATAGATCCCCAGCCCGCCGCCCTGCAGCATGGCGGCCATGAAGGCCTCGGGGCTCAGCGGCCGGGGCGTGCGGCCCTTGGCCATCTGCTTGGCCTGCATCGAGACATAGCCGAACAGGGTGGTCGACAGGATCAGGTGCGCCAGCAGCGCCGCCGGCTTCTGGCCGGCATAGCCCTTGGCCGCCGGGATCAGGCTGCGCTGGATGAAGGTCTGCGGAAAGCTCCAGAACTGGGTGTAGAGGCGGATCGCCTCGCCCGCGATCGTGCCGCGCCGCGTGCCAGCCCCGATCATCCGCCGCTCGCGGGCCCGGGCCTCGGAGGTGGCGTTGTCCAGCGTCTCCTGCGTCAGGGCGCGAAAGCGCAGGGCCAGGTCGGCGTCGTCGCCGGCCGCGTCGGCGGTGATGATCCGGCCCACGCCTTCCTGCTGCGCCGCGCCGGCCCGCAGCCTGTCCCACCCCGCCGCGTCGATGCCATAGCGCTCGAACGTCTCGCGCGTGCCGATCGGCAGGGCGTCGAACGCCAGGTCGGCGCTCTGGCCCAGGTGCTTGCTCAGGATGGTGGCCACGCCGGCGCGCAGGCCGTCGTTCCACCATTCGAAGCCGCTGATCTTCATGTTGAAGCGCTGGCCCCAGCCGATCCAGCCCAGAGGGCCGTCCTTGGCCGCCAGGCGGGTGCTCAGCCGACCCGAGGCCGCTCGCGCGCCCACGTCCATCAGTTCGGCCACCTCGCGCGCCTGGGGCCCGTCCAGGCGGCTGATCCCGCGCAGGATCCCGTCATAGCCGGCCAGCCAGTCCACGCCCACCCGGGCCAGGGCCTGGGTCGCCACCGGCACGTCGGCGAACGCGCTCAGCACCATGCCGCCCAGCTTGCTGATGCTCTCGTGCCCGCGGATCATCTGGCCGATCATGGCCAGGCGCACGTTCTCGGGCGCGTCGGCGCGGCCGTCGATCTGCTCGAACGCCTGCTCCATCCGCTTGGCCAGGAACGCCTTGCCCTCGACCGCATCGTGGGTGGCCCGGGCGTCGGCCAGGCCGCGCTCGACCTCGGCCTTGAACGCCGCTTCCGGCGCCGGGCCAAAACCCTTCATCAGGGCGGTGTTGCGCGCCGCGCGCCGCACGTCGCCGACGATCGCCGAGAACAGCGACCCGCGCCCGAACTCGCGGTGATAGGCCAGCCAGCTCTTGGCGTCGCGGAAATGCAGCACGCGCTCGGCGCTGACCTTCCGGGCCAGGCTGGCCGGCGGCGTGAAGTCGCCCAGATCGTCGGCGCCGGCCATGATCTCATGCTTGCCGGTGACGATGTTCCACCACACGCCGCGCAGCATCTCCTCGCGCGCCGCCACCCCGGTCAGGCCGCGATCGGTCAGGCCCAGGTCGGCAAAGGTGCGCTCATGCAGCAGCGGCGCGATCGTGTCGCGCCAGCGCTGAAACGCCTTCTGGGCCGCCTCGCTCTTCATCGCCGCCAGGCCGCCCTTGCGGATTGCGGTCTTGATCGAGCCGACACCGCCCCAGAACCCGCCGGCCACCTTCAGGGCGTCATGCGACTGGCGGGCGACATAGCCGTCCAGCTGGCCGATCCACGCCCCCTCGTCGTTCTGCATCTGGCGGCCACGCTCGATCGCGCCGTTGAAGATCTCGGCCGCCTTGACCGCGTCCTCGTCGCCGGTCGGCGTCTCGCGGCCGCCGTTCAGCCGGGCCATCTCGGTGGCCACGGCTTCCTCGAATTGCGGATCCTGCTGGTCCAGGGCGTTGGCGATCCGGTCCCATAGGCCGTTCTTGCGCAGGCCGCGCTCGATCCCGGCCAGCAGCTCGGTTTCCAGCGCGCGGCCCTGGGCGTCGATCGAGAAGCTGTTGCCGAACCCTTGCGTCTCGTCGCCCTCGATGAAGGCCAGCAGCTTGCGGGCCGGCGAACCTTCCATCGCCGACAGCTGGGCCCGACGGCGCAGCTTGGCCCGCTCGGCGAAGATCCGAGTGCGTTGCTCGATCAACGAGGCCTTCAGCTCGTCGCGGGCGATTTCGGCGGCGGCTTCCTTCCAGGCCCCGCCCTCGCTCAGGCTGACCTTGGCGGCGGCCTTGGCCTTCTTGCGCTGAACCACCCGTTCCAGCAGGGCGTCGATCTCGTCGTCGGTGAAGGCGTCGCCGACGGCGGCGCGGACGGGGGCGCGGCAGGCTTTGGTCATTCTTCCTCGCCGTATCCCACTTCTTCACCGCACTCGCTGCAGTAGAAGCCGCTCCGGTAAGGATCAGCTTCGCGGTGCAGCGCATCGGTCAAGTCCAGTCGCTGACGAAGCGTCATTTCAGGCAGCGACAAACCCGCAACCTCAAACGCTCGCCTTACAGCCTCAAGGAAGGCTTCACCTGTCAGACCCTCGCCCATAACCGCCTCCTTCCAGGAAAGCCCCAACTCTGAGGGGCCAGAAGGACCGGGGGGCTTAGGCCGCTCCGCCCTCGGCCAGGCAGAACGCCGCCGCCCGCACCGCCTCGGCGATCGTCTTGGGCTTGTCGCGATCGGCCAGATCGGTCGCCGCCTTCAGCTGGCGCTCGCTCAGGCCGGGCGTGGCCTTCAGGTCCTCGATCGCCGCCGCCACCGACTGGGCCAGCTCGGCCAGTTCCGGATCGGCCGCCATCACCGCCTCGGGCGTCAGCACTTCGGGTGCCTCGAACGACGCGGCCGGGGCGCGGGCTGGCGACGACGGCAGGTCGGCGTCGCGGTCACCGCGCAGCACGGCGCCGGCCTCATCGCCTGCCTTCTGCACCGGAACCGCCCGCGCCGGCTCCAGGCCGCCCCTGGGGGCCGGGGACGACGCCGTCCGGGCGCGCGGGCCGTCCGCCTCGATCTCCCGGCTCAGGCGCACGCGCTGGGCCCCGGTCATCGGTTGCTCGCGCACCCGCACAAGCACCGGATGCTCGAACCCGGCCACGTCATGGCCCTGGGCCTCCAGCGCCGCACGATACGCCGCGAACCGGCCGGGATTGTCGGCCAGGCGCTGCAGGGCGATCACCTCGGCCCCGCCCGCCTCCACCGTGCCGTCGCGGGCGATGATCGGCGGGCCCTTCTCGGCCGCCTCGCCCGACGTCAGATCGTCCAGGTGTTCGCGGTTTTCCAGCTCGCGCACCCGCTCGGCCAGCCATTGGGCGCCGTCCTGGCGCGGGGCCAGGTCGCCGGGATGGTCCGACCGCCGCACCAGGGCCGTGTCGTGGCTGGCGATCAGGTCCCAGGCCTCGACGATCGCTTGGCGCACGGCGATCTTTTCGCCCCGCGCCGTGGTCGCCACGCCCGCCTCGCCCAGCTGGCCCCGGATCTGCAGGCCATAGGCGGCGGGGCTCTCGTCCAATCCGGGGCGTGGGCCGCCGCCGCGGGCCAGCTCGGCCTCCATCAGCTCGCCCACGTCGGTCAGGGTGTCGTCGCTCAGGCCGTCGACGGCCCGCGCCAGGGCCCCGGACCGCGCGCCCTCGTCCAGCATGGCCACGGCGCGCGGCATGGGCGGGAAATCCTCGGCGGCGCGGGGCAGCGGGGCGCGGTCGGCGCCCACCTTGGCCACATAGTCGCGGGTTTCGTCGAACGGGATCTTGGCGGCGAAGTCCTCGTGGCTGATCGCGCCGGCCCGCGGATCGCCGAACTTGCGGATCCAGCGGTCCACCGCGCCCGGCCCGGCGTTGTAGGCGGCGCTGGCCAGCAGCTCGTCGCCGTCATAGCGCTCCAGCAGATGGCGCAGCTCTTCGCGACCCAGCTGGCGGTTATAGGCCTCGTCGGTGCGCAGGCGGGCCTCGTCGAACGGCACGCCCAGCCGCTTGGCCGCCGCCCGCGCCGTGTCGGGCATCAGCTGCATGACGCCGATCGCCCCCTTAGGGCTGACCGCCGACTGCACCCCCCGGCTTTCCTGGCGTTCCAGCCGCGCGGCTAGGCTGTCGAACCCCGGCCGCGCCATCGGCGCGCGAAAGCCCAACGCCCCCGCCCCGCCGCCCAGCGCCCCGCCGAACAGCACCCCGCCCGTCACGCCGGTCAGGGCGTCGTCCAGGCTGTAGTCGCGCCCCTCGACGCCATGGCCCAGGCCGTATTGGATCGCCTCGATCCCCGCGCCGCCCACGCCGGCCTCCAGCGCACCCCGCCCCGCCGAGGTCAGGGCGGCCGCCGAGCGGGACGCCGCCAGGGTCCGCGCCGAAAACCCCAGCTGCCCCAGGATCCGCCCCTCGCCGGCCACGGGAATGAAGTTCGAAGCGAAGCCCAGGGGATCGAGGGCCGATTGACCCAGCACCGCCAAGCCGAACCCCTCCAGCCCGCCGACGCTTTCGTTGCGCTGCAGCAGGTCGCGGCGCAGCAGTTCGTCGCGCTTGTTCAGCCGCCGATAGGCCGCGGCGCTGGCGGTGATCGGCTTGTCGAATTTCAGCTCGCCCTCGATGCCGAACCGCGCCGTCGCGGCTTCCGGCGTCAGGATCTCCGCGCCCTGGTCCGCCAGCGCATCGACGCCGCGACGGACATTGCGCACCACCATGTCCGAGGGCAGACCCAGCGTTCCGCCTGACAGCAGGGTCGAACGCACGTCGGTGGCGGCCGAGGGCGAGCGCTCCAGCAGTTCTCCCGCCATCTCCGGCGTGATTGTGTCGTCTCGGACGAAACCAGGCAAAGGCATCAGGGTTTTCCCGCTCGGCTGTAGAGATCCGACCAGCTGCGCACGACAGGCTTGCCGTCGGCGGCCAGCACGGGCATCAGGCCGCCCTGCGGACTAGGCAGCATCAACATCATGCCGGCGTCGTCGCCGGTGCTGACCCATCGGCCGCTGTGCGCCACCTGGGTGGCGTACCGCTTGCGATAATCCTCTGGCGCAAGCGCCGCGCCCCGCCCCGCGACCGGGCTCAGGCCCGCGCCGTCGTTGGACACCAGGTCGCGCAGCACCCGATACGAGCCGATGCGCGCCGCCACCTCGCCGGTGGCCTCACGCGGCGGCGCCACCATGCGCGCAGACGACAAGACCTCACCCGTCCGGTTCAGGTTTTCGGCGGTCGTCCCCGGAACCATCATCACCTTGCGCGCCGCCTCGGCTGCCGGCAGGCGGTTTCCCGTCCGAGTGTCGAAGGCGTAGCGTTGCAGGAAGTTGCGCGCAGCGCTGCGGGCGGCGGCGTCCACATCGGCGTCGTCGGCCATGTTGGCCCGGGCCATCGTCGACACGGCGAAGCTCAGCGCGTTCGAATAGGCCAGGCCGTCCTGCGAACCCGCATAGCTTTCCACCAGCGGCTTCAGCTGCGCCGCCACCTTGGCCTCCAGCTTGGCTTTGGTGGGCGCATCCAGCTTGACCAGCGGGGCCTGGGTGAGCGCCCGGGCGTAGGCGCCCACCACGATCGGGTCGCCGTCCACGGCGTTGATCACCGCCGCCTCGGCCGGCGGCAGGCCGGCGCGCTGCAGCTCCAGCAGCACCCGCCCGGAATTGGGCCCGAAGCGCTGGGCGTAGCCGTAGAGGCCGGTCAGGGCCGCCGTCTTGCCCACCGGTTCCTTGTCGGCGACCACGGCCTTGACCATGTCCTTGGCCACGGCCACGGGCAGGATCCGCTGCTGGTCGGCCGGCACGCCGATCGCGGCCTGGCGGCGCAGGGCGTCGTTGGCCCAGGCCTGGGCGCTGGCCGGCGTGCCGTCGGCCACGCCGCGCCACAGTTCCGCCGCCGACTTGTCGACCAGCAGCGCCGCCGCCGGATCGGTCAGCCGCAGCCGCGACTGTTCCTGCCCGGTGGCCAGGGCCAGGTTGTAGACCTGTTGCTTGCGCGCGAAGTCCGGATCGCCGGGCTTGGGTTTCAGCAGGTCCAGCCGCGCGGCCTGGTCCTTGGGCGTCAGGGCCGCGAAATCGTACGTCGCCTGACGCACGGTCTTGGCGTCCTCGATCGACTGACGCGCCGCCGCCACCTTGGCCGGGCCGTCGACCGGGCCATAGACGGAGATCAGACTGGCCGGATCGAACCCCGTGCTCTGGCCGGTGCTGGCGATGCTGGCCAGTTCGGCCTGGAAGCGATCGTTGACGGTCTGGGCGGCCAACTGGCGCTTCTGGCTGGTCGCCGCCGTCGTCACCCGCGCCTGCATGGCCGCGAACTGCGGCGGGGCCAGCAGGGCCTTGGTTCGCTTGTCGGCCAGCAGGGCCTCCATGCCGTAATAGTCCTCGCGGCTCTCCAGCCCATCCAGGGCGCTGGCGATCATGTCGCCCGGCAGGGCCGCGCCCATCTTCTGGCGCAGGTCGGCCGGCAACTGCGACACCGCCGCTGGGATCTTGGCCAGGGCGGCGGTCAACTCGCCCGGATCCTCGCGCACGCTGTTGATCAGCAGGCTGACCGTCTGGCGCGTATTGTCGACGATGCGGGCGTCCAGCAGCCCGCGCGCCGTGTCGGCCGCCACGTTCTGCAGGTCGCGCCGCTGGTTTTCCAACTGCAGCTTGACCAGCGGCGCGTCTTCCGGACTGACGCCCTTCATCACCTCGGCCGCCCGCTGATCGAAATCGGCCAGCCGGCTGGGCAGGAAGTCGGGCGCGGTCGGATCGGCCTCGACGAAGGCGGCGCGCAGGGCGGTCTTGGTCTGCTGTTGGAAATCCCCCGTCAGGCGGATGATCCGGCTGTTCTGGTCGGCCGCCCGCACCTGACGCAGATGCGCGCCCTGAGCCTGGGCCTCGACGCCGCTGGCCTGGTCCAGCACCCTCAGGCGCTGCTCCAGGTTGGTCTGGTCGAAATAGCGCTGCTGCGTCGGCGTCAGGCCCTGCCGTGCCAACTCGACATGGTCGTCATAGGCCTTGGCCTGGGCCGAGGCGAAACCCGGGGTCTGGCCGTCATAGGTGGCGACGGCGGTGTTGAAGGCCGGATCGAACTGCTCGCGCACCGAGGCCATGGCCTCGGCGGCCCGGCGCTGGTCGCCCTTGTCCAGCACCGCGCCATAGTCGGCCACGCCCTGGGCCACGGCCTGCAGGCCCTGGTTCAGGCCGCGATAGTCCAGCGTGTCGGTCGACGGCCGCTGCGCGCGCGGCGCGCTCTTGCCCAGGGTCGCCATCAGTAGAGGCCCCGGCCGTTGTCGAATCCGCTAGGCTGGCTGTTCCAGCTGCGGGTCCGCGCCGCCTCCAGCCGCGCCGCCCGGCGCTGCTGCATGTCGCCCAGGGCGCTGCCGGCGCTGCCGCCGGCCTGCAGCCAGTTGGTCACCAGGGCCAGGCCGCCCTGCTTCTTGGCCACCTTGGCCTGATAGTCCAGGTTCCGACCCTCGGTGACGCCCTCATAGATGGCGCTGCGCGCGTTGAACATGGCGCTGCTGGCCAGGTCGTCCAGCGCCCCCAGGGCGCTACCGGTCAGGCCGCCGCCGCCCGCCGCGGCGTTGACCGCCGCCTGGGCCGCCGCGCGGTCGCCTTCCTCCAGCGCGAGGCCAGCGCGCACCCCAGCCTCGCGGCGGGCCTGGGCCGCGCCGCGCCGCAGCGCCCTGGCCTGGCCGCGGCTGGCCATGAACTGGCCCACCCCGCCCAGCATGCTGCCGATGGCCGAGATCCCGGCCGTGATCATCTGCGCTTCGCCGCCGCCTTCGGCCATGGATCAGCCCTCCCAGACCATGTAGGGCTCGCCGACCTCGACGAACCCGATACGCTTGAGCAACCGCACCGCCTGCGGCGTCGGGGCGGGAATGGCGACGATGGTGCGCACATCCACCCGCCGCGCCGTGAACCGCAGCAACCTCTCAGCCGCCGCCGCCGCCGCCAGCCAGTGTCGCGGGCGCAGATCGGCCAAGCACGCCCAAGCCGCCCAACGCCCATCGCCCAGCGGCTCCACGCCGCCGATGCCGCGAACAACCGTCCGAGGACCGCCAAAATCCAACAGCGTCCATTTCCCGCCCTGCGGCAGCACCCCACCTGCAGAGGCCAGGTCGCGCGCGAAGTCCTCGCGCGGAACAAACCGCGCCAGGTCGCCGTCCAGATGCGGGCGCAACACCAACTCAGGCATTGCTCCACCCCACCGGCCGCAGCGCGTGCAGCGTGAAGTCAAACCCGCTGTCGTCCTCGACCACCAGCCGCCCGTCGCGGCTTGCGCCGGCCGAACAGGTGACGTTGACGGCCAGGCGCTTGGGAACCACGCCGCTGGTCTCGTCGACATTGCGCACGCCGAAACTGTCCAGCGGGCTGGGCGCCTCGCCGTCGGTGATCGTGCCGGCCCGCGCCGCCCCGGCCACGCCCTTGGCGATCACCAGCATCTGGGTGACCCGCGTCCGCTGGCCTTGGGTGCTGCCCGGCCCCTCCAGGTCGGTAGGCAGGCTTTCGAAACGGAACAGGTACGGCAGGCCAGCAAGGATCTCGGTGGCCGTGCGCCCGCCCGGCAGGGTGGCCACGCCGCCCGTCACCGGCCGGTCGCGATACTGCGCCCAGCGGCCCTGGGCGTCGCGGGTCATCAGGGTGACGCTCTCGCCCTCCAGGTGATCCAGCCCGCTCACCCCCGTGGTCGCCGCCCCGGCGTAGCGCTCGGCCGCGTGCAGGCGCAGGCCTTCCTGCCGCGCCGACTGGATCAGGATCATCCGCTGGGGCGCGCCGTTCTTGATCCGCAGGGCGTGCACCCACAAAGCGGTGCGGCCATAGGCGCCCGGCAGCGCGCTGATGTTTTCCACCGTCCAGCCGGGGTCGTCGGCGCTGGTCGCGCCCAGGGCCTGGCGGGCCCAGCCGAAGGCCTTCTGCTCGCGGTGATAGAGGAAGCAGGCCAGCCCCCCATCCTCCAGCCGCGCCCACAGCAGGTTGTCGGGCTCGCCGCACCAGGCCAACTGGGCGATGCCCCGGCCGGCGATGTGCTCGGCCAGAAAGCTCAGGTCGCCACCGGCCAGGCTCAGATCGCCGCCCACCACCAGCTCGCGCAGGGTGGTGCCGCCCCGCGCCACGTACAGCACCGCGTCATGGGCCCGGGTCGGCGCCACGCCGCTCTGGCTGCCATATTCGGTCAGGGGCCGCACCTTGGTGCCGTCGGGCGTCAGGGGCTCGTCCAGGGTGGCGCCGGCGATCACGTTCTCGTCGGCATGGGTGCCGGCGATCAGCTGGCCGGCGCTGATCAGCCAGGCCAGGGTGCTGGACTGGTCGCCGCAGAACTGGCGCACCGCGTCGTCGGCCACCACCCGGCCTGTGCCCAGGCCCGGCTTGAAGTCGGCCTTGGCGGTGTCGTAGCCGGCCGTGCGGCTGGCGTCGAACTTGTCGGGCTCGCTGCGCCCGCCGCCCACCACCAGGCGCTGCTCGCGCACCGTCGGCCAGGCCGTCGGCCAGCCGCGATAATCGCTATAGGCCGCCTCGGCCCAGGTGCTGGTGGCGGGGAAGGCGTAGCTGCTGGCGGGGTTGTAGGTTTCCTCGCCGCCGCCGCTGCCCTGGTACGGCAGGGTCTGCAGCACCAGGCCGGTCGCATGGGTGCTGTCGGTCACCGCCGTGATCTGCACCACCCCGCTGCCGTCGTGCAGGAAGGTCCAGACGATGTTGCCGTCGCTGACCGAGCCCTGCTCATGGATCGGCGGCGTCAGGCCGGTCTTTTCGTCGCCCAGGCTGGCCCCGGCGTAGTAGGCGCGACCGTTGCTCAGCCACAACGAGGCGTCGGGCGGGTTGACGTCGGGCGTCCAGGTCTGCAGGCCGATGCTGCCTTCCGGGGCCCGCAGGCGGAACGACGCACCCACCATGCCGGGATCGAACAGGGCCGCGCTGGCGGTCAGGTTCACCACGCCGGTGATGTCGTCGGCCTCGATCGTCAGCGCCCGGTTGGTGTTCTCGGTGCGCCAGGGCCCGTTCTCGAACAGATAGGGCGCAAAGCCCCAGCCGCCGGTCGGGCCGCGCAGCAGACGCTGGGGCTGGCGGCCGTCGGCGTGGAAGAACACGATCACGTCGCCGGTCTGGTACCAGCGCAACCCCGCCAGGTCGGCCGCCGCATAGGGCGAAACGAACTGCAGCGGGCTCATCCCGCTCATCACCGGCGCGCCCAGGGCGTCGCGCACCCGGCCATAGCCGTCGCCCAGCTCGATCGACCAGGCGTCGTCGACGCTGCGCTTGAACGGAACCTGAATGGTGGCGGCGTCCTGATCCATGCACAGGCCGGCGAACCAGAAGCCATAGCTTTTCTGCAGCGGCCCCTGGGCCCGGGGCATGGCGTTCAGGGCCAGGGCGCAGCCGTTGGCGTGCTGCTGCAGGTCGCTGTTCGACCAGGCCTCGTCAGCCAGCTCGCCCGAATTGAACCGATTTTTCCAGCCGATCGCCTTTGACATGGCCCCAGCTTCGCGCGGGGGCGCGGGCGGGGGGGTTAGCTGGCGGGCAGCCCTTCGATCATGTGGCGGATCATTGCCTGCGCCTGATCGTAGTCGAACAGGTTGGTGCCGCTCGGGTCGTGATACTGTGGCCCGAACGGCATGTGTTCGTTGTACGTCGGCTTGAAGCTGATGCCGTTGTCGGGGCGAAAATTCGCGGGCAGCTTCCATGACAGGAAGCGCTCGGTCATGTACTTGATTTGCTCGTCGGTCATCTCAGTCTCCAGATATTGACGCGCCCTAGTTGGCGCTGCGGCGCAGGACGCCGTACGGATCAGGGATCAGGGGATAGCGCTCGCGGGTCTGCACCCCGTCCTTGCCCTGGGCCAGGGCGATGGCCGCCGCCGCCCGGTCGCCGTTCTTGGTGGCCATGGTCCAGTCGCCGTTCACCGACGGCCCGGCCATCGCCGCCAGCTGCAGGCCCATGGCCTGCTCCAACCAGACCGGGATCACCGCCCAGTCGATCCGGCGGGTGAAGGTGACGTCCAGGGCTGCCGTGGCGGTGTCGGCGCGGATCACCAACCGCGCGGCGCCGGTGGCCGAATCCACTTCGGTTCCACGCTCCCAGGCCACGCAGCCGTCGACGTCGCGCACCACCAGCGCCCCGTTCGGCAGCCAGTACAGGCCCGGCCAGCGGAAGCTGCCGGCCGCCCCGGTCGGCTGCAGGGTCTCATAGCCCCGCGCGTCCAGCCAGTCATGGGCGATCAGCACCATGTCGCGGGCGTCGTCCAGGAAGGCCAGCACCTTGCGCACCGCCGAGCGGGCGATGGACGGATCCAGGGTCTCGGTCAGCTCCTCGCCGATGTTGCGCAGGGCGATGTTGACGACGCTTTCGCGGCTGGCCATGGCGGGATTTTCCTAGTCCGGATGTGGTGACGGGGCGGCCCCTGGAAGGAGAAGCCGCCCCGTCTGTCCGCCCGGGTGTCGCGAGGTTGAGAGCGACGCGGCGCGCCGGGCGAAAGGGGTCCCGAGGGGGTTAGCGCTTGATGCCCACCAACTGCCAGGTCAGCGTGCCGGTGGCGCCGGCGGTGTTGATCGTAAACAGCAGTTCGCATTGGGCGCTCACCGCCTGGGCGGCGGCCAGGGTGGCGTAGCCCAGGGTCTGCCACAGGGGCTTGAAGTAGTTGGCGATGTCGACGCTCTTCATGGCCTTGGCCGTGCCGGCGGCCGTGGCCACGTCGGTGGCGCTGATCAGGGCCGTGGGATAGGTGACGTTGCCCAGGCTCAGGGTGGTGCCGGTGCCCAGGTCGTCGAAGCTGATGTCCGACGCGTAGGGGTTCAGCACGGTTTCCCAGGGCAGCAGCGCCGCCTGCACCGTGTCCGTCGCCGAGGCGGCCAGTTCGATAGTGTCGCGCACCAGCACCCAGTCCTTGTTGTCGGCCAGGACGTTGGGGATCAGGGCCGGCGGAACCGCTTGCTTGGGCGTGCCCACCAGGCTGCCATAGTACTTGGTCATGGTCTTGACCCTTCATGTTCACCGGCTGGCCGGCGGGGCCCTGTGGCCCGAAATCCTAAGAAGCGGCCGGGTCTTGCGACCCGGCCAGTCGGGAGGAACCTAGACGCGGCTGCAGAGCACCTGCACCACGGCGTTGTCGTAGCGACGGGCCACCGCATGCTCGGTTTCGTAGTAGGCGTACCAACGGAACGACTTGTCGGACCGCTGAGTGATCGTCGCCGTGATGATCTCGCGGGCCTTGTATTCGATGGCCGACTTGATCCAGGCGCCGCACTTGGTGATCGAGCTGGCCACCGGCATGCGCTCGGTGCGCACGAAGCGGAAGCCGTAGAAGCTGTCGATCTGGCCGTTGGCCAGGGCCTTGATCGTGTTGTAGTCGCCGCTGGTGGCCGGGGTGCTGGCCAGCAGCTGGGCCTTTTCGTAGCTGGTCCAGCCGAAGTAGCGCTCGCCCTCCAGCTCGCTGCGATCCAGGATGGCGCTGGCGGTGATGATCTTGCCGATGGTCAGGCCCAGGTTGCCGCTGGCCGCCACGGTTTCGGCGTCATGCAGGTTCTCGCGGCTGTCGACCGCGATGATCTGGCCGGCCGGGAAGGTGTTGGCCGTGGTCAGGTTCTGGCCCGAATAGGTGGTGCCGAACAGGCCGTCGATGATCTTGTCTTCCATGAACCGGTTCTTGCCGGCCATGATCGACTGCATGGTCTTGCTGCTGGGGTCCGCCAGCTCGCGCGCCTTGTCGCGATTGTCGATGAACTTGCCGTCGGCGAAAGCCTCGAAGTGGCCGCCGCGGCGGGTCTGTTCCAGGAAGCCGGCCGGGCTGTCGGGAACGCGGGTGGTCACGGGCGCCGGCTGGCTGGCGCCGATGTCGTCGCAGTTGAAGCTGGTGCCCGGCTCGCCATAGGCCAGGTCGGCGTCGACGCAGCCCAGCAGGCGGTTGTTCATCTGCTGGGGCAGCAGGTTCAGGTTGGCGCGGAAACCCTGCACATAGTGCGACGGGATGGTGTCTTCGGCGGCCATGGTGCGGCTCTCTTGCTGCGGCCACGCACCGGGCCTGTCGAGGGAATGGGCGCGCGGGCTCGATCAAAGGTCTGGGGTTTGATCGGCAGCGGTCCCCGGTTTCGTGTCCGGGCGCGAGCCTGGTGTTTAACGCCCCGTCGGGCGCCGCCTCCTGATGGGCCGGGGTGAACCGGGTGTCCAACGGTCGGGCGGATTGACGACAAGGGCTGGACTGATTTGCCCTCGCCGTCAACCGTTACGCTTACTGGCCGGCCGGATAGGCCTGTTTCAGCAGGGCCTCGCGCTCGGCCAGCACCGTCTTGTGCAGCGGATCGTTTCTGTCCTGCAGGGCCTTAAGCTTGGCGGGATCGCCGTGCAGCGCCGACAGGGCCGCCTGGGCCTGGTACGGCGTCGCCGGGCGGCCAGCCTCGCCAGCGCCCGCGCCCGGCAGAGCGCCAGGCTCGGCGCGCATGTCGGTCACCGCGGCCAGGATCTGCAGCAGCTCGGGGCTGCTGCCCAGGCCCTGGGCGTTCAGCTTGTCGAACACCCCTTCGATCTTCAGCTTTTCGCCCAGGTCGCCCAGCAGCTTGGGGATCTCGGTCTCATAGACCGCCTTCTTGTCGCCCCAGGCCGCGCCCAGCACCTTTTGGCATTCGGCGGCGGCCGCCTTGGCCGCCTCCGCCGCTTCCTGGTGCGCCTTCTGGATCGTCTCGTTCAGATAGCCGACCGCCGCGCCCATCTGGGCTTGGCTCAGGCCGGCCTTATGGGCGATGGCCTTGAAGCCGTCGGCGAAAGCCTTGTCGGCGTCGCTGGCGCCCTCGTCCAGATCGAGCTTGTAGCCGTCGGCCGTCTCGGGGCGGCCCAGCTTGTTGAACAGCTCGCCCCAGCCCTTCTCGTCATCCGGCTTGGCGGGGACCTCCAGCAGGCTGGCGGGGTCCTTACCGAACCGCTGCAGGGCATGAAGGTGGCCGTTGGCGAAGGCCTCCAGGCTTTCGTACTTGGCCAGGTTGCGGTCGGCCCGCATCGCCTCGGGCAGCTGCTCCAGCCAGGACTTGGCCTCGCCACCACCTCCAGCGCCGGCGCCCGCGCCCGCGCCGGTGTCAGTAGTCCTCGTTTGGTCCGTCGCCGTCGAGGATTGGTCCCCGCCGGTGCTCGTGCTCGTGTCGGTCATCTCGTTCTCCTTCCAGTGAACCCGTGATCGCCGCCGCCAGCAGGGCCTCGTGGTCGAAGCCGGCGTGGGTGATGATTTCCAGGGCTAGGTCCGCCATCCCGTCGTGATAGGCGCGGGCCTCGGCCGGTGTGTCGTCGGCTCGGCGGCGCATCAGGCCGCCCATGCTCATGATCTTCAGCAGCACCACGCGGGGGATCTTCGCGAACTCCCGATCCAGATCGGGGCTGGAGATCCGGCGCGCCTGGTCGGCCGCGTGGCGGGCTTCGAACTCGGCCATGGTTCAGAGCCTCACGCCAAACTCGCCGCACCAATCATCCTTGGCCGTAGCGGGAAAAACACCGGGTGAGCCAGGAAACGGCGTCGGCGGGTATCGTCGACATTTCCTGTCTGACCAAAAGCGGCATCCGCCGCAAGTTCGGTCGATGTAGACGATCCCTCCAGGTGTGATCTGGCGCGAAGACGCAGGCGGGGTCACCGCCTTCTTGACGGGCTTTTTCATGCGGCCATCCTTCCCTGGTCACCGCTGTTGTTCTCGGCCTGGCTCAGGCTGTTGACCGCCTGGGCGCCGTCGCGGGCGGCGGCGGCCGTGGTGGCGGCCACCTGGGCCTCCTGCTCGGCTTGCTGGGCCTCGCGGCGCGCCGCGCGGCGCTCGTCGGTGGCCTGGCGGCTGCGCAGCACCCCGGCCGGGGCGGCCACGGCCTCGGCGACGGCCCGAAGCCCCTCGTCCAGGGCCAGCACGTCCACGCTCTCGGGATCCATGTTCGCGGCGATCTGGGCCACGCCCAGCAACTGGCGGATCGCGTCGACCTGGCCCTGTTGCTGGGCGATGGCCAGCGGGCCGGCATATTCCCAATCCACGTCCACGCCGCTCAGTTGGTCGGGCGGCGACGGCAGCTGGTCTTCGGCCACCATGGCCTCCAGCGTGCGGTCGGCCGTCACCCCCATCAGGTCGCGGTCGACGCTGGGCACATAGGCCACCATGCTGCGGATGCGCAGGTTGCGGCGCTCGATGATCTCTTCGGCCGTGACGTTGCCGTTCTCGCGCAGCTTCATCCAGTCGGTCAGGAAGACCTCTTCCAGGTCGGCCGCCAGCATCTTCATGTAGTCGACGCCGATACCCACATCGCCGCCCTGTTGCAGGTACTGGATGGCGTCTTTCAGGTTCTGGAAGCCCAGGCCGCTCTCGTCGTAATAGTTCACCGCCCCGCGGCGGCGATCCAGCGGCTTGCTCAGGAACCGGCTGGGGGCGAACATCGCCGGCTCCACCCGCCCGGCCACGCCGCGCTCGACGCTGCCCTGCAGGTCGTTCAGCACCAGGGCCGTGGGCAGGGCCCGCCAGGCCAGGCCCGTACCATAGGCGCTGCCCTCTTCCACGCCCAGGCGCGGCACGGCGAACGGGAAGCTGTCGAACCCGTCGACCTCCAGCACCGCCCCGTCGAAATCGGGCGCGATCACCACGCTGGCCCAGGGCTTGCGATCCTTGAACGCCCCGGCCTCGCCGCCGACACGCGGCTTGACCGCGTGCACCAGGGTCACCGGCGCCTGCTGGGTCTTCTCGTCGTCGGCCAGCTTGGCCAGCTTGTCGATCTTGCGGGCCTCGGGATAGCGCTGCACCGCCTTCCAGGCGGGCATGGTCCAGCGATAGAACAGGGTGTCGACCACCTGTTCCTCATCCTCGCCGATCCAGCAGTTGCGCAGCGGCCGGGCGGCGTAGATGGGCCCGAAACCGCGCTTGCGGCCGGTCCACAGCACGCCTGTGCCGAACCCCACCATCTCCAGGGCGACGCGGGCCAGGCTGGCGAAGAACTTGCTCTGGGCCAGCATCATCCGGTCATGCACGGTCCAGCCGGTGTCGGTCAGGTAGTCGCGGCTCTCGCTGTCCAGCTCGGTGTTGCGGCCGGCGGCCACCAGGCCGCGCGACACGTTAGGCAGGATGTTGGGCCGGGTGGGATCGACCAGATAGCCCACCAGCATGGCCGCGCTGCGGTTCAGGCACTCGATCGGCTTGCTGGTGGTCACCATGCGCGGGCGCAGCAGGCCAGGCTGGGGCGTGCAGATGAAGCTCTTGCGCGGCATGAACACGTCGGCGATCTGCTGCATCTCGCCGTCGCGCGTGGCGCGCAGGGCCTGCAGGTGGTCCCACTCCCGACGGATCGCCTTGAAGTCCTCGGCCATGACCGCCCCCCGCCCTTCGCGCTCAGCCGCCGTTCAGGCCGGTCAGGGTGTTGGGGCTGGAGCGGCTGGCCGCCGCCCCCTCGACCATCTGGCCCAGCACCGTGCCGTTGCGCCCGCCGCCCAGCAGCCGCCGGCGGCGGGCGTCGTCGATGCGATTGGCCGTATCGGCCGGATCGGGCGTGGCCACCGGGGCCGGCTGCTTGGGGGGGCGCAGGAAGCTCATGACGCTGAGCTTGCGGGCGGGAAGACGGCGGGGGGGTTAGGGCGGTGGCTGCGCTTAGTAGATCGGCGCGGCGGCCTTATAGGCATGGCCAGTCGGCAACAGAGCCTGAACCTCCGCATCCCAGGCCACCTCGCCCTCATAGAGTTCGACCAGCGCCGGATCGTATCCGATCAGCAGGTTCGCCAGCGAGGAGGTGGAGCTTCGCGTCAGCGAGGTGTCTTCACGGGTGGCGCCGAGCATGATCTGCATCGTCGGGTACAGAGCCGTGGATGACAGGCCGGAGATCGCCGTGGTGGCGACATCGACGCCGTTCTTGCGCAGCCGCGCGGTGCCTGCGTTGAAATCCCAGACCACAGACCACACCGCCTCAACGTTCGTGGTCACGCTGAAGGTGGCGAACGAGTTGTTGGCGTAGACGCGCAGGGAGTTGGTAACAGAGGCCGGAAAGGCCACGCCAATGCCGCGCTGACCCGAGGAAGTCGGCTCGCCGACCGACCAGGCCATGGTCGTGCCGCCGGTCGCCGCGACGAGGTTTCCAACCCAGGCCGCGACGGCTACGCGGCCGGCGCCGGGATAGGTCCCAGGGACCGGGTCCAGGACATAGCGGCGCACCGTGTTTGTCGCGTCACCTGGCGGGTTGTGGTAGTAGCCGTCGTTCAGTAGCCAAACGACGGCTCCGTTGACCTCAACCAGCCCCTCTGGAGCGCCAGCGTCGGTGAACCATTCTCCGACCACGCGCTCACTCCCGACAACCGAATAGTCCAGTTGCCGGATCGCCCCGCCCTGAGCCGAGCCGTTATCGCCGCCCGAATACCAGAGATAGCCGCCCGAGAAGCGCAAATGGTCGATCGCAGTGCCCGCGATCGGCACGGAACGCCCCAGCGCCGCGGTGTACTTGTTGATCCAGTAAAGGGTGGTGTTGTTGCCCGTGGCGCAGGCAACGATGTTCCCAGTCGCTGGGTCAAAATCCGTGCCGTTGACCGGAAACGCCGTGAACGGAAGGGAACGCACCAAGGCGCCGTTCGCAGGGTTCACGAACCAAAAGTTGTTGGCTCCCCAGAAGTAGACGAGATCGTCCACCATGTCGTAGCCAACACCCTGAACGCCAGTCGTCAGGGTCGCGGAGATGGACGCGAGGCTGTATTGCGCCAGTATGGTCGGCGAGTTCAGGTCCGCCGACAGGTGAACAAGCGACGGCGCGGGCGTTGCTCCAGACAGCTCGGTCGGCACGCCGAAATTCATCGCCCAGCGCGTGCCGTCCGGCGCGGTGCAGCCGCCCGTGCAGGTGAAGCCCTTGCCGGCGTCAGATCCCGTCGCGTCGGGCAGCGTAACGACCGTGGTGGCCGTCAGCTTGCGCGGCTGGAGAACGGCGGGGTTCTCCTGGAGCCGCGTGTTCGAGCCCGCCGTGAAGATCATCCGACCGGCGGTCAAGGTCGGCCGTGTCGCGTCCGAGGTCTTCGAGATCAGGCGCGCCTTGCGCCCCGGCACGGTGTTGATCAGCGAGCCGCTGACATTCGCCGAGCGGGCGGACCAGTAGGCCAGCAGCGCTGGGGGGCTAGGCACGGCCTTCTGGCCGGTGCCCGCCGGCCAGCCGAGGGCGATACCATAGGACTTCGGCAGGCTCATCAGCTCAGGCTCGAATAGAGATTGGTGGTGGTAGCCACGGCGCCCAGCAGGCGCACCGAGGCGTTGCCCCCCAGGACGACCCCGACGATCCCGGAGGCGCTCACCGTGGCCGGCGTGCCGTCCGGCTTGGTCGCAATGGCCCAGGTCGCGCCGTCTGACTTGAGGTACTGCAAGCTGACCGTGGAGCCGCCGGCGAAGCTGCCCTGGACGTCCCATAGGTACGAAGCGCCCGGGACGCCGTCGACAGCGCTGGTGTTGGCCCCCGATGCCAGACTTTGGTTGGTGGCCAGCTGATAGACGGTCGGGTCCGCCCGCGTGATCAGGGGGTGGTCGGGATCACTTTGAACCTTCATCGCCTACAGCTCCGCCTATCGGTCGTGGATCACGCCCGGGCCATTCTGCGAGCCGCCCGCATGGGGGGGGATAAACCCGCCGGTCAGGGCGCCGATGCCCTCCAGCCCCAGGCAGCCGTACTCGGCCGCCTCGGCGGGGTGGCTGTGGTCGTTCTTCTCGGGCTGGGGGCTGTAGACGCTGCCGGTCTTCTTGTAGCTGAAACCCCCGCCCAGGGCCTGGATCAGATCCTGGCAGTGCTCGGGGTCGAGCAGGAAGGCCTCTTCGCCCGGGCCGGCCTGGGCCTTCAGCAGCTTGCTCAGGGCGGCACGGCGGATGGTCGGTTCGTTGCTGGCCGCCAGGCGCGTGGTGACCCGGCTGTGGGCCTGGATCAGCTGGGCGTAGCTAATGGACTTGTCCAGGGCGGTCCTGGCCTTGGCGGCCGGGTCGACGGTGATTTCGGCGGGCAGGCCCTGGAACTCGGTGTCCAAGATCCGCCGCACCTGGCCGCAGCCGGTGGCCAGGTCGATCTGGCTGTCGCGCGGGGCGATCACCCGCAGGCCGCGCACCTGGCCGCTGAAGCTGCGCTGATAGAACACCGCCGCGAACTTCAGGGTGTTGCCGCCGTCCACGCCGATCCGCACCGGCAGGCCGCGGTCGATCTCCAGCCGGCGCTTGGCCACGTGGCGCAGCGGGTCGAAATACGCGTGCACCGGCTTGCCGTTCAGGCTCCAGCCCGGCTTGCAGGCCAGAAGGCGGGCGACGTCATAGTCGTCCATGCCGCCGCGGATCAGGTCGCCATAGTAGTCGGGCGAGATCTTGCGCAGATTGTGCAGGTTCTCAGCCATCGGGTTGGTCGAGCCGTCATCGAGCACGCCGGGCGGCTGACGGTAATAGCCGTCGCGGTTTTCCATCCGCACGTAGAAGCGATCATGGAACCAGCTGCCGATCACCGGCGAGTTGGTGTCGCCGAACACCCCCTTGTAGGCGGGCTCCCAGCCCAGGGCGGCGGCCTCGTCCGGATCCCAGCGGTCTTCGGGCTCGGGAAAGCGCCCCACCCGGTTGGAGGCCTTCGACAACAGGTTTTCGGCCGGGTGGGTGGTCAGCTCGGGCAGCCAGAAGGCCGTGGATTCCCGGCCCTTCATGAAATCCTCGACGTCTTCGTCGTTGATCGCCCGGAAATCGACCTCGATATGCAGCATCCCGCCGTCGGGCGAGGCCAGCTCGAACTTGTGTTCCGCCGGCCGGCTGCGCGTGCCGCCCCAGCCGCCGCTGCCGTTGGCGTTCTTCCAGCCCTGGTTGTAAACCTTCAGGTAGCTGGGGATCGCGGTGTCCCACAGCACTGGATAGGTGGGCGCCACCACGGTGATCTTGGCCCGCCGCTCGCCAACCCAGACCTGTTTGCCCTGATATTCGGCCTTGCGCAGGTTTCTGCGAGGGCTAGGGTGCTGCCAGAGAGCGACGCGGAGAATTTTGCGGGCCGAGGCCTGCGTTTTCCCACCCCCAGTAGGCCCCTCGATCACGCACAGGGGCACGCGCGACAGTTCGTAGGCCCGGGCCACAGGCCCGGCCACGTTCGTCCAGTCGCTGATATGCTCCAGTGACGCCAAAAGCCTCTTCCCCGACCCCGACCCGTTTCGATGTGGTCAGGTTGGGCTCGCCCGGCAGCCGGGGGGCTTGGCCAGAAATTCGAGGCGATCGCTCGGAAGACCCCCCTTGAGAAGATGGGGCCGGCCGCGATTTGGGGGGTGGGGGTGGTCGAAGGCCCCCGGGAGGTGCCCTGCCCAGCTTGACCCGCTGATTTTCAATCAGTTGGTCGAGATGGCGCAAACCCTTGCGCTACAAGGGCTTGCTGTCAGTCGTGAGAGTTTGGGCGTGAGAGTTGCGCTGGGACTAGATCGTTAAGCCCTTGAAATTCCACGTCTTCGCTCAGCGCGGCCATCGGCAGGGCGGCCACGGCGTCGGGACCGTCCGGCAGCACGATCAGCGGCAGCGGCGCGCCCTCCCGCGGGGCCTCGGCCTGCGGCAGGCGCTGGTGGACGTAGGGCAGCAGCTCGCGGTTGGCGGTCAGCATCATGGCGTAGGCCTGGTCGGGCGAGATCGACAGTTCCTTGGCCACCACCTTGGCCTTGCGCATCTGGGCCAGCACGCCGGGCGACAGGCCCAGGGCCTTGGCCTCGGCCCTGCAGGCCTTCACCTCCCGCGCCGTCGGCATGCAGAACTCGGCCAGCTGCTGGCCAGGCGTCCGCCCGTCATAGGTGTGGACCAGGATCGCCTTCAGATCG
Organism: Caulobacter sp. BK020; assembly: GCF_004342605.1. Classification (GTDB taxonomy): domain Bacteria; phylum Pseudomonadota; class Alphaproteobacteria; order Caulobacterales; family Caulobacteraceae; genus Caulobacter. Next base: position 218,878 of record NZ_SLZL01000007.1, read on the forward strand.
CCCGACTTCTTGCCCAGGGCGCCCTTTGGCCGGCCTCGCCGCCGCGCCGCCGGCTCGGCCGCGCTCGCGCGCGAAACGCCGCCTGGGCCAGGGCTGTCGAATAAATCGGGCATTATTTAATCCAACCGGTCCAACTTCGGGTCAGGTTGGACCGATTTGTGCATTTTTTCGAGCCTTTTCAGAGAGATGAGAAGGTCAATATCATCATCCTACCGTCCTACCGGTCCAACCGGCCTCTTCCTACGTGCGAGCATTTCGAGGGGCGCTATCAATCTCACACACGCGGGCGCGACGGTTGGACCGGTAGGATGGTTGGATGAGGCTTGAGCCCTTGCCGGGCAAGGCTTTGCGTCCAACCTGGCTCCGGTTGGACCGGTTGGACGCCGTCGGGCGGCTCCGCGCCCTCTTTCTTGTATCCCCGGGATGGGTCGGGGGAGGGTTAAGGCCCTCAATTAGCGTCGGCGAAGGGGTCCGGGCGCGGGCCTGGCGGCCCGACCGCAGACCCGTATCGGGTCAGGGTCCAAGGGGTTGGAGAAGCGGAGCGACGCTGTAGCGTCGCCCTTCATGCGGGTCTGGCTGGAGTGACGGCCGCACCGCCCAGGACGGGCGCTGCGCGCGTCCTGGGCTGGCCGTCACCTGCCTGTGGGCTTCAGGGGCTGGAAGAGGCCGAGGACGGCCCAAACACCGCGCTCAGGCGCACCAGCACGCCCTTGCGCTCGCGGTCCAGGCCTCGGCCGCACACGCCCGCCCAGGCCACGTCCTTAGGGGCTTGCAGCATGGCGCTGGCCCAGACGCCGCCGGCGCCCGGCCGGCCGCCCCATTGCGTGCCCGAGAACAGCCGGCTGACCTCCGGGTGGGTGCTGGGAATGAACAGGCGTGCGTTCTCCCATGTATCGGCAGCGCCCTTGGCGAAGCTGATCGCCAGACCCACGTCATTGGCCCGCTTTTCCAGGTCATCCAGGTGGTTCTGGTCCCTGAAGCCCTGGATGTACGGCCCCAGGTTCTTGTGGGCGTAGGTGCGCAGGGCGTCTGGCTGCACGTCGACCAGGTGGTTCAGGCACTGGCGCCAGTTGGGCGCCTGGCCGTTGGCCTCGGCCAGGATCGATACGTCCAGCGCCTTGACCCAATAGTCCAGCATGCCGGGGTCCGGGTCAGCGTCGTGCAGGGCGATGTGCCAGGCGGCGATCATCGGCCCGAACTGGTCGGCGCTGCGGCCCGTGTGGCCGCCCACCTCGATCAGGGCCTTGCGATAGGCCTTCAGCGTCCGGGCCCAGCGCGGCCAGCCGTCGATCATCCGACGCAGCAGGGCCGCACCCACCTTGTGCGGCTCCAGCCCCTCGAACAGGCCGTCCACGGCCGCCTTCTCGATCGGCCGCAGAGCCAGGATGGCCAGGCGCTGCTCGTCCTGGCCGCCCAGCGGCGGGTGGTTGATGGCCGACAGCACGAACGCGCTGCGACACTCGTATTCCCGCGCCACGCCCTCGCTGCTGCCGCGGCTGATCTTGCCGCCGCTGGCCGCCGTGCGCACCAGCTTGATCACCACGTCGGCGGCGCGGGTGTCGGCCTCGCTCTCCAGCTCGTCGACGCTGACCGGCACCACGTCGTGCTTCAGCCGCTGATACAGCGCCGGGCCCGTGGTGTTCACCGACGACACCAGCCCCCGGCCGATCACCGCCGCCATCAGCTTCTGCAGCGTGCTCTTGCCCGTGCCGGCGTCACCGGTCAGGAACACCATGGGCCGCCAATCCAGGGCGCCGCCGATCATCGCCGCCGCGATCCAGCCGAACAGCAGCCGCGCGTCCAGCTCGCCGCGCGTCCAGTTCCAGGTTTCCAGCAGCATCATCAGGCTCTCGACCTGGCCCGGGTCGGCCGCCGCCGGCTGGGGGCTCATGATCGGGGTGCGGGCCGGAAACACCCAGTCGCCCAGCTCGCCCGGATGCTGCCACTTGCCCTGGAACAGCACGCGGCTGCCGGCGTGATAGATCAGGCTGCCGTCGCTGTGCAGCCAGGCCCCGCGCCCGCGCACGCGGTCGACATCGTCGAACACGCCCTTCCAGGCGCAGGCGTCGACAATGGCCTGGCGGGCGTCGTCGGCCTCCCAGCCCACCACGGGCCGCTTGCCGCCCTTGGCCGCCTTGCCGAAACGCGGCCAGGCCCATTCCAGGAACGCGCTGCGACCGGCGAACAGATAGCCGATCGGCCCCTTGCCGCTGCTGCTGGCCTTCAAGGTCGAAACCTCGCCCAGGGTATCCAGCAGATAGACCACGTCGCCAGCCTTGCCCAACGGCGCCACCGGGCAGCCCTCCGGCAGGCCCGTCACCCGGTCGAAATGGCCGCCCTCGCGCCAGGCGCCGGGCTCCACCACCTCCTGGCCGATATAGCGCGGCTCGCCGGCCTGGGGATCGCCAGCCGCCGCCTCGCGCAGCTGCTGCAGCTCCACCTCGTCCAGATCGAGTTCGCGGGCGATCTCCGCCAGGCGGTTGTTGGCGGGCGGGCTCATGCGACGCGACCTTGCTGAGCGCCAATCGCGGGTTCGGCTGCCGGCATGGCTTCTGGCAGCATTTGAAGGGCATGAAGACCACCAGCAGTCTGGCCCACGTCGTCAAAACCCGCCGCGAGGAAGCACTGCCCTGGACGCGCGGTCCGAGAGCGACCGCGCGCCGTCTTGGCGGCGTCCACAAATGTCACCATCCCGAGCGATGGCGGCTCCCCGTAATAGGCCCGCGTCGCGGCCACGGCCTGGCGGATCAGGTCAGACGAAAGGCCTGCACCTTCGTTACGAAAGGCCGCACACATCCAAGCCCCTGCCCAGGCGTGCTTAACCCACTCCGCCTTGGGCCAGCCTGTGACCCAGTACGCCCGCCCGGTTGCAGTCAGCGCTTTGAAAACAACGCAGCTGCCGGTGGCCACGAACTGCGTCGCGCCAACTGTCTGACGCGAATAGTGACGGTCGGCGATCTCGCGCGCGAACGGGTCCGCTCTCCAGGACTGCTGCCAAATCACCCACGCACCCAATCGTTGAAGTCGTTGCCCACGGCCGCGCCCACCACCTTGAGGGGGCGGCCGGCGGCTTGTGAGCGCCAGTGTTGTTCCACGCGCTCGAAGGCCTTCAGGGCTTCGGGCTTCCAGTCGTTGTCCTTCAACAGGATCACGGCGCTGGCGCAGGGGGGCCATTCCAGCAGGCCCATCAGGCTCAGCGATCCGGCCGCCCAGGCGCGATAGTCGGGCCGCGCCACGGCGCAGGTCAGGGTGGTCTCGATCCCCTCGCCGATCAGCAGCGGGTCAAAGCGTTTGCGCTCCGCCGCCTCGCTGGGGCTCATCAGGCTGGGGCCCTGGGTCAAGCGAATGGCCGCGCCGCTGATCTGACCGCGCATCTTCTTGGCCGGGGTCACCGGGGCCTTGCCGCCGCCGTCGGGCGCCAGCCAGGTCAGGTGCAGACCCGCCAGGCTGGACCGCCGCGTCATGTGGCTGACCATGGCCGGCCAGGTGGTCACCTCGCCCGTCTCGTCGTCCAGGTGGTCGCAGGCCGGATCGAAGCGCAGGGCGCCGGGGATCTTGGGCAGGCGCGACAGGTCGATGCCCCGCGCCTGGCGCAGATAGGTTTCCGCCAGCGTGCCGGCGATCGGCTCCAGGCCCAGCCAGTACTTCAGCAGCTTCTGGCGGCGGGCGCTGGCCTGCTCGCCGTTGCGGGCCTCGGCGGCCTTGCGATTGGCTTCCTCGCGGGCCCGGTCCTGGTCGGCCTGGGCCTTGGTGCGTACGTCGCCCTTGCCCCAGCCCAGCCATTCCAGGCACCACCAATAGGTGCTCATCTTGTCGGCGTGGCGCTCGCAGCGGGCGACCAGGTCGAAGATGTCGCCGCCGTCCTTGGTGGCGAAATCGTGCCAGCCGCCGGCGTCCAGGCCCGGCACGTCGCGCACGGCGATGTTGAAGCTGCCCGGCCGGCGATCGTCGCGCCAGGGGTTCACCGGCCAGATGCGGCCCTGGAAGTCAGGGCGCGACTGGCCAAAGCCGAAGCGGTCCAGCAGCCGCGGCAAGGTCTGCTGCATCGCGGCCTTGACCACGGGCCAGGCGTAGGGGAGTTCGCGGCGGGAGGCGGTCATGCGGCGGCCCTCGCCGCCGTGACCTGGGCCAGAAGCTGGCGGCCCAGGAATTCGGTGTAGGCCGGCGGAATGGCCTGCGCGATCTCAGCGCGCGTGGCGGGCCAGTCTATGCCCATGGCGGCGGCGCCGTCCGCACGACGGAAATTGTTCCCCGCCACGCAGATCATCTTCGCGCCCGCCGCGAACGAACTGTAGCCACGGCCCGCGTTCGTGCTGCCCCGAACACGAGGTGTGGGCCGCTGGGGCGTCAGGGCGAAGAACGAGCACTCGAACAGACGGCGGCGATACACCCGAAGGCCGAACATCGGCCCATCCAGAACGACAGGGTCGATCAGCGGCGCACCGACGACATTTTCAATGATGTACGGCTTGCCGCTTCGGACCAGCAGCGCGCGGGTCGGCTCGATCAGGTCGAGGTGTCGACCAGGGCCGTGAATGTGCACCGTGGCCGAATGTTCCTGGCACGGAGGGCTCGCATGAATGGCGTCAAAGCTCGCCAGGAATGCAGGATCGAGCGTCATGACGTCGGCCTGCCGAAATTCGAACGGGTACGACGGGCGCGGCTCGATATCCACGCCAACCACGTCGAAGCCAGCGAGATGGTAGCCGTAGCCCGCCCCCCCGCGCAGCAGAACAGGTCCAGAAGCCGCGGCCTACTCATCGCAGCACCTCGTCGCCGGGTTCGAAATCTTCGTCGAGCTCGCGGCCCTCGTCGGCCGCGTCCAGGGCGTCGAGCATGTCGATCGCCGTCTCGGCGACGTATTCCAGCCAGTCCCTAAGGGTGGCCGCACGCGCTCTGTCGCAGGCCAGGCGGAGGCGCGTGCTCATGCCCGCGCCTCCGCCCGCCGCGCCGCGGCGTTCCTCAGCCGGTGCTGCAGGTCATAGGTGTTGTGGCAGCGCTGGCACCACGCCCTCAGGTTCTCGTCGGCGCAGTTCTCCGGCGTATGGTCGAGGTGGGCCGTGGTCAGAACGACGCGCGAGCCGGTCACCGGGTGCGGCTCGCCATGCTTGGCCCGGCAGGCCGGATACATCGGCGAGCCCTCGCAGCGCCAGCCGGCGCGCTCTTTCTTGCCGCGGCTGATCGCGGGCCAGTCGGCGGGATAGCGGCGGCGGTTTTCAGGACGGATCGGCATCAGGCGGCCCCTCGCTGGCGGCGCGGCCCAGCAGCGCCGCGCCCTGGCCCGCCTCGACGGCGGCCAGCTGGGCTTCGGTCTGGTCGCACAGCCGCCGCCAGGCAGCCTGGGCGTCTTCCTTGCGGGCGATGGCCGACAGCATGGCGTCCAGCTCGGGATCTAGCGCCGACAGCAGCGGCGGCGGGGCGGCGCCGGCCTGGGCGGCCAGGCGGCGCGCCCCCTCCAGCTCGCGCCGCGCGGCGGCATAGGCGCGGCTGGCCAGGCGCAGCTGGATTTCCGCCGTCAGGGCGTCCAGCTCGATCGACAGCGGCCCATCCCCGTCGCCGCGGGCGTCCTCGACCCAGCGCACGTGCTCGCGGATGGTCTTGCGGGTCAGGCGCGAGACGTTGGCCAGGGCGTGCTGGCTGATCTCGGCCGCCACCTGGGCCAGGTAGCAGCTCAGCCGCCGGGCCCGGATCAGCTCCAGGCCGGCCCGCGTCTCGCCGCCACCGGCATATTGCACGGCCGTCAGCCGCACCCCCTCATGATCGGCGACCACGGCCGCCACCACCATCCACCGCCCCCGCGCCACGGCGTAGGCCTCGGGCTGGATCTTCCGTTCGCTGCTGGCGCCCCCCGACATGGCTCAGTCCTCCATGTCGTCGATGTCGCGGCGCTTTCGCAGGGCCGGCGGCGGCGCCATCAGCTCAGGGCGGAGCATCAGCCGGTTGATCGCGCCCGCGGCCCGGCTCACCGGATTGACCCAGCCGTTGGCCAGGCTGGCGTGGTCGGCCAGCTTGTCGGCGTTCTCGGCGCGTCCGGCGTCGTCCAGGGCCACGAAGGTGGTCGCGAACTTCCACAGCAGGATGCAATGGCCGCGACCCAGGTCGTCGGCGGTCGGCGGCACGGCCTTGCCGGCCTTCTTGGCGGCGCGGCGCAACCGCGCCACCGCGCGAGACGGCTTGCGGGCGACGGCCCAGGCCTCGGCGACGAAAGCCCGCCAGGTGGCGGCGTCGGTCTCTGTCCAGAAGACGGTCATGACGCCACCGCCTCGCCGCGATCGGCGTTAACGATGTTTTCACGTGGAACAGCGTTCGGCGTGTTCATTGGGCCACGCCAATCATGTCTTCGGCGGTCAGGGGGGCGCGTTCACGCTCCGCCAGAGCCAGGACAGCGCCCTGGTGCTCGGCTGGGATCAGGCCGCCGCCACGGTTCGCCCACTTGTGAACCGCGTCCGTCGTCAAATCGCAGGCGTGAGCAATTTTCTTGACGCCCAGGTGGCGTATGGCCTTGCGCGCTGGAGCTTCGCCGTCCATTGATGCGATCCTGTCTAGACGTTTCGTCCAGACGAGGCATCAAGTGATTTGGTCAAACGCGCAACTGCGACATGAAGACAATTTGTCCATGCTCTATCGCATGGACATTTCCGATCTTCCCGAACGCCTGCGCCGCATCGGCAAGAAACAGGCCGACCTGTCGCGGTTCACGGGCATTGACCCATCGAGCCTGACCAAGACCATCAACGGCACCCGTCAGCTCAAGGCGGACGAGCTGCTGAAGATCGAGGAGTTCTTCAGCACCAGCGGCGCCACCTCCGAAACCCCCGTCGCCAACCTGGCCGGGCGTCGTCGCGCGCCGCAGACCCGCGTGCCGGTCTATGGTTACGCGGCTCCCCAGGGCGACGAGCACATCAGCTTCAGCCCCGACAAGATCATCGACTGGATAGACCCACCGCCGTTCTGGTCCGGCGCTGGTGATCTGGTGGCCGTCCGCGCCCTGGGCGACAGCATGGAGCCGCGACTATTCGCCGGGGAGATCGCCATTGCGCATATAGGCCTCAGCCCAGGCCGCGGCCGCGATTGTCTGATCGAATTCACCGACGGAACGGTTCAGATCAAGGTCTACAAGAGCCAGAAGGACGGGCAGGTCTTCGTCCAGCAGTTCAACCCGGATCGGCTGATCTCCATTCCCGCCACCAAGGTCCGGGCGCTGCACGCGATCACCTGGCGAAACTAGAGCACCGGCCCCAGATTCCACGCCACGAGCGCCAACACGGCGAAGACGCCCTGCACGGCAAGGGCGTCACGGATCACGTCAGGCCAGCTGTCGTGCGACCTATAGCCACGACTCCAACCGCGCGCTGCGGTGGAAATGTCGAAAGCCTCGCGAGCCGCCGCCTCCTCATCAGGTGATAGCGGCTGCTTTTCGTGGCTTCGGACGACCATGCACGACGCCGCACCCAACACCGTACCGGCCAAGACATACGACATCGGTCCGAAGGCGTAGCTGCCGATCAGACCGAAGGCCGCTAGCAGCGCCAGCGCGAAGAGGGGCCACGGCCCGTAGAGGCGTTCCGAGCGCATGCCAAAAGCTTCACACACCGACGCCTTGCCATCTATCGCCATTTGTTCCACGTGGAACATAGACTTGACGTCTAGACAAAATCGACACAGGTTCCATTCCGTCATCGCGTTTCACGCGAAACACCAACGGGAGGGGCCACGTGTCCGACGCCAACACACCGCATGCCGACGTGCTAAACAGCACCGCGCAGGGCCAGCTGAAGTCGATCATCGACCGCGTCGAGCGGCTGGAGACCGAGAAGGCCGCGATCGCCGATCAGATCAAGGAGGTCTACGCCGAGGCCAAGGGCAACGGTTTCGACGTCGCCGTGCTGCGCAAGGTGGTCGCCCTGCGCAAGATCGACCGCGCCAAGCGCCAGGAGGTCGACGCGATCCTGGATCTCTACCTCTCCGCCATCGGGGAGGTCTGAGCCGTGGCCAAGCCCAAGCCTACCCTTCACTGGGGCATCCTTCGCGGGATCTACGGCAGCGAACGAGACGTCATGCGGGTCACCAAGCAGACCGACCGCCAGGTCAGCGGTGTCCGTCGCGGCGACATCACCGCCATCACGGTCAAGAGCGACCGCGTCCTGGCCACCTTCGCCACCGAGGAACTGGCCCTGGAGGCCATCGAGCGCGAGCGCCAGGTTCGTGAGGCCTGGGAGCCCCGTCGCCGCGAGGCTACGGCCAACGAGGTGCGCGTGCACCGCGAGGCGCGCGAGGCTTGCCTGGCCGCCCTGCGCGGGGAGGTCTGAGCCGTGGCCCCCTACAGCCCGCCGCCCCGCGATGACGACGTCGTCGCCTGGGACAGCCGCCGCGGCGTCTTCCTGGTCCGGGACCGCCCGGCCCCGCGCCGGGGCGAGCCCGCCACCCTGGGCGAGAAGATCCTCGTGCTGGCGGCCGTGAACCTGTGGTTCTGGACCGTCGGCCTCAAGGGCGCCCTGGCGATCTGGGAGCGGCTGTCATGAGCGCCCCGCGCTTCGCCCTGGGCCAGGGCTTCCAGCCCGACGCCCGCTGCGCCGACATCGCCGCCCTGGTCGACACCCTGCTGGACCGCCTGGCCGACGCCGGCCACGTGGGGGCGTCGATCAAGCTGCGCGACTGCAACGTCGCCCGCGACGCCCAGCACGCCAGCGGCCCCTGCCTGTCGGTGGGGATCGTCGGCGCCGACGGCGCCATGCTCGAGCACGGCTTCGCCTATCTGTTCCTGCCGCCCGTCGCCGACCAGCACGACCTGGTCGCCCGGGCCCTGGCGCCCACCGGCTATGTGCGCGTGCGCCGCACGGCCACCGTCTTCACCCTTTCCGATCACAGGAGGGCCGCATGAGCGCCGCCATGCCCCGCCTGGACCAGGCCTGGGCCCGCTCGGTCCAGGTCGAGATCGACCGCCACACGCCGCACGCCCGGTTCCTGACCGGCGTCCAGAGCGTCGCCCACCACCAGATCGACTTCGGCCTGGTGGTCAGCGTCACCGCCCTGCCGCCCGGCAGCCTGGAGCCCGACTGGCTGGTAACCGGCGAGGGAAACCTGCTGACCGCCATGGGCGAGCGCACGTGGAACAGCCTGCTGACCCTGGCGCAGGAACTGGCAGACCACCCGGCCACCCACCTGGACGGCTTCGCGGCCGTCTTCCTGCACCCCAAGGCGATCACCGCCGCCCGCGAGGCCCTGCTGGCGCCGCAGGGCGGGAAGAAGGAGGCAGCTTAGCCATGACCGCCCTCGAACACGCCCACCCGCGCGGACGGCCGCCGGGCAGCAAGACCCAGCCCAAGCCGCCGCCGCGCCCATGGCTGGCCGCCCTGCTGGCCAAGCCCGGCGACGCCCCGGTCGAGGCCGCGCCCAAGCCCACGCTCAGCCTGTCGGAGACCGCATTTCGCGTCGGCCTATCCGACTGGCGGTTCCGCAAGGTCTGGGAAAAGTTCGTCTCGCGCCGCGGCTTTCCCTCGCCCCTGCGCCAGCCGCCCGAGAGCAACTACGCCTGGGACACCGCCTCGGTCGAAACCTGGTGCGCGCGCCGGGCCACCGGCGCCCAAACCGCCCCGGCCGACAACGACGCCGGTCCGACGGCCGAACCGACGCCGCCACCGGCGCTCGCGCCCCACACCAACCCCACCCTTCAGCGCCAGCGCAACGAACTGGCCGCGATGATGAAGAAAGGAGCCTGACCGCCATGGTCGCCTATGTCTTCCAACCCCAGTTCAAGCGGCCGATCGAGGCGCACGACAAGGTGCTGACCTTCCGCCGCATCGGCGGCAAGGTCCACGCCGCGCCCGGCGGCCGGGTCGCCCTCGACCTGCCCCAGGGCCGCCGCCGGCCGCTCGTGCGCTTCAGCGCCCTGTGCGAGCTGCGCGCCAGCGTGGTGATCGACGCGACCGGCGTGCGCCGGGTGATCACCGCGGCCAGCTTCAACGAATACGGCGCCGGGCTGGAGCGCCTGCTGCGGGCCTGCGAACAGGCCATGCCCCAGGCCGCCGAGCACCTGCCGCGCCTGGCCGCGCTGGACGGCTTTTCCAGCTGGGCCGACCTCTGGGCCTGGCAGCTGGCCAACCGGGCGCCTGAAGAGCCGACCGACAGCCTCAAGCGCGTGCTGATCGGCTGGAACCCCGCCACCCTGCGCCCCGGCGCCGCCAGCCAGGACGACGGCCGATGACCGAGCCCCTGTTCAACGCCAGCCAGTTCGCCCGCGAGCTGCGCCTGCACATGGCGGGCCTGGCCCCGCTGTCCCAGCGCGAGGCCGCCGCCCAGGCCGGCGTCAGCGCCGCCACCTTCACCCGCGCCATGAACGTGGCCAGCGACCTCAGCCACGAGAACTATCTGCGCCTCACCGCATGGATGGCCGCCGGCCAGGGCGGGAAGGTGGGGAGGGCGGCATGACCAATAACTCCACCAGCCCCCGTGAAGAACTGGCGCGGATCATTGATCCGAAGGCGTTCAGCAACGCCGAAAAACAACTTCAATGGGAGGAGTTCTGCCGCAAAAACTCTAGCGGCCGGTATCCATGGTGGTCCCATTCTATGGCGTTTAATCTGGAGGACATCTTAGCGGCCTACGTCAAGGCCGACGAATGGCTCTCCCGACATCCGGTTAAGGCCGCGAGCCCTGAGGGGGAAACAGATCGCGATTGGCCGAAAGAAGCTGGCCGGCTCTGGCAAGGAGATTTCGCCGAAGCCCTGACGATGACTGGTTGTAGCGACCTAGCAGACCTGATCGACATGGCCAACGTCGGCAAAGGGCTCATGGAGCGCATCGACCTTCTGACACGGCAGCAGGGCCAGTTCGAAGGCTGGACGCCAGCCGACGACCCCTGCGAGATCGTGTTCGACCTTGTCAACGCGCTGGAAGACGCCCAGGTGGCGTGGCGCACCATCGACAGCGCGCCCCAAGACGGAACGGTCATCGACCTCTGGCGCGACGGCGAACGCCTCGTCGGCTACTGGTGGAGCCAAACGCACAAGACCTGGATCACCCAGGCAGGCCTTCTTGCGGTCGTCACGATCTGCCTCACCTCCGAGCCGTCCCACTGGATGCTTCCGCCGCCCGCGCCATCGCCCGAAACCCCTGCCCCAACGTCACCCTGACAACCCATTTTTGCCCGATTGGACGCCCGATCAACACTTTACCGACGGCCCCAGGCGAACCGCAAAACCCTACACTCGGCGCGGGTTTCGCGACCTTCGGTCGCATGGCCAACCGCAGCGCGAAGTCTCGTTACTGCCCGCTTCCGCCCCCGTGCTGAGGGCGACCAACCCTGCGGAGTTCTTGATGCCCTTCACCCATCCGTCCGTCGCCGAAGCGCCGCCGGCCGCCATCGTCCAGGCTCGCAGCGCCCTCAATGGCCTGGGCGCGCTGTTCAATGTGGTCGACGCCAACGCCTGGGCCAGCCTGGCCCGGCCCCAGGCCCAGGACGTCGCCAGCCTGGTGTTCACCATCGGCGCCACCCTCGACGAGGGCCTGGCCGACCTGGGCTTTTCCGCCCACCCATCCACCTCGACCGCCGGGGGCTGAGCCCGCCGCGGTTGACGATCCTCCGGGGCGGCGACACCATCGCCGCCCCGGCCTTTTGAGAGGAGGCCCCTTCCCATGCGCAAGCCCGCCCGCGCCGCGACCCGCCCCGCCCGTCGCCAGCGCCGCCACGGCAGCCTGCCGGCCGGCTTCGCCGCGCGCCAGCAGGCCGACGGATCGATCCGCCCGCGCTGGATCCCCGAGCCCAACCTGCGCAAGGCCGGCTGGAAGGGCGTCGACCTCAAGGACGCGGACGGCCAATGGCTGGCCCTGGGCGCGGCGATCGACCGCGCCAAGCTGATCGCCCAGGCCGCCAGGGACTGGCGCCAGGGCCTGGCCCTGCCCGAGGGCGCCGACTACCTGGTCGGCGTCGCCCCCGGTGTCAGCCGCGCCGAGGTCGCCGCCCAGGTCGACGCGCGTGAGCGGATCGACGTCCTGGAAACGGCCTGGCTGGAAAGCCGCGAGTTCACCAGCAACGCCGCCGCCACCCAGCGCGACTACAAGAACAAGCTGCAGCGCCTGTTCGACGCCCTGGCCGGCTACGCCCAGCTGCCCGCCCGCGACGACGCGGACGGCGAGGCCCGGCGCCTGGCCAACCTGGCCAAGGTGCGAGCCATGAGCATCTTCGCCCTGGCGCCGTTCGAGAACCCGGGCCAGGACCTGGTCGATCCGATGTACGACGCCTATTGGGCCCTGCACGCGGCGGCCGGCGTCAACCAGGCCGGCGGCGTGCTGGCCGTCGCCTCGGTCTGGCTCAACTGGATCCACGATCGCCGCAACCGCGCCGTGGCCAACTGGGCCAAGTCGGTCAGCCGCGAGACCCCGCCCGGCCGCATCCGCCCCGCCACCCTGGTCGAGCTGCGCGCCCTGGTCGCCACCGGCGACGCCCACGGCTATGAAGACGTGGTCGACGCCGTCATCCTGGCCTTCGACCTCAGCTGGTCGCAGATCGACGTGCTGCAGCTGACCGAGGACCGCGTGGTCGACTACCGCGCCTTCACCGGCCTGGAGGGCCGGCAGAAGACCGGCCGGGTGGGCGGCACGCCCATGACCTTCATCGGCCGGGCCCGCTACGACGCCATCCTGGAGCGCCGCAAGGGCGAGAAGATCAAGCCGCTCAAGGCCCAGGACCGCCAGGTCATTCGGCTCAAGCGCGACCGCGAGTATCGCCGCAAGTCCGGCGTCGAGGCCGACAGCCACCTGCTGCGCAAACGCTTCGCCGCCCTGCGCGAGCTGGCCATGGCCGACTGCCCCAGCCTGGAAACCCTCACGTTCGCCGACCTGCGCGACACCGCCGTCACCTTCGGCCGCAACGCCGGCCTCAGCGACGACCAGCTGGCCAGCCGCACCCTGCAGAGCCGCAAGAACATCGCCGATCTGCACGACAAGCACTATGGTGAGATCGGCGCCGAGATCGCCGACCAGGGCCTGGTGCTGCTGGAAGCCCACTACCGGAAGATGGGGATTGCGCTGTGACGCGATACGCGACAACAACTCCAGAGATCTATCGGCTGCTTTGGGCCTCGGAACTTCAGCACCACTTCCCTTGGTGGAAGCCGGAAATGGCAGATCGCTTGCCTTTGCTCACCTCGCTACTGCGCGCCCACGCCGCAAACCGCGCCTCCGTTCAGGGCCTAGAATATCCGTGAGAGTTTGACGACCAAAGACGGCTAAAACCGACCAAATCCGACTATAGCGGCAAACCGCCAACCCCTTACAAAATAACGATTTTCGCGTTTGCGCCGCGAACTCTTAATCAGCGGGTCGTAGGTTCGAATCCTACTGCGCCCACCATTTCCCTCCAAAATCCGATCTTCAAGTCCTTCCCTTCGGGGATCCCGACGCGCTCGGGCCGGACGGACGATAGACCAATCCGCCGTCGCCGCCCCCCTCGAATCGCCGCTCTTCCTGCGTTCGGCGGGATGAGATTTGGCGCTCTGGCCCAGGATAGCGCCTGAACTGGCCTGACGCGACCGGAGCCATGGCCCGCGCGACGCTGAACCCGCGAGCCTCGACAGACGTTCCCTTGACGAAGGAATCGTCCATGCCCCGCCGCGTCCTGTCCAGCCGCCTGCTTCCGAACGCCTTGCTGCTGCTCCTGACCCTGGGCGGGCTGACGCTGGGCGCCTGCAGCCATGAGCGGCCCGGCCAGCCGGGCTACGGCTGGAACTACATGAACAACGTCGGCGAAGGTCCCAAGCTGGCCTACGGCCGGCCGAACAGCGACGACGTGGTGATGATGCTGGCCTGCGCGCCCCGCGCCTCAAGCCTCACCCTGACCGCGACGGGCCTGGCGGGCGGCGAGATCGCCTTGGCCTCGGGCGGCTCGGTCACCCGGCTGAAGGCCCAGCCGGCGGCGTCGGACATGGGCGGCGGCGTGCTGGAGGCCCGCACCACGGTCGACGCCTCGGCGCTGAGCGCCTTTCGCCGCACCGGCGACCTGGACCTGCTGGTGGCCGACTCCCGCCACGACCTCGACGCCGCCTCCACCGACTGGCGGCAGGTGAAAGCGTTCTTCAGGGCTTGCTCGGCCTAGAGCAAATCGCGCGATATAAGAATCGCACGATTTGCTCTAGTGTTTTGTTTTTGCATTGCTTTTTCGGAAAACCGTCCACTTTTCCGCGCGATGCTCTAGGCCGCCGCCTTGCCGCGTCGGTCCTTGGGGACCGCCAGGCCGAAGATCGCCAGGCTGGAGCCCACCAGGCACACGAACATTACCGCCGCGACCGGCTTGGGCGTGCCGTCGTGCAGCAGGCCGCCCGCCCACGAGGCCAGGGCCCCCGCCCCGAACGAGATGCCGCCCATCAGGGCCGAGGTCGAGCCCGCCCGGCTGGGATCGACGCTCAGCGCCCCGGCCATGGTATTGCCGCTCATCAGACCGTAGGTCGACAGGGCCGCGAACAGCAGCGGCAGCACCGTGAACTGTCCGCCCACCCCGCTCCAGGCGGCGGCGACCAGCAGAAGGGCGGCGACGATCGAGGCGATGCTGGCCCGCACCAGCACCCGGTCCGGCGTCGAGCGGCGCAGCAGCAGACGGTTGACTTGGCTGGCCCCGATGATGCCCACGGCGTTGAGGGCGAAGACGATGTTGAACACCAGCGGCGTGTGGCCGTAGGTCCCCATCACCAGGTCCGGCGCGGTCGAGATGTAGGTGAACAGGGTGGCGCCGTTCAGGGCCCCGGCCAGGCCGTAGCCGACCAGCCGCTTCTGGCGCAGCAAGGCGACGTAGGCGCGGAATGGGTTCTCCGAGCGCGCCTGGATCGCCGTGGCCTCCGACCGCGACTCCGCAAGGCTCAGCGTGATCCACAGGCCGATCAGCAGACCGAACACCACCAGCGTCCAGAACACGCCGCGCCAGCCGGCGAAGAACTGCACGACGCCGCCGAACTGCGGGGCCAGCACCGGGGCCAGGCCCATGATCAAGGTCATCATCGACAGGACCCGCGCCGTGTCGGCGTGGTTGAACTTGTCGCGCACCACGGCCCGGGCGATCACCGGTCCCGCGCAGCCGCCCAGGGCCTGGACGAAGCGCGCGGCGATCAGGACCTCGATCGAAGGCGCCGTAGCGCAGACCACCGACGCGGCTATGAAGATGCCGATCCCTAGCAGCAGCGGCAGGCGGCGGCCGAACCGGTCCGAGGCGGGGCCGTACAGGAACTGGCCGATCGCCATGCCGGCGAAGAACGCCGCCAGGGTGGCCTGAACGTCCTCGGCCCCCGCATGCAGGGTCCGGCCGATGGCGGGCATGCTGGACAGGTACGTGTCGATCGACATCGGCGCGAAGGCCGTCAGGGCGCCCAGCATCAGGACGAGCCGCCAGGGCGTGGCGGCGGGCGCGGGCGGTGCGTTGTCGGTCATGGACGCGCTTTTACGCTTGTTTTCCCCAGGGGTAAGTCCTTGACCGTGGGAATCGCGGCCTTGCCCGGCGCGACGCTCGCCGGCAGGGTGATCGCCAATAACATAAAGCAGGAAACGCCATGACCCAGCTTGCGCCGCCGATGCCCGAACCGTCGTTCGCGAGGATCAACGGGATCCGCATGGCCTATTACGAAGCCGGGCCGCGGGTCGGCGTCCCCATCGTGCTGTGCCACGGCTTTCCCGAGTTTTCCTATTCCTGGCGCTGGCAGATCGCGGCCCTGGCGGCGGCGGGGCGCTGGGTGATCGTCCCCGACCAGCGCGGCTACGGCCTGACCGATCGCCCCGAGGCGGTCGAGGACTACGACATGGACCACCTGACCGGCGACCTGATCGGGCTGCTGGACCACCTGGGCGTCGAGAAGGCGGTGTTCTGCGGCCACGACTGGGGCGGTCTGGTGGTCTGGCAGCTGCCCCTGATGCATCCAGGCCGGGCGGCCGGGATCGTCGGCCTCAACACCCCGTTCCTGCCCCGCCTGCCGATTGACCCGATCACCCTGTTCCGAAACGCGTTCGGCGAGGACATGTACATCGTCCACTTCCAGAAGCCCGGCGTGGCCGACGCCCAGCTGGCGGCCGACGTCGAGCGGACCATGCGCTACTTCATGCGCAAGCCCACCGGGGTGCAGGCCGCCTTCACCAGCGGCGAGACCAGCAGCCGTTCCCTGGCCCTGCAGGACGGCCTGGCCCGCTACGACGTCGCCGACGAGTCCAGCCAGTTGCTGGCGCCCGAGGAGCTGAAGGTGTTCGTCGAGACCTTCCAGCGCACCGGCTTCACCGGCGGCGTCAACTGGTACCGCAACTTCGTGCGCAACTGGGAACGGGCCGAACACCTGCCGACGCGGATCGACGGGGTCCCCTGCCTGATGATCATGGCCGCGCACGACGTGGTGCTGCCGCCGTCCCTGGCCGACCGCATGGGCGACCAGATCTCGGACCTGGAGAAGGTGCTGGTCGAAGGCAGCGGCCACTGGACCCAGCAGGAGAAGCCGGACGAGGTGAACGCCATCCTGATCGACTGGCTGGGCCGGCGGTTCCCGAACGCGTAGATCAGCCCAATGGCTTAGGCTTGGGATCCGCCGCCAGGATTTCCGCGCGCCGCCGCATCGCCGCCGCCATCTGCAGCATCGCCAGGGCCGAGGTCTCATCGCGCTCGGCGGCGCGCACCGTATAGAGCTGGGCCATCACCTGCAGCGAGATGACCTTGTCCAGGCCTTCGGGGCCCATCATCTCGGCGATCGCGCGGTCCAGCTCGGCCAGCTGGCGCGGGGTCAGCATCTCCAGCAGCTCTTCGTCGCTGAGGTCTTCGGGCGTGTTCATGACTCGGGAGAATACGGAAAAGCGGCGGCGGTTGCGACGGTCGCACGTGAGGCATGCGCGAACGATGGGGCCGGCTCAAGGAAATGCCCCTCCGCCGCCGTTCCCTCGCGGCCCGAAACCGGTTTAGGGTTGCGCCATGGATCGTAACGCTTCCGCCTCGCCCATGTCCGTCAACGGTCGCCGCGGCCTGTTTCGCGATATCGAGCCCTTTTCGTTCGGCTGGCTGGCCGCCGACGCTCCCCACGAAATCTACTACGAGGAATGCGGCGCCCCGCGCGGCAAGCCGGCGGTGATCCTGCACGGCGGCCCCGGCGGGGCGGTCAATCCGACCATGCGGCGGTTCTTCGACCCTACCCGATGGCGCATGGCCCTGTTCGACCAGCGCGGCTGCGGTCGCTCGCGCCCCAACGCCAGCCTTGAGGACAACACCACCTGGAGCCTGATCGCCGACATCGAGCGGCTGCGCGTGCACCTGGGAATCGAGAAGTGGACCGTGTTCGGCGGCTCCTGGGGCTCGACCCTGGCCCTGGCCTACGCCATCACCCACCCCGAACGGGTTGAGGCCCTGGTGCTGCGCGGCATCTTCCTGCTGACCCAGAAGGAGCTGCGCTGGTTCTACCAGGACGGCGCCTCGATGCTGTTCCCCGACGCCTGGGAGCGGTTCCTAGCCCCGATTCCGGCCGAGGAACGCGGCGACCTGATCACCGCCTACCACCGGCGCCTGACCCACGCCGACCGCCGCGTCCAGGCCCAGGCGGCCGGCGCCTGGAGCCAATGGGAGGGCGACACCATCTCGCTGCGCGGCCCCGAGGCGCGCCCCCCCAAGTTCAACGAGGAAGACTTCGCCATCGCCTTCGCGCGGATCGAATGCCACTTCTTCGCCAATGGCGGCTTCTTCGAGGAGGACGGCTGGATCCTGAAGAACATCGACCGGATCCGGCACATCCCGGCCTGGGTCGTCCAGGGCCGCTTCGACGTGGTCACGCCGCTGGACAGCGCCTGGTCCCTGCACCGCGCCTGGCCGGAAGCCAATTTCGAGATCGTCTGGGACGCGGGCCACGCCTCGACCGAGCCAGGCGTCATCGACGGCCTGGTGCGGGCGACCAATGCGGCGCTGAGCGTCTAGGCCGCCCGAGCCTTCGAGCGACGAACCAGCCCTTCGCGGACCGACACGCCCAGCAGCACCACCGTCGTGGCGATCGACAGGGCCAGCGGCCCCACCACAAGACTCAGCGGCGCCAGGGCCGCCAGCGCCAGCAGACCGGCCACCTGGGCCCGCGGCCAGGAGCGGAATACGGCGCGCTTGAACAGCACTCCGCCCAGCAGGAACAGGAACGGCCCGCCGATCACGGCCAGGGCCGTCTTCAGGTCGGTGTGGCCCAGCGGATGGTGGATCGTCCACTCGTCGGCGACGGCCGTGACGATCACGCCGGCGATCGGCAGCAGGTGGATGTAGGTATAGGCCTCGCGCGCCAGCCGCCCCGGGTCCTTGGCGTGGCTGATCGCCTCGCTGGCGGCCTCGGCCGTGAACGAGAAATAGATCCACCACATGGCCAGGCTGCCGGCGAACGACGCCAGAAAGGCGGCGATCACCACTGGCGTCCAGCCCAGGGTCGCCGTGGTCGCGCCCATGACCAGGATCGACTCGCCCAGGGCGATGATCGTGAACAGGGCGCAGCGCTCGGCCAGGTGGCCGCCCTCGACGTCCCACTCCTCGGCGCGGGCCCGGCCCAGGCCGGGCGTCCAGAACCCCAGGGCCGGCGAGACGTACTCCAGGGCCAGCGCCCCGCCCCACAGGGCCAGCCGGGCGCCGCCCTCGGCCAGGCCGCCGGCGATCCACAGCACGCCCGAAGCCGCGAACCAGATGGAGATCCGGGTGAAGTTGCGGCTCTGGAACGGGTGGCCCCGCATCGCCCAGGCGGTGAACAGGCTGCGGCCCAGCTGGATCGTCACGAAGGCCAGGGCGAACGGCAGGCCGCGGTCGCCGAACGCCTTGGGGATCGACATGGTCATGACCATGCCCACCACCATGGCTACGAACAGCATGATCCGCACCGGCGCCCGCTCGGGGTCCAGCCAGTTGGTGACCCAGGCCGTGAAGATCCAGGCCCACCAGACGGCCATCAGCAGCAGGCCGGTCTCGATCACGCCCAGCAGGGTGGGATGGGCCATCAGGCCGTGCGACAGCTGGGTGACCGCGAACACGAACACCAGGTCGAAGAACAGCTCGACATAGGTGACCCGCGCATGGCCGCCCGAGGCGCGGTCGCGGAGCATGTGGCGGCGGGACATGGCGGTTTCCTCTGGTGAGTCGCGAGCCTAGGGCGTGACAGCCGAAAGGACAGGCCGGTTCGCACACCTCCCGCGCACTCTTCGCACGGCCGCGATAGAACGTTTTGCCGTCCGATGCGCTTTTGTCGCCATGGATGCTTCGGTTCTCCTTCCCCATCGCACCGCGCTGACCGGCGCCGCCGTCGCCCTGGCGGTCGGGCTGACGGGCGGTCTGATCCTGCGGACCGGCTCCCAGACGGCCCCGCAGGTCGACACCGTCTTCCTGTCCGGGCCCGCCGGCGACACGGTCCAGCCAATCGCCTGGCCCACCGGCAAGGTCCCGGACTATGTGGTCGGCACCGACTTCCTCCCTGGCCGGCAGCCGGAGCAGCCGCCCGAAGTGGTGGCGTCGTACGAGGTCCCCGAATACGTCCCGGCCGCCTGGTCCGAGCCGGAGCCGGAAATCCAGACCGAAGCCCAGTACATTCGGCCGGCGGAACCCGTGGATCGGAACTGGCCGTCGACCGCCGGCGACATCCTGAACACCCGCCTGCCCGAGGACGCGCCGCAAGCGCCCGAACCGCCGCCGGTGATCGCGGCGCCGCAAGCCCCCAGCGCGCCCATGGCGGTCGCGGCGGCCTACTAGTCCCGGACGGACCGCCCCAAGGCCAAGCTCGGCCTCACCCTTGCTGCCAACGGCTTCAACCCGCGGCGCCTGTCCCATTTCGCGCCAGGACCTGGATCGAAATGGCGGACACCCAACAGCAGCCCGACCAACCGCCCGACCTCTGGCGCAAGCTGGAAGCGCTGGCCTGCGGCTTCGTGCTGTTCATGCTGTCCAACGCCCTGATCGGCCCGCTGCTGGATCCGCTGCAGGCCGGCGGCGAGAATATTCCCGTCCTGCGGCTGATGTGGCTGCCGGTCTACGCCCTGACCTTGGGCCTGGCCGCCTGGCGCGCCCCGCGCCTGATGCGGTTCTGGCTGCCCGCGGTCGGGCTCAGCCTGCTGGTCTTCTGGGTCTACGCCTCGGCCTCATGGTCGCTGAACCCGGACACCACCAACCGCCGCGCCCTGGCGGCGGCCTTCACCACCCTGTTCGGCTTCTATTTCGCCGCCAGTTTCGACGGGCGGCGGATGGCCGAGATCATCGCCATCACCTTCCTGCTGCTGGCCGCAGGCGGCCTGCTGGCCGCCATCGCCTATCCGAAGATGGGCGTGCAGCACGACATCAACGCCGGCGACTGGCGCGGCCTCTGGTACGAGAAGAACCAGATGGGGGCGATGATGGTCTACGGCGCCCTGGCCGCCATGGCCGCGCTGCTGGCCGGCTCGACCCGGCGCAAGCAGATGGTCTTCACCATCGTCCTGTGCTCGGCGATGCTGCTGATGAGCAAGTCCAAGACTTCGCTGCTGGCCCTGATGATCGGCCTGTGCGGCTCGATGCTGCTGGCGGCCATGCGGCGCGGTCCGGCCACGGCGGTGATCGTCGTCTGGCTGGGCGTCACGGTCGTCGTGATGGCGGCCATGGTCATGTGGCTGGCGCCCGAACTGCTGTTCAAGGCCCTGGGCAAGGATCCGTCCCTGACTGGCCGCACCGACATCTGGGCCGGCCTGCTGCGCCAGTCGGCCAAACAACCGCTGACCGGCTACGGCTACGGGGTGTTCTGGACCCTGGATTCCGTCCCCGCCAACTGGATCCGCAAGGAGACCGGCTGGCTGGTGCCCAGCGCCCACAACGGCTGGCTGGACATCCTGGCCCAGCTGGGCTGGATCGGTGTGGGCCTGTGCGCCCTGGTGCTGGGCGGACCGCTGCTGGTCGCCCTGTTCCGGTTTCGCCGGGTGCAGGACGGCTATTGGGCCACCCTGTTCCTGGCCATCTTCCTGATGACCACCTTCTCCGAGAGCTTCATCCTGGAGCGCAACGGCATCGTCTGGTCCCTGGCCTGCGCGGCGGTGACCCGCTTGCTCGGCCCCGTCTGGGCCGACCCCAGGCGCCGGACGCCGGACGCCCCTCCGCTGGACGCCGCCCCGCTGGCCTGGAGCCTCGCGCCGCCCGAGCCGGAAGCCGAACCCGAGACCGAACCCGAAATCTGGGCGCCCGGCCCCGCGCGCGGTCCGGCCCTGGCGCCGATATTTGGCAAGCGCACGGTCTCGCCTTTCGGCGCTTAGCCCGCTACTGGAGCGGCATGACCGACTATACGCCCCAGCAGATCGTCGCCCGCGGCGCGCGCGCCGACGCCGAATCCGCCGCCGACGCCATCGACAACCACCCCGGCCTCGAGGGCGCGACCTATTCGATCCTCGAAGAGGACGAGGACAAGGGCGTCTGGCGCATCGACGCCTTCCCGACCACCGACGAGGAGGACGCGGGCCTGCTGGCGGTGCTGGCCGGCTATCCGCTGAAGGTGGTGCGCGAGCAGCTGGCCGACGCCGACTGGCTGGCCATGGCGCTGTCGGGCCTGCCGCCGGTGCGCGCCGGCCGGTTCTTCGTCTACGGCATGCACGACCGCGGCCGCCTGCCGGCCAGCACCGTCAACCTGCGCATCGAGGCCGGCGCGGCCTTCGGCACCGGCCACCACGGCACCACCGTCGGCTGCCTGCTGGCCTATGACCGGCTGATCAAGGCGCGGAAGTTCAACAAGGTGCTCGACGTCGGGGCCGGCACCGGCCTGCTGGCCATCGCCGCCGCCCGCACCGGCTCGAAAGTCGCGGTCGGCACCGACATCGACAAGCCCAGCGTGCGGATCTCGCGCGAGAACGCCAAGGTCAACCGGGCCAACGCCCGCTTCGTCCACGCCTCGGGCCTGTCCAACCGCCTGGTGGCCGACAACGCCCCTTACGACCTGGTGTTCGCCAACATCCTGGCCCGGCCGCTGGTCAGCCTGGCCCAGGACATCAAGCGCGCCCTGGTCCCGGGCGGCACGGTGATCCTGTCGGGCCTGCTGCGCACCCAGGAGCGGATGGTCAAGGCGGCGTACGTCTCGCGCGGCTTCAAGGTCGTCAACCGCATCCACCGCGACGCCTGGGCGGCGCTGGTGCTGCAGCGGCCGTAGAGGAACACCCTCTCCCTTGGGACAGGGTTTGACGAACGGAACGCCGTTCCCCCTCCCCACGTTTCTCCAGGCGGGACACTCTCGCTCCAGGAGCAACGTCATGACCTATGTCGATCCCCAAGCCCCGCCCCCCGAACGCGTCGTCCATGTCCGCCGCGAGGGTGGCGCCACGGGCTGGTTCGTGGCCGGGGCCGTGGCCATCGTCGCGGTGGTCGCCATCGCCTTCATGCTGACCGTCGGGGCGCGTACGCCCAGCGACGACCAGATCGCCCAGGCCCAGGACCAGGGTCGCGCCGCCGCCGTGGCTGAAAGCGCCCAGACGGGGGCCGCCCAGGCCACGATCGTCGCCCAGCAGGCCGCCCGCGACGCCAGCGCCGCCGCCGACAGCGCCCGCCGCTCGACCGAGAACACGGCCGCCAACGCCGTCCAGGCCGCGCACGACGCCGCCGCCCGCGCCGCCTCGTCGCGCGACGACACCCTGGCCCCGTCGGCCGATCCGAACGTCCAAGCCCCGCCGGCCCAGCAACCGCAGCCGGTGAACTAGGCTCCCGATCGCAACCCGCCCCTTCCCAGGTCGAAGGGGCGGGACTAAATCGGAAGCATGCGCCAGACCTTCGATGAATCCACCGATCCGGGCTTCGGCCCCCGACATGTTCCCCTGATCCGCACCGCCATGGCCCGCCAGGGCCTGGACGGCTTCCTCGTGCCGCACGAGGACGAGCACCAGAACGAATACCTGCCCGCCGCCAACGACCGCCTGGCCTGGGCCAGCGGCTTCACCGGCTCGGCCGGGGCCGGGGTGATCCTCAAAGACCGGGCCGCGGTGTTCGTCGACGGCCGCTACACCCTGCAGGTGCGCGAACAGGTCGACCAGGGCGTGTTCGAGATCCGCGATCTGGTCGAGGGCGGCGTGCCCGCCTATCTCGAAACCGCGCCGAAGGGCGCGGTGATCGGCTACGACGCCCGCCTGCACAGCCCACAGGCGCTGGACGGCCTGAAGGCCGCCGCCGCCAGGGCCGGCGCAGCCCTGAAGCCCGTGGCTATCAACCCGATCGACGAGGCCTGGGGCGCCGAGCGTCCCGCCCAGCCGGCCGCGCCGGTCGTGCCGCATCCGGTCCAGTACGCCGGCGAGGAATCGGCCTCCAAGCGCGCCCGCGTCGGCTCGGCCGTCGCGGCCCTGGGCGCCGACGCCGCGGTGATCACCGCCCCGGCCTCGATCGCCTGGCTGTTCAACATCCGGGGCGGCGACGTCATCCGCTCGCCCCTGCCGCTGTCCCAGGCCGTGCTGCGCGCCGACGGTACGGCGCGGCTGTTCCTGGATCCCGCCAAGGTCACCGACGACCTGCCCGTCTGGCTGGGCAACCAGGTGTCGCTCGAAGCCCCCGAGGCCCTGGACGACGCCCTCGCCGAACTGGCGGGCCAGAAGGTGGTCATCGACCCGGCCCAATCCTCGGCCTGGTATTTCGACACCCTGGCCGAGGCCGGAGCCGAGGTGGTCCGCGCCATGGACCCGTGCACACTGCCGCGCGCCTGCAAGAACGCCGTCGAAATCGCCGGCACGATCGAAGCCCACAAGCGCGACGGCGCGGCCCTGACCCGCTTCCTGCACTGGCTGGCCACCGAAGGTCAGGTCAATCCGCCGGACGAAAAAGAGGCCGTCGCCAAGCTGGAGGCCTTCCGCGAGGCGACCGGCGTGCTCAAGGACCTCAGCTTCGACACCATCGGCGCGGCCAACGGCCACGGCGCCCTGCCCCACTATCGCCCGACCGAGCGCAGCAACCAACGCGCGGCGCCGGGCTCGCTGCTGCTGGTCGACAGCGGCGGCCAGTATCTGGACGGCACCACCGACGTCACCCGCACGGTGGCCATCGGCGAGCCGACGGCCGAGATGGTCACCCGCAACACCCTGGTCCTGAAAGGCCACCTGGCCATCGCCCGCCTGCGCTTTCCGGCCGGCACCACCGGTTCGGCCATCGACGCCTTCGCCCGCGCGGCCCTGTGGAGCCACGGCCTGGACTACGACCACGGCACCGGCCACGGCGTCGGGGTCTATCTGGGCGTCCACGAGGGTCCGCAGCGGATCAGCAAGGCCCCCAACACCATCGCCCTGCAGCCGGGCATGATCGTCTCCAACGAGCCGGGCTACTACAAGGACGGCGAATACGGCATCCGCATCGAGAACCTCGAGGTGGTGATGCCGGCCGAGCCCGTCGGGACCGGCGACCGCCCGATGCACCGCTTCCACGCCCTGACCCTGGCCCCGATCGACCGGCGGCTGGTGGACAAAAGCCTGTTGAGCCCCGAGGAGATCGCCCAGTTCGACGCCTATCACGCCCGCGTCGTGCGGGAGATCGGGCCGCGGGTGGAGCCGGAGGTTCGGGCTTGGCTGGAGGAGGTCTGCGCGCCGCTCTAGGACGGATCCGCTCTAGGCGCGCCGCCCCGCCGCGCTGATGTTGTCCACGCCCAGGGCGGCCAGGCAGCCGTGCAGGACGCCCTCGGCGTCGAGACCGGCCTGGGCGTACATGGCGTCGGGCTTGTCCTGGTCCTGGAAGACGTCGGGCAGCACCAGGGTGCGGATCTTCAGGCCGCGGTCCAGGGCGCCGTGCTCGGCCAGGGCCTGCAGCACGAAGGCGCCGAAGCCGCCCATGGCCCCTTCCTCGACCGTGACGATCGCCTCGTGCTCGCGCGCCAGGCGCAGCAGCAGGTCGACGTCCAACGGCTTGGCGAAGCGGGCGTCGGCGACCGTGGCCGACAGGCCGCGGGCGGCCAGCAGGTCGGCGGCCTTCAGGCACTCGGTCAGGCGCGTGCCCAGCGAGACGATGGCGACGCTGGTCCCTTCGCGCACGATGCGGCCCTTGCCGATCTCCAGCGGGGCGGCCAGCTCGGGAATCGTCAGGCCCAGGCCCTCGCCGCGCGGATAGCGGAAGGCGCTGGGGCGGTCGTCGATGGCCACGGCGGTCGAGACCATGTGGGCCAGCTCCACCTCGTCGGCGGCGGCCATCAGCACCATGCCGGGCAGAGCCCCCATGAAGCCGATGTCGAAGGAGCCCGCGTGGGTCGGGCCGTCGGCGCCGACCAGGCCGGCGCGGTCCATGGCGAAGCGCACCGGCAGGCGCTGGATCGCCACGTCGTGCACCACCTGGTCGTAGCCGCGCTGCAGGAAGGTGGAATAGATCGCCGCGAACGGCTTCATGCCGTCGGCGGCCAGGCCGGCGGCGAAGGTCACCGCGTGCTGCTCGGCGATGCCGACATCGAAGGTGCGCTCGGGGAAGGCCTTGCCGAACAGGTCCAGGCCGGTGCCCGAGGGCATGGCGGCGGTGATCGCCACGATCTTGTCATCGATCGCCGCGTGCTTGATCAGCTCCTGGGCGAACACCTTGGTGTAGCTGGGCGGGCCGGCGGCCGGCTTCTGCTGCTGGCCGGTGACCACGTCGAACTTGACCACCGCGTGCAGCTTGTCGTCGGCCCCCTCGGCCGGGGCGTAGCCCTTGCCCTTCTGGGTGACGACATGGACCAGCACCGGCTTCTCGTCGAAGTTCCTGGCGTTGGTCAGCACGCTGACCAGGGCGTCCATGTCGTGGCCGTCGATCGGGCCGACATAGTGAAAGCCCAGCTCCTCGAAGAAGGTGCCGCCGGTGACCATGCCGCGGGCGTATTCCTCGGCCTTGCGGGCCGCGTCGCGGATCGGGGTCGGCAGCTTCTCGACCACGGTCTTGCCCAGCTTGCGCGCCTTGCGATAGGCGCCGCCCGAGACGAGGTTGGCCAGATAGGCGCTCATGCCGCCCACCGGCGGGGCGATCGACATGTCGTTGTCGTTGAGGATGACGATCAGGCGCTTGGTGGTGTCGGTGGCCGCGTTCATGGCCTCATAGGCCATGCCGGCGCTCATCGAGCCGTCGCCGATCACGGCGATGACGCTGTTGTTCTCGCCTTTCGCGTCCCGCGCGGCGCAGAAGCCCAGGGCGGCTGAGATCGAGGTGGCCGCGTGGGCCGCGCCGAACGGGTCGTATTCGCTTTCGGCCCGCTTGGTGAAGCCCGACAGCCCGCCGCCCTGGCGCAGGGTGCGGATGCGGTCGCGGCGGCCGGTCAGGATCTTGTGCGGATAGGCCTGGTGGCCGACGTCCCAGATGACGATGTCCTTGGGCGTGTCGAACACGTGGTGCAGGGCGACGGTCAGCTCAACCACGCCCAGGCCCGCGCCCAGGTGGCCGCCGGTCACCGAGACGGCGTCGATGGTCTCGGCCCGCACCTCGTTCGCCAGCTGCTTCAGTTCAGCCACGCTGAGGCCGCGCGTGTCGGCCGGCGAGGCGATGGTGTCGAGGAGAGGGGTCAAGGCAGGCATGTCCGAAGAAAGCGCGGTCAGTTGCGGCGGTCCAGCACGAAATCCACACTGAGGCGCAGATGTTCGGCCCGTTCGCCGAAAATATCGAGATGTGATCGAGTCTGAGCGGCCAGAAGGTTGACTCGTTCCTTGGCCGCTTCGAGGCCCAACAGGGTGACGTAGTTGGTCTTGCCCTTGGCGGCGTCCTTGCCGCCGGCGGCCTTGCCGAGCAGCGCCTCGTCGCCTTCGGCGTCCAGGATGTCGTCGACGATCTGGTAGGCAAGGCCCAGGTCCTGGGCGAATCCCATCAGGGCCGCCCGCTCCTCGGCCTTGGACCGGGCGATGATCAGCGGAATCTCGAAGGCGAAGGCGATCAGGGCGCCGGTCTTCAGCCGCTGCATCCGGGCCACCGCGCCCAGGTCGTCACGGACGCCCAGCAGGTCGATCATCTGGCCGCCGCACATGCCCTTGGCGCCCGAGGCGATGGCCAGCTTGCGCACCAGCTCCGAGCGCACGTGGCCGTCGTCATGGGTGTCGGGATGAGCCATGATCTCGAAGGCGGCGGTCTGCAGGGCGTCGCCGGCCAGAATCGCCGTGGCCTCGTCGTACTGCACGTGGACGGTCGGACGGCCGCGGCGCATGTCGTCGTCGTCCATGGCCGGCAGGTCGTCGTGCACCAGGCTGTAGGCGTGGATGCACTCCAGGGCGCAGGCGGCGCGCAGGACCGGCCGCTCGGGCAGGTCGAACATCTTGCCCGTCTCCAGGGCGAAGAACGGCCGCAGGCGCTTGCCGGGTCCCAGGGCCGCATAGCGCATGGCCTCGGTCAGCCGGCTCTCCGGACCGTCGGCCCGCGGCAGCAGTTCGTCCAGCGCCACGGTGACGATGTCGGCGGCCTGGACGATGCGCTTTTCGAGGTCGATCAAAACAGCTTCCCCCCGTTGGGAACGTCGCGGTCGACGTCGACCAGCACCACGCCGCCCTCGGCGTCCGGAAAGCCCAGGCACAGGACCTCGGACTTTACCGGACCGATCTGGCGCGGCGGAAAATTGACCACGGCGGCCACGCGGCGGCCGATCAGTTCGTCCAGGGCGTAGTGCTTGGTCACCTGGGCCGAGGATTTCTTCACCCCGATCTGGGGACCAAAATCGATGGTCAGCTTGTACGCGGGCTTGCGCGCCTCCGGAAACGGCGTGGCCTCGATCACCGTGCCGATGCGGATATCGACCCGTTCGAAGTCCTCGTAGCCGATCTGGGGCGACGCCTGGCCCATCAGTTGAACTCGGCCGCTTCGGCGGCGACGGCGCCGCCCTGGCCCAGCACGATCTTCTCGACCTTGAGGCGGGCCGCTTCCAGCTTCTTCTCGCAGTGAGCCTTCAGCGCCGCGCCGTCCTCGTAGATCTCGATCGAGCGCTCGAGCTCGGCCTTGCCGGACTCCAGCTCGCCGACGATCTGCTCCAGACGGGCCAGGGCCTGCTCGAAGCTCATGCCTTCAAGATCTTGCGGACTGATCATTTCTACTCCGGGGGCGAATGGGCGCACCCTAGTGGCGGGCCGCGGCGCGGGCAACGCCGTTGGCGGGGCTTTTGGTGAACTGGGCCGGTGGCTTGGAGGCCCCTGGCGCTTGGGCGGGCGTTCAGGGCCGCTCGAAGCGCTTTACGCACCAGTACTGGAATCCCTGATCCAGCGTCTTCTTCAGGCCGCGCTTCTGCAGCGATAGGCCGATCATGGTGTTGAAGAAGCCGTGAGCCACCAGCAGCACCTCCTGGCCGTTCTTCGACAGATCGATCAGCATGTCGGCGGCCTGGTCGGCGCGGACCTCGGCCTGGGCCCGGCTCTCCTGACCGGCGTGGTGATCGAAGAACCACCACCAGAACCGGGCGAAGAAGCCCCAGTGCTTGGGCGACATCTTGATCCAGCGCGGCCAGGGCGGCGGCGGCAGGGGCGCCTCGATGAACAGCGGGTCGGTGGCGAAGGCCTTGCCGTCGGCCACCGCGGTGGCGGTCTCGATCGAGCGCCGGCGTGTGGAGGCGATCATCACCCCGGCTCGCCTGGCCGTGGCCTTCAGCGACTCCGGCGGGGTCTGGCCCGGCAGCAGGCCGCCCTCCTCGTAGCGCGCCCACCATTCGCCATAGGCCGGGGCGTTGAAGCGGACCTTGCGCGACAGGGCCGGCTCGCCGTGGCGGGCCAGGGTAATCGCGCCGGGGCGCGCGGCGGCCCCAGAAGGTTCCGGCGAGGAAAGGTGGTCGGCGGATTCGTCGGCCATAGATCTTGGAGGTCCGGTTCGTCGCCACCGGCGACCGACGTCTGGACCTCTCACCCCTCCTGCAACGCCTTGACATGCGCCGCCGCCGAGCGGCCGAGCGCCTCTAGGTCGTAGCCGCCCTCGAGCGAGGAGACAATACGCCCGCCGCAACGTCGGTTGGCGACCGAGGCGATCGCCCGCGTCGCCCAGGCGAAATCCTCGGCCTCCAGGCTCTGGGCGGCCAGGGGATCGCGGACATGGGCGTCGAAGCCGGCGGAGACCAGGATCAGGTCCGGCGCGAATCCGTCGACCCGGTCCACCAGCCCCTCGAAACCCCGGCGCCAGGTCTCGCGCGGGGCGTGCGGCGCGACCGTGGCGTTGGCCACGTTGCCGACTCCGGTCTCGGACGGATCGCCGGTGCCCGGATAGAGCGGCGACTGGTGGATCGAGGCGAAGAACACCGTCGGGTCGTGCTCGAACGCCGCCTGGGTGCCGTTGCCGTGATGGACGTCGAAATCGACGATCGCCACGCGTTTCAGCCCCGAGGCCTGGGCGACGCGGGCCGCCACGGCGATGTTGGAGAACACGCAAAAGCCCATGGCCGTGTCCGGCTCGGCGTGGTGGCCCGGCGGCCGGACGGCGCAGAAGGCCCGCGTCCCCTGCCCGCCGGCCACGGCCCGGACCGCGGCGGCCACCGCCCCGGCGGCGCGGCGCGCGGCGGTCAGGCTGCCGGGCGACAGCACGGTGTCGGGATCCAGCGCCCGCCGGCCCCTGTCCGGCGCGGCGGCCAGCACCGCGTCGATGAAGCCTTGGGGGTGGACGCGGGCCAGGTCGGCCAGGTCGACCAGCGGGGCGTCGAACCGCTGCAGGTCCAGCGTCGCGTCGTCGTCCAGAGCGTCGACCACCGCCCGCAGGCGCTCGGGCCGCTCGACATGGTTGTCGCCGGGCCGATGGTCGAGCATATCCAGGTGGGTATAGAGCGCGACATCCATGCGAGGATCCTAGCCGTTGAGCACCGCCGCGACCATCCGCAAAGCCACTTTGGACGACGCCGACACCGTGTCCAGCCTCGGCGCCCGCACCTTCACCGAGACCTTCGCCCACCTTTACCCGGCCGAGGACCTGGAGACCTTCCTGGCCTACGCCTACGGCCTGGAGCGGACGCGGCGCGACCTGGCCGATCCGGACAAGGCCACCTGGCTGCTGGACCTGGACGGCGAGGCGATCGGCTACGCCACCGCCGGCCCCTGCGGCCTGCCTCATCCAGACGTGAAGCCCGGCGACGGCGAGCTGCACCGGATCTACGTGCTCAAGACCTTCCAGGGCGGCGGGCGCGGCTCGCTGCTGCTGAACACCGCGCTGGACTGGCTGGAAAAGGACGGCCCGCGCCCGCTGTGGATCGGCGTGTGGTCCGAGAACTTCGGGGCCCAGAAACTCTACGGCCGCCTGGGGTTCGAGAAGGTCGGGGAGTATCACTTCCCGGTGGGCGAGACGCGGGACCTGGAGTTCATCCTGCGGCGGGGGTGAGGCGATGCGTCCTTCGAGGCTCGGCTTCGCCTCGCACCTCAGGATGAGGAAAGCCATAGAGAACCCCTCATCCTGAGGCGCCCGCGCAGCGGGCCTCGAAGGACGCACGACCGTTGCGCCGCGCTCGATAACCCGCCATCCTTCGAACACTCGTTCGAAAGCCCGCCCCGCCATGTTCCTGCGCTTCTTCTCCGAGCTTCGCGCCGCCAAGGTGCCCGTGTCGCTGCGCGAATACCTGCTGCTGATGGAGGCCCTGGACAAGGACGTCATCGACCGGCGGATCGAGGACTTCTACTTCCTGTCGCGCGCCAGCCTGGTGAAGGACGAAAAGAACCTCGACAAGTTCGACCGGGTGTTCGGCCACGTGTTCAAGGGCTTGGAGACCGTCGAGGACGGCCTGACCGCCGACATCCCGGCCGAGTGGCTGAAGGCCCTGACCGAGAAGTTCCTGACCGAGGAGGAAAAGGCCCAGATCGAGGCCATGGGCGGCTTCGAGAAGCTGATGGAGACCCTGCAGGAGCGCCTGAGGGAGCAGAAGGAACGCCACGAGGGCGGCAGCAAGTGGATCGGTTCGGGCGGCACCTCGCCCTTCGGCAACAACGGCTACAATCCCGAAGGCGTCCGCATCGGCCAGGACAAGAGCCGCCACGGCCGGGCCGTGAAGGTCTGGGACAAGCGCGAATACAAGAATCTGGACGACAGCGTCGAACTGGGCACCCGCAACATCAAGGTGGCCCTGCGCCGCCTGCGCAAGTTCGCCCGGCAAGGGGCGCTGGACGAGCTGGACCTGAACGGCACGATCCGCGGCACCGCCGAGAAGGGCTACCTGGACATCCAGATGCGGCCCGAGCGGCGCAATACGATCAAGGTCCTGCTGTTCTTCGACATCGGCGGCTCGATGGACGGCCACATCAAGCTCTGCGAGGAGCTGTTCAGCGCCGCCAGGACCGAGTTCAAGCACCTGGAGTTCTTCTACTTCCACAATTGCCTGTACGAGGCGGTGTGGAAGGACAATCGCCGCCGCCAGGTGGAGAAGATCCCGACCTTCGACGTGCTCCACAAGTTCCCGCACGACTACAAGGTGATCTTCGTGGGCGACGCGACGATGAGCCCCTACGAGATCACCTATCCGGGCGGCAGCGTCGAGCACTGGAACGAGGAGGCGGGCGCCGTCTGGATGAGCCGGGTCACCGACATCTACCAGAGCGCCGTCTGGCTGAACCCTACGCCCGAACGGCACTGGGACTACACCCAGTCGATCGGGGTGATGAAGCAGCTGATGAACGACCGGATGTTCCCCCTGACCCTGGACGGGCTGGACAAGGCGATGCGGGAACTGGTGCGGGGTTAGAGCAAATCACACGATTTGCTCTAACTTTTTGTTTTCGCATCGCTTTTGCGGAAAACCGGCATCCACTTTTCCGCGCGATGCTCTAGTCGCCCCTCTCCGGTCCCCGGGGATTCGACCAATCGTTCAGAAGCTTGTCGAGCTGCGCTTCGGAAGCCCGGCGGGCGAGCTCGTTGGGCGTGGGCGCCCGCGGGTCCGGCAGGGCCGCGACCTCGCGTTCCAGGCGAGCCATACGGGTCAGGTTGGCGTGCCGGGTCTTGGCCGCCTCGAGGTCGAGGATCCGGCGCTCGATCGCGTCACGGGGGCGGGGTTGGCGAGGCCGGGTCATGGGCGTCAGCTCCTTCTGGGACCTACCTCCGGTGGGAGATCCTGATGAACACGGCTTCGCCGCTTCACGCGGATCACCGCTGAAGATTGGGGAGGGTCGCGAAGCGCCCGGGCTTCGCCCGGAAGGATTGCGAGTCTTGGTACCGTTTCGACGAAGTCTGGCGCTTCGCGTAGTCCGTTTTCCAGGAGCGTCCGGTAGGCAGCGGTTTTAGCGCTTAGCCGGTCTCATTCGCCCCCGGCGGGCGGGCCAGGGCGGCGAGCCCCGGTCCCGGACCGTGCGAGTAACCCCCTTGCACCTGCTGACCCATCCGCCTATCCCGGGCGCCGAAGCTTCGTCGCGACCAAGGCGAACCTGCTGCGGACCGACCCAAGACGTCTTCCGAAGAAGACACGGCGGCCAAGCCTTCCCGCTCGACCACTTCCCACCGCCCGTCAGGTCGCCGGCCGACGTCCCTCCCCATGCGCTGGGATGAGACCATTATCGAGCGGTTCGGAAGGGTGAGGACAGATTGACGTCGAGAAATTTCAACGTCTTGAAATGGCTGAAGTTTGCTGGCTATCGGCGGGGGATAGAGGCTCGCGGGCGGGCCCAGGCTTCAAGGCCGGTTCCCCCGCTTCCCGTCGCCCCCTCCCGCCGACATCGATACGCGCCTGAGAACCGACGCGCCGAATGTCCGCCGGGGGTGGTCGGCGGACGTGTCGTGCGTCCTTCGAGGCCCGCTGCGCGGGCGCCTCAGGATGAGGAATTCAGTAGAGATCACCTCATCCTGAGGTGCGCGCTCCTGAGCGCGCCTCGAAGGACGCACAGAGTCCGCCACGGATCGAGTTCGGAAATCACCGCCGCCGCCCGTCTTCGACGTTCCGCTTCTGGCGCGAACCGGACGCCGGCTGGGTCAGGAAAGAGTAGCGGACATTTTCTCCCCCTCCCTTTGGGAGAGGGCGCATTCGGGTCGTCGCCCCCTCGCCCCTATCAGTGCGCCGGGCGAGGCTCGAACGAGCGCTTCTCTGGCGTCTTCAGGCACTCGGCGTCCGGCTTCTGGCCGTGCTGGGGCTTGGGCTCGGGGTGCGGCAGGTGGCCGCCGCTCAGGGGTTCCTGCTGCTGGAACGGTCTCATCATCACCTTGTCCTCCCAAATTTTTCTTGTTGTCTTCGTTACGCCGCCGCCTCCAGGGCGTCCAGCAGCCGGACCTCGACCCTGACGCTCAGGTGCGTTTCGCCCGGTTCGCCGATGATCGTGCCCGACACCGGCCTCGCCTCGCCCGGCGTGCGGGTGGCGGCCACCCGGATCAGGTCGGGCGATTCCGCCAGGCCGTTGGTCGGGTCGAACTCGGTCCAGCCCAGGTCGGGCAGGAACACCTCGCACCAGGCGTGGGTGGCCCCCGCCCCGCGCATCGCCGCGCCGGGACTGTGGACATAGCCGGTGGCGAACACCGCCGCATAGCCCAGCCGCCGCAGGGCCTCGACCATCAGCCAGGCGAAGTCGCGGCACGTGCCGCTGCCCCGGGCAATGGTCTCCGCCGGCGTCTGGACCCCGGCCTCCTCGCGAGGGACATAGTCGAACTGGTCGTGGATCGTGCGGTTCATCCGCAGCAGGAAGTCCAGGGCCGGCTCGTCGGGACGTTCCATCTGGCCGCGCAGCCAGCGCAGCAGCACCCGATCCTCGTCCTCTGTGGCCGGGACGATGAAGGGGTTGAGCACCGCCCGGTCCTCGCGGGCGTAGACGATCGGCGAGACGGTGTGCGGGTCGTCGACATGCAGGCTGGTCAGGGGCGCGGGAAAGCGGTCGATGACCAGGCGGCTGGTGATGGTCAGGCTGTCGGCCTCGCCCCGCGGCGTGAACCAGCAGACGCAGTTGCCGGCCGCGTCATAGGTCCAGCGGGTCTCGCCCGGCAGGGAGGTCTGCAGCGAGGCCTCGCTGATGCGGATGGCGTGGCTGTCGCGCGGCCGGATCAGCAGGCGGTGCGCCCCGAAGCCGACCGGCCGGGCGTAGCTGTACCGCGTTTCGTGAAGGATGCCGAGCCGCGCCATGGGTTCAGCATAACCCCGACTGGCCCGCTCCGTTCCCTCACAGGCGAGTGATCGGTCCAGGCGGAACCCGCCGGAGACGGCGGTCATTCAGACCTGACCGAGACAGCACGAGGCCGGACCCGGATCATGGTCGCCGCCCACCCCGCCAGGCCGTCGGAACGCGAGCTCAGGTCCGCGTCCAAGCAGGCGCGCAGATCGAACGGCGAAGACGCTCCGACCAGCCTCGAAGACATCGCCGCCGGGATCCAGGTCTGCCGCCGCTGCGACCTGTGGCGGAACGCCACCCAAGGGGTGCCTGGGCTGGGCCCGCCCAGGGCGGCGCTGATGATCGTCGGCGAGCAGCCGGGCGACCAGGAAGACCTGCAGGGCGTCCCGTTCGTCGGCCCGGCCGGCCAGTTGCTGGACCGGGCGATGGCCGAGGCCGGCGCGCCCCGCGACCGGGTCTTCGTCACCAACGCCGTCAAGCACTTCAAGCACGAGCCGCGCGGCAAGCGCCGGCTGCACAAGACCCCCGACCGCGGCGAGGTCCAGGCCTGCCGCTGGTGGCTGGGCGCCGAACGACGGCTGGTGCGGCCCAGGGTCATCCTGGCCCTGGGAGCGACGGCCGTGCAGGCGGTGTTCGGCAAGGCCCTGCCGATCGGCAAGACGCGCGGCCAGCGCCAGGCCCTGGACGGCGGCGAACTGGCCCTGGTCAGCTGGCACCCGTCGTTCATGCTGCGCATCCCCGACCGTGACGCCAAGGACCGCGCCTATGCCGAGCTGGTCGCCGACCTCAAGCAGGCGTGGAAGCTGGCGGGTTAGAGCGCTCTCGCCCTGCGCCCCACCCTCGCCCGGCGCTTCTTCAGCCAGATGACCACGCCGGTGACGCTCAGGGCCGCCACGGCCACGCCGGTCAGCGAGATCAGGATCCGCCCCGGAAGGCCCAGGATGCGGCCTGAGTGCAGCGGGAACTGGGCCTGGACGAAGATGTCGGCGGCGGTGCCCTTCCACGGCTGGCGGACGCCCAGCAGGGCCCCGGTCTGGCCGTCGTAGTAGAGGTAGGGCGGGCCGACCCCGGCCGCGCCGTGGTCGCCGCCGGGCGCATGGAAGGCCACGCCGTAGACGCCGTATTCGGGCGAGTAGAACGCGCTGCCGGGCGGCGCGCGCCAGCCGCGCCGGGCCGCCTCGGCCCGGGCGCCGTCCAGCACCTGGGCGTAGGTGCGGGCGGCGACAATCGGCGAATGAATATCGGCCGGCTTGCGCAGGTCGAAGGGGCCGGGCGTCACCTTCGAGACCTTGGACATCACCGGATAGAACACCTCGCTGTAGAGGTTCAGCGAGAAGGCGGTGAAGGCCACGGTGAACAGCACGCCCCACAGCCAAAGGCCGAACGCCCGGTGGATGTCGAAATTGATCCGGTAGGCGCTGGCCGAGGTCTTGATCATCCAGGCCGGTTTCCAGCGCGCCCAGAATCCCTTGGCCGGACTGGCGTGGCCCCGCCTCGGCGAGGCCGTCCGGCGCCGCGGCAGGGTCAGGTAGAAGCCGACGAAGCAGTCCAGCGTCCACAGGATCGCCACCCCGCCCAGCAGCCAGATCCCCCAGCGGTCGATCCCCCACATCGCCGGAATGTGCAGGCTGTAGTGCAGCACGTAGAGGAACGAGACGAAGGTCTCGCGGGTGATCGGCCAGACCGCGCCCCACTCGCGCCGCCCCTGCTCCGCCCCCGTCGCCGGATCGATGAACACCTGGTTGTAATGCGGCTCGAACAGCTTGCCCGTGGCGGGGTTCCGCTTGGGCGCGACGCCGAAGGCCAGGGTCCCGCCCGGTTCCGGGGCCAGGGGCAGGTAGGTCACCTGCACCCGCGGGTCGCGGGCCTCGATCCGGCGCGCCAGGTCGAGCGGCGGCAGGGCCGCCCCGCCCTTCGACCGGGCGAACATCAGGTGCGGGTTGAGCACGTCGTCCAGCTCGTGGTCCCACGAGATCACCGCCCCGGTGACGCCGGACACGAACAGGAATGCTGCGATGAATAGCCCCACCCAGCGGTGGAGGAAGGTCAGGACGGGGCGAAGGCTGGGCGGCGCGAACCGGGCGGCTCCCGAACGCGTCGGCGCGAGGCCGGCGTCCGGAGCGGCGGCCGGGGCGAGGTCGTGGGTTCGCGCGTCCATGTCCGTCCTCAGAAGCTGTAGTCGAGACGCAGCGACACGCCGCGCGGCGCGGCGTAGTATGACTGGGTCCACATCAGGCTGGTCAGGTAGGTCTTGTCGGCCGCGTTCTTGACGTTGAGCGTGGCGCGCACCTTGTCGGTCAGGTCGACGCCGGCCATCAGGTCGACGACGCCATAGGCCTTCTGCTCGACGGGGGCGATGTCGACCATCGACACCGCGCTCTGCCAGCGCAGCGCGCCGCCGATCGTCAGGTTGCGCAGCTGCGGGAAGGTGTAGGCCGTGGTCGCCTTGAAGGTCTTGCGCGGCAGGTACTCGCGGTTCTGGCCGTCCTCGCCCTCGATCTTCAGCTGGGTCCAGCCGGCGCTGACCGTCCACCGGTCGGTCAGGGCGCCGGTCGCTTCCAGTTCATAGCCGGTCACCTTGGTGTCGAGCCCGGCATAGACCGTCCGGGTTCCGTCCACGCCCACGGCGATGGCCAGGTCATCCTGCTGTGACTGGAACACCGCGCCGGTCAGGTAGAGGCGGTGGTCGAACCACTCGCTCTTGACCCCGGCCTCATAGGCCTTGCCATGGGCGGCCGGCAGGTTGCGGTCGTTGATGTCGCGCTCGGACTGCGGATTGAAGATGTCGGTGTAGCTGGCGTAGAGCGAGACGTTCGGGTTGAGGTCGTAGACCGCGCCGACATAGGGGCTGACCTTCTTCTCGTCTCGCGGCGTGTCGGCGCCGTAGGAATAGCCCTTGGACTTCAGCTTCAGGGCGTTGAAGCCGGCCACGATCTTCAACGGCTCGGCGACGCTGAAATGGGCGGCGGCGTAGAAGCGCGACAGGCGGTCGGTCTGGTCGCTCTTCAGGTCCGCGCCCGGATAGGCCGGTTCGGCGACCTGTTGCGAACTCCACAGACCGACGGCCGGATAGGGGATCTCGCTGTCGAGGGCGAAGTTCTCCCATTCCTTGCCGGTCGACTTGGAGGTCTGGCCGCCGACCACCAGCTGGTGCGTCCGTCCGAACAGCTGGAACGGGCCCGAGGCGTAGGCGTCGAGGATGAAGTTCTCGTACTTCGACGGGTAGACGCCGCTCATGCCCCTGACGCCCAGGCCGGTGGCCGGGTCGGGATTGCCATAGGCGTAGAGCAGCTTGGCGTTCTCGTTGAAGCGCTTGTAGGTGCCGGTGGCCTTGAGCGCCCAGCCGTTGTCGAACCGGTAGTCCAGCTCGGTGAAGGCCGTCTGGTCCTTGACGTTCCAATAGGTCCAGTCGGCCGAGGTCGAGGCCGAACGCGGATAGTCGACCTTCGCGCCGTCCGCATAAAGCAGCGGCAGGGCGCCCCACAGCACGCCGCGCGAACGGTTGTCCTGTAGCGCGTAGCCGGCGGTGACCGTCAGCTTGGGCGTGACGTCCCAGGCCAGCAGACCCGAATAGACGTTGCGATTGACGTGGTAATGGTCGAGGTACGAGCCCCTGTCCTCGTTGGCGTAGATCAGCCGGCCGCGCACCGAACCCGCGGCGTTCAGCGGCCCCGAGACGTCGGCCTCCAGGCGATAGTCGTCCCATGAGCCGTACTGCAGGGCGGCGCTGGCCTTGAAGGCGTCGGTCGGGCGCTTGCGCACATAGTTGACCGTGGCCGAGGGATTGCCGGTGCCGGTCATCATGCTGTTGGCGCCGCGCACCACCTCGACCCGGTCGAACAGCACGGTGTCCAGGTCGCCGAACTGGATGCCCCAGATCAGCGGTAGGCCGATGCCGTCGACCTGGAAGTTGGTGATGTCGAAGCCGCGCGAGTTGTAGTAGGTGCGGTCGGTCTCGACCTTCTCGACATTGACGCCGGTCACCTGGGCCAGCAGGTCGTTGACACTGGTCAGGCCGAAGTTGCGGATCCGGGCCTGGTCGAGAATCGTCACCGACTGGGGGGTCTCGCGCAGGCTCATGTCCAGGCCCGTCACCGCCGAGGTGCGGGTGCGCGCCCCAGTGACCACCACGCCATCCACCTGGTTCTCGACCGCGCCGGCCTCGTCGGCGGCGGGCGTGGTCTCCTCGGCCTGGGCGACGGCGGCGGAAGACAGGGCCAGGAGAGCGGCGCCGGCCATCAGCAGGGCGCGCGGGGAGGAAATCATGAACAGGTTCTCTGCGAACAATAATGAGTCGCAAATGCAATAGGAGGTAAGGGCCCGACCTGTCAAACCGGGACGAGGCCAAAGCCGATTGTCGGGGGCGCGCGGCGCGACAACGAAAAAGGCCGCGCCCTTCTCGGGACGCGGCCTATCTCGGCGACGCGGTCAGGCTTCTAGAGCAAGCCGCGCGATACAGGAATCGGGCGGCTTGCTCTAGATTTTGTTTTCGCATCGTTTTTGCGGAAAACCGGCGTCTACTTTTCCGCGCGACGCCCCTAGGCCGAGAACCCGGCCTCGGCGAAGGCCAGCATCCGGTTCAGCAGGGCCTCGACGTCAGCCTCGCTGGTCGCGCCTTCCGACAGCACGTTCAGGCGGTCGAACTCGGCGAAGCGGTTGTTGTGCAGCATGCCCAGGGTGAAGTGCAGCCGCCAGTAAATCTCCTCGGACGGCAGGTCCGGACGGGCCTTCAGCAGGGCGTCGGAGAAGCGGCGCAGGTGGGTGACGTCGGTCTGCAGCACCTTGCGGATCTCGTCGGTGCCTTCGCTGCGGGCGCGGATCAGGAACTGCAGCGAGATGCGGCGCTCGTGGTCGGGCGCCAGCCACTTCAGCGGCGGCGTCAGCAGGGCGGCCAGGATCTCGCGAACCGGCGGATTGCCCGCATGGCGATCGATCGCCTCGTGCAGTTTCTTGGCCCGCTCGCGGTTCAGCTCGACCGTGCGGCGACGGAAGATCTCGTACAGCAGGGCGTCCTTGGACCCGAAGTGATAGTTCACCGAGGCCAGGTTGACGCCCGCCG
This sequence comes from Caulobacter sp. BK020, assembly GCF_004342605.1. Lineage (GTDB taxonomy): Bacteria > Pseudomonadota > Alphaproteobacteria > Caulobacterales > Caulobacteraceae > Caulobacter. The sequence continues at coordinate 257,831 of NZ_SLZL01000007.1, forward strand.
CGGCGGTGATGTCGCGCACCGACACGTTCTGGAAGCCGTGCAGCGCGAACAGGCGCTCGGCGGCGACGAACACCAGGTTCTTGGTGACGGCTTCGTTGTCGACGCCTTCGACCTCGGTCTCCGGCGCGGTGGTGACGGTCGCGCCGTCGCTCTTCGGACTCACTACGGTATCCCCTTTACCTGTAGGGAAGTCTTACGGCCGTTCGAATTTGGCGCAAGCGTCAAGATGGAACGCGGACGGAGGAATTCTGAAAGCGCCCCCAGGGCGCCCTGGCGGCAGGCGCCCGCGATACCGGAAAGCAGATCGGCGCGCTGCCCCTGCCCTCAGCCCTTAGAACGCCGCCCTCCCTTGGAATGTCCTGTCGTCATCGGGTCGGGCTTGGGGGGCGGAACCCAGCCCTTGGGCGGCGCATAGCTGGACTGGTTGGTCCCCAGGCCCATCCTTCCCGGTTCCTGGCGACGAAGGTAGGAGGCCTGGGGCGCGTCGGCGCCGGGCTGCTCCATGATCCGTTGGTCGCGGCGGATCTGATCGACCTGGTCGCGCAGCGCCGCGGCGGTCTCGAAATCCTCGGAGGCGACAGCCTGGGCCATCTCCTCTTCCAGCTCGGACAGATGGGTTTCCTGAGTCATGGCGGGCTCCGGGCGGGTGCAGGTGGAATAACGCGCGAGAAGGCCGATCGGCCGGCGCCTTCGATCTCCGCCCGACGCTTGAGATCGGCGGCCGGCGGGCGTAAGCCGCCCCTCGTGCCGTCCGATCCGCCCGCTCCCTCACCAGACCCTTCGGTTCTCGGAACCCGGCTGATCTCCCTGGCCGTGGCCAGCGCGCTGCTGATGGAGTTCATCGACTCCACTGCCCTGTCGACCGCCCTGCCCACCCTGGCCCGGGCCTTCAGCGTCGATCCGATCCACCTGAAGCTGGCCCTGACCTCGTACATCCTGGCGCTGGCGGTGTTCACCCCGGTCAGCGGCTGGGCGGCGGAAAGGTTCGGGGCGCGGCGGGTGTTCGTCACGGCGATGATGGTGTTCCTGGCCGGCTCGGCCCTCTGCGGACTGTCGCGAAACCTTGAGGCCCTGGTCGCCTCGCGCATCCTGCAAGGGATCGGCGGGGCCATGATGACCCCGGTCGCCCGGCTGATCGTGGTCGGCTCGACGCCCAAGGACAAGCTGATCCGCGCCATGGGCTGGTTCACCATGCCCGCCCTGGTGGGACCGCTGATCGGCCCGCCGCTCGCCGGCCTGGTGCTGAGCGTCGCCGACTGGCCGTGGATCTTCTACTTGAACCTGCCGATCGGCCTGTTGGGCATGGCCGCTGTGATGCGCTTCGTGCCCCGGGGACAGCCCAACACCGAAATGGGCCAGTTCGACACCCTGGGCTTCCTGCTGTCGGCCGCGGCCATCAGCGGCCTGGTGGTGGTGGCCGAGACGGCGGGGCTGTCGCTTCTGCCGCCATGGGCGCAGGCGAGCGTGGTGGCCTTGGCGCTGGGCGCCGGCTGGCTCTATCTGCGCAAGGCCAAGGTCACGCCCAGGCCGATCCTCGACCTCGACCTGCTCAAATACCGCACCTATCGCGCCAGCCTGCTGGGCGGGACCTTCGTGCGGCTGGGCATCGGCGCCAGCCCGTTCCTGCTGCCCCTGCTGTTGCAGGTCGCGCTGGGCTGGAGTCCGCTCAAGGCGAGCGCGGTCACCCTGGGGACCGGGGTCGGCGCCCTGATCGCCCGCCCCTTCGCCGCGGCGGGGCTCAAGCGCTTCGGCTTTCGCACCTCGCTGGCGGTGTTCGTGATCGCCACGGCGGTCCTGACGGCCGCTCCTGGCTTCTTCACCCTGGCGACGCCGATGGCGGTGATGGCCGCAGCCCTGTTCCTGGCCGGCTTCGCCCGCTCCAACCAGTTCATCGCCGCCAACACCATCGCCTATGCCGACGTGCCGCAGCCCAAGGTCGCCGCCGCCTCGACCCTGGCGGCCGTGGCCCAGCAGGTGGGCTTGGCCCTGGGCGTCAGCTTCGGCGGCCTGATGCTGCACCTGGCCCGCGGCCACGGCGCACACTTGCCCCCGGACCGCTTCACCTGGCCGTTCGTGGCCATCGGCCTGGTAACCCTCCTGGCCCTACCGGTCTACCTGCGGCTTGACCGCGACGCGGGAGCGGAGATCAGCGGAAGGGTGCGAACAACCAAAACCCTCTCCCAGCGGGAGAGGGAGGGACCCGCCGTGTAGCGGCGGGAGGGAGAGGGGTTACACCCTTTCCGATTTCACGCGAGCGCCCTGCCGGCACGCCGTCCGACGAAAACCCCCTCACCCTCCCAAGCTTCGCTTGGGCCCCTCCCTCTCCCCATGGGAGAGGGCGAGTTTGATGGTGAGTTTAGGAACGCGCCGCCGCGATCCGCGCCCGGGCGATCTCGTCGGCGACCAGGTTGGCGGGGCGCTTGTCGACCAGCGAGTGGTCCAGCACCTCGCCCAGGGTCTGGGCCAGGCGGTCCAGCTTGGTGGCCACCCACTCCGGATCGAAGGCCACGCCGGCTTCAAGGGCCCGGATCTCGCCGGCCACGTTGATGATGCCGCCGCCGTTGATCACATAGTCGGGGGCGTAGAGGATGCCGCGATCATAGACCGCCTGGCCGATCGTCGCGTCGGCCAGCTGGTTGTTGGCCCCGCCGGCGATGACCTTGACCTTCAGGCGCGGCAGGGTCGTGGCCGAGATCGCGCCGCCCAGGGCGCACGGCGCGAAGACATCGGCCTCGACGTCGAAGATGGCGTCGGTCGGGACGATCCTGGCGCCGGTCCTGGCCGCCACCTCGTCCAGGGCGCGCAGGTTGACGTCGGCGATGATCAGCTTGGCGCCGGCCGCATGCAGCTTCTCGGCCAGGTAGGCGCCGACATGGCCGACGCCCTGGATGGCGACGGTAACGCCGTTCAGGTCGCGGTTCAGAGCGCGCTGGACGCACAGCCGCACGCCGCGGAACACGCCCTCGGCGGTGACCGGCGACGGATCGCCCGAGGCGGCCGCGTGGCCTTCCAGGCCGGCGACATAGCGGGTGGTGCGGCGGGTGGCGACCAGGTCGGCCGGCGAGACGCCGACGTCCTCGGCCGTCCAGTAGCGCCCGGCCAGGCTGTCGACGGCGCGGCCGAAGGCCTCGAACAGTTCGGGCGTCTTCTGGCTGCGGGCGTCGCCGATGATCACCGCCTTGCCGCCGCCGAAGTCCAGGTCGGCCATGGCGTTCTTGTACGACATGCCGCGCGACAGCCGCAGGGCGTCGGTCACGGCCGCGTCGGCGCTGGAATAGTCCCACATCCGGCAGCCGCCGGCCGCCGGTCCGCGCGCGGTAGAGTGGACGGCGATGATCGACTTCAGGCCGGTTTTTTCGTCAAAGAACGCGTGAACGCCTTCATGTCCCTCGAAATCCGGGGAATCGAACAAGGTCATGCCGTCAGTCCTGCCCTAGCCAGAAAGTTTGCGCGCGGGTGTACGCCGGTGAGGGCGAGGTCACAAGACCCGACCTTGCCGCACCCGTGCGAGGGACCGGGACGCCATGCGTCCTGCGAGGCCCGCTGCGCGAGCGCCTCAGGATCAGGTCTTCAGCAGCAACAAAGGTCCTCATCCTGAGGTGCGAGCCGAAGGCGAACCTCGAAGGACGCACGGGATGGCCGCTCGTTACGGCCTCGCCCCCTCCGACCGCACCACGTTCGGCGCGGTCGGAGCCCCGGGGATCGGCGGGGCGCCGGACGGCAGGTCGGCCAGAGGGTCCTTCAGGAACGAGGCCGCGTCCGTCCACACCACCTGGGCCTGCTTGTCGACCAGCAGCAGGTGCCAGCCGTTGGCGTAGTAGGCCGAGCGGTCGTCGGGCTTGAGCCGGCGGACGGCCTCCATGGTCGGTTCCTTGGGAATGATGTGGTCGTTGGCCCCGTAGAAATAGGCCACCGGGACCTGGACCTTGCCCAGCGACGCCCAGGCCTTCTCCATCAGCCCGACCAGGCCGTACAGGGTGTCGGACCGCGCGCCCCAGATCATCAGCGGGTCGCGCCCCATGCGCCGCAGCTCGTCGATATTGTCGGTGGGCTGGACGTTCTTGACCAGCCATTCGGGCGGCTTGACCACCCAGCTCCGCGTGGTGTGGGCGGTGATCCACAGGCTGGTCTTGTAGGGCAGCGGCTGGTTCGACCAGCCCCAGACGGCGGGCGCGAACAGCAGCAGGCGCTCGGCGGCCGGCGGTCGCTCCGAGGCCATGGCGACGATGGCCAGGGCCCCGCCCATGCTCTCGCCGGCCAGGGCGACCTTGGCCTCGGGATGGGCCTCGCGAACCAGGGCCACGGCGGTGCGGATGTCCTCGATCACCAGTTCCGGCGGCGCCCAGACGCCCCGGTCGGGGGAGCGGCCAAAGCCGCGGACGTCGATGGCGTAGGTGGCGATCCCCTGCCCCGCCCAGAACGGCCCGGCCAGGTGGAAGGCGTTGGAATAGTCGTTCATGCCGTGCAGGGCGACGATCACGTGGGTAACCGGCTGGCCTTCGGGCGGCAGCCACGTCATCAGGCCCAGCTTCTTGCCGTCGAAACTGAACAGGCCGTCCTTGTCCAGCCGGGGGCCGCGATAGCCCAGCTCGCCCGGGCCCGGATGCTGGGTGACCGGGGCGCAGGCGGCCAGGCCGGCCGCGCAGGTCGCCCCGAGAAGAAGTGTCCGACGGTTCATGATTCCAGAATGCCCGCCACTCGGCGGCGAAGATAGGGCGCGACCTCGGCCTCGAACCAGGGATTGCGCTTGAGCCAGGCGGTGTTGCGCCACGACGGATGCGGCAGGGGCAGGACGCCCTGGTCGATATGGTCCCGCCAGGCGGCGACGGTGTCGGTCATGTTGCCCCTCATCCGTTCCCCCAACGCCCAGGCCTGGGCATGGCTGCCGACCAGCAGGGTCAGCTCGACATTCGGCAGGGCGGCCAGCAGCGGCTTGCGCCAGAGCGCGGCGCAGCGGGCCGGCGGCGGATAGTCGCCGCCCTTGGGATCGGTGCCGGGAAAGCAGAAGGCCATGGCCGCGACGCCGATCTCCGGACGGCCGTAGAAGGTCTCGCGGTCGACGCCCATCCACTCGCGCAGGCGATTGCCCGACGGGTCGTTGAACGGCAGGCCGGTCTCGTGCACCAGCCGCCCCGGCGCCTGGCCGCAGATCAGCAGCCGCGTCGCCTCGCCCACCCGCACCACCGGCCTGGGCGTGTGGGGCAGGTAGGGCGCGCAGGCCCGACAGGCGGCGATGTCGGCGAGAAGGGCGTCCAGCGGCATGGATCGCAGTTAAGAGACCCGCCGCCGCCCGACAAGCGCGACCCAGGGCGCACGCGCCAGATCCCGGATAGGCTGCCAGTCGGAGCCTCTCAGCGGCGGCTCGGTCGAGGGTCGTGCGTCCTTCGAGGCCCGCTGCGCGGGCGCCTCAGGATGAGGAGCTTTGTTGCTGACGTCCTCATCCTTGTCTGTTGACGAGACTGTAGGAGAGTTGTCGGCGGACGGCGCTCGGCTTCATCCTTGGTCCTTGAAGACCGTGCCTCAGCGTGAG
>NZ_SLZL01000008.1:0-177500 GCF_004342605.1 Caulobacter sp. BK020
CTCACGCTGAGGCACGGTCTTCAAGGACCAAGGATGAAGCCGAGCGCCGTCCGCCGACAACTCTCCTACAGTCTCGTCAACAGACAAGGATGAGGGACTCAGAGCAGCAACAAAGTTCCTCATCCTGAGGTGCGAGCCGCAGGCGAGCCTCGAAGGACGCACGGTGTCTCAGCAGTCCGGCTTGTCCAAGTGCGCCTTGATCAGCGCCCGACCCGCCCGCGCCACGGCCCGCACGGGACCGGCCGCGCCCAGGGTGACCCGGGCGGTGTAGGACCCTTCCATCAGCAGCATCAGGCCATCGGCCAGATCGTCGTTCGAAGCGCCAGCGCGCCGGCACAGATCGACCAAGCGCGCGTGAAGCTGCTGCTTGTAGGCCACCGACACCTTCTGGGCCGGATGGTCGGCCTCATGCAGCTCGATCGCGGCGTTGGACAGGGGGCAGCCGTGGACGTCGGCGTTGCAGGCCTTGGTCTCGAAGGCGTCGAAGATCGCCTCCAGCTGGACTCGCGGGTCGCCGCAGGTGCAGCCGACGACCTCGTCCCACCAGGCCCAGTAGTCGCGTTCCTGCTCGCGCAGCACCTCGGCGACCAGCTCGTCCTTGGACGGGAAGTTACGGTACAGCGTCATCTTGGTGGCCTCGGCCTCGGCGGCGATCGCCTCGACCCCCACCGCGCGGATGCCGTGCTGATAGAACAGCTCGCGGGCCGTTTCGAAGATCCGGTCACGAGCCGGTCGCTTGGACGACGGGGCGCACACGGGCGCCTCCAGATCGTCCAGCTTGCCCCCGCCAGAATTTCTCTCAGCCATTTTCACAGCACCTCACCTTGACGCGAGAGTTACCGGTCAGTATCTCTCACCGCGTGGATGATACCGAACGGTATCGTCACATACGACTACATCGTCACAGATGGACGTCACGTCAAGCAACAGCAACTGCGACATTTAATCCTTAACCCCGGAACGGAGCGCGAGCCATGCCCCCGAGCGTAAGCCCAGACACCGCCGCCCCGTCCGCCAGCGTTCCCCGCTGGGTCGGCGCCCCCGCCCGATCGCTGCGCAAGCTGATCGGCCAAGGGGCTGGCGGCTCGTCCATCCGGGACTGGGCGGCCTCGCCCAAGGCCCGCCAGAAATCCCGGCGCCCCGTCTGGGAATAGAAAAACACCCGCGTCTCCTCCCCCGCTTCTTCTGTCCGACAGGTACGCCTATGTCCCTCCGCCCCGTTTTCACCTCGTTCGCCGGCCTGGCCGCCATGGCCGTGCTGGCCGCCTGCAGCGCCCAGGCCAAACAGGAAGCCGCCCCGCCGCCCGCCCAGGTCACCATCACCCCGGTGGCCTTCAAGGCGCTGCGCCAGTGGGACGACTTCACCGGCCGCCTCGAGGCGGTCGACACGGTCGACATCCGTCCGCGCGTCAGCGGCTATGTCGACGGCGCCCGGTTCGAGGAAGGCGCCCGGGTCCGCAAGGGCCAGGTGCTGTTCCAGATCGACCCCCGCCCCTACCAGGCCGAGGCCAACCGCGCCCAGGCCGAGGTGGCTCGCGCCAAGGCCCAGCTGGATCTGGCCGTCGTCAACCGCGAGCGCGGCCGCCGGCTGCTGGAGCAGAACGCCCTGGCCCAGAGCGAGTTCGACCGCTTGTCCGCCGAGGAAAAGGCCGCCCAGGCCAATCTCGGCGCCGCCAACGCCGCCTACCAGACCGCCAGGCTGAACCTGGAATGGACCCGCGTGGTCTCGCCGATCGACGGCCGGGTCTCCAAGGCCGTGATCACCCGCGGCAACCTGGTCACCCCGTCCGACCTGCTGACCACGGTGGTCAGCGACACGCCGATCTACGCCACGTTCAACGCCGATGAGCAGACCTTCCTGAAGTACGCCGCGGCCGAACGCGGCAAGGCCAGCCCGGTCTATATGGGCCTGATGACCGAGGACGGCTATCCGCACCAGGGCCAGCTGAAGTTCATCGACAACGCCCTGGACGCCAAGAGCGGAACGATCAACGGCCGGGCGATCTTCGCCAACGCCGACGGCCGGTTCACCCCCGGCCTGTTCGCCCGCATCCGCATGGTCAGCGACACCTCGCAGACGGTGGCCCTGGCCCCCGACCGCGCCGTGGCCACCGACCTGGGCAAGCGCTACGTCGTGGTGGTGGGCGCCAACAACAAGGCCGAGTACCGCCCGGTCGAGATCGGTCCGCTGGCCGGCAATCTGCGCATCATCCGCACCGGCCTCAAGCCCGGCGACCGGGTGATCGTCGGCGGCCTGCAGAAGGTCAAGCCGGGCGACACCGTCAACCCGGTCGTCGTCAAGACCGACCTGTCGACCGACCTGGCCCAGTTCGAGACCGGTCCCCAGCGGGTCGCGATGATCAACAGCGTCGGCCAGAACTAGACCACTTCTCCCTTCCCCCTCGATGGGGGAGGGGCCGGGGATGGGGGTGAAAGCGCGTCAGGATAAGGCGCCGCCCGCGACACACTCCCCGCCGCAGTCACCCCCACCCCTGCCCCTCCCCCATCCAGGGGGAGGGGGTTCTCCCTCCTCGCCTCCTCCCCGGAAGCCTCCCATGAATTTCTCAAAGTTCTTCGTGAGCAGACCGCGCTTCGCCGCCGTGCTCTCGATCGTCATCTTCATCGCCGGGCTGGTGGCTCTGCCGCGCCTGCCGATCTCGGAATATCCCGAGGTGGTGCCGCCCACCGTGGTCGTGCGCGCCGCCTATCCGGGCGCCAACCCCGCCGTCATCGGCCAGACCGTCGCCGCCCCGCTGGAGCAGGCGATCAACGGCGTCGAGGGCATGATCTACCAGTCGTCGCAGTCGGCCTCCGACGGGGCGATGATCCTGACCGTCACCTTCGCCCTGGGCACCGACCTCGACAAGGCCCAGGTGCAGGTCCAGAACCGCGTCGCCCAGGCCCTGCCGAAACTGCCCCAGGAGGTGCAGCGCATCGGCGTGACCACCGACAAGGCCTCGCCCGACCTGACGCTGGTCGTGCACATGATCTCGCCCAACAACCGCTACGACATGCTGTATCTCAGCAACTACGCGCAGCTGAACGTGCGCGACCGCCTCAAGCGGGTCGACGGCGTGGGCGACGTGCAGATCTTCGGGGCCGGCGCCTACTCCATGCGGGTGTGGCTGGATCCCGAGAAGCTGGCCTCGCTGAACATGACGGCCGGCGACGTGGTGAAAGCCCTGCGCGAGCAGAACGTCCAGGTCGCCGCCGGCCAGCTGGGCGCCCCGCCCACCAACATGGGCTCGGACTTCCAGCTGTCGATCAACGCCCCCGGCCGCCTGACCGACGAGGAGCAGTTCCGCAACGTCATCATCCGCTCGGGCGCCAACGGCGAACTCACCCACCTGGGCGACGTGGCCCGCGTCGAGATGGGGGCCAACAACTACGCCCTGCGCAGCCTGCTCGACAACAAGTCGGCCGTGGCCATGCCGATCTTCCAGCGTCCGGGCTCCAACGCCCTGCAGATGGCCGCCGACATCAAGAAGACGATGAAGGAGCTGAAGAAGGAGTTCCCCGAGGGCGTCGACTACGAGATCATCTACGACACCACCGCCTTCGTGCAGGAATCGATCGACTCGGTGATCCACACCCTGATCGAGGCGATCATCCTGGTGGTGCTGGTGGTGGTGCTGTTCCTGCAGGGCTGGCGCGCCTCGATCATTCCGCTGATCGCCGTGCCCGTCTCGCTGATCGGCACCTTCGCGATCCTGCTGATGCTGGGCTTCGGCCTCAACGCCCTGACCCTGTTCGGCCTGGTGCTGGCCATCGGCATCGTCGTCGACGACGCCATCGTCGTGGTCGAGAACGTCGAGCGCAACATCACCAACGGCCTGCCGCCGCCCGAGGCCACCCGCAAGGCCATGAGCGAGGTCACCGGACCGATCATCTCCACGGCCCTGGTGCTGTGCGCGGTGTTCATCCCGACCGCCTTCATCAGCGGCCTGTCGGGCCAGTTCTACCGCCAGTTCGCCCTGACCATCGCCATCTCGACGGTGATCTCGGCCTTCAACTCCCTGACCCTGTCGCCGGCCCTGGCCGCGGTGCTGCTCAAGAGCCACGACGCGCCCAAGGACCGCTTCCAGAAGGTCATCGACGCGGCCCTGGGCTGGCTGTTCAACCCGTTCAACCGCTTCTTCGCCAAGGCCTCCAACGGCTATGTCCGCAATGTCGGCCGCACCCTGGGCCGCTCGACCGCGGGCCTGGTGGTCTACGGGATCCTGCTGGCCCTGACCATCGGGGCCTTCATGAAGACCCCCGGCGGCTTCGTGCCCCAGCAGGACAAGGCCTATGTAGTCGCCGTCGTGCAGCTGCCCGACGCGGCCTCGCTGGACCGCACCGAGGCGGTCATCCGCCAGATGGGCGACATCGCCATGAAGGTGCCGGGCATCAAGCACTCGGTGGCCTTCCCCGGCCTGTCGGCCAACGGCTTCATCAACAGCCCCAACTCCGGCGCGGTGTTCTTCCCGCTGGACGACTTCAAGAACCGCAAGGATCATGACCTGTCGGCCAACGCCATTGTCGGCCAGCTGAACCAGAAGTTCGGCGCCATCCCCGACGCCCAGATCGCGGTCTTCCCGCCGCCTTCGGTGCAGGGGCTGGGCACGATCGGCGGCTTCCGCATGCAGATCGTCGACCGCGCGGGCCTTGGCCCCGACGAGCTGAACAGGCAGACCCAGAACCTGATCGACAAGGCCCGCAAGGATCCTGCCCTGGCCGGCGTGTTCTCGACCTATCAGGTCAGCGTGCCGAAGATCGAGGCCAACATCGATCGCGAGAAGGCGCGGGCCTCGGGCGTTTCCCTGACCGACCTCTTCGAGACCATGCAGGTCTATCTGGGCTCGCTGTACGTCAACGACTTCAACCGTTTCGGCCGCACCTACGAGGTCAACGTCCAGGCCGACCAGAAATTCCGCCTGCAGCCCGAGCAGATGCTGCGCCTGCAGACCCGCAATGGATCGGGCCAGATGATCCCGCTGGGCGCCTTCGTCAGCTTCAAGGAAGCCACCGGCCCCGACCGCGAGAGCCACTACAACGGCGTGCTCACGGCCGAGATCAACGGGGGCCCGGCCCCCGGCTACTCGACGGGCCAGGCCCAGAAGGCGCTGGAGGACCTGGCCAAGCAGGAGCTGCCCAACGGCATGGGCTACGAGTGGACCGAGCTGACCTACCAGCAGATCCTGGCGGGCAACACGGCGGTCTACATCTTCCCGCTCTGCGTGCTGCTGGCCTTCCTGGTGCTGGTCGCCCAGTACGAAAGCTGGAGCCTGCCGCTGGTGGTGATCCTGATCGTGCCGATGACCCTGCTGTCGGCCCTGGCCGGCGTGCTGCTGACTCATGGCGACAACAACATCTTCACCCAGATCGGGCTGATCGTGCTGGTGGGGCTGGCGTGCAAGAACGCCATCCTGATCGTCGAGTTCGCCAAGGAGCGCGAGGAGCATGGCGACACGCCGCTGCAGGCGGTGCTGGAAGCCTGCCGCCTGCGCCTGCGGCCGATCCTGATGACCTCGATCGCCTTCATCATGGGCGTGTGGCCGCTGGTCGTCTCGCACGGGGCGGGCGCGGAGATGCGCCGGGCCATGGGCGTGGCGGTGTTCTCCGGCATGCTGGGGGTGACGGTCTTCGGCCTGGTCCTGACCCCGATCTTCTACTTCGTGATCCGCCGCAACACCGCCCGCCGGGCGGCGCTGAAGGCGGCCCGTTCGACCGACGCCGTGGAGGCGCACTGATGCTTGCGTCCTCTCCCCTCCCCCTCGATGGGGGAGGGGCCGGGGGTGACCACGGCGGTGGACGACACCCCGACCGCGCCACCTCCGGAACCTCTCCCACCCCCATCCCCAGCCCTTCCCCCCTCCAGGGGGAAGGGAGACCTCCGAGGTCTCTCATGACTACCTTGAAAACCAGCTTCATCGTCACCGCCTCGGCGCTCCTGCTCGCCGCCTGCGCCGTCGGCCCCGACTACAAGACCCCCGTCCAGGCGCCGGTGGTGCTGCAGAACGCCCCGGCCGGGGCGTTCTCGACCGCCGCGCCCGAGGCCCAGTGGTGGAAGGCGTTCAACGACCCGGTCCTGGACGGCCTGATCACCCAGGCTCTCTCCGGCAACCTCGACATCCGCGTCGCGGTCGCCCGGGTGGACGAGGCTCGGGCCCTGTTCAAGGACGCCCGCCTGGACCAGCTGCCGCGGGTCACCGCCAGCGGCGCCTACGTCAAGAGCGACCAGCAGCAGCCCGGCTCGAACGGCCAGCGGGTGGAGAGCGAGACCTACCAGGCCGGCTTCGACGCCGGCTGGGAGATCGACCTGTTCGGCCGCGTCCGCCGGGGCGTGGAATCGGCCCGGGCCGAGGCGGGCGCGGCCCAGGCCGACCTGCGCGACGCCCAGGTGACCATCGCCGCCGAAGTGGCTCGCAACTACTTGGAGCTGCGCGGGGCCCAGGCCCGGCTGGCCGTGGCCAACCGCAACCTCGACACCCAGCGCGAGACCCTGCGCCTGACCCAGGTGCGCTACAACGCCGGGGCCGGCAGCCCGATCGACGTCGCCAGCGCCCAGGCCCGCCTGAACGCCACCGAGGCGGCGATCCCGTCGCTGATCACCGCCGAGAAGCGGGCCAACTACCGGCTCTGCGTCCTGGTGGGCAAGCGGCCGGGCGAGCTGGACCCCGTCCTCGTCACCAAGGACGCCGAGGTCACGCCGCTGATCGCCGCCCTGCCGATCGGCGACGCCGCCGACCTGCTGCGCCGGCGTCCCGACGTCCAGGCGGCCGAGCGGCGCCTGGCCGCCCAGACCGCCAAGGTCGGGGTGGCCACGGCCGACCTGTTCCCCCGCGTGCGGGTGACCGGGTTCATCGGCTTCCTGTCCGGCACGGCGTCGGGCTTCGGAAACAGCGCCAGCCAGGCCTGGTCGGTGGCCCCGGCCGTCTCCTGGCCGGCCCTGGACCTGGGCGGCGCCCACCAGCGGCTGAAGGCGGCGGAGGCTCGCAACGACGCGGCCCTGGCCAGCTACGACCAGACCGTGCTGCGGGCGCTGGAGGACCTGGAGACCGCCCTGGTCGCCTACCGCCAGCAGCAGGCCCAGCTGGTCAGCCTGACCAACCAGGCCGCCGCCTCCCGCCGCGCCGCCGAACTGGCCCGCATCCAGTACAAGGAAGGCGGCATCGACTTCCTGGTGCTGCTCGACGCCGAACGGACCCTGCTGGCCGCCGAGGACTCGCTGACCGTCGCCGAGACCGGGGTCAACACCAACGTCGTGGCGATCTACAAGGCCCTGGGCGGCGGCTGGACGTCTTAGCGGCGAAAGTTATCCACAGGGCTTCCCCCTCTCACCGTCATCCCGGGCCTTGTGCCCGGGACCCCTGGTTCAGCCCGCACGTGAGACGCCAGCGAACCGCCGGCGGTTCGCCCCATCGGCACCAGCGGCGGACCAAGGGGTCCCGGGCACAAGGCCCGGGATGACGGGTGCAAGGGTGGCGCGAGGGCGTCTATCCCCGCCATTTCCGAAGCCAGCTTCAACGAAATCAACGTACTACACAAAAACGCACGTTTCCGATCCTCACCCTCCAGGACGGCCGCACACTAGCGGCATGACCCAAGCCCAAGACATCCCCACCTGGTGCGTAAACTTCCAGCTCAAGCTGATGGCCGCCCTCGACGCGGCCTGGAAGTCCATCGAGACCACCAACGATCCCATCGCCATCCGCCAGGCCCGCGACAAGGCCCGGGCCATCGGCGACCTGGCCGCCATGGCCCGTAAGGTCGCCCTGATCATCCCGACGCCGCGCGGCAAGCCGCGGCTGGCCGAAACGGCCGCCGCCGGACTGCACGCCGCCCAGGGCGTGGCCAATGTCCGCGCCATGCTGGCGGACTCAATGCAGCCGGCGGCTCCCGAAACCGCCCCAGCGGCCCCGGCGCCCCAGGCCGAGATCGCCCGCCGGGCGCTGGACAAGCTGAAGGGCGGCCGGCGCGGACGGCTTTAGCGGCGACCCCTTGCCCCCTACGGATCGCTTCGCGATCGTCTTCCCCCAGAGGGGGAAGAGCGCTGCCACAGGTCCGTGCGAAGGCTCCGCCCCCTATGGGGGCGGACAGACCGCGAAGCGGTCAGGTGGGGGCAAGTGAGCATGATCCCACACAAAGGCCGCCCTCACCCCCGCGGCAACCCCACCTCGAACCCCGCCCCCGCCGCCGTCTCGACCAGCGAGATCCACCCCGAGCTCGCCGCCAGCAGCGACCGAGCGATCGACAACCCCAGCCCCGTCCCGCCCGTCTCCCGCCGGCTGGTGAAGAACGGTTCGAACAGGCGCTCGCGGTCGGCCGCCGGCACCCCCGGGCCGTCGTCGGTCACCCGCAGCACCACCTCGTCGCCCACCGCTTCGGCGCGGATCGTCACCCGGCGCGCGCCCGCCTGACGGCTGTTCTCGACCAGGGTCGTCAGCACGGTCTCGACCGTCGCCTCGGGCGCGGCGACCAGCGGCAGGCCGTCCGGCAGGTCCAGCGCCACGATCACGTCGCGGCCCTGGGCGTCGGCCACGCGCCGGGCCACCGGGGCCAGTTCGGAGGCGACGCCGGCCTGGGGCATGGCCATATCGGCCCGGGCCAGATCCATCAGCCGGCCGACCAGCTGCGAGAGCCGGGCGCTGTCGGCCGAGATGTTGGACAGGAACCGTCGGCGCTCATCGGGGGTCATGGTGTCGAAGTGGTCGTCCAGCAGCTCGACCGCGCCGGTGATGCCGGCCAGCGGGGTCTTGAACTCGTGGCTGACGGCGGCGGCGAAGTCGCGCAGGTAGCGCGAGCGCACGGCGATGGCGTCGGCCATCACCCGGAAGTCCTGGTAGAGGTCGCGGATCTCGACGGCGGCGGTGGCGGGGGTCTCCGGCACGCTGCCCTGGCCGGCGGCCACGCTGCGGGTGGCGGCGCTCAGCGCCTCGATCGGCCGGGTCACGCCGCGCGACACCAGGCCCGACAGCAGCACCAAGAGCAGGATCGTCGCCGCGCCGCCGACCAGCAGCTTGCCCCGGTCCTGGTAGACGCCGCGGAACAGCGCCCGGGGCGAGCGCGACAGCAGCAGCGCCCCGACCACCTGGCCGTTGACGATCACCGGCCGGGCGTGGTGCAGGCGCACGGCCGAGGCGCGGCTGAGCCACTCGAACGAATAGCGCGGGTGATAGGCCCCGTTGCGGCGCAGGACCGTGCGCGAGCGGCCCTTCAGCGCCGCCTGGATCTCCGGCAGGGCCGCCAGGCTGCCGCCCTGCCCCAGGCCGCGCACGACCACGCCGTGGCGGTCGACGATCAGGATCGAGGCCAGGGTGCTGCGGCTGGTCTGGTCGAAGATCGGCTCCAGCACCTCGGCGGCCGCCTCGGCCTGCGGGTCGGCCTTGGCGCCGGGGACCGAGGCCGGCCGCTCGGGCAGCAGGGGCGAGCTGCGCAGGTCGACGCTCGTGGCCTCGGGGCGGTAGTAGCCGGGGTCGTCGCGGGCGTCGGGATCGGCCGGGGTCAGGTCGCGCACCGCGCCCGGCCACAGGTTGGCCGCGGCCGAGGCCAGGGCCGCGCCCTGCGAGGTCAGCTCGGCCTCGGTCTGGCGCACCAGGGTGTTCTCGTAGGTGCGCAGGAACACCGCCCCGATGGCCGGCATGGCGGCGGCGAACAGCAGCACGGTCAAGAGGATGGTGCGCAGGCGAAGGGCCGGCCACCAGCGCCGCAGCCATGCCCCCAGACGGTCGTTCATCCGCCGACGCCGACCCCCATTCCCGAGGAACCCTGGCAGGCCCCCAGCCGGTAGCCGATCCCGGCCCGCGTCTCGATCACGTCGTGCCCGCCCACGCCGGCGAACTTGGCCCGCAGGTTGCGCACGTGGCTGTCGATGGTGCGGTCGGTGACCGCGAAGCCGGGACCGCGCAGGCGGTCGATGATGGCGTCGCGGCTGAACACCTTGGTCGGGGTGGCGGCCAGGGTCTTGAGGATCGTGAACTCGGTGACCGTCAGCGACACCTGGCCGTCGGCCCAGGCGGCGCTCCAGGCCTCGGGGTCAAGGCTCAGACGGCCGCGGACGATGCGGCCGTCGGCCGGGACGGCCTCGGCGCCCTTGGCGCTGGTCCGGCGCAGGATGGCCTGGACGCGGGCCGTCACCTCGCGCGGGCTGAACGGCTTGACCACATAGTCGTCGGCGCCCAGCTCGATGCCCAGCACCCGGTCGATCTCGTCGTCGCGGGAGCTGAGGAACAGGATCGGCAGGTCGCCCTGGGCCCGCAGCCGTCGGCAGACCTCCAGCCCATCCAGGCGCGGCATGTTGATGTCCAGCACCACCAGGTCGGGCGTCCGCTCGGCCACGGCCGCCAGGGCCGCCTCGCCGTCGGCCGCCTCGCGGGTGTCCAGCCCGGCCTTGGCCAGGGCGAACACCAGGAGCTGGCGGATGTGAGGATCGTCGTCGACGACCAGGATCGTGCGCTGCATGTCGCCCATGTTCAGCGCTCCGCGTGCGGGGTCAACCGGGACGACAGGGCGGATCGGCGCGTTTGCCGTGCAGATCCGGTGCAGACGTCCGCCCCGCCCGCCTTAGGTCCCCCGCACGGCGTCGGTCCACTTGGCGAACGGGGTGTCGGGCTCCTCGCCCAGGCTGGGCTGCAGCGAGCGCAGATCGCTGGGACGGATGTTGAACGCCTTGCGGAAGCTGCGGCTGAAATGGGCTTCGCTGCTGAAGCCGCACTGGAAGGCGATCTCGCTGATCCGCCGCCCGCGCTTGGGATCCAGCAGGGCCGCGCGGGCCAGGTGCAGGCGGCGCTCCCAGATATAGGCCGTCACCCCGCCCAGGGGTTCGAACAGCCGGTAGAGGGTGGAGCGCGACACGCCCAGCGCCTCGCTGATCCGGGCCGGGTTGAGGCTGGGCTCCAGCAGGTTGTGCTCGACATAGGCCCGGGCCCGCGCCAGCACGGGGGACTCGCGCATGCCGAAATCGGCCCGCCCGGCCTCCATGGCCAGGCACGCGCCCAGCAGCGCGATGGTGGCCCGGGTGATGCCCGGCAGGGTCTGCGGCAGCAGCTGGGGGAACCAGCGGGTCACCGCCGTCAGGTGCTCGATCAGCAGGCCGGCGCGGTTGGCGTCCAGCACCATGCCGTGCAGGTCGATGTCGGGCGCCACGGCCTTGACGTCGGCGCGCGGCAGGAAGGTGGTCAGCACCTTGACCGCCGTGCTGTGCAGCAGCATCGGCCGCGACAGGTCGCAGATCCCCACCTCGCCCGGCCCGAAGGCGAACGGCTTGCCGTCGAAGTCGCCGGTGTGCGAGCCGGCGATCTGGAACTGGACGATATAGTGGTCCAGGCCGTCGGCGGCGATCATCTCCGGCGTGCGGAACATCGTCTGACCGCCGGTCTCGGTGACGTAGAAGGCGTGGGGCCCCAGGCGCAGCGCGGTGATGTTGGCCGTGAAGCCCGGTTCCGGGTCGCGCGCGTCGAGCGCCTTCAGCACTTCGCGCCGATAGTAGTCGTGCCGCTGCTCGGGCGGGACGCTCCGGGTGCTGAAGTTCGTCCGCCCCAGCCGAAAGTCCGTTTCGGCAGGCGGGTCCAGAGATTGATTCATGTGGCCTCCCCCAAGGCACAATCACGCATTCACCGTACTGGCCAATGCGTGCGTTCGTCGCACCACGCGAGAGCGGCGTTTTCCTTTGAGACAAGGGATCAAGAAAATGGAACCGGCATGTAATGGTCGCGCCGCGCAAAGCCTTACTGGTGTCGTCCGCTTCGGACGAACGCCGATCGACAATCCGCGCCGTCCGCGACCCGTGCGCCGAGGCTCGGCCGCAAGGTCATCGGCTTGGAGAACGGCGCAGCGCGAGACCTTGGGGGAGGTCGCGCGACCAGCGCCGCCCACGTCCCGGAGGGGGACCTGAAAACTGAAGGCGGGCCTTGGGGAGGCCCGCCTTTTTTATTCGCCGATCCAAGTTTCGCGTCCGCCCGGAGCCCGCAGCGCCTCAAAGGCTCGGCTGGATCCCTACTCCCAGGAAAAGACTGTGCGTAGAGCGCAATCCGAAGGGGTCTGCCCTTCCTCGAACAAGGTCACGCGCCGGATGGCTTCCATCTGGCGCGCGGTGAGCGGCGCGGCCGAACTGAAATAGGCCGCGCCATGGCCGCCGTTCCAGAGGGCGACCACATGCCCCCCATCCGTCTCCCGGCGTTGCGCGAACCTTGCCGGCCTCGTGCTCGTCCCAGCCTCGACGATCCGTCCCTTCGGCCGCCCGGCCCAGCCGATTCCGCGAACATGGAGCACGCCGAACGGTCCCTCCCAACGGAAGTCTCCCGCGTGGATACCGCCCTGGAGCGTCGTGACCTTCTCGCCAGGCAGCAGGTCGATGATCGGCGAGTAGCCACAGAAGCGCGCCGGTCCCTTCAGATCAGCGGCCTGGCCCTGTGTGCAAAACACCATGACCAGCGCCGCCGCCCCGACCAGCGCTTTCATGCCCGCCCCCTCTAGTGCTCGCGGCCCATCCGCCAGAAGGTCTGGAACATCGGCTCGACCAGATAGGCGAGGGCCGAGCGCTTGCGCAGCGGGATCAGCACCTCGACCGGCAGGCCGGCCTGCAGGCCCGACTGGGCGCCGCGCACCTTGCGGATCTTGTCCAGTTCCTCGGGCGGGGCCGAGACCTCGGCCCGGAAGTACTGCACGCCGGTCTTCTCGTCGGTGAAGCTGTCGGCCGACAGCTCGGTCAGGGTGCCGTTCAGCAGCGGCAGGTCGCGCTCGTGCAGCGAGGTGAAGCGGATCTGGGTCTTCTGGCCGGGCTTGAGGTCGTCGGCGTCGTTGGGCGAGACCTTGGCCTGGATCACCAGCCGGCGATCCTGGGGCACGATCTCCATCAGGGTCTGGCCGGGCGCGACTACCCCGCCCACCGTGAAGACGTTGAGCCCCACCACCTTGCCGCTGGACGGGGCGCGGACCGTGGCCCGGGCCAGCTGCTCGCGGGCGGCCAGCACCTTGGGCTGCAGGTCGTCCAGTCGCACCTGCACGTCGCGCAGCTGGCCGGAGACCTCCTCCATCATCTGGCGCTCCAGCGACAGGGTCTGCAGCCTGGTCTCGCCGATCTGCTCGGCCGAGCGGGCGATCTGGGCGCGATAGGCGCCGTCCTCGCCGGTCAGGGAGGCGGCGCTGCGCTGCAAGGCCAGCACCCGGGTCTTGGGGGCGAAGCCCTTGGCGGCCAGATCCTGCACGCCCTTCAGCTCCTCCTCGATCAGCTTCTGCTGCTCGCGGTTGGCGTCCAGCTGGCGCTCGGCGCCGCTGCTCTGCTGGCTCAGCTGCAGAATCCGCTGGTTGAGCACCCCGCGCTGGGTCTGCAGCGAGCTGCGGCGGGCCTGGAACTGCTGGCGCTGCAGGCGCAGGGCGTCCTCGGCCAGGGGTTTGTCCTCGGGGGCCAGGTCGGCGAATTCGGGCGGGGCGGCGACGGCCGGCAAGCGGTCGCGCTCGGCGATCAGGCGGGCGCGCTGGGCCAGCAGGGTCAGGACCTCGCCGGTCATGCCCCGCTCGTTGGCCCGCAGCTCCGAGGCCGACAGCTCCACCAGGATCTGGCCCTTGACCACGCTCTGGCCCTCGACCACCCGGATGGCGGTGACCACCCCGCCGTCGCGGTTCTGCACCGCCTGGCGGTTGCCAGCCACGGCGATCACCCCGTGGGCGTAGGCCCCGGCGTCCAGCGGCGCCAGGGCCGCCCAGCCGAGAAAGCCGACGAAGAACAGGCCGGCCACCCCGGCCCCGATGCGGATGATGCGGACCGGATCGTCGGACAGGCGCGGCGGAAGCTTGGCGGCGGCCTCGCCGGTGGTTCCGGCGGCCGGGGAGCCCTGGAAGGTCGTGTCGGTCATGGCTTGGCGGCCTGCAGGGGAGTGACGGTCGAGCCGGGCTTGCCCGGAGCTTGGCCGGCGGCCTGGGCGGCGGCGGCCATCTTGGCCACGACCTCGGTGCGGGGACCGAGCATCTCGACCTGACCGTCGCGCAGCACCAGCAGGCGGTCGGCGATGTTGAGGATGCCGGTGCGGTGGGCGACGATCAGGATCGCCGCGCCCCGCGCCTTGGCGGCCAGGATGGCGTTGTTCAGCGCCGCCTCGCCGTCGGCGTCGAGGGCCGAGTTCGGCTCGTCCAGGATCAGCAGCGTCGGCTGGCCATAGAGGGCTCGGGCCAGGGCCACGCGCTGGGCTTGGCCGGCCGACAGCCCGCGTCCACCGGCCCCCAGCACGGTGTCATAGCCCTTGGGCAGGCGCAGGATCAGCTCGTGAACCCCCGCCTCCTGCGCCGCCGCCACGACGTCGGCGTCGACGATGGCCGGATCGGCCCCGGCCCAGATGGCGAAGCGCGAGATGTTGTCCTTGATCGAGCCCGCCAGCAGGCCGGAGTCCTGCGGCACATAGCCGATGTAGCGGCCCAGCCGGTCGCCGTCCCAGTCGGTCATGTTGGCGCCGTCCAGGCGCACCACGCCGACCTCTGGGGTCATGGCCCCGGCCGCCACCCGCGCCAGGGTGGTCTTGCCCGCGCCGCTGGGACCGATCACGCCCAGGATCTCGCCCGGGGTCAGGCGCAGGCTGACGCCGCGCAGCAGCACCGGACCTTCGCCGGGCGCGCGCACCGCCACCTGCTCCAGGGCCAGGGCCCCGGTGGGCGCGGGCAGCTGGGTGCCCGACACCTCCAGGCCGCGGCCGGGCGGGAACAGCTTGATCAGGTTGTTCAGCGCGCCGCGCGCCTGGCCGACCACGGCCCACGAGCCGACCAGCTGCTCGATCGGCTGCAGGGCCCGGCTCATCAGCACCGAGGCGGCGATGATCGCCCCGGCCGAGATCTGCTTGTCGACCGCCAGCCAGGCGCCCAGGCCCAGGGCCGCCGACTGCAGGAACATGCGGGTGAACTTGGTGGCCGCCGAATAGCCGCCGCCGGTGAACTGGGCCTTGGCCGACAGATCCAGTCCCGCCCGGCGGTCGGCCAGCTGCCGCTCGCGCAGGGCGCCGCGCATGCCCAGCGCCCGCACCACCTCGCCATTGGCCGCGGCCGCTTCCTGCGAGGCGTAGGCCTGGGACTGGGCGACGAAGGCTTCGCGGGCCCGCGCGCGGGTGGCCCGCTCGTTGAACACCGCCAGAGCGACCAGCAGGGCCCCGCCGGCGATGGTCATCACGCCCAGGGCCGGATGGATCATGAAGGCGACCAGCACGTAGATCGGCGTCCACGGGATGTCGAAGGCGGCCACGGCCACCGGGCCCGACAGGGCCTGGCGCACGATGTCGAACTCGCGCATGCCCTGGGCCGAAGCCCCTGGGGCCATGGCGCTCATCAGCTTCTGCAGGATGCCGCCGGCCAGCAGTCGGTCCAGGCGCAGACCGGCCAGGGTCAGCAGGCGCGAGCGAACCGATTCCAGCGCCGTCTGGGTGCCCAGGGCGAAGGCCACCACCAGGGTCAGGTACAGCAGGGTCAGCCGGCCCTCGGTCGGCACGACGCGGTCATAGACCTGCATCATGTAGATGGTCGGGGCCAGCAGCAGGATGTTGATCAGGGCGCTGAAGACGGCCGCGGCCATCAGGTGCGGCCGGCACGCCCGCAGGGCGGCGACCAGCGGCGGCGGCAACGGGGCGTCCAGGAACTTCACGCGTCTCTCCCACGGGCGCGCCCCTCCTTCGCCCGCTCCACGTCGCCGGACGAAGGCCCACACCCCTTCGGCGGTACCTAACGTCGCCCCTGGGGCGAATGCAAGGCGGTCTTGCGCCAGCGGCGCGAGGTTTGCCCCCTACTCGACGAAGGCGGGCGCCGTGACCCGCCGCCCCAGCAGGAAGGCGTCGGCCACGTGGCGCAGCGGCGTCACGTCGACGTCCGACGCGCCCGTCGCGATCAGCTCGGCGAAACGGGCGTAGAGACCCGGATACTCGGCCTCGGGCTGTTCGTGGACCAGCTGGCCGTCGATCCACAGCCGCGCCCCGCCATGCGACAGGCGCAGGGCGCCGCCGTCGGTGTCGACCTCGATGTCCCAGCTCTGCGGGCCCGTCTGCAGGAAGTCGAACTCGGCGGTGACCGGCACGCCGGCGGTGTCGACGAAGGCCAGCTCGGCCTGGATCGGCGACTGGCGGTTCTCGGGCACGTGCAGGGTCGCTTGCGTCAGGAAGAACGGGCGCGGCAGCACGGCGGTGGCGATCGACAGGGCGTTGATGCCGGGATCGAACACCCCCAGCCCGCCCGGCTCCCAGATCCAGTCCTGGCCCGGATGCCAGACGCGGACGTCCTCGCGCCAGTGGATCCGGGCGGCGGTGACCGTCCGGCCCGCCAGCCAGTCGCGCGCCGGGGCGACGGCCGGAGCGTAGCGCGAATGCCAGGTGGCCTGCAGGGTGACGCCCCGGGCCTCGGCCACCTGGCGCAGGTCTTCCACCTCGCTCAAGGTCGCGCCGGGCGGCTTTTCCAGCATCACGTGCTTGCCGGCCTCCAGCGCCTGGCGGGCCAGGCGGTGGCGCACCTGCGGCGGGGTGCACAGGGCCACGGCGTCGAACGCCACGCCGCTGGCCAGCAGGTCGTCGAACGTGTGGAAGCTGGGCAGGCCGGGCAGCTCGGCGTGGCGGCTGACGATCGCCACGAGCTCGAACCGGGGATCGGCGGCCATGGCCGGCAGGTGCTGGTCGCGGGCGATCTTGCCCAGGCCGATCAGGGCCACGCGGATGGGGGTGGCGACGGTCATGGGGCCTCGTGACTCTGGAAAATGTTATTTGTAGGATAAATGATCGGGAGAGGTGGCGATGTCAAACACCATCCTCTTGATCCCTCTCTTTTCGAGAGAGGGAATTTCACCCTAAGCCCCCAGCAACTCAAAACTCGCGGCCAGCCCATCGACGGCGCTGTTGGCGACCCACAGGTCGAACATCCCCGGCTCGGCGATCCAGCGGTCGTTGTCGCCGACGAACATCAGCGAGCCGCGCTCGAGCGTGAACCGCACCTCGCGTTTCTCGCCCGGCTTCAGCGCCACGCGCACGAAGCGCTTGAGCTCGCGCACCGGCCGCGTGCGGCTGGCCACCCGGTCGCGGACATAGAGCTGGACCACGTGCTCGCCAGCGACCTTGCCGGTGTTGGCGACGTCGACCGTGACCTGGAGCTTGTCGTTCCAGGCCAGGCGCGTGGTCGACAGCCGCACGTCGCTGAGCGCGAAGCTGGTGTAGGACAGGCCATGGCCGAATGGGTACAGCGCCTCGTTGCGGGTGGTGCGCCAGCGGGCCTTGTACTCCTGGCTGTCGTCGGCCTGGGGCGCGGGACGGCCGGTGGTCCGGTGGTTGTAGGTGTAGGGCTCCTGACCGCTCTCGTGCGGGAAGCTGACCGGCAGCCGGGCCGACGGGTTGACCTTGCCGAACAGCACGTCGGCCACCGCATGGCCGGTCTCGGTGCCCAGGAACCAGGTGGCCAGCACGGCCGGGGCGGCCTTGACCGCCCCCTCCAGCACCAGGGCCCGGCCGTGGCGCAGCAGCACCACCGTCGGCTTGCCCACCGCCCCGACCAGCTCGGCCAGCTGCTGCTGGACGCGCGGCAGGCCGATCTCGGTGCGCGACTGGGCCTCGCCCGACATGTTCTGGCCCTCGCCGACCGCCAGCAGCACCACGTCGGCGGCCCGGGCCGCGGCTACCGCCTGGTCATAGCCGCCGGGGATCACGTTCTCGACGTCGCAGCCCCGGGCGACGACCAGCTGCGAGGGATCGGCCATCGCCTCGCGGATCCCCGTCGCCAGGTCGACGCCCAGGCTCTTGTCGCCGAAGAAGGCCCAGGGCCCCAGGATGTTGTCGCGGTCCTCGGCGAACGGCCCGATCAGGGCGAGCTTGCGTCCCCGGGTCGGCAGGGGCAGCAGGCCGCCGTCGTTTCGCAGCAGCACGATCGACCGCGCGCCGGCCTCGCGCGACAGCGCCCGCATGGCCGGTGTGGCGGTGTTGGCGGCCTGGGCCTTGGGGTCGATCGAGCGGTAGGGCCGGTCGAACAGGCCCACGGCCTCCTTCAGGCTCAGCACCCGGCGCACGGCGTTGTCGACCGCGGCCATCGGGACCAGGCCCTGGGCGACCAGCTCGGGCAGGTAGCGGCTGTAGAGGCCGCTCTGCATGCTGATGTCGACCCCGGCCAGGATCGCCAGGCGCGCGGCGTCCTTGTCGTCGGCGGCGTAGCCGTGGGCCACCAGTTCCTGGTCGGCGGTGTAGTCGGAGATCACCACGCCCTTGAAGTTCCACTCGCCGCGCAGGATGTCGGTCAGCAGGTGGCGGTTGGCCGTGGCCGGCACGCCGTTGATGTCGTTGAAGGCCGACATCACCGCCAGGCAGCCAGCGTCGAAGGCGGCCTTGAACGGCGGCAGGTGGACCTCGCGCAGGGTCTCCTCGGACAGGTCGACGGTGTTGTAGTCCAGCCCCGCCGCCACCGCGCCGTAGGCGGCGAAGTGCTTGGCGGTGGACAGCAGGCTGTCGGGCGCGGTCAGGTCGCGCCCCTGGAAGCCGCGCACCCGGGCCTGGGCCATCACCTCGCCCAGGAACACGTCCTCGCCCGAACCCTCGGCGCCCCGGCCCCAGCGCTGGTCGCGGGCCACGTCGACCATCGGGGCGAAGGTCCAGTGGTTGCCATAGGACGACGCCTCGACCGCGGCCGCCCGCGCCGTGCGCTCGGCGAGATTCGGGTCGAAGCTGGCGGCCTCGGCCAGGGGGATCGGGTAGACGGTCTTGAAGCCGTGGATCACGTCGGCGGCGAACAGCAGCGGGATCTTCAGGCGCGACTGCTCGACGGCGGCGGCCTGGGCCAGCAGCGCGCCCTCGACCCCAACGCCGTTCATCAGCACGCCGATCCGCCCGGCCCGGACGTCGGCCAGGATCTGCTGGGTGTTGCGCTGGTTGACCAGCGGATTGATGTCGCCGACCGGCGGCCGGATCATGTCGGAATAGCACGACAGCTGGCCGCACTTCTCCTCCATGGTCATCTGGGCGATCAGGGCCTCGACCCGGGGCGAGGCGGCGCGGGCGGCGCCCGCTCCGGCCAGGGCGAATCCCGCCAGGCCCGTCGCGCCGGCCAGGACCGCCCGCCGGTCCACGCCCTGCCGCTCCGGACCCTGTCGCCCGCTGCCCGTCGCCATGAAGCCTCCCGCACTGAATCGCGGCAAACTCGCCAGAAACGCCGTCCGGTGCAATGGTGCGTTATCTGAGGAGCGACCCCACGCCTTCAACCTTGGAGACACGCTCATGACCACTCGCTGGCGCATCGATGTCCGCCTCGGCGACGCCCCGCCGCAAGCCCCGCTGCGCAGCGTCGTGGTCGAGGCCCAGACCGAGGTCGAGGCCCTGCGCCTGGTCCTGGCCCAGGCCGAGCAGGACAAGGCCGACGCCGAGGAACTGCTGCAGGACGGCCAGGAGGAGGTGTTCTCACGGACGGAGGTCCGGGAGGGGCATGTGGAGCATCAGGGGCGGACGGATTGAGGTTTTGGGGGGCGAACACTTGCCCCCACCTGACCGCTTCGCAGCCTTCTCACCGAGCTCTCTTCCCCCTCTGGGGGAAGACGATCGCAAAGCGATCCGTAGGGGGCAAGTGATCGCCGCCCCTAGCGATACAGATAATCCCCCGGCAACCCCAGCCGCAGGCAGGCCTCGACCGGCGGGGTTCCCTTCACCGGCCACCGATCCGCCGCCGCCCCGGCCAGCCGCACCAGCCGCCCCTCGACCGGCCCCAGGTTCCACACGCGGTCCAGCCCCACGATCTCGCGCACCTCGGGGGGCGTGATCGCCACCGCAGCCCGGATCAGCGCGCCCTGCAGGCCGCGCAGCGGAGCCGGCAGGATCGCCGTCCCGCGCATCAGGTCCAGGAACTCGAAAACGATCGCGTGCCGCTCCAGCCGGGGCAGCATCGCCGCCAGCCGGCCCTCCCACTGCGCCACCGAGGCCGGGGCC
Source organism: Caulobacter sp. BK020 (assembly GCF_004342605.1). Taxonomy (GTDB): domain Bacteria; phylum Pseudomonadota; class Alphaproteobacteria; order Caulobacterales; family Caulobacteraceae; genus Caulobacter. Next base: position 19,893 of record NZ_SLZL01000008.1, read on the forward strand.
CCGGTGGAGCCGTACAGGACCGCCGCCGGGGCCGCCTCGGCGTAGAAGCGGTCGCGGTCGGCGGCGTCCAGCGGGCCGACATAGGCGTGATAGGCCTCCAGGAAGCCGAAGCTGGCGGTGGCCTGCACCCAGTCCAGCAGCTCGGCGTCGTTGGCCCGGTAGGCCGCCCCCGCCGGGGTGTCGCCAGCGACCCGGTCGTGCCTTCGCCGCACGCCGGCGATCATCGCCTCGGCGGTCGAGCGCGCGCCATAGACCGTGACCATCGCCGCCAGCCCGGTGCGCTTGAGGCGCGGCAGCGGATCGGTCCGGAAGCTGGAATGCTCCCAGACCCCGGTGCGCACCCGCGGCTCGGCCAGCTCCAGGATCACCGCCGCCACCCCGCCGACGAACAGGGCGACCGGGTTCTTGAACACCCGCCACGACACCGAGTCGGGCGCGGCCAGGGCCGGCTCGCCGGCCGGCCGGCGGAAGTCGACCCGGGGCCCGCCCTCGACCTGGTAGAGCTGCCGGACCAACCCCGCCAGGCGCCCTCCGGCGTCAGCCATTCAGTTCACCTGCCGGGATCGGCCCGCCCAGTACGGCTCGCGCAGTTCGCGCCGCAGGACCTTGCCCGAGGCGTTGCGCGGCAGGGCGCCGACAAAGTCGATGGTCTTGGGGGCCTTGAAGCCGGCGATGCGGCCCTTGGCGAAGGCGATGATGTCGGCCGGATCCTCGGGCGCGCCGGGCTTGAGGGCGACCACCGCCTTGACCGCCTCGCCCCAGGTGTCGTCGGGCACGCCGATCACCGCCACCTCGGCCACGTGCGGATGGCCGTAGACCGCGCTCTCGACCTCGGCCGGATAGATGTTCTCGCCGCCCGAGATGATCATGTCCTTCACCCGGTCGTGGATGAACAGGTAGCCGTCGGCGTCGAGATAGCCGGCGTCGCCGGTGCGCAGCCAGCCGTCGGCGTCGATCGCCTGGGCCGTCGCCTCGGGCAGCTTCCAGTAGCCGGCCATGTTGGCGGGCGAGCGCACCGCCACCTCGCCCACCTCGCCCGGCGGCAGGCCCTGGCCGTGCTCGCCCAGGATCCTCAGCTCGGCGCCCGGCATCGGCCGGCCGGCCGAGCGCATGCGGGCGCCGCCGTCCGGGTCGTGGTCCTCGGGCGGCAGGTAGACCACCGTGCCGGTCGTCTCGGTCATGCCGTACTGCTGGACGAAGCCGCAGCCGAACACCGCGACGCACTCGCGCAGCAGGTCCAGCGGAATGGGCGCGGCGCCGTACAGGATGTGGCTCAGGCGGCCGTAGTCGACCTGGCGCGCGCGCGGCAGGCGCACCACCGCCTGCAGGGCGGCGGGGACCATGAACATCTTGGAGACCCGGTCCTTCTCGATGAAGTCCAGCACCCTGGCCGGGTCGAACTCGCGGGCCACCACGCCCTTGGCGCCGTTGATCAGCCCGACCACGCCCCAGCCCGTGCCGCCGATATGGGCCACCGGCATGGCCACCAGGCTGACGTCGTCGGGGCCCCAGCGGTTCCAGTCCAGGTCGGCCTCGGCCGCCAGCCGGCGCGGGACCAGGATGTTGGCGTGGGTCAGCATCGCGCCCTTGGGCCGGCCCGTGGTGCCCGAGGTGTAGAGCTGGACGGCGACGTCGGCCGAGGTGATCGTGACGTCCGGCCGCTGGTCCTCGGCCGCGTCGCGCCAGGCCTCGAACACCGGATGGCCATAGGGGTTGGCCTCCATGGCCACGACGACCGGGTGGTCCAGCATCAGCACGGCCACGTCGCGGACATGGGCCAGGACCTCCGGTCCGACGAACACCATCCGGGCCTCGGCGTCGCCCAGGATGTAGGCGATCTCGCGCGGGGCCAGCCGCCAGCCGATCGGGGCCAGCACCACCCCGGCCTTGGCGGCGCCGAACAGCAGCTCGAAATAGTGGTCGCTGTTCTTGCCGACATAGGCGATGCGGTCGCCCTTGACCAAGCCCTCGGCCAGCAGGGCGGTCGCCACCTGGTCGGTGTGGCGGTCGAAGGCGGCGAAGCTCGTCGAACGGCCTTCGAACACCAGGGCGGTCGCCTCGGGCCGGACCTCGCGGTGATGGCGGGCGACGTCGCCCAAGGTCGTCAGGCGATCGAAATCGACGCCGGGTCCTGGGGCGGGTCCTGGGGCCGGTCCGGACATGATCGACGGGTCTCCTCGCGCGGTCCGTGGCGATCTGGCGTCGCCGTTCGGGGTCAACGACAGGATGTGGGGTATTTTCGCCGCTCGGCTAGGGGGAAAGCACGATCGCCCCGGTCGCCGCCGCCGTCAGGCCCTGGAGCCCAGCCGCCGGGCGTTGGCCGTGGCGGCGGCGTGGATCGGGACCAGCATCGCCGACTGCCAGGCCAGGCCCAGCGACAGCATCCGGCCCCAGAAGGCCATCGCGCCGGTCGCGGCGGCCAGGCTCGGCGTCGCGCACCAGGCCTGGGCGAAATAGCGGTTCGACTCCGCGGCCATGGCCAGCCAGGCGGGTCCCGCGGCGGCCGCGCCCTTCGCGAAGGCCAGGGGCTTTTCCGAAACCATGCGGCCCAGCTCGGCGTAGTTTCCCCGCATGGGATCCTGCAGGGCCTGGACGATCATCGGCGCGCGGGCCCCGATGACGCTGAGCGAAGCCAGGGCCAGCTCGGCGTTGACGCTCGCCAGGGCGACGGCGGCGGCGGCGGTCGTCCTTCGACGGGACTTGCGAGGTCTGGGCATGCCAGGACAACGCAGCCCGCTCCGTCTTGGCTCCGCCCGCACGAAAAAGGCCGGCCCCGCGCGGCGAGACCGGCCCTTCCCGAGGGGGACGAGACGTCCTAGTGGGCGGCGTCCTTGGCGTCGTGCCCCGCGTCCTTGGCGGCGTCGCCGGCCTTCTCGGCCGTGTCGCCCGCCGCGGCGGCGGTGTCGCCGGCGGCCTTGGCCGAGGCCGTGTCGCCGGTCTGGGCGGCGGTGGCGCTGGCGTTGGCGGCCTGGGCCGCGGCGTCGGCGGCCTGCTGGCTGGACGCGGCGGCCGCGTTGGCGTCGGCGGCGGCCTCGTTGGCCTTTTCAGCCTTGGGCTGGCAGGCCGCGGCCCCGATGGCGAGGGCGGCGACGGCCGCGATGGTCACGATACGCATACTGTGAAGTCTCCCTAAAAGCTCCCCGACATCTTTGCCGTGGGCAGTCAGGGAACCCGGAGCGCCGCCAAAAGTTGCCGCATCGTCCGCCAGCGCTTGGTCGGCGCCGGCTTGACCCGGCGCGGCGGCGGCCCTCTCTTGCGTCGAGCCCGAAGGATGAGCCTGTCCGCCCTTGCCAGACCCGGTCGCCTCCGCCCCCGCATCGTCCTCGCCCGCCGCCGGCACGGTGCGCCGGCGGCTGCTGCTGATGGCGCTCAGCCTGGTGGTTCCGGCCGTGCTGTTCATGACCCTGCTGGCTCGCGCCGAGTTCGGAGAGAGCCGGTCCCGGTACGAGCGGCAGCTGATCGCCACCACCCGCGCCCTGGTGCTGGCCACCGATCGGCAGATCGGCCAGGGCCAGAGCATCCTGCAAACCCTGGCGGTGTCGCCCTCCCTGATCGCCGGCGACATCCCCGCGTTCGAGCGCCAGGCGCGGGCCGCGGTGCAGGGCGGCGATGGCTGGATCGTGCTGATCGACGGCGACCGCCAGTTGGTCAACACCCGCCTGCCCCCAGGCGCCCCGTTGCCCCGGGCCCGCCTGCCGGACGACCGCTGGCGGATCATCCGCGCGGGCCAGACCTCGGTCTCGAACCTGATCGTGCGCAAGGACGGCTCGGCGCCGGCCTTCGTGTCGATCGACATGCCCGTGATCGTCGACGGCAAACTGCACGACCTGGCCTATGTCCAGACCCCCGACGCGTTCTCGACGATCTTCACCAGCCAGACCATCCCGCCCAGCTGGACGGCCAGCATCGTCGACCGCAACGCCTCGCTGGTGGCGCGCTCCAAGGACCAGAACCGCTTCCTGGGCCACAGGGTCGGGGCCGAGATGCTAGCCGCCATGGCGCGGGGCAGCGAGGGAGTCACGCTGAGCCATACGCTGGACGGCACCCCCACCCTCTCGGCCTTCAGCCGTTCGCCGACCAGCGGCTGGGCCTTCATCGTCGGCGTGCCCCGGAGCGAGCTCAGCCGGGCCAACTGGTCGTCGATGGGCGGACTGACCCTGGCCAGCGTGGTGCTGCTGATCATCGGGGCGGCGGTGGCCCTGACAGTCTCGCAGGACATCGCGGCGGCTGTTCGCGGCCTTTCCGCCGACGCCAAGGCCGTAGCGGCGGGCGAGGAGATCGCCGTGGTCGGAGACCGCTTCCAGGAGATCGCCGAGGTGCGGGCGGCCCTGCACGACGCCTCGGTCCAGCTGCGGGCCCGCGAGGCCGAGGAACTGCGCGCCCACCAGCGCCAGCAACTGATGATCAACGAGCTGAACCACCGGGTGAAGAACACCCTGTTCACGGTGCAGTCCCTGGCCCGGCAAAGCCTGGGCCGGCCCGCGGACACGCCCGGCCTCGAGGCCTTCAACGAGCGCATCATGGCCCTGGCCCGGGCCCACGACCTGCTGACCCGCAGCGTCTGGGAGGGCGCCGACCTCCAGGAGATCCTGGAGGAGACCCTCGAGCCCTATCTGGATCGGACGATCCTGGCCGGCCCGCCGGTGGCCCTGACGCCGAACGCCGCCCTGGCCCTGTCGATGGTGTTCCACGAGCTGGGCACCAACGCCGGCAAGTACGGGGCCCTGTCGCTGCCCGGGGGCGCGGTGACGGTGGTCTGGCACGTCGACCCCGGCGCGCCGCACCGGCTGACCCTGCACTGGGAGGAGCGCGGCGGCCCTCCGGTGTCGCCGCCGGCCCGCAAGGGCTTCGGCTCGCGCCTGATCGCCGCCACCCTGAAGTCCGACCTGGCCGGCGAGGCGCGGGTCGACTACCGCCCCAGCGGCCTGGTCTGCGTCCTGACCCTGTCGCTGCGCCCGCCGAGCGAGGACGGGGAGGAGGGGGCGGGCGCGTAGGGCCGCACGACATTTAGTAAGTCGTTTCTGAATTAGCCCAAGACTTGGGCGCCCGCGACGCAATCGAAGTTCGCCGATCATCGATCGATTGCGCCCCGCTCCGCGATGGTCTTAGCTGCGTCGCTCACCCCTGCGGGAACGAGCGCCATGACCCTGCCCGACACCCTGATGCTGCCGGCCCGGCCCGAGCCCATCGCCCTGCCGGTCGACAAGACCGCGGTGATCGTCATCGACATGCAGAACGCCTACGCCTCGCCCGGCGGCTATCTGGACCTGGCCGGTTTCGACATCAGCGGCGCGGCGGCGGTGATCGACAAGATCAAGGGCGTGCTGGACGTGGCGCGCGGCGCGGGCATGCCGGTGATCTACTTCCAGAACGGCTGGGACAGCGACTATGTCGAGGCCGGCGGCCCCGGCTCGCCCAACTGGCACAAGTCCAACGCCCTGAAGACCATGCGCGCCCGGCCCGAGCTGCAGGGCAAGCTGCTGGCCAAGGGCGGCTGGGACTATGAGCTGGTCGACGACCTCAAGCCCGTCCCCGGCGACATCGTGCTGCACAAGACCCGCTACAGCGGCTTCTTCAACAGCCAGCTGGACAGCGTGCTGCGCTCGCGCGGGGTGCGTCACCTGGTGTTCGTCGGCATCGCGACCAATGTCTGCGTGGAGTCGACCCTGCGCGACGGCTTCTTCCTGGAATATTTCGGCACGGTGCTGGAGGACGCCACCCACCAGGCCGGCCCCGACTTCGTGCAGCAGGCGGCGCTCTACAACATCGAGAAGTTCTTCGGCTGGGTCTCGACCACGGCCGACTTCAAGGGCGCGGTGGGGCAGCGGGAGATGGGCGCGTGAGCGACGCCCTGCGTCCTTCGAGGCTCGGCGACGCCTCGCACCTCAGGATGAGGACCTCCTGAGCCACTGAATTCCTCATCCTGAGGCGCCGCGAAGCGGCCTCGAAGGACGCACGGCTTCGCAGTCAAGGAGACGACAAATGCCCAAGACCGTCATCATCCCGCCCGGCACGGGCACGCCGATCGCGCCGTTCTCGCCGGGGACCCTGGCCGACGGCGTGGTCTATGTCTCGGGCACCCTGGCCTTCGACAAGGACAACAACGTCGCCTTTCCCGACGACGCCGAGGCCCAGACCCGGCAGGTGCTGGAGACCATCAAGTCGGTGATCGAGACCGCCGGCGGGACCATGGACGACGTGACCATGAACCACATCTTCCTGACCGACTGGTCCAACTATCAGACCATCAACAAGGTCTATGCCGAGTACTTCCCCGGCGACAAGCCGGCCCGCTACTGCATCCAGTGCGGCCTGGTGAAGCCCGGCTTCGTGGTCGAGATCGCCAGCGTCGCCCACATCGGCAAGAAGTAGATGCACGGCGGAACCGTCGACGGCCTGTACTACGAGGTCCATGGCGGACCGGCGGCCGGCCGCGCGACGGTGATCCTGTCGGCCGGCCTGGGCGGTTCGGGGGCGTTCTGGAAACCGCAGATGGACGCCCTGCTCCAGCGGTTCCGGGTGGTGCTGTACGATCACCGCGGCACGGGGCGCAGCGCCCGGACCCTGACCGAGCCGCACTCGGTGGCCGCCATGGGCGAGGACATCGTCAAGGTCATGGACGCCCTGGGCCTGGAGCGCGCCCACCTGGTCGGCCACGCGGCGGGCGGCAACGCCGGCCTGGCCCTGGCGCTGGACCACCCCGACCGCGTCGACAGGCTGGTGGTGGTCAACGGCTGGTCGCGACCCGACCCGCACATCAAGCGCTGCTTCGACACGCGCCTGGCCCTGCTGAACAACACCGGCATCGCCGCCTATGTCCACGCCCAGCCGATCTTCCTCTATCCGGCCGACTGGCTCTCCGCCAACCACGCCCGGCTGGAGGCCGAGGAGGTCCACCACATCCACGGCTTCCCGGACCCGGACGTCATGCGGGCCCGCATCCAGGCCCTGCTCGACTTCGATATCGACGCCGACCTGGACAGGATCCGATGCCCGGTGCTGGTCAGCGCCAGCGCCGACGACATGCTGGTGCCGCTGGCCTGCTCGCGCCGCCTGGCCGAGCGCCTGCCCGACGCCGTGCTCGACATAGCCCCTTGGGGCGGTCACGGCTTCACGGTGACGGCGCCGGAAGCGTTCAACGCGCGCGTCGTGCGCTTCCTGGAGGGGGCGTGACGACGCGCTCCGCCCAGATCCTCCCCCTCCGGGGGGAGGTGGCCCGAAGGGCCGGAGGGGCCCGCCGCCGCGGCTCCCCCTCAGTCGCTTCGCGACAGCTCCTCCGGAGGGGGAGCATCGTCCTTGTCGCACTTCACAACACAGAAAAGGGGGCACTCATCCCATGGAAATCGGCGTCTTCATTCCGATCGGCAACAACGGCTGGCTGATCTCCGAGGCGGCCCCGCAGTACATGCCGTCGTTCGCGCTGAACAAGGAGATCGTCCAGAAGGCCGAGACCTACGGCTTCGATTTCGCGCTCTCGATGATCAAGCTGCGCGGCTTCGGCGGCAAGACCCAGTTCTGGGAGCACAATCTTGAGAGCTTCACCCTGATGGCGGGGCTCGCGGCGGTCACCGAGAAGATCAAGATCTTCGCCACCGCCGCCACCCTGACGATCCCGCCGGCCATCGTGGCCCGCATGGCCTCGACCATCGACTCGATCGCGCCGGGGCGGTTCGGCATCAACCTGGTGACAGGCTGGCAGAAGGCCGAATACGACCAGATGGGCCTGTGGCCGGGCGAGCAGCACTATACCGACCGCTACAACTACCTGGCCGAATACGCCACCGTGCTGCGCGAGCTGCTGGACACCGGGGTCAGCGACTTCAAGGGCAAGTACTTCCAGATGACCGACTGCCGGGTGAGCCCGCATCCCGAGCAGACCAAGCTGATCTGCGCCGGCTCGTCCAACGAGGGCCTGGCGTTCACGGCCCAGTACGCCGACTACAGCTTCGCCCTCGGCAAGGGGACCAACACCCCGGCCGCCTTCGCCTCGGTCAACGACCGGCTGAAGGCCGCCGCCGACAAGACCGGCCGCGACGTGGCGTCCTACATCCTGTTCATGATCATCGCCGACGAGACCGACGAGGCGGCCATGGCCAAGTGGCAGGCCTACCGGGCGGGCGCCGACCAGGAGGCCCTGGCCTGGCTGACCAACCAGGCCGCCCCCAACGCCGCCGCGGGTTCGACCACCAACACCGCCCAGCTGGCGGCCCCGGAGTCAGCGGTGAACCTCAACATGGGCACGCTGGTGGGCTCGTACGAAAGCGTCGCCCGGATGCTGGACGAGGTGGCGGCGGTCGAGGGCACGGCCGGGGTGCTGCTGGTGTTCGACGACTTCGTGAAGGGGGTCGAGGACTTCGGGACCCGGGTGCAGCCGCTGATGAAGAGCCGGAACGTCTGAAGAGAGGGGCCTGCCCCTCTCCGTTCCCCTATGTTAGGCTCCGGCAATGAAGTCCGAACGGTCCATCTTTGACGAGATCGACGTCGACGCCGACAGGGCTGCCGACGCCGAAGGCTTGGCCGATCTCGACGCGGGCCGCGTGATCTCGCACGAAGCTATGAAAGCCTGGCTGCTGTCGCTGGGTACGGCGAACGAACTTCCACCGCCCCGCCCGGCCAGATCCTAGACGTCATCGACGGCGATGAACGACGAGATCGGTCGCCGTTACCGGATCGTCTGGTCGCTTCGTTCCCGGCGCGATATCGAAGGCATTCATGCCTACATCGCTCAGGTCGCGCCCCTGGCGGCCGGCCGGTTCATTTCGCGCCTGATCGCGACGGTTGAAAGCTTGGCTGACCAGCCGCTTCGAGGCCGGCCGCTATACGGCCAGGTTCGCGAAATGGTCGCGGTCAGGCCCTATGTCGTTCGCTATCGGGTGCGAGGCGGCGCCGTGCAGATCATCCGGATCAAGCACAGCGCCCAAGACTCCGACCAGACCTAGTCCACCGCCAGCATGTCGATCAGCTGCAGCCGGAACACCAGCACGCTGTTGGCCGGGATCGGGCCGGCGGCGCGTTCGCCATAGGCCAGGTTGGCCGGGATCCACAGGGTCCATTCGTCGCCGACATGCATCATCGGCAGGGCCTCCAGCCAGCCGGGGATCAGGCCCTCGGCCGGCATGATCGCCGCCTGCTTGCGCTCGAACGAGCTGTCGAACACCGTGCCGTCCAGCAGCTTGCCCTCGTAGTGGACCTTGACGATGTCGCCGAGCTTCGGGGACTTGCCGGTCTTGGGGCCCGAGGTCGTGACCTTGTACTGCAGGCCCGAGGCCGTGGTGATCACGCCCGGCGCCTTGGCGTTCTTGGCCAGGAACGCCTGGCCCTCGGCCAGGGTCTTGGACGTGTCGATGGCGGCCGCCAGCTGGGGCGGCGCCGAGGCCTCCTGCGCCAGGGCGGGAGCTGACAGCAGGGAAAGGCCCAGGACCAGGCCGGCGATACGGTTCATGCGAAGACAGTCCATTCGAAGCGGAAGCTCGCGCTGTCTTTCACGGAACCCATGGCGGCATCAAGACCGCGCGTGGGATCGGGGGGATGAAGGGTCGACACGCCGTGCGTCCTTCGAGGCCCGCTGCGCGGGCGCCTCAGATGAGGACCGTTGTGGCTCTGCTTCCTCATCCTGAGGTGCGCGCTCCTGAGCGCGCCTCGAAGGACGCACGGCCCCCTGACATCGAAAAGGCCGCCGGACTCTCCACCGGCGGCCCCTTCAGCTGCGAACAATTCAGCCTCTACTTCTTCGGCGAATAGATGTCGTCCAGCCGCGCCGGCGTGCCCTCGATGCGCTCCAGGCGCGGATACTTCAGGCCGCCGTGGTAGTCGATCTTGACGGTCCGGTAGCGCTCGCCGTCCTTGATCAGCAGTTCGACGACCGGCGCGTCGGCCTTGGCCGTGGCCTTGACCGCGTCCCTGACGCCGTCGTCGCTGTAGGCCACGCCGTTGACCGCGACGATGGTCTCGCCGGCCGTCAGCCCCGCCTTGAACGCGGGGGTATCCCAGTTGACCGCCGACAGCACGCCGTCCTTGCCGATCGTGATCCCCAGCGAATAGCTGAGATTGACGATCTTGCCCTTGGTCTCGGCCGCCTTGAAGAACTCGGTCGGCGTGTCGGTATAGACCAGCTTGTAGCCCCCGCGGGTCAGGCCATCCAGCGGGGCGTGCTCGGACAGGCCCTCGATGCGGGTCTTCAGGAAGCTGGCCCAGTCGTAGGGGACCACGCCGTTCAGAGTCTGGACCACGGTGTCGAAGTCGTAGGTCAGCGGCACGTAGGAGCCGTTCTCGACGCCGAAGAAGGCCTTGGCGAAGTCGTCCAGCGACTTCTTGCCGCCAGTCTTCTCGCGGATCAGCGTGTCGGCGTCGAGCCAGACCAGCTGGCCTTCCGAATAGTAGTCCTCGCTGCGCTGCCAGCTGGTCCACGAGGCCGGCTTGCGATTGGCGATGATCGGGTCGTTGGTGGTGTCCAGCACGTTGCGCCACTGGCGGCCGGCGCGAGTATCGTACAGGGCGGCGGTCATGGCCAGCGACTCCAGGCCCTGCTGCTTGGTCTGCAGGCCCGAGCGGGCGGCCAGCACATTGCCCCAGTACTGGGTCTGGCCCTCATAGACCCACATCAGGCTGTCGCGCATCGGCTCGTTCAGCGTCGGGGTGTAGAGGTCGGCCCCGCGGCGGAACTTGCCGTTCCACGAGTGGGTGTATTCGTGGGCCAGCAGGTCGCGGCCGACGAAGGTCTTGTCCCAGTCGGTGAAATACTTGGGGACCACGCCGTTCTCGCTGGAGCGGTGATGCTCCAGGCCGATGCCGCCCATCTTGTCGGTCAGGGCCAGCAGGAAGTCGTAATGGTCGTAGTGGTGCGCGCCGTAAAGCTTGTAGGCCTGCTGCACCAGGTTGCGATGGATCTGCAGGGCCTCAGGCTTGATGTCCAGCAGCTCGGGCTTGTCGGCGACGATGTTCAGCCGCACCGGCACGGCCGCGCCCGGGTCCAGGTCCACCTGCTTGTAGTAGCGGCCGGCGAACATCGGCGAGTCGACCAGGGTCTCGAAGGTGGTGGTCTTGAAGGTGGTGGTCTGGCCGTCGCTAGCCCCCTTCTCCAGGGCCGTGCCGAAGCCCCAGCCCTGCGGCAGCTTCACGGTCGGCTCCACCTGGATGCGGCGGGTGTAGTAGCCGGCCGGATAGAAGCCCAGCTGCAGCCACTGCACGTTCAGCATGTCGTCGGTGACCAGGATGCGGCCGACGTCGCCCTTCACCGGGGTGAGGAACTGGAAGCTGACCTGGATCTCGGTCGCGCCGTCCGGCACGTCGAAGTGGAAGGCGTGGACGGCGACCGGATCGCGGGTCCACGGCAGGGTCTTGCCGCCCGCGGTGATCACCAGCCCGGCCATCTTGTCCAGGTCGTTGCGCGGCGAGTGGCCGCCGGGCACCCACTGCGGATACAGGATGGTCATTGGGCCGGGCTTGGCGACCGGGATCGTCTCGCGGACCTGGAAGATCTTGCGGTCCAGGTCGGTGGCGTCGACCGACAGCTTCAGCACGCCGGGATAGGCGACGTCCTGGGCGGCAGCGATCGGCGGCGTCGGCGGGGCCTGGACCGGGAGGCGCTCCTGGGCGAAGGCGCTGGAGAGGCCCAGGGACAGGGCGACGGCGGAGGCGGTAAAGAACAGCGTTTTCAACAAACGACCCCAATGCGACGCGCGGGCGTCTCCCCGCGACGAAAGGCGGCATACTTCTCCTCTAAAGCGGGGCTTGTCGAGGTCGTCCGTGGCGTTGTCGCGTGGGTTGACCGAGTTTTACGGTCAAGCCCGCCGCAGGGGCGCCGGTTGACCTTGGGTGGTCGGTGTTTGGAGGGCGGACCAGGGCGTTGGGGCCGGGCGGCTTGGCGGTCACGCCGCCAACAAGCGGCCATGGCGGCCGGGACCGTCCCTCAAAGGGGCGGCTCAGCACTCAAAAGCCAGCCCACGACCATGCGCTCGAAATCGACATAGGGCACGGTATCGGGGTCGAATTCGAGGTCGGCCGCGAGCGTCGGTAGATCCGCCATGAACGACTGAAGGAGCCGCGACACACGATCTGCGCTTGGTAACTGCCGCCGCGAAACATTGGCCAGCCAATCCCGCGTCTTGCGGAGGGCCGTGACGGCGTCGCCGTCGTGACCGTGGATGTCCATACCCGCAAGGTCGGAGACGAAGCGTTGATAACGGTAGCGCTCGACGTCCAGGATCAGGAGGCGCTTCGCGCTTTGGCCTTGGCCGCCAAACCTCTTGGCTCCCAAGAACAGGCCCAACTCCAAGGGCATATTGAAGCGCGGAAGCTGGTGAACCTCGTCAAGCTCGGTTCGCGACAGGTCATGGATGCCGTACCGGCATTCGCCGATCATGCCATAGAGCTTGTCAATCCGGGTCTGGCCGCCGTCGTCGAGCTCCATGGCCGATCGGGGACGGAAGCCGCAAGCGTAGATCGCGAAAATGATCGCTCTGAAGGTCGGAGTGTAAGCGCGATCGAAGGGGCAATTGATGAAGACATCGTCGGCCGATGTCCCCCCACGCGGAGCCAAGGGCTATTTCTTCTTGCCTTGAATGTTCTGAGCAACCTGGCTGGCTTCCCGAACCGTGATCGAACTGCCTTTCGATGCAGGACTCAGGATGAACCGCCCCGTCGCCGCGCTGCGGCCAGCCACCATGCCGCTGTGCTTTCCAGACTTCGGTGGGGCTTGGTTGGTGCGGGTGGCCATACGAAGAATGTGCGTAGTCGATCCGAAAACAGCAAGAGATAAATGGACGGCGGGCGTCGCTGTCGCCTCCTAAGCCGCCGCGTCGAACCGCGCCTCCAGCGCCCGCACCGCGCCCAGCAGGCGGCCGGGGGTGATGGGCTTTTCAAGGCGGGCGTCGCCGCGCTCGTCGTCCTTGAGCAGATGCTCGTCGCGGGCCGAGGCCAGCAGCACGGCCGTGCGTGCGCCCCGCCGGCGGCGGGTAGCCTTGATCAGCTCGCCGCCGGTCATGCGCGGCATGGCGAAGTCGGTGATCAGCAGGTCGGGGTCAAAGGCGTCCATGGCCTGCAGCGCCTGCTCGCCGTCGCGGCAGATCAGCACCTCGAAACCGGCTTCGCGCAGGGTGATTTCGTGGATGGTGGCCAGGAGGAGGTCGTCCTCCGCGACTAGGATCTTGTGCAACGTCCGCCCCGACATGCTTAACGACTGGTTAAGCACGATTAGCCCGGCCAAATCGCGCCGTCGCCGTGCGCTATCGTCGCAGTCGGCAACCCCAGAACGCTTTCATTTTAAGGGAAAACTCACGCGTGTGACGGCCGCCGCACGGGAGGGCTTGCTTTTGCAAGTCGTTCTCAAGTATGGGCTTGAAGCTCAGCCAAGAACCCCTCGCGCCCCCGGATTTCGTGAAGACCGCCCCCGCCCAGCAAAGCCGCTCGTTCTGGCTCAAGCAGCTGCACCAGTGGCACTGGATCAGCGCCGCCCTGAGCCTGGTGGGCATGCTGCTGTTCGCGGTCACCGGCTTCACCCTCAACCACGCCGGCCAGATCGAGGCCCAGCCCAAGGTGGTCAGCCGCAAGGCGACCGTGCCCGCCGAACTGCTTTACCTGCTGGCCTCGGGCCCGCCCGAAGGCAAGCGCCCGCTGCCGCCGCAGCTCGAGACCTGGCTGGACAAGGCGGTCGACGCCGACATCGCCGGCCGCGAAGGCGAATGGTCGCAGGAGGAGGTCTATGTCGCCCTCCCCCGCCCCGGCGGCGACGCCTGGATCAGCATCGACCGCGCGACCGGCGCCGTGGAGCACGAGAAGACCACGCGCGGCGCGATCAGCCTGCTCAACGACCTGCACAAGGGCCGCAACGCCGGCAAGGCCTGGGGCTGGTTCATCGACATCTTCGCCGGGGCCTGCGTGGTGTTCGCGGTCACAGGCCTGATCCTGCTGCAGTTCCACGCCCGGGCCCGTCCCCTGACCTGGCCCCTGGTGGCCGGCGGCCTGATGATCCCGCTGTTGCTCGTCATCCTTTTCGTCCACCTGTGAGGCGTCCCGCCATGAAGCGTTCCCTATCCCTGCTGACCTTCTCGGCCCTCGCCGGCGCTACCCCCGCCGTGGCCGCCGACCTTGCCGTCACGGTGGAGGTGCCGCGCCTGACGGTCGCGGAGTACCACAAGCCCTATGTCTCGATCTGGATCGAGAACCCGGCCGACGCCACTGCCGCCGGCACCCTGGCGGTCTGGTACGACGCCGGCTCCAAGGAGGACAAAGGCGTCAAGTGGCTGAAGGACATGCGCCAGTGGTGGCGCAAGGCCGGTCGCACCATGAGCTTCCCCGCCGACGGGATCAGCGGCGCGACCCGCGCGCCCGGCCCGCAGAAGCTGGTGTTCAGCGGCGCCAAGGGTGCGCTCAAGGACCTCAAACCCGGCCAGTACAACCTGGTGGTCGAGGCGGCTCGCGAAGTCGGCGGCCAGGAGGCCGTCCGCGTGCCCTTCGTCTGGGGCAAGCCCGGCAAGCCCGCTACCGCCAAGGGCGCAACCGAGGTCGGCGCCGTCACCGTCGCCGTCAAGTAGATCCCCGAAACCCGCTCCCAGAGAGAACCGCCATGACCTTCAAGACGCGCCTTCTCGCCGTCGCCGCCGGGCTGGCCCTGGCCCTGCCCCTGGTGCTGCCCACCGCCGCCAGCGCCCATCGCGGCTGGCTCCTGCCCTCGGCCACCGTGCTGTCGGGCGAAGGCGCCTGGGTCGGGGTCGACGCGGCCATCTCCAACGAGCTGTTCTACGCCGACCACAACCCGATGCGCCTGGACGCCGTGACCGTCACCGCGCCGGACGGTTCGGCCGACAAGGTCCAGAACCCGGCTGTCGGCAAGTACCGCTCGACCTTCGACGTCCAGCTGTCCAAGCCCGGCACCTACAAGATCGGCTCGGCGGTCAGCACGGTCATGGCCAGCTGGACGCAGGACGGCCAGGTCAAGCGCTTCCGCGGCTCGCCCGAGGACTTCGCCAGGCAGGTCCCGGCCGGCGCCGCCGACCTGAAGACCATCAAGAGCTTCAACCGCAACGAAACCTTCGTCACCCGCGACGCCCCGACCACCACGGTGTTCGCGCCGACCGGCAAGGGGCTGGAACTGGTTCCGGTGACACACCCCAACGACCTGGTGGCCGGCGAAGCGGCGACGTTCAAGTTCCTGCTCGACGGCAAGCCGGCGGCGGATCTGGAGGTCACCTTCGCTCCCGGCAATTCGCGCTACCGCGCCACGCCCGGCGACTTCAAGGTCAAGACCGGCGCCGATGGGGTGTTCAAGGTCACCTTCCCGGAAGCGGGCATGTACTGGATGAACGCCGTGGTGCGGACCGGCGAGACCGGCCGGGGTCCCGGCGGCCCGGGTGGGGGCATGGGCGGTCCTGGCGGCGCGCCCGCCCCCGCCACGCCCCTGGCCGGCGACGGCATGAGCGCCAGCTACACCGCCACGCTCGAAGCGCTGCGGCCTTAGAGCTTTCAGAGGTCGTCATCCTCCGCGACAAGACGATGTGGCGAGCGCCGTTGAACGTCCCCGTCCTTCGACAAGCTCAGGATGAGGACGAATTTTGCGACCGTTCAGTAGAAATCCTCATCCTGAGCTTGTCGAAGGACGGGGATTTCTTCCCGCCGGCTTTTCAGTGATCCCCATGACCCGCGTCCTCGTCCCCCAGCTCGCCGAGCCGCCCGCCCGCCCGATCGGCGGCGCGGTGCTGGCGCTTGGCGGCCGGACGATGGGCACGACCTGGTCGGTCAAGCTGGTGGCCCCGCCGACCGCCGACGCCCGGGCCCTGACCGTCATGGCCCAGCACGAGCTCGACGCCGTGGTCCGCGAGATGAGCCCCTGGGAGCCGCTGTCGGACCTGTCGCGCTACAACCGCGCGGCCGCCGGTGGCTGGACCGCCCTGCCCCCGGCCTTCGCCCAGGTGCTGCGCGCCGCCCTGGAGATCGCCGAGCGGACGGACGGCGCCTTCGACCCCACCCTGGGGGCCCTGGTCGATCTCTGGGGATTTGGCCCCCGCCCGTTCTCCGGCGCGCCGCCGCGAGCCCAGGACCTCGCCGGCGCCCAGGACGCGGCCGGCTGGCGGCGCGTGGTCATGGACGGCGACAGCCTGTTCCAGCCAGGCCGCCTGCGGCTGGACCTCAACGGGATCGCCAAGGGCTTCGCGGTCGACCAGGTGGCCGCCGCCCTCGACCGGGCCGGCGTCCGTTCGTACCTGGTCGAGGTCGGCGGCGAGCTGCGCGGGACCGGCGCCAAGCCCGACGGCCAGCCCTGGTGGGTCGAGCTGGAGCGGCCGCCGGTCGCCAATGACGGCGTGCGGACCCTGGTGGCCCTGCACGGCCTGTCGGTGGCGACCTCGGGCGACTATCGCCGGTTCTTCGAGCATGGCGGCCGCCGCTACGCCCACACCCTGGACCCCGCCACCGCCGCGCCGGTCGCTCATCCCACGGTCAGCGTCACGGTGCTGGACGGCAGCTGCCTGCGGGCCGACGCCTACGCCACGGCGCTGACGGTGATGGCGCCCGAGGCCGCGCTAGCCTTCGCGACCGTGCACGGCCTGGCCGCCTTGATCCTGGCGCGCGGCCCCGCCGGCCTGGAGGAGCGCCTGTCGCCGGCCCTCCTGGCGATGCTCGACGCATGACCAGCGGGTGGGACGCCCTGGCGCCCGGGGCCGGCCGCCTCTGGACGGCCGGTCTGGTCCTCCTCGCCTATGTCCTGTTCTGCCTGGCCGTCGCCTGGCGCGAGGCCCGCCGCCGACGCGCCGCCCGCCACGCCACCCAGGCCCTGGCGGCCGGGACCGGCGCGAGCGTCCTGGTGGTCCACGCCAGCCAGACCGGCTTCGCCGAGGAACTGGCCCTGGCCACCGCCCGGCTGCTGGGCGAGGCCGGCGCGCGCGTCGCCTTGAAGAGCCTGGCCGAGGTGACGATCGCCGACCTGACGGGAGGGGGCCGCGCCCTGTTCGTGGCCAGCACCACCGGCGAGGGCGACGCCCCCGACACCGCCCGCCGCTTCATCCGCGAGGTCATGGGCGACGAGCCCGCGCTCGACGGCCTCGGCTACGGCGTCCTGGCCCTGGGCGACAGCAGCTACGCCCGGTACTGCGCCTTCGGCCGAACCTTGGACGCCTGGCTGGCCCATCACGGCGCGACGCCGCTGTTCGACCGGGTCGAGGTCGACGACGGCGACCCGGCCGCCCTGCGCCACTGGCAGGCCCATGTCGGCGTGCTGGCCGGCGTCACCGACGCGCCCGACTGGACGCGGCCGCGCTACGGCCGCTGGCGGCTGGCCGAGCGGCGCCGCCTGAACCCCGGCAGTCCGGGCGACGCGGCCTTCCATCTGCGGCTCGAGCCCCTGGACGCCGCGACCTGGCAAGCCGGCGACATCCTGGAAGTCGGCCCGCGCAACGCCCCGGCCGAGGTCGCCGCCCTGCTGGCGCGGCTGGGCCTGGACCCGTCCGCCCCGGTGGTCGCCGAAGAGGGCGCGACCCTGGCCGAGGCCCTGTCCTGGCGCCGCCTGCCGCACGACGACATGCCCCCGGTGCCGACCGCCCAGGCCCTGGTCGACGCCCTGCCGCCCCTGCCGCACCGCGAATATTCGATCGCCTCCCTGCCGGCCGACGGCGCGGTCGAGCTGCTGGTGCGCGCCATGAAGCGGGCCGACGGCAAGCCGGGCCTGGGCTCGGGCTGGCTGACCCTCCACGCCGCCGAGGGGACCGAGATCGCCGCCCGGGTGCGGACCAACCGCGCCTTCCACGGTCCACCGGACGACCGACCACTGATCCTGGTCGGCAACGGCACGGGCCTGGCCGGACTTCGCGCCCACCTGAAGGCCCGCGCCGCCGCCCCCTCTTCAAGCCATGGCCGCCCTCGCAACTGGCTGGTGTTCGGCGAGCGCACGGCGGCCCACGACTATTTCCACCGCGACGAGATCGAGGCCTGGCGCGCCGAGGGCGTGCTGCAGCGCCTGGACCTGGCCTTCTCCCGCGACCAGGACCGCAAGATCTATGTCCAGCACCGCCTGCTGGAGGCCGCCGACGCTCTGCGCGCCTGGGTCGCCGACGGCGCGGCGATCTATGTCTGCGGCTCGCTGGAGGGCATGTCGGGCGAGGTCCACGCGGCGCTGACGACCGTGTTGGGCGCGGAAACGATGGAGCGCCTGACCGACGAGGGACGGTATCGGCGGGACGTCTACTGACATAACGCCCCTTCCCTCCCCCTTGCGGGGAGGGTGGCCCGCCTAGCGGGTCGGGTGGGGGACTGGTGCAGGGTGTCGGACGGAGCCGGGAGTCAGCAGGCCCCACCCGACCCTGGCTTCGCCAGGGCCGCCCTCCCCACGAGGGGGAGGGAAAGCGCCAGAACTTCCTCCGGGGTGTTGGCCCCGCGCAGCCGGGCCCGCACGGTCTCGTCGCACGGCAAGACCGCCAGCTCCGCCCGCTCGACCAGCCGCCGCAGCGGCCAGCCGGCTTGCGCCTCGGCCGGCAGGGCGGCCAGGGTCAGCGCCATCGGCACGGGCAGGCCGTCATAGACCGCCCCGGGCTCGGCCGCCGCCAGCAACGGCTGAAGATCCTCGGCCGTCACGGTCGGGGCGTCGACCGCCAGGACCAGGGCCCGGGAGAGGCCGTGCGCCGCGAGGGCCCGCGCCCCGGCCAGCACGCCGCCGACCGGCCCCGCGCCGGGCGACGGGTCGTCGACATGCTCCAGGCCCAGGTCGCGCCCGGCGGTCAGCACGCGCGCGGCGCCGGCCGCGCGGGCCAGGGCCGCCACCCGGTCCACCGCCCGCTGGCCGTCCCAGTCCAGCGCCGCCTTGTCCGCGCCCATGCGGCGCGAGGCGCCGCCGGTCAGGATGATGGCTCCGAAGGGGGTCATGCTTAGCAGTCCACCAAGTCGAAGAACGCGGTCGGCGCGCTCTCGCGCGCGTCGGGCGGCGTGCGATACCAGAAGGCCTCCTCCAGTCCTGGGATCAGCAGGTGGGCCGGGGCCGGAGCCCCGCGTCTCAACGCGGGCTCCGGCGCGACGCCATAGGTCGCGTCCAGGACCATGAAGTCCAGATCGCCAAGCGGCCGCGCCTTGTCATCGTCCGGCCCGGGCGGCGCCCAGTCCGGCCGGGCGACGTCATAGGTCGAGGCCAGGTGTCCCAGCGTGCCCACGCCGTTGCCCAGATAGGGCAGGAAATCGTAGGTGCGACCGCTGGCCTTCGACCGAACGATCAGCGCCACCCCCGCTGACCAGTCGCTGGAAATCGCCACAGGCCTGAACTCGGCCGTGAAGCCGGGCGCGTCGCGCAGAACATAGCGGGCCCGCTCCAACGGGCAGGATGCGGACGCGTTCGACAGCACGGCAACAGTCAAAAACACGCCGATCATGGTCGATCCAAAATTAGGTTGTGCGTCGAGTTCGACAGCTTCGCAGCAGACCGTCAATCGACCTGGCTATCGGAAGTTTCGTTCTCTCGCAGAGTTGATGGCAGTCTTTCAACTCGGCCTCGAAACGGTCTAGTGTCCGCGCGATCAAGGGACGGACCATCGATGAACGACCGCAACGAGCGCCAGCGCCGCCGCACGACCCAGAGCGCGACCATCCGCGACGTGGCGGCCCTGGCCGGGGTGTCGCCGATGACGGTGTCGCGGGTGATCAATCGCGAGACGACGGTCAAGGAAGAGACCCGGGCCCTGGTCGAGGCGGCGATCACCGAGCTGAACTACGCCCCCAACCCCGCCGCCCGCAGCCTGGCCGGCTCGGCCCCGTTCCGCATCGGCCTGCTCTACGACAACCCCTCCACCGGCTATCTGTCCGAGTTCCTGGTCGGCGCCCTGGACGAAAGCAGCCGCACCGGCGCCCAGGTGGTGATCGAGAAGTGCGCCGAGCCCGAACTGGCCGGCGCCACCCTGACCCGCCTGCTGAAGACCGGTGTCGACGGCCTGATTCTGCCGGCCCCGCTGTGCGAGAGCGCCCAGGTGCTGGCCGAGGTCAAGGCGGCCGGCGCCGCCGCCGTCGCCGTCGCCCCCGGCAAGGCCAGCGCCGACATGGCCACCATCCGCATCGACAACGAGGCCGCCGCCTTCGAGCTGGCCGAGCACCTGCTGGGCCTGGGCCACAAGCGCTTCGGGATCATCAAGGGCCACCCCAACCAGACCGTCAGCCAGCAGCGCCTGGACGGCTTCCTCGCCGCCCTGAAGGTCGCCGGGATCCCGGACACGGACGTGCGGATCGAGCAGGGCTACTTCACCTATCGCTCGGGCCTGGAGGCCGCCGAACGGCTGCTGGGCGAGGACGACCGGCCCACCGCCATCTTCGCCGGCAACGACGACATGGCCGCCGCCACGGCGGGCGTCGCCCACCGCATGGGCCTGGACGTGCCCGAGGACGTGTCGATCGTCGGCTTCGACGACACCTCGATCGCCGCCAACATCTGGCCGGCCCTGACCACCGTCCACCAGCCGATCGCCGCCATGGCCCGCGCCGCGGTCGACCTGGTGCTGGAAGAGATCCGCCGCCAGCGCGGCAAGACCGGCGAGCCCCGCCAGCTGATGCACCCGCACACCCTGATCGTGCGGGACTCGACGGGGCCTGCGCCGGAGGGGTGAAGTCGTGACTTAGGACCGCTTCGCCCCGTTGCGGAGCTCTGTCGACGGGTTAAAGATCGCCGGATGAACGAGCCGCCGAGCAAATCCGAGCGCATGGAACTGCGTCGATCTATCGGAAACCGAAAGGTGTCGAAACCGCACGCGCCTTCATTCCATCGCGGGCCCAGATATCTAATCGCCCATGCCTGTTTTGATTGCCGGAAGTCGTGGAAGCGAGATACCGACATACAGCACCGATGCCCTGAGTGTCGGGCCCCTTTGGCCTTGATGGGAAGGAGCTTCAGGACGCCTCTGAAGGCCGATCGGGCGCAGTGGGCGAAGGTGCGCCGCCTCTGGATTGCTGGATTCCGTTTCTGGAGCTATCGTAGCTTCCCCCTCGCCGAGCGCTTCCCGGAACGGTTGAGAGACGTTGACGCTTTCATCCGGCGCAATCCGCGTCACCCGATGCGAGCAACGCCTGCGTCCTAACCACCCTTCTTTCTCCCGATCTCCGGCTCGGCAAGTTGATTGAGGCGCGGGGCGGTAGGCGTCGGAACTTCACCACCACCAATCAGGCCGTCTTCCTCGAACGGTCCGGTCAGCCCTCCTCGACGATCGCGTCCACCCGGTCGGGATAGAACGCCAGGTGATCCTGGATCGCCGCCACCGCCGGATAGGCCGACTCGTAGGTCCAGATCGCGTTGACCGACCGCTCGCCGCCCAGCGGGATGCTGAAATAGGACGCCTCGCCCTTGTAGGGGCAATAGGTGGCGTGGTCGGTGCGGGCCAGCAGGGCCATGTCGACGTCCTGGCGCGGAATGTATTGCACCGGCGGATAGGAGGCCTCGCGCAGCGTCATGGCGTCGCGGGTGTCGGCGATCACCTTGCCGCCCAGGGTGACGGTCACGCGCCGGGAATTTGGCGTGACGGTGATGGGGTGGTCGGGCCCCGGGATCTTGATCGGCCGCTCGGTCATGGCGTTGTCCTGCTTGAGCTTGCGCCGTTAAGATGGTTTCAAGCGCGCTCGTCCGCCAGGGGAGGCTGGCCGGTCGGCGCGATCCGCCCGGCGCGGCGGGGCTTGCGTTGGGCGTTGTGTTAGCGCTAACAACAAGATCTGTGAGCAAGGGGGGCGTGGGCGGCGAGTCAAGACCGGTCCAGCGCGCCCGCCAGGGAGAGACGACCGGTGGCCCTCAGTGATTTCCTTCCCGACGACTGGCGCGCCGCGACCCTGCTGGGCCGCATCGATTTCGGCCAGGGCCCGACCCCGGTCCTGATCCGCAACGGCCGCATCGAGGACGTCAGCAAGATCGCCCCGACCACGTCGGACCTGATGAACGCCTTCGCGCCCGGTGCGGCGATTCCCGCCGGCGAGGACCTGGGTCCGCTGGAGGCCCTGGACGTGCGCGCCGTCTGGGAGAACCCGGAAGGCGCGGCCGCCAAGCTGCTGGCCCCGGTCGACCTGCAGGTGCTGAAGGCCGCCGGCGTGACCTTCGCGGTCTCGACCCTGGAGCGGGTGATCGAAGAGCGGGCCCGCGGCGACGCCGCCGCCGCCCTGCAGATCCGCGAGCAGCTGTCGGCCAGCATGGGCGGCGACCTGCGCAGCGTCGATCCGGGCTCGGAAGGCGCCGAGCGCCTGAAGCAGTCCCTGATCAAGAGCGGCCTGTGGTCGCAATATCTGGAAGTCGCCATCGGCCCCGACGCCGAGATCTTCACCAAGGGCCCGACCCTGTCGTCGATGGGCTGGGGCGACCATGTCGGCGTGCGCAGCGACAGCCACTGGAACAATCCCGAGCCGGAGGTCGTGCTGCTGTGCGACGGTTCGGGCCGGATCCGCGGCGCATCGCTGGGCAACGACGTCAACCTGCGCGACTTCGAAGGCCGCTCGGCCCTGCTGCTCAGCAAGGCCAAGGACAACAACGCCTCGTGCGCCATCGGCCCGTTCTTCCGGCTGTTCGACGACGGCTTCAGCCTGGACGACGTCCGCTCGGCCGAGGTGACGCTGAAGATCACCGGCCGCGACAACTTCGTGCTGGACGGCCACAGCAACATGAGCCTGATCAGCCGCGACCCGGCGGTGCTGGCCGCCCAGGCCTTTGGCAAGCAGCACCAGTACCCGGACGGCTTCGCCCTGTTCCTGGGCACGATGTTCGCCCCGATCCAGGACCGCGACGCGGCCGGCCAGGGCTTCACCCACAAGGTCGGCGACCGTGTCCGCGTCGCCACCCCCAAGCTGGGCGTGCTGGAGAACGAGGTGACCACGTGTGATCTCGCCGCTCCGTGGACGTTCGGCCTCTCCGCCCTGATCCGCAATCTGGCCGGCCGCGGCCTGCTGTGATCTCCCTGAAAATCGTCTCTTCCTGGTCGTGACGCGTATGTCCTCCGCCATCTATCCCAGCCTCAAGGGCAAACGCGTCGTCATCACCGGCGGCGGCTCGGGCATCGGCGCCGGCATCGTCGCCGGCTTCGCGCGCCAGGGTTCCGAGGTGATCTTCCTCGACGTCGCCGACGAGGACTCCAAGGCCCTGGCCGCCCAGCTGGCCGGCTCGCCGATCGCGCCGGTCTACCTGCGCTGCGACCTGACCGACCTGGACGCCGTGGCCAAGGCCTTCGCCGAGATCGGCCCGATCGACGTGCTGGTCAACAACGCCGGCAACGACGACCGCCACAAGCTGGCCGAGGTGACGCCCGCCTATTGGGACGAGCGCATGAACGTCAACCTGCGCCACATGCTGTTCTGCACCCAGGCCGTGGCCCCGGGCATGAAGGCGCGCGGCGGCGGGGCGGTGATCAACTTCGGCTCGATCAGCTGGCACCTGGGCCTGGAGGACCTGGTCCTCTACGAGACCGCCAAGGCCGGCATCGAGGGCATGACCCGCGCCCTGGCCCGCGAGCTGGGTCCCGACGACATCCGCGTCACCTGCGTGGTGCCGGGCAACATCAAGACCAAGCGCCAGGAGAAGTGGTACACGCCCGAGGGCGAGGCCGAGATCGTCAAGGCCCAGGCCCTGAAGGGCCGCCTGGTCCCCGACCACGTCGCCTCCCTGGTGATGTTCCTGGCCTCGGACGACGCCAGCCTGTGCACCGGTCACGAATACTGGATCGACGCCGGCTGGCGTTGATCGGCGCGTAGAGCCCCCTCCGGCCCTTCGGGCCACCTCCCCCAGAGGGGGAGGAACTACGTTGTGCAGATGCTCCCCTTCTGGGGGAGCTGTCGCGAAGCGACTGAGGGGGTATACCGCGCTGAACTGAGAGGAACGTCGCCCATGCCTACCCCCACCTGCGTCTGGGACCTGAAAGCCACCCTCGGCGAGGGGCCGATCTGGTCCGCCGAGGAACAGGCCGTGTGGTTCGTCGACATCAAGAGCCACAAGGTCCACCGCTTCCATCCGGCCAGCGGGGCCACGGCCAGCTTCGACGCGCCCGACCAGGTGACGTTCCTGGCCCCGCGGGCCGGCGGCGGCTTCGTGGCCGGCCTCAAGAGCGGTCTGCACCACTTCCATCCCGACAGCGGCTTCGTCTTCCTCAGCGAGATCGAGGACGCGGCCTTGGACAACCGCCCCAACGACGCCACCGTCGACGGCGCGGGCCGGCTGTGGTTCGGCACCATGCATGACGCCGAGACCACCCTGACGGGCGCGCTCTACCGCCTGGACGAGGCCGGCCGGCCGCTGAAGCAGGACGACGGGATCTGCATCACCAACGGCCCGTGCGCCTCGCCCGACGGCAAGACCTTCTACCACACCGACACCCTGGAAAAGATCATCTGGGCCTATGACCTGGACGCCGACGGCGGCCTGTCGAACAAGCGCCAGTTCTTCCGCCTGGACATGGAGAACGCCTGGCCCGACGGCTCGGTGGTCGACGCCGAGGGCTATGTCTGGACGGCCCTGTGGGGCGGCCACGGCGCCCTGCGCCTGTCGCCCGAGGGCGAGATCGTCGACCGCGTGACCCTGGACGCCATCAATGTCACCAAGCCCTGCTTCGGCGGGCCCGACCTGAAGACCCTCTACTTCACCACCGCCCGCAAGGGCCTGAGCGACGAGCAGCTGGACGCCTATCCGCTGTGCGGCGGCCTGTTCGCCCTGCCGGTCGCCGTCGCCGGCCAACCGCAATGCGAGGTGCGCCTTGACCGCCCCTGATAGAACGCCCCGCCGGTTCCGCTCGCGCGACTGGTTCGACAATCCCGACCACATCGACATGACCGCCCTCTATCTGGAGCGGTTCATGAACTACGGGATCACCCCGGAGGAGCTGCGCAGCGGCAAGCCGATCATCGGCATCGCCCAGACCGGCAGCGACATCTCGCCGTGCAACCGCATCCACCTGGACCTGGTGACCCGGGTGCGCGACGGCATCCGCGACGCCGGCGGCATCCCGATGGAGTTCCCGGTCCACCCGATCTTCGAGAACTGCCGCCGCCCGACCGCGGCCCTGGACCGGAACCTGTCGTATCTGGGCCTGGTCGAGACCCTGCACGGCTATCCGATCGACGCCGTGGTCCTGACCACCGGCTGCGACAAGACCACCCCGGCCGGCATCATGGCCGCCACCACCGTCAACATCCCGGCCATCGTGCTGTCGGGCGGGCCGATGCTGGACGGCTGGCACGACGGCGAGCTGGTCGGTTCGGGCACGGTGATCTGGCGCTCGCGCCGCAAGCTGGCCGCCGGCGAGATCGACGAGGCCGAGTTCATCCAGCGCGCCGCCGACAGCGCCCCCTCGGCCGGCCACTGCAACACCATGGGCACGGCCTCGACCATGAACGCCGTGGCCGAGGCCCTGGGCCTGTCGCTGACCGGCTGCGCGGCGATCCCCGCCCCCTATCGCGAGCGCGGCCAGATGGCCTATCGCACCGGCCAGCGGATCGTCGACCTGGCCTATGAGGACATCAAGCCCAAGGACATCCTGACCAAGAAGGCGTTCGAGAACGCCATCGCCCTGGTGGCGGCGGCCGGCGGCTCGACCAACGCCCAGCCGCACATCGCCGCCATGGCGCGTCACGCGGGGCTGGAGATCACCGCCGACGACTGGCGGGCGGCCTATGACATCCCGCTGATCGTCAACATGCAGCCGGCCGGCAAGTATCTGGGCGAGCGCTTCCACCGGGCCGGCGGCGCGCCCGCGGTGCTGTGGGAACTGCTGCAGCAGGGCCGCCTGCACGGCGACGTCCTGACCGTCACCGGCAAGACCATGGCGCAGAACCTGGAAGGTCGCGAGACCAAGGACCGCGAGGTGATCTTCCCCTACGCCCAGCCCCTGGCCGAAAAGGCCGGCTTCCTGGTGCTGAAGGGCAACCTGTTCGACTTCGCGATCATGAAGTCCAGCGTGATCGGCGCCGACTTCCGGGCCCGCTATCTGAGCAAGCCGGGCCAGGAAGACATCTTCGAGGCCCGGGCCGTGGTGTTCGACGGCTCGGACGACTACCACGCCCGGATCAACGACCCGGCGCTGGAGATCGACGAGCACTGCATCCTGGTGATCCGCGGCGCGGGCCCGATCGGCTGGCCGGGCTCGGCCGAGGTGGTCAACATGCAGCCGCCGGACGCCCTGCTGAAGCGCGGGATCATGAGCCTGCCCACCCTGGGCGACGGCCGCCAGTCGGGCACCGCCGACAGCCCCTCGATCCTCAACGCCTCGCCCGAGAGCGCGGTCGGCGGCGGCCTGTCGTGGCTGCGCACCGGCGACACCATCCGCATCGACCTGAACACCGGCCGCTGCGACGCCCTGGTGTCCGAGGTCGAGATCGCCACCCGCAAGGCCGAAGGCATTCCGGCCGTGCCGGCGACCATGACCCCGTGGCAGGAGATCTACCGCGCCCACACGGGCCAGCTGGAGACCGGCGGGGTGCTGGAGTTCGCGGTCAAGTACCAGGACCTGGCGGCCAAGCTGCCGCGGCATAACCACTGAGGGCCTCGCGGCGATCATTTGCCCCCACCTGACCGCTACGCGGTCTGTCCGCCCCCATAGGGGGCGGAGCCTTCGCGTCAGGCGCTCTTCCCCCTCTGGGGGAAGACGATCGCGAAGCGATCCGTAGGGGGCAAGTGACTGCCCCCTACCCGCCGACCGCCCCGCTACCGAAGTCGAACTGTTCGGGCCGGGCCTTGCCGCCACCGAAGCTGTAGGTAAAGCCGAAGAACACCGCCCGGACGTTGGCCCGCCGCTCGGCGCGTTCCTGCAGCCACGGCGTGTCGATGACCGTGACGTCCTTGAACGCGTTCAGCACGTCGTTGGCCGTGACCACGACGTTCAGCCGGTCGCTGACCTTGCGGCGATAGCCCAGGTTCAGCAGCGAGATCGGTTCGCGGTGGCCCTGCGGCGTCAGGCGCTTGCCCGAGGTGAAGCCGTTCAGCTGGAAGAAGTCCTTGGGCGTGGCCTGCCAGCTGAGGCTGGCGCGGCCCGACAGCGTCGTGCCCGACCGCTTGCCGGTGAAGCCCAGGTCGCTGGCGTCGATCTCGTTCCAGAAGGCGTTGCCGCTGATGTTGTAGCTGAGCTTGGGCGTCAGCTTGCCGTTGGCCACCAGCTCCAGCCCGCCGTTGCGGCTCTTGGCCAGGTTCTCGCGGGTGTTCAGGAACACGCCGCCGCCCAGGTCGCTGACCACGTCGGTGACGCCGTCGCGGCTCTCGCGGTAATAGGCCGTGGCCAGGTACGACGCCGGGCCCTTGCGGTACTGCCAGCCCAGCTCGTAGGAGTCGGTGACCTGCGGCTTCAGGTCGGGATTGCCGGCCCGGTAGTTGTTGGGGTCCTGGTAGATCCGGTAGGGGTTCAGGTCCTGGACCTGCGGGCGCTGGACCCGCCGGCTGTAGTTGGCGATCAGGGTCTGGGTCTGGCTCACGGTGTAGCCCAGGTGCAGCGACGGATAGAGCCGGAAGTAGCTGTTGTCGTCCTTCTGGCCCGAGGTCACCTGGTTGGTACGGATCTCGACCTGCTCGGCCCGCAGGCCGGCCAGGGCCGTGAAGTCGCCGAAAGGCCGCTCATAGGTGACATAGCCGGCATAGACGTCCTGGTCGTACAGGAAGCGGTTGGTGCGGCTGGGATCCACGATCTGGCCGGCCAGCGACGGGCCGAAGGTTCCGTGGTTGTCATAGTCGTTGTCGACGCCCTCCAGGTCGAGCCCGGTCTTCAGCTTGGCCTCGCCAGCCATCGGGCGGGTGTAGTCGAGCTTGAAGTTGACCCGGTTCTGGTCGGCGCCGAACCCGAAGGTCTCGTAGACATCCGGCGACGGGGTGTTGTCGATGAAGGCCTGGCTGTCGCGCTGGAAGTCCGTGACCTCGTATTCCAGATGGGCGTCCAGCTCATGCTCGGCGCCCTTGAACTGGTGGCGCCAGTCGCCGCTGACCGCGCCGTTCCTGCGGTCCATCTTGGCGCTGGAGTCGCGGGCATAGGCCACGGTCGAGGCGCTGGGCGGCGCGCCCAGGATCGTGAAGGTCTCCTCGCCGCCGGTGCTGTAGTCCATGCCTCGGAACCGCACCTCGCCGCTGAGCCGGTCCTTCGGGGTGAGGTTGTAGTCGACGCCGCCGCGCAGGTTGACCGCGCTGCCGGCGTTCTTGAACGCGCCGTCCTGCACGGTGTGCACGCCGGGGTCGGTCGCGGTGGCGGTGTCGCGCTCGTCGGTCGACCAGAACTTCTGCCGGTCGTAGCGGAAGCCGGCGTCGCCCGAGAGGGTCAGCTTGCCCTTGTTGAGGTTGCCGGTGACGCCAGTGTTGTAGCGGCCGTCGGGCCCGACGTTCAGCTTGAACGAGCCGGTCGCGCCCGGCTTGCGGGTCTTCTTGGTGATCAGGTTGATGATCCCGGCCGTGCCGTCGGGACGGTAGGCGGCCGAGGGGTTGGTCATCACCTCGACCCGGTCGATCTGGTCGGCCGGCATCTGCTGCAAGGCGTCGGCCTTGCCGTCGCCGTTGAACATGCTGGAGGGCTTGCCGTCGATCATGATCGTGACGTTCGGGTCGCCGCGCAGGCTCACATTGCCCTGCACGTCGACCTCGACCGAGGGGATGTTGCGCAGGGCGTCGGCGATCGAGCCGGTCTTGGCCGTCAGGTCGTTGGCGACGCTGTAGCTGCGGCGGTCGATCGAGGTGCGCAGGGCGGTGGAGTCGCTGGTCACCGTCACGCCCTCGACGGCGGTCGGGGACTCGGCCGGCTTGCCGGCGGGCGCGGGCTTGGCGGTCGGCGGGGCGGCCTGGGCCAAGGCCAGGCTCGGCGACAGACCCGCCACGGCGGCGAGCAACAGGACTTTCAGACGCAACGCACTTCCCCCAAGAACCGTCGGCGGACGCTCGCCCCCGACGCCAAGGCTAAGACGCCATCGGACCGCGCGGGGCAAATGTCTTTTCGGCAATGTTCGTGCGCAGGACCCGCGGAGGACAGATGACAACGTTGCCAATGCGCCTTAAGCCTGGACATCTTGAGGGTGCTTGCGACCTGATACCGCTAACATTAAGGTCGGGCCAACCAAGAGCCCACAACGGGACTCGTTAGGGATCAAACGCGGCCTGCGGGCCAATCGGGGAAGACCAAAGTGGCATCAGTTTCGAGCGCCGGGCCCAGCCCCGGCATGAGCGCCGACGGCGCCAAGGTGAACATGGCCTTCATCGCCGCCATCGTGGCCGTCGCCACCATCGGCGGCTTCATGTTCGGCTACGACAGCGGCGTCATCAACGGCACGCAGGAAGGCCTGGAGAAGGCCTTCAGCCTCAGCAAGCTGGGCACCGGCCTGAACGTCGGCGCCATCCTGCTGGGCTGCGCCGCCGGCGCCTTCGCCGCCGGCCGGCTGGCCGACGTCTGGGGCCGCCGCACGGTGATGATCGTCGCCGCCCTGCTGTTCCTGGTCAGCGCCCTGGGCACCGGCGCCTCGCACACCTCGCTGGTGTTCATCGCCTTCCGCCTGATTGGCGGCCTGGGCGTCGGCGCGGCCAGCGTGCTGTGCCCGGTCTATATCTCGGAAGTCACGCCGGCCAACATCCGCGGCCGGCTGTCGTCCGTGCAGCAGATCATGATCATCACCGGCCTGACCGGCGCCTTCGTGGCCAACTACATCCTGGCCCACACCGCCGGCAGCTCGACCGCCCCGTTCTGGCTGGGCCTGCCCGCTTGGCGCTGGATGTTCTGGATGCAGACCATCCCCGCCGCGATCTTCTTCTTCAGCCTGCTGTCGATCCCGGAAAGCCCGCGCTACCTGGTCGCCAAGGGCAAGGAAGCCGAGGCCGAGAAGATCCTCTCGCGCCTGTTCGGCGCCGGCCAGGGCGCCGGCAAGGTCGCCGAGATCCGCGCCTCGCTGGCCACCGACCATCACAAGCCCAAGCTGGCCGACCTGCTGGACCCGACCACCAAGAAGGTCCGCCTGATCGTCTGGGCCGGCCTGATCCTGGCCGTGTTCCAGCAGCTGGTCGGCATCAACATCGTCTTCTACTACGGCTCGGTGCTGTGGCAGTCGGTGGGCTTCACCGAGGACGACAGCCTGAAGATCAACATCCTGTCGGGCGCCCTGTCGATCCTGGCCTGCCTGGCCACCATCGCGGTGATCGACAAGATCGGCCGCAAGCCGCTGCTGCTGATCGGCTCGGCCGGCATGGCCGTGACGCTCGGGATCCTGACCTGGTGCTTCTCGACCGCCACCACGGTGGACGGCTCGCTGCACCTGGCCGCCGGCACGGGCCCGATCGCCCTGTTCGCCGCCAACGCCTATGTGGTGTTCTTCAACCTCAGCTGGGGCCCGGTCATGTGGGTCATGCTGGGCGAGATGTTCCCCAACCAGATGCGCGGCTCGGCCCTGGCCGTCGCCGGTTTCGCCCAGTGGATCGCCAACTTCGCCATCTCGGTCAGCTTCCCGGCCCTGGCCGCGATCAGCCTGCCCATGACCTACGGCTTCTACGCCGTCAGCGCCCTGGTCTCGTACTTCCTGGTCCAGAAGCTGGTCCACGAAACCCGTGGCAAGGAACTGGAGGCGATGGAGGGCTGAGGCTGATCCTCCCCCTCTGGGAGAGGTGGCCCGAAGGGCCGGAGGGGGGAAGCACGGCGGAGGCCGCATAGCTCCCTCAGTCGCTCCGCGACAGCTCCCCCACAGGGGGAGCATCTAGAACAAGGACACCCGAGAGACCTTCTCTCGGGTGTTTCTCTGCTTCGATGTGCAATCCAGGATTATTCTGACGAATACGCTATTTTAAATTGATCAAATCGCACCGACGCGCTCAGGATGGAACCACGTGAGGGCCGCTCACGGGCATTCGAGAGAACTCGCAGTGTTGAAGACCAGAAGACTGAGATGGGCCATGGCCGGCGTCGGCGTGCTGGCGGCGATCACCGCGCCCCTGGTGGCGATCGCCTACCCGAAAAACGGCTGGGACCGCGTCTATTTCGACGACGCCGCCCACACCACCCAGGTCGGCGAGCAGACCCTGTATTGCAACGGACAGCCGCACATGTGGTGGGGAATCAGCACCCCTTACTTCGATGAAACGCCAATCGACTGCCACGATCCGCCGGATCCCTACTATCCCTGAACCGGCTCGGCGCCCGGGAGATCCTCTCCCGGGCGCCGTTGTTCTCGGACAATGTTTTTTGTGCGGTTCGCCCATCCGGCGACGTTGTTAAGGGCCGCGCCGGAATGTCGAAAAAACATGATAGAAATCAACTGCGACAAGGAATGACACCGGTGGACACTCCCGCACGCTTACCGCTAAGTGAGCGCCAAGAGACGTAAGCGTAATCGTCGGGAGGAACTTCCATGGTCGATATCGATCGCCGCCGCGCCCTGGGCTCGCTGCTGACCGGCGCCGGTCTGGCCGCCTTGCCCGCCGCCAGCGAGGCCGCCGCCCAGATGGGAGCCCTGCCCGCCGCCCCGACACCCGGCGCCGGCCCGACCTGGGCCAAGGGGATCGAAGGCCAGCGCAAGGCCGACCTGGGCGACGGGACCTTCCTCAACCCCATCCTGGCCGGCGACCATCCCGACCCATCGATCCTCAAGGACGGCGACGACTACTACATGACCCACTCGTCGTTCGACGCCTATCCGGGCCTGCTGATCTGGCGGTCGAAGGACCTGGTGAACTGGACGCCGGTCGGTCCCGCCCTGAAGACCAATGTCGGCTCGATCTGGGCCCCCGAGCTCTGCAAGCACAAGGGCCGCTACTACATCTACCTGCCGGCCAAGCAGCCCGGCAACAACACCAGCTACGTGATCTGGGCCGACCGGATCGAGGGGCCGTGGAGCGAGCCGGTCGACCTGAAGCTGCCCCGCTATATCGACCCCGGCCACGTGGTCGACGAGAACGGCGTGCGCTGGCTGTTCCTGTCGGGCGGCGACCGCATCCAGCTGGCGCCCGACGGCCTGTCGACGGTGGGCCAGCCCGAGCACGTCTACGATCCCTGGCGCTATCCGGACGACTGGGACGTCGAGGGCTTCTCGCCCGAGGGGCCCAAGGTGATGAGGCGCGGCGACTACTATTACCTGGTCACCGCCGTGGGCGGCACGGCCGGCCCGCCGACCGGCCACATGGTCATCGTCGCGCGCAGCAGATCGCTGGCCGGCCCCTGGGAGGACGATCCCAGGAACCCGGTGGTGCGCACGACGAACAACAGCGAGACATGGTGGTCACGCGGCCACGCCACCCTGGTGGAAGGCCCGTCGGGCGACTGGTGGACCGTCTATCACGGCTACGAGAACAGCTTCTACACCCTGGGCCGCCAGACCCTGCTGGCTCCCGTGAGATGGACCAGGGACGGCTGGTTCGAGGTCGGCGGCGGCGACTTGTCTCGCCCCCTCTCCAAGCCGAGGGGCGGGGCCCCAGTCCCCCACGGCATGGCCCTGTCGGACGACTTCTCGGCCGACAGGTACGGCGTGCAATGGAGCTTCTTCGACCCCAGGCCCGGCGAGCGAGACCGGATCCGGCGCGAGGGCGGCGTCCTGACCCTGAAGGGCGCGGGCGAGGCCCCGTCGAGCGGCGCGCCCCTGATCTTCGTCAACGGCGACCAGGCCTATGAGATCGAGTGCGAGATCGAGGTCGATCCGGAGACCCGCGCCGGCCTGATCCTGTTCTACGACCGCCAGCTCTATTGCGGCCTGGGGTTCGATGCGAAGGCCTTCGTCACCCACCAGTACGGCATCGAGCGCGGCCGGCCGGCCAATCCGCACGGGCCGAAGATGCTGATGCGGCTGAGGAACAACCGTCACATCGTCAGCTTCCACACCAGCGGTGACGGCGGGGCGACCTGGAAGCGGTTCGACCGCGGCATGGAGGTCTCGGGCTACCACCACAATGTGCGCGGCGGCTTCCTGATGCTGAAGCCGGGCCTCTACGCGGCGGGGAAAGGCTCGGCGCGGTTCCGGGGGTTCAAGTACCGGGCGCTGGCATAGAGTCACGCGCCCTGGGACGGGCTGGGGACAGGCGCGTGCGCCTGTCCCCGATCCGGATGTCCCCGATCCGGACTCGTCGCGCTATTGCGCCGGAGCCGCCGCCTCGGTCTTGGGCAGCGGCGGGCCGCTGAACTCGGCTTCGATCGTCACCTCGACCGCGTCGCCGACGCCCATGGTCGTGCCCGGGGCCGGGACGCCGAAGCCCATGCCGAACTCCGAGCGGTTGAACGTGCCATGGGCCGAGAAGCCGATGCGGGCGTGCGGGTCCATCGGGTGGCCGGCGTAGCCGCCGTTGAAGGTGGCGTCCAGCACCACCGGCTTGGTCACGCCGTGCAGGGTGAAGTCGCCGGTGACCTTGGCGGTGTTGGCGCCGGTGACCTCGACCTTGGTCGAGCGGAAGGTGATCGTCGGATATTGGCCGGTGTCCAGCCAGGCCTTGCCGGTCAGCTCGTCCTTGAAGCCGGCCGGCGGGGTGGGCAGGGTCAGAGACTTGGGATCGATCGTCGCCTCGACGCTGGAGGCCGAGGGGTTGGCCGGGTCGAACTTCAGCTTGGCGTCGAAGTCGCTGAACCGCGCGGTGTAGTGCGAGAAGCCCAGGTGGTTGACCTTGAACTCCAGGTTGGCGTGGGCCGGATCCAGCGTGTAGTCGCCGGCCGGGACCTTGGGCATGACGAACTTGTCCGCCGCAGGCGCTGCGGCCGACGACGCCGATGGGGCGGCAGGCGCCTCGGCCTTCTTGTCGGCCGGCGGCGAACAGGCCGCCAGGGCCAGGGCGGCGGCGCCCGCGGTCAGCCAGAGAACCCGGCGCGCGTGCGGACGGACTGTCGAATAGGTCATGGCGTCTTCCCTTTTTGTTGGCGGCCCGAGGGCCCGCGCGCCGTTCCCGGTCAAATCCGAGGCGCGCGATCCCACGAAGGACGCACGACGGCGCGCTGTCCCGACATGGGACCGCTTTTTTCTCGTCACAACTTGACGTTACGGAAGGTGTAGCGATCTTGTCCACCGCTACGTCGACGCCCCTTAGTGGAGACGGTTCTTGCGCAGTCTCGCGGCCCTAGGTCAAAAGTTGCCGAACCGTCTCGCGCAGGACGCGGATCAGCGGCTCGCGGTCGGTGTCGGGGTGGTTGACCGCCCGGATGATCATGCCGTCGAACAACAAGCCCACGGCCTCGCATCGAGCCTGGAATTCGGCGTCGGTCCATTCGGGCCTGCGGCCGTGGTTCAGCATGGCCTGAGCGTAGGCCCGCTCCTGTTCGTCGGCGGCCCGCAGGATCGCCGCGACTTTGGGATTGCGGCTGGCCTCGGCCAGGACCTCCAGGGTCAGGGACGCCCGGCCCAGGTCGAAGCACTTGTCGACGGCCTCGGGCAGGTGCTCGGACAGGGCGTCGATCAGGCTGCCCGGCCGGCTTTCCATCTCGGCGAACTTCTCGCGCATCTCGGCCAGGTCCTGGGCGACGATCGCGGCGATGATCGCCTCCTTGTTCTCGAAGTAGCGATAGATCTGGCCCACGCTCAGGCCCGCGGTCTTGGCGATTTCGGCCATGCTGGCGCCGTGGAACCCGGCCTGCCGCACGCAGTCGCACGCGGCGTCCAGGATCTGCTGGCGCCGCGCCTCAGGCGTCGGCCGCGGCGTGGTGTTGGCCTCGTCGATCATCGAAAGCTTCGCTTCCCAATTAAATTTCCGTCACGTCAAGCTGGACGGAACCCCCGAGGTTGACTTGCGACAACCTCGGACCTATGTCCAGCCCCGTTGAGAATGAACGTTCATTCTCATGTTGGTCACCAAGGGGGCGTCGTCAAGGCCGAAGGCCTGCGGCGCCCTGTCGCTACTGGGGTTTTCGTATGTCCTTCGACCGTTCTCGCGCCGCCCTGTCGGCGGCCTCCCTGGCGGCCATCGCTCTAACCCTGGCGGCCTGCGGCCAAGGCAAGGGCGGCCCCGGCGCCGGCGGCATGGGCCCCGGCGGTCCGACGCCCGTCGGCGTGGTGGTGGCCAAGACCGAGCCGGTCACCCTGACCAGCGAGCTGACCGGCCGCACCTCGGCCTATCTGGTCTCGGAGGTGCGTCCGCAGGTCGGCGGCATCGTCAAGGCCCGCCTGTTCCAGGAAGGCGGCTATGTCCGCGCCGGCCAGCCGCTCTACCAGATCGATCCGGCCACCTTCCAGGCGGCCTACAACAGCGCCGCCGCCGGACTGGCCCAGGCCCAGGCGACCGCCACCGCCGCCAAGCTGAAGGCCGACCGCTACAAGGAGCTGGTCGCCATCAACGCCGTTTCCAAGCAGGACAACGACGACGCCCAGGCCGCCAGCCTGCAGGCCGTCGCCAACGTCGCCGCCCAGAAGGCCGCCGTGGAGAGCGCCCGGATCAACCTGGGCTGGACCAAGGTCGTCTCGCCCATCTCGGGCCGCATCGGCAAGAGCTCGGTCACGCCCGGCGCCCTGGTCACCGCCAGCCAGGCCACCGCCCTGGCCACGGTGCAGGACCTGTCCAAGATCTATGTCGACCTGACCCAGTCCTCGGCCGAGATGCTGAAGCTGCAGGCGGCGCTGAACAGCGGCCAGCTGGGCCGCAGCGGTTCGGCCCAGGTGACCCTGAAGCTGGAAGACGGCTCGATCTATCCGATCCCCGGCCGCCTGGAGTTCTCGGACGTCACGGTCGACCCGACCACCGGCTCGGTCGGCCTGCGCGCCACCTTCGACAACCCCAACGGCGTGCTGCTGCCCGGCATGTATGTCCGCGCCGTGCTCGGCAAGGGCGTGGCCGGCGACGGCATGCTGATCCCGCAGGCGGCCGTCAGCCGCGATCCCAAGGGCAACGCCACGGTGATGGTGGTCGGCGCCAAGGGCGCGGCCGAGCCCCGCCAGATCGTCACCACCCAGACGGTGGGCGACAAGTGGCTGGTGACCTCGGGCCTCAAGCCCGGCGACCAGGTCATCGTCGAAGGCCTGCAGAAGGTCCGCCCCGGCGCCCCGGTGAAGCCGGCCGTCATCACCGCCTCCGCCCCCGCTGCTCAGTAAGGCCGGCCCGTCATGCTCTCCCGTTTCTTCATCGACCGGCCGATCTTCGCGTGGGTCGTCGCGATCGTCATCATGCTGGCGGGGGCCCTGGCCATCCGCAGCCTGCCGATCGCCCAGTATCCCAACATCGCCCTGCCCCAGGTGGCGGTCAACGCCATCTATCCCGGCGCCTCGGCCAAGACCGTCGAGGACAGCGTCACCCAGGTCATCGAACAGAAAATGAAGGGCCTGGACGGCCTGGATTACATGTCGTCGACCAGCGACAGCTCGGGTTCGGCCACCACCACCCTGACCTTCAAGGCCGGCACCAACATCGACATCGCCCAGGTGCAGGTGCAGAACAAGCTGCAGACGGCCACCGCCCTCCTGCCGCAGGAAGTGCAGCAGCAGGGACTGACCGTGACCAAGTCGGCGCGGAACTTCCTGCTGATCGTCGGCATGTATTCCGAGGATCCGAAGGACACCAACACCGACCTGGCCGACTACATCGCCAGCAACCTGCAGGACCCGCTGAGCCGCGTCGACGGCGTGGGCGAAGTCCAGCTGTTCGGCGCCCAGTACGCCATGCGCATCTGGCTGGATCCCAACAAGCTGGCCAGCTACAGCCTGACCCCGGCCGACGTGATCGCCGCCATCCGGGCCCAGAACGCCCAGGTCTCGGCCGGCCAGCTGGGCGGCGTGCCCAACCTGCCGGGCACCGCCCTGAACGCCACGATCACTGCCCAGTCGCGTCTCTCCACCCCGGCGCAGTTCCAGGAAATCATCGTCAAGAACAGCCCCGGCGGCGCCATCGTCCACCTGCGCGACGTGGCCCGGGTCGAGCTGGGGGCTGAAAGCTACGGCTTCGGCGCCAAGTACAACGGCAAGCCCGCCGCCGGCCTGGCCATCCGCCTGGCCCCCGGCGCCAACGCCCTGAACACCGCCGA
Organism: Caulobacter sp. BK020; assembly: GCF_004342605.1. Lineage (GTDB taxonomy): Bacteria > Pseudomonadota > Alphaproteobacteria > Caulobacterales > Caulobacteraceae > Caulobacter. The sequence continues at coordinate 56,726 of NZ_SLZL01000008.1, forward strand.
CGCCGTCAAGGCGCGGGTCGAGCAACTGTCCAAGACCTTCCCGGCCAGCTACCGGTACGTGGTTCCCTACGACTCCACGCCGTTCGTGAAGCTGTCGATCGAGGAGGTCGTCAAGACCCTGATCGAAGCCATCGTGCTGGTCTTCATCGTCATGTTCCTGTTCCTGCAGAACTGGCGCGCGACCCTGATCCCGACCATCGCCGTGCCGGTCGTCCTGCTGGGCACCTTCGGCGTGCTGGCGGCCTTCGGCTACTCGATCAACACCCTGACCATGTTCGGCCTGGTGCTGGCCATCGGCCTGCTGGTCGACGACGCCATCGTCGTGGTCGAGAACGTCGAGCGGGTGATGAGCGAGGAAGGACTCAGTCCCGTCGAGGCCACCCGCAAGTCGATGAACGAGATCACCGGCGCCCTGATCGGCATCGCGCTGGTCCTGGCCGCGGTGTTCGTGCCCATGGCCTTCTTCGGCGGCTCGCAGGGCGTGATCTATCGCCAGTTCTCGATCACCATCGTTTCGGCCATGGCCCTGTCGGTGCTGGTCGCCCTGATCCTCACCCCAGCCCTCTGCGCCACCCTGCTCAAGCCGGTCGCCCACGGCCAGGACCATGTCCTGCGGACCGACCACGAGGGGCCGCTGGGCTTCGTGACCAACCTCTTCAACCGCTTCTTCAACTGGTTCAACCGCAACTTCAACGACGTCAGCCGCCGCTACCAGGGCGGAGTCCGCGGCCTGCTGGGCCGAAGCGGTCGCTGGATGCTGGCCTATGGCGTGATCATCCTGGTGATGGGCTTCCTGTTCATCCGCCTGCCCAGCGCCTTCCTGCCCGAGGAAGACCAGGGCACGATGTTCACCCTGGTCCAGCTGCCGCCCGGCGCGCCGGAAGAGCGGACCCAGGCCGTGCTCGACCAGGTGCGCAACCACTTCCTGGTCGACGAGAAGGAGTCGGTGCAGGCGGTGTTCACCGTCGCCGGTTTCAGCTTCGCCGGCGCGGGCCAGAACGCCGGCCTGGCCTTCATCCGCCTGCGGGACTTCGACGAGCGCAAGGCCGCCGACCGGAAGGCTCAGGCCGTCGCCGGCCGCGCCATGGCCAAGTTCATGCAGATCCGCGACGCCATGGTCTTCGCCGTCGTGCCGCCGGCCGTGCCGGAACTGGGCACCTCGTCGGGCTTCGACTTCCAGCTGCAGGACATCGGCGGCGTCGGCCACGACGCCCTGATCGCCGCCCGCAACCAGGTGCTGGGCATGGCCGCCCAGGATCCCGCCCTGGCCGGCGTGCGCCCCAACGGCCAGGACGACACCCCGCAGCTTAAGATCGACATCGACCAGGCCAAGGCCGGGGCGATGGGCCTGACCACGGCCGACATCAACGCCGCGCTCAGCGCCGCGTGGGGCGGTTCGTACGTCAACGACTTCATCGACCGCGGCCGGATCAAGAAGGTCTATGTCCAGGCCGACGCGCCCTTCCGGATGCGGCCCGAGGACCTGGACAGCTGGTACGTCCGCACCAGCACCGGCACGATGGCGCCGTTCTCCTCCTTCGCGACCAGCCACTGGATCTACGGTTCGCCGCGCCTGGAACGCTACAACGGCCTGTCGTCGGTCAACATCCAGGGCGCGCCCGCCCCGGGCAAGAGCTCGGGCCAGGCCATGGCCGCCATGGAGAAGATCGCCGCCCAGCTGCCGCCCGGCATCGGCTACGAATGGACCGGCCTGTCAGCCCAGGAACGCGAGTCCGGCAACCAGGCCCCGGCCCTGTACGGCATCTCGATCCTGGTGGTGTTCCTGCTGCTGGCGGCCCTCTACGAGAGCTGGTCGATCCCGCTGTCGGTGATCATGGTCATCCCGCTGGGCATCGTCGGCGCCCTGCTGGCCACCACCCTGCGCGGCCTCAGCAACGACATCTACTTCCAGGTGGGCCTGCTGACGACCATGGGCCTGGCATCCAAGAACGCCATCCTGATCGTCGAGTTCGCCAAGGACCTGCACGAACAGGGTCGGGATCTGGTCGAGGCCACGGTGGAAGCGGTCCGCATCCGTCTGCGTCCGATCATCATGACCTCGCTGGCCTTCGTCTTCGGCGTGCTGCCCCTGGCGATTTCGAACGGGGCTGGATCGGGGAGCCAGCACGCGATCGGCACCGGCGTGATCGGCGGCATGATCTCGGCCACCCTGCTGGCGATCTTCTTCGTCCCGCTGTTCTTCGTGATCGTCGAGCGGATCTTCAAACCCAAGCCGCGTCGCCACGACGAGGCCGTCACGACTCCGGTCGAGAGCCACTAAGATGCTTGTCCGTAACCTGACCCTCTCCCTGCTCGCGGCCACGGCCCTGAGCGCCTGCACCCTGGCGCCCAAGACCGTGCGTCCGGCCCTGGCGGTCGACAACGCCTGGCCGATCGCCCAAGCCAATACGGCGGGGGCCGACGGTTCGGCGACCACCGCCGCCGACCTGGCCTGGCGCGACGTGTTCATCGACCCGCGCCTGCAAGGGGTGATCGACCTGGCGCTGAGCAACAACCGCGACCTGCGCGTGGCCGTGCTCAACATCGAGAAGGCCCGCGCCCAGTACCGGATCCAGCGCGCCAACCTGCTGCCGGGCGTCGACGCCACGGCCGGCGAAACCCAGACCCGCACCACCGCCGACCAGGCGGCGCTGCAGGGCGGCGATCGTACGACGAGGGCCTACACCGCCGGGGTCGGCGTCACGGCCTGGGAGTTGGACCTGTTCGGCCGGGTCCGCAGCCTGAAGGACGCGGCCCTGCAGAGCTACCTGGCCACCCGCGAGACCAGCCGCTCGGTGCAGATCAGCCTGATCGCCCAGACGGCCAACAGCTGGCTGACCCTGGCCGCCGACCAGGACCTGCTGGCCCTGGCCCAGGAGACCCTGCGCACGCGGGAAGAATCGCTGAAGCTGACCCGCGGCCGGTTCGACGCGGGGGCGGCCAACCAGCTGGACATGCGCCAGGCCGAGACCCTGGCCGAAACGGCCCGCTCGGACGTGGCGACCTATGTCGCCCAGGTCGAGCAGGACAAGAACGCCCTGCGGCTGGTGGTCGGCGCCGACGTGCCGGCCGACCTGCAGCCGGCTGGGGGCCTGGTCACCGCCCAGATCCTGCCCGACCTGCCCGCCGGGATCCCGTCCGACGTCCTGACCCGCCGTCCCGACGTGCTGGCCGCCGAGCATGACCTGGCCGGCGCCAACGCCAATATCGGCGCGGCCCGGGCGGCTTTCTTCCCCAGCATCAGCCTGACCGCCTCGACCGGCGTGGCCAGCAACGCGCTGAGCAGCCTGTTCGACAGCGGCAATGGGACCTGGAGCTTCGCCCCGCGCATCAGCCTGCCGCTCTTCGCCGGCGGGGCCAATGTGGCCAATCTCGACAGCGCCAAGGCCAGCCGCGACATCGCCGTGGCCAATTACGAGAAGGCGGTGCAGACCGCGTTCCGCGAGGTCTCCGACGGCCTGGCCGTGCAGTCGACGATCCAGGACCGGGTGGGCTCGCAGGAGCGTCTGGTCGCCGCCGCCAACGACTCGGTCCGCCTGTCGCGGGCCCGGTACGGCGCGGGGATCGACAGCTCCCTGACCCTGCTGGACGCCCAGCGGACGCTCTACACCGCCCAGCAGGGCCTGATCGGGGCCCGCCTGGCGCGGGCCACCAACCTGGCCACGCTGTACAAGTCGCTCGGCGGCGGCGCTCCCGCCGACCGCTGAGCCATGCCGATCCCCCGACCCCAGCGGGGGAGTGCTAGCGGCGTCGCCCCCCGACGCCGCCAAGCCGGAAGGGGCGCGCTCCCCCCAGATCCCGCGCGCCCCTTCCAACCTTGGGGTTGGAACCGTCGTCCCTTTGTTTAGCCGTCATTCCCGCCCTTGTGGCACGGCTGTCCGGTTGGGGCTGTGAAGCGGTCGGGAATGACGGTTGAAGAGGGAGCGCCCCCGAAGCCGAGCCCCCTACCGCTCGCGTCGCCACTCCGAGATCGGGACCGAGCCGTCGGCGCGCGGCACGGGCACCTGGTAGCTGAGGCTGTCGGCGGTCAGGACGTACTTGCGCCGCTGCTCGGTCCCCTCCCAGTTGGGGAACGACGCCCCTTCGATCCGGAAGACCAGAACATGGGCGGCCGGGTCGACCGCCACCGTCCCGTAGTGGGTGGACGATCCCAGCGCCGCGCTGGCGAACTCGTCCGGCGTGGCCGTCGCCTTGTCGCCCGACGCGACGCGCAGCCGCTCGCCGCTGAAGATCTGCAGGCTGTAGCGCCCCTGGCCGTCGATGATCAGCCGCCCTTTCGGATGCTGACCATAGTCGCGGCTGCGCGAGCCGTCAGGCGCCAGGCGGTCGGCCGCGGTCAGGGTCCAGGTTCCGGCCAGCGACGGTTCGGCGGCCGTCGCGGCGCCCGCCAGCAGCGTCGTCGCCAATGCCAGGCCCGCGCCCAGCCCTCGCCTGTGGATCGGATTCATGTCGCCCTCCAGAATGTAACCTACTTATCAGGTTAGCTTGCCGATCCTTTGCGAAACACCGTAACCTGTCAATCCGGTTTGGAGCGCGTGATGACGGCGAAGGCGGAGATCCGCGACGGGTTCAAGTTTCGCGGCGGCAGCCCCGCCCTGGACCTGGCGGCGACCGTGGTCGGCCGGCTGGGCGCCGCGCCGCGCGACCTGCTGGCCACGCCCGCCGATCTCGACCGCTGGCTGGTGGCGGCCGAGTTGGCCGAAGCGCCGCCCGGCTCCACCGAGGGCAATCTGGTCCAGGCCCGGTCGCTGCGCGAGGCGCTCTATCGCCTGGCCTTGTCGCGCGCCGAGGGGGCCGTCCTGCCCGACGCCGACCGCGACCTGCTCAACGGCTACGCCGCCCTGCCCGCCGCGCCGCTGCAATTGGACGCGGACGGCCGCGCCCGCCTGTCCGGCGATGTCCGCGGCCTGCTGGCCGAGCTGGCCCGCGAGGGCGTGTCGCTGCTGGGCGGCGACTTTTCGCACCGCATCCGCCAGTGCGAGGGCCCACCCTGCGCGGTGCTGTTCGTCGACACCTCGCGCAAGGGCGACCGCCGCTGGTGCTCGATGAGCGCCTGCGGCAACAAGGCCAAGGTGGCGGGGTATCGGAAACGCGCCTCCAGCTCCGCTCATCCCGACGAAAGTCGGGACCCAAGCTGAACATCAGAGAAGTCCGCAGCCGATCCATACCGCAATGCGCATTACGGAATCTCGGCTTGGGTCCCGACTTTCGTCGGGATGAGCGGATGCTTTTACAACGGCAGCTGCACCGTGCTCTTGACCTCTTCCAGCACCGCATAGGTCCGCGTCTCGCGCACGCCCGGCATCTTCACGAGGATGTCGCCTAGGAAGCCGCGATAGGCCTCCATGTCGCGCACCCGGGCCTTGATCAGGTAGTCGAAGCCGCCGGCCACCATGTGGCATTCCAGGATCTCGGGCGCGCGGCGCACGGCCAGGGCGAAGTCGTCGAACACGTCGCCGGTCGTGCGGTCCAGCACCACCTCGACGAAGATCAGCAGGGCGCGATCGACCTTGGCCGGGTCGAGCAGGGCCGCATAGCCAGTGATGAAGCCCCGCTCGCGCAGCCGCCGCACCCGGTCGAAGGTGGCGGCCGGCGACAGGTTGCAGCGTTTGGCCAGCTCGGCGTTGGTGATGCGACCGTCGGCCTGCAGGACCCGCAGAAGCCGGCGATCGGTGTCGTCCAGAGCAGACATCGCCATTTCCCCTTCCAACCGAAGATAGTTCGGAATTTCATATCAACAAACAAAGCACCTTCGCCATAGCCAAGCCTATACCTTCGATCGTCCTAGCGAGCTTGGCCGCCACTCCCCCCCCGGCGCCCCGGCGAACCTAGGACCAGCCTCCGCCACTCCCCCCGGCGGAGCGCAGACATGGCGCCCTCTCCCCCGTCGGCGCCGTGTGAGAGCGGAAGGGACGCGCGACCTCCCCCCGTATCGCGTCCCTTCCCACCTCTCCTCTTCCCCAGCCTCTCCTCGCCCTCCATGCTTCGACCGGGCCGCGACAGCCTGTCACGCGCCTGAAGCCGATCGCGTCATTCCAGGCCCCAACCGAAGATCATCCAGCTTCGACGCCAAACAAACGAAGCACCTTCGAACAATCCAGAGATATAGCGACGATATCCATCAACGAGGCGACCATGACCGATTGGGACTCCCTGGACGACGGCAAGTATCGTGACGAGGCGGCGGTGATCGCCGATCTGCTGGCCGCCCAGCCCCTGAGCGCGGAGGATCGCGCCGCCGTCCGCGCCGAGGCCGAGGCCCTGGTCCGCGGCGCCCGGCGCAGCGTCCGCAAGCAGGGCGTGGTCGAAAGCTTCCTGCAGGAGTTCAGCCTCGGCACCCGCGAGGGCCTGGCCCTGATGTGCCTGGCCGAGGCCCTGCTGCGCACCCCCGACGACGACACCCGCGACCGGCTGATCGCCGAGAAGATCGGCTCGGCCGACTGGGCCAGCCACCTGGGCGGCAGCGACAGCCTGTTCGTCAACGCCTCGACCTGGGGCCTGATGCTGACCGGCAAGATCGTCGAGCCCGACGACCAGGCTCAGCGGGATCTGCCCGCGTTTATCAAAAAGATCGCCGGCCGCCTGGGCGAGCCGGTGATCCGCGCCGCCGTCGGCCAGGCCATCCGGATCATGGGCGAGCAGTTCGTGCTAGGCCGCACCATCGAGGCGGCCATCAAGCGCGCCGCCGGCGACGGCGACATCTGCAGCTTCGACATGCTGGGCGAAGGCGCCCGCACCGCCGCCGACGCCGCCCGCTACGAGAAGGCCTATGCCGACGCCATCGAAACGGTCGGCAAGCTGTCCAACCGCGCCGGCCCCGAAGCCGGCCACGGCGTGTCGGTCAAGCTGTCGGCCCTGACCCCGCGCTACGAGGCCACGCAGGAAGCCCGCGTCTGGGATGAGCTCTATCCGCGCATCCTGCGCCTGGCCAGGATCGCCGCCCGGCACGACCTGAACTTCACCATCGACGCCGAAGAAGCCGATCGCCTGGCGCTGTCGCTGAAGCTGCTGGACCGCCTGTGCCGCGAGCCCGAACTGGGCGACTGGACCGGCCTGGGCCTGGCCGTCCAGGCCTACCAGAAGCGCTGTCCCGAGGTGATCGCACGGCTGACGGCCCTGTCGAAGGAGACCCGCCGCCGCCTGATGGTCCGCCTGGTCAAGGGCGCCTACTGGGACAGCGAGATCAAGCGCGCCCAGGTGGCGGGCCGTCCGGACTATCCGGTCTATACGACCAAGCCGGCCACCGACCTGTCGTACCTGGTCTGCGCCAAGGCCCTGATCGACGCGGCCCCGCACCTCTACGCCCAGTTCGCCACCCACAACGCCCACACCCTGGCCGCCGTGGTGCGGATGTCGAAGAACGCCGGCGTCAGGATCGAGCACCAACGCCTGCACGGCATGGGCGAAGCGCTCTACAAGGCCGCCGACGACCTCTATGACGGGGTCACCCTGCGGGCCTACGCCCCGGTGGGCGGCCACGAGGACCTGCTGCCCTACCTGGTCCGCCGCCTGCTGGAGAACGGCGCCAACACCTCGTTCGTCCACGCCCTGCTCGACGAGCGGGTGCCGGTCGAGAAGGTGGTGGTCGACCCGGTCACCGCGGTGGAGGCCCACCCCGACCGCCACGCCAAGATCCCCACGCCGGTCGACGTCTACGGTTCGCGCCGGCGCAACAGCGCGGGCCTGGACCTGTCGGTGAAGGCTGACCGCGACCGCCTGGCCGCGCACGTGGCCGAACTGGACGGCCTGACCCTGTCGGCCGGCCCGCTGGTCGGCGGCAAGCTGACGGCCGGCGCCCCGCCGATGCCGGTGCAGAGCCCGGCCGACCACGACCGCGTCGTCGGCGTGGTTTCCGAGGCCCAGCCGCCGCAGATCGACCAGGCCTTCCGCCTGGCCCGCGCCGCCCAGCCGGCCTGGGACCAGGCCGGCGGCCCGGCCCGCGCCGAGGTGCTGCGCGCCATGGGCGACGCGCTGGAGGCCAATATCGAGCGCCTGTGCGCCCTGCTCTCGCGCGAGGCCGGCAAGACCCTGCCCGACGCCATCGCCGAGGTGCGCGAGGCGGTCGACTTCTGCCGCTACTACGCCAAGCTGGCCGAGGATCAGTTCGGCCTGGCCGGCGAGGTCCTGACCGGTCCGGTCGGCGAGACCAACAGCCTGCGCCTGGCCGGCCGCGGCGTCTTCGTCTGCATCAGCCCGTGGAACTTCCCGCTGGCCATCTTCACCGGCCAGGTCGCCGCCGCCCTGGCGGCCGGCAACGCCGTGCTGGCCAAGCCGGCGGAGCAGACGCCGCTGATCGCCTGCGAGGCGGTGAAGCTGTACCACGCGGCCGGCCTGGACCACCGCCTGCTGGCCCTGCTGCCGGGTCGCGGCGAGACCGTCGGCGCGGCCCTGACCGCCCACGAGGGCCTGGACGGGGTGGCCTTCACCGGCGGCACCGACACCGCCTGGCGGATCAACCAGACCCTGGCCCAGCGGCAAGGCCCGATCGTGCCGTTCATCGCCGAGACCGGCGGGCTGAACGGCATGTTCGTCGACACCACCGCCCAGCGCGAGCAGGTGATCGACGACGTGATCCTGTCGGCCTTCGGCAGCGCCGGCCAGCGCTGCTCGGCCCTGCGCCTGCTGTTCCTGCCGCACGACACCGCCGACCACGTCATCGAGGGCCTGAAGGGGGCGATGGACGCGCTGGTGCTCGGCGACCCGGCCCTGGCCGTCACCGACGTCGGCCCGGTCATCGACGCCGACGCCAAGGCGGCCCTGGACCAGCACCTGCTCCGCCTGGACCGCGAGGCCAAGGTCCTGCACCAGCTGACGGCGCCGGAAGCGGGCACGTTCTTCGCCCCGGTCCTGGCCGAGATCCCCGCCGCCGACTTCCTGGAGCGCGAGGTGTTCGGCCCGGTGCTGCACGTGGTGCGCTACCGGCCCGAGGACCTGGAACAGGTGGCCGGCGCCCTGGCGGCCCGCCGCTACGGCCTGACCCTGGGCGTCCATTCGCGGATCGAGAGCTTCGCGGCCGACGTCCAGCGCCTGGTCCCGGCCGGCAACTGCTACGTGAACCGCTCGATGACCGGCGCCGTGGTCGGGGTCCAGCCGTTCGGCGGCGAGGGCCTGTCGGGCACCGGCCCCAAGGCCGGCGGCCCCCACGCCCTGCTGCGCTACGCGGTCGAGCGGGCGCTGAGCATCAACATCACCGCCCAGGGCGGGGATCCGACGCTGCTGAATCTCTGACCTTGACGATATCGGCCATGGGTTGGATTCTCCGCCCATGGCCGATGGGTTCGACATTCACCTGGATCCCGAGCGCGCCGCCAAGCTCAAGGCGATGGCGGATCTGCTCGACATGACGCCCCAGGCCTATGCCGCGCTGCTGATTGATCGAGGGCTCGGGGAAGTCGAGACCGGTCGGATCGACCCTGACCCAGCGATCGATCGCGCCATCATCGACCACGCCAAGCGCACCGGCCAGGCCAAACCTTGGTCCGAAGTGCGTGATCGCCTTCTCGCGCGCCACGGCCGGTAGCGTCCTGGCTCGTCCGGTTCACGTCTCGGCCCAGGCGGAACGCGACATCGAGCGCTTGCACGACTGGTTGTTGGAAAGGAGCCCGGCGGCCGCCATTCGACTGATCGCCTTGCTCGAAGAGAGTTTCGAGAGCCTGTCCCAGTTCTCTGACCGAGGACGCCTGGTCGACGATCGGATCAGGGAATTGATCGTGCCGTTCGGTGGCTCAAGCTACGTGATCCGCTATGAAGCCGACGCGGCGGGCGTTCTTGTCTCGCGCGTCTGGCATGGCCTCGAAGATCGCTAGGCGCGAGCCCTTCCCCAACGGCGGGGGCGCCCCTACCCCGCCAACGCCGCCTTGAACACCGCCAGCTGCTCGGTGAAGGCGCGCTGGTAGGCGGGCCGGGCCTCGGCGCGGGCGACATAGGCGGCGAGGTTGGGGTATTCGTCCAGCAGGCCGTGGCCCCTGACCCGCAGCAGCACCGAGGCCATCATCAGGTCGGCGGCGCTGAAGGCGCCATCCAGCCAGTCAGCGTCGCCGAGGCGGTCAGAGAGCTCGGCCAGCCGCGCGCGGATGCGGTCGTGGACCATGGTCAGGCGCTCCTCGTACCAGCTCTTGTCGCGCTCGGTGAACATGACGAACTGCAGCTCGACGATCGACTGCTCGACCGTGCTGAGCGAGGCGAACATCCAGGTGACCGCCCGCGCCCGGGCGTCCGGGTCGTCGGGCAACAGGCCCGGACGCGTCTGGGCGATGTGGAGCACGATGCCTCCGGACTCGAACAGCACCAGGTCGCCTTCCTCGTAGGTCGGGATCTGGCCGAACGGGTGAAGCGCCCGATGGGCCGGCTGCTTCATCTCGGCGAACGTGACCAGGCGGACATCGTAGGGCTGGCCGACCTCCTCCAGCGCCCAGCGCACGCGCATGTCGCGCGCCAGGCCCTGGCCGCGATCGGGCGAGGCCTTGAAGGCGGTGATGGTGGGCTTCACGAGCGACGTGGCGGTGTTCATGGCGATGATCTCCCAATGGCTTGCTTCTCACCCAGGACGCATCAGCCGCGACCCGCCCGACAGGACACATCAGCTTTTTTGCCAAGTCGCGACCTCATCGGCCAGAGACGGCACGACCATTCCGAAAGTGAATTTATTTAATCTCTTCCCTCAGGCCGCCGCTTCCCTTTAGGTTGCACAAAAACAAGGGGAGTGAACCATGCTGTCGAGACGCCACCTGCTGGTCGCGGGAGCCGCCGCCATGGCCGCGGGCGGAGCCGCCGCCGAGACCGCCAAGCCCTCGCCAGGCTTCGTCACTGTCAAGGACGGCCGCCTGAACCTGGACGGCAAGCCCTATCGCTTCGTCGGCGCGAACCTGTGGTACGGGGCCTGGCTGGGATCGCCCGGCGCGTCCGGCGACCGCGCGCGGCTGGGGCGCGAGCTGGACCGGCTGAAGGCTCTGGGCGTCACCAACCTGCGCATCCTCGGCGCGGGCGAGACCTCGCCGGCCAAGGTGGCGATCTCCCCCACCTTCCGCGGGCCTGGCGAGGACTACGACCAGGACCTGCTCAAGGGCCTGGACGTGGTGCTGGCGCAGATGGCCAGGCGCGGCATGAAGGCGGTGATCTACGTCAACAACTTCTGGGACTGGTCGGGCGGCATGCCGGCCTATCTGCGCTGGACCGGCAATGGCCAGTGGTTCCAGCAGGGCGACCCGGCCCACCCCTGGCCCGAATTCGCCGACTACTCCGCTCGCTTCTACGGCGACGCCAAGGCTCAGGCCCTGTTCCAGCACTACCTGCGCGCCCTGGTCGGCCGGACCAGCAGCGTCACCGGCAAGCCCTATCGCGACGACCCGACGATCATGGCCTGGCAGCTGGCCAACGAGCCGCGCCCGGGCGGCAGCGAAGCGTTCGGCGTCGCCAACCTGCCCACCTACTATCGCTGGATCGCGCAGACCTCGGCCCTGATCAAGACGCTGGACCCGCGCCACCTGGTCACCACCGGCAGCGAGGGCGCCATGGGCTGCCTACAGCGCGAAACCTGCGTGGTCGAGGCCCACAAGCCCGCCAGCATCGACTACCTGACCCTGCACGTCTGGCCCAACAACTGGGGCTGGATCGACCCGAAGAACCAGCCGGCGACCTATGAAGCCGGCGAGGCCAAGTGCCGCGACTACGTGGCGCGTCACATCGCCATCGCCAAGCAGCTGGGCAAGCCACTGGTGATCGAGGAGTTCGGCCTGGTCCGCGACGGCCGCGCCTTCACGCCGGGCGGGCCGACCACCGACCGCGACCGGTTCTACAGGATGATGTTCGGCCTGGTCGAAGCCGACATGAAGGCGGGCGGTCCGCTGGCCGGGACCAACTTCTGGGCCTGGAACGGCGAGGGCCGCGCCCAGCACGCCGACGCCTGGTTCAAGATGGGCGACCGCGCCTATGTCGGCGATCCCCCGCAGGAGGAGCAGGGCCTGTTCGGCGTATTCGACACCGACGCCTCGACCCTGGCCGTGGTGCGGGACCACGCAAAAGCGGTGGCCGCGATCTAGAAGCGCTCGCGGGAGCCGGCCCTAGCAGCCCGGCCCCGCCCCCAGCGGCAGGCAGCGGCCGTCGACGTCGGCCGGGACGGGCACGCCGGTGACCGCCGCGAGGGTCGGGGCGATGTCGACGGTCTCGATCGGCAGCACGCGCTCGCGGGCCGGGCCGCCCTTCCACCAGAACAGGATCGGCACCCGGCGGTCGTAGTTCCACGGGCTGCCGTGGCTGGCCACGTAGGTGGCGCCGGCCGAGGCGGGGGTCAGGTAAGGCTGGAAGGCCACCAGGATGTCGCCGACCCGGCCGGGATAGGCGCTGCGGCGCATCCGCTCGGCGACGCTGATCTCGTCCGGCGGCGTGCCCTTGGGCGGCGGGGCGGCCGTGACCAGGGCGTTGGCGTCGTAGGCCGCGAACACCTCGGGACGCTTGTCCAGGATGGCCAGAGCGGCGGCGGTGACCCGGGCGTGGTCGCCGGCGGTCGGCGCCTTGCCGTCAGCCCCGACCACGTACAGCGACTCGATGCCGCCGGCCTGGACCAGCGGGTCGTAGGCCAGCCGCAGCTGCTGTCGAACGGCGGCGTTGAGATCCTTCAGCCACTGGACAGGCGGCACGCGGCCGGCGTCATAGCCCTGTTGGGCCAGGCGTTCGGGGAAGTCCGAGCCGCCATGGTCGGCGGCCAGCACGACCAGCACCGGACCCTTGACCTTGTCCAGGCTGTCGAGGAACACGCCCAGCCGGTCGTCCAGCCGCATCAGGTGGTCGCACATCTCCGGCCCTTTGCTGCCGAAGCGGTGGCCGATGAAGTCAGTGGCCGACAGGCTGATGGCCAGGACGTCGGTCGCCTCGCCGTCGCCCAGCTTGAACTGGTCGCGCAGCATCTGGGCGGCGTCCAGGGTGACCCGGTCGGTATAGGGGCTGACCGCGAGGTCATCGGTCGCCGCCGCTTCGTCCTTCGGCGCCGGACGCGGAAGGGCGGCGCGCCAGGCCCGGCCGCCGGTGACGTAGTCGTCCTCCAGCGCCGCGCAACGCTTGTCGCCATAGGTCCAGGTGAACGGGTGGGTCTTCTGGTCGGCGACGAGCCGCGCGTTGAACGCCGCCACCGGCGCCAGCCGGGCCTTGGCGTCCTGGCCGGGCTCGACCCAGGTGGTCATGCCGAAACGCGTCTCCAGCCAGAACACCCCGTCGGCGTGGTGGCCGGCCATGTTGATCGCCCCGCGGTCCTTGCCCGACACCGCATAGACCCGGCTCGCGGGCGAGACCGCCTTCAGCCAGTCGCCATAGGTGTCGGCCATCAGCAGCTTGGGACTGACCAGGCGGCCGCCGCCCGACGGGTCGTTGGCCAGGGTCACCGACGGGTCGGCCAGGCAATAGGTCTTCTGGCCGGTCGCCAGGTCGTAGAAGTCGTTGGCGACGATGCCGGTCTTGTTCGGAGACTTGCCGGTCAGCAGGGTGGAGTGGCCGGGACAGGTCTCGGTCATGCCGTGCGACTGGTAGCCGCTCGGATAGACCGTGCCCTGCCGCGCCAGCCGCCCCAGGCCGCCGTGGAAGTCGGCCCGGTACTGCTCGAACAGGCTGGATCCGAACTGGTCGATCGAGATCACCACCACCAGCTTGGGTCTGGGCGCCGCGACCGGCGCGGCGAGAGCCTGGGTCAACGGGGCGGCGAGGACGGCGGCGGTCAGGGCCGCCACGGCGAGCGGTTTGGGCAAGCTGGACATGGCCGCCAACAAGCACCGTCACAAAACCGTCGCAAGCCGGAAGTGATCCGAACCCGGCGTTTTGAGCTACACCGGCACGTGGCTGACGAACTCGATCAGCCGGCCGTCCGGATCATGGGCGAAGCCGGCATAGTAGTGCGGGTGGATCTGCGGCAGCACGGCCGGCGCGCGCTCCCGCACGCCGCCATGCTGGCCGGACCGGGCGTAGGCCTGATCGACCGCCGCGCGGTCGGCGGCCAGGAAGGCGTAGTGCACGTCGATCGACGGCTCGCCCTCGGCGATCCAGAAGTCGAGACGGCCGCCGTTCGAGCCGAAGCCCTTCCTGGGCCCGTCCACGACCAGGCGATAGCCGGCGGGCTCCAGGACCTGGCGATAAAAGGCCGTGCAATCGTCCAGGCGGCGGGTGCGGATTTCCAGGTGATCGAGCAAGGGAGCAACCTTTCAGAAGAGCGAAACGACGCCGTGACGTGTAGCCGCGCCGTTGCGGCGTCTGGCGGCGAAGATCGCGCCGGAACGCGGAAATTCGGCGATTCCACGCGTGGATCTGGCGTAGGCTGAACCCCATGAAACTCGACCGCTTCGATCGTCAGCTGCTGAACCTGGTCCAGGAGGATGCGGGCAGGACCTCCGAGGACCTGGCCCAGCGCGTGGCCCTTTCGCCCTCGGCCGTGCAGCGCCGGCTGCGCAAGCTGAAGGAGGCCGGCGTCATCGCCCGCCATACGGCCGTGCTGGAACCGCGCAAGGTGGGCCGGCCGACCTTCTTCATCGTCTCGCTGGAGATCGAGCGCGATCGGCCCGAACTGCTGACCCAGCTGCGCGCCTGGCTGGCGGCGCAGGAGCACGTGCAGCAGGCGTTCTACGTGACCGGCGAGGCCGACTTCATCCTGGTGGTCACTGCTCCGGACACCGAAACCTACGACGCCCTGATGGCCCGGCTGGCGACCGAGAACCCCAACGTGCGCAAGTTCACCACCAACGTGGCCCTGGGCGTGGTCAAGCGCGGGCTGACGATCCCGGTGCCGCTGGAGGAGGAGGACTAGGAGGGCGGGGCCGCTCACCACGCGCTCCCCGCCTATGGCTCAGCGGCCGCTGTCGATGATCATCCCGCCGTCGGGTGTCAGGCTGTAGCCGGTGATGAACCGCGCATCCTGGCTGGCGAGGAACAGAACAACGGGCGCGATATCCTCCTCCGGCGAGCCGAAACGGGCGAGCGCATTAGGAGGTGGCGGCGCATTGGTCTCCGCGGCGCCCCAGGTGTCGGCCACCGGAAGCATGTTGTTCACGGTGATCTTGTCGGGCCCCCACTCGCGCGCCGCCATTCTGGTCAGCGCGCGCACCGCCTCCTTGGCCATGCCATAGGGCGCGTAGGGCAGCAGGGCCGAGATGCCGGCGGCCGAGCCGAAATTGATGACACGACCCTCGCCGCTGGCTTTGAGGTGGGGATAACAGGCCTGCATCATGCGCAAATAGGCGATCGGGCCCATGTCGAAGTTGCGCTGCAATTGCTCGACCGACAGGTCAATCACCGAGGAGAACACCACCGACGGATCGAACGCGTTGTTCACCAGAATGTCGATCCCGCCATACGCGGCGACCACCTTGTTAACCGCCGCCTTGATCTGATCGGCGTCGCTGACGTCGCAAGGCACACCGAGCGCGGCGCCCCCTGCGGCCTCGATGTCCACCACCACCGCATCGATGTTCGCGGGCGTAAGCGAAAGGACGGCGACCTTGGCGCCTTCCGCCGCGAAACGTTTCGCGGTGGCGCGGCCGATGCCGCGACCGGCCCCCGTGACGATGGCGATTTTCCCGCTCAGGCGACCCATATCCAGCTCCTTTTGGCGAGGGTGATGCGCTGCTCGGCCGCGCTCTGGGCGTACGGCGACGGCGTTTCGCGAGCGGCGTTTTGGGTGATGAAAGACGCGGCCAGCAGCGCGAGGCCCACCGCCGCCGGCAGGGCGCCCTTGGGCTTGCGGACGCCGATGTGAGCGAGGCCCGACAGCAGCAAGTGATAGAACATGCCCGCATAGGCCAGGTCGCTGAGCGCTATGTTGCCCCGCGAAAGGATCGCGACGACCGCCAGAACCTTTATCGCGACGAGGATCGGCTGGAGATAACCGGGGTAGCCGAACCCAACGATCGCCTCCCTGACCCAATCACGTTTCGCCACATAGATCATAGCGGATGATACGTATAGCAGAGACACAAGCCCCGTACTTATCCAATATATTTCAATTTTTCCCATAAGCCTTCCACACACCAACGCTACTGCAAATGCGATTTTGTTATTCAATATGCTGTCATTACGTCGCGACTATTCGCGTAATGTTGTATGAACTGAAAATGTGCGATTATATGGATAGCTGCAAGTAGGATGAAAAACTTGCGGTTAGTATGGAAAACCAGACTGTGGATGAGCCTGAGATCAACATGCACGAGGAGATGAGGCGCGCCTTCGCGCTTCTCTCGGGCAAGTGGAAGCTTGAGATCATGTGGCTGCTCCACCAGCGGATCTATCGCTTTGGCGAGCTGCGCAAAGCGATTCCAGGCATCACCCAGCACATGTTGACCGCGCAGCTGCGTGAACTGGAAGCCGACGGCCTAGTGTCGCGCACCGTGTTCGCCGAGGTGCCGCCGCGGGTCGAATATGAGATCACCGCCAAGGCCCTGGGACTTGGACCGACGATGGAGGCGCTGACGGCTTGGTGGAAAACCTATGGAGGGAGCGTTCCGTCTAAGCCGAGTCCGCGCGGCCGCAAGAGCGGACGCCGTTAGGTGTGTAGACAAGCGGGACCCGAGGAGAACACGCGCCGCCTCAGCGCTTGAGCGTCGTCGCCAGCGCCTTCGCCGCCTCCGCCGGCGAAACCTTGCCCGCATCCCGATCCACCGCGTAGTTGGCCTTCCGCATGGCCTCGACCGTGATCGCTCCGTCCAGCCCGGCCAACGCGCCGCGCAGCCGCCCGTCCTGGGCCCGGCCCGGGGCGATCAACAGCACCGCGTCGTAGGGCGGCAGGGCGCCCTTGGGGTCGCCAAGCACCACCAGGTCGTCGGCGGCGATGCGGCCATCGCTGGAGAAGGCCGAGATCACGTCGGCCTCGCCCGAGCGGAGGGCGCGGTACATGAAGGTCGGCTGGAACTGGCGCCGGGCCTTGAAGCGCAGGCCATAGGTCGTCTCGACGCTGGTCCATTCGGGGCGCGAGAAGAACTCCAGGTCGCCGCCCATGGTCAGCTGCGGGGCCTTGGCGGCCAGATCGGCCAGGGTCCGGATCCCCAGCGCCTGGGCGCGGTCGCGGCGCATGGCCAGGGCGTAGGCGTTCTCGAAGCCCAGCGGGGCCAGCAGCACCACGCCGTCGCGGCGCTTCAGCTCGGCGCGCAGGCCTTCCAGCACCGCGGCGCGGCCGGGATTGTCCTTGCGGCCCAGGACGTTGGCCCACAGGGTGCCGGAATAGTCGACATAGGCGTCGATCTCGCCGGCCGCCAGGGCTCGGTAGGCGACCGCCGAGCCCAGATTGATCTTGCGGGCAGCCTGCGCGCCCCGCCCTTCCAGCCGGTCGGCCATCAGCTCGGCCAGGATGTATTGCTCGGAGAAGTTCTTGGCCCCGATCACGTAGCGGGTCGGATGCGGCGCCAGGTCGGTGGCCAGGGGGGCGACAGCGACCGCCAGGCCGACGGCGAGGCCCAGGAGGCCCGCGCCCCACAGCCGCCGGTCGCGCCGCTCGGTCCCGCGCTCGATCAGGCCCAGCAGTTGATCGACCACCAGGGCCAGCACCGCCGAGGCGACGCAGCCGGTCAGGACCATGGCCCAGTTTTCGGTCTGCAGGCCGGAGAAGATGTAGTCGCCCAGCGAAGTCTGGCCGACGGGGGTGGACAGGGTCGCCGCCCCGATGGTCCACACCGCCGCCGTGCGCACCCCGGCCATGATCACCGGCGCGGCCAGGGGCAGCTCCACCCGCCACAGCCGCTGGCCGTCGGTCATGCCCACGCCGCGCGCCGCCTCGACCACCGCCGGATCGACCCCCGTCAGGCCGGTCACCGTGTTGCGCAGGATCGGCAGCATCGAATAGAGGGTCAGGGCCAGCAGCGACGGCAGGAAGCCGAGCGCCGAAAAGCCGTGGCCGAACGCCTCCTTGGCCAGGCTCGAGAGCCCCAGCAGCAGCGGATAGAACAGCGCCAGCAGGGCCAGGCTGGGGATGGTCTGGACGAGGCCCGCCAGGGCCAGGGACGGCCAGCGCAGGCGCGGGCTGCGGGCGGCCAGCACGCCCAGCGGCAGGGCGATCGCCAGGCCCAGGGCCAGGGCCGCCGCCGACAGGGCCACGTGCCAGGCCAGGCGTTCCGGAAGCAGGGACAGCAGGCCGCTATTCACCGGCGATCTCCCGCATCCGCGCGGCCTGGCGGCGGGGGGCCTGCATCAGGGCCTCGACCGCCGGGTCGGGGTGGCCGGCCAGAAGGGCCCGGGGCGTATCGTCGGCGATCACCTGTCCCGCCGCCATCACCACGATCCGGTCGGCCAGCAGCACCGCCTCGGCGATGTCGTGGGTGACCATCACCGTGGTCAGGGACAGTTGGTCGTGCAGCCGCCGCACGTCGTCGGCCAGGGCCGTGCGGGTCACCGAGTCCAGCGCCCCGAACGGCTCGTCCATCAAGAGGATCGCGGGCCGGGCCGCCAGGGCGCGGGCCACGCCCACCCGCTGGCGCTGGCCGCCGGACAGGGCGGCCGGGCGGCGCGCGGCGACCTCGCGGGACAGTGCGACCAGGTCTAGCAGCTCGGCGGTCCGGGCGGCGATGACGGCGGGCGCCCAGCCCAGCAGGGTCGGGACGATGCCGATGTTCTCGCCCACGGTCAGGTGCGGGAACAGGCCCACCTCCTGGAACACGTAGCCGATCCGCCGGCGCAGGTCCGGGCCGTCGAGATCGGCGGTCGCCGCACCGTCGATCCACACCCGCCCGCCGTCGGGGACGACTAGGCCGTTGATGGTCTTGAGCAGGGTAGTCTTGCCCGCGCCTGATCCGCCGACCAGGGCGACGAACTGGCCTCGTCCGATGGACAGGCTGGTCGGCTGCAGGACCGTCGCGCCGTCATAGGCCTTGCGCACCTGATCCAGGACGATGGCGTCGGTCATGCGGCTCCCAGGCTGGCGAACGCGAACGCCGGGACAGGCTGTCGCAGGGGCGTCCTGTCACAGTCAGCCAGAACGCGCGGCGTGGGAAGCCTAATGCGACAGCTGATTCCCCGCGCGGTTCGCGGCGACGGGAAACGGCTCCCGGAGACCGACCATGACCCTCGATACGCTGGCCCTCGGCCGCCCCTTCGAAGCCCGCGCCACCCCGGCCCAGCAGCGCGCCCGCGCCGACGGCCGCCTGCGCGAGGCCGTCCTGCTGATGGTGCTGCTGAACCTTCTGGTCTGGGGCGGCATGGTCGCCGCGACCCGCGGCCTGATCGACGTCCATCAGCTGGCGGACCAGGCCTGGGCCCTGGGCGCCGGCTGGCTCGCGGCGCTGCCCCAGGTGAGCGTCACGATCTCGCACTGAGGGCGGGTCTCCTCGGACACGGCTTGGCCGCCTCACGCGGACTGCCGCTGAGCTGATGGGAAGGGTGCGAAGCGCCCGGGCCTCGCCCGGAGTAGCTTTGATGTTTTGTACCGTTTCGACGAAGTCTGAGCGCCTCGCGTGGAGCCGTTATCCGGAAGCCTTCGGGTCGCGGATTTTTAACCCGCTCCGATGGAGGCCCCCGACGGGCAGGACGTTGGCGCGTCCTGGACCGCCCGGGCGATTTCAGCCCGGGCCTGCCGCGTCCGCCGATCCCTCGTCGCCTGGGCTTCGTCCTGTGTTGCAAGGAATCCGCCCAGGACCGTCGCGAAGGCTGTCACTCAAGACCACCGGCGAGCGCTTCCCGCTCGACCACCCCCGAAGGCCGCATCGGTCGCCGTACGTGCGCCCTCCCCATGCCTTCAGGTAGGATCAGTATGCGGGCGGTCTGGGAGGGTGAGGACAAGTTTGGGTCGAGAAAGTTTAGGGTGTTGAAATCGCCTGGTTCTATTGGCTAAACGCCGAGGATAAGCGCGCTTCTTCCCTGCGGAAGGGGGGGGCCGACAGCCTCCGGCGCAACACCTAGATCCCGACAGTCCTTCCTACCCGCTCAAGACTCGTCGCCAGTCGAAGGTTCGACGGCAACAAATAACCCGCTTTCCGGGTCCCGCATGAAGGCCGAACCGATGGGTTCGTGCAGCAGATGCAGCCAGCTGTCGTCCTTGTTCAGGACCTTGCCGATCGCGATGTATGTCGGACCCCGGGTCTCGACCTGCGCTTCGTCGAGCCCGGTCAGATCGGCGCGAATCCGCCAACCGCTATCGGGATACCGATCGCCTTCCTGGGCCAGGTCGGGCTCCTCGCGATAGAGATAGCCAACCCGCGCGTCGCCATCGACGACGTGATTGTCGACCATGCAGCGGTCCCACACCTGATGTTCCTCTTCGGGCTCTGGCGCGTTTTCGGGATCGGCCCATTGAACGTCGATCACGTGATGGCGCTGGAACGCGACACGCTGACCGACCTTCAGCTGGGGCATGTCGAAAGGCCTGTTCGCCAGTTCGCCGACCAGCCCGCCGGGCGAGATCTCGACGATCGTCACCCACATGCGCTCGAGGTCCCATTTGCGGCCGGGCGGTTCGCCGCGAAACATCAGCTTGACCAAGTCTCCCGGCGCGAGGGCGCTCAACGTGACTTCGGACGGCAGATGGAACGTATAGGGCGCCTCGCGGGCGACCGGACGCGGATCATCGAGGCTGTAGCGCCCGAAAAACCGGCGGCGCTGGTCGTAGAACCAACCAAGAAGGGAGACCATGCAGACCCGCCAGGTGAAGCCAGGCGCTTGCTAGCAAGCGGCCCGGTCCGCGCCTAGCCGTCCCGTCCCTAGATCGGCATCCGCATGATTTCCTGATACGCCGAGATCACCTGGTCGCGGACGGCCATCACGGTGTCGAGGCTGGCCTCGGCCGAGGAGATGGCGGTGACGACGTCGATCAGCTCGGCCTTGCCGGCCGCCTGCTGGGCCATCTTGGTTTCGGCCGCGCGGGTCTGGTGCAGGGTGTCGGTCATGGCCGACTTCAGCAGGGCGCCGAAGTCCATGGCCTTCTTGGCCTCGCCGGCCCCGCCCAGCGACGGCGTCGCCATCGAGCCCTGGGCGGCGTAGGCCTTGGCGGCCGCGAGCGCGGTGATCATCGCCTAGCCCCTTACTTGCGCAGGATGTCGAGCGTGCGCGCTTCCATGGCGCGCGAGGTCTCGATGACGTTCATGTTGGCTTCGTAGGCGCGCTGCGCCTCCTTCATGTCCAGCGCCTCGACCAGGGTGTCGACATTGGGCAGCTTGACATAGCCCTTGGCGTCGGCGGCCGGGTTGCCGGGGTCGTATTCGGTGCGGAAGTCGCTGCGGTCGGGATCGACCGAGGCCATGGCCACGCCTTCGCCGCCGGCCACCTGGGCGGGCTTGAACACCGGCACCTGGCGGCGATAGGGGTCGCCGCCCGCCGTGCGGGCCGTCGAATTGGCGTTGGCGATGTTCTCGGCGATCACCCGCATGCGGCCCTGCTGGGCCTTCAGGGCGCTGGCGGCGATGGCCATGGTCGCCATGGACTGGGAGCGGATCTCGGTCATCTAGTCTCTCCCTAGCCGCCCGGCCGGCGCGTGGACGTCTTCAGCATGGCCATGGACTTCTGGTAGAAGCCGACGGCGGCGTCGTAGTTCATCCGCGCGTCGGTCATCTTGAGCATCTGGTCCTCGAGCGTCACCGAATTGCCGTCGAGGGTGGTCTCGCTGTCGGCCTGCTCGGGCGAGCGCCACGGGCTGGCCAGCCTGGCCGGGGCCATGTGGGCGGCGCTGGTGGCCATCATCTGGACGCCGTTGGTGGCGGTCGGCGACACCGGTCCGCCGCGGTAGGGCTGGCCCGCCGCCTGCTGGTCCAGCGTCGCCTTGAAGCTGTAGGCCTTCAGGTCGCGCGGCTGGTAGTCCGGCGTGTCGCCGTTGGCGACGTTCTGGGCGATGACCTTCTGCCGCTGGGACAGATAGCCCATGCGGCTCTTCAGCATCGCGAAAAGGGGAATGTCGTCGGGACCCATGCCGCTCATGGTGAAGAAACAGGGTTAATCGGCCATTAAGGACCCTGCGGCACACCAGGGGTGCGGCTCCGCGCCGCGCCCTGCGCTATCCTGTTTCCCGACTCGCTTCCCGTCACTCCTTCCGCCAGGCGTCATGGACATCTTCCTACTGATCCGCGCCGTCGCCGCCCTGGCCATCACCCTGGGCCTGGTCGGACTGGCCGCGGTGGCGCTGCGCAAGTTCGGGCCGGACGCCCTGTCGCGGATCACCGCCCTGCGCAAGGACCGCCGGATGCAGGTGGTCGAGACCCTGGTGCTGGACCCCACCCGGCGCCTGGTGCTGTTCACCCTGGACGGCGAGGAGCGCCTGCTGATGCTGGGCGAGGGCCAGCTTCTGGACTGGGCGCCCGCAAAGCCCAGGAAGCCCCCCGCCCCGAAACCCGCTTCCAAGCCCTCTTCGGAGACCGTGGTCTGATGCGCGGCCTGCTCAAGCTGATCACCGGCGCCGACCCGAAGGACCTTCGCCAGGCCGCGATCATCTCGGTGCTGGCCGGACTGATCACCGTGCTCGGACCCGCCGTGGCCACGGCGCAATCGGCGATCAATGTCGATCTGGGCACCGGCGCGGGCCTGTCCGAGCGCGTGGTCCAGATGGTGGGCCTGCTGACGGTGCTGTCGCTGGCCCCGTCGATCGTGATCATGACCACCTCGTTCGTGCGGATCGTGGTGGTGCTGGGCCTGCTGCGCACCGCGATCGGCGTCCAGCAGAGCCCGCCCAACCCGGTGCTGATCAGCCTGGCGCTGTTCCTGACCGCCATCGTCATGGGCCCGACCTTCGAGCAGTCCTACGACGCCGGGATCAAGCCGCTGCTGGACAAGCAGATCGAGATGCCCGAGGCCTTCGACGCCGCGGCCCAGCCGGTCAAGGTGTTCATGCTGCGCCAGGTCGACCAGGACGACCTGGCCCTGTTCATCCGCCTGTCGAAGATCGAGAAGCCCAAGACCGCGGCCGACACGCCGCTGAAGGTGGTGACGCCGGCCTTCATGATCTCGGAACTGAAGCGCGCCTTCGAGATCGGCTTTCTGCTGTTCATCCCGTTCCTGGTCATCGACCTGGTGGTCGCCAGCGTGCTGATGAGCATGGGCATGATGATGCTGCCGCCGGCGACGGTCAGCCTGCCGTTCAAGCTGATCTTCTTCGTGCTGGTGGACGGCTGGCGGCTGGTCGCCGGCAGTCTGGTCGAGAGCTTCCAGCGTGGAGCTGGCGGCGGCTAGAGCCTTTTCGAGCACAATGGAAACCGGTTCGCGTGAAGACAGCGCGCCAAAAGCAAGCGATCTAGAGAAGAAGAACAATGAGCGTTTTTGTCCTGGGCTCAATCAATCTGGACGCCGTGGCGCGGGTCGACGACCTGCCGCGGCCGGGCGAGACCGTGGCCGGCATCTCGCTGGAGCTGTTTCCCGGCGGCAAGGGCGCCAACCAGGCCGTGGCCGCCGCCCGCTTCGGCGCCCCCACCCGGCTGATGGGCGCGGTAGGCAGGGAAGACAGCGGCCCCAGCCTGAAGACCAAGCTGGCCGGCTATGGCGTGCAGGTTTCCGACGTCGCCGAACTGCCGTCGATCCCGACCGGCCAGGCCCACGTCTGGGTTTCGTCCAGCGGCGAGAACATGATCGTCGTCACCAGCGGGGCCAACGCCACCCTGTCGCCCCAGCACGTGGCCGCCACGCCGCTTGAGGGCCAGCGCGTGCTGCTGTGTCAGCTGGAGACCCCTGCTCCGGCCATCGAGGCGCTGTTCCGGGCTGGCGTCGCCAAGGGCGCCCTGCGGATCCTGAACGCCGCCCCGGCCCTGCCCCAGGGCGCGGCGCTGTTCCCGCTGACCGACATCCTGATCCTGAACCAGACCGAACTGGCCACCTATGCCCGCCTGGATCATGAGCCCTCGCGCCTGGAGGAGGTCAGCCGCGTTGCCCGCAAGCTGATGAGCCGTCCGGACCAGACGGTGATCGTCACGCTCGGCTCGGCCGGCGTGGCCACGGTGCGCCGCGACGAGGCCTTCCTGGTCGAGGGCCGCAAGGTCAAGGCCATCGACACCACCGGAGCCGGCGACTGCTTCTGCGGGGCCCTGGCCGCCTGCCTGAGCACGGGCATGGACCTGCGCGAGGCGGTCGAGCACGCCAACGCCGCCGCCGCCCTGTCGGTCCAGAAGCCCGGCGCCGCCCCGTCCATGCCCAGCCGCCGCGAGGTGGAGCAGGTCCTGGAGGGGTGAGCCTTCGCTGCTGGTAGGACGGGCGTCGCATTCCCTGACGCGGGACGTCGATACGCTCTAGCGCCAGCTCAGAATTATCCTACAAATGGCGCAAACACATCCGACCGGGAGTCGACCCATGCGCCGCCGTGACCTTCTGAAGCTGGGGGCGGTCGCCGCCGTGGGCGTTCCCTCGGCGGCCGCGGCGACCCAGGTCACGACCCAGGCGACCGGCGACGCCGCCGCGACGCCGCCCGCGCCGGGTGCGCTGTCCGGGAAGACCGCGCGCGAGACCATCCTGCTCGACGCCGACTGGCGCTTTCACCACGGCGACATCCCCTTCCCCAAGGTGCGCGGCGACAGCCCGACCTATGACAGCACCAAGGCCGGCGCGGCGGGCGGCGCGGCGGCGATCAAGTACGACGACAGCGGCTGGCGCGCGCTGGACCTGCCGCACGACTTCGTGGTCGAGGGCCCGTTCGATCCCGACGAGAACCCGGCCCAGGGCTACCGGCCCAAGGGCCAGGCCTGGTACCGCAAGACCTTCACCTTGCCGGCCGCCGACCGGGGCAAACAGCTGGAACTGCGGTTCGACGGCGTGGCGGTCAACGCCACCGTCTGGGTCAATGGCGACGTCGTGGCCCACAGCCACAGCGCCTATAGCGCTATCACCGTCGACCTGACCGCCAACGCCCACTACGGCGACACTCCCAACGTCGTCGCCGTCCGTGTCGACGCCGACCCGATCGAAGGCTGGTGGTACGAGGGCGGCGGGATCTACCGCCACGTCTGGCTGGTCAAGCGTCCGCCGGTCCATCTGGTCGCCGACGGCGTCTACGCCCATCCGCGGCGTCGCGAGGACGGCCGCTGGGTGGTGCCGGTCGAGGCCAGCGTCGGCAGCATCGCCGAAACGGCGAAACAGGCGACGGTCGATGTCGTCCTGCTGGACCCCGAGGGTAGACCAGCCGGACAGGCGCGCGTTTCCGGGACCGTGAACGCGCTGGAGACCACGGTGCTGCGCGCCGAGATCCTGGTGGACGCCCCGCGCCTGTGGTCGGTCGACCAGCCCGCGCTCTACAAGGTGCGCACCCGTGTCGCGGCCGACGGCCAGGACGCCGACGAACTGGTGACCCCGGCCGGCTTCCGCACCCAGCGCTTCGACCCGGCCAAGGGCTTCTTCCTCAACGACAAGCCGCTGAAGATCCAGGGCGTCTGCATCCACCAGGACCATGCCGGCCTGGGCGTGGCCATGCCCGACTCGATCATCGAATTTCGCCTGCGTCGCCTGAAGGAACTGGGCTGCAATGCGATCCGCAGCTCGCACAACGCCCCCACCCCCGCCCTGCTGGACGCCGCCGACCGGCTGGGCTTCCTGGTGATGGACGAGAACCGGGTGTTCAACGTCAGCCCCGACTACACCCGGATGCTGTCCTGGCTGGTGCGCCGCGACCGCAACCATCCCAGCGTGATCCTGTGGTCCGTGTTCAACGAGGAGCCGCTGCAGGGCACCGAGGCCGGCTACCAGATGGTTCGCCGCATGGCCAAGATCGTCAAGGACCTGGACGACACCCGGCCGGTCACGGCGGCGATCAACAACGGGATGTTCAACCCGGTCAACGTCACCCAGGCGGTCGACGTTGTGGGCTTCAACTACCAGATCAAGGAATACGACCGCTTCCACGCGGCCCATCCCAACCTGCCCCTGACCAGTTCGGAGGACACCTCGGCGGTGATGACGCGCGGCGAGTGGGTCACCGACATGAAGCGCAACGTCCTGGCGGCCTATGACGACGAGTTCCGCCCCTGGGGCGCCACGCACCGCGCGGCCTGGAAGGCGATCGCCGAGCGGCCCTATCTGGCCGGCGCCTTCGTCTGGACCGGGTTCGACTATCGCGGCGAGCCCCAGCCGTTCACCTGGCCGACCGCCAGTTCGTCGTTCGGGATCATGGATCTCTGCGGCTTCGAGAAGACCGCCTTCTACATTCACCAGTCGCAGTGGGTGCGCGACCGGCCGGTGCTGCACCTGGTCCCGCACTGGAACTGGGCGGGCCGCGAGGGCCAGCCGATCAAGGTGATGGCCTTCACCAACTGCGACACGGTCGCCCTGCGCCTGAACGGCAAGCTGATCTCCGAGCAGAAGAACGACCTCTACGAAGGCCTGACCTGGCAGGTTCCCTACGCACCCGGCCGGCTGGAGGCCGTGGGCATGACCGGCGGCAAGGTGGTGGCCCGCGCCTCGGTCGAGACCACCGACGCGCCCGTGGCCCTGCGCCTGACGCCCGACCGCTCGCCCCTGGCCGGCGACGGGCGCGACGCCGCGCCCATCCGGGTCGAGGCCGTCGACGCCAAGGGACGCCCCGTGCCGACCGCACAGACCCCGGTTCAGTTCGCCATCGAAGGCGGTCGCATCATCGGCCTGGGCAATGGCGACGCCAACAGCCACGAGCCGGAAAAGGGCGACCGCCGAAGCCTCTACAACGGCCTGGCCCAGGTGATCGTGCAGACGACGGCCGGCGCGGCGGGGCCGCTCGTGGTCACCGCCCGGGCCGAGGGCCTGAAGCCGGCCACGGCGCGCATCGCGGTGCGGCCGGGTTAGGCGCCGCGCCGCAGGTTCTTGCCGAGCACGGCCACGATGATCAGCACGAAGGCGGCCAGGCGGAACAGGTAGATGCCGCCACGCTCCTCGTGCGGCGTGCCCAGCAGCACCGGCAGGGCGTTGCCCACGGCCAGCAGGCCGAAGGCGGCCGCGAAGGCCAGGAACAGCCGATCGCGCGTGCGCCGCCAGAACTTCAGGAAGAACAGGCCGGCGATCAGGAACCCCGTGGCCAGGGCCCCGGCGATCAGACCCTCGACGGGGGTGATGGGGACGCTCATTCGTCCACCTCCCAGATGAAGCCGTACAGCAGCGTGGCGATGGCCAGGCCGGCGCTGGCCTGGCGGTAGGGCAGCAGGTTGACCTGGGTGAAGACCACCAGGTCGGCCACCAACAGCAGGTTGTTCAGGGCCAGGAAGCCGAAACTGATCGCGGTCCACAGCAGCAGGCGCGAGCGGCTGGCGCGCCAGGCCCGGGTCAGCAGGCCCGCGCAGGTCATGCTGGCCAGCATGCAGAGGACGTAGACCACCGTCGGCGCCAGGCCGGTGATGGGGAGGCCGCTCATTGGTCTTTCCCCTTGAACTTGAAGGCGTCGGCCAGCGACTGCAGGCGCTCGGCCGGCGCCGAAATCCAGCGGATCACCGTGACGGGCTTGGCGCGGTAGGCGGCGTCCAGGTCGTCGCAGACCTGGGCCAGGACGGCGGCGGCGGGCTGGTAGCGAAAGCAGCCGCGTTCGTCGGCCACCACCAGGCCCGCGCTCTCGAAGGCGGTCAGGTTGTCGCTGACCAGGCTGTGGCTGGCTCGCAGGTCACCGACCAGCTCCTCCACGGTCCAGCAGCGCTCCGGATCATGCTTGAGTCGCAACAATAGCTCCAGCGCCCAGACCGAACGTACGTGTTCGCGAATGAACTGAAAGACGTCGCGGTCGACGGTCACCCGGCCCCAGCCTCAAAACCCTCGGCTCCGCAACCTCGGAACCCCGGCGGACAATAGGCGGCAAGACCGTCGGAGCAAGCTTGGCCATGAAAATCGCGACGCAGGGCGCTCGCGGCGGGATCAGGCGGCGCGGATGCCGCTGTGCTGGTCGGCGGCCTGGGCCCCGACCACCGCGTCGTAGCCCAGGATCATGTCGACGTCCCGGCCGTTGCTGGCCAGGGGCAGGCGCAGCCACAGGATCGACATGTGCGGCGAGCCCTTCCAGGCCAGGCTATGCACGCCCACGCCCGGCCGGCGCTCGTTGACCACCTTGTCCAGTTCGCGGCGCCAGTACTCGACCGCGGCGCTGTTGTAGACGTCTTCCAGGGTGCGGCCGGTGATCTCGCGGCCATAGACCGAATAGAGCCCGGTGCCGGCCAGCCGCAGGCGGTAGTCGATGGCGCCTTCGGAACCGCGCTTGACGTCGGTCAGGCTGACGGTCGGCAGCATGCGCTTGATGCCGGAAGGGTGCAGGTCGACGCGCGACGGGAGGCTAGCCCCCCGACGGAGGGACGCCCAGTAGGCGAACATCTCCTGGTGAGCGCGGGCCGCCGTGGCCGATGCGCTCAGCTGCGCGTTCATCTTCAGATTCCTTAACAAGCCGTTGGAATCACGACGATTCACTATGTCTTAAGGACCGAATCGCCGCCAGCGAAAATCGCGCCCTACAGCCAAGTTTGTTGATATGAGTCAATCCGCAAACGCTACGTTCGAGGCAAAATCAGGCCGTTAAAAAGCCGGCGCGAACGGCGCAAGCGATTGTTTGAGTTAGGGTTAATGAACGCTCAGACTCACTTCGTCGGCGTCGCCGGAACGATCTGTGACTCCGGTTTCGGCCCCGGCGTCTGCTCCGCTTTCGGCGCGCCGAGACAGTCAATTGAGGCCCCCATCTTGCGTGACACGACCATCCACTGCCCCCCAATCCTAGCGGTCGCCCGTTGAGCGCGGCCATGCGCGTGGCCGTCTTCTCGACCAAGGCCTACGACCGCCGCTTTCTGGACGCGGCCAATCGCGACTTCGGCCATCGGCTGGACTATTTCGAGGCCCGGCTCGACGCCAGCACCGCGGCTTTGGCCGAGGGCTATCCGGCCGTCTGCGCCTTCGTGAACGATCGCGTCGACGCCGCGGTCCTGGAGGCGCTGGCCAGCGGCGGGACCCGGCTCGTGGCCCTGCGCTGCGCCGGATACAACAATGTGGACCTGGAAGCAGCGGAGCGCCTGGACGTCGCCGTCGTCCGGGTTCCGGCCTATTCGCCCGAGGCGGTGGCCGAGTTCACGATCGGCCTGATCCTGGCGCTCGACCGCAACATCCCCCGGGCCTGGAACCGGGTTCGCGAGAACAACTTCGCCCTGGACGGCCTGATCGGGCGCAATCTCTCCGGCCGCAAGGCCGGGGTGGTCGGCACGGGCCGCATCGGCGCCCTGGTCGCCCGCGCCCTGCGACTGGGCTTTGGCTGCGAGGTGCTGGCCAGCGACCTGGTCGAGGCCCCCGAGCTGATCGCGATCGGGGTGCGCTACGCCCCCGTCGACGACCTGCTGCGAGAGGTCGACCTGGTCACCCTGCACTGCCCGCTGACGCCGCAGACCCGGCATCTGATCGACAGGGGTCGCCTGGCCGCCGCGCGCCCGGGCGTGATGATCATCAACACCAGTCGCGGGGCGCTGATCGACACGGCCGCGCTGATCGAAGGCCTGAAGTCACGCCAGGTCGGCGGCGTCGCCCTGGACGTCTACGAACAGGAAGCCGACCTGTTCTTCGAGGACCTCTCCAACGAGATCGTCCAGGACGATGTCTTTCAGCGCCTGCTGACCTTCCCCAACGTGCTGATCACGGGGCATCAGGCCTTCCTGACCGAAGAGGCGCTGGCGGCGATCGCCGAAACCACCCTGGCCAGCATCGCCGAAGCCGAGGCTGGCGCGCCCCTGACCCGCCTGGTTACGGCCCGCCAGGTCAGGGCTCAGGCCTAGCCGCCGCGGCCCCGACGGGTCGGCTTCCGGCCGCCCTGGCCCAGGCCCATCTGCTTGGCCAGGTCGGAGCGCGCCTGGGCGTAGTTCGGCGCCACCATCGGATAGTCCTTCGGCAGGTCCCAGCGGGCGCGATACTG
Organism: Caulobacter sp. BK020; assembly: GCF_004342605.1. Lineage (GTDB taxonomy): Bacteria > Pseudomonadota > Alphaproteobacteria > Caulobacterales > Caulobacteraceae > Caulobacter. Next base: position 86,472 of record NZ_SLZL01000008.1, read on the forward strand.
TTCCGGGCTCAGGTCGTACTTGGTGCGCAGGTGGCGCTTCAGCGACTTGAACTTGCGGCCGTCCTCCAGGCAGATCAGGTAGTCCGGCGTGATCGACCGGCGGATAGACACGGCCGGCTCGCGGCTGGCCTCGCCGGCCTCGGCCGGAGCCCCCACCGTCGAAAGCGCCTGGTGCACGCTGCGGATCAGGGCCGGCACGTCGGCCGCCGCGATGGTGTTGCCGCCGACATAGGCGGCCACAAGGCTGGCCGTGACTTCAATAAGCTCGGACTGCTGGTCCATTTCTTGTCGCTCCCCCGACTCGTACTGGTCCGATAGGAACCAATTCTTTTTTGGATAGCAGATTATTGCATTTCCGCAACATAGACGTGCGAATAACGACCGCCAGACGCAGCCATGAACTGTCATCGCCGCCGCGACATACAGCCTTCAGTTGATTGAAATCTCTATCTTGGACGCGACCTCGTCCGACAATATTCGTCGAACACACTCGGCGACTGAGCGAAGCTAGCGCCCGAAGTCCCTGGAGAGCGCCAGCATGGCGGCGCGCTGCGGCACCGAATATTCGTCCACGGCGGCCTCGTCGCCCTCGCGGATGGCCTTCAGCAAGGCCGGGGTCATGGCCGAGGACAGCGACCAGTTCCAGTAGCGCAGCATGGTCTGGGCGCGGTCGACAGCGATGGTGTCAAAGGCGGTCAGCACGCGCTCCAGGCCCGGCGTCAGGGCGCCGGAGGCGTCGGTCTCGGGCCGGCGAAGGCTGCGCCACAAGGCCCGCACGGCGCCGCGCGGCAGGCCGGTGGCCTTGCACAGGATCGCCAGGGGCTCGCCGCCGGCGTCGGTGAAGATCTTGGCCCCGGTCATCGGCTTCAGCCCGGACAGGTAGGAGATCTCCTCGGCCGTCTCGCGGGTCATGCCGTCCTGGGCCGCGGCGATGGCGTCCTCAAGACTGTCGTAGGGACTCTTGGCGATGGCGGCGCGATTTCGCTGACGCCGTTCGATGAACTGCAGCGCCTTGCGTGACAGCGGGTCCTGCCAGCCCTCGGCTGAGGCCAGAGGGAACACATCGCCGACCGCGTCCTGCAGGATCTCGCGCGACACGGCGAAGCGCTGCAGGATCGTGCGCCGCGCCTCGGCGTCCGACCACCAGAACATCACATAGGCGTGGCTCGGCCGCAGCTCGGCGCGCTTGAGCAGCAGCGGGATCAGCTGCGGATTGTCGCGCGAGGACGCGACGATGTTCTCCAGGCCCTGGTGGCTGAAGCGCACCAGCTCGTTTCTGAGCAGCGCCTCGATGACCGGCGTCTCGTCCATGTCGACCAGGGCGTCGGCCACCACCTCGCTGACGCCGCGGCGCTGGGCGATCAGGCGACGATGGTCCTGGGTGCTGTTGTAGAGGCAGCTGATCAGGTCGGCGTCGCTGAGATTGGGCGAATGCTCCAGCAGGGCCCGGGCCACCGGCAGCTCGTCGCGCAGCAGCAGGCGCACCAGCACCCCGGGCATCTCGGTCAGGTTGGCCAGGCGCCGGGCCACCTTCTCGCGCTCTTCCACCACCGCGTCGCGCAGCATCTCGACCAGCAGGTCGGCGGTCATGGCGCGCTCGAAGGCGTTGATGCGGCTGGCGGGCAGGCAGACCACGTCGGCCAGCCGCTTGAGCAAGGCGGCGCGCGAGCGCGGGATCGCGGCCGGTTCGGGCTTCGGGCTGGCGAAGGGCGCGGTGAAATCGTTCATGGTCGTCCTGACGGCGATCCGTCGTTCTCCAGCCTAGACCCGGACGCCGTTAACGTCCCATGAGCGGCCCGGAACGGGACAGTGCGCCGCTTCGCCCCGCTCCGCCACCGGCCGGGCGGTCAGCGCCACTGGCCGGGGCGCGAGCGCGGTTCAATCTTCAGGGCGTTGGCGCCCTGCACATAGCGCTCGCGGAAGGCGTCGCGGCGCGGCGCGGCCGGCATCTCGCGGCGCTGGTCCTGGCGCGGACGGTATTCGTGAACCTGGGCGCCGACCTGGAAGCCGCCCAGCAGGCTCTCCAGCTCCTCGGCCTCGGCGGCCAGGGCGCTGGCGGCGGCGGCCGACTGCTCGACCATGGCCCCGTTCTGGTGGATTTCCTGGCCCATCTGGCTGACCGCGGCGTTAACCTCGGCCAGGCCGCCCGCCTGGGCCTTGGACGAGGCGGCGATCTCGCCGACCAGGTCGTTGATCTCGATCACCTGGCCCAGGATCTGGTCCAGGGTCTGGCCGGTCTCGCCGACCAGCTTGACGCCCTTGTCGACCTGCTCGCTCGAGGCCCGGATCAGGCCCTTGATCTCCTTGGCCGCGTCGGCCGAGCGCTGGGCCAGGGCCCGGACTTCCTGGGCGACGACGGCGAAGCCGCGGCCCGCGTCGCCGGCGCGAGCCGCTTCGACCCCGGCGTTCAGGGCCAGGAGATTGGTCTGGAAGGCGATCTCGTCGATCACGCCGATGATCTGGGTGATCGACTGCGAGGACTTCTCGATGCCGCCCATGGCCTCGACGGCCTCGCGCACCACCTGGCCGCTCTTCTCGGCGTTGGCCTTGGCGCTCTGGGTCACGCCCCGCGCCTTCTCGGCGTTTTCGGCGCTGGTCTTCACCGTGGCGGTGATCTGGTCGAGGGCGGCGGCGGTGCGCTCCAGGCCGGCCGACTGGCGCTCGGTGCGCTGGGCCAGGTCGTCGGCGGCCGCCGAGATGTCGCTGCAGCCGGCCCGCAGGCCGCGGGCCGCGCCCAGGACGCCGGCCAGGGCCTGCTGCAGGTTGTCGACGGCGGCGTTGAAGTCGCTGGGGATCTTGCGGGCCTCGGCCGGGAAGGCGTCTTCGCGCAGGCGCGAGATCATGTCGCCGCCGGCCAGCTTCTCGACGCCCTGGCCCAGAGCGTTGACGGCGGTCAGCTGGGCGCGGGCGTAGGTCTCGACCTCCTGCAGGCGCCGGCGTTGTTCCGCCTCGGCGGCGGCGCGCTCGGCGTCCTGGGCGGCGCGGGCCGCCTGGTCGTCGGCCAGCCGGCGCTGGACGCCGTCCAGGCCCTTGGCCAAAGCGCGAACCTGCGCGTCGTCGGTGTCGGGCGAGGCCAGCGGCCGGTCGTATTGGCCCGCGCCCAGGGCGTCGACCGACCGGCCCAGGCCGTCCAGGGCGCGGCGCGTGGCGTCGTTCCAGGCCAGCAGGCCGAGGACCAGGGTCGCCACCAGGGTGGCCAGGCCCGCCATGCTGAACGACGAGACCAGGCCCGGCCCGCCGAACGCCGCCCAGCCCAGCTGGCCCAGGCCCGCCAGCAGGCCGAGGACGACGATCAGCCTCCAGCCGAGAGGCAGCCGATTGAACCCGCTCATCTACGAATCTCCGCGGCCCAGCTAGGCCGTCTCCGAGACATGGCGACTGAGTCCTAACGCCTCATTAACCATACCGGCGCCGCGACATTTTGACGGGGGACAAGGGGCGCAAACCGCCCTCTTGGCCACCAATGCGCCAGGCGCTCCGTACACCCATCGCTTGACCCCGCGCCCCGTGGGCGTCACTTAGGCCCTGGACCAGATGGTCGGGCGGTCGCGGCATCCTTGGATGTCGAGGAAAGTCCGGGCTCCACGGTGACAAGGCGGCGGGTAACGCCCGCCGGGAGCGATCCCAGGGATAGCGCCACAGAAAGCAAACCTCCTCCCTTCGGGGCGGGAAGGGTGAAAGGGTGGGGTAAGAGCCCACCGCGGACCTGGCAACAGGGACGGCATGGCAAGCCCCGCCTGGAGCAAGACCGAATAGGGACCCCGCGCCGGCCTCGCGTCGGATAGGCCGTCACTGGCCGAGAGGGTCCGGGTAGGTCGCGAGAACCGTCCAGCGATGGGCGGTCCAGAGGAATGGCCGTCTCGCATCTTCGGATGTCAGACAGAACCCGGCTTACAGACCATCTGGTCCATTTCGCCCCCACCAGACCGGGTGGAAAATGGGCTTCAGCTCCACCCTTCCCCACGACGCCGGTAGCCTGACCACGGTCGCCCTTGCCGGCAAGGCGTTGCGCAGAGTCTAACCCTCCGAATTATTAACAAGTTCTATGTATGTTCTGTGGATAGATTCACGAGCTCTGTGAAAGAGCTTCCAGACACCTTTGTTTTAGCGGTCAAACGGCCGTTGGTGTCATTGTATCCCAATCAATCCCATGTTAACCCATCTGCTGTCGGGGCGATCGCGGCAGGCGTCCCGTGGCGGGCTTTAACAGGGGTAGCGAGGTGTTTCTCTCGACGTTCGAGAAGCAGCTGGACAGCAAGCGGCGCATCGTCGTGCCGCAGGACTTCCGCGCCGCGCTCTCGGGTCCGTTCGACGGAATCTTCTGCTTCCCCTCCATCGAGGCCGACTGCCTGGAAGCGGGCGGAAAGGCCCTGTTCGACCGCTATCAAGGCGTGATTGACGAGTTGCCGTTCGGTGATCCGCTGCGCTCGGCGCTGGAGACCAGCGTGCTGGGCGGCATGGCGCGGCTGTCGTTCGACACCGCCGGCCGGATCACCCTGCCCGACACCCTGTGCGAGATGTTCGGCCTGACCGACTGGGTCGCGGTGGTCGGCTTGGGTGAGCGGTTTCAGATCTGGTCGCGCGAGGCCTTCCAAGCCCATCGCGCCGCCCAGCGCGAACTGGCCCGCGACGGCCTGGCCGCCCTGCGCGCCCAGCAGCGCGTCGCCCGGATCGGGGGTGCGGCATGACCGACCTCGAAACCCTGCCGGAAGCCGACGCGCCGCACGTCTCGGTCCTGCTCGACGAGGTGGTCTCGGCCTTGGCCGCTGGACCTGGCGACATCGTCGTGGACGGCACCTTCGGGGCCGGCGGCTACACCCGCGCCATCCTGGCGACCGGGGCGTCAGTGGTCGCTTTCGACCGCGACCCGACGGTCCAGCGCTTCGCCGCCGAGTTTTCCGCGACGGCCAATTCTGCGGCGGATAGCCGCTTTCGGCTGATTCAGGACCGTTTCTCGCAAATCACCGCGTATCTGGAGGATGCGTCGGTGGACGGCGTGACCCTGGATCTTGGCGTGTCTTCCATGCAGCTCGACGAGGCTGAGCGCGGCTTTTCCTTCATGCGCGACGGTCCGCTGGACATGCGCATGGGCGCCGACGGCCCCACCGCCGCCGACCTGGTCAACGCGCTGGACCCAGTCGAACTGGCCCGCATCCTCTATGTCTATGGCGAGGAGCACGCCTCGCGCCGCATCGCCAGCTTCATCGTCAAGCGCCGGGCCGAGCGGCCGTTCACCCGCACCCTGGATCTGGCCGCCGTGATCGAGCGCGCCCTGGGCGGCCGCAAGGGCGCCAAGGTCCACCCCGCGACCCGCTCGTTCCAGGGCCTGCGGATCGCGGTCAACGCCGAGCTGGAGGAGCTGGAGGCCGGTCTGGCCGCCGCCGAGCGCGTGCTCAAGCCGGGCGGGCGCCTGGCGGTGGTCACCTTCCATTCGCTGGAAGACCGCATCGTCAAGACTTTCCTGGCCGAGCGAGCCGGCCGCACCCCAGGCGGGTCGCGCCACGCGCCGCCGGTCGAGGCCGGCGCGCCGCCGAGCTTCCAGCTGGTGTCGTCCAAGGCAATCGCGCCGGGCGAGGCTGAGCTGGCCGCCAACCCGCGCGCCCGGTCCTCCAAGCTGCGCGCCGCCGTGCGCACCCAAGCTCCGGTCTGGAGCGCCGCATGAGCCTGTCGCGCCTCTTCGACCGCCGCGTGCGGGGCTTCCGGGTCGTCGAGCTGGTCTGCCTGACCATCCTGCTGGTGCTGGTGCTGGGCGTCTACATGGCCAAGACCTTCGCCGGCCGCGAGCGGGCCCAGATCGCCGAGGTCGAGCGCCAGATCGAGGACGAGAAGGTGCGCGTGCGCCTGCTCAAGGCCGAGGTCGCCTATCTGGAGCAGCCGCGCCGCATCGAGCAGCTGGCCCAGCAGCTGCAGCTGGCGCCGATCAAGCCCGAGCACGAGACCACCGAGGACGCCCTGATCGACGTGGCGCGCCACGCCCCCGCCGCCCACGCCCCGGCCTCGCCGACGGCGGCGGCCAACACCGACGCGGCGGCCGCCGACGCGCCGGAGTCCACGCCCGACGACTATCCGTCGCCCGAGCAGGCTTCCGGGGAGGCGCCGCGATGAGCCTGGCCAATCTCGCCCCTGGCGGCGCGCCCGCGGCCTGGCGCTGGCTGATCGAACGGGTCTGGCGGCTGGAGCACGCCTTCGAGCGCTCGCGCGCCGCCGCGCGGCCCGAGGACGACACCCGCATCCGCATCTTCTTCGTCATGGCCATCTTCGGCCTGGCCTTCACCGTGCTGGCCCTGGGCGCCACCTGGGCGGCGGTGTTCTCCAAGGTCGGCGGCAACGGCTACCTGGCCTCGACCGACGGGGCGCGAGGCGACCTGGTCGACCGCAACGGCCAGCTGCTGGCCGTCGACCTGACCCACTACGCCCTCTACATCAATCCCAAGGACGTTTGGGACGCCAAGGCCACGCGCAAGGCCCTGGCCAAGGCCCTGCCCCAGGTGCCGGCCAAGCGCCTGGACCAGGTGGTGTTCGCCGATCGCCGCGGCTTCCTGGTCGGCGGCATGACCCCGGCCGAGAAGGACGCCGTCTTCGACCTGGGCCTGCCCGGCGTCGAGTTCGAGGAACAGGCCGCCCGGGTCTATCCGCTGGGGGCCAGCGCCGCCCACTTCATCGGCTTCGTCGACAAGGGCGGCAAGGGCCTGTCCGGCGCCGAGAAGGCCCTGGACAAGCCGGTGCGCGAGGCCGCCGCCAAGGGGCCGGACGGCGCGATCCCGCTGTCGATCGACCTGCGCGTCCAGGCCGCCCTGGAAGACGAGGTCCGCAAGGCCGCCATCGAGTTCCAGGCCAAGGGCGCGGTGGGTCTGGTGACCAACGTCCATACCGGGGAGATCCTCGGCATGACCAGCTTCCCCGACTACGACCCCAACCGGCTGGACCAGGCCTCGGCCGAGCAGATGACCAACCACGCCGCGGCGTCGGTCTACGAGATGGGTTCGACCTTCAAGGCCTTCACCGTGGCCATCGGCCTGGACACCGGCGCGGCGACCCCAGCCTCCACCTTCGACGCCCGCGAGCCGTTCAAGCTGGGCTACCGGACCATCCACGACTTCCACGCCGCCCGAAAGATCCTGACCCTGGTGGAGGTGTTCCAGCACTCGTCCAACATCGGCACCGCCATGCTGGCCGAGCGGATCGGCGGCGAGCGCCTGAGCCGCTACTTCAACGCCCTGGGCCTGACCCGGCCGGCCAAGGTGGAACTGCTGGAGTCGGCCCGCCCGCTGACCCCCAAGAAGTGGGACGACGACGCCGTGGCCTCCACCTCGTTCGGCCACGGCATCAACGTCTCGCCCCTGGCCCTGGCCCAGGCGATGGGCGCACTGCTGAACGGCGGCACGCTGCAGCCGCTGACCATCCACAAGCTGCCCCAGGGCGTGCGTCCGGACGCACCCCGCGCGATCTCGGAGGAGACCTCCCAGCAGATGCTGCAGATCATGCGCGCCAACGTCACCGGCGGCAGCGGCAAGTCGGCCAACATCCCGGGCCTGTCGGTGGGCGGCAAGACCGGCACTGGCGAGAAGTACGATCCGGCCATTCGCGGCTACAACCACCAGCGCCAGGTCTCGTCGTTCGCGGCGGTGTTCCCGACGGAAGGGCCGATCGAGGCCGACCGCTATTTCGTGCTTGTGCTGCTGGACGAGCCCAAGGGCAACGCCAAGACCTCAGGCTTCTCGACCGGCGGCTGGGTGGCCGCGCCGGCCGCCGGCCGGGTCATCGACCGCATCGCCCCGTTCCTCGGCGTCCGCCGCCAGACCGACATCTTCACCGTGGCCGCCCAGCAGCCGAAAGCCGCACCGGAGGCGGGACTTTGAGCAAGACGCTTTCGCAGATCCTGAACCGGCCCTGCGCGGTCGATCCCGTGATCACCGGGGTCACCGCCGACAGCCGCAAGGTGCGTGAAGGGTTCCTGTTCGCCGCCCTGCCCGGCAGCAAGGTCGACGGCCGCACGTTCATTCCGGGGGCGATCGTTTCCGGCGCGGCCGCCGTGCTGGCGCCGGACGACGTCGAGGGCCTGCCGGTCCCGGTGGTCCACGCCGGCGACCTGCGCCGCGCCTACGCCCTGGCCGCCGCCCAGTTCTGGGGCGAACAGCCCGGGACCTGCGTGGCGGTGACCGGCACCAACGGCAAGACCTCGGTCGCCGGCTTCTGCCGCCAGATCTACGCCCGGCTGGGCCGCAAGGCCGCCAGCATGGGCACCCTGGGCGTGGTGGTCAGCCAGGCCGGCCAGCCGGACCGGCAGCTGACCCCGCCGGGCCTGACCACGCCCGACGCCGCCGACGTCGCCGAGATGATGGCCCGCCTGGCCGCCGAGGGCGTCACCCACCTGGCGGTCGAGGCCTCGTCGCACGGTATCGACCAGCGCCGCCTGGACGGGGTCCGCCTGGCCGCCGCCGGCTTCACCAACTTCACCCAGGACCACCTGGACTATCACGGCACCATGGGTTGCTATCGCGCGGCCAAGCTGCGGCTGTTCGAGACCCTGCTGCCGCGGGCCCGCACCGCCGTCCTGAACGCCGACAGCGACGCCTTCCCCGCCTTCGCCTCGGCCGCCGTCACCTCCGGCCAGACCGTGCTGACCGTCGGCCACGAGGGACAGGGACTGAAGCTGGTCGAGCGCATCCCCGTGCCGCAGGGCCAGCGCCTGAGGATCGCCGCCCAGGGCCGCGAGTTCGAGGTGCTGCTGCCGCTGGCCGGCGACTTCCAGGCCTCGAACGTGCTGGTCGCCGCCGGCCTGTGCGTCGCCACCGGCGAGGACCTGGAGGCGGTGATCGCCGCCCTGGCCACCCTCGAAGGCGCGGCGGGCCGGCTGCAGCGGGTCGGAACCGGCGCGCGCGGCGGCGAGGCCTATGTCGACTACGCCCACACCCCCGACGGGCTGGAGACGGTGCTGGCCGCCCTGCGCCCCCACACCCGCGGCAAGCTGATCGTGGTGTTCGGGGCCGGCGGCGACCGCGACCGCGGCAAGCGGCCCCTGATGGGCGAGATCGCCGCTCGCCTGGCCGACGTGGCCATCGTCACCGACGACAATCCCCGCTCGGAAGAGCCCGCCGCGATCCGCGCCGCGATCCTGGCCGCCGCGCCCGGGGCCAAGGAATATGGCGACCGCCGCGAGGCCATCCGGGCCGGCGCGGCCCTGCTGGCCGACGGCGACGTGCTGGTGGTGGCCGGCAAGGGCCACGAGCAGGGCCAGCTGGTGGCCGGCGTCAACCATCCGTTCGACGACGTGACCGAGACCGCCCAGGCGCTGGAGGCAGTCCATGCGTGAAATCCTCTGGACCGCCGACGAGATCGCCGCCGCCACCGGCGGCCAGGTGCTGGCCGACTTCGAGGCCACCGGCGTGTCGATCGACAGCCGCAGCCTCGAGCCCGGCGACCTGTTCGTGGCCCTGACCGGCGCCCGCGACGGCCATGAGTTCGTCGTCCAGACCGCCGACAAGGGCGCGGCCGGGGCGCTGATCTCCAGGCCTGTCGCCATCCCGGCCGTGCTGGTCGAGGACACCTTCCGCGGCTTGGAGCGCCTGGGCGTCGCCGCCCGCGAGCGCGCGCCCCAGACCCGGCGCGGCGCGGTGACCGGCTCGGTCGGCAAGACCAGCGTCACCCGCGCCGTCGAGGCCGGCCTGCGCCGCGCCGGCAAGGCCCACGCCTCGATCAAGTCCTACAACAACCACATCGGCGTGCCCCTGACCCTGGCGCGGATGCCGCGCGACACCCAGCGGGCGGTGTTCGAGGTCGGCATGAACCACGCCGACGAGATCACCCCGCTGTCGGGCTTCATCCGTCCGCACGCCGTGGCCATCACCACCGTCGGCCCGGTCCATTTGGAGAACTTCGCCGACGGCGAGGAGGGCGTGGCCCGGGCCAAGGCCGAGATCTTCGCCGGCCTGGAGCCGAACGGCGTGGCCGTGCTGAACGCCGACAATCCGTGGTTCGGCCTGCTGAAGGCCGAGGCCGAGAAGGCCGGCGCCCAGGTCTGGAGCTTCGGCACGGGCGAAGGCGTCACCGCCCAGCTGACCGTATTCGCCTCCGGCCCCGCCGGCGCCCAGGTCACCGCCGTGGTGCGCGGCGAAACCATCCACTTTCCGATCCTGCAGACCGGCGTGCACTGGGGCCTCAACAGCCTGTGCGTGCTGCTGATGCTGGAAGCCCTGGACGTCGACCGCGAGACCGCCCTGGCCGCCCTGGCCGAGTTCGAGCCCATCGAGGGCCGCGGCGCCGAGCGCGTGGTCAGGATCCCCGGCGGGACCTTCACCCTGGTCGACGAGAGCTACAACGCCAATCCGGTGTCGATGCAGGCCGCCCTGAAAACCCTGGGCGCCCGCGACGTGGCGGGCCGCCGAATCGTCGTTCTCACCGACATGCTGGAGCTGGGCCCCCAAAGCGCCCGATTCCACGGCGATCTAGCCGATCCGATCGCGGCCGCCGGCATCGACCTGGTGTTCTGCGCCGGACCGTTAATGAAATCTTTATGGGAAGCGCTTCCGCCGACTCGGCGAGGCGCGTACGCCCAAAGCGCCGCCGAACTCGCGCCCCAGGTCGCTTCGGCGATGCGGGCGGGCGATGTGGTGATGGTGAAGGGATCGAACGGATCGAAGGCGGGGGCCGTGGCCGCCGCCCTGGGCGCGCTCGACCTCGAAGGACAGGACTGATGCTGTATTTCCTCTACGAGTGGCTGTCGCGCGGCGGACACGAGCACGTCCCGGTCCTCAACCTGCTGAAATACCTGACCTTCCGCACCGGCATGTCGATGCTGACCGCCTATATCGTGGCCGTCGCCATGGGCTCGCGCTTCATCCGCTGGATGAAGGCCAAGCAGGGCAAGGGCCAGCCGATCCGCACCGACGGCATCGCCCGCCACGTCACCGAGAAGGCCGGCACCCCTACCATGGGCGGCTTCATGATCCTGGCCGGCCTGTTCGTCGGCTCGCTGCTGTTCGGCGACCTCAAGAACGTCCACGTCTGGGTGGTGCTGGGCATCACCGCCGCCTTCGGCGTGCTGGGCTTCATGGACGACTACGCCAAGGTCACCAAGCAGACGACCGCCGGCCTCTCCAGCGGCCAGAAGCTGGTCGCCCAGTTCATCGTCTCGATCCTGGCCGCGGTGGCGCTGATCCTCTTCGCGCCGCAGTCGCCGACCACGCCGGGCCTGGAGACCTCGGTGGTCTTCCCGATCCTGAAGAACCTGGTGATCAACCTCGGCTGGTTCTACGTGGCCTTCGCCGCGGTGACGATCGCCGGCTTCTCCAACGCCGTGAACCTGACCGATGGCCTGGACGGCCTGGCCATCGTGCCGGTGATGTTCGCCGCCTCGACCTTCGGCCTGATCGCCTACCTGGTCGGCAACGTGAAGTTCGCCGACTATCTGAACCTGCACTACGTGCCCAGCGTCGGCGAGCTGGCGGTGCTGTGCGGCGCGATCATCGGCGGCGGCATGGGCTTCCTCTGGTACAACGCCCCGCCGGCCAAGATCTTCATGGGCGACACCGGCTCGCTGGCCCTGGGCGGGGCCCTGGGCTCGATCGCCGTCTGCGCCAAGCACGAGATCGTTTTGGGCATCGTCGGCGGCCTGTTCGTGGCCGAGGCGCTGTCCGTGATGATCCAGGTCGCCTACTTCAAGAAGACCGGCAAGCGCATCTTCCTGATGGCGCCGATACACCACCATTTCGAGAAGCTCGGTTGGGCCGAGAGCACCGTTGTCGTCCGCTTCTGGATCGTGGCGATGATGCTCAGCTTCGTCGGCCTCGCCACCCTGAAGCTGAGATAGGAAGGGGCGCGCCATGATCCCGGTCCGCGGTTTCGAGGGCAAGACCGTCGCCGTGTTCGGCCTGGGCCGGACGGGGCTGACGGCCGCGCGCGCGCTGATCGCCGGCGGGGCCAAGGTGGCGCTGTGGGACGAAAAGCCCGCCAGCCGCGAGGCGGCCGTGGCCGAGGGCCTCAGCGTGGTCGACCTGTCGATCGCCGACTGGAGCCAATTCGCCGCCCTGATGCTGTCGCCGGGCGTGCCCCTGACCCATCCCAAGCCGCACTGGACCGTGACCAAGGCCAAGGCGGCCGGGGTCGAGGTGCTGGGCGACATCGAGCTGTTCGCCCGCACGGTCAACGCCGCGCCCGAGCACAAGAAGCCCAAGATCGTCGCCATCACCGGCACCAACGGCAAGTCGACCACCACCGCCCTGATCGGCCACCTGTGCCGCCAGGCCGGGCGCGACACCCGGGTGGGCGGCAATATCGGCGAGGGCGCGCTGGGCCTGGAGGACATGCACGGCGGCGCGGTGTACGTGCTCGAACTGTCGTCCTACCAGCTGGACCTGACCTCCAGCCTCAAGCCCGACGCCGTCGTGCTGCTGAACATCTCGCCCGACCACCTGGACCGCCACGGCGGCATGGACGGCTACATCGCCGCCAAGCGCCGGATCTTCCTGAACCAGGGCAAGGGCGACACCGCCATCATCGGGGTCGACGATCCCTGGTGCCAGCAGATCTGCACCGAGATCACCGCCGCCAACCGCCGCACCATCTGGCCGATCAGCGCCGGCAAGGCCATGGGTCGGGGCGTCTACGCCCTGCAGGGCGTGCTGTACGACGCCACCGGCGAGCGGGTGACCGAGATGGTCGACCTGCTGCGCGCCCGCAGCCTGCCCGGCCGTCACAATTGGCAGAACGCCGCGGCCGCCTACGCCGCCGCCCGCGCCCTGGGCGTCCCGCCGCACCAGGCGGTCGACGGCCTGATGAGCTTCCCCGGCCTGGCCCACCGGATGGAGACGGTTGGCCGGATCGGCAAGGTGCGCTTCATCAACGACAGCAAGGCCACCAACGCCGACGCCGCCCGCCAGGCGATGTCGTCCTATCCCAAGTTCTACTGGATCGCCGGCGGCGTGCCCAAGGCCGGCGGCATCGACGACCTGGTCGACCTATTCCCGCGCGTGGCCGGCGCCTACCTGATCGGCCAGGCGGCCGAGGACTTCGGCAAGACCCTGGAGGGCAAGGCCCCCATGCGCCAGTGCGGCGACATCGAGACGGCGGTGGCCGCCGCCTTCGCCGACGCCGCGGCGTCGGGCGAGGAGGCCATCGTCCTGCTGTCGCCCGCCTGCGCCTCGTTCGACCAGTTCGCCGACTTCGAGCAGCGGGGCGAGGCCTTCCGCGCGGCGGTCATGGGGCTTGGCAAGGCGCCGGCCTCGGCGGCGAAAAGGGCCTAGGGCGCGACGAACGCCTTCCGCGGGGCCAAGCCGACGGCGCCGGCTTTGGCGCCATAGAGCACCGCCCATTCGTAGAATGGCAGGGCGCCCAGGTTCAGGCCCTCCCACGGAAGGCTGGCCGGGGGCGGCTGGACCTCGACGCGCGTGCCCGGCCCCCTTCCGACAGTGAAGGTCTGTTTCGGGCCGGCCGCTCCGGGCGCACCGAAGCCAAGACCCAGCTCCGCGCCGCGGTCCCAGATCGCCGGAGGCGGGCTCCGGGAAATATAGACGATGCTCGGCGCGCCGCTGTCCAGCAGGGCGGGCGCGCATAGCGGCGTGGTCTTGCCGTCGGTCAGGCAGGCCGGAACGGCGTTGTCGGCCCAGAACGCGCCGCCGGCCCCGCGCGGGTCGCGCGGCAACTGGAACAGCGTGAAACGGCCACGTTCTTCCGGCGAAGGATTGAGGATCAGCTTGCCGGGGCCGGCGTCGCCCGGCAGGGGCAGGACGACGATCCAGGCTTGGCCGCCGATCCTGGTCAACGGATTGTCGGCGGCGCCGGCCCGCAGTCCGACCCCCAGGATAGCCTTGAAGCCCTCGGCGGGATTGGCCGCGCCGATGCGATAGTCGGCCGGGGCGATCGAGGCGGCCGGACAGGTCGGCCTGTCCGGCGCGCAGGTCACCGCCTGGGTCCGGCTCACGGCGGCCGTGACCTCCAGTCGGCCGCCCAGCGAGATCCTGGTGGGCGCGGTCACCCCGGTCAGCACGACGCCGTTACGGTAGAAGGCTCGGGCCGGGCGGGCGGACTTGTCGGGTTTTGAGGCGATGTCCGCGCTGGGCAGGGCGTTCAGGCCCGTGGAGCCGGTGTCGAGCATGGCGTCGATCGGGGCGCCGCCTTCCAGCGCGATGGGAATCGAATAACGCGGCGGACCGTTCGAGAAGCGCGCCTGGCTGATCGGGATTTCCACGCGATCGCCGGCGGTTTCCGAAGCGCCGGCGATCGCCAGCAAGCCGACCAACAGATGCGCGAGGCTCATGGGAAATCCTTGTCCTAAGACCGCCAGGCGGCCCGAGCTCGACGAACGATCTACCTTAGGTTTCGCCGCTCGTCCCGTTCGGGATGTCTTCGCCGCAAAAAATTCGCGAAGCGGCGCGACGAGGGCTAAGGAGGGCCATCGCCGCGCGATTGGTCGCGGCCGACAGAGCTCCGCCGCAACACTCGATTAACCCTAAACTCCGACCCTCCGGCCATGACGTTCCAGACCACCCACGCCTTCGCCCGCACCGACCGCTCGCGGCTTGGCGTCTGGTGGTGGACGACCGACCACTGGCTGCTGGGCGCCACGGCGGTCCTGGTCACGGTGGGCGTCCTGCTGTCGTTCGCCTCCAGCCCCGCCGCCGCCGCGCGGATCGGCATCGACGACCAGTTCCACTTCGCGGTGCGCCAGTGCATCTTCGGCCTGGGCGCGGCGCTGATCGTGCTGTCGGTGTCGATGCTCAGCCCCCGGGGCATCCGCCGCGCGGCCTTCTTCATCTATATCGTGGCCATCGGGGTGATGGCCGCCCTGCCCTTCATCGGCCACAGCGCCAAGGGCGCGGCCCGCTGGCTGCTGATCGGCGGCTTCACCTTCCAGCCGTCGGAGTTCATGAAGCCGGCCCTGATCGTGCTGGTCTCCTGGATGTTCGCCGAGGGCCAGAAGGGCGAGGGGGTGCCGGGCGTGTCGATCGCCTTCGCCCTCTATTTCATCGCCGTGGCCCTGCTGCTGGTCCAGCCCGACGTCGGCCAGACCGTGCTGATCACCATCGCCTTCGGGGCCGCCTTCTGGATGGCCGGGGTGCCGATCTCGTGGATCATGGGCCTGGGCGCCGTGGCCGTCGGCGGGCTGATGTCGACCTATTTCCTGTTCGACCACGTCCACGCCCGGGTGCAGAAGTTCCTCAGCCCCGACCAGGCCGACACCCACCAGATCACCCGCGCCGCCGAGGCCATCCACGCCGGCGGCCTGTTCGGGCGCGGCCCCGGCGAGGGCGTGATGAAGCGCCACGTGCCCGACCTGCACACCGATTTCATCTATTCGGTCGCCGCCGAGGAGTACGGCCTAGTGTTCTCCCTGGCCCTGATCACCCTCTTTGCCTTCGTGGTGGTGCGCGGGCTCTACAAGGCCATGAAGCTGACCGACACCTTCGAGCAGGTGGCCGCCTCAGGACTGTTCGTGCTGGTGGGCCAGCAGGCCTTCATCAACGTGGCCGTGAACCTGAACATGATCCCCACCAAGGGCATGACCCTGCCCTTCATCAGCTATGGCGGCTCGTCGATGCTGGCCATGGGCCTGACCCTGGGCATGGCCCTGGCGTTGACGCGCAAGCGTCCGGGGGCCTATGGCGGGGCGGGAGAGTTCGACCAGGCGGGGGGCCTGGCCTAGGAGTCTCCGAGGAGAGCCGCCTTGCCCGTCATTCGCTCGCGTACCGGAGCCGTTCCACAATGAGCAAGCTGGCCGTCGTCGCCGCCGGGGGAACCGGCGGGCACCTGTTCCCCGCCCAGGCCCTGGCCGAGGCCCTGGCCGCCCGCGGCTGGCGCATCGTGCTGGCCACCGACGAGCGCGGCGCGCTCTACGCCGACAAGTTCCCGGCCCAGGAGCGCCTGGCCCTCTCCGCCGCCACCGCCAAGGCCGGCGACCCGATCGGCATGGCCAAGGCCGGCCTGGCGGTCTGGCAGGGGGTGAACCAGGCCAAGGCCGCCTTCAAGCGGCTGGACCCGGCCGTCGTGGTCGGTTTCGGCGGCTACCCCGCCCTGCCCGCCCTTCTGGGCGCCCTGGCCCAGAAGCGGCCCACCGTGATCCACGAGCAGAACGCGGTGCTGGGCCGCGTGAACCGCTACCTGGCGCCCAAGGTCGACGAGGTCGCCTGCGCCTTCCCGACCCTGCAAAGGGCCAAGCCGTCGGTGAAAGCCCGCGCCCACGTGGTCGGCAATCCCGTGCGGCCCCCGGTGCGCGCGCTCTACGACGTGCCCTACCTGCCGCCCGAGGTGCAGCTGCGCATCCTGGTCACCGGCGGCAGCCAGGGCGCGCGCCTGCTGTCCGAGCTGATCCCCGAAGCCGTCGCCAAGCTGCCCGAGGAGATCCGCGGCCGCCTGAAGGTGTTCCAGCAGGCCCGGGCCGAGAGCATGGAAGGGGCCCGCAAAACCTATCGCAACGCCATGGTCGAGTGCGAGGTCGCTCCCTTCTTCCGCGACATGGCCGGCTATCTGCGCCAGGCCCACCTGGTGATCGGCCGCTCCGGCGCCTCGACCTGCACCGAGCTGGCCGTGGCCGGCCGGCCGTCGATCCTGGTGCCGCTGAAGATCGCCGCCGACGACCATCAGCGCTTCAACGCCAAGCTCCTGGAGCAGGCCGGCGGCGCGGCCGTGTGCCTGGAGGACGAGCTGACCGTCGACGCCATGGCCGGCGCCCTGAACGCCCTGCTCAAGGACCCCGAGCGCCTGGCCAGGATGGCGGCGGGCGCTCGGTCGGTGGCCAAGCCGGACGCGGCGGAGGAACTGGCGGACCTGGTGGAGAGGACGGCGCGGGCCTGAGCCGCCCTCCCCCTCGCCCTACGACTTGCCTTGGGCCGGCGTCGTGTAGATCGGGCTGAGGTCGTTCCAGACCTTGTCGGCGTTGAAGACCAGGCCGTCGGCGACCTCCGGCGGGGTGTCGACGAACTGGACCTCGGCCGTGGTCTTGAAGCCGTTGGCGGAACGCGAGATCTCAGCGCCGTACATCGTCTGGACCATATACTGCTGGTAGTCGGCCCGCTTGCGGATCACGAAGCCGGGTTTGCCGGCGTCGCGGGCTAGCTGGGCGGCGCGCAGCAGCATCATCTCCTCGACGGCGGCGTGGGTGGAGAACGCGCCCGAAAACTCGATCGACGCACCCTTGCCGTCGGCGGTCTTCTTGTCCTTGAAGCCGTTCGGTTTGAACCAGGCGCTCTGCTTGGAATACGAGCGGTCGGCCCGCTCCAGTGGCGGCAGAGCCTTGGCGAAGCTGGCCGGATCCAGCCGCTTGAGGGCGTCGGTCCTGTTGCTGGCCATCAGCATTTCCATCTGCGCGACGCCGGACGGCGCCAGTGAGACCATGCCAGCCGGCGTCGGCGGCCGCAGCTTCTGGATCAAATCCAGCGTCGCGGGTGTGGCGGGCAGTTCGTTGTTAAGGGTCTCGAGGGTGGCGCGCGCCTCATCGATCTTGCCGTCGTTCACCTGCACCCAGGCCTCGGCGACGGTGATGAAACGCTGCGCGGTTTTGGCCTGATTGGCGCGCAGCGTCGCCGCCAGGCTAGCCAAGCGATCCTTGTCGTCCGCCGCCGGCGGCGCCGCGGCGGCGGCCTTGAACCGGGCGATCAGGGGCCCTGCCTGAGCGTTTTGGCCCGCACGGGCGAAAGCCAGGGCGGCGCGCGCCACGAACACCGGATCGCCCGTGGTCGCAGGCAGGGT
Organism: Caulobacter sp. BK020; assembly: GCF_004342605.1. Taxonomy (GTDB): domain Bacteria; phylum Pseudomonadota; class Alphaproteobacteria; order Caulobacterales; family Caulobacteraceae; genus Caulobacter. Next base: position 104,154 of record NZ_SLZL01000008.1, read on the forward strand.
GAAGCCGCGGGGCAAGCCGATATCGCCAAGCGACGAGGCCTGCGAGTCGGCCGCCGCGCTCCAGTCCGCCGCCGCGGCCGCGTACTGGCCGCCCCACTCGCGCGATTGGGCGCGGGCGACCAGCAGGTCGGGCTCCAGCGCCGCCACGCGGGTCAGGACGCGGTCCTTGTCGGGCGACCAGCGTGGATCGACATTGAGAATCCGTACTGCGGCCAGGCCTACCTCCAGCGAATAGGGCCGGGCGTCGGCAGCCTTGATCGCCAGGGCGGAAGCCTCGTCGAACCGCTCCTTCTTCAGCTTGGTGGCCGCCTCGAAAAGCTGGGTCGAAGCCCCCAGCGAGCGGGCGAAGGTGGCGTCGTCGACATTGCCGGCGGCGACCTCGTGGGTGGCCGTCAAGTCGGCCAGAGCGGCGTCCAGGTTCCCGGCCTCGACCTGATGCAGAGCGCGGGCCTTCAGCAGGTTGACCTTGCGGGCCCAGTAGCGATCGAGCATCGGATCGGCCAGCACCGTGTCGCAGGCCTTGACCCCGTCGGAACCCTGGGCGGCGGGCGCTTCGCGACTGGCCTCGGGCAAGCCCATCAGGCCGGCGGTCATGATGGCCGGCACCAGCCGTCCCAGCGTCACGGCGGCGTTCTCCGGCTTGGCCAAGCCGTCGCAACGAACCCAGTCGCTGGGCTCTCCAGCCATGACGGGCCCGGCGCCGAACGCCACGGCGCCAGCCAGCAACAAGACCTTGATACGCATGCACGCTTCCCCCGAAAGCGATTTCAACCTTGGCCATGGGTAGCCGGATTTTCGCCAAACGGGAACGAGGATTCAGCTGGAGATTGCGCCGCTCAATGCCGCGGCGCCCTGCAGGTCGAGGTGGATCGAGGTCCGGAGCCGTTCACGATGCTCGGCGGCCGATGGTCGCCTCCCGCCCCCTAGCTGACCTTTTCTCAAGGAAGAGGAACCGCAAATCCACACGATCTGCACCAAACATCCCGTTTCACCCCGCCGCCAAATCGTCTAATCGGGCTGGATGATCCAGCGTCGACGACCCGTCCCCTTCGAACTCGGCCCCGTGCACTTCATCGGCATCGGCGGCATCGGCATGTCCGGCATCGCCGAGATCATGATCCGCATCGGCTACACCGTGCAGGGCAGCGACGCCAAGGCCAGCGCCAACACCGAGCGGCTGGAAAAGCTGGGCGCGCGGATCTTCATCGGCCACGACGCGGCCCATGTCGACGGGGCCTCGGCTGTCGTCTATTCGACCGCGGTCAAGGCCGACAATCCCGAGATGGTCGCCGGCCGCGACAAGCGCCTGCCGCTGGTGCGCCGCGCCGAGATGCTGGCCGAGCTGATGAGACTTCAGTTTTCAGTGGCCGTGGGCGGCACGCACGGCAAGACCACCACCACCTCGATGGTCGCCGCCCTGCTGGACGCCGGCGCGCTGGACCCGACCGTGGTCAATGGCGGCATCATCAACGCCTACGGCACCAACGCCAAGGTCGGCGAAGGCGACTGGATCGTGGTCGAGGCCGACGAGAGCGACGGCAGCTTCCTGAAGCTGAAATCCACCGTGGCCATCGTCACCAACATCGACGCCGAGCACCTGGACCACTGGGGCGACTTCGACGCGGTCAAGAAGGGCTTCCGCGACTTCGTCGAGAACATCCCGTTCTACGGCTTCGCCGCGGTGTGCATCGACCATCCCGAGGTCCAGGCCCTGACCGCCCGGATCGAGAATCGCCGCCTGGTCACCTACGGGACCAATCCCCAGGCCGAGGTGCGGGTCTCCAACATCCAAATGGGTCCCGATGGGGCGCAGTTCGACATCGTCGTCTCGCCGCTGTCGGGCGAACAGGTCCGTTACGAGGGCCTGAAGATGCCGATGGCGGGCCATCACAACGTGCTCAACGCCACCGCCGCCGTGGCCGTGGCCCGCGAGCTGGGCGTCGACGCCGAGGCCATCCGCGCCGGCCTGGCCGGCTTCGGCGGGGTCAAGCGCCGCTTCACCACCACGGGCGTCGCCAACGGAATCCGGATCGTCGACGACTATGGCCACCACCCGGTCGAGATCGCCGCCGTGCTGAAGGCCGCCCGCGCGGTCTCGACCGGCAAGGTGATCGCCGTGGTCCAGCCGCACCGTTTCACCCGCCTGCGCGACCTGATGACCGAGTTCAGCAGCTGCTTCAACGACGCCGACACGGTGATCGTCGCCGACGTCTATACGGCCGGCGAGCAGCCGATCGAGGGCGTCGACCGCGACCACCTGGTCGAAGGCCTCAAGAAGTTCGGCCACCGCCGCGCCCTGCCGCTGGAAAGCCCCGCCGCCCTGCCGGCCCTGGTCGCCCAGGAGGCCCAGCCCGGCGACCTTGTCGTGCTGCTGGGCGCCGGCGACATCACCGCGTGGGCCTATGCCCTGCCGGGGCAACTGGAAGCGCTGGCGAAGTAGATTCTCGGGGGGAGGGCCCCCTCAGTCGCTCCGCGACAGCTCCCCCAGAGGGGGAGCAGCTTGGTTCAATAGATCCTCCCCCCTGGGGGAGGTGGCCCGTAGGGCCGGAGGGGGCTCGGGCAATGAGCTGGAAGCAAAATCTCCCCGCCGTTCGCGGCAAGCTGCTGGTCGACGAGGCCCTGGCGCCGTTCACCTGGTTCCGGGTCGGCGGCCCGGCCGACGTGGTGTTCCTGCCGGCCGACGAGCAGGACCTGGCCGATTTCCTCAAGACGCTGGACCCGGCCGTGCCGGTGCTGGCCATCGGCGTCGGCTCCAACCTGCTGGTCCGCGACGGCGGCGTCGACGGGGTGGTGATCCGGCTGGGCAAGGGCTTCAACACCGTCGAGGCCCTGGGCAATAATCTTATCAAGGCGGGCGGCGCCGTCCCCGACGCCATCCTGGCCCGCAAGGCGGCCGAGGCCGGCATCGCGGGCCTGGAATTCTACGCTGGCATCCCCGGCACGGTCGGCGGCGCGGTGATCATGAACGCCGGATGCTACGGCTCCGAGACCGTCAACGTCGTGAAGTCCGTCCGCGTCATGGACCGGGCCGGCCAGGTGCGCGATCTGGCGGTCGACGACCTGCACTACACCTATCGCCACAGCGCCCTGCAGGACGGCGAGACCGTGATCGTGCTGGACGCCGTCTTCGAGGGGACGCCCGGCGATCCGTCCGAGATCAAGGCCCGCATGCGCGAGATCACCGAGCGCCGCGAGACCACCCAGCCGATCCGCGAGAAGACCGGCGGCTCGACCTTCAAGAACCCGCCGGGCCACTCGTCATGGAAGCTGGTCGACGAGGCCGGCTGGCGCGGGCGGCTCTATGGCGGGGCGATGTTCTCGCCCCTGCACAGCAACTTCCTGATCAACACCGGCGAAGCCACCGCCGCCGACCTGGAAGGCCTGGGCGACACGGTCCGCGCCGACGTGCTGGCCAAGACCGGGATCCAGCTGGACTGGGAGATCAAGCGGATCGGGCGGGCGTAGTTTTTCAACCGCTGTGACCGGGGACATGCACTTGTGCGTGTCCCCAAGTCCAGGCTCGGCGCCTCTGATGCGGCTGGGGACACGCACAAGTGCATGTCCCCGTCTCAGCCCAAAGGTTACGGATAGTTCATCCGGTTGTTGCCTATTCCCGGCGCATAGCGGTGCTATGAACCCCTCGAACGAGGGAGATTTCATGCGCCTGCTCCGTACCCTGCTGACCGCCGCCGCCGTTTCCGCCCTGCTGGCCGGGGCGTCGCACGCTCAAGACGCCAAGACCGCCGAGGCCCTGCGCGACAAGGCCCTGCTGGACCGCACGGCCTGGGACGTCACCGAGGACCTGACCACCACCATCGGCCCGCGCCTGGTCGGCTCGCCGGCCATGGCCCGCGCCAAGGACTGGAGCGTCGCCAAGTTCAAGGCCCTGGGCTTCACCAACGTCAAGGTCGAGGAGTTCGCCAAGCCGTCGTGGACGCGCGGCGAGGAGAGCGCCGAGCTGGTCGCCCCCTATCCCATGAAGCTCGACATCGTCGGCCTGGGCCGCACCGTGCCGACCCCCGCGGGCGGGATCGAGGCCGAGGTGGCGCTGTTCAAGACCTATGCTGAACTGATCGCCGCGCCGGAAAGCGCCGTGAAGGGCAAGATCGTGGTGATCACCCAGCCGATGGTCCGCGCCCAGGACGGCGCCGGCTATGGCGTAGCCGGGATCTCGCGCCGGTCCGGGCCCGTCGAGGCCGCCAAGCGCGGCGCGGTCGGCCTGCTGATCCGCTCGGTCTCGACCTCGGACTCCACCGTGCCGCACACCGGCGTCACCGCCTTCGGCGACGGCGTCGTCTCGATCCCCTCGGCCGCCGTGGGCGTGCCGGAGGCCGAGCAGCTGGAGCGCCTGGCCGCCAAGGGCCCGCTGCGGATCAAGCTGAAGCTGGCCTCGACCGTCGACCCGGCCGACGTGGCCTGGAACATTTCGGGCGAGATCAAGGGCTCCGAAAAGCCCGACGAGGTGATCGTCATCGGCGGCCACCTGGACAGCTGGGACGTCGGCACCGGCGCCCTGGACGACGCCACCGGCGTGGCGATCACCACCGCCGCCGCCAAGCTGATCGGCGACCTGCCCAAGCATCCCAAGCGCACCATCCGCGTGGTGATGTTCGGCTCCGAAGAAAGCGGCGGCTCGTCGGAAGCCTATCTGGCCGCCCACAAGGACGAGGTCCCCAAGATCGTCCTGGCCGGCGAGAGCGATAGCGGCGCCGACCGCGTCTACAGCCTGCAGATCGCCAAGGGCGCGGCCGACCATCCGGCCATGAAGACCGCCGCCCGCGTCCTGGCCCCGCTGAAGATCTATCTGGACCGCAACCCGCCGGCCCACGCCGGGGCCGATATCGAGGGCCTGGAAGGCGCCGGCGTGCCGGTGGTGGCCCTGAACCAGGACGCCAGCCGCTACTTCGACTACCACCACACGATGGACGACACCCTCAACAAGGTGCGGCCGGACGAACTGGCCCAGAACGTCGCCGCCTGGGCCAGCTTCATCTACCTGGTGGCCGACAGCGACATCGACTTCCGCGCGCTCAGCGCCGCGGCGCCGGCGTCGGCTTCGGGACACTAGGCCAGCGGGCTCCGACGAGGGATGCGAGGGGATCGCCCCTCGCATCCCCCGCCGAACGCGCTATATCCACGCCCATGGCCGAAGCTTTCAACGACAAGACCCTGGCGGGCGACAAGGCGGTCCGCTACGCCGAGGTGGCCGACGAGATCGCCGCGGTGCTGGACGGCGAGACCAACCTGACGGCGCGCATGGCCACCGTGGCCTCGATGCTGGCCAGCAGCTTCGACCACTATTTCTGGACCGGCTTCTACGTGGTGGATCCGGCCAAGGACCGCGAACTGGTGGTCGGCCCCTATCAGGGAACCCTGGGTTGCCTGCGCATCGCCTTCGGGCGCGGCGTCTGCGGCGCGGCGGCGGAGACCGGCCAGACCCAGCTGGTCGCGGACGTCCATGCCTTTCCGGGGCACATCGCCTGCGACAGCCGCTCGCAAAGCGAGATCGTCGTGCCGGTGTTCGACGCCTCGGGAACGCTGCTGGCGGTGTTCGACGTCGACTCCGATAAGCCGGCGGCGTTCGACGCCGTCGACCAGCATGGCCTGGAAAAGATCCTGAAGACCACATTCGCCTGAGAAGCGTATCGGGCCGATACAAAGTGGCCCGGTGGTTGCAATCCTGATCCACATCTTTCCCTAACCGGATCGGATTAGGACATATGGCGATGCTGGATATCGAGACCCTCCACCCGCTGGCCCTGAACGAGGCCGATCTGCGGACCTGGCGCGACATGGCGGCGGCGCAGCCGGCGTTCCATAGCCCGCTGCTGGGTCCCGACTTCGCGCGCGCCGTCGGGGCGGTGCGTGACGACGCCCGGGTGGCCGTGATCCGCCGCCGTGGCGAAACCCTGGGCTTTCTGCCGCATCATCGCCGTCCCGGGGCCATGGCCCGGCCGATCGGCTCGCCGCTGGCGGACTATCACGGCCTGGTCTCGCGCCCGGACGCCGGCCTGACCGCCCCCGAGGTGCTGCGCGCCGCCGACCTGACCGCCTATCGCTATACCGGCCTGATCGATCCCCACGGCGTGTTCGGCCGGACCGAGACCAAGGCCGCCCACGTGATCGACCTGGCCGGGACCGAGGCCGAGGCCTATCTGGAGGCCGTCCGCGCCGCCAGCCCCAAGAAGATCAAGAACTGGCGCCGGCTGGACAACAAGCTGGAGCGCGAGGCGGGCGCGGTCACCCTGGTCGGCCCCGACCACTCCCGCGAGGCCTTCGACCAGTTGATCGCCTGGAAGCGCGAACAGCTGGAACGCACCGGCGTCCACGACTTCCTGGGTCCCGACTGGACGCGCGGCCTGATGCTGGACCTGTTCCAGAAGCGGACAGGCCCGTTCCAGGGGCTGATGATCAATCTCTACGCCGGCGGCCAGCTGGTGGCCGGCCATTTCGGCGTGCGGCTGGACGGCGTCTATCACCCCTGGATCGCCTCGACCAATCCGGCCCATGGCGAGTGGTCGCCGGGCCAGATCTTCTTCATGCGCGCCATCGCCGCCATGCCGGGCCTGGGCCTGCACCACTACGACCTCGGCCCCGGCCACGACCACTACAAGGGGGCCTACGCGCTCAGCCAGGTCCAGATCGGCGAGGGCACGGCCACGGCCGCGACCATGGCCGGCCGCGTGGCCCATTCGCTGGACGGGGTTTTGGCCCTGGCCGGTTCGCGGGGCGCGGGCCCGGTCGGGCGGCTGACCCGCCGGATGGAGGCCATCGCCAGCGTCGAGCTGACCATGGGCGGGCGGATGCGCGGCCTGGTCGACGCCTTCGCTAACCAAGCGCAAAGGCGCGGCGGATAAGCTGGGCCAAAGCCTGGAGTCGCCATGCACGTCACGGTCATGATCCCCACCCAACGGCGTCTCGGCGGCCTGGCCGTCGCGGCGCGTTCGGTGTTCGCCCAGGTCGGCGTCGATTTCGCCCGCCTGGAGCTGGTGGTCGTCGACAACGACCAGGCGCCGTCGGCCCAGGCGACCGTCGCCGAACTGGCCGCCCGGGCTCCGTTTCCGGTCCATTACGTCCACGAGCCGCGCCCCGGCGTGGCCCATGCCCGCAACGCCGGCATGGCCAAGGCGGGCGGCGAGCTGATCGCCTTCCTCGACGACGACGAGGAGGCCCCGGCCGGATGGCTGGCGGCGTTGCTGGCCGCCCAGGCCCGCTACCAGGCCGACGTCGTGTTCGGACCGGTCCGGGCCCGCGCCCCGGCCAGCGTGACCCGGCACCGCGACTATCTGGAGCGCTTCTTCTCGCGCGAAGGCCCGGTCGAGGCCGGGGTCATCGACCACTATTACGGCTGCGGCGACAGCCTGCTGCGGCGCGCCGCCCTGCCCGACCCGGTCGCGCCGTTCGCCATCGAGCGCAACCACATCGGCGGCGAGGACGACATGCTGTTCGGCCACATGCGGGCCGGCGGCGCGCGGTTCGCCTGGGAGCCGGCGGCCTGGGTCTGGGAAGATCCCGTGCCCGATCGCCTCTCGCTGGATTACACGATCCGCCGCGCCTTCGCCTACGGCCAGGGCCCCTCGGCCCACTGCGCCGCCGCCAGCCCGCCCGACCGCCTGGGCGTCGCCCGCTGGATGGCCGTCGGCCTGGCCCAGAGCGCGTTGTTCGGCCTGGTGGCCGGCTTCAAGTGGCTGACCCGGGCCGGCGACCGCGCCGACTGGCTGGACCGCGCCGCCCGCGGCCTGGGCAAGACCCTGTGGTGGGGCCCGTTCAAGATCCAATTCTACGGAAGGACCGCGTCGTGAGCATCATCAGCGACTGGACCGACGACAAGGCCAAGGCTTTCGGCCGCGACAACCTGGTCTTCCAGCACGGCCTGCACCAGCGGCCGATGTTCGACGACGAGGGCCTGGCCCGCCTGCTGGACCAGTATCCGCGCGACCAGCTGGGCGTGTTCACCATGGGCGAGGACCCCAAGGCCTGGACCACCTGGCGCAAGGGCGCGGCGGGCAATCTGACCGGCGACCAACTCCTGGAGGCCGCCCAGGCCGGACGGATCTGGCTGAACCTGCGCAAGACCAACGACTTCGTGCCCGACTACGCCGCCCTCTGCGACGAGATCTTCGCCGAGAAGGAGGCCCGCGTCCCGGGCCTGAAGACCTTCAAGCGCGACCTGGGCATGCTGATCAGCAGCGCCAACGCCCAGGTCTTTTATCACCTGGACGTGCCGCTGGTGTCGCTGTGGCAGATCCGCGGCCGGAAGAAGGTCTGGGTCTATCCGGTCGCCGATCCCTATGTGGGCGAACTGGCGCTTGAGAAGATCGTGCTGAAGGAAACGGCCGAGCAGTTCGCCTTCGACCCCGCCTGGGACGCCGGCGCGGAAGCCTATGACCTGACGCCCGGGACCATGGTCACCTGGCAGCAGAACGCCCCGCACCGGATCGAGAACGGGCCGATGCTGAACGTCTCGATCTCGATCGAATTCATGACCCCGCCGGCCCTGATGCGGGCCAATGTCATCTACGCCAACGGGGTGCTGCGCCGCCGGCTGGGCGCCCGGCCGCGCGTGCAGAGCGGCTTCGGGCCGACGGCCCTGGGCAAGCTGGCCGTGGCGCGCGGGGCCAAGGCCCTGAACCTGCAGACCCCGCATGTGCGCCACCTGCCGGTGACCTTCGGCCTGGACGCCCAGCGGCCCGGGGTGCTGGTCGAGGGAGCCGGGGACGGGATCAGGTCCTAGGGCCAGCCGGTTCGGACCCGGCATCCCGCATCCACCCCGCCACCGGGTGATCGCCCAGCGCGGCGACCACCCCGGCGCGTTCGGCGGCGCTCTTGTTCTGGCTGAGCTTCCAGGTTCCCTCCAGCCGCTCGACGCTCAGGCGGCAGCCGATAATGCCCCGCAGCAGGGTCTCGAAACGCGCCGGAGTCATCTTGGCGCGGGTCCAAGGCGGCTTGGGCGCCAGGCGCGCCTCTTCCTGGGCCGAGAGGTCGTCGAGAAGCGCCAGGGTCTCCTCGGCCGACAGGGGCGCGACCAGACCCTCGGCCTCGACGGAGACGTAGTTCCAGGTCGGGACCTGATCCTCGCTGCCGTACCAGTCTGGGCTGACATAGGCGTCCGGGCCGGTCGCCAGGGCCACGGCGCGGAAGCCCTGCACAACGAACGGCGCCAGGGCGTTGCCGCGCGACAGGTGGAAGTCGAGGGCGACCTCGCCGAAGTCCAGCTCGCGAACCACCACCGGAGCCTGGGCGACGAACGGCCGGCCGCCGACGGCGGCCGCCAGGGTCACGAACGGATGGGCGCGGACGAAGGCCAGCAGCGCCTGGCGATCCTCGACCCGGAACCCCTTGGCCGGATGCATCAGCCCGCCGCCCGCAGCAGGGCGACCAGCCGCGCCCGGGTCTCGCCGTCGGCGACGCCGTCGAAACGGGTCTGCAGCCAGTGGCGCTGGAAGGCGGCCACCACCGTCTCGGTCCATTCGTCGTACTGGCCCGACGGCGCGCAGTTGTAGCCCAGGCGGGTCAGGCCGGCCTGCAGGGCGAAGACGCCGGTTCCCTCCTCGCCCCGGCCCAGGGGCGCGCCCGGCGAGGGCGGCGGCTCGACCCACAGGCCGTGGCCAGCCTGCGCCAGGCGCTTCCAGGGGAACAGCTCGCCCGGATCGATCTTGCGGCCGGGGGCGATGTCGGAATGGCCCAGGATGCGGTCGTCGTCGATGGTCCAGCGCGAGCGGATGTCGGCCAGCAGGTTGATCACCGCCGCGACCTGGGCGTCGGGGAACGGACGATAGCCGAATTCGTGGCCGGGATTGACGATCTCGACGCCGATCGAGGCCGAGTTGATGTCCTTGACGCCCTTCCAGAAGGCGGCCCCGGCGTGCCAGGCGCGGCGCTCCTCGGGCACCAGCCGGAAGACCCGGCCGTCCTCCTCGACCATGTAGTGGGCCGAGACCTTGGCCTCCGGATCGCACAGCCGCGCCAGGGCCGCCTCGCCGGTCTCCATGCCGGTATAGTGCAGCACGATGCAGTCGGGCACGGCCTTGCGCGCGTCGAAGTTCGGCGACGGGGCGTCGATCAGCGCCTTGGGCGACGTCATTGAGAGCGGTTCCTCGTCAGCAGCAGCAGCGGCATCACCTGGTTCTTGCGCAGGGCGATGATCAGCACCCCCACTAGCGCGAGCAGCGTGCCGAGTCCCATCCGGGCGTCGAAATGATCGTGCGTGATCAGCACGCCCAGGCCAATGGTCATCAGCGGAGTCATCAGGGTCAGCGGCGCCACCAGGTTGGCGTCGTGGCGCTGGATCAGGCCGTAATAGGCGGTGTGGGCCAGGACCGAGACGATCAGGGCCGAGAACAGCAGGGCCGCCAGGAACGGCCAGCCGGCCTTCAGGGCCAGGCCCGGGGCGCCGGGTTCCGTGGCGAGGCTCAGCAGGGCCAGCGGCAGGATCGAGGTGGCGCCCACCCAGGCCTGGAACTGCAGCGGCTTCACGCCTTCGATCTGCTTCATCATCACCGCGCCCAGCGAGCCGGTGAAGGCCGAGGCGACGATGAACCACAGGCCCGGCGACAGGCTCAGGCCGTGCGGGTTCCACATCACCACCACCGCGCCGGTCAGGGTCAGGGCGATGCCCAGGCCGCGCTTCCAGCGCACCTTCTCGCCCAGCAGCAGCATCGACAGGATCGTCGTGAACGGCACGGCCAGCTGGATCACCACCGCCGAAGCCGAGGGCGAGGCGGTCCGGAAGCCCATGAACAGCAGGGCGAAGTTGCCCGCCCCCATGAGCAGGCCGACCGCCACGATCCGCCACGCCGGTCGGGGCGCGGGCAGCAGCCAGGGCAGGGTCACCGCCGCGACGATCGCGAACCGCACCGCCGCATAGAACAGCGGCGGCACGCCCCACTGGGCGACCACGATCTTGGAGACGATGTTGTTGCAGGCCCAGACCAGGCAGACCAGGACCAGCACGCCGAAGTCGCGCAGGGACATGGGAGGACCGATACGCGTCGCCGGTGAAGGTTTGCAATCAAAACCGATCGTCGCCGGCGCGCTCCTTCGCGACGCCGCGGTTGACGTTCCGCCTAAACGGTCGTTTGCTGGTGAACAATGTTCACATACGCGAGCGTCCGGACCACCGGACCGGGTGAACCTCAGGGTGGAAGCACGATGGCCATCGAGCACTTCGACGTACTGATCGTGGGCGCGGGCCTGTCGGGCATCGGCGCGGCCTACCACCTGCAGCGCGACTGTCCGGGCAAGACCTACGCCCTCCTCGAGGCGCGGGCGGCGATCGGCGGCACCTGGGACCTGTTCCGCTACCCCGGCATCCGCTCGGACAGCGACATGTACACCCTGGGCTACGCCTTCAAGCCGTGGCGCGAGGCGAAAGCCATCGCCGACGGCCCGTCGATCCTGCGCTATGTCCGCGAGACCGCCGACGAGAACGGGATCACCCCGCGCATCCGCTTCGGCCACAAGGTCAAGCGGGCCAGCTGGTCGTCGGAGACCGCGACCTGGACCGTCGAGGCCGAGCACGAGGGCCGGATCGTCAAGCTCACCTGCGGCTTCCTGTCGATGTGCAGCGGCTACTACAATTACGACGCCGGCTATACGCCCGACTTTCCGGGGACCGAGCGGTTCCGGGGCCGGATCGTCCATCCCCAGCACTGGCCCGGGGACCTCGACTACGCCGGCAAGCGGGTGGTGGTGATCGGCAGCGGCGCGACGGCCGTGACCCTGGTGCCGGAAATGGCCAGGACCGCCGGCCACGTGACCATGCTGCAGCGCTCGCCCACCTATGTGGTGTCGCGGCCGGCCGAGGACGGGCTGGCCAACTGGCTGCGGGCGAAGCTGCCGGCCATGACCGCCTACGGGATCACGCGCTGGAAGAACGTGCTGATGCAGATGCTGTTCTTCCGGATCGCCCGCAAGAAGCCGGAAAAGACCAAGCAGCAGCTGCTGGGCCTGGTGCGCGAGCACCTGGGGCCCGACTACGACGTCGAGACCCATTTCACGCCGCGCTACAATCCGTGGGACCAGCGGCTGTGCCTGGTGCCGGACGCCGACCTGTTCGCCTCGATCAAGGCGGGGACCTCGTCGGTGGTCACGGACCAGATCGAGACCTTCACCGAAGACGGCCTGCTGCTGAAGTCGGGCCAGACCCTGCCCGCCGACATCATCGTCACCGCCACGGGCCTGCGCATGCAGCTGCTGGGGGAGATGGAGGTCGTCGTCGACGGCCGGAAGATCGCGCCGCACGAGACCACCAGCTACAAGGGCATGATGTTCAGCGACGTGCCGAACCTGGCCTCGACCTTCGGCTACACCAACGCCAGCTGGACCCTGAAGGCCGACCTGACGGCCGAATATGTCTGCCGCCTGCTCAAGCACATGGACCGTACGGGCGCGCAGATCTGCACCCCCCGCCTGCCGGAGGGCGAGATGGAGATCGAGCCCTGGCTGGACTTCTCGTCCGGCTACGTCCAGCGCGCCCTGGCCGTGCTGCCCCGGCAGGGAACCAAGGTCCCGTGGAAGGTGCACCAGAACTACGCCCTGGACCTGATGGCCCTGCGCTACGGCAGGGTTGACGACGGGACGATGGAGTTCTCCACGGCCCGGGCCCCGGCGAAAGCGCGGGAAGCGGCCTAGGCTCCGCCCCCTGTGGGGGCGGACAGACCGCGAAGCGGTCAGGTGGGGGCAAGTGTTCGCCGGCACGGCTTCTCATCCTCACGCTTCTGGCTGTGAGTTAGTGGAAAGGGTCGCGGAGCGCCGGACATCGTCCGGAGTTTGAAAAACAATACCGTTTCGACGAAGCCCGATCGCTCCGCGCGGTCGTTATCCGGAAGCCTGCGGCGTTGAGCCCTGTTAGAGCCTCGCCGCCTTGAAGCCTCCGACGGGCGGGCCAGGTCAACGAAACCCGGTCCCGGACCGCGAGCCTGTCAAAGCCCGCCTGTTGCTAAGTCAGCCCTTGCATCACGTCGTATCTGTATAACAGGCCCGACCGGCACCAGAGACGCAAGGTTTGGTCCTCCGAAGAGGACCGCCGACAGAGCTTCCCGCTCGATCGCCCCTCGCCGCCGCATCGGTCGCTGGCCATGCGCCCTTTCCATGCGACGAGGTGAGATCAGGATAGGCCCGGTCCGGAAGGGTGAGGATCAAATCGGGTCGAGATTTTTCAGGGCGTTGATTTGGTTGGAGTTTGCCCGCTATCCGCCGAGCGTAAACCCCCAAACTCCGCTCATCCCGGCATTCGCCGGGATGAGCGGATCAAAAATCGAGATGAAGGAAGCCAGGACACTCCAGGCATGAATTTTACGCATGGCTCCCCACAGTTTACGTCGATTGTCGATCCTCGCCATAGGGCCTTCAATGCAGACATTGCCGAAGTCAGGCGCCCTGGGCCCAGTGAATGCTCGTCGCCGACGAAGTATCGGAGCCAATCAAAATCATGAGATTCTTCATCCGCGTCGCGCTGACCACCACCGTGCTGCTTGGCGCCAGCGGTCTCGCTCTGGAACTGGCGCATTGCTTTGCCGGTCAACGGCCTCCCCTCTCGTTGGAGCCCCCTCGGACGCCAGCACCGCTCGACGCGTGGCCTGTCGGCGATACGGAGCGGGTTTGGTCAGCGTCCCATGGCCTGGTCCAGGCGCCTATCTGGCCTGGCGAGCCCCCGAACATGGTCGGCGCCCAATCCGATCCAGAAAGCGTGCGCGTCGCCAAGACGCCCGACGCGCTCACGGGCGATCGATCCGAAACGGTGCTCAACGTTAGCCGTCCGACCATGACGATCTATCCGCCCAAGGGACGCAATACGGGCGCCGCGATCATCGTATTTCCCGGCGGCGGTTTTCGCGCGGTGGCGATCACGTTGGAGGGGACTGAAGTCTGCGATTGGATCGCGGCCAGGGGCGTGACGTGCATCCTGTCCAAGTATCGGGTGCCCGGCAGCAACCACTACTGGAACCCCCAGTGCCGCTGTGTCATTGACCCCAAGCCGCCCCGCGCGCTCCAAGACGCCCAACGAACGATCCGCCTCGTCAGGACGCGAGCCGCCAGCCTGGACGTTGATCCGCACAAAATCGGCGTCATGGGCTTTTCGGCTGGGGGGTATCTGGTGGCCCAGACCAGCAACATCTTCGAGTCTAGTTACGCGCCGGTCGATGGGGCGGACCGCGTTAGCAGCCGCCCTGACTTCGCCATCGCTTTCTTTCCTGGGCATCTCTGCCGGAATGGCGCCTTGGATCCTGGCATACGGGTCACCGGACGTACCCCACCGACCTTCTTACTTCAGTCCTGGGACGACCCAGTAGATCCCATCTGTAACAGCACACTGTATGCCCGAGCGTTGAATGACGCGAACGTATCGGCCGAAGTTCACCTATTCGCCCATGGCGGCCATGCTTTCGCACTAAGGCGTAATCATTCGCCTGACACAGTCTGGCCCGGTCTGCTGGAAAACTGGCTGGCTCAGATCGGCATGCTGTCCGATCCGTCACGGTAGCTCTAATATCGATTTATTCTCCAGGCTTGAGCTTGGCCAAGCTTTTGAATGTCCGCATTTCGCCCGACCATCAGGGTCAGTTACGGGTCGAAGCCGCCAGCCGGCCGTCCCAACGCTAGTCCTCGTCGTCGAAGCCCTCGTCCTCCTCCACCGGCGCGGCCTTCACCGCCGCCCCGCCCTTGCGCTTCACGAACCGCAGGGCGGTGTGGGTCTTGGAAAACGCGCAGACCTTGGTGTCGACCAGCCCCCGCTCGCGCGCCGCGGCCAGGATCTCGACGTCCTTCAGCGGCGCGCCCTTGCCCTTCTGGGCGACGATCCAGAGCGCGCCCTTGGGCCCCAGCCCGCCGGCCAGGTCCTCGAGCCGGTCGAAGTCGGCCAGGTCCTCGACGCCCAGGAACAGCAGGTCGATGTCCTCATAGGCCTCGACGGGTTCGACCCGCGTCGACAGCTCGTCCAGGAACTCGGCATCGTCGATCCCCTCGACCACCACCGTCTGGCCGGCCCTGACGCCCAGCTTGTCCAGGCGCCCGGGCGGGTTCTGGATGGCGTGCAGCCACTTGGCCGCCTGGCCCGGCTCCAGCGTGAAGCGCGTGCCGTCGCTGAGCACCAGGTCGTCGCCCTCGACCCGCAGGTCGCGCAGGGCATGGCCCTGGTAGATGCCGCGCACGGCGCCGCGGAAGATCAGCTTGGGCGGCTCCCATAGCAGCTTGCCGTCGCTCTCGCCGTCCGACAGCTGCCCCCAGACGCCCTTGGCTTCCTTGCCCATCACGACCCCCGGAAGTTGGGCTGGCGCTTTTCGAGGATGGCCTCGACGCCCTCCATGTGGTCGTCGGTGTGGTGGGCGATGGCCTGGGCCGACGCGCTCATCTCCATCAGGGTTTCGTAGCTGGCGCTCGTGCCGTGCTTGAGCAGGCTCTTGGCCATGCGCAGGGCGTGGGGCGGCTGCTGGGCGATGCGGGCCGCCAGGGCCAGGGCCTCGTCCATCAGGACGTCGGCCGGCACGGCCTTGCTGACCAGGCCCCAGGCCTCGGCCTTGGCCGCGTCGATCACGTCGCCGGTGAAGAGCAGTTCGGCGGCGCGGCTCATGCCGATGGTCCGCGGCATCAGCCAGGCCCCGCCGTCGCCGGGGATCAGGCCCAGCTTCAGGAAGGTCACGCCGAACTTCGCGGTGTCGGCGGCGATGCGGATGTCGGTCATGCAGGCCACGTCGCAGCCCAGGCCGATGGCCGCGCCGTTCACGGCCGCGATCGAGGGGACCTCCAGGCCGTAGATGGCCCGCACGATGCGGTGGATGTTCTTGCGGTAGCCGTCGCGGACCTTGACGCCGTTGCCGCCGAACGCCCCTTCCCGCGCCTTCATCGCCTTGACGTCGCCGCCGGCCGAGAAGGCCCGCCCCGCGCCGGTCAGGATCACGCAGCGGATGTCCTGGTCGTCGTTGATCGCCTCGCAGGCCGCCGCGACCTGGTCGCCGTCGCCGGGGGCGCCCAGGGCGTTCAGGGCGTCGGGCCGGTTGAGGGTGAGGATGGCCACGTGGCCGCGCTTCTCGGTCAGGATCAGGGGGTCTTGCGACATGCCAGCGGCTCCGGTGTTTGGCCCTGCATAACGCAAATCATGCAGGGAGAAGCAAGAGACCAGCGCTCATCGGACCGCGTTCTACAAACTAAGGTTAATCCCTGACTTCGCTCAAAACAGACAAGACTCTGGGCTTGCTATTGTGATCACACACAAGACCTGGAAGATCTTGGGCGGTGAGAACAAGACGCAACAGCAGGCCTGCGACATTTTAGACAAGCTGAGCCATAAAAACCGTTAGCGCAGAAGAGAATCATAGGTTTCTACTAAGGTCAGGGACGATTTTGAAAAGCGGTGGCGTGCAGTGCTCATGTCCCACAGACATGCTTTGATCATCGAGGACGAAATCCTCATCGCGATGGAAGTTGAGGCCCTGCTCGGCGAGCAGGGGTTCGACAGCTTCGACATCGCGGAAAGCCCGCAGGACGCGCTGGATTGCGCGCTGCGGCGTCCGCCCGACCTGATCACCGCCGACTATCGCATCGTCGGCGGCACCGGCGTCGAGGCGGTCACCGCCATCCTGGCTCGGCTGGGGCCCATCCCCGTGGTCTATGTGACCGGCAACGCCGACCAGCTGGGCGCGCGCACCCGCGCCGTGGTCGACAAGCCGATCTCGCCCCACCGCCTGGCCGAGGCCTGCGCCATGGTCCAGAGCGCGGCCTAGGCGCCTCCATCTCCCGACGACTATGCTGGCGGCCCGCAGGGGAGCCGCCCAATGATCATCGACACGCTCGAAGCCCTCGAAGCGCTCTACACGCCGGCCCCCGCCCCGGCCTCGACCGTCAAGGTCGCCGACCGCATCACCCCGCACTATCGCGCCCTGATCGAGGCCTCGCCGTTCCTGGCCCTGGCCACCGCCGGTCCCGAGGGCCTGGACTGCAGCCCGCGCGGCGACCAGCCCGGCTTCGTCCGCATCCAGGACGAGCGGACGCTGATCCTGCCCGACCGGCGCGGCAACAACCGCATCGACAGCCTTCGCAACGTGATCCGCGACCCGCGCGTGGCGCTGATGTTCCTGATCCCCGGCTCGGGCACGACCTTCCGCGTCAATGGGCGGGCGGTGATCAGCGCCGATCCCGACCTGCTGGAAAACTTCGCGGTCGAGGGCAAGGCGCCGCGCACCTGTCTGGTGGTCACCGTGGTCGAGGCCTATTTCCAGTGCGCCCGCGCCATCGTCCGCTCGGGTCTCTGGACGGCGGAGAGCCAGGTCGATCCCCGATCCCTGCCCACGCCCGGCGCGATGCTCGCGGCGATGAGCGAGGACGCCGAGGGCGGCGAGGCCTACGACAAGGCCTGGCCGGA
The DNA here is from genome assembly GCF_004342605.1 of Caulobacter sp. BK020. Taxonomy (GTDB): domain Bacteria; phylum Pseudomonadota; class Alphaproteobacteria; order Caulobacterales; family Caulobacteraceae; genus Caulobacter. Next base: position 121,513 of record NZ_SLZL01000008.1, read on the forward strand.
ACGGGCGGCGGCGACGCTCTGGTGAATCCTTCTCCCCTTGCGGGAGAAGGTGGCCTCCGAAGGAGGTCGGATGAGGGGTCGCACCGCACTTGCCCGCTCTCACGGTTTGCGGCTGAACCGCTCCTCAACCCTCATCCGTCAGCTTCACTGACACCTTCTCCCGCAAGGGGAGAAGGAAGAAACGAAAGCGGCCTCGCCCGGGTGGGGCGAGGCCGCTTGAAACACATCGAAGTCGAAGGTCGGTGAACCTTCAGTCGTCGCGGTGAACCCGTTCCCGGCGTTCATGGCGTTCCTGGGCTTCCAGGCTGAGCGTCGCGGTGGGCCGCGCGTCCAGTCTCGCCAAACCGATCGGCTCGCCGGTCTCTTCGCAATAGCCGTAGGAACCGTCCTCGACCCGGCGCAACGCCTGGTCGATCTTGGAGATGAGTTTTCTCTGACGATCCCGGGTGCGAAGCTCCAGCGCCCGGTCAGTTTCCGACGACGCACGATCGGCGAGGTCGGCATGGTTTTCAGTTTCAGCCTGCAGGTGGGAAACCGTCTCGCGAGATTCGCGGAGGATCTCTTCTTTCCAGGCCAGGAGCTTCTGCTTGAAATATTCAAGCTGACGCTCGTTCATGAATGGCTCGTCGTCCGAAGGACGATACGAGTCGGGTACCTTAAGAACAGTGGCCGTTTGCATTAACGCCTCACGCCCCGATGAACTCCGCCCAGGTCAGGCGGGGTGCTTATACCAAAACGATAGCCCGGTTCAATGAACCTCGCATGAGCGCGATGTTCAGCACCGTGCACGGATGTCCCGATTCTGGGGACGACCGGTGAACAATGTTCTTCCATGGGCGATTTCATCGGCATGGTCAGCCCAGCCGCGCCTGTTCCAGCTTGGCCGCCTCGACAGCCGCGCGGGTCTCGATCTCGTTGAGGATCGCCTCCAGCTTGGGGTCGTCGGTGGCCTCGCGATGCTCGCGGACGGCGCTCTTGAGCCGCGACAGCGTGCCGGTCGAGACCTCGCCGTCCAGGGTGGCCAGCTTCAGGGCGTCCAGCAGGTCCAGCAGGCCGCCGGCCCGCTTCACCGCCCGGCGCTTGCGCTCCATAGGATCCAGGTCGGCCTGCAGGGCCAGCAGGGCGTCCAGCGAGCCGATCCCGGCCACGCCGCCCGCCTGGGTCACGCCGCTCGCGGCGCTCGCGCCGCCGACCGAAGGCAGGGAAAAGCCCGATCCGCCGCCCGTCGGTTTGGCCCGCGACGCGCCAACCGCGCCCGCGCCTCCCGTACTGGAAACCTTCATGACGAAACGCTGCTCCGGCGACGAAACAAGGGAGTCACCTCTTCTCGTTAACCACATCTTGCTGAGCGGCGCTTGCGGTATGGTTAATGCCGGGCAGAATCTGCCGAAGCAGAATGTCGCAGGCAGGAAATCACCGCCTTTCGACTGATTTCATTGTATTTTTTCCAGACTCAAACCTGGCCCGGATCTGGCATGGGGCGGCGCGGGGACGCCACCCCGCCGCAGGATCGCCATGTCTCGTTCACTCTTTGCTTCCGTTCTGGGCCTCGCCCTCGCCGCTGTCGCCCTGGTCGCCTCGCCCGCCGACGCCAAGTCGCGGATCAAGGACATCGTCGCCTTCGAGGGCGTGCGCGACAACCAGCTGGTCGGCTACGGCATCGTCGTGGGCCTGAACGGGTCGGGCGACAGCCTGCGCAACGCCCCGATGACCAAGCAGAGCCTGGAGGCCATGCTCGAGCGCCAGGGCGTCAACGTCCGCGACGGCAACCTCAACACCAAGAACACCGCCGCCGTCATGGTCACCGCCAACCTGCCGGCCTTCGCCGCGACGGGCGCGCGCATGGACGTCACCGTCTCGACCCTGGGCGACGCCAAGAGCCTGCTGGGCGGCACCCTGCTGGTCACCTCGCTGCAAGGCGCCGACGGCCAGACCTATGCGGTGGCGCAAGGCTCGGTGCAGACCGGTTCGGTCTCGGCCGGCGGGGCCTCGGGCAGCTCGGTGACCAAGGGCGTGCCGACCGCGGGCCGGATCGCCGCCGGCGGCATCATCGAAAAGGAGACCGGCTTCCAGATGGTGAACATGGACGTGCTGCGCATGACCCTGCGCAATCCGGACTTCACCACCTCGCGCCGGATCGCCGACGCCATCAACCAGCGCTTCCCCAACTGCGCCCAGGCCCAGAATCCGACCATCGTCGCGGTCCGCCCGCCGGCCGGCATGGACATGATCAGCTTCGTCACCGCCGTCGAGAACCTGGAGGTCGAGCCCGACGCGCCGGCCAAGGTGATCATCGACGAGGTGGCCGGCGTGATCGTCATGGGCGACGACGTCCGCATCAGCCAGGTGGCGATCGCCCAGGGCAACCTGACCATCTCCGTCCAGGAGACCCCGGCCGTCAGCCAGCCGGCCCCGTTCAGCCAGGGCCGCACCGCCGTCGTCCCGCAATCGACCATCAGCGTCGACGAGGAGAAGGGCCGCAAGCTGCTGACCCTGGGCGGCGGCGCCTCGCTGAAGAGCCTGGTCGGCGGCCTGAACGCCCTGGGCGTGACCCCGCGCGACATGATCTCGATCCTGCAGGCCATCAAGGCCTCGGGCGCCCTGCAAGCCGACATCGAGGTGATGTGATGAGCGTCTCCACCCTCGCCGCCCCCACGGTCGACACGGTCGGCCAGACCGCCGCCTCGACCGCCGAGCTGCTCAAGCGCGGCAAGATCCGCGAGACGGCCCAGAAGTTCGAGGCCTCGTTCCTGTCGGTGATGATGCAGTCGATGACCGCCAGCATGAAGACGCCGGAGGTCGGCGGCGGCGGGACCGGCGAGGACATGTTCAAGTCCCTCCTGGCCGAGGAGATGGCCAAGCAGGTCTCCAAGGCCGGCGGCATCGGCGTGGCCGCCGCCGTCCAGAAGGAAATGCTGAAGATGCAAGGTCTCAAGGAGTAGCCCGCATGGCCCTCACCGCCCTCGACTGCGACGACCGCGTCGAACAGCTGATCATCCTGACCGAGCGCCTGACCGACCTGATCGCCCGGCAGTCGGCCGCCTTCGAGGCCCGCCGCCCGCACGAGGCGGCGCAGTATGTCGACGAGGTGGCCAAGCTGGCCAATCTCTATCGGCACGAGTCGACCCGGGTGCGCGGCAATGTCGCCCTGGTGTCGGGCGCTTCGCCGCAACGCCGCCAGCGCCTGGTCCGCGCCACCGAGGCCTTCGACGCCGTGCTCGCCCGCCAGGGCCGGGCCGTGACCGCCGCCAAGACCGTCACCGAGGGCCTGGTCCGCGCCATCGCCGCGGAAGTCGCCGAGCAGCGGCCGACGGCCTCAGGGTACGGCCCCGGCGCCCAGGGCGCGGCCTATCGTCAGAACGGCACGGCGATCACGCTGAACCAGCGGGCGTAGCGGGCCATCCCGGTGACGCCGGCCAAGCCCCCGGCGTCCAGTGCGCCGCGCCTCGTTGGGAAATAAGTGGGCGCCCTTTACGGCGCCCGCCCGCCGGCAACGTTAATTCCTGTGACAGCGTGCAACAAATTAGAAAATTTGTAACATCTGAACTGACAACGCTGTCAAAGAAACTTGACTGAAGACGGGTAGCGGGGGCGCGATGTCTTGGCTTTCAAATGCGGCGCGAAGCGTCGGTCGGCATGGGACGATGGCGAGACGCCTGCTCGCCGGCCTGCGGCGCGACCGGCGGGGCGCGGTCGCCGTCACCTACGCGCTGCTGATCATTCCGATCATCATCGCCATCGGCGCGGCGCTGGACTTCACCATCGCCTACAACGCCAAGGACCGAATGCAGGGCGATCTCGACGCGGCGCTGCTTGCCGCGGTCAAGACGCTCAACACCGGGGACCCGGTTGCGGTCAAGGGCAGGGTTCGCACATGGTTCGCCACGCAGACCAACCGCGGCGCCTATAATCTGGACGACGTCACGATCGACCAGTCGAGTTATGTCGTCCAGGCCAGGGCCACCGCGTCGGTCCCGACCATGATCATGGGTGTCGTCGGGATCAACAGCCTTCCGATCGGCGCCAGCAGCGCCGTCGCCGGACCGGGCACTTCCTACATCAACATCTACCTGCTCCTCGATACCTCCGCGTCGCAGATGCTGGCTTCCAGCGCCGCGGGCCAGACGACGATGCGCAATGACATCGGCTGCGAGTTCGCCTGCCATACGGGCGATCCGCACACGGTGGGCAATGTCGCCTACGCCAACAACTATCTCTACGCCAAGGCCAAGACCATCAGACTGCGCTCCGATGTCCTGGTGGACGCCGCCAAGACCATGGTGTCGTCGGTCGACAGCGTCGATCCCAACCACAAGCGCATCAGGGTGGGCGTCTATGCGTTCAACACCACGGCGAGCCAGGTCCAGGCTCCGACCTACTCCACGGGCGCGGTTCGCTCGGCCTTGACCACGACGACCTCCGTCGACGGTACGGACTTCGATCGTTCGCTCAAGGCGATGGCGGGCCTTGTCGGGGCCAGCGGCGACGGCAAGACGGCCGCCACGCCCCTGAAGTTCGTGATGCTGGTCACCGACGGCGTTCAGTCACAACGTAGTTGGGTGGGCGCGTCCTCATGGACCTGCAAGAAGAAGGTGGGATCGATCTGTGTTTCCTATCCGATGTCGGCGCCGTCCTACAATGTGACGCCGCTCAATCCCGCCTGGTGCAACTATGTGAAGAACAACAAGGTGACCATGGCGGTGCTCTACACCCAGTACCTGCCCGTTCCTTTGGACTGGGGCTACAATGGGACCTTGGGCTCGGCCATGCCGGGTTCCTGGACGGGAACTCTCCGGTCGGGGGTGAGTCCTTCGATCACCCGACAGGCTTACCTGCCCTACGCCCTGGAAGATTGCGCCTCATCGAAGGATCTCTACATGGGCGCGGAATCGGAAGACGCTATCGAGAACGGCATGAACAAGCTGTTCAAGAAATACATGAACTCCGTGCATCTGATCCAGTAAATGCCCGCCACTACCTCACATCCGCGCCGGCGCGGTCTACTTCGACGCTGGCGGCGGTCGACCAGCGGCGCCACGGCGGTCGAGTTCGCCATGCTGTTTGTCCTGTTCATGGGAATACTGGCCGCCGTCCTCGACACAGCCATCATGTATTTCGCGGCGGCTAGCCTGGACGCATCGGTGCGCAACGCCAGCCGCCTGATCCGGACGGGCCAGGCCCAGACCTCCGGCATGACAGCCGACGCCTTCAAGAAAAGGATCTGTTCGGGCGTGGCTGGCGCCTTCGGTTGCGACAAGGAGCTCTACGTCCGGGTCTCCGTGGTCTCGATGTTCGCCGACGCCAATCTAGGCACGCCGATCGTCGATGGCCAATTGAGCGGTTCAGGAGCCTACAGCCTCGGCAACGCCGGCGATATCGTTGTGGTTCAGGCCTATCTGCCCTGGGATCCGATCTTCAATGTCCTGGCTTACGCGACGCCGAAGTTGTCCGACGGCCGGACCGTGATCGCCTCGACGGCCGCGTTTCGCAACGAGCCCTTCAATTGAACCGGGTCGTTCGCGCATTGACGGCCTTCTGGCGAAATCGGTCTGGCGTCGCCGCGGTCGAGTTCGCGATCGTCCTGCCCAGCCTGCTCCTGCTCTATGTGGGCACCGTGGAAATCGGCCAGGGCCTGACCGCGACCCGCAAGCTGAACAACGCCGCAGTCGTCACCGCCGACCTGATGGCCCAAAGCGAGAGCCTTTCCACTGACGACATGAAGGACATCTTCGCCGCCGCCAAAGCCACCCTGGCGCCCTATGACACCAGCGGCCTGAAGATCCAGGCCTGCGTCATCGCGGTCACGGGCGCGGCCCAGCAGGTCAAGTGGTGCTCGGCCCAGAACGACACCGCACCGTCCAAGGGCGCGGCGCCGCCGGCCCCCGTTCCTGCGGCCTTGATCGAGAGCGGCGTGGACATGGTGGTGGTTCGAGCGCGCTATCATCTCGACACGCCCTTCTCGTCGGCGCTGTCCGTCGTCGGACACGGCTATGACTTCCAGCGGGTCTATGTGCAGCGCCCCCGCGTCGGCGACGTCGTCGACAAGGAATGAGATCCGCCCGGTCGCGTTCAGCCAAATGGCCGTTGGGGAAATGAACGTGCGTCGCCCAAGGCGAGCGAATAGCTGGTGCTGGCGTCGAGGGACACACACTCATTTCCCCAGCGCACCTGTCGACCGCAAAGCCGGATCGGAAAAGAGTGTGTGTCCCTCACCGCGCAATCACCGCACGATATGCGGCGATTGGGAATCTACTCGCCGCATCGCGACCGGCGCCGCCTTCACCGCCCGCTTCCGCCGCTTCAGGCTCCCCGTCGGGTTGCCCCAGAACGTCACCACCGCCAGCGTGCCCAGCAGGGTGAGCGTCAGGCCCGACGCCGTCATCACCAGCCGGTACGGCAGGCCGCCGACCTTGGCCGCGTGCAGGGGGTAGTCCAGGTTGGCGATCCGCGAGCCGAGCGGCAGGGCCTGGGCGTCGCGGTCGGCGACCATCCTGCCGGTGGCCGGGTCGAACCAGGCCATGGTGCGGCCGTTGGGCAGCCACTCGGCCTGCTGGCGCAGGCGCACCGAGATCAGGCCGCCCGGCTTGGCCGGCAGACCGATCGTGCGGATCTCAGCGCCGGGATAGCGGGCCTGGGCCTGGGCGATCACCGCCGTCCAGTCCAGGTCCCCGGCCAGCTTGCCGCCCTTGATCTTCGGCGGGGCCAAGGCGGCCTTCATCGTCGCCGCCGACGAGAACGGCGCGCGGATCGCGTCGGAGAACCATTTCAGGTCCATCGCCGCCCCGGTGGTCAGCGACAGGATCAGCAGCGGCGCCACCAGCGCGCCCAGGTCGCGGTGGTGATGGACGATGGCCGCCCGCTTCATCATCCGCGGCCAGGGCCGGACATGGAACATCCGCCGGGTCGGCCACCACAGCCACAGGCCGGTGGCCACGAAGCCAAGCCCCGCCAGGCCGGCGATCCCGCCCACGACCTCGCCCGTATCGCCGTTGAACAGGTGGTGGTGGAAGTCGAACAGCCAGACCTCCGGCCGGGCCCAGTTCGAGGTCCAGCTCTGGACGATCGCGCCGTCCTGGTCGGCATAGGCCGCATGCTCGCCCTTGTAGGCCAGCTTGTGCAGGCCCAGGCGCTGGCTCGCCAGCACGATCGAGCGGGGGCGGTCCTTTGCCGCGAAGATCCGCGTCGCGGCCGCGCCCAGGGCGGCGGCGTCCTGCCGCTGGGCGTCGGCGGCGTGGGGCACGGTGGCGCGCAGGAAGGCGTCCTCGTGCAGCAGCAGCGTCCCGGTCAGGCCCAGCAGGGCCAGCAGCAGGCCGATCAGCCCACCGGTCCAGCGATGGATGAGCCGGACGGTCTTCATCAGAAGCGCGCTTCCCAGCCCAGGGTCGCGGTCCGACCGCGCCCGGCGAAGTAGCGGTCGACCGCCGGCGCCGTGGTGTCGGAATTGTACGAGATGTACTGGCTGTCGAACAGGTTCTGGACGCCCAGCGACAGCGCCCCCACCGGCAGCTTGTAGCGCACGAAGGCGTCGGCCAGGGTGTAGCCAGTGAAGTCGTCCTTCACGAGGGCGTCCTGCATGTCGCGCTTGATGTAGGACTGGATCTGGAAGCGCAGGCCCCATGTGTCGCCCTGATAGTCGGCGGCCAGGTTCAGGCGGTCGGGCGAGATGTTGGCCCCGTCCAGGTCGGTGTCGACCCGGCCGTCCTTGTTGGTGTCGGTCCGCCCCTTCAGGTGGGCGTAGCCGGCGGAGACGATCAGACCTGGAACTGGCGTGCGGGCCTTCACATTGGCCTCCAGCCCCTCGATCTCGACCCGCTGGCGCTGGACGTCGAAGACGCCGCCGCTGTTCTTGACCAGCAGCTGGCCCAGCTTCGAAGCCGACCAGAAGTAGCTGAGGCTGGCGTCGAACGGCCCGCGCTTCAGTTCGGCGCCGAGTTCGCGGTTGTTCGACACGATCGGCTCGATGTTCAGATAGGTGTCGACGTCGGCGCCGTCGACATTGATGGCGCGCAGGATCCGGCCGACGTCGGGCACGGTGTAGCCCTCGGCGTAGCTGCCATAGAGGCGCAGGCCGCGGACCGGCTCGACCACGATCCCGCCATTGGCCAGGGTCGCCTTGAAGTCCGGGTCGCCGCCGGCCACCTTGCGCGAGCCGTAGAAGGCCAGGGTGGTGAAGTCGTCGACCTTCAGCTCCACATTCTCGAACCGAACCCCGCCGGCCAGGTGGACCTTGTCGCCGAGCAGCGAGAGATTGCCCTGCACGAACGGCGCGACGCTCTGGAACTTGGTCGGCGGCACCCAGGCGCGGCCGGTCTCGATCAGCACCTGCTCGGTGCGGTCGTTGATGGCGTCCAGGCCCACCGTGCCGGTCAGGCCCTGTATCCCCGGCACGGCGCGCTCATAGCTGACCCGCGCGCCCAGCTTGCGCGAGCGGTTCGACGACTGGTCGAACAGCGTGCCCTTGGGCGCGATGGCGGCGTCCTGGAAGGTGTCGTTGACGTCGCCGCCGAAGGTGTCGCGCGAGCGGTTGAAGAAGACCTGGGCGATCAGGTTGCCGCCCAGCAGGTCGCTATTGGTCAGCGAGGCCGAGACGGTCTCGACGCGGTTGGCCGCCGGCTGGCCGGGCTGGACGCCGCGAACGCTGGTGGTCGGCAGATGGGTCAGGCGATCGCCATTGGTGGCCGGCGAAGGGCTGATCTTGCTGATCGTGGTGGTGAGGTAGTCGCCGTCGCCCTTCAGCTCGAAGCGGTTGGCCACCACGTCCAGCCGCGTGTTGTCGCCCAGCTGCCAGCCCAGGCGGGTGAAGAACGACAGGGCCTTGGAGTCCTGGACGTCGCCCTGGGTGTTGTCCATGCCCAGACGGCGGCCGTCGGCGTCGTAATAGGCGCCGCGCGCGTCATAGGCGACGCCGGCGGTGGCGTCGAACGCGCCGCCGCGCCAGGCGACCAGGCCGGCGACCTTGCCGCCGACGCTGTCGCCGAGGTCATGGCCGGCCGTGACCTGGGTCAGGACCTTGCCGCTGACGCCGTCCGCGCGCGGCGGGCCGACGGTCACCTGGTTGACCACGCCACCGGTGGCGCCGATGCCCTGCAGGGCGTTGGAGCCGTAGATCACCTCGACCCGGTCGATGAAGAACGGATCGATCGTGTAGCCGTCGCGCGAGCCGTCACGGATCGGGGTCGACTGCGGGATGCCGTTGATGGCGTACAGCGGCGAGCGGCCGCGCAGGGTCTCGCCGGCTCCCGACAGCTTCTGGCGGGTGGGCGAGAACGACGGCGACAGGATCGAGACCGCATCGACGATCGAGCCGCCGATGCCGACCTGCTGCGACAGGGACTCGGAGTCGATCACATCGACCGTCAGCGGCAGGGCGCTGGCCGGCAGGATGGTGCGGGCGGCGGTGACCACCAGCTGGTCGACGTCGGTGGCGTCCTTGCCGTCCTCGGCGCGGGCGGTGGTCGCGGTCGCCAGGGCCAGCAGGCTGAGTCCCGCCAGGATCGAGGCGCGACGGCCCTTGGCTGAGATGGTCCGCATGGTGATCGACGCCCCGGCAATTCAAACTGAGGCGCCGTATAACTGCTGTTGAGAGTGATTAGCAACAGAAAGCCATTCCCGGCGACGTACCCAGACCACGGATCGCGATCCTGGCTAGCAGCCGATCGCCTAAAGATATTCCGGGCTGCCGTGCGCGAGGTTCAGCATCACCCGATCACGCGTGATGATCGGAACTTTCTTGACGCGAGCTGTGGCGATCAGGAAGCAATCGCCGGGATCCTTGTGACCGGTAGTCGCCACCACGTCCGCTGCCTCAAGGGCGATCGTCTGGCGCACCGGAATCAAAGTCGCGCCCACAAGGCGCACCGCCTCGCGAAACCACTGACGCGGCGTCAGGTTACCGAGGTCTGGTCGCTCCGCCTGCCTGGGCTTCAGGGCAATGACGCCGAGCTCCCACGCCGTGATCGGCGACACGTAGAGCGTTCCGGCGGCCTGCTGCTCGGCGATCACCACGAGCGCGGTGTCTGACAAGGTTTCAGCTTCGGACACGAGCCAATACAACGCGTGGGTGTCGAGCAGCACCCCCAATGCCGTATCCTATCTCTTCTGCGAAGAGGCGAGGGCCTTGTTTTCGGCTTTGGCGACCTGCTCAAGGATCGGCCGGGTCAGATCGACTCCGCTCTGCAGCGCCAGCTTTCCCTTCAGCGCGCCTGCGCCACGCACCTCAAGCATACGCCCCGTGCGAGCGTCACGGACGAGCTTAGACGGTGGAGATTTTGCGGCGGAATGAGCCATGGCGAGACTATAGCGGGTTTCTAGATCTTTCACCACGGCGGGGAGCGCGCTGCACCTACAGCACGATCCGCCGCTCCACGCCCACCGCGTCCAGGAAATCCTCGTCGTGGCTGGCGATCAGCAGGGCCCCGTCATAGCCGGCCAGGGCGCTTTCCACCGCTTCGACGGAGTCGAGGTCCAGGTGGTTGGTCGGCTCGTCCAGGATCAGCAGCTGCGGCGGGTCGGCCGCCATCAGCACGCAGGCCAGGGCGGCGCGCAGCCGCTCGCCGCCGCTGAGCGTGGCCACCACCTGATGGGCGGCGACGTTGCGGAACAGGAACCGGGCCAGGGCGGCGTGGGCCTGGTTGGCGCCAGCGGCCGGGTTCAGACGGCGGAAGTTGTCCAGGATGGTCTGGGCCTGCTCCAGCATCGCCGCCTGCTGGTCGAGCAGGGCCGCCTCGACGCCGCGCGTCACCGTCCCCGCGACGGGTTCCAGGCCGCCGGTCGCCAGCCGGATCAAGGTCGACTTGCCCGCCCCGTTGCCGCCGACCAGAGCCAAGCGCTCGGGACCGGTCAGACGGAAGCTGAGGTCCGCCAGCACCGGCGCCTCGCCTGGATAGGCGAAGCCCACGCCGTCGAAGTCCAGCACGATCCGACCGGCGGGCAGGCCGCAGGACGGCAGGTCGAAGGCCAGGCGCCGCAGGCGCTCGACCCGAGCGTCGGCGGCCTCGCGCGCCTGGGCGGCGTCGGCCGCGGCCCGATCGGCCAGCCTGCCCTCGCGGGCGCCGGTGTTCTCGGCGCGCTCGGCCTGGGCGCCCAGCAGGATCTTCGGCTCGCTGCCCTTGGCGGCGAACCGGCGACCGGCGGCGTCGCGGCGCGCCTTGCGCTCGCGGGCGACCTGGGCCTCGCGGGCCGCCTGGCGCACCTGGCGTTCGGCCGCCTCCAGGTCGTGCTCGGCCGCGGCCGCGGCCTGGGCCTTGCGGTCGGCATAGAGGTCGTAGCCGCCGCCATAGCTGGTCGCGCCCAGGCTGGACAGCTCGACGATCCGGTCCATGCCGCGCAGCAGGGTCCGGTCGTGGCTGACCACCACAGCCCCGCCCTTCCAGCGCCGCAGCACGTCGGCCAGCAGGCTGCGGCCGGCCGCATCCAGATTGTTGGTCGGTTCGTCCAGCAGGATCACGTCGGGCGCGGCGATCAGCAGGCCGGCCAGGACGGCGCGGGTCATCTGGCCGCCGCTGAGGCTGGCGGCCGGACAGGACGCGTCCCAGCGCGACAGCCCGACCTCGCCCAGGGCGGCGGCGACGCGACCGGGCAAGGTCCAGTCGGCCTCGGCCAGGTCGTCCTCCAGGCTGTCGGCTGCCCCCTCCTCCGCCTCGATGCGGCACAGGCGGTCCCAGGCCGGGCCGACGCCCAGCAGGTCGGCCAGGCGCGCGCCCGGCGGCGGAGCATGCAGCTGGGGCAGCACCCCGACCACGCCGGCGCGGCTGACCGCTCCCGACGCCGGCGCGGCGGTTCCGGCGATCAGCGACAGCAGCGTGGACTTGCCCACGCCGTTGCGCCCGACCAGGCCGATGCGCTCGGCCCCGATCGTCAGGTTCAGATTGTCGAAGAGGACGCGGCCGTCAGGCGTGTCGGCCCGAACGGAATCCAGGGTGATGAAGGCGGGCATGGGCAACCACGGTCAGGTCTGCGGAAAGGGCGAAACGGTCGTCCATCGCAATGTCCATGGCAGCCTCCATCGGTCGGCCCGGGAATTCGGACACGAACCTTCTAGGCGATCGACCCATGTTCGGCAAGTTTCGACGCCACCGCAAGGATCGGGTGTCGGCCTTTCCGGAAGGGTGTCACAACGGGCTTCCAGAACAGGAGACCCCCATGTCCTTCACCGTTTCCAGCCTGCCGATCGAGCCGTTCGCGCCGCTGTTCGCCCTCAACGAGGCGGCCCTGGCCGAAAGGGGCATGCTGCGCGTGGTCGCCGACGCACCGTTCGCCTTTCCCTGCCGCGTCACCCTGGACGACGCCGCCCCGGGCGAAACCCTGATCCTGCTGAACCACGAGCACCACGCCGCCGACACCCCGTTCCGCTCGCGCTACGCGATCTATGTGCGCGAGGCGGCGGAAGGACCGACCTCGACCACCGACGTCCTGCCGCCGGCCCTGCGCCGCCGGCTGCTGTCGCTGCGCGGCTTCGACGCGGCCGGCATGCTGCGCGACGCCGACGTCGTCGAGGGCGCGGCGGCCGGGCCGGTGATCGAGCGGATGCTGACCGATCCGGGCGTGGCCTACCTCCACGCCCACTACGCCAAGCCCGGCTGCTACGCGGCCCGGATCGATCGCGCCGCCTAAAGCTTTGTCCCGCGAACGGCAGCGTTCTCAATGGCGACTTAACCTGGATCGCGTACGGTGCGGCCAAGCTGGGGGGCTTTGAAGACGAGCGGGGGCTCATGAAGCAGGCGATCGGCAAGCTGGAACCGATACCGACTCGGGAGATCGTCGGGCCGTGCGTGCCGATCCTGCGCGGCTATCTGTTGGCCGCCGCGGCCTATTACAGCCTGATCAGTCTTTCCCATCCCTTCTACGAGCGGGGCGCGGCCCTGCTGGTGCTGGAGGGGCTGGCGCTGACCGCCGCCGCGACCGGCTTCTGGCTCTGGCGTCGGCTGAAGGCCCGGCCTCCCGAAATGCCGGGCCTGGAGACGGCCGCCCTGGCCATGAACGCGCTGTTCATGGCCAATGTCGTCGCCTACCAGATCCTGCATTTCGAGCCCGCCAAGCTGGTCTATTTCGTGCTGATGGCCCTGGCCTTCGCCACCTCCGCCCCGACCCGGCGCGTGGCCCTGGTCAGCGTCGGCGCGGCGATCATCGGTTTGCTGGCCATGGCCCGCAACGCGCCCGGCGACCTGGTCGGCCAGTACGGCTTCATCGGCGTGGCCGGCGCCTTCGCCGCCCTGGGCATGTCGGCCCTGATGCGCGGCGCGGTGATGCGGGAGCTGCGGGCCCGCCTGGCCTCGGACGCCCTCAATCGCAAGCTCGAAGCCGAACTGGAGGAGAACCGCCGCCTGCGCACCGAGGCCCAGGACCTGGCCGTCGCCGCCCAGGCCGCCAGCCGCGCCAAGACCGAGTTCCTCGAAACCATGAGCCACGAGATCCGCACGCCCCTGAACGGCGTGCTGGGCATGGCCCAGGCCATGGAGCGCGACACCCTGTCGGCCCGGCAACGCGCCCGCCTGGCCGTGATCGGCCAGTCCGGCGCCACCCTGCTGGCGGTGATCAACGCCGTGCTCGACATCTCGCGGATCGAGGCGGGCAAGATGGAGGTCGTCCGCGCTCCGTTCGACCTGGACGCCCTGGCCGACACCTTGCGCCAGCTCTATGGCGGCCTGGCCCGCGACAAGGGTCTGGACTTCGCCCTGGAGATCGCGCCCCAGGCCGGCGGCTGGCGCGACGGCGACGCCGTGCGGCTGCGCCAGGTGATGAGCAACCTGATCTCCAACGCCATCAAGTTCACCGACGCGGGCGGCGTGGTCGTGCGCCTGGGCGGGGACGCCGCCACCCTGACCTGCGCCGTCACCGACACCGGGGTGGGCGTGCCCGAAACACGCCGCGCCCAGATCTTCGACAAGTTCGTCCAGGTCGACGGCTCGAGCACCCGCCGCTCGGGCGGCAGCGGGTTGGGCCTGGCGATCTGCCGCGAGCTGGTCACCCTGATGGGCGGCGAGATCGGCTTCGAGAGCCCGGCGGGCGGCGGCGCGCGCTTCACCTTCGCGGTCCCCTGCCCGGCCTTGGGCTCGCTTGTTCAGCCCGCTTCCGTCGAAGCGGCCGATCCCGCACCCGCCCTGGACGGCGCGCTGAAGATGCTGGTGGTCGACGACAACGCCGTCAACCGCACCGTGCTCCAGGCCATGCTGGGCCACCTGGGCGTCGCCTGCGACATGGCGTGCGACGGGCACGAGGCAGTGGCCCGGTGGGAAACCGGCTCCTGGGACGCCATCCTGATGGACATCCACATGCCTGGCATGGATGGGCTGGAGGCCGGCCGGGTCATCCGCGCCCGCGAGAGCGCCGAGGGCCGGGCCCGCACCCCGATCCTGGCGGTCACCGCCAGCGTCCTGGCCCACGAGACCGACCGCTACCTGGCCGCCGGCATGGACGGCTTCGTGGCCAAGCCGATCGCCGCCCAGCGGCTGGCGGCAGCGCTGGACGCGGCGCTGGGCGGATCGTCCTAGCCTCCGCGAACGACCTACGGCTCGAACACGTCAAAGTCGACGGGCCCCCGCTCGACCGCCTCGGCCGGCGTGCCCAGGCGGTGGATCGTGCGATCGGATCCGTCGAACGGCGTCCAGCGCGGCAAGCCCGCGCCATTGGGATCGCCGCTCTTGGCGAAATTGGTCCAGTAGCCGGCGATCTGGTCGGCCAGCAGACGGTCATCCGCCCCCCAGGGCCGAGCGTCCTGCTGTAGCTGGTCGAACACGTAGCGGATCTCGGCGCCATGGCCAGCCTTGCAGCCGTAACCGCAGGGCTCCAGCGGCTCGGTCGGCGAATGGACGAAATGGTAGACATAGGCCTTGTCACTGGCCCCGGCCGCCTGCAGCCGGGCCCAGAACCAGATCCGCCAGCCCCAATAGTCGGTCGTGAACTGGTCGATCGAGGCCCGAGCCTCGGCGTCGGTGCGCGCCGGATACTTGGCCAGCATCGCCGCCGACGGCGTCCGGTGCAGCAGCCCCTCCAGAAGGGCCGCGTGGCGCTCGGCGGTGAACTGCGAGGTGGCGAAGATCTCCGGCGCCAGGTCCTTGCCTTCGTCGGCGTTCCAGCCGACCAGGATCGGAACCCTATTCTGGCGCCCGGTCCGATAGAGGGTCGTCAGGTCCTCGCGCAGCAGATGGCCCTCAACGACGGTGCGCGGCGACCAGGCCGCGCGGAGCAACTGGTCGGCCGGCAAGGCGCGAAGGGCGGCGATCCCGGACGCGCCTTCGGCCCGGGCGAAGGCCGCCCCGGCCGCCTCGGCCTCGGTCTTGTCGAACTGCCGCGCCTCGGCCGGATCGAGAGGAAGGCCGTAGTTGCCGCTTTCGGAGATGGCCCGCTGGAACAGACCCTTGGCCAGGGGCGAGGCGACCAGGATCGCCACCGACTCGCCGCCGGCGGACTCGCCCATGATGGTCACCCGGTCGGGGTCGCCGCCCACGGCGGCGATGTTGTCGTGGATCCAGCGGAGCGCGGCGATCTGATCAAGGATGCCCTGATTGCCCGAGACGTGATCCGGGGACTCCGCCGTCAGGTCTGGATGCGAGAAGAACCCCAGCACCCCCAGGCGGTAGTTCAGCGTCACCACGATCACGTCCCGCCGGGCCAGCCGCGTCCCGTCGTACAAGGCCTGCGATCCGGAGCCGCCGAAGAAGCCGCCGCCGTGGATCCAGACCATGACCGGCCGCTTGGCGGACGATGGTGCGGCCGGCGCCCAGATGTTCAGATAAAGGCAATCCTCGCTCTGCGGTTCGGTGATCCACGGCGCGGTCTGGCGACAGACCGGCGAGAAAGCGGTCGCCGACCTGACGCCGTCCCACGGCTTCACCGGCTGGGGCGCGCGCCAGCGCAGGTCGCCGACCGGCGGCGCAGCGTAGGGCACGCCGAAGAAAGTCCGGACGCCATCGGCGGCGGCTCCCGCGATCAGTCCGCCGTCGACCCGCACGGTGTCGGCGGCACGCGCCTCGGCCGCGCCGCTCCATCCCAGCACCACGGCGCAGATCGCCGCCATCGCCATCCTGAAAAGCATCGTCGCCATGTCCCCGCCAATCGTCCCGCGCAAGCCATGCGGTGACTCGCGACTTTGGCGAACCGTCAGAAGCTCAGGACGCCCAGGTCGACGATGATCTTGAAGGCCCAGATCGTGCAGGCGACGCAAACGGCCAGGGTGATGATGTCGTCGATCTCGGAACGCTGGCGAGCGACCTTGGCGCGCTTGCCCGCCTTGCCCTTGGCCGGCGCCTTCGCATCGTTCTTCGCCGCCGCCTTGGCCACGCCCGTCATCCCCGTTCGGCGCGCCCGACGCGCGATCCGTTCGGCCATAGACGCCACCGGTGCTGAAGGTCGCCCTTCCAAAGGCGGTTTATTGTTGGTGAACGCCGTAACCTTCGGCCGTCCCGTCGCGAACTGAACCTTCGACGATCGACGAGGAACACGACCATGACCCGGACGACGATGCGCAGGACAGCCTGGGCCAGCCTGGCGGCCGGAACCGCCCTGGCGGTCGCCGTGGGCGCCTGGTCGATGTCCGGCGCGGGCGGAACGGCCGGACGGCCCGTCGTGCTGGAACTGTTCCAGAGCCAGGGCTGCTCATCCTGCCCGCCGGCCAACGCCAACCTCAACGCCCTCGCCGACCGGCCCGACGTGCTGGCCCTGAGCTTCGGCGTCACCTACTGGGACCAGCTGGGCTGGAAGGACACGTTCGCCCAGCCCGCCTTTACCGACCGCCAGAAGGCCTATGCCCACGGCCTGGGCGCCCAGCTGGGCACGCCGCAGATGGTGGTCGAGGGGCGGGAGGACCTGATCGGCGCCAACGCCCGCGACATCGACCTGGCCCTGCGCCGGGCGCGGCCGGCCATGGACACCGCGGTGACCTTGGCGCGCGGCCGGGTCGAGATCGGAGCGGGCCGGGCCCCGAAGGCCGGGGCCGATGTCTGGCTGGTGCGCTACGATCCACGCGTCCGCCAGGTGGCCATCCAGCGCGGCGAGAACAACGGCAAGACTTTGCCCCACCGCGACGTGGTGGTGGAACTGACCCGCCTGGGGGCCTGGAACGGCGCGCCGGTCGGCTTCGCTACGACGGTCCCGGCCGATCCGGCCCTGCGCACCGCGGTGCTGGTCCAGGCCCGCGAGGGCGGCCCGATCCTGGCGGCGGCGCGGCTCTAAAGGGGGAGCTCCAGTTCCTTGTCCGGGAACTCCGCGACGATCTTCAGCCGCCCGCCCTGATGCTCGACCAGCTTGCGGATCACGGACAGGCGCGGATCGGCCTTGGCCTCCATCTTGGAGACGTTGGACTGAGTGGTTTCGAGAATCTCGGACAGCTCCAGCTGCGACAGGCCAAGCTGCTCGCGCAGGGCCTTGAGCAGCGAGATTTGGCGCTTCAACGCGACGACGCCCTCGGCGACTTCGCGTTCCTCCTCCGGCGTCAGTTTCGGACGCCAATCGGAATATTTGATGTCGGTCATATCAACGCCTTTCGACGCCGAAGTCTCAGCGCCAATAACGGCTGATTCCATGAGCGGCGTCGGTCATTCTCACCGCGCTTCCTGGCAAGACTTCCAGGCTCAGGCGATAGAAACGGGCCTGATCCGCCGTCCAGAAAACGCGCCGATAGGATTCCTCCAGATCCGACCACGAAGGGACGCCGGCTTCCGCCGCGTCCCACCCCAGACCCGAAGGCCCTTCGGCGGCCAGCAGGTCTAGAATGGCTAGGAGATCGAAGCGGTTCTGGCGCGGCCATTGCTCGATCTTCCGGGCGACTTCGATATCGAAAACGATCGTCCAACAATCAGCCATTTGGGTGGCCCCTCGGATTTGAAATGGTTATCCATTTATCGCTCCCGAACCGCCCAGCATTGGGCCCGCCGTCCGCTTGGTCGGCAGGGGAATTATATTCCATTTTGGAATTTTCACAACATCCCTCCGATCTCGTTCCGAGAGGACCAATTCCCCTGCTGACACCTGATGTCAGCAGTCTGCCGCCACGTGCCGCCATCGCGACATTTGTTCGCACCTTGTTCTTGTGTTAATCGCCGTTCCGAGCCCTACATATAGCCGTCTCGCCGTGGCTCCTCCCACGGCCCTGCGCGTTCCGGAAAACATGGCTGAACAACTGAACTTCATCCGCGTGCGCGGCGCGCGGGAGCATAATCTCAAGGACGTCAGCGTCGACATCCCGCGGGGCGAGCTCGTGGTGCTGACCGGCCTGTCGGGCTCGGGCAAGAGCTCGCTGGCGTTCGACACCATCTACGCCGAGGGCCAGCGCCGTTATGTCGAGAGCCTGTCGGCCTACGCCCGTCAGTTCCTGGAGCTGATGAGCAAGCCGGACGTCGACCTGATCGAGGGCCTGTCGCCGGCCATCTCGATCGAGCAGAAGACCACCTCGCGCAACCCGCGCTCGACGGTGGGCACCGTAACCGAGATTCACGACTACATGCGCCTGCTGTGGGCGCGGGTAGGCGTCCCCTATTCGCCGGCCACCGGCCTGCCGATCGAGAGCCAGACCATCAGCCAGATGGTCGACAAGATCACAGCCCTGCCCGAAGGCACGCGCCTCTACCTGCTGGCCCCGGTCGTCCGCGACCGCAAGGGCGAGTACAAGAAGGAAATCGCCGAGTGGCAGAAGGCCGGCTTCCAGCGGCTGAAGATCGACGGCGAGTTCTATCCGATCGAGGACGCTCCGGCCCTCGACAAGAAGTTCAAGCACGACATCGACGTGGTCGTGGACCGCATCGTCACCAAGCCCGGCATGGAGCAGCGCCTGGCCGACTCGATCGAGCAGGCCCTGCGCCTGGCCGACGGCCTGGCCGTGGCCGAGTGGGCCAATGTCGAGGAGGGCGAGAAGGAGCCCCGCCGGCTGCTGTTCTCCGAACGCTTCGCCTGTCCGGTCAGCGGCTTCACGATCGCCGAGATCGAGCCGCGATTGTTCTCGTTCAACAATCCGGCCGGCGCCTGCCCGGCCTGCGACGGCCTGGGCGCCAAGCTGGCCTTCGACGCCGACCTGGTGATCCCCGACAAGGACCGTTCGCTTCACAAGGGCGCGGTCGCCCCGTGGGCCAAGGGGCCCTCGCCGCTCTACACCCAGACCCTGCAGGCCCTGGCCCGCCACTACGGCTTCTCGATGGACGAGCCCTGGCACAAGCTGCCCGAGAGCGCCCGCCAGGTGGTGCTGCAAGGCTCCAAGGGCGAGAAGATCAAGTTCACCTACGACGACAACGCCCGCAAGTACGAGGTGGCCAAGCCGTTCGAGGGCGTGCTGCCGAACCTGGAGCGCCGCTGGCGCGAGACCGACTCCTCGTGGGTCCGCGAGGAGCTGGGCCGCTACCAGTCCGACACCCCCTGCGAGGTCTGCCACGGCAAGCGCCTGAAGCCCGAGGCCCTGGCGGTCAAGGTGCATGGCATGGACATCGCCGCCGTCTCGAACCTGGCCATCCGTCCGGCCCGCGACTGGTTCACCGCCCTGGAAGGCCACCTGACCGACAAGCAGATGGAGATCGCCCGGCGGATCCTGAAAGAGATCAACGACCGCCTGCGGTTCCTGGTCGATGTCGGCCTGGACTACCTGAACCTGTCGCGCGGCTCGGGCACCCTGTCGGGCGGCGAGAGCCAGCGCATCCGCCTGGCCAGCCAGATCGGCAGCGGCCTGACCGGCGTGCTCTACGTGCTGGACGAGCCGTCGATCGGCCTGCACCAGCGCGACAACACCCGCCTGCTGCAGTCGCTGCAAGGCCTGCGCGACCTGGGCAACTCGGTGCTGGTCGTCGAGCACGACGAGGAGGCCATCCTCACCGCCGACTATGTGATCGACATGGGCCCGGCGGCGGGCGTGCACGGCGGCGAGATCGTCGCCGAGGGCACGCCGGCCGACATCATGGCCAACCCGAAAAGCGTCACCGGCCAGTACCTGACCGGCGTGCGCGAGATCGAGGTTCCCGAACAGCGCCGCCCCATCAGCAAGAAGAAGATGCTGCGGGTCGTCGGCGCCAAGGGCAACAACCTCAAGGACGTCACGGGCGAGATTCCGGTCGGGACCTTCACCTGCATCACCGGCGTGTCGGGCGGCGGCAAGTCGACCTTCACGATCGAGACCCTGTACAAGGCCGCCGCGCGCCGCCTGAACAACGCCAGCGACGCCCCGGCCTCGCACGAACGGATCGAGGGACTGGAGAACTTCGACAAGGTCATCGACATCGACCAGTCGCCGATCGGCCGCACCCCGCGTTCGAACCCGGCCACCTATACCGGCGCCTTCGGCCCGATCCGCGACTGGTTCGCCCAGCTGCCCGAGAGCAAGGCGCGCGGCTACGGCCCCGGCCGCTTCAGCTTCAACGTCAAGGGCGGCCGCTGCGAGGCCTGCCAGGGCGACGGCCTGATCAAGATCGAGATGCACTTCCTGCCCGACGTCTATGTCACCTGCGACGTCTGCAAGGGCCAGCGCTACAACCGCGAGACCCTGGACATCCTGTTCAAGGGCAAGACCATCGCCGACGTGCTGGACATGACGGTCGAGGAGGCCGCCGACTTCTTCAAGGCCGTGCCGCCGATCCGCGACAAGATGGAAACCCTCAAGCGCGTTGGCCTCAGCTACATCAAGGTCGGCCAGCAGGCGACCACCCTGTCGGGCGGCGAGGCCCAGCGGGTGAAGCTGTCCAAGGAGCTCAGCAAGCGCGCCACCGGCCGCACCCTGTACATCCTCGACGAGCCAACCACCGGCCTGCACTTCGAGGACACCAAGAAGCTGCTGGAGGTGCTGCACGAGCTGGTCGACCAGGGCAACACCGTGGTCGTCATCGAGCATAACCTGGACGTGGTGAAGACCGCCGACTGGCTGCTGGACTTCGGTCCCGAGGGCGGCGACGGCGGCGGCCAGATCGTCGCCGTGGGCTCGCCCCAGGACGTGGCCAAGGTCGAGGCCAGCTGGACCGGCCGTTACCTGAAGGACGTCCTGGCCCGCCACGAGGAGCGGCGGCTGGAGCGGGTCGCGGCGCTGAAGGCGGCCAAGCGGGCCTGAGCCCGCGGCGCGAGGCGGCAATCGCCTCGCGCCCGCTCCGGCTAGCTGAACACCTCGGCCTGGCTTTCGGGCCGGGTTTCGGCGATTTCGCGATAGACGACGGCGGCGGGGGCGTACATCACCGCGTTCAGCACCCCGCCCATGGCGCCGGCCAGCAGCAGATAAATGACCCGCGCCGGGCTGAAATAGGCCGCCACCGAGGTCATGTCGGGCTGGGCGATCTCGCCCATCGCCCGGCCGACGTCGCCTCCGGAAAAGGCGAAGGTGATGGCGAAATACAGCGTCATCATCACCATGTAGATCGGCAGCATCAGCACCACGGCCAGGCCGTAGCAGCCCAGCAGCCGCCAGAAGCGCCCCTTGGTCAGCCGCCACGACTCGAACACCCGCAGGCGGCGTTCGGCGAAGGTCATGACTCCGGCCAGCGACAGCCGGACCGCGAAGAACACCAGGCCCGCGATGACCAGAAGATAGCCGAGCAGCACCACCAGGACGATGCCGACCATGGCGCCGGCGTTGGGCTCGGCCCCGCCTTGCCCCAGGTTGGCGCCGACGCCGATCGCCACGCCCAATATGCCCACAGGGATGGCCAAGGCGATGGTCAGGCCCGTGAACACCACGCCCATGATCACCGACAGCAGGACCAGCCTCAGTTCGTCGCCGCCCAGCCGCAGCCGGGTCAGCGGCGCCTCGGCCGGCCGCAGGATCGCGCGGTAGACGGCCGCGCCCATGATCGAGGCGATCAGGACCGCCCCGCCGATCGCGATGAGTTCGCCGACGAGGAAGCCCGTCAGCGCCTCCGGCCTCATGCTCCCTTGGGTCGATGCGCCCATGAAGCGGCCGAAACCCGAGGCGATCATCGCCGCCATCAGCGCCGCGCTGGCGGCCAGGCTGAAGACCGCCCAGATGGCGATCGTCCTGGGCTCGCGCCGGATCAGGCGAAAGCCCTCGAACGCGGCTTCCGTCACCTTGAACTGCATTTCAGCCCCCTCGAAACCCGGCGCGCATCCTTGCGTTGCGCGCGCCGGATGGCAAGGGTTCCGGCCGAGACCGGCGGCAGGCTAGTCGAACACGGCGGCCTGATCGGCGACCGGATCGCCGACCAGCTGTCGGTGGATATAGGCGGCCGACGCAATCTGGATCACCACGGCCGAACCCATCAGCAGTCCCTGCAAAAAGGCGTGCGCCAGCACGGCGGGTTTGACCACCGCCTTCAACGCGACGGCCAGGGAAGGGTCGTACATCATGGCGATGTCCAGCCTCAGCGCCTGGATCGCCAGGGTCAGCAGATATCCGCCCCCGCCTGCGACCACCGCGCCCATCAGCACCGTGACAAGAAAGACGCCGAAGATCTTCCACGGCCGTTGCCGGGTCAGCCGCCACGAGGCCATGAACCGCATCGCCCCGTCCCGAACGGTCATCGGGCCGGCCAGTGACAGACGGCTGGTCAGGGCGAGGGCCAAGACCACGCCAAGCCCTAGGGCGGTGAACATGACCCCATCCTCCCAGGCGCCCGCCAGCCGGCCGATCGACGTAATCGCGCCGGCGACGCCGATCGTTACGAGGACGATGAGCAGCGGCAGAAAGGCGATCAGGGAAAGGACGAACAGTCGTAGTTCGTCGCCGCCCATCCTGATCCGACCGCCTCGCGAGACGGCGGCCGCCATGACCGACACCCCCAGCAGGAACACCAGAAGATTGACCCCGGTGGTCGCAGTGTTGATCATCGACACCGACGCCGGCTGCGTGAAGGCCGGAATCAGGAAGTGGCTGGATAACACGGCCGTCACCCGGTTCGCGAAGGCGACCGGCGCCCCGAGCAGCGCCACGGCCAGTATGGCCCACGGACGGCGTCGCAGCAGGTCCACGCCCGCCACGACAGCCGGGCCGAAGGCGAAATCCCTCATGGACCCGCCCTAGACGAACGCGTCCGAGACGTCGCGGCCCTTCAGCTGGGCGTAGATGGTCGGGGCCGGGGCGAAGACGATCAGCGAGACCAGCACCGACATCAGGCCCGACAGCAGCGCGCGGATGACGCCAGACACCGAGAACAGCTCGGCCAGGGTGGTGGCCTCGCCATGCAGGGCGTCGCCGGCCGCCGCCAAACCGCCGCCCGTGGCGACGCCAGCGATTGCGCCCACCGCGGCGATCATCACGAACAGCAGCAGATAGACCACCACCGCCAGCACCGTGGCGATCAGGTAGGTCCCGAACAGCTGCCAGAACCGGCCGCGGGTCATGTCCCACGAGGCGCGAAGGTCGATCCGGCGGGTGTCGAACGCCAGGGTGCTGGCGAACGACAGGCGCACCGACAGAAAGACCAGGCCGGCCAGCAGGGCCAGGCCCGCCAGCAGGCCCAGGAGGACGCCCAGGCCCGCCCCGCCGATCGTGCCGCCGATCGCGCCCAGCAGGGCCACGACGACCACGCCGACGAAATAGGCGCCGAACAGCACCAGGTAGAGCAGCACCTGGACCGCGGCCTGCCGCAGCTCGTCCCCGCCCAGGCGCAGATAGGCCCCCGCCCCTTCCTGCGGCCGCAGGATCAGGCGGTTGACGGCGGCCAGCAGCACCGAATTGGTCACCAGCACATAGAGCATCGAACCGACGAACAGGGGCCACAGGCCGCTCATCGCCGCCAGGGTGGTCTGCGGGTCAGGCTCGCCTTCCACGGCCGTGGTCAGGGCGCTCAGCTTGTCGCCGAACGTCGAGATCGCGAAGATCGCGACGACGAACGACAGGATCGCCATGATGCCGGCCCAGACGGCCACGGCCCGGGGCTTCTCGCGCGCCGCCCGAAAGCCGGCCAGAGCCGCGTCCGTCGCCGAAAACTGATCCATCGCCATGCCCCGTTTCATCTCGACCACGCCTAACAAGGTTCGCGGCCGCGCGACAGCCCCGCCAGCGGTTTCCGCTACCCAAACGCCGCGGCCAATTCTAACGTTCGTTTGAAGCGCCAGGATGGCCGCACCGGGAGGATGTCGTGAAGCTGTATGGCGAGGCCAATCCCGCGCCCAATCCGCGCCGGGTGCGCATCTTCGCGGCGGAGAAGGGACTGGACCTGCCCGAGATCCGGATCGGCCTGCGCCAGGGCGGCCACAAGTCACCCGAGCACAGGGCGCGCAACAGCCTGGGCCAGGTTCCGGTGCTGGAGCTGGACGACGGCCAGACGATCAGCGAGAGCGTCGCCATCTGCCGCTACCTGGAACTCCTGCATCCGACGCCGCCGCTGTTCGGGACCTGCGCCCTGAGTCAGGCGCGCACCGACATGTGGGTCCGCCGCATCGAGTTCCAGCTGATGATCCCCGCCGCCATGTACTGGCGCCACGCCCATCCGCTGACGGCCTCGCTGCTGGTTCAGAACCGCGACTTCGGCGAGTCCAACCGGCCGATCGCCGCCAAGGCCATGGACTGGCTGGACCGCGAACTGGCCGACGGCCGCGAATGGATCGCCGGCGACACGTTCGGCATGGCCGACATCGTCGCCCTGACCACGATCGACTTCGCCGGCTTCATCGGCCTGGAGGTCCCGCACGAGGCCGAGCGGCTGAAGGTCTGGCGGGAACGGGCGTCGACGCGGCCGAGCGCCAGGGCCTAGACCGCCGCCGGCGCCAGTTCGCTTTCGTGCAGGTCGTAATAGGCCCGGGCCGGGGCGGCGGTCAGGATCACCATCTGGACGGTGAAGAAGAACGGCGCGAGCAGCAGGTTGGCCAGGCCGCTCAGGGCCAGCATCACCAGGTTGGTCGCCCCGCCCGACAGGCTGAGGATCACGCCCGCCACCACGGTCTGGGCCACGCTGACCAGGAAGGTGATCACGAAGGCCAGGGCGTACATGCCCAGCAGATGCCAGAAATGGTGGTCGGTCAGCGCCCAGGTCCGGCGCAGCGACAGCTTGCCCTCGGCGAAGGTGGTGATCGACAGCAGCGACAGGCGGATGCCGAACCAGATCGACAGGCCGGCCACGGCGATGGCGCCCAGCACCTCGACCCAGCGGTTGGTCTCGACCGCGCCCAGGCTGATCAGGCCGGCGCCGATCAGCACCAGCACGGCGCTGGGCAGGGCGGTGACGACCAGGGCCACCACCCAGCCGACCAGGGCGACGACGAACTGGCGCGCTTCCTGGCGGCCCACGCGCAGATAGGCCAGCCGCCGTTCCTCGGGGCGCACCACCGCGCGCATGATCGCCACGCTGATCACCGACTGCAGGGCCACGGCGAAGGCGATCAGCGGCAGCAGCGTGCCCTTGCGGCGGGCGACGATGTCGACCAGCTCGCGCAGGTCGTTGGTTCGAGCCAGCAACGCCAGGTCAGCCCGCACCGTGCCGCCGAACGCGAAGGCCACCACCAGGCCCAGCACGACCAGCATGGCGAAATAGCAGGCGGCCCAGGCCAGCACGACCAGCGGCTTGCGCTGGGTCATGCGGACGCCCTCGAGGGCGGCTTGGACGGGCGAGAAGGTGGTCATGTCCGGAGGGTTCCAGGGGTCGGGGCGGGCTGCACGCGATAGACGTCGACCAGGGCCGCGGTCCAGACCGGGATGAGATAGAAGAACACCAGGACGACGCTGACCAGTTCGGGAACCAGCGTGCCCTCCGCGAAGCCGGCGATGGCCCGCAGATAGCCGATCAGCACCACCAGGATAACGGCCGGCGCGGCCAGCACGGCCCCGGCCACGGCCAGCACCAGCACCGCGCCGCGCGTGCGCCCGAAGGCGCTGAGCACCTGGATGCGGCCCAGATCGACGGTGGCGACGGGAGCCAGGGACAGCCTGAGGAACAGCCAGACCATGATGGCCATCGACAGCAGCGGCGGCAGGCTGGCGGCCAGGGCGCCCGGACCGCCGAGCGCGGCCCGCCAGGCGTCCACAGAGGTGATGTCCAGGCCCGGCGCGTTGCTCTTGGCCACGCCCACCACCACCGCGCCGACCAGCACCGCCAGCACCGCCATGACGACGGTCAGGATCACCGTGACCAGCACCTGGACGGCCAGCAGTCGCCATTCCACGGCGCCCCAGCGCAGGCCCTTGAAGCCGGCGGGACCGTCGAAGGCGTGTCGATACAGGGCGCCATAGGCCACGGTCGTGGCGGCCAACTCCAGCGGCAGGCCGAACAAGGCCAGGCCCGGGGCGCGGGGCAGCAGGCCCAGGACCGCGCCGGCGACCAGCGCGGCCCAGCAGGTCCGCAGACCCGGCGCCCATCCCGCCATTCCGGCGCGAACGGTCCGCCCGATCGCCGCCGATCCCTCAGCCATGAAACCCCTCGCTCGACCGCGCCCCGCGCGAACCCCTCGAATCCCAAGAGTCATAAGCGGTTCGCCCCCGCCTTGGCGACGAGTCGCGACGGGTGTCACGCTGAATTTCGCCGCCCGTGGCTCTGGCGCCGCGCGCGAGCGTCGCCTCCTCAGGATTTGCCCGCGCCTGAGGCCGCCAGTTCCTGATAGGCCTTGGCCCACGGCGCATAGAGCAGCGTCATGGCGAAGGCGGCCACGAACGACAGCAGCACGGTCCCGATCGCCGCGATCTTCCAGAAGGCATGCAGCCAGGCCTGCGGCGGCTGTCCCTTCAGGGTCTCGACCGTGGCCTGGATCCCCGCCCACGACCCGAAGGCCGCCACGCCCAGGATCGCGTACAGCACCAGTTCCAGCCCGATCAGGATCAGCATCAGCAGCACCGCCATGCCGAACAGACGGCCGGCCTGGCCACGGGTGAAGGCCCAGGATTCGAACAGCAGGAACTTGCTCTCGACGAAGCTCATCGGTCCCGCCATCGACAGGCGCAGCAGGCCCCAGACCAGGACCGCGATCCCGACCAGGACCACCAGGGCGATCAGCAGGCCGGCGATCAGCTTGCCGCCGTCTCCCGCGGCCGAACCGACCAGGAACAGGATCAGGCCCAGGATGACGCCGATGAACACCACGGCGAAATAGGCCATCATGAACAGCACGCCCTGGACCAGGGTCACCAGCCCCAGCCACAGCTCCGGCATGCCCAGGCGCAGATAGGCCCAGCGCTTCTGGTCGGGCTGGAGCACGGCGCGGAACACCGCCCCGGCCACCACCGCCTTGACCACCGCGCTACCCACCCAGCTGACCAAGTTCACGCCCATCATGCTGGTCTGGAACTGCATCATCCGCGCCATCATCGCGGACTCCGCCGCGCTCGATGTCGACGACGCCGGATCGGGCATCGTCTTGACCATCTCGATGAACTGCGGCGCCAGGCTCCACATCAGGCCCACCATCGGCCCGATCAGGATCACCAGGATCACCAGCCCCCAGGCCAGGACCGCCAGCGGCGCGCGGCCGATCACCCCAAACCCGGCCGCCGCCGCGCCCGTCGCCGAAAAGCTCGCCATGAACGCCCCCGCAACCCTGAGTCTGGCCCCAACCTACACGCAGGTTTCGCCAGCTGGCCAGCGGGGGTATGAGGGCGCGCATGAGCATTCTTCCTTCTTCTATCCCGTCCATTCACGTCATCGGCGGTGGCTTGGCCGGGTCCGAGGCCGCCTGGCAGATCGCCCAGGCCGGCGTTCCGGTCGTCCTGCACGAGATGCGTCGCGACGAGCCTGACTCGTCCTCAAGCAGCGAAGCGGTAGGACAAACAAAAAAAATCCGCACCGACGCCCACCAGACCGATGGTCTCGCGGAAATGGTGTGCTCCAACTCCTTCCGTTCCGATGACTGGCAGTTCAACGCCGTGGGCCTGCTGCACGCCGAGATGCGCAAGCTGGACTCGCTGATCATGTCGGCCGCCGACCAGCACCAGGTGCCGGCCGGCGGAGCCCTGGCCGTCGATCGCGACGGTTTCTCGGCCGAGGTCACCCGTCGCATCGAGGCCCACCCGCTGATCACCATCGTCCGCGAAGAGGTCGCCGGCCTGCCGCCCGCCGAATGGGACAATGTCGTGGTCGCCACCGGCCCCCTCACCTCGCCGGCCCTGGCCGACGCCATCCTGGAGTTCAGCGGCGAAGGCCAGCTCAGCTTCTTCGACGCCATCGCCCCGATCATCCACGTCGAGTCGATCGACATGGACATCGCCTGGCGCCAGTCGCGCTACGACAAGGAAGGCCCGGGCGGCGACGCGGCGGCCTACATCAACTGTCCGATGGACAAGGCGCAGTACGAGGCCTTCATCGACGCCCTGCTGGCCGGCCCCAAGGCCGAGTTCAAGGACTGGGAGCACGTGCCCTATTTCGACGGCTGCCTGCCGATCGAGGTGATGGCCGAGCGCGGCCGCGAGACCCTGCGCCACGGACCGATGAAGCCGGTCGGCCTGACCAATCCGCGCGACCCGACCGTCAAGGCCTACGCCATCGTCCAGCTGCGCCAGGACAACGCCCTGGGCACGCTGTGGAACATGGTCGGTTTCCAGACCAAGCTGAAGCATGGCGCCCAGGCCGAGGTGTTCCGGATGATCCCGGGCCTGGCCAACGCCCAGTTCGCGCGGTTGGGGGGCCTGCACCGCAACACCTTCATCAACAGCCCGCGCCTGCTGGACCGCAGCCTGCGGATGAAGGTCGCCCCGCGCTTGCGCTTCGCCGGCCAGATGACCGGGGTCGAAGGCTATGTCGAAAGCGCCGCCACGGGCCTGCTGGCCGGCCGCTTCGCCGCCGCCGAGCGCCTCGGCCGGACGCTGGACGCGCCGCCACCGACCACCGCGCTCGGGGCGCTGGTCGACCACGTCACCGGCGGCCACCTGGAGGGCGGTCCCGAAGGCAAGGCCAGCTTCCAGCCGATGAACATCAACTACGGCCTGCTGCCGCCGCTGGAGGCTCCCAAGGTCGACGAGAACGGCGTCAAGATCCCGCTGAAGGAACGCGGCCGCGCCAAAAAGCGGTTGATGAGCCTGCGGGCGCTGAAGGATCTGGAGCGATGGATCGGGGAATGAAGAGGTCCTGTCTCGCCGCATCCATCGCCGTTGCGGGTCTGCTGATCTTCGGCGGCCTGGCGCGCGCCGAGGGCTGCGCCTACGACCGCACCGCCATGTTGGCCATGGATTTGGACCGCTTCGACCAGGACGCGTCGGGTTGGCGTACGGTCGGCCAGGCGCCGGGCTGCTTCCTGGCGGGCGCCGGATTGATCGCCGACTATCGCAAGGCGCATCCGAACCTACCGCTTTCCCAGGCTGATGGTTTGCGCTGGCACGAGGGCCAGCTCAGGGCCATGGGCGGCGACAGCCAGGCCGCGATACCGTTGCTGGCGAACGCCAATCACGATGGCGACGCCACGAACCAAGCCTATGCCGAGGCGACAATCGCCTTCCTGCGCCACGACCGCCCGGCGTTGATCGCCGCCCGCCAGAAGCTTTCAGGCTTGCCGCAGCCCGCCGACTTTCAGGCCGGTGCGGCGGCGTACAAGGCGCAGACAGGCCGAGAACTCAGCTGGCCTCCGAACCTGGACGTCGTGGATCGTCTATTGGCCTGTTTCGATCGCCCCTATGTTGAAGCTTACGGCGGAGCCTGCAGCCCACCTCGATAGGGCGCTGGAGATTAGCTTCTCACCTGCGAGAGAACCTGGGGACGAACCCGCCGGCCGCATCACGCGTTCAAGGCCCATGTCCGCCTCCCCTCCCTGGCTTACGGACCTGGCGCTGCGCCTGGCCTGGGCGCCGCCGTGGGCGATCAGCCTGGTCCTGGTCGCCATCGCCGTGCTGCTGGCGCTCGCGGCGCACTTCGTGCTGGTGCGGATCGTCCGCCGCTCGCTGTCCAGGGACGCCTTCTGGTCGGCCCTGGCCGTGCGCACGCGGCGTCCAACCCGGATGGCCTTCACCGTGGCCGCCCTCAGCCTGGCCGCCTCGATCGCGCCCCTGACCACCGGCCAGGCGGCCGGCGCCAAACACCTGCTGCTGATCCTGTTCATCGTGCTGGTCGGCTGGATCGTGCTGACCGCCCTGGACATCGGCGCGGCGCTCTACATGCGGCGCTTCAACGTCGACGTTGAAGATAACCTGCTGGCCCGCAAGCACCTGACCCAGGTGAAGATCCTGCGCCGGGCCTGCGCCGTGGTCGTCGGCCTTGTCACGGCAGGCCTGGCCCTGATGACCATACCGGGCGTGCGCCAGTGGGGCGTCAGCCTGCTGGCGGCCGGCGGCGCGGCCTCGCTGATCGTCGGCCTGGCCCTGCAGCCGCTGCTGACCAATCTGATCGCCGGCATCCAGATCGCCATCACCCAGCCGATCCGCATCGACGACGCGGTGATCGTCGACAAGGAGTGGGGCAATGTCGAGGAGATCAACGCCACCTACGTGGTCGTGCGGCTGTGGGACTGGCGGCGGATGGTTCTGCCGCTCAGCTACTTCATCCAGACGCCGTTCCAGAACTGGACCCGCGAAAGCGCCGCCCTGATCGGCACGGCCATGCTCTATGTCGACCACGCCGCCCCGATCGACCGCCTGCGCGCCAAGCTGGAGGAGATCGCCAGGGCCTCGTCGCTATGGGACGGCAAGGTGGTCAACCTGCAGGTCACCGACGTCACCGCCCAGGTGCTGGAGGTCCGCTGCCTGGTCAGCGCCCGCAGCGCGCCCCGGACCTTCGACCTGCGTTGCGAGGTGCGCGAGAAGATGATGGCTTTCCTGCGCGACGAGCTGCCCGAGGCCTTGCCGAGGCAGCGCCTGGGTCTGGCGGAGGCCGCTCTCTCATCCACGGAGCCCGCGATCCAGGCCTGAACAACCGCTTACTGCTGGACGCCGTCCCGACCTGATCGAGGGGATTTCCGGCGTTCCCCGGAGGAACGCTGCCAGACGCGCTCGCCGCCGTAGTCTACGGCGAAGGACCGCCCAGCCAGCCAGTCGCTTCCGATCACGGCCAGCGGCGTGGCCGGGTCGCCCAGACGCTCGAACACCGGCAGGTCGCCAACCCTCAGGACGCGGCGCTTCCAGCGCCACAGCCCGACGCGAACCGGGCCGATCTCCGCCCGCGACAGGGGCAAGGAGCGCCCGTCCACGCCCTCCAGCGCGCCGCCGTCGTCCAAACGGCCAGCCCCCTCGGTCAAGCCCAGGCGCCGGGCGAAGGCGGGGTTCAGGACGGTGTGCTGCGAGCCTGTATCCAGCAAGCCCCATCCCCGCACCCCACCGATCCGGACCGGCAGCATGATCTTCCAGGGCCTCACCCAGCGGACGTCGATCCGACGCCACCCGCGTCCAGCCGGGGCCGCGCCGCCGCTCGAGATCGTCACGCAGCCGTCCTCTCCGTTCCAGGCCGCCAGCGTCGAGCCGAACAGATCCACGCCGGCCAACCCGACGACCGGATGACTGGCGAACGCCGGCGCCGGAATCTCGACGACGGTGAAATCGCGCAGAACCCGCGGGCCGGCTCGGAGAGACGGAACGCGAAACAGGCGAACATCCCTTGACCCGCCCATGCCCTGGGCGGTCTCGGTCTGGACGTCGCGTTGCAAGCCCAGATCCTGGATCGTCCGCTCGTCCAGGGTCGTGCCGCTGGCGGCGGTGTCCAGGACCAGGAAAAACGGCCCATGCGGCTTCCCCCGCCCCTCGACGAAGGCCTCGATCACCGGGCTGCCGCCGTCGCCGCGCTGATAGGTCAAGCATTGAGCGGAGCTGGCCGCGGTCTCCGGCGTCCGCGCTCCCGCCGGCGAACCCCATAAGACCAGCAGCACGCAAAGCCCGGCCCATGCACGCATCTTGCCCTTCCATTCACCGCACAGCCGGCCATGGCGCGGCGTCGTGGGCAAGTTACAAAGTCCTCATCCGCCGATAGGCTTTCGCCAAGGCCGAGGCGCCAAGCCTGTCCTTCGCCAAGTAAGTGATTTATGACTTAGCTTCAGGCGCCGGTTCGTGGAGGTGGCGCTTGTCGAGGCATGTGCGCGGGAAGCTGTTCCGCGCCGCCGATCATCGCGGGCTTTGCGCCTCGCCGATGCTAGGCCAGCATGTCACGGATGGCGTGGACGGCAAAGGGGAGCCCGACAGGGTGGCGGAGGCCTTCGAGAGCGGCGACTTCAAGCCTGGCGCGCGGGCCAAGGCCCGTTGCGACCTGATGGGCGCGGCGCCCTACAGCGAGGCCGACGACATGCTGGTGCGCCGGTTCCTCACGCCGGCCCATGACGAGGCGCTCAAGACCCTGGCCTTCTGGATGAAACAGGCGGGCATGACGGCCCGCCGCGATCCCGCCGGCAACCTGGTCGGGCGCTACGAGGGCGAGCCGCCTGGCGCCCCGGCTTTGCTGATCGGCTCGCACATCGACAGCGTCCGCAACGGCGGGCGCTACGACGGCGCGCTGGGCGTGATGCTGGGGATCGACGTGGTCGAGGTCCTGGCCCGCGCCGGCCGCCGCCTGCCCTTCGCGGTCGAGGTGATCGCGTTCGGCGACGAGGAGGGCTCGCGCTTCCCCGCCTCGATGACCTGCAGCCGCGCCGTGGCCGGCACGGCCAGCCCCAGCGTCATGGAGATGACCGACGCCGACGGCGTTTCGTTGGCCGAAGCCTTCGCGGCGTTCGGCCTGGATCCGACCCGGCTGGAAGAGGCCGCGCGCAAGCCCGGCGAGGTGTTCGCGTTTCTGGAAGCGCACATCGAGCAGGGCCCGGTGCTGGAGGCCGAGGGCCTGGCCCTGGGCGTGGTCACCGCCATCGCCGCCCAGAAGCGGCTGATGGTGCGGTTCACCGGCGTGGCCGGACACGCCGGCACCACGCCGATGTCCCTGCGCAAGGATCCCGGCCCGGCCGCCGCCGAGGCGATCCTGGCCCTGGAGCGGATCTGCTCTGAGGGAGCAGACGGCTTGGTCGGCACCGTCGGCCGGATCACCGCCCTGCCTGGCGCCTTCAATGTCATTCCCGGCGCGGTCGAATATTCGATGGACGTCCGGGCCGAGACCGCCGCCACGCGCGATGCCGCCGTGGCCGCCGTCACCGCCGAGATCGAGGCCATCGCCGCGCGCCGAGGGCTGGAGGCGTCGGTCGCCCTGATGCAGGACCTGGCCGCCAGCCCCTGCGATCCCGGCCTGACAGCCCTGCTGGAAGACGCCGTCGCCGCCACGGGCCAGCCCCCCGGCCGCCTGCCCAGCGGGGCCGGCCACGACGCCATGGTCGTCGCCGATCTCTGCCCCACCGCCATGCTGTTCATCCGCTGCGAGGGCGGGATCAGCCACAATCCGCGCGAGGCCGTGACCGAGGCCGACTGCGCCCTGGCCGCCGAGGCGATGCTGGGGTTCGTCGAGCAGCTGGCGCAGAACCTTGGCTCCATGCGTCCTTCGAGGCCGCTTCGCGGCGCCTCAGGATGAGGAGCCTTGTTGCAACTGAATTCCTCATCCTGAGGTGCGAGCCGCAGGCGAGCCTCGAAGGACGCACGGCGCTAACCGGACTCAAGACCACCGCATGACCCAGACCTTCGGCGAACTCGACCATCCCGCCCGCCTGCTGATGGGTCCTGGCCCGATCAACGTGCATCCGCGCGTGCTGCGGGCCATGTCGGTGCAGCTTCTCGGCCAGTTCGACCCGGAATTCACCGGCTACATGAACGAGACCATGGCCCTGTACCGCCAGGTGTTCCAGACGGAGAACCGCTGGACCTTCCTGATCGACGGCACGTCGCGCGCAGCCATCGAGGCGGCGCTGGTCTCGGTGCTGGCGCCGGGCGACGACGTGGTGGTGGTCAACGCCGGGCGCTTCGGCCTGCTGCTGTCGGAGATCGCCCAGCGCTGCGACGCCAAGGTCACCCTGGTCGACGGCGACTGGGGAACGGTGGTCGATCCGCAGGCCGTTGAGGACGCGGTCAGGCGCGTGCGGCCGCGGCTGGTGGCCTGCGTGCACGGCGACACCTCCACCACCATGGCCCAGCCGATCGCGGCGATCGGCGAGATCTGCCGGCGTTACGACGCGCTGCTCTATGTCGACGCCACCGCCACCATCGGCGGCATGTCGGTTCCGGTCGACGCCTGGCAGGCCGACATCGTTACCGGCGGCCTGCAGAAGTGCCTGGGCGGTCCGTCCGGCTCGGGCCCGATCACGATCTCCGACCGCGCCGCCGAGCACATCGCCGGCCGCAAGCATGTCGAGGCCGGCATCGCCACGGCGGGGACGGTCGCTGGCAACGGCCGCCGCATCGCCTCCAACTATTTCGACCTGGCGATGATCATGGACTACTGGTCCGACAAGCGCCTGAACCACCACACCGAAGCCGCCTCGATGCTGTACGCGGCCCGCGAATGCGCCCGGGTGGTGCTGGAGGAAGGGCTTGAGGCCCGCTTCGCCCGCCACGCCCAGGCCGGGGCGGCGGTGGTGGCCGGGGTCGAGGCCATGGGCCTGACCGTCTACGGCGACAAGGCCCACAAGATGACCAACGTCACCGCCGTGATCGCGCCGGCCGGCGTCGATTACGACCGGGTGAAAGCCCGCATGCGCACCGACTTCGAGATCGAGATCGGCGCCGCCTTCGGGCCGCTGGCGGGCAAGGTCTGGCGAATCGGGGCGATGGGGGTCAACGCCCGCAAGCATGCGGTGCTGACCACGCTGGCGGCGCTGGAGGCGGTGCTGCGCGGCGAGGGCTACAGCTTCACGGCCGGGGCCGGAGTAGACGCGGCGCTGGGGGTGTTCGCATGAGCGCGACCATCACGCGAGCGCTCTTCCCCCTATGGGGGAGGAGCGCCGAAGGCGCGGTGGGGGCAAGTGTTCGCTACCGCGGCTCGCCAACTTGCCCCCACCTGAGCGCTTCGCGGTCTGTCCGCCCCCATAGGGGGCGGAGCCTGCGCGCGTCGCGAAGCGAGGCCGCCGCATGACCTATCCCCGCGACCTCATCGGCTATGGCGAACACCCGCCCTACGCCCAATGGCCGAACGGCGCCCGGGTCGCCGTGCAGTTCGTGCTCAACTACGAGGAGGGCGCAGAGCGCTCGGTCCTGCACGGCGACGGCCAGGCCGAGCACTTCCTGTCGGAGATGGTCGGGGCCCAGCCGATCCCCGACGCGCGCCATATGTCGATGGAGAGCCTCTACGAATACGGCTCGCGGGCCGGCTTCTGGCGGATCCGGCGATTGTTCGAGGGGTTCGGCCTGCCGCTGACCGTCTTCGGCGTGGCCCAGGCCATGGCCCGCCATCCTGACGCCGTC
Source organism: Caulobacter sp. BK020 (assembly GCF_004342605.1). Lineage (GTDB taxonomy): Bacteria > Pseudomonadota > Alphaproteobacteria > Caulobacterales > Caulobacteraceae > Caulobacter. The sequence goes on from NZ_SLZL01000008.1 coordinate 156,572, forward strand.
GAGGCCATGCTGAAGTCCGGCTGGGAGATCGCCACCCACGGCTATCGCTGGATCGACTACCAGCACTTGCCCGAGGCGGTCGAGCGCGAGCACATCGCCCAGGCCATCGAGATCCACGAGGCCCTGACCGGCGAACGGCCGCTGGGCTGGTACCAGGGCCGCACCAGCCCCAACACCGCCCGCCTGGTCGCCGAGGAAGGCGGCTTCGTCTACGACGCCGACAGCTACGCCGACGACCTGCCCTACTGGGACGACCAGCATGGCCGGCCACAGCTGATCGTGCCCTACACGCTGGACGCCAACGACATGCGCTTCGCCGCGCCCCAGGGCTTCAACAGCGGCGACCAGTTCTTCGCCTATCTGCGCGACGCCTTCGACGCCCTGTATCATGAGGGCGAGACCGTCCCGAAGATGATGAGCGTCGGCCTGCACTGCCGGATCGTCGGCAAGCCCGGCCGGATCATGGCCCTACGCCGCTTTCTGGAACACGTCACGCGCCACGACAAGGTCTGGGTCGCCCGACGCATCGACATCGCCCGGCACTGGATCGCGACCCACCCCTACAAGGCATCCGCCAGATGAGCGCCCCGCCCCTGACCCTGGCCGACCTGAACCGGATGAACCGCACCGGTTTCGCCACCACCCTGGGCTTCGCCTTCGAGCTGTCGCCCTGGGTCGTCAAGCGCGCCTACGACGCCGCGCCGTTCGACAGCGTCGAGGCCCTGCACGCCGCCACCATGGCAGTGCTGGAAGCCGCGCCCGAGGACGAGCGCCTGGCCCTGATCCGCGCCCACCCCGAGCTGGCGAGCAAGGCGGCGATCGCCAAGACTCTGACCGCCGAGAGCAACGCCGAACAGGCCAGCGCCGGCCTTGACCGGCTGACCCCGGAAGAGTTCGAGCGCTTCCACGCCCTGAACGCCGCCTATCGCGAGCGCTTCGGCTTTCCGTTCATCATCGCCGTGCGGCTGAACGACAAGACCGCGATCCTGGCCGCCATGCAGGCGCGGCTGGTCAACGAACGCGCCGACGAGATCGCCGAGGCGATCCGGCAGATCGGCCTGATCTCGAAACTTCGACTGCAAGACGCGGTGACCGGCTGACATGGACTATGACGTCACGACCTGGCTGAACCTGGCCCTGCGCTGGCTGCACGTGATCGCCGGCGTCGCCTGGATCGGCGCCTCGTTCTACTTCGTCTGGCTGGACAACAACCTGCGCCCGCCCGTTCCCGAGAAGGACGGCGTCAAGGGCGAGTTGTGGGCCGTGCACGGCGGCGGCTTCTACCATTCGCAGAAATACATGACGGCTCCGGCCCACATGCCCGACCACCTGCACTGGTTCAAATGGGAGGCCTACACCACCTGGCTGTCGGGCTTCGCCCTGCTGATCGTGCTCTATTACGTCGGCGCGCCTGTCTATCTGATCGATGCGGGGAAGCACGCCTTCAGCCAGGCCGGCGCGATCGCCACGGGCCTGGCCTTCATCGTCGGCGGGCTGCTGGTCTATGAGGGCCTGTGCCGCTCGCCGCTGGGCGCGAGACCGCGCCTGTTCGGCGTCGTCTGGTTCCTGACCCTGACAGCGGCGGCCTGGGCCCTGACTCATCTCTTCAGCGACCGCGGCGCCTTCATCCATGTCGGCGCGATCATCGGCACGTGCATGGTCGGCAACGTGTTCCTGGTGATCATCCCCAACCAGCGCAGGATCGTCGCCGACATGCTGGCCGGCCGCCCGGTCGATCCGCGCCTGGGCGCGATGGGCAAGCAGCGCTCGGTGCACAACACCCACATGACCCTGCCGGTCATCTTCATCATGATCAGCAACCACTATCCGGCGGTCACGGGCCATCACCTGGCCTGGCTGCTGCTGGCCCTGATCAGCGCCGGCGGGGTGTCGATCCGCTACTTCTTCATCCTGCGCCACCACGGGACGCTCAAGCCCGACTTCCTGATCCTGGGGGCCTTCCTGATCTTCGCCGTCAGCATGATCGCCAGCCTCAAGCCCAAGACGCCCGAGACGGTTTCCGACGTGCCCTTCCCCGTCGCCCAGGCCATCGTCCAGAAGCACTGCGTGATGTGCCATTCGGCCACGCCGACCCACAAGGGCTTCACCGCCCCGCCCAACGGCGCGGCCTTCGACACCCCGGCGGGCATGGCGCGCTACGCCGGCAAGATCCGCGAGCGCGCGGTCGAGACGACCAGCATGCCCCTCGGCAACGAGACTCACATTACCGATGCCGAGCGCGCCCAGCTGGGCGCCTGGATCGAGGCGGGAGCAAAGACGCAGTGACCACCTTGGCAGAGACGCCTTCGGCCGAACCGACCGACGACGCCGCTCCGGCGCCGCGCAAGCGCAACGCCGAGCGGACGCGCAAGGCGATCCTGAGCGCGGCGCTGCGCGAGTTCTCCCAGGCGGGCTACGCCGGCGCGCGGATCGAGAAGATCGTCAAGGCCGCCAAGTGCAACATCCGCATGCTCTACCACTATTTCGGCGACAAGAAGGGCCTGTACCTGGCGGTGCTGGAGGCCGCCTACGAGGACCTGCGCGGTCGCGAGGCCGAGCTGGAGATCGACTTCGACCGGCCGCTGGAGGGCTTCCTGGCCCTGCAGCGCTTCACCTCCGACTATTTCGAGAAGAACCCGCGCATCGACGGCCTGCTGCGCAACGAGAACCTGCTGCAGGGCAAGTTCGTCGCCCAGTCTCGCAAGGTCACCGAGACCGCCTTTCCCCTGCGCCGCACCATCGAGCGGCTGATCGAGAGCGGCCAGAAGCAGGGAATCTTCCGCGACAACCTGGACTGGGCCCAGATCTACGTGACCATCGCGGCCATGAGCCGCTTCCACCTGGCCAACGGCTATTCGCTATCGGTGACGCTGGACACCGACATGAACAAGCCGGAATGGCGACGGGCCCGACTGGCCCATGCGCTGGAGCTGCTGGAAGGGTATCTGCGGAAGTAGGCGGCGGCGATCACTTGCCCCCTGCGGACCGCTTCGCGATCGCCTTCCCCCAGAGGGGGAAGAGCTCCGCCCCCTATGGGGCGGACAGACCGCGAAGCGGTCAGGTGGGGGCAAGTGACTGAACTGTCGCCCTAAAACAACACCCCCTTCTCCAGCATTCCATGCACGCCCTTCTCGCCGTTGACCGTCTGGGTCACGCGGAAATCCACGGCCAGGGAGCAGAACTGATAGGCCTGCACGCGGGTCAGTGAAGACCGCGCGACGATCAGGTCGATCATGCCGCGCAGCGCCTGCTTCATCGCCAGGTCCAGGTCCTCATTGAAGCCGAAGGTCAGGTGATGGGTCGGGCTTTCGGCGCTCGGCCAGGCGCGGACTCCCACGTCGGCGGCCTTGTGCAGGACGAAGGTGAAGGTCCCGGTCAGGCCCATCTCCAGCGCGTTGACGCAGACCTCGCCGTCGCCCTGGCGGCCATGGCCGTCGCCGGCGCTGAAGTTCGCGCCCGGAACCCAGACCGGCAGGAACAGGGTCGAGCCGGCGACCAGTTCCTTGCAGTCCATATTGCCGCCGTGCTCGCGCGGTTCGCGGCTGGACAGGCGCCCGTAGCGTGGCGGCGGGGCGACGCCGGTGGTGCCGAAGAACGGGCGCAGCGGCAGAGTCGGACCCCAGGCCGGCTTGCAGGTTCCGGCCGCGGCGTCGACGGCGATATGGCTGACATAGCGCTCGGGAAACTCGTCCGGCAGGGTCCCCGCCAGCGGCCGGACGGCGCAATAGCCCCAAGTATTGTTGGGCTCGATGGCCTCGATCCGCACTTCCAGCGTGTCGCCGGGTTCAGCGCCTTCGATCGCCACCGGCCCGGTCAGGATGTGCGGGCCGATGCGCTCCAGCTTGGCGTCGTGGATCGCTTGCAGCACCGGCGGAATCACCAGGCCGGAGTCCGACGCCGGCATCACCTCGGGTCCCCCCGACACGCAGTCGATCACCACCGTGTCGCCCGGCGCGACCGTCAGCACCGGATCGAAGGCGGCGTCGAAGATCCCGAAGCGCACGGTGTCCGGGGTCGAGGCCAGGTGATGCCGCATGAAGTAAGTCCTCTATTACCTGCGACCCAGTTGGCGCGCGGCGGCCGCTTCGCCCTAGCGTCTATCCCCGCGCGGCGCGACCAGGCGCGCCGGCGCCCATCCCGAAGGCAGCCCGGCGGCAAGGATGGCGCGGACCTGGGCGTCGGCGGGTTCGGCTTGCTGTACGGCTGGCGGCGACCGACCATCCCAGCTATGAATATTTTTCTTACTTGTGGAGCTTGCCCGCATGGCGACCGATCCGGCGCTCGCCGCCTTCCTGGCCCTCGACGACGCGACGGTCGCCGCCTATGCGGACGCGCGCGCCCAGGCCCTGGGCCTGGCCCTGCCGCCAGAGACCCGGGCCGGGGTGGTCGAGAACCTGGCCCTCCTGCGCCGCCAGGCCGCGCTCTTCGCCGCCGATCTGGACGACACGGCTCCGCCCGCGGCCTTCGAACCATGAGCGTCGCCGTCCCCTCGGCCGACTTCCGCTCGGCCCAGGCCGCGGCCGCCGACATCCGCGAAGGCCGGACCACCGCCCGCGCCGAGGTCCAGGCCGCCCTGGCCAGGGCGCGGAACGACCGCTTCAACGCCTACACCGCCGTCTTCGCCGAACGGGCCCTGGCCCAGGCCGAGGCGATCGACGCCGACCTCGCCGCCGGCCGTCCCGTCGGGCCGCTGGCCGGGGTTCCGTTCGCCGTGAAGAACCTGTTCGACGTCGCAGGCCAGACAACGATCGCCGGCTCGAAGATCCGCCGCGACGCGCCGCCAGCCGCCCACGACGCCACCGCCGTCCGCCGCCTGACCGCCGCCGGGGCGGTGCTGGTCGGGGCGCTGAACATGGACGAGTTCGCCTACGGCTTCGTCACCGAGAACGCCCACGACGGCCCGACCCGCAACCCGCACGACCTGGCCCGCATCGCCGGCGGCTCGTCCGGCGGTTCGGCCGCGGCGGTCAGCGGCGGTCTTGTCCCCCTGACCCTGGGCTCGGACACCAACGGCTCGATCCGCATCCCCGCCAGCCTGTGCGGCGTGTTCGGCCTGAAGCCCACCCTGGGCCGCCTGTCGCGCCAGGGCGCCTTTCCCTTTGTCGAGAGCCTGGACCATGTCGGGCCCTTCGCCCGCTCGGTCGCCGACCTGACCCTCGCCTACGACCTGATGCAGGGGGCCGATCCGCTGGACCCCCTCTGCCGTCGGCCCGCCGAACCGGTCGCCCTCCGCCTGCAAGCGATCGCCGACGCGCCCCTTCGCGTCGGCGTGCTGGGCGGCTGGTTCGCGCAAGGCGCCTTTCCCGAGGTGCTGGAGGCGCTGGAGATCGTCGCCGACGCCCTGCAGGCTCGCCGCGGCGTCGAACTGCCGGGCGCCGAACAAGCCCGCGCCGCCGCCTTCTGCCTGACGCCGATCGAGGCCGCCCACCTGCACTGGCCCGACCTGAAAGCGCGGCCGCTCGACTACGACCCCGCCGTCCGCGACCGCCTGCTGGCCGGCGCCCTGGCGCCCGACGCGGTCGCCGAGGCCGCGCACCGCTATCGCCCGGTGTTCCGCGACGCCATGCGCCGGGTGTTCGAGGACTTCGACGTGCTGCTGGCCCCGGCCTCGGTCTGCCCCGCGCCGGGCATCGGCCAGGCGACCATGGAGATGGACGGACAGCCGGTCTCGGTCCGCAAGAACCTCGGCGCCTACACCCAGCCGATCAGCTTCATCGGCCTGCCGGTGGTGGCCGCCCCCGTCAACCGCCCCGGCGAGCTGCCGGCCGGCGTGCAGATCATCGCCCCAGCCTGGCGCGAGGACCTGGCCCTGGCCGCCGCCCTGCGCCTGGAACAGGCCGGCGTCGCAGCCGCCCATCGTCCACCGGAGCCCGCGCAATGACCCCCGTCAACGACCCCGACGTCCTGGCCGAGGTGACCGCCGCCGTTGACGCCTACGAGACGGCGCTGATGACCAACGACGTCGAGGCGCTGGACGGCTTCTTCCGCGATGCGCCGCAAACCGTGCGCTACGGCGTGGCCGAGAACCTCTACGGTTTCGAGGCGATCGCGGCCTTTCGAATCGGCCGCTCGGGCGGCTCGCCGCAGAGGTCGCGCCTGAGGACGGAAATCACCACCTTTGGGCGGGATTTCGCCGTCGCCAATGTCGAGTTCCTGCGCGAAGGGGCAAAACGCACCGGACGCCAGAGCCAAGCCTGGATCCGGACCGAAGAGGGCTGGAAAATCGTCGCGGCCCACGTCTCACTTCTCCAGGACGGCGTCGATCAACGCCTTGCTCCGTAAGCGGTCGAGCGCCGAATCCGATGATCACAAGTAATAAATCTATGACTTATGATCTGCTTTTGGGCAGTCCTGTCGCGGCGTGGTCAAATAGTGACATCCAGGACAAAAACCTCACCGAACCACATTCAGGGCGTCATCAAACCTTTGGATTCGCCTCCGTCATTGTGCATTGCAACCTCAAGCGTCGGGCCGCCGGCGCATGAAGGGGATACCTCAATGACCACCGCCAACCCGCTGCGCAGCCGCCTCCATCGCGGCGCCGCCCTCACCGCCCTGATCCTGGCCGTCGGCGCCGCCGCGCCCGCCTTCGCCCAGGACACCGGCGCCGTCACCCTGGACGACGTGATCGTCACCGCCCAGAAGCGCTCGGAAAACATCCAGGAAGTGCCGGTCTCGGTCGCCACCATGGGCGGCGAAAAGCTGGACGCCCTGTTCGCCGGCGGCGAGGACGTTCTGGCCCTGTCCAGCCGCGTGCCTGGCCTGTTCGTCGAAAGCTCCAACGGCCGCGCCGCCCCGCGGTTCTATATCCGCGGCCTGGGCAACACCGACTTCGACCTGGCCGCCTCGCAGCCGGTCTCGGTGATCATGGACGACGTGGTCATGGAAAACGTCGTGCTGAAGAGCACGCCGGTGTTCGACGTCGAGCAGGTTGAAGTGCTGCGCGGCCCGCAGGGCACGCTGTTCGGCCGCAACACCACCGCCGGCATCGTCAAGTTCGACAGCGTCAAGCCGAGCCAGGTCTTCAAGGCCAACGGCACGGTGACCTACGGCTCGTACGGCTCGTGGACGGCCGAAGGCGGCGTCGGCGGTCCGCTGGTGGAAGGCAAGCTGGCCGGCCGCATCGCCATCCTGGGCCAGCACCGCGACAACTATATCGACAACACCTTCACCCATGTGAAGGACGCGATGGGCGGCTATGACGAGTACGCCATCCGCGGCCAGTTGCTGTGGACCCCGGCCGAGAACCTCAGCGTCCTGCTGAACGCCCACAACCGCACCCTGGACGGCACGGCCGCGATCTTCCGCGCCAACATCCTCACCAAGGGCAGCAACAAGATCAACGGCAACTTCGACCGCGACGCCGTCTTCTACAATGGCGGGGCCAACAACCCGCAGAAGTACGACGGCAACGGCGAGTCGATTAAGGTCGACTACGACTTCGGCGGCGTGACCCTGACCTCGATCAGCGCCTACGAGACCACCAACGGCTACAGCCGCGGCGACATCGACGGCGGCGTGGCCGGCGTCGGCCCGGGCTTCATCCCGTTCGACTCCGACACCAAGGACGGCATCGACGACCTGGACCAGTACACCCAGGAACTGCGCCTGGCCTCGGACACCGAGGGCCCGTTCAGCTGGCAGGTCGGCGGCTACTATTTCAAGTCCGACTTCCTGGTGACCACCGACGCCGGCTTCAACAAGGCGACGCTGAACCACAAGAACACCGCCTGGGCTGGCTTCGGCCAGGTCGCCTACCAGGTCAACGACAAGCTGAAGCTGACCGGCGGCGCCCGCTACACCGACGACAAGAAGACCATGACCGTCGTCGGCTCGACCGCGCCGGAAGTGTCGGTGTCGGACAGCAAGGTCTCGTGGGACCTGTCGGCGTTCTATGACGTGACCGACGATTTCAGCCTGTACGCCCGCGCCGCCCACGGCTTCCGCGGCCCGACCATCCAGGGCCGCGACATCGTGTTCTTCAGCCCCGCCTCGGTGGCCAAGTCGGAAACGATCCAGTCGTACGAAGTCGGCTTCAAGAGCGAACTGCTGGACCGCCGCATCCGCTTCAACGGCGCGGCCTTTACCTACGAGGAAAAGAACCCGCAGTTCAGCGCCATCGGCGGCGCCAGCAACGGCACCCTGCTGATCAACGCCGACAAGGGCGAAGCCTACGGCGTCGAGTTCGACGGCGAGTTCAAGGTCACCGAGAACCTGCTGCTGACCGCCGGCTACAGCTACAACCACACCAAGATCAAGGACAAGGATCTGGCCGTGGCGGTGTGCGCCCAGTGCACGGTCACCGACCCGCTGAACGCCTCGGGCCAGGCCCTGGTCAACGGCAACCCGTTCCCGAACGCGCCGAAGTACGTGCTGAACTTCACGGCCCGCTACAGCTATCCGATCGGCGACGGCGAACTGTTCGCCTACACTGACTGGTTCCGCCAGGGCTACACCAACGTCTTCCTCTACCAGAGCAAGGAGTTCTACTCGAAGGGCGACTTCGAGGGCGGCCTGAAGCTCGGCTACGCCAAGCGCGACGGCGCCTACGAGATCGCCGCGTTCGCCCGCAACATCACCAACGAGGTGAACCTGCGCGGCGCGATCGACTTCAACAACCTGACCGGTTTCGTCAACGAGCCTCGGATCGTCGGCATCTCGATCAGCGCCAAGCGGTAATCCGAAGAGCCGCCCGGCTCGGCCGGGCGGAAGCCGAAGGATTGCCATCGTCCAGCCATGCTCCCGGTTCGCGCCGGGAGCATGGTTCGTTTGAGGGGTCTCCCCCTTCGCCCCACGATGAGTTAAGCCCTTCGAATGACGAATAAAATCATCTTCGACACCGATCCCGGCATCGACGACGCCATGGCGCTGCTGTTCATCGAGGCCAGCCCCGCGCTCGATCTGCTGGCGGTGACCACCGTGTTCGGCAACGCCGACATCGACACCACCACCCGCAACGCCCTCTACCTGAAGGACCGCTTCGGCCTGAAGGCCCCGGTCTTCAAGGGAACCGACAAGCCGCTGACCCGGCCGCGCAACCCCTCGCCCACCTTCGTGCACGGCGAGAACGGCCTGGGCGACGTCGAGCTGACCGGCCTCAAGCCCGCCCAGCCCGAGGCCAAGCCGGCTCATCAGGCGATCATCGACCTGGCGCGCGCCCACCCCGGCGAGATCACCCTGGTCGCGGTCGGCCCGCTGACCAACCTGGCCCTGGCGCTGCGGGCCGATCCGGAGGTCGCCAACCTGCTGAAGGCCGTGGTGATCATGGGCGGCGCGTTCGGCGTCGCCGGCAAGCCCGGCAACGTCACCCCCGTGGCCGAGGCCAATATCTGGAACGACCCGGAAGCCGCCGACCTGGTGTTCACCGCGCCCTGGCCGGTCACCGCCGTCAGCCTGGACGTCACCACCCAGGTGGTGATGACCCCGGCCTATATGGACGCGCTGGAGGCCAAGGCCGGTCCGGCCGGGGCCTTCCTCAACGCCATCTCCAAGCCCTATGCGGCGTTCTATGGCGGCCGCGACGGCATCGTCGGCTGCTGCGTGCACGACGCCGCGGCCGTGGCCTACGTGGTCGATCCGTCGCTGTTCGAGGTGCGGCGCGGTTCGATCCGGGTGATCACCGACGGCATCGCCCTGGGCCAGACCTGCCAGAAGGTCGAGGGCGAACTGTTCGGCCCGTCGGCCTGGGACGATCAGCCGATCCAGGCGGTCACGGTCGGGGTGAAGGCCGAGGGGTTGTTGAAGCTATATGCGGAGACGATGGGGGCGTAGAAGGCGACCGCTTGCCCCCTACCGATCGCTTCGCGATCGTCTTCCCCCGTAGGGGGAAGAGCGCCAGCACTTGAGGCTCCGCCCCCTATGGGGGCGGACAGGCGGCGAAGCCGTCAGGTGGGGGCAAGACCCTGAGCCCTACCGTCGATACCGCTCCACCCCGGCCACATAGGTCCGCTCGACGACCCGGTCGTCCCCCAGCACGGTCAGGGCGAACAGCCGGTCCTCCAGCGACTTCGCGGCCGGCATTCGCCGGGCCAGCAGCGGCGTGGCGGCCAGGTCCAGGACCAGGAAGTCGGCGATCTTGCCCGCCTCCAGGCTGCCGATCTCGTCCTCCAGCCCCAGCGCCCGGGCCCCGCCCAGGGTCGCCAGATAGAGGGCGTGGAACGGATCCAGCGCCTCGCCGCGCAGCTGGCCCACCTTGTAGGCCTCGCCCAGGGTGTGGAGGATCGAGAAGGTCGTCCCCGCCCCCACGTCCGTGCCAATCCCGACCTTCACGCCGTGGGCGCAGGCGGTCTCCAGCGGAAACAGGCCCGAGCCCAGGAACAGGTTCGAGGTCGGGCAGAAGGCGACCGACGCCCCTGCCTGAGCGAGACGCTGGAAAGCGTCCCCCTGAAGGTGAACGCAGTGCGCGAAGACCGAGCGCTCCCCGACCAGGCCGAAGCGCTCATAGACGTCCAGATAGTCCCTGGCGTCCGGGAACAGTTTGGCGGTGTCGACGATCTCGCGGATGTTCTCCGACAGGTGGGTCTGCATCCACACCGTCGGATGCTCGGCCAGCACCTGGCCGGCCATGGCCAGTTGTTCGTCGCTGCAGCTGATGGCGAAGCGCGGGGTGACCGCATAGCCCAGCCGGCCCTTGCCGTGCCAGTCGGCGATCAGGCTTTGCATGTCAGCCCGGCTGCTCTCCACCGTGTCGGTCAGGCCGGGCGGAGCGTTGCGGTCCATCAGCGACTTGCCGGCGATGATCCGCATGTCGCGCTCCAGGGCGGCGGCGAACAGCGCCTCCACCGAGGCCTTGTGCACCGAGCCGAACACCAGGGCGCTGGTCGTGCCGTTGCGCAGCAGCTCCTCGACGAAGAACTCGGCCGTCTCCTCGGCATGCCCCCTGTCGGCGAAGGCGGCCTCGGCGGGAAAGGTGTGGCGCTCCAGCCAGTCCAGCAGCTGCTCGCCATGGGCGGCGATGACGTCGACCTGCGGGAAGTGGATGTGGGTGTCGACGAAGCCGGGGACGATCAGCTTGCCGCTCAGGTCCTCCACCGGCGCGTCGCCCAGCTCGTCGGCCAGCTTGGCGTGGTCGCCGCAGGCCACGACGCGGCCGTCCTCGACCAGCAGCAGGCCGTCCTCGTGGAAGGCGTGCGCCTCGCCATCGGTGATGCTCGGGTCGGCCTCCAGGTGGAGGATCGACGCCCTATAGGCTTGCAAGCTGGAGATCCTTCGTCCGTTCGCGGCGGGCGGCCTCAAGCCGCATCAACAGGTCGGCGACCACCGAGACGGCGATCACCTCGGGGGCCTTGTTCTTCAGGTGCGGCAGGCCGATCGGGCAGGTTACGCGGGCCGTGGTCCCATCATGGAAGCCGTCCTTGCGCAGCCGGCTGAGGAACCGGGCCCTTTTGGTGTCCGACCCGATCAGGCCCAGATAGCCGAACGCCCCGCCGGCCAGGGCCGCCGAGGTCAGGGCGTAGTCCAGATTATGGTCGTGGGTCATGACAAGGATGTAGGCGTCCGGCCCGGCGCCCATGGCCGCGGCCGCCAGCTCGGCGGGCGCACCCACCGTGACGCCGGCGATCTCGGCGGTCTCCGGCCGGGTGTCGTACCAGGCCAGGCGGAACGGCAGCGGCTCCAGCGCCCGCGCCACGGCCTGGCCGACATGGCCGGCCCCGAACAGCAGCACCGGCGGGCGCGGCAGGTCCTGCGGCTCGATCAGCACGTCGCCCAGCGTCGGCCGGGCGCTCCGCGTGGTCGCCGGCGCGCCCGCCAGGGTGATCGTCGCGCTGTCCGGGTTCGAGGCCGCGACCGGGGCGACGGTCTTGGTCAGGGCGCCGGGATTGAAGCGCGTGCGGACCTCGAACGGCTGGTCGGCGTCCAGCCTGCGCGCCGCGTCGGTCAGCCAGTCGACGGCGGTCCCGTCCAGGCGCTCGATCAGCAGCCGCACCCGACCGCCGCAGCACTGGGCCAGCAAGGGGCCCAACGGATAGTCCTGCAGGGCGAAGTGCACCGAGGTCAGCAGCATCTTCCGCGCCTGCTCGGCCGCCTGGTGCTCCAGATTGCCCCCGCCGATGGTGCCGGCCTGCCCCCCCGCCCACACCACCATCTTGGTCCCGGCCTCGCGCGGGGCCGAGCCCTCGACGGCCAGGATGGTGACCAGGGCGACGGTTTCGCCGAGGGCGAGTTGCGCCAGCGCGGAACGAGCCCAGTTGCTCATGCGCCCTCTCCCATGGGGAGAGGGAGGGGCCCGCGCGAAGCGTGGGAGGGTGAGGGGGTAAAACGTTCGACGGCGTGCCGGCCGGGCGTGAAATCGGCGAGGGTGTAATCCCTCACCCTCCCACGCTCTTCGAGCGCGGGCCCCTCCCTCTCCCTCTGGGAGAGGGTTAGCATGAGGCCCTCCGCTTCACGTCCTCGACCGCCATCAGGATCCGTTCCGGCGTCGCCGGCGCGTCCAGGTTGGGGAACACCTTGTGGTCAGCCACCGCGGCCACGGCGCGGTTGACCGCCGACAACACCGACAGGGCCAGCATCAACGGCGGCTCGCCCACGGCCTTGGAGCGGTGCACCGTCTCCTCCACATTGCGGCCCGGCTCCCACAGCGCCACGTTCAGCACCGCCGGCCGGTCGCCGCAGGTGGGGATCTTGTAGGTCGAGGGGGCGTGGGTCAGCAGGCGGCCGTCGGCGCCGAACACCAGCTCCTCGGTCGTCAGCCAGCCCATGCCCTGGATGAAGCCGCCCTCGATCTGGCCCAGGTCGATGGCCGGATTAATCGAGCGGCCGGCGTCGTGCAGGATGTCGGCGCGGACGACCTTCATCTCGCCGGTCAGGGTGTCGATCAGCACCTCGCTGCAGGCCGCGCCATAGGCGAAATAGTAGAACGGGCGGCCGGTGTGGGTGGCGCGGTCGTAGTGGATCTTCGGCGTGGCGTAGAAGCCGGTGGACGACAGCGACACCCGGGCCAGATGGGCCTGGCGGCACAGCGTCTCGAACGGGACCAGCTCGCTCCCGGCCCGCAGACCTTGCGGCGTGAACTCGACCTCGGCCGCGTCGCAGCCCCATTTCTTCGCCGCGAATTCGACCAGTCGCCCCTTGATGGCGTTAGCCGCGTTCAACGCCGCCATGCCGTTCAGGTCCGTGCCCGATGACGCCGCCGTGGCCGAGGTGTTGGGCACCTTGTCGGTGATGGTCGAGGTCACCTTCACCCGGTCGACCCCGACCTTGAACGCCTCGGCGACGATCTGGGCCACCTTGACGAACAGCCCCTGCCCCATCTCGGTCCCGCCGTGGTTCAGCAGGATCGAACCGTCGGCATAGAGGTGGATCAGGGCCCCGGCCTGGTTCAGGTGGGTGGTGGTGAACGAGATGCCGAACTTCACCGGCGTCAGGGCCAGGCCCTTCTTGATCACCGGACTGCGGGCGTTGTAGGCGTCGATCTGGCGCTGACGGGCCTTGTAGTCGCAGGACGCCGCCAGCTCGGCCAGCAGCTGCGGCGCGACATTGTCCTCGACGGTCTGGTGGTAGGGCGTGAGGTTCCGTCCCTCGCCGCCATAGAGGTTGCGCCGGCGCACCTCTAGCGGGTCCAGGCCCGTGGCCTGGGCGACGGCGTCCATCACCCGCTCGATCGCCGCCATGCCCTGCGGCCCGCCAAAGCCCCGGAAGGCGGTGTTCGACACCGTGTGGGTCTTGAAACGGTGCGAGACGATCTCGACGGCCGGCAGGTAGTAGCAGTTGTCGGCGTGGAACATCGCCCGGTCGTTGATGGCCAGCGACAGGTCGGTGGTCGCGCCGCAGCGCGAGGCCAGCTCCAGCGCCAGACCCGTCAGCCGGCCTTCGTCGTCAAAACCGACGTCATAGGCGATCTCGAAGTCATGCCGCTTGCCGGTCATGACCATGTCCTCGTCGCGGTCGGGACGGGCCTTGGCCGGACGGCCGGTCTTGACCGCCACCAGGGCCGCGGCGGCGGCGAACAGCGAGGCCTGCGTCTCCTTGCCGCCGAACCCCCCGCCCATCCGGCGGACCTCGACGGTCACCGCGGTGTGCGGCACGGCCAGCACGCGGGCGATCAGGTGCTGCACCTCGCTGGGATGCTGGGTCGACGACCAGACGTGGACATCGCCGCCCTCGCGCGGCGTGGCCAGGGCCACCTGGCCCTCGAGATAGAAGTGGTCCTGGCCGCCGATGGCCATGGTTCCCTGCAGCCGCCGGGGCGAGGCGGCCAGAGCGGCGGCCGCGTCGCCGCGCGCCATGCGCTGGCTGGCTTCGATCTTCAGCTCGGCCTCGCGGGCCTGGGCGATGGTGATCGCGGCCGGCAGGTCCTCGTACTCCACCACGGCCTTGGCGGCGGCGGCGCGGGCGGCGGCGATCGAGGTGGCGGCCACCGCGAACAGGCTCTGGCCGACGCAGATCACCTCGCCGTCGGCGAACAGCCGGTCGTCGTGGATCACCGGGCTGACGTCGTTCTCGCCGGGAATGTCCCTGGCCGTCAGCACCGCCACCACCCCGGGCGAGGCCCGCACGGCCGACAGGTCCATCGAGACGATCCGGGCGTGGGCCCGGGTGCTCATGCCCAGATGGACATGAAGCATGCCCGGCGGTTCCGGAATGTCGTCCACATAGAGCGCCGTGCCGCTGACGTGGCGCAGGGCGCTGTCGTGCGGCAGCGCGGCGTGGACGCCCTGGAAGACGACCGGTTCGACCAGCTTGGCGCCGGAATCAGGCATTGGCCGCCTCCGGCGCGTGGGGGGCCGCCTCCGGCACGCGGGTCTCGAGATCCGGTCGAGCCGACTCGATGAACACCTTGCGCAGCATGTTGCCCGCCGTCAGGGTCCGGTAGGCGGCCGAGGCGCGGGCGTCGCTCAATGGCGTGAAGTCGCCGGCCAAGGCCTCGACAGCCGCATGGATCGTCGTGCGGTTCCAGAGCTGGCCGACCAGGGCGGCCTCGCAGCCGACGGCGCGCTTGGGCGTGCCGGCCATGCCGCCATAGGCGACGCGGGCGGCGGTCACCACCTCGTCCACGATCGTGATGTTGAACGCCCCGCACACCGCCGAGATGTCCTGGTCGAAGCGCTTGGACAGCTTGAAGACCTTGAACATCGCCCCGCCCAGGCCGGTCGGCACGCGCACCGCCTCGACGAACTCGCCGGGCGCGCGATCCTGTCGGCCATAGGCGACGAAGAAGTCCTCCAACGGAATGGTCCGGCGGGCATCGCCCTTGCGCAGGACCAGCTCCGCGCCCAGGGCGATCAGGGCCGGCGGCATGTCGCCGATCGGCGAGCCATTGGCGATGTTGCCGCCGATCGTGCCGCTGTTGCGCACCTGGGTCGAGCCCAACCGCCGCATCATGGCGCCGAGGTCGGGATAGAGCTCGCTGAGCGTATCCAGGGCGTCGACATAGCGCACGCCCGCCCCGATCCGCAGCCAGCCGTCTTCGCGGGTGATCGCCTTGAGCGCGTCCACCCGGCCGATATCGATCAGCGTCCCCAGCGGCTTGCGCAGCTTGGTCACCCACAGGCCGATGTCGGTGGCGCCGGCCACGATCACGGCGTCCTGATGCGCTTCATAGGTCCGGGCCAGTTCATCGGCGTCCAGCGGCGCGAACCAGCGGCGGGTCACCCCGGCGATCGGGTCGACATAGTCCAGGCTCAAGGCCTCGTCACGTCGCAGGTCCATCAGCGTGTCGGCCACGTCCGGCGCGGCCTCGGGCGTGATCGCCTGCGCCGCCGCGATGATCGGGCCATAGCCGGTGCAGCGGCACAGGTTGCCGGCCAGCACCTCGTCGATCGGCCCGTCGCCCCCCTTCGCCGCCACCGCCCGGCCGTACAGCGACATGACGATGCCCGGCGTGCAGAAGCCGCATTGCGAGCCGTGGTGCTCGACCATGGCCGCCTGCACTGGATGCGGCGTCGCCTGGCCCAACCCCTCGACGGTGATCACCGCCTTGCCGTCCACCATCGGCACGAACTGGATGCAGCTGTTGACCGCCCGCCAGGCCGTGCCGCCCTGCCCGTCCAGTTCGCCGACCAGCACGGTGCACGACCCGCAGTCGCCCTCGGCGCAGCCTTCCTTGGTCCCGGTGCGCCGCAGGTCGCCGCGCAGGTGCTCCAGCAGCGTCCGCGTCGGATCGACGCTCCGGGCCTCGACCACCTCGCCGTTCAGCAGGAAGCGCACCGCGTCCATCTCAGCTGCCCCGATAGGTGGAATAGCCGAACGGCGAGACCAGCAGCGGCACGTGGTGGTGCTGGGCCGGATCGGCGACGGCGAAATCGATCACCACCACGTCCAGGAACGGCGGATCGGAGAGGGCCGCGCCCGACGCCTTGAAATAGTCGCCCACGGCGAACTCCAGCCGATACCCGCCAACGGTCAGAGCCTCGCCCTCGACCAGCCGGGCCCGGCCGTCGGCGTCGGTGCGGATCTCGCCCAGTCGCGCGACGACGCCGTCGCGCCGGCTCGAGACCCGCACGGCCACCCCGGCCGCCGGTCGCCCGGCGGCGGTGTCGAGGATATGGGTGGTCAAGCCGCTCATCTGTTTCCAAATCCGTGGCCGGGCGTCGCCCGCCCAGTCTAAACCCTTGCTCCCGAAACGGAGCATCCTACAGCGATGCTGGAACCGCCGCCCCGGCAAGTCCAGCCGCCAGACCGGTGGGCGCCCCCTTGGCCGCAAACCGCCTCGCGGAGCAGCGACGGGCGCCTGCCGAATGGGCGTATATAAGTCTTTTATTACTTATACGGCCACCCGCGATCGCGCTCTCGGCGCCCCGAACCTCAAAAAACGCGCTCCGACGCTGGGTAAGGTTGGAAAAGCCGCGCCAACCCCGGTAGCTAGGCCCCTGACGGATCGCACCGAGGCCCATACCAGACGATCCGCGCCGACAACCTTGCGCAGCCACCGAGGAACGACCGATGGACGAGGATTTCCGTAAAGCCGCCCTGGACTATCACCGTCTGCCGCGGCCCGGAAAGCTGGCGATCGAGGCCACCAAGCGCATGGCCACCCAGCGCGACCTCGGCCTGGCCTATTCTCCCGGCGTCGCCGCGCCCTGCGAAGCCATCGCCGCCGATCCGGACACGGCCCGCGACTACACCGCCCGCGGCAACCTGGTGGCCGTGATCTCCAACGGCACCGCGGTGCTCGGCCTGGGCAATATCGGCCCGCTGGCGTCCAAGCCGGTGATGGAGGGCAAGGCGGTCCTGTTCAAGAAGTTCGCCGGCATCGACGTGTTCGACCTCGAGGTCGACGCCGAGGATCCCGACCGCTTCATCGAGGTGGTCGCCGCCCTGGAGCCCACCTTCGGCGGCATCAACCTGGAGGACATCAAGGCCCCGGAATGCTTCGTCATCGAGCGCAAGCTGCGCGAGCGGATGAACATCCCGGTCTTCCACGACGACCAGCACGGCACCGCCATCGTCTGCGCCGCCGCCGTCCGCAACGCCCTGGTCGTCCAGGGCAAGACCCTCAAGGACGTCAAGCTGGTCACCTCGGGGGCCGGCGCGGCCGCCCTGGCCTGCGTCGACCTGCTGGTGTCGATGGGCCTGCCGGTCGAGAACGTCACCCTGACCGACATCAAGGGCGTCGTTCATGCCGGGCGCGAGCCCGACATGCCCGAGAACATGGCCCGCTACGCCCGGCCGACCGACGCGCGGTCGCTGCCCGACGTGCTGCCGGGCGCCGACATCTTCCTGGGCCTGTCCGCGCCCCGCGTGTTCAAGGCCGAGTGGCTGCCGCTGCTGGCCCCCAGCCCGCTGATCCTGGCCATGGCCAATCCCGAGCCGGAGATCCTGCCCGAGATCGTCGCCGCCCAGCGCCCCGACGCCATCATGGCCACCGGCCGCAGCGACTATCCCAACCAGGTCAACAACGTCCTGTGCTTCCCGTTCATCTTCCGCGGCGCGCTCGACGTCGGCGCCTTGGAGATCAACGAGGCGATGAAGGTGGCGGCCGTCGAGGCCATCGCCGAGCTGGCCCGGGCCGAGGCTTCGGAGGTGGTGGCCAGCGCCTATGGCGGCGTCGCCCCGATGTTCGGCGGCCAGTACATCATCCCCAAGCCGTTCGACCCGCGGCTGATCCTGCAGATCGCTCCGGCCGTGGCCCGGGCGGCCATGGACAGCGGCGTCGCCACCCGACCGATCGCCGACTTCGACGCCTACCGCGCCGAGCTGGAGCTGTTCGTCTACCGGTCCGGCCAGCTGATGCGGCCGGTGTTCGAGCGGGCCCGCAAGGCGACCAAGGCCGCCGCCGAGACCGGCGGCGTCCGCGTCGCCTATGCCGAGGGCGAGGACGAGCGCGTGCTGCGCGCCGTCCAGACCGTGGTCGACGAAGGCCTCTGCAAGCCCGTGCTGATCGGCAAGCGCGAAACCATCACCGCCAAGGCCGCCGAGATGGGCCTGCGGCTGGACTTCGACAACCGCGTCGAGATCCTCGATCCCTCCGCCGACAAGGCGCTGTTCGCCCCGCTGGTCGAGCGCTACCAGGGCCTGGTCAGCCGTCGCGGCGTACCGCCCCTGGCCGCCGAACGTCGAGTGACCAACCGCCGGACGGTTTCGGCCTCGATGCTGCTGCAGGCCGGCCATGTCGACGCCGCCCTGGTGGGCGGGGCCGGCGACTGGTGGCAGCACATGACCTATGTGCTGCCGATCATCCCCAAGCGCGAGAACGTCGGCCGGGTCTACGCCCTGTCGGCGCTGATCATCGACAACGGCACGCTGTTCTTCTGCGACACCCACGTCAATGTCGACCCGACCGCCGAGCAGGTGGCCGAGATGACGCTGCTGGCCGCCGAATCCGTGCGCCGGTTCGGCCTGACGCCCAAGGCGGCCCTGCTGTCGCACTCCAGCTTCGGCGCGTCGAACTCGCCGACCGCCCGCAAGATGCGCGAGGCCCTGACCCTGGTGCGCGAGCGCGCGCCCGAGCTCGAGGTGGATGGTGAAATGCACGCCGACGCGGCCCTCTCCCAGGCCCTGCGCGATCGGCTGGTGCACGACAGCGCCCTGAAGGGCTCGGCCAACCTTCTGGTCATGCCGACCCTGGACGCCGCCAATATCTCGCTGACCCTGCTCAGCGCCGCCACCGAGGGCCTGCTGGTCGGCCCGCTGCTGCTGGGCATGAGCCGGCCGCTGCACGTGCTGACGCCCAGCGTCACGGCGCGGGGCATCGCCAACCTCACCGCCCTGGCGGTGAACCAGGCGGCGGCGGAGCGGGAGCACCGGCTGATCTGAAGCCGGCATCGCCGCCTCCCGCCTGGCGACGCGGCAAAGAAAAGGCCCCGCAGGAACCCTTCCACCGTCTCAGCGACGAGGAAAGGCTCCGGCGGGGCCTGATTCGGGGATCGAAGAGCCGACCGGACGCTCCGCGCCCGGCCGGTTTCTCGGATCCTTAGAGGATGCGCAGGTTGCCGGCCGAGGTCTTGCCCGAGCGGCGGTCCTGTTCCAGTTCGTAGCCGACTTGCTGGCCTTCGTTCAGGCCGCGCAGGCCGGCGCGTTCGACGGCCGAGATGTGCACGAAGATGTCGCCGCCGCCATTGTCCGGCTGGATGAAGCCGAAGCCCTTGGTGCTGTTGAACCACTTCACCACGCCCGTGCCGGCTTCGCCCGTGCCGCCGCCACCATAGCCGCCGCCCCGGGGAGCGTCATAGCCGCCACCGCGCGGAGCGCCGAAGTCGCGGGCCGGACGGCGCGGAGCCGACGGAGCCGCGCCCTGGCCGGTCACGCGCAGATTGCCGGCCGAGGTCTTGCCCGAGCGGCGATCTTCTTCCAGCTCGTAGGAAACCTGGTCACCTTCGTTCAGGCCCGACAGGCCCGAGCGTTCAACCGCGGCGATGTGGACGAACACGTCCTGGCCGCCGTCCTCGGGCTGAATGAAACCAAAGCCCTTGGCCGGGTTGAACCACTTAACGACACCGTTCGCCATCTTATCCTCAAAACCTCATTCAGCGGGCCAGTTGCCGACCCGCGTCTTCCATCCTGCTCTCATGACGCAAATCCGAGGAACGCGCTACGGGGTTTGATGGCAGAATCTCAAGCCGAGCCCGGTCCGGGCGATAAATTTTCGCGTGACACGGGTCGATGGCGGCTGAAACGTCGCCGGACGTGGCTAAAAAGCCACACTCAGGCGCTCTGAAAGCTTGGCCTTAAGTCTTGGGTGCGGGGACAGGATTTGAACCTGTGACCTTCAGGTTATGAGCCTGACGAGCTACCGGGCTGCTCCACCCCGCGGCGAAGAGGGTAGTGGTTTGATCGTGTGGTAGGGCTTGGACTTTGATGCTGGGCATCCTTTTAGCGGACCTGGCGGCGACCTACTCTCCCGCGCCTTGAGACGAAGTACCATTGGCCCTGGGGGACTTAACGACCGAGTTCGGAATGGGATCGGGTGGGGAACCCCCGGCATAGCCACCAGGTCAGCAAAAAGGATGCTGTCAGCCTTTTAGGGGCTGAGCATGTATGTGAAGAAGAGATCGCATGTCTGTGTAAAGCGGTCATGGGTTTGACTGAAGAACGATCAAGCCTATCGAGCTATTAGTACCAGTAAGCTACACGCCTCGCGGCGCTTCCACACCTGGCCTATCAACGTGGTGGTCTACCACGGCTCTCAGCGAGACCTTGTTTTGAGGTTAGTTTCCCGCTTAGATGCTTTCAGCGGTTATCTATTCCACACTTAGCTACCCTGCTGCACAGCTGGCGCCATGACAGGTCCACCAGAGGTGTGTCCATCCCGGTCCTCTCGTACTAGGGACAGATCCTCTCAAGTCTCGTACACCCACGGCAGATAGGGACCAAACTGTCTCACGACGTTCTGAACCCAGCTCACGTACCACTTTAATCGGCGAACAGCCGAACCCTTGGGACCTGCTCCAGCCCCAGGATGTGATGAGCCGACATCGAGGTGCCAAACTTTGCCGTCGATATGGACTCTTGGGCAAAATCAGCCTGTTATCCCTAGAGTACCTTTTATTCG